>CANLXH010000002.1 GCA_947495075.1 uncultured Croceitalea sp.
GTCCCCGTAATAAAAAGTACTGGAAGGTTTCCTCCTACATTCTCCGCATCTGAACCCGTAGCCTGAGAAAACGCAACTTCACTATCATCATTAGTAAAACTACTTGTCCCTACATTATCTGACGCCAAAACTGCATTCGCGCTCGGATTGCTCAAAGTAACCGTAACCGGCTCATCTGCCTCTACAACAGTATCACCATTGGTCGTCACGCTCACCGTTTGACTCAACGTTGCTGTTCCAGCTAAAAAGGTTAGTGTTGCCGTAGTACCATCCTCATTACCACCACTTATCACATAATCAACCGTAATATCGGCTCCAAGGTCGGAAGCATCTATGCTAACCGTAAAGTCTATTTGTGATGTAGTTACATCTCCTTCTGCGACGGATGTAGGGTCGTCAATAGTGATAACACTCTGCCCAAATCCACCAACAAAACAAAACATAAAAATCCCAAGAAACCAAATGAACCTGGTTTTCATATTTGAGGTAAAAAAACTATTGCTTTTTTTAGAGTAGGGCATTATTATTCTCTTGATTGTCAGAAAAATACTGTTATTTAAAATTTAGTCTTGGGGAAGTCAATATTACTAAAAAAACATGGCTTTAATAAGCATTAAAGATTAAATCCATGTTTGCTAGTTAAACTACCAAATTTAACAGAAAAGCAACCTATTCTATTATTCCAGAGCTAGTTTCAACATCGTTAGCAATCTTTCTAACTAAGCCTTGCAGCACTTTTCCAGGACCGATTTCAACAAAGTTTTTTGCTCCGTCATTTACCATATTCTGAACGCTCTGTGTCCACTTTACGGGTGCTGTTAACTGAGCAATTAAATTTCCTTTCACTTCATTAGACACAGTTACTGCAGTAGTAGTCACATTTTGATAAATAGGACAGGCTGGCTCTCTAAAATTTGTACTTTCTATAGCTGCAGCTAATTCTTCTCTAGCAGGCTCCATTAAGGGTGAATGAAATGCCCCTCCAACAGGCAACAATAAGGCTCTTCTTGCTCCTGCTTCTTTTAACCTTTCACAGGCAATGTTTACTGCTTTAACTTCGCCTGAAATAACTAATTGCCCCGGACAATTATAATTTGCAGGTACCACAATACCTGGTACTTCTGCACATATTTTTTCTACTACCTCATCATCCAAACCTAAAACAGCCGCCATGGTACTCTCTTGAGATTCGCATGCCTTTTGCATCGCCATAGCTCTTTGAGAAACTAATTTCAATCCATCTTCAAAATTTAATGTGCCGTTTGCAACTAATGCAGAAAATTCACCCAAAGAATGTCCTGCAACCATATCTGGCCAAAAGTTTTCACCCATCACCTTACTCAATATAACAGAATGAAGAAAAATAGCGGGTTGCGTAACCTTTGTTTGTTTTAAATCTTCGGGAGTCCCTTCAAACATAATATCTGTAATGGAAAAATCTAAGATATCGTTTGCTTGCTCAAAAAGTTCTTGAGCAATTGCGTGATTCTCGTATAAGTCCAAACCCATTCCTACAAATTGAGCTCCTTGACCTGGAAAAATATATGCTTTCATAGTGTTCTCTTAAGTTGCGCAAAAATAAGGATTTATCTTATTTTTATTCAGTGAATATTCTTAGAGTTTTCACTTTCATTTGTCTTCTTTAAACCAACCAGAATACATTACATAAGCATTGGCTATACGGTCTATTTCACCAGTGCTTAATTCTGGACTTACATCTTTAATCTTTTTAGCAGGCATTCCCGCAAAAATAGTTCCAGACGGCACACAAGTGCCTTTTGTAACAACGGCACCAGCAGCAATTATAGCATTATTTTCTACGATACAATCGTCCATGATAATAGCTCCCATACCTATTAAAACATTATCCTTAACTGTACATCCGTGAACAATGGCATTGTGGCCTATAGAAACATTATTCCCAATTGTGGTAGCTGCTTTTTTATAGGTACAGTGGATTATTGCACCATCTTGAACATTAACCTTATTACCCATTTTTATAAAATTCACATCGCCCCGAAGCACTGCATTAAACCAAATACTACATTGATTTCCCATGGTAACGTCACCAACTATAGTAGCATTTTCGGCGATATAGCAATCTTCACCTATCTGTGGTGATTTTCCATTTACTGGCTTTAATAACATCTTTTACTGTTTTATTTAAAATAGGATAACAAATCGGATTTTTTAGAAGCAGAAACTGAAAGCTCTTTTCCATTGGAAAGAATTACACTCCCACCTTTTCCTTTTTTATATTTCTGCACTTCGTTTACGTTAACTAAGAACGATTTATGAATCCTCGCAAAAGAAAATTCTTTTAATGCATCCTCGAAATATTTTAATGTCTTACTTACTACAATCCTCTTCTCTTCCAAGTATATTTCTGTATAGTTATCATCAGCTTTACAAAAGTAAATATCATTCACATCTAATACTTGGAACCCATCTTGTTGTGGAAGTGTAATTTTTCCTTCGGCCTTCTTTAATTTGGTTTGTAGCACTTTCCCTTCAAGAGCATTTTCCCTCTCTTTAATTTCGATAACATATTCCACTGCTTTAACCAGTTCATCTATATTAATCGGCTTCATTAAATAATAGGCAGCATGATTATTTAGTGCATCCATTGCATATTGGTTATATGCAGTTACAAAAACAGTTTCAAAAGTTCTTTCCAGAATTTGATCTAACAAATCGAAGGCATTGCCAAAAGGCATTTCTACATCTAAAAAAACCAAATCTGGGGTTTCATTTTTTATTAATTCTAGTCCTTCTTT
Organism: uncultured Croceitalea sp.; assembly: GCA_947495075.1. Classification (GTDB taxonomy): domain Bacteria; phylum Bacteroidota; class Bacteroidia; order Flavobacteriales; family Flavobacteriaceae; genus Croceitalea. The sequence goes on from CANLXH010000002.1 coordinate 2,778, forward strand.
TATAGTAGATGCTTCGCCTTTAAGCTCTACATTCTGACAATACTTACCCAGATAATTCCTAAGAATCTCTCGGCTATTAGCTTCGTCTTCTACAATAATTGCTTTTAGTTGCATTAATCTTTTTTAAGCTTTAAAATTACTTTTGTACCTGTTTCATCCTCTTGTAAGTCCGAAATAGATACATCTACTTTATTTTTATACATATCATTAAGAATAGTAATTCGTTTTCGGATATTACCCATTCCTTTTGATTTTTGCTTCTTCTGATTTTCAGTCTTTAATGCTGCAGATTTTTTACGTCCAATACCATTATCCAAAATTTCAATTTGTATTAACTGATTAGTTAACTGCGATACATTAATCTGTAAGAAGCCTTTTTCTTCTTTATAACGTAAACCATGCCAAATAGCATTTTCGATATAAGGCTGCAATAACATAGGTGGAATCTCAAAAGAATTAATATCTATGGCTTCTTCAATATTAACCTGATAATCAAATTTATCAGGAAAACGAGAATGTTCTAATTTTACGTACAGTTCTAAAAGCTCCAATTCTTTTGATAAGGGAATAAAATCTTCTTCAGAATTTTCCAAAACCGTTCGCATTAGTACTGAAAAGTCACTTAAAAAACGATTTGCATTTCGTTCATCACTTTTAGCAATATAGTTGTTTACAGAGTTAAGAGCATTGAATATAAAATGAGGGTTCATCTGGGACCTCAAAGATTTTAATGCCAGAAGATTATTTGCCAATTTTTGTTGTCGATTGCTTCTATAGTAAAAGAATGCAGCCAGTGCAAAAAGCAACATCCCTAATAATAAAGAATATATTACCCATTTTTGTCTTTTATTATTTTCTTCAAACAATTCTTGCTCAGTAAGCGCCAGGCTATACTTACTTTGTGATAGTTCGCGTTCCTGTTCCAGGCTAGAAATTCGGTTTTGCTTTGTAGCAATCTCTCGGTTCAAACGCGCCGCTCTAGATATTTCTTGCTCTTTTCTTATATACAAGGTATCCACTAGTGCAACATAATTTTGATATGTGTTATACGCTTTGACAAAATCACCTTTAAACTCAAAAACTTCAGATAACTTTCTAGTTGCATCCTTTTGAACCACTAAATCGTCTTCACTATCCGCTTCTACAATACTTTTTTCCAAATAGGGTATTGCCTCATCTAATTTCTCTTGGGCTATATAGGCATTAGCTATTTTATAGTTTATTCGCTGAGAAGTAATAGAATCTGCATCTACAATTCCTTTGTTCTCCGCAACAGCTTTTTTAGGAAGCTGATTTAGCTCGTTTAAACTCTTTTTACGCAACTGAATTTCGTCTCCAAAGCGGTTAGATTTATTGTAAAAATCTGCTACTTTTTCGTTCTCTTGGATTGCACGTGTTGGCGTTTCCTTTCTAGAAAGTTTTAGTGAATTATTAAAATATCCCTCCGCTTCTATTTCTCTGTTCGCTTGAGCGTAGGTGTCTGCAATTTTTGAATTTAAATCTGTAACCTTTGGTGAGACTTGATTCTTTTGAGCAATTTTTAGTCCTTCTTGATAAAATTCCAAAGCTTTTCTGGTATCATTCATGCCCTTACTACTATCTCCAAGTAGTTCGTAGAGTTGAATTCTTTGGTAAGGAACTATTTTACGCAACTTTAGTAAAGGCTGTAGTGTTTTGCCTGCCAACTCATAGGCTTCAGTTTTTATATATGCCTCTGCTAAACTCAGAGAAGTTTTTGTGTTCTTCTGAGCTTTCTGAGCATCGTTAAAATTAGTTATCGCTAAATCATATTGTTTGTGGTACATGTAAATCTCACCTAGTATTCTAAGCGATTTGGCCAAATCTGTTTTGTTGGGATTGCTCCCCAGCCCTGATATAGATTGAGTAACAAAATCGATGCTCTTTTCTATATCAATTTCTCTATAATGTTCTGCAGAATCTAAATACGATATATAGTTAGAACTTGATTTTGAACCTCCCACCTTTCTTTTGGAGGAAGAATAATTTTTTACTTGAACCCCTATATCTTCATTCGAAGTTATACGACGTCTTACTGTTTCAAATTCTGGGCTTTCAAAAATGATTATATCTCCAATGCTAGCTTTAATCTTGAACTCACCTAGTGCATTAGTTGTAGTATAACTTCCACTATCTGTTGTTACTTGTACTCCCGAAATGGGCTCATAAGTATCCTGTCCTCTAACATATCCTTTTAATTGAAATGAAGCAGCTCTATTCTGCACTTGAGAAAATCCACTAAACGCAGTAAGCAAAAGAAAAAATATGATGTATGCTTTTTTAAACATTTCTTTTAATAATCCAAGTAAACTTAGTTGATTTCAACGGTATTAAAAAATGCTTATCTAGCGAAAACAGCTTTATTTATGGGTTAAAAAAGCACTTTACTAAATTGACCATGTAGCTTACTCACCCAAACGATAAGTTCGCTCATTCTAGGTTTTTATTCTCTTATGTTGATTCTAGTTTTATCTCACAGATATAAAAAGAAAATCACAATGAAAAAACTAAATCACTTATTCGCAGTTGGATTCTTTACACTTACAGCAAGCAGCATATATGGTTGCAACTTAAAAATGAAAGAATTAAAAAATGAAACCTTAGTAGCGCAGGCAATATTGCCAGAAAAAGAAAAGCCGGCAAAACAATATGTAAAAATAGCTTTACTTCTAGATACTAGTAACAGCATGGATGGTCTCATTAATCAAGCAAAAGCACAGCTTTGGGATATTGTAAACGAATTCACTTATGCTAAATGTGGCAACGAGGCTAGACCTAGCTTACAAATAGCTTTATATGAGTATGGTAATGATGATATTTCTTCTAGAGAAGGTCATATTAGACAAGTTATAGGTTTTAGTAGTGATTTAGATGAGATATCGGAAAAATTATTTTCCTTAACCACAAATGGTGGAGAAGAATTTTGCGGTCAAGTAATTAATAGTTCACTAAAGCAATTGGATTGGGGGAAAAATGCCGATGACCTTAAAATGATTTTTATTGCAGGTAATGAACCTTTCACTCAAGGTAAATTAAATTACAAAGACGCAACTTCACAAGCCAAGGAGAAAGATGTAATTGTTAATACTATTTTTTGTGGCAACTATGACCAAGGTGTTGGTAGCAAATGGAAAAATGGCGCAGAGTTAACCGGAGGAGAATATATGGCTATTGACCACAATCGCCAAGTAGTTCACGTAGCAACACCGTATGACGATGTAATTATTAAGCTAAATTCTAAATTGAATAAAACCTACATTAGTTATGGATATTCGGGAGCTAGAAAAATAGCAGCCCAAGCAAAACAAGATGCAAATGCTTACGAGCTTAATGAAAGTGTGGCATTAAAAAGAGCAGTTAGTAAAAGTTCTAGACTCTATAAAAATTCCAGTTGGGATTTGGTTGATGCAGCTGACGATAAGGAATTTGAGGTATCTGAGTTAAAAAAAGAGAATTTACCGTCTGAGTTAAAAGGAAAAACAGATAAAGAAATTGAAAAGTATATTGCTAGTAAAAAAACCGAACGTGCTAAAATTCAAGAAGAGATTCAGGAATTAAACAAGAAAAGAGAAGCATACATCACAAAAAACCAAAAAGAAGAAAAGGGTGAACTTGAAAGTGCACTATTACGAGCTATTAAAAATCAAGCAGCTAAGAAAAATTATAAGTGGGATTAATAATAGTTGAAACAAATACTAAGCCTATCAGTAATGATGGGTTTTTTTTAGTTATTCGCTGCTGGACAGTAACAATCATAACGTTTCTCATTACTCTGCCCTATATCATAACCTAAAGTAATTTGATGAAACCCACCACTATCAAAACGGATATCACCAGATTGGTATGAGTAATTATATGAAAATAAAAAGTTTTTATAGTTTACCCCAATTATAGGTGTGAAAAGCTGCAAACGTTGTTCTCCAAAAGTACCGTTCTGAACAAACTGCGCCCCATCAAAACTTCTTCTGTAGGAAAGTCCTCCCCAAATAGTGGTATCGTCACCTAAATCCCTATATGCTTTAGCATTTATATCAACAGATTTTTCCTCAGTAAATTCTGTTAATTGAAATAACACAGAAGGCTCAATTCTAGTTCTACCTTTTCCAAAAACATAACCGGTTGAAATTAAGAATCTACGTAGATTATCTATTACGGGCACATTATCCGGGTCTAATCTTCCAATCCTGTATAAGTTTCGTTGAGTAGCTAGAACATTTTGTACTGTAAAATGCGCATAAAACTCAAAGTAGTTATATGACATTCCCAAATCAATATTAAAATAACTAGCTGTATTCTTTACTCCGCTTACCGCTGGATCAGGATTAACAGACCTAAATTCCGTTTCATCCAAGCTACTAAGTAAGATTGTACCACTTAAACCAAATGATAATTGGTTTAAAGTTCTAAAGTCGCCTCCTAACTGTAGATGATGTGCATAAGTAGCTTTAAAACCGCTTTGTGAATGGAATCCATTAGCATCATTAAAAAGAATGCCACCAATTCCACTATTTTGTCCTACTCTGAAATTCGCATTAAAAGTCTGTAAGCTAGGCGCATTATCCACATCAAACCATTGCTTACGAGCTGTAAGTCTTAGTTTACCCCCTTCACCAATACCAGCCATTGAGGGATACACTAAATAATAGTTATCTGCCAAATAATCAAAATAAACTGGAATACCTTCTTGTGCTTTAGATTCAGCACAAAAAAACAAGGTTAGTAGTGTGAGTAATAACAGACGTTTCATAAAGTGTTTGGGGATAAGTGTTCTGTTGCTAGTTGATTAATCATATAAATAACGCTTTAAATTCAACATTATTATATATTTAATGAGTGGCTTTTACTTTGTATTTTTGTCTAAATTTTTGCTATGAAAGAATATAATATTACAGTAATTGAAACAAATAATCCTGCCATTTTAAAGTTTGAAGCCAATCATTTTTTGGTAAAACAGAATTATGAGTTCAAAAATATTGATGAGGCTAAAAATTCTCCTTTGGCCCAACAACTATTTTATCTTCCTTTTATTAAAACAGTTTATATCTCTGGAAATTTCATAGCAATGGAACGTTTTGATATTGTTGAATGGGCAGCTGTAAAAGATGATGTAGCGCAACAACTGGTAGAATATCTAAATGCAAACGAACCGGTAGTGCTAGAAGAAGAAGTCTCAAAAAAAGCGGCAATTACAATTTATGCAGAAGTTACTCCAAACCCTTCGGTTATGAAGTACGTTGCTAATAAAGCTATTGTCCCCGCAGTATTTGAATTCAAAAATATTGATGAGGCAAAAGATTCGGAACTAGCAAAGCAACTTTTTCATTTCCCTTATGTGAAAGAAGTCTTTTTTGATAAAAATTATGTGTCTATCACCAAATACGATTCTAAAGAATGGTCAGACATTTCTATGGAAATCCGCAAGTTTATCCGCGAATATTTAGCTGATAATAAAGAGGTAGTCTCAGAAGATGCTTTAGCGAAAGAGGCAGAAAAAACATCAGAAACTACGTCCAAAACAACTTATGACGACACCTCACAACAAATAATTGATATTTTGGAAGAATATGTAAAACCAGCTGTAGCGAGTGATGGTGGAAATATTCTTTTTAAATCATATGAAGAACAAAGCAAAACTGTAAATGTTATTCTGCAAGGAGCCTGTAGTGGATGCCCTTCTTCAACATTTACACTAAAAAATGGTATCGAAACCATGTTAAAAAATATGATGGGAGATAAGGTAAATGAGGTTGTTGCTCTAAACGGGTGATTTTTACTTTTCTTTAAGCTAGTTCTTCTCTTTTATTTATTAAATTGAAGAAAATTAAAAATCATTAACTATGGCAATTTTAAAAGTAATAGAAGTATTAGCAAATTCTGATAAAGGTTGGGAAGATGCAACTGCAAAAGCAGTAGCTCAAGCATCAAAATCGGTAAAAAATATCCGTTCTGTTTATTTAAACGAACAAAGTGCAACTGTAAATGATGGTAAAATTAGTGACTATCGTGTGAATGTTAAGATTACTTTTGAAGTAAAGTAAAACATATCTAAAAGAAATAGCGTCCATTTCAGGGCGCTTTTTTTATGTCAAAAAATGAGAATGCAAAAATTAGCTCCAATAGCCTTAGTCTTATTGTTTTTATTGAACGGTTGTTCCCAAAAAAAAGAAGAAATGAGTCATAAATTTACCAATGCACTTATCAATGAAACTAGCCCATATTTACTGCAGCATGCTCATAATCCGGTAAATTGGGAAGCGTGGCATCCAGAGGTATTAGAAAAAGCTAGAAAAGAAAAGAAACTATTATTAATTAGTATTGGTTATGCGGCTTGCCATTGGTGCCATGTAATGGAGCATGAATGTTTTGAAGATGAGGAAGTTGCTAAAATGATGAATGAAAACTTCATCAATATTAAAATTGATCGTGAAGAACGCCCAGATGTTGATCAAATTTACATGGATGCTATTCAAATGATGTCTGGCAATGGAGGTTGGCCTTTAAATATTGTAGCATTACCAGATGGAAAACCATTTTGGGGGGCTACCTATTTGCCTAAAGAAAGTTGGGTCAAATCTTTAAATCAGTTAACGGAACTTTATAAAACCGACCCAAATAAAATTATTGGATTTGCCAATGACCTTGAAAAAGGTATACAAGCAGTGAATCTGGTTGAAAATAAAGAAGATGCTGATTCTTATTCTATAACACAGCTTAACAATGCAGTGGAAAACTGGTCTACTTATTTTGATACTTTTCTTGGAGGTTACAAGCGTGCTCCAAAATTTATGATGCCTAACAATATCGACTTTCTATTGCATTATGGTACTTCACAAAATGATGAAGATGTTTTTGAATATGTGAATACCACACTCACTCGAATGGCGTATGGTGGAATTTTCGACCATGTTGGTGGAGGTTTTTCTCGTTACTCAGTAGATACTAAATGGCATGTGCCTCACTTTGAAAAAATGTTGTATGACAATGGCCAACTAATAAGTTTATATTCAAAAGCTTTTGCAGTAACCAAAAATAAACTTTACAAAAAAGTAGCAGAAGAAAGTATTGCATTTGTATTGGAAGAGCTTGCAGATGAAAATGGCGGTTTCTATTCTTCTCTTGATGCCGATAGTTTAGATGAAAATGGCGAACTGGAAGAAGGTGCTTATTACGTTTGGAAAAGTGAAGAACTTAAATCCTTATTGAAAGACGATTTCGAAATATTTAAAGATTATTTCAACATCAATTCTTATGGTGAGTGGGAAGAAAATTATGTATTGATACGAGATAAATCTAAAGAAGAAATTGCTAAAAAACATAACCTGGCCATCAATGATTTAGAGCTTGTAATTGACAATAGTTTGAAACTCTTAAAAAAAGAAAGAGAAAAACGGGAAAAACCAAGGTTAGATGACAAAATACTTACTTCTTGGAACGGTCTAATGCTACAAGGTTTAGTTGATGCTTATCGTTACTTAGAAAATAGTACCTATCTGGAGTTAGCACTAAAAAATGCTTCGTTTATCCAAAAAGAAATGAAGAAGCCTGATGGAGGACTTTATAGAAATCATAAAAAAGGTAAAAGCAATATCAATGGGTTCTTAGAAGATTATGCTTCTGTTATTGAAGCATATATTTCGCTTTACGAAGTCACTTTTGATATTAAATGGTTAGAAGAAGCACAAAAACTAACAGATTATAGCATTGAACATTTTCAAGACTCCAACAGTAAGCTCTTTTACTTTACATCGGATGATGACGATTCATTAATTAGAAGAACTATAGAAACCAATGATAATGTTATTTCTGCTTCTAATTCTATTATGGGTAAAAACCTATTAAAATTACATAAGGTATATATAAACAAGGGCTATGGAGATTTAGCACATCAAATGCTCAAAAATATACAAGGTAATTTTGACGAAAGTGCTCAAGGCTTCTCTAATTGGTTACATTTAGTACTTTATGAAAACCAGAATTTTTATGAGATAGCTATTGTAGGAAGTGATTATAATAGTCTAGGCAAAGAACTGGCAAAAAGCTATTTACCCAATAGTATCTTGGTAGGTTCACCTAAAGAAGGTGCTATCGATTTGCTAAAAAATAGATATAATGAGGGAGAAACCTTAATCTATGTCTGTATTGAAGGTACTTGCAAACTACCTGTACAAACTACAGAACAAGTGTTAAAACAACTATGAAAGAACTAACAGATTTACAGGCTCATTTAGACAATGCTATAGATTGGATTTGGAAGTTATTACCCAATTTAGTTTTAGCAATTATATTACTCATTATTGGTCTATGGGTGGTCAAATTTTTAAACCGAATGGTTCGTAAGTTTTTTGAAAGGAAAGACTACGACCAAACTTTAGAAACATTCTTACAGAGTTTTATTAGCATCACACTAAAAATTACCCTATTTGTACTTGTAGTAACTCAATTAGGAGTTAAAACATCTTCTTTAGTTGCAATGTTAGGAGCGGCTGGTTTAGCTATAGGACTTGCGTTACAGGGTTCTTTAGCAAATTTTGCTGGTGGTGTTCTAATTTTATTGTTTAAACCCTTTAAAGTTGGTGATTTTATCTCTGCGCAGGGTGTTGACGGTACTGTAAAGGAAATTTCAATTTTCAATACCAAGTTAACTACTTTTGGCAACCAATTAGCAATTGTTCCAAACGGTCAACTATCAAACGGCAATGTTATAAATTATAATGCAGAACCAATAAGAAGAGATAACTATGTTGTTGGTATTGGTTATGGATCTAACATTAAAACTGCAAAAGAAATTTTACTGCAGCTATGTGCAGACAACGATGTCATTTTAAAGGAGCCAGCTCCAGAGGTTTATGTAGGTTCTTTAGGCGACAGCTCTGTGAATATTTCATTGCGATTCTGGGCTAAGAACGAGGATTTTTGGCAGGCAAAGTTTTATGTACACGAAGAATCTAAACTACGATTTGATGATGCAGGAATCGAAATTCCATTTCCGCAACGCGTTATGCATAGTGCTAAATAATATTATGCTTTTTTAGTTTGAAGGATAAAGTCCTTTAAGTAATAAGGTTCAAAGTAAGCCACATCTTCAAAGTCGCTTACTTCAAATTTTTTATGTGCAATTCTAGCCATTTCTTTTGCAGAAGGAAAAGCTTCTTTATAAAATTGGAAATTTGAATACTCTAAAATTTCTTCACATTTCTCAGCTCCGCTTCCAATAATGTGAACTTTTTTAAAGTCTAAGTATTCTTTAAAAGAATTTTTATCTATAATCTCAGCTTTGGTAGTTCTAATTTCTTTATGATTATCATCAAACACACAAGAATAGACTTCCATTCTTCTTGCATCTAAAACAGGAATAATAACCTCATCCAATCCAACCTGAATTTGATTGGCCATACTCTCTAAAGTCGGAACAGAAATTAGTGGTAAATCCAATGAAAAACATAGCCCCTTAGCAGCAGAAACGCCTATTCGAAGCCCGGTATATGAACCTGGTCCCTTACTTACTGCTATGGCATCCATGTCTGAAAATGATAAAGAAGCCTCTTTCAAGGCTTCTTCTATAAATATGTGCAATTGCTCAGCATGTGAATAATTAGGAGTATTCTCTTCTTTAACACTTATTAGCTCCCCATCCACAGAAACACTAACAGAACAATTTGTAGTTGCAGTTTCTAAGTTTATTATTTTGACCATAATGACCGTAAAGATAACTCTAGTTCAACGAAAGTGGAATACCAAAGTAGAACTCCAATATTTTTAGTCTAAAAATATAGTCATATTTTGTTCTAACAACGCTAGCCTCTGCATTATCTAAACGAGATTGTGCTTGACTAAAATCAAAAGAATTCATCAAACCAACATTAAAACGTTCTTTTGCATAATCGTAAGCAAGTTTACGTGCCTCCAATGTTTTCTCTGCTGCTTCATAGGCTTTAAGAAAAGTGGTAACATCCACATAAGATTGTTGTATATTAGTTTCTAACTCTAACTTCTGTTGGTCTAACCGAATTTTAGAAATATCAACATTAATCTTTGCTCGTTTTACATTATTTCTAGCGTTCCAACCATTAAAAATTGGAACGTTTAATTGTGCTCCATAAGAAATACCATCAAAAATATACAGCTGATCAAAAAATCCTCCTAGCGGAGTATTTTGATCCGAATATCTAGTATTATAATTAAAGAACCCTGCTATAGTTGGATATCTTGCCCCTTTAGAAATTTCCAAATCTTTAGTTGCTAAATCGACATTTGCTTCTGAAAACTTAATATCATTTCTAAAACCCAAAGCTTTATCAAAAATTACTTTGGGAGAGTTACTTAGGATATCAGAAACTGGGATATCAAAAGATTCTTCAGCAATATCAAAATTTTCATAATCTGTTATTTGCAATAATTGTGCGAGATTTATTTTTGAAATTAAAACTAAGCTTTCTCCATTAACAACTTGCTGTTCCTGAGTTGCCGCTGTGGCTTCAATTTCTAATAAATCTCCTCTTGGAGATACTCCAGATTCCACAAGTTCACGCGTACGTTTTAAATCTTGTTCAGTTACTGCATATTGCGCTTCAGATACCTTAAGAGCTTCTTTATTAGACAGTACTTGTAAATAAGCATTTGCCACATTTAATCTAATATCATCTTTTATATCATCTAAACGATATTGATTGGCTATTCCATTTAATCTAGCTCTCTGGATTCTTTTAAAGTTACGAAGACCATCAAATAATGTCAAATTAGAACTTAATCCACCACTTACATTAAAAATAGTGTTAGTAGTTGGTGCATTTGTTGCTGGGTTAAAAGAAAGACCTGTATTTGAAGAAACCGTTGCTGACCCATTCAAATTTGGAATTAGTGCTCCAATTGCATCAGATTCATCAATTTTTGCGTTTTCTAAATCCAGTTCAAACTGTTCAACGGTTAGGTTATTATCAACAGCATAGGCCACACATTCTTCAAGTGTCCATTTCTTCATTTGTCCATTGACGGAAAATAAAAATCCTATGATTAGTAGTAAGGTTAACTTATGTCTCATTCGTTTTTTGATTTTTTTGGTTAAATTATTGGTGGTTAATTACGAGTCGTCGTCACTTCTCTTTTCAAGTCTATTCCAAACTTTAATTTTGTCTTCTTCATTAATCCCTGAAACTATCTCAACATCAATACCATCACTAACACCTAATTCGACTTCTTTTCTTTCAAACTTATTCTCTCCAACTTCAACTTCAACATATGGTTTTTGAGTTTCTTTATCAAACTGCAACAAAGCTTCTTTTATAGCTAGTACATCTTTCTTTTCATCTAAAACGATAGATGCATTTGCACTATATCCAGCCCTAACATAGATACTATCATTGACTTCTAAATCTCCTTCAATTTTGAATTGAACTGCTCCTTCTTGCTCCACACCTTTTGGAGCAATAAACTTTAATTTGGCACTAAATTTATCTTTTTCTAATGCTCCTAAACTAATTTCTAGAGGCATTCCTACATTTAATTTACCTACTTCTGCTTCATCCACTTCTCCTTCAAACACCATTCTGGTCATATCAGCAATAGTAGCTACTGTAGTACCATCATTAAAGTTATTACTTTGGATTACTTGATCACCTTCTTCTACTGGAATCTCAAGAATTGTACCTGAAACGGTAGCTCTTATATTAGTATTTGCGCTTGAAGACCCACCAGCAGAACCTCTCCTGATAATTTGATAATCTGCTCTAGAATTCTTTAATTCTTGCTCTGCTTGACTAAACGTCAAAGCCAAATTATTAAAATCTTGACTGGAAATTACGCCCTTATCAAAAAGGGTTTTGTTTCTATCATACTCTATCTTAGCATTGTTCAAAGCTAATTCTGCATTTCTAACGCGACCTGCTGATTGATTTAAAGCTTGCTCATTTGGCACAACTTTAATTACGGCAATTAAATCTCCAGCTTTTACTTCAACACCTTCTTCTAGGTAGACTTTTTCTATAATTCCTGAAATCTGAGGCTTAATATTAATCTCATCTTCTGGTATTACTTTACCCGTAACAATTACCTTATTGACAATGTCTTTCTTCTCTATTTTTTCTGTCTCGTAGAGCTTAGTTGGAGTGCTATTTTGTTTCAAAAAATAGACTATGGCAAATAGTATCCCTATGCATACCGCTCCAATTAATCCATATTTTAAGTACTTTTTCATTATTTACGTAGTTTGATTGTTATTTAATTTTTATGTCTCTCGTTATTCTTCTCTTAATGCTTCAATTGGTCTAATTCTAATTGCTCTATTTGCTGGTATTAAACCAATCAATACACTTAATGTTACCATTAGTAAAAAGGATATTGTAAACTGTGGTATACTTACCATAGGTTTTACAAAGGGGAAATCATCACCACTACCCCATAAAGAGTTTGCGATTGCTAAAAACCCAACTGAAATAGCAAATCCAATAAGTCCTGCAAACGCAGTCAAAACAATAGCTTCAACAACTATCTGCCTCTTAACTACTTTAGGAGTCGCACCAAGTGCCCTTCTTACTCCAATCTCTTTTGTACGCTCCTTAACTGTTATTAATAATATATTACTAATAGCTATTACTCCCGCTAATAATGTAAACATGCCTACGAAGAAAGAAAAACCTTTTAGCACCCCAGTGAATGCAGATATATTGTTAAAGATTTCTGACATGTCAAAACTACCAATAGCCCTTTCATCATCTGGATGGATATTATATTTTTGTTTGAGTATATCTTTAATCTGTTTTTCAACAAAAGTAACTTTAGTTGTAGGTTCTACTGCAATTGCCATCCAACCCATTCTATCACCAGAATTAAAGGCTTTTTGAAAAGTAGTAAATGGAATGAAAACCGCATTTTCACCATCTATATTAATGTTATTATTGGGTTTAAATATTCCTACTACTGAAAAGAAAATTCCATTAATACGAATATCTTGACCTATGGCTTTTTCTCCTTTTTCAAATAATAGCTTATAAGTTTCCTCTCCTATAACACAAACTTTTTTAGACTCTTTAATATCAGTGTTATTTAAAAAACGACCTTCAACTAGCTTCTTTTTAGTAATATTATCAATCTCAGGATAATCTCCATATACTGCAGATCCACTTGTCTGGCCCTTTCTATAGACTGAAACAATACCTCTATGGCTACCCAATTCTATGCGGGGCGCTAAAACTTCAATTTCAGGTATTTGCTTTTTTAAAATATCTGCGTCTTCTATCTTATATCTAATTCTTCTACCTCTTTCAAAACCTTTGTATGGTTCTGAAGTTGATTGTCCCCATACAAAAAGACTATTTGAAGCTGTTCCTGCAAAAACTTTGTCAAAACCATTGCTCATACCATTAGCAGATCCTAGTAAAAGAACTAGAATAATCATTGCGAAAATGACTCCTAACATGGTTAAAAATGTACGAAACATATTTTTCCCAAGTGTATGGAAAATCTCTACCCATAAATCCTTATCAAATAACCACATATCTATTTATCGCTAAGTGCTACTATTGGTTTAACATTCGCTGCTTTTATCGCCGGCAGCAATCCAGCTAAAACCCCTGCTATTACTAAAATGATAGTAGCTGTAATAACCGTTGAAATTCTTACAGAGGGGTTGCTAAACGCTGGTGTTTCTATACTGGGTCCTATTAGTGAAAGTATAAGCCATGCAAAAAGCAAACCTATAAATCCTGAAAGGGTAGTGATAAACGTAGATTCAAGTAAAACTAAATTAACTATTTGTCTCGGTCTAGCACCTAACGCTTTTCTAACCCCAAATTCCTTTGTTCTTTCTTTTATGGTAAAAACCATAATATTACCAATACCAACAATACCAGCTATTAAGATTAAGCTACCTACGACTATACCTATTACTTTTAAAACTGTAGTAAAGCTGCTTATATCATCAAAAGCCTGTGCATAATTCCAAACATTAATTCCAGATTGATCTTCAGGAGAAACTTTTTGTCTTCTTTTCATCAAATCTTCTAAACGTCCAGAAAATTCCAGAGCTTTGCTTAAGTCGTATGTAGGATTGTATGTAAGTGCGATTTGGTTTATGTTGTTTGTATTACCATAAATACGTTGATATGTTGATAGTGGGGCATAAATTCTTCGTTCTGCATTATCATCTCCCTCATCTATGAAAATACCTATAATTCTAAATGTAAGACCATTTAATTCTGCAAATTTACCGATAGGATTTTCGTTCTTAAATAAATCTTCAGCAACCTTTCTACCTATTATGGCCACTTTGGCTTTATTAGTGAAATCGACTTCATTAAAATACCTGCCATCTGTTATAATAGTCTTTTCAATTATTTGAAATTCTGGATGAACAGCTTGAACAGGATAAGAACCTGTTTCACTCTTATATCTCGCAGTAGTATTTGTAAAATAGCGCCCACTAATATATTCTATATCCTCTGGAAAGCTTTGCCTAACATATTCAAAATCTTCATTGGTAAGTTGTATTCTTCTTCCAGCTTCAAAACCCGCATAAGCTTTAGAAGTAGTTCCAGGTCGTATAAAAATAGAATTTGTCGCGTCGTCGTTAAATTGACCTGTAAATCCATTTTGCATACCATTAACTGAAGCAAGCAACATTACTAAAATAAAGATTGCCCAACCTACAGAAAAACCCGTTAAGAATGTCCTAAGCTTATTTTTCTTGATAGTATTGAAAATCTCTTGCCAAATATCTCTATCAAACATACTGTTCGGCTCTTACTTGTTCTACTTTTTTATCTTCAACTATAACACCATCTTTAAGGTGTACTATACGTTTACACATTTCTGCGATATCTGGTTCATGGGTTACTACCAAAATAGTATTCCCTTCATCATTAATTTTTTGGATCAAATCCATAACTTCATAAGAAGTTTTACTATCTAAAGCACCAGTCGGCTCATCTGCCAATAATACTTTTGGCTCTGCAGCCATAGCCCTTGCAATAGCCACACGTTGTTTTTGACCACCTGAAAGTTCACTAGGTAAATGAGTAGCCCATTCTTTAAGACCTACTTGATCCAAGTATTTCAGGGATTTTTCTTGTCTCTCTTTCCTATTTACTTTTTGGTAATACAGAGGTAATGCAACATTTTCCATTGCATTCTTGTAGTTAATAAGGTTAAAGGATTGAAAAACAAAACCCAAAAATTTATTTCTGTATTGGGCTGCTTTAGTCTCGTTTAAATCTTTAATTGGAACATTATCTAAATTATATTCTCCAGAATCAGCACCATCTAACATCCCAAGAATATTCAACAATGTCGATTTACCAGAACCAGAGGATCCCATAATGGCCACTAATTCTCCCTCTTCTACCGAAAAATTTATTCCTTTTAAAACGTGGAGGGAATTGCTTCCCATTTTATAAGATTTATGAAGATTTTTGATTTCTATCATGATGATTGGTTTGTTAGCTATACAGCATTATGTAATCCTGTTTCAATAGGACTTACAAGTTGTTATTTTGTTACAAGAAAAGTTAAAAAATTTTGTTAAAAGGCTAGTTGTTATCCTCTTCCGACTCTAATCCATTCCAAACCTTAATTTTATCTTCGGCAGAAATACCTGATTTAACCTCAACATGGATACCGTCACTTACGCCAAGTTCTATATCTTTTCTCTCGAATTGCTGGTCTCCCTTTTCAATTTCCACGAAAGGCTTTTTAGTCTCCTCATCAAATTGGACTAAGGCTTCTTTCAAAGCTAAAACACTATCCACTTTTGCTAAAATAATTGAGGCGTTAGCACTGAGTCCAGCTCTAATAAATGTACTATCTTGCTTTTTAAGCGTTCCTTTAATTTCAAATTGAATTGCTCCGTTTTCTTCTTTACCCTTTGGAGCAATATAATCTAACACAGCATCAAAAACCTGATTTTCAATAGCTCCAACAGTAATCTGCAGCGGTAGGTCTTCTTTTATTTTACCAACTTCAGACTCATCTACCTTCCCTTCAAAAATCATTTTTTCAACATCAGCAATTGCTGCTATGGTTGTTCCTTCATTAAAGTTGTTACTTTCTATTACTTGATTTCCAACCTCCACTGGTACTTCTAAGACCATTCCACTTACCGTAGCTTTAATCAAAGTATTAGCTGCATTTCTATAGCCACTAGTTGTACCTGTATTTACAATATCAAAACGTTTGTTTGCTGCGCTGTATGCCTGTTTAGCCTGATCATAAGTTACTTGGGCTCTATCCAAATCTGCTTGAGAAATTACTCCTTTATTAAAAATAGATAATTGCCTTTCATAATTACGCTTTTGATCTGCAAGGTTAATTTTTGCATCCTCAATACCATTGCGAGCATCATTTAGTGCATTTAAATTTGGCACGACCTTAATTTTAGCTAACAAATCTCCAGATTTTACATAATCTCCACCTTCTACATATACTTCTTCTATTACTCCAGAAATATTAGGTTTAATTAGCACTTCTTCTAAGGGTAAAATACTCCCTGTAGCCACTGTCTTTTTAATAATTGTTTGGGTTGAAGCTTGCTCGGTCTCATACACTACAGGGTCTTCAGCGTTTTTTTGATATAAATAATACATAGAACCGCCAAAACCTAAGACGATTACTAATAAAATAATGATGGTTACTGATTTTTTCATTTTTGATTGATTTAATTTTTGGAACATACATTCCAGAGTTCAAAAACTCTATGATTAGCTATCTTTTATATTATTCTGTTCTTAATGCATCTATTGGTTTTACTTTAATAGCACTTTGCGCTGGTATAAAACCTGCTAGTAAGCCTGAAAGTATTAAAATTGTTAACGCCAAGGCAACCACACCAACACTAACACTTGGGTTTAAAAACATATCTACAGGACCAACATTATCTAAAAGCGCATTAACCCCATAAATAAATAGTGACCCTGTTATTATCCCAGTCATCCCTGAGATAATGGTAAGAAAAATAGATTCCATTAAAATCTGTTTCTTTATGGACCATGGATTCTCCCCTAGTGCTCTTCTAATTCCTATTTCTTTAGTTCTTTCTTTTACCACAATTAACATGATATTGCTAATACCAATTACTCCAGAAATTAATACTAGTGTACCTACTATAATTGCAATCCAACGCATGGCAGAAAAAAGAGTTTCAACTCTATTATATTGTCTAAACAAATCAAAAAAGCCAATTGCTCTTTCATCATCTGGATGTACTTTTCTACTTTGTTTTACCGTGCCAATAATTTTATCTGTAAGCTTACTTATAGACTTACCATTCTTTGCCGTGAGGGCCATCCAACCAACATTATCTGCTCTATTAAAAGCTTGAGAAAAAGAGGTGAAAGGCGCGTAGATTTGTCTTTCGCTATCTTGGTTTCCACCATTACTTGTCTTTTCTTTATAGGTACCTACCACCATAAAATTAACACCAGAAATTTTAAGATAAGTTCCCAGAACTTCTTCGTCTTCTTTATATAAATCTTTTCTTATTCCATCTCCGATAACGACTACTTTTCGTTTCTCTCTTATATCATTATGATTGATAAAACGCCCTTTAGCAACATACATAGGGTTTTGCTGTAATATTTCTGGATAATCTCCAAAGATGCGATATGAACCAGTTTCTGTTCCGTAAATAACGTTATCAACACCACTTGGGCTACGCAAACTATTTCTGGGAGAAATTATCTTAAGTTCAGGAACTTTTTGGCGTAGTAAATCAACATCTTCCAACTTAAAATTAAATCTACGCCCCTCTGGTAAACCTTGATATGCCATTGTAGTATTCTGCGTCCACATAAACATCGTGTTTGTGGCTACACCATTAAAATCTTGCTTAATACCATTCTCCAAGCCTTTACCAGCTGCTAGGAGTATAATTAAAATAAGTATTCCCCAAAACACGCCAAATGCAGTTAGTATAGTTCTAAACCAATTACTAGTTAGCACCTCTAAAATTTCTTTCCAACGATCTCTATTAAACATAACTACTCGTCTCTTAAGGCTTCTATTGTGTGAATACTTGCGGCTCTCCATGCTGGAAAAAACCCAGCAATAGCTCCTGCAAAAACCAAAACTAAAACCGTTGTAAATGCCACTGTAAAGTTTACAGAAGGATTTACAACATAATCTATCTCGACATTTGGACCTACAACTTCCAAAATAGCCATGCTAAAAATTAGTCCTGAAAACCCTGAAATTGCAGTCACAAAAATTGACTCTTGCAATATCATACCTACAATACCCCATGGCTTTGCTCCTAGGGCTTTACGTATACCTATTTCTCTCGTCCTCTCTTTAACAACAATCAACATAATATTACTTACCCCAACTACACCAGCTATTATAGTACAAACACCTACAAACCAAAAAAAGAATTTTATATTTCCTGTTAGTCCATAATAACGTTTTGCTTCTTCAATAGGGTTCCAAACACGTATAGCTCTATCATCTTCTGGAGCAACACCATGATATTCATTTAAGTAAGTTTTTATTTCTTTAATGAACTCATCTGTGTTTGCAACAGTTTCATTTAATGAACCTTGGTCTGGTAAAAGATAATTTATATTATTAAGGTTATCACCTCCATTAAATGCAAGTTGTGCAGTGGAAATAGGGATAAATATCCGTTCTTCTTCACCTTCATCATCTCCATATTCTCCAAAAACTCCTACAATTTTAAACCCTGCTCCAGATATGGTGATGTATTCTCCAAGGGGTGAGTCTAAATCTGCAAAAACCTCTCTTCTTATTTTGTTGCTGATTACAGCGACTTTTGCATTACTGCGAACATCAGCTTCATTAATATATCTACCTTCAGATAAATATTCATTTTCTATAGTTTGTAAATCGCCATTTGTACCAGCTACATTATATACCAGTAAGTCATTGTTATAAACCACTTTTACCCCTCTTGGAAAGTAAAGCACAGAACCTTTTTCATAGCCATCACCCATATAGCTTTGGATGGTATTAAAGTTTTCATTTTTAAGTTGAATTCTTCGGCCAGGATTAAGGCCTTTATATTCTATTGTAGTTCGTCCTGGCCAAACCCAAATGCTAGTAGCAGCATCACCTTTAAATTCAGCCTCTATGCCATTTTGCATACCTTGACCAAAACCTAATAAAATCACTAGAATAAATATTCCTGAAGCAACAGAAAGACCCGTAAGGAATGTCCGCAATTTATTCTTGCGAATGGTGTCAAATATCTCTTGCCATCTCTCGATGTCAAACATTGGGTTGGTTTTTGATGATTGATGAATACCTAAGGGTACACTCAATAAGACTGAAGTTAGTCTTATTTGTTACACTTTTTTTGTAAAAAAAATGTTAAACAACAGTGTTTCTGGTTCTTAGCTTACGATAAATAATAAAAAACAAACCAGCTACCAATATATATGGAATTGCCATTAAGTAAACAATTCCATTATTAATACCTTCTGCTTGACTAGTGTCAGCTTCACTCTCTAACGCAGCTCTACACATTGCGCATTGTGCTTCTACTAGCTCTGGAAAAAGAACTAAACCTATAACTAAGATGGGTATTATTTTTTTTGCCATTAGTAATATGGTGATATCATTAAATAAACTATAACTCCAGTTATAGCAACATACAACCAGATAGGAAAAGTAAACCTTGCCCATTTCTTATGTGAAACATAATCTTTAAGAAAATAAGACTTACTATAAGTAATTAATACCAAGGGTATAATTATTATTGAGAGCACAATATGAGTTATTAAAATAAAGAAATAAACATACCTTAAAATACCTTCTCCACCGTAAGAGGTAGATTCTGAGGTCATATGATAAGCCACATACATTCCTAAAAACACTACCGACAAAAAGATACAAAACGTCATAAAGTTTTGATGTAACTTTTGTTTTCCTTTCTTAATTGCGAAGACTGCAAAAATTAAGCATAAAGCTGTGAGTCCATTAATAGTTGCATAAATAGGTGGCAAAAAGCTAAGAGGTTCTACATTTGGTATTTTATATCTAAATAAAAAAGCAACTACCAGTGGAATAGCTATAGATAAAGTTGTTATCCAAACTTTTATTCTTTTTTCATTTACAATTTCATCTTTCATTTATTCGGCTAATAACTTTTTAATATCCTCTTTTAACATGGTTATCTGTTGCGCCTCGCCTTCATTATTGGTTACTTGCTCTTCTGTAATCGTACCTCTATAATATATTAAAGCATTTCCAAAACGATCATTTCGTGAACGTATATACCCTTTTTTATCTACTAAGGCAAATGCACCTGAATGTTCAAAACCTCCAGGAGCATCTTCTTCCTCATTAGCCACTATATAAAAACCCTTATTTGCTAAATCATAAATCTCTGCTTGCTCTCCAGTCATTAAATGCCAATCCATATCAGATATACCATATTTAGTAGCATACTTTTTTAATATAGTTGGAGTATCGTATCTTGGGTTAATTGTAAAAGAAGCGACTCCAAAGTCCTCATCATTTTTAAAAGTTTCTTGAAGTTCGACCAAGTTTTTAGTCATAATTGGGCAAATAGTTGGGCAAGTTGTAAAGAAAAACTCTACCACATATACCTTGCCCAAATAATCTTCATTAGAGATTAGAATACTATCTTGGTTTATAAAAGAAAAATTGGGCACTTTGCGCTTAGTACCATTGTTTACTATATAAGATAAATCACTAGCCCTATTAGTGTTTGCTAATCTGTCATTTTCAACAACAGAACCTTCTTTTAAACGATTAACAATTCTAGGAATAACAATAATACCAAATACTAATATTATTAAAGAAACCCATACATAGGTATATTTTTTACTATTATTTACTCCTGTTGGCATTGTTCTTTTTTAATGCTAGTCTATATTCAGCCAAAATAATTTTTACATCATCCTCCATCTTGTTATTCAGCTCTGCTACAGATATGGTATTAAAGCCATATTTTATTTCTTCATCCTCATCATCGTCTCTACCTCGTAGTTTTCTGTTTTTATCAATAATAAAAACATTAGGGTTACCCAAATTCTCATCAAGCTTTAAATCCGTTTGCAAATCTTTAAACATTAACTCTATTTTAGCTGACTCACTAAAAACAAAATTCCATTTTTCAGCATCCGCCAGTTGTCCCAATTCTTCTTTCAAATCCTCAACGGCGTTCTCACTTCCTATTGGAGCAACCATTATCATTTGAAAATCATTAAACTCATGAAAACGTTTATATATTTTCTGATTCAAATTAAAAACATTCCCCTTTACTTGGTCAATATTACTCCCAAGAAAACCAAGAATGGTAATCTTATCCTCAAAAGTATACGCAGGGTTTATTGAAGAAACGTCTGTTACTTTTTCAGTCAAAACAGGCAGTTTTCCAAAATTATTTACACCAGAAGCAAAAAAAAGATATGCTACTAAAGGGAGGATAAACAGAACTACTAAAACTAAGACTTTTTTCATAGATAAAGTACTATACAAAAGTAAAAAAGACGGCTTTAAAAACCGTCTTTTAGTACTATTTTATTTGACTCACAATCTTAGAAATCCCAAGCCATAAATCCATTTTTGAAGACATCATAAATATATGTAGCTTCAAAAAGTAATATTGTGATTAGATAGACTACCAAAAATATAGGTGTCCAAACAATAGCTCTTCTTAAAGAGCTCTTCTCATCTCTTAGGTGCATGAAATCCCATGCAATGTAATACGCTTTTACAAGTGTAAGAATAATGAAAATCCAATTAAGTAATTTCATATCCAAGAAATACGTCTTAATTAAAAAATCTGGCTTGATAATACCTAGAACAACTTCTATAGTGGTTACAAGTGTAAGGAATGCTAAAACTCCCCAAATCTTCTGCGTATTGGACTTAAACTTCCAAAGACCTCTAAAAATTTCTAATTTATGTTCGTGCGCCATGTTGCGTAATCTTTATAAAGACTTCCGTTAATGGAAGTAAATTTTAAAATTTATACCAAATAAAAGAATGTAAATACAAATACCCAGACTAAATCTACAAAGTGCCAGTATAATCCAACTTTCTCCACCATTTCGTAATGTCCTCTTCTTTCATAAGTACCTAAAATCACATTAAAGAAAATAATGATATTTATTACTACACCTGAGAAAACGTGAAAGCCGTGAAAGCCTGTTATAAAAAAGAAGAAATCGGCGAACAGACGGCTACCATACTCATTACGTACTAAGTTTGCACCTTCTACAACTCGTACAGCGTCTTTTAGTTTCAATAGTGATTCCTCTCTATTCAAGAGTGTTTTTTCTCCTTCTTCGCTAATTTTTTCAGTTCTTATTAAAATATTGGGGTCTGCTTTAAATCCTGTAATTACTTCATTTAATGATAATGTAGTTAAAGAACTTTCATCTGCATTAAACCAAATACCCTTATCCGCAGTATTTGCTATTCTATTCTCTTTTAAAGGAACAGCAAAGTCTGCAATAGCAGCTCTTTCGCCTGTATCTGCTTGAACAAATTGTAATACACGACCTCCTTTAGTCTCTAGCGCTCCAAAGTCTCCCTTAATAAAAGTAGCCCATTCCCATGCTTGAGAGCCAACGAAAATAGCTCCTCCAATAATGGTTAAGAACATATAAATAATTACCTTTTTCTGTTTCATATGATGACCTGCATCTACGGCAAGTACCATTGTTACAGATGACATAATTAAAATAAATGTCATAAAGGCCACATAAATCATAGGGTAATTACCATGAAAAAACGGAACGTGCGTAAACACCTCATCGGCGATTGGCCAAGTTTCGATAAATTTAAATCTTGAAAAGCCGTAGGCTGCTAGAAAACCTGAAAATGTTAATGCATCTGAAACGATGAAAAACCACATCATCATTTTACCATAACTAGCTCCTAGAGGTTTGTTTCCACCTCCCCAAACGTTTTCTTCAGTACCGGTCGTCGCCGTTGTATCCATAAAAAAGTCGTTTTAATAAAACTTTAGCAAATTTACATCTTTTGCTGTATTGAAAAAGATAATCTGGATTGAAAACTTTTACAAATGCAATTTTATTTTACAAAAAACATAAATACTATTAAATACACCCATAAAATATCTAGAAAATGCCAAAATGTTGCGCCTAATTCTAGCCCTAACATATTTTCAGGTGAATATTTTTTTCTTAATTGTTGTGTAATTACCACTAATAGCGAGATTAATCCTGCGACTACATGCAAAATATGTACAAATGCAATTAAAAAAATGTATGACATTTTAATATTACTTGTGGGACCTGTAAAATAATATCCACTTTCTAACATTTGTGAAAACCCTACAAATTGGAGCACAATAAAACTTATTCCTAAAACAAGTGTGATTAATAAGTAATTAGTAACCTGCTTTTGTTTGCCCTGTTTGGCTGTTTTTTTTGCAAGAATATATGTTATACTGCTCACAATAATTAATGCGGTACTAATAAAAAAGGCTTGTGGTAAATCAATATTATTTAACCAATCCTCACGTTTGCTACTCACAATATATGCGCTAGTCCAACCTGCAAAACCCATAATTAGGCTAACAATACCAAACCAAAGCATCATTTTCTTTGACCTGTCTTGTTTTTCTTTTGCTGTACCTTGAGTTAAATCCATAACTATTTACCTAAATAAATTTATCTATTACGTATACTATTTGCATTAATGTAATATAGCTTACACTAGCCAACATTAAACTCCGTGCAGCCTTGTTATCCCTTTTTTCGTATAATTTAAAGGCAAAAACAAGCATTGCCATACCCATTAAAAATATGATGATTGCTGCTGGTATAGATAGGCTAAGTCTCCCCGTAAAACCAAAAACTGGCATTATTGAGATTACAATCATCCAAATAGTATACAGAATAATTTGTAATGCTGTTCCAGTATCCTTCTTACCTGTGGGCAACATTTTAAACCCTCCTTTTTTATAATCATCATCCAACATCCATCCTAAAGCCCAAAAATGCGGGAATTGCCAAAAAAACTGAATCATAAACAGGGTACCAGGTTCTATTCCAAAATCATCTGTAGCGGCGACCCAACCTAACATAAAAGGTATTGCACCAGGTATTGCACCAACAAAAACAGAAAGTGGTGTTTTTGTCTTTAAAGGTGTATATGCACTTGTGTATAAGAAGATCGAAATTGCTCCGAACATCGCTGTTTTTGGACTTAAAACATATAGCGATAGTACGCCTAGTATTGTTAATAGTATAGCGATAGCCATTGCAGTATTAACAGACATTCTTCCTGCAGGAATTGGTCTATTCTGCGTTCGCTTCATTAAAGCGTCTAAATCTCTTTCTATAACTTGGTTAAAAGCATTGGATGCTCCTACCATACAATAACCACCAAAAGCCAGAAGTAGAATTGAATATAAATTGAGTTCATAAGCTCCAAGAAAATATCCTGCTATAGACGAAAAAACAACACTTACGGCTAACCTAACCTTGGTGATTTCTTTAAAATCACCAAGAGCTGCAGAAAAACTGTTATTTTTAATGGTTCCCGTGACGGATTTCATTCACAAAAGCTATTGGGGCGCAAAGATACTGCCGAGTATGTTCTTTTGCAACGAATTAGCTCGGTTTATGGTAATAAAAAAAGGCTCGGAAAACCGAGCCTATTATTTTATCTGTTGGAAGCGTATTTGCCTACTGTAATTTGAAATTGATAGGAATACTAAAAGGAACCTTAACAGCTCTGCCTCTTTGCTTTCCTGGTGTCATTTTAGGAAGTTTCTTAATAATACGTAAAGCTTCTGCTTCTAAATTCTTATCAGGACCACGCATTCTTATATTTCCAATGCTTCCATCTTTCTGAATAACAAAAACTACACTTACACGACCTTGAACACCCATTTCTTGAGCAATCTCTGGATAACGGAAGTTTTTGCGTATATGCTTGTTCATTTGCTCTTGAAAACATGCTTTCTTATTACTCGCTTTTTCACAACCAGGAAAAACAGGAACATCTTCAATTACCGCAAAAGGAACAGAAATATCTTCATCTACTTCTTCTATTTCTACATCCTCAACTTCCATAACCTCTTCTTCTTGGCTCGTTTCTGTAGATTCGATTACCGTTTCTTCAACCTCTTCTTCATCTTCTACAACTTCGATAACTTCTGGTGCAGCCGGTGGCGGTGGCGGTGGTGGAGTTTTAATTTGTTCCGTCATTGGCACTTCTTCATCTAACTGATCTTCTACATTAAGGCTAATATCATAACCTCCATCATCATCATAGTTCTTATATTCTAAGGCTCCATAAACCAACAACATTACAGCAGCAAGCCCTATTACAAAATAGAGACTACTATTTCTACCTACATCAGCTTTAGGATTCTTTTTTGGTTCCATATTCTTTGATTTTAGTGTTTGCTAATTTAATTATTAATTCGATATAATGACAATTATAATGAGTCATTTTAACTTTCAAGTGAGTGAAAAGTACTTTTTGATGAGTAAACCGCCAAAAATTGCACCAACTGTATTTGCCAAAATATCCAAAATTTCTGCAGCTCTATCATATGGCATAATATGTTGTAACGCTTCAATTACCATACCATATAAGATTGCAACAACAAGAATCCTAAGTACTATTTTGTTTATTTTTAAAGGTTTTTTTGTTTTTTCCTTTAAGAACAAAGTACCTAAAACAACAAAGACACAATAGAAAATAAAATGTGTTATTTTATCAATATGCGGAATTCTTATTCCAATCCCATTATCTATCCCATGAAAAGAAAATAAGCTGAGTAATGTTATTAACACTACCCAGCTTATAAAGAAAATTGTATATAAATGCTTTTTAAGCACTAATTAATTCTTTGTAATCTACATCACTTAAAAGTTCTTCTATTTGTGAAGAATCATTTAATTTAATCTTAATCATCCAACCTTCGCCATATGGGTCAGAATTTACCTTTTCTGGTTCATCTTCTAGAGTTTCATTAAATTCTATTATTTCTCCAGAAAGTGGTAAGAATAAATCTGATACTGTTTTTACCGCTTCCACTGTACCAAAAACTTCATCTTTATCTAAAGTTTCGTCAATAGTTTCTACCTCAACATATACGATATCTCCAAGTTCTCCTTGAGCAAAATCTGTAATTCCGACAGTTGCAACGTCACCATCAACCTTAATCCATTCGTGGTCTTTTGTGTACTTTAATTCAGAAGGTATATTCATTTGAATGTTATTTTGATATGCAAACAAATGTATGGGAATAAATACTAGTTTTCAAAAAAGTTTTATCTAGATTTTCAACTAAAAGACAAAGTCTTAATTTCCAAAGTTATAACGCAATGTAAATCCTGTATTTATCGTTGTCTGAGGGAATGCGGTTGATACTGCAAACTTTGAAAAAGAGTGATCATAAAAGAACAATGCATTTAAGTTTTTACTTAATGCATAATCAGCTGTGAATTTTATTGACCATAGATTTTGACCTGAAGTAATTTGATTGTTATCAATATCTAAATTTCTAATAATCGTGATATTATCACGTAGTGATAAATCTGCCTTTAAGTTTAAGTCGCCTTTAAGACGTGTTTTTTGTCCGCCGATATTAGTTACAAATTTTACGTCTTTAAATCTGTAGCCTAAGCCAAGGGTATATTCCTTACCGTTAATCTCTGTTAATAGATTATTATCAAAACTTAGGGAAAGTGTTCTATCAGTTCTAACTTCCGCTAAAACACTCAAAGAATTCTTCATTTCAAAATCTACGCGCATTAAAGGACTAAACTCATCATTTAATACCACATTGTTAATAATGTTTTCTGGCAAGAAGTCCCCATTCTCTGGGTTTATAGCATTATTTTGACGTTCTAAGTTTGTTTGAAAAGAATTTATACTGTACGCGGAGCGGTAACCATGACTTAATGAGAAACGCTTAAATTTCTTTTTAAAACTCTTAAGCTTCATTAATCCTGTGTATTTAATATTCCAGTTAGGAATTGGAATATCTCTAAAAGCATCTAAGTTTACTCGATCTACATCTTGTCCCGTATAAGCTGCGAAAAAAGCAGGCAATAAAACTTCTTGTTGTGTTTTTCCATAACGTTCTGGAAAACCTTCAGCATCAACATTACCAGTATTTTGATTCCTATCAGCAACTAGTCTATTTGCTACAGTAATTCTATTTGCCTTAAATTCCTCAAAAGTTGCAGAATCGAACTCATCACTTTTACCAAAAGCAGTTCCAATCATTAAAGTTGTAATACTAAAATTTCCAAAATTGTTCCCAAGTAAATTTTCATATTCCAGATTACCACCTCCTAGGTCATTTACTTGGAAGTTTTCTTGATAATTTGTAGTTAAGCGTCTATCTGCTGTTAAGTCGATAGTTAAATCTTGAGTAGGCTGTGCGGTTGCCACAATACTTAGTTGTTTGTTTGTATTTTCTAAATATTGGGTATTAAACTCTGGAAAAGTAGTTAACCAACCATTTCTAGCAGCTTCAAATCGCACATCTCTTTGACTGCCAAAAACAAAACCTAAAGAAGGTCTTCTTGTACCAATAAAACCTATAGACTGGGTATAACCCGGAAGTACTTTTCCATTATTCTCACTATAATTTACGTTAATACGTTTAACCATTGTAAGAATGTCTACCAAGGTATTAAAACCTTTACTTGATTTCTTTTTAGGTTTTTCATCTTTAGCTTTTGAAGATGGATTTCCTGCTTTATCTGTTCTTGCTAGGGGATTAACTCTTGCAGGTGCAATTTTACCATCTCGCTTTTTTAACCCAATTAAATCATAGAATCCCTGCATTTGCATATTCATGATAAGGTTATGCGTATTCGCATTTTGGACTGTATTAATATCTTCTCCAGCAACTTCTCTTAAAGCATCGCCTCCTCGTTGCCAATCAAAATTACTAGTATAAGAATATTCAGAATCTATAAAACTTAAAAACGGAATCTTGTCCAGAGGCAATTTGTAATTTACCTGCATCTGCTGCGAATGCCTATTAGGTTCTCCAATATCAAAAAAACCATCCCATAAATCCAAATCTTGATTAATACCAGAATCTGGGTCTTCATCAATATTAAAATAATTACGCACAATGTTATTGTTAGATGCAGTAAGATTTACGCGTAATGATTTTGTTAAGCTATAGTTTAGAGCATATTGCCAATTAAAAAGGTAATTACGTTGTTGTAATAAAGGTAAATCTAATGCGTCTACCCCAGGTTCCAAAACATCTCTAAAACGTTGTTGATTAAAAGATCTATTATAGTTTGCGTTTACGGAAACACTTGTAGGTAATAAATTAAGGTTTAATTCTTTTAACCACTGCCAGTATTTACCCGTAAATAGCGAATCTTTTTTAGCAAAAGGTGCAACTGGCGCTGGTTTAAAATTATGGTTATATACAAAACCTGTGGTTACGTTCCGATCCTGTAAATCAGCGATTTCGAAATCCCTATGATCTGTCTCATTATAGGAATAATTAAAAGTGAAATTTTCAATATCGTAAAAATTCTCTTCTGCTTCTTCTCCTCTATTTTTTCTTACACCAATTAAATTTATACTAGTTCTCTTAGTATAATCTTCAGCCTGTTCTTGTATAGTTTCTGCGTCTTCTGGTGTTTGGGCTGCAGCAATTCTATCATCTAATTTTAAATCGTCATAAACTGGATCAAACTCGGGAGTAATTATCGTTTCTGATATTCCATAATTAAATGGTATTTGCAGCCCCCATTTCTTAGGAAATAATTGTCCAACATTAACATTTGTAACCACATCATAAGAAATAGCGTCTTCTCTTGCTCTTTCATTTGGCATTTGATCTATAGATCCAAAACCAGAGGTACTTGTGCTACCAGTTGCCGTAACGTTTGCAAAATCTGCCATGTTTGCATCAATAGCAGCTACCGCTGCCCAACCTCCATTATTATCTAAACCTGCCAAACGTAATTCATTAAACCACACTTCTCCTCTCGCTGGTAAGTCATCATCATTTTTAATACCAATCATCATGCTGCGAATACTACCTAAAGAAGGGTTCCCTTTTATTCCAATTCGGTTTCTTCCTAAAGTTCTAGGAGCAAATTCGTTTACTGGAATTACTTCCCCATCCACAACTTCATAATAATTAATATCATTCAAAGTTTGCTCCGCTATACCTAGCGATTTTACTTTGTTTAAATCTGAAAGTGCAATATCTAGTTCATTAACATCTGGCCAGACTGCTTCTGCAGTTCCAGAGCCAAATGGAGTAAATTGTAATGGTAGTTCTATTTGATAGAAATTTTCTGAAAAATCTGTCCCTATTCTTAAAAAGCCAACTAATGGTGTATCATCATTGGAATAGTCACTATCAATAATTTTTTCTGCATGCATGAACATTTTAATACGTTCGTACTGGCGCACATCTATATTTACATTTTTGAAAACTCCTCTAGAATCTTGTGATTCTAAATTTTCAACTACAAAAGACAAAGATTGTTCGTTTTGGTTGATAATGGTATTGTTGTTATTTAATTGCTCTCGTATTACATCTGGCGGTAGAACATATGGGATTGGCGTTCTTTGTTCGTTTTCTTCAATATTAACAGCATTAACATCGGTAATAGTACCATCATCCTCAGGAATATCATCAACTCCAGGTTGTAAAGTATTCGTATAACTTCTCCAATCTCCTCGTACTAAATCTAATGTTGCAAAACGCAATACTACATCGTCTGTAAAGCCAGTTAAATACATTCGCATAAAACTAATAGAACGAAAATCTGTAATTCCGCCAACAGCATTCGTAAAATCGCTTAGAGGAATTTTATATTGAATCCATCTCCTATTCAACTGAGTTCCATTAGGCAATTGAGGTGTTACACCTTCTCTTATATCAGTTACATATTGGTCATTAATAGTCGTGTTTGGCCTAATTTGGATACGATACTCATAATAACTGTTTACCGTATTCATCGTTAAATCGCGATCAATATCCTCTACATCTGGTAAAGTTGTAGAACCTCTATTGGTATTTGTAACCGCAACAGGGGAATTTCCATCTGGGTTATTAAAGTCTATATATCTTTCCAGAATACTACCCTCTCTATTAAGGTAATATTGAAAATTATCAAGAGCAGGATCTTCTGTCGGACCATTATAAATAGCCGCTTCCTCCGCATTTGCCAATCCATCATAGCCAAGATCCTGAAGACTACGATTAGTCTCGTCCGCATCAAAAGCATAGACCAAAGATTGCGTTGCAGGCACCTCACCCCAAGAAGTTGGAGCAACCAAATCATTACTATCTACTCCTGGCAATCCATTTTCATATTGTTTTTTACCATCCTTTAATATATCCTCAGAAATATTACCAAGATTAAGGACCAATTCACCAGAATTTGCACCTGACGTAACTCCATCTACATAAGGATCTAACACCCAGAACTGTACAAATTCTACATTGGATTGCTCAAAATTGGTACTGCTCAATGAACGCATAAGACCTCCCCATTTCTCATTAGGTAATTCAGAATTAAAATCCGTATTCGCATTATAGGGTCCTTTTTGATTTGGATAATATGCGATATCTAAAGT
Source organism: uncultured Croceitalea sp. (assembly GCA_947495075.1). GTDB lineage: Bacteria > Bacteroidota > Bacteroidia > Flavobacteriales > Flavobacteriaceae > Croceitalea. The sequence continues at coordinate 33,330 of CANLXH010000002.1, forward strand.
TCCTTGAACCGTAGTTTGCCCTTGAGCAATATTTACCTGAGGGAAAACCTCATCAATAAATACTCTACGCGTTGGATTCAATGAAATGTCATTATCACTAACTCCTGCTGGTCGCTGATTAGTGTAGAATATAGGGTCGATAGTATACCATGCCATTTTAGCCCTACCAAAACCATTTATTAAGTTATTAGGATCCTCTGGAGAACTACCTACCAATTGATTTCCCGGTAAGAATTCTAATGGTGGACTAGCTAATGACCAACCTAATGAAGAACGTATGTCTATAAGTGCTTGCGCCCCTTCAAAGTCATCTAAATATGTAGTTGTTTCTCCTTGAAAATCTGCATTTTTAGGGGAATTTGGTTGTAAGACTGCTACTTCACCTCTAATTGATATATTCGAAGCAACATCGGTATCAATATTTGGCAGTTTATTTGCTAGTCGTGTTAAAAAAGGAACTTCTGTACTAAAATTACCATTTAGTCCAAAAACGGTGTTGTTTACTGGCTCTACTCCAAAATTAGATTTTTGAGTTAGTGGGCGTTCATTTAAATTGAGTAAAGTTCCTCCTAAAACAAAGTTTTCGTTAAACTTATGTTCTACATTAATACCCGTAAATCTTCTGGTTTGCTGCCCAAATACAGCATTATTTTCTACAGATATATTAATAGGAGTATTTGAAGCTTCTAAGCTTGGGTCTAAAAGTTGTACTGTTCCTGCTTGATAATTTACCGTATAATCTATCCCTTCTTGTAATTGGCGACCACCGGCCGTGACTCTTACAGAACCTCTAGGGACATTAAATGCACCTATGGGAATTCCATTATTTCCTTGTGATTTATACCTTCCCTTAAGTTGAAAACGATTCTTTTCTGCGTCTTGGAGCGAAGCTGCTTTAGTTTTTGCATACATATTACGAAATACATAGCGTTGCTGATTCGCATTATATCCTTGATCATTTTCAACATCATAAGTACCGCCTCCTAATATATCAAATAAGAATTCTCCAAAAGGTTCTACTTTAGTGAAAATAATACGACCACTTTGTGTATCTACCGTAATGCCCGGGACATAATCAAAGAAACCATCTCCTCCAGCTTGTACATCGTTATAAATATTTAATCGATCTAAATTAAAAACATCAAGTAAAATTCTTTCTTCTAAAGGTCTACCAGCATTAGAAGCCGAAGCTGGAAACGGTTCCACCGGAGTAATATAATTTCGCGGTGTTGGGTCAGAATATAAAATGTTAAGTTTAAAATCTTCTTGACTCAATTGAAAAGCACCAGTAGCATAGATGTTTTTCATCATCAAATCCCAAATTGGATCATCGACGTTGGTAATATTACTTTTCAGTAATTTTAATATTAATGTATTGTTTTCAATTATTGGATTAACTCCCCCAGAAACAGTTGTTGCATCTACTCCACCATTTGCAAATTCACCTACCTGAAATACCTGCCCATTAAATGTATACTGAAAAGCAACTCCTAAAACCTCATCGTTGCTTAACCGTTGGTTTAATGATACATATCCTAATTGTTGATCAAACTGATAATCTCTACCTTGTTCTAACTTTCGTGCATTTTCTAAAATAGCATAATCAAAACCTTGATTTACCACATAACCTGGAACATTAAAACCTGCATCTACGGTTGCAATATCTCTGATTGAGTTATTCAAAGCTCCTCCAGCACCAATTAAGTCTGGATCAAAATCATTGGCATTATTCTGTGGAAGTCCATTAGTACTAGCTGCATTAAAGAAACCTGCAGGAGCTCCACCTTGCCTTCCTATTCTTGTTTGTTCGGATATCGCCTCACCTAAATCTTGGATAGCAACTACATTTCTTACATTTAATGTTTGTTGATTTCTATTAGTTACCCAAACTTCAAGCCTAGTAATCTGTACTTGACTTTGAATAAACGGATAGTTTGTAAGTGCATTATCATAATTATCGCGGAAATACTGTGCTAAGAAAAAGTGTTTATCCTCATCATAATCAAGAGCGGTTAGTGCAAACTCATTTAGTGTTCCTCCTCCTTGTGCCACAACGGTATTGTTCTGCGAACGTTGTTCAGAAAATACAGCAGTTACTGTAGTTCTACCAAACTGTAATTGTGTTTTTACACCAAATAAACTTTGAGCACCTGTAATTAGAGAACTATTTAGCGGCATATTTACATTACCAATCTCTATTTTTTGAAGAATATCATCCTCAGTAGGTGTATAATCTAGTTTTACCAGGTTTTGAAAATCAAAAGTTGCTTCAGTATCATAGTTGGCAGTTACCTGCAAGCGTTCACCAACCTTACCGAGCATACTTAGACTAATACGTTGGTCAAAATCAAAAGAAGGGTTTACCCTATTTCTAGGCGATAGTGCTGGGTTATCATTTTTTTGGATAATAAAGCCTAAATCCATTGCTACAGAACCTTGCGGTATTACTTCAATAGTATTACCTCCAAATATGGATTCAAAAAAACTGCTATTTACATAGAAATTAGGCAACAAGTTTTTACGAGCTTCTTCAGAGCCTTCCTTTCTTCCAGTAAAAGCATCTATTTTTTCCTTGAAATAAGATTTCATTGACTCTTTCTTAACCAAAGCAAAATACTGTTCTGGGGTAAGAAATAGTGGATAATTTATATTGAAATCGCCAACCGTTTCCACGTATACATAACGGTCTATTTTTGCATCATAAATATATTTTGATACAATACTTTCAGGGTTTTCTAAGAGAAGTTTACCAATGTCAAATCCTGTTTTAACAGAATCTGCTGGCTGTTCATTTGTATCTTGAGCGGTTGCAAAATTAACAACACCAAAAAATACAATACAAAAGAAAAAATGCTTAAATCTATTGGATTTAAGAAATGATTTTACCCCTATCTTCAAACTACTTACAAATTTTTAAGCGCGGACTTAATAATGCCCTCAACACTTAGCGAGGATTCCTGAGAAAGTATTCTTTCCACAACTTTTTCAGACTGTCTTCTTGTGTAACCAAGAACCTCTAATGCAGATAACGCTTCTTCTTTATTTGTATTGTTCGATTGTAGTGAAACTTCATCAATATTGTAAACTTTTAAAACTTTGTCTTTAAGATCTAAAATAACACGTTGTGCCGTCTTAGCTCCAATCCCTTTTATTCCTTGGATTGTAGCCACATCGCCCCGAGCTATAGCATCTCTAACCTGTGTTGGGTCTAAAGAAGATAACATTGTCCTTGCTATACTTGCTCCTATACCAGAAACGGATAAAAGAAGCCTAAAGATTTCACGTTCAGATTTATCTGAAAAACCAAAAAGTGTATGTGAATCTTCCTTTACTTGAAGATGAGTGTACAAAGTAATATTTTCATCACTTGACAATAAAGAAAAAGTATGTAAGGAAATATTTAAAAAATAACCTACTCCATTGCATTCTACAACTACATAGGTTGGATTTTTCTCTACTAATTTTCCTTTCAGATGATTTATCATTGTTTAAATTAAATTCGAATTTACTTAGCCATTTTAGCTTTTTTACGCTTTTCACGTTCTTGAGCATCTATAACAGCGACCGCAGCCATGTTTACCATTTCGTCTACACTAGCACCTAACTGTAAAATATGAACAGATTTTTTAAGTCCAATCATGATTGGTCCAATAGAATCTGCATTATTTAGCCCTTTTAATAGTTTGTAGTTAATATTGGCTGCATCAAGATTTGGGAAAATTAATGTATTAACTTTTCTGCCAGCAAGTTTTGAAAATGGAAAATTGTTATGACATAATTCTTGACTGAGAGCAAAATCTGTTTGTATTTCGCCATCAACAATTAAATCAGGGTTTTTCTCATGAAGAATTTTTACTGCATCACGTACTTTCTGTGCGCTTTTATGGTTTGATGAGCCAAAATTTGTGTACGATAGCATAGCTACAACTGGATCAAAACCAAAAGTTGATGCTACATTCGCGGTCATCTGAGCAATTTCTGCTAATTCTTCTGCATTTGGATCAACATTTATTGAAGTGTCTGCCAAAAACAAAGGGCCTCTATCGGTAATCATAATATTTACCGTTGATGCTTTAGCTACGCCACTGGCCCTCCCTAAAACTTCGAATACAGGACGTAGCACCTTTGGGTAGGCTCTTGAATAACCTGAAATCATGCCATCTGCGTCACCTTCAACTAGCATCATAGAACCATAATAGTTACGCTTACCCATATTAACTATAGCACTATAACGTGTTTCTCCCTTGCGTTTTCGCAATTGCCAAAGCTTATCAGCATACATTGTTCTTATAGTTTTAGACTCTTCAGATCTAGGGTCTATTATAGTAACGTCTGCATCAAATTCTAGGTCTTTTTTATGTTTATTGATGATTTCTTTATCACCTAAAAGAATAGGAATTGCTATACCTTCTTCATGAACAATTTGGGCTGCTTTTAAAACATCTAACAATTCTGCTTCTGCAAAAACAATTCGCTTTGGATTTACTTTAGCCCTATTATGAAGCATTCTAACAACTTTATTATCATTGCCAGAACGAAGTAATAGTTCCTCTTCATATTTATCCCAATCTGTAATTGGTGCTTTAGCTACTCCGCTTTCCATTGCAGCCTTTGCAACTGCAGGAGGAATTTTAGCTATTAATCTTGGATCAAAAGGTTTGGGTATAATATACTTTTTACCAAAAGTAAGTCTGGTAGTATCATATGTTATGTTAACTTGTTCTGGCACAGGTTCTTTAGTTAGTTCTGCTAGAGCTCTAACCGCAGCCATTTTCATTTCTTCATTTATTTTTGTTGCTCTCACATCTAGTGCTCCACGAAAAATAAAAGGAAAACCTAAAACATTATTTACTTGATTAGGATGGTCAGACCTACCAGTGGCCATTAAAATATCATCACGTGTACTGCATGCCAATTCGTATTCGATTTCTGGATTAGGATTGGCCATAGCAAAAACAATAGGATTCTTAGCCATAGACTTTAGCATCTCTGGGGAAACAATATTCGCCATAGACAAACCAATAAAAACATCGGCATCTACCATAGCTTCTTCCAATGTAGAAATATTTCTATCGGAGGCAAATTCTGCTTTTTGTGAAGAAAGGTTATCCCTATCTTTTCTAATAACTCCTTTACTGTCGAGCATTACAATATTCTCGGCCTTAGCACCAAAAGCCTTATAGAGTCTTGTACAAGAAATTGCCGCAGCACCAGCACCACTAACTACAATTCTCACTTTCTCTATTTTCTTTTTAGTGAGTTCCAGTGCATTCAAAAGAGCCGCAGCAGAAATTATCGCTGTGCCATGCTGATCATCATGCATTACAGGAATATTAAGCTCTTCTTTTAATCTTCGTTCAATTTCAAATGCCTCGGGAGCTTTAATATCCTCGAGGTTTATACCTCCAAAAGTTGGAGCTATAATCTTTACCGTTTCCACAAATTTATCTACATCTTCCGTATCTAGCTCTATATCTATTCCATCGATATCTGCAAAAATCTTAAATAGTAGACTCTTTCCTTCCATTACTGGTTTGGAAGCTTCTGGCCCAATATTACCTAGACCTAAAACAGCCGTCCCATTTGAAATTACCGCAACCACATTACCTTTTGCAGTATATTTATATACAGCTTCTTTATTTTTCTCTATCTCTAAACAGGGTTCAGCTACTCCTGGAGAATAGGCCAATGCAAGGTCTCTTTGGGTTGCATACGGTTTAGTGGGTACCACTTTAATTTTACCTGGTTGTGGTTTAGCGTGATATACTAAAGCTTCTCGACGTTGTTTCTGTTTACTCATTTCATATACCGATAAGAAACAAAGGTAATTGTATTCAATTAAGTTTTGCTAAAAAGAGTGTCAGGATCTTCTAATTTATCCAAACTAACTATCAGATTCTTGGGTAATAAGCTTAACCCGTATTGGTAGGAAGCATTCATCCAACCAAAACCAGAGGTGGCTATGTAGTCAAACTCTGTACCTACATTTCCATACTCCGCGTAGACTTTATGTGTACAAGCAACAACATCATACTTTTCCGGAATTGTACCATTATAATCTACAGCATTCCTGGTAATCATCCATAACCATCTGTAGATAAATTCATGTGCTACTCCTTCAAATCCATAATTTAAAAGTCCCTTCCATATTAACATTTGATGTGGTGCCCAACCATTTGGATAATCCCATTGTTTTTGCTCTTTGTCTTTTGCCAATTCTTCTATCGCAGCTTTTGTGGTCGCCAAAACCCCACCTTTAGCTTTAAAATCTGCACACAACTTTTTTACTAATAAATAAGCTTGTTCTTTACTACACAATTGTGCCCAAAGGGGATAAAAATTTGTGGCAGATTCAAAATTGGTATGCTTTCCTAACGCTACATTATAGTCAAAGAAGGATTCATCATTTGCACTCCATAAAAATGAATTCATTAGCTTTTTACGTTCCTCTGCGCTATTCGACCAAAACGCTGTTGTAGTTTTTGAGCCTTTGCTGTCCACAAACTCGTCATTGAAATAGGTTGAAATTAAGTGTTCAAAATCAATTTCATATTTATATAAAAGTGAATTTAAATCTACGGTGTTCAAATCTGCACAACAATCATCTAAACGCCATGAAGTATCATGGCCGCTCTCACGCAAGCTCCTGTCATGTATAAAATAGGTATCTAAATCGTTATCTATTAATTCACCCGAAGTATATTTCTCTTCGAACTCCTTTAAAGAAAGCTTGTGTTTTTCAGCATATTCGGTTAAAACCTCATTAAAATGACCAGATTCGGTTTCTGGAGGAATACCAATACCTTCTGCTAAATACCTGTTTAATCCATTAGCAGTAAGACGTTTTTCAGGAACCATCCAAACCGAATTGTATTCCAAAATGGCAACATCCAAAACCGAAGCAAGCCAATCTAACCCAATAGAAGTATCTGCTTCATAAACTTCTCTGATAAAAGAACTTAAAAACGGAGGCTGCGTTCTGGTGAGGTAATATGATCGGTTTGCATTTAATATTTTACCATAATGTTTAATCTGATAACAGAAATTATCTACCATGGCTTTGGCCAAACTTACGCTGCCATCTAAAAGAAGTCCTACTCCTTCAAAGTAACTATCCCAACCGTACATTTCATTAAAACGTCCACCGGGTACAACAAAAGGCACTCCTTTTTCATTTTCTAACTTGAGGGAAAGAATACCAGGTTTGGTATTTATTGATTTTACGAATTCTGGTGTAATGGTTTTGGGCAAAATCTCAACCTTCACATTCTCCTTTAATTTTTGAATAGTATTGAAATAATCTTTACCAATTTCATCGTCATGTGGAACATACAGTCGTTGTATACCCTCTGAAGTCTTATCATCAGAAAGAATGGCATCTAAACCCTTTTCATCAATAGTACGTGTAAGTTCGTCCCAAAAATAATCGCGAATCATTCTAGAAATTCTTGCCGAAGGCACCTCTTCTATTCTATCTAAAGGAATTACAGCTATGGTTTTCCCAAGGTTTTTCTCAAGTGCTAATTCCTGTAATAGGTTTGATAAGAAATAGGTTCCCTTTACTTCATAATCTTTTCCATCTTCAGAGGTTATTTTAAAGTTTTTGGGTCCTTTATCTTCCTTGGTGATTTTCTTATCCTTATCTGTATCTTCTTGGAGTAATAATTTATTTAAAATTTCTTCTATTGGTAATTTAAAAATCATGACCCTGCCGCCGTTTGTTTTTTAGAAATTTTATCAATCAATAAGACAAAAACAATTAGTAAAAACATAGGAATCAGCAGAAAATAAAAAGCATTGGTTCCTCCTATACTTTCAAAAAGTTCACCAACAATTCTTGAACCTAAAGTACCTCCTAGGGCAGAAAAAATGATTATAAGACCCGACATTGGAGAGTGCAAACTCTTCTTTAAAGAACTTAAAACTGTAGAATTTAATAAAGGATAAATTGGAGCGATAAAGAGGCCAATTAACGGAAGTACAAATCCAAGAATAGGCACTTCACTTAAACTTTTAATCTCAGTTAAAGTAGTTACATCAGCCTTAAGTTGGGGTAATACTGCTAGCAAAATACCTCCGGAAATAAAGATACATACGATAACCAAGTAAACCCATGAGATTTTTTTAGTAAGATAACCAGCAACAAACCTACCCAGTGCAAGTGAGAGTGCAAAGATTACCGCCATTTGTGTTGCTAAGACTTCGCTAAACTTGAAAATCTTTTCATTAAATCTTGGAAGCCATGTCATTACTCCTTGCTCAATCATTACAAAAAAGAATGCCGATGCTAAAAAAACCAAAACTAAGGGTACAATGATGAGTTTTAATGATTGTGCCAAATCTTCTTTTAGACTAGAGCCAATTGCTTCAACTTGATATTCTACCTTTGAAAACAACAAAAAGATAAAAGCTAAAGCCACAATTATTAATAAAACATAGTAGACGTTTAGCCATGCATTTTCGTTTGTATCTGAATAAAAAGCAGGGAATAAAAAATAGGCAAAGGCAATACCAACCATAAAGAAGCCTTCAATAGAACTCATAAAAGATGAGTGCTCCTTCTTTGAGCTTGTAACAACTCCTATTAACGAATACACCGATAATTTAATCAATGCAAAACTTACTCCTACACTCATAAAGAGAATTTTGGCATGAAAAAAAGTATTACCAGATATCATTAATAAACATCCTAAAAAGACAACAACAAGTCCAGTAAGCATCGCTTTTTTATAGCCAAATCGTGGTAGAAAAGAAGCTACTATAAATGAAATTATTGCAATAGGCAAGTCTTTGAATGCTTCTAAAACAGAGGCCTGAGATTCGCTAACCCCATAAACATTAATGGATTTGGCAATTACAATACCCACACTATTCAATAAAATAGCAAATACAAAATAGTTCAGAAATAGTGCTAGTTTTATACTAGTATTTTTCATCAATTACTTTTTAGCGACGTTCAAGCGCATAGCTAGAATTGCGGATATTAAAAAAAATACTCCAGCAAATAATATGGCGTTAATAGCGCTGCCACCTAACAAATATTTATAAATAGGTCCAAAAGTTAAGGTCTCAATACCCATAGGAATTACAATCATCATATTTAAAATACCCATATACACACCGCGTCTTTCTTGGGGCACCACTTTAGACACCATGGTATAAGGAATACCCATCATTGCAGCCCAACCAATACCAAATAGCACCATAGGAGCTAAAACAAAATAAGGGTCATTTATAAACGGTATAGTAAATAAGGCTAACGCAGTGCCTACAAGACTTAATGCATAGATTTTTTTACCCCCAAATTTAAGTGTAAGTGGAACCAAGGCTAATGCTACTAACATTGTAACAATATTATAAGTAGTGCTCATTTTAGCTGCTTGTGCCGCTGCCTCAGATGTTGAATAATCCATTGTTAGCTTAAATAACGGAGTTATATATTGCCAATAAATAAATAAAGCATACCACTGAAACAAATACACCGCTCCGATTTTCCACATAAAACGCGGCATTTCTTTAATAGCTTGCGCAATTTCTGCGAAAGGTTTGGCTACACGTTGACTTAAAGGTTGACTTTTATCATGATTAATCTCTGCTAATTCTTCATCGGATGGCGGAATCTCGGGTGTTTTAAAAACCGACCATAGAATTGTTGTAATAGAAAGAATACCTCCAATATAAAATGAATAATACAACCATTGAGGAATAGAGCCTGCAGCTTCTACAGATTCATCTCCTAATAAATATTGAAAAAGAATGATAGATCCATTTGCCAATAATATACCTGCACCAACAAAAAGACTCTGCATTTGATATCCTAAACTCAGTTGCTTTTCAGGAAGTTTGTCTCCAACAAAGGCTCGGTAAGGCTCCATTGCCATGTTATTTCCAACATCTAGAATCCAAAGTAAACCTACCGCAAACCATAGTACTGGGCTTGTTGGAAAAGCAAACAAACATAAACTACCTATTATCGCCCCAATTAAAAAATAAGGTTTACGTCTTCCCCATTTGGGAGACCATGTCTTATCAGACATCGCACCTATAATAGGCTGAATTACCAAACCGGTTACAGGACCTGCAATATTTAGAATTGGCAGCATTTCTTCTGGGGCTCCTAAGTATAAAAAAATGGGGTTTATAGCCGTCTGTTGCAGTCCGAAGCTATACTGAATTCCTAAGAATCCAACATTCATATTAAATATCTGCCAAAAACTCAGTTGAGGTTTATTGATTTTCATAGTTGGTTTGGATATTAAATTGAGTGACAATGAAATGTTTGCCTTAATTAATATATCCTTTCAATATACTATAATCTTTAATGTTTTGATAGTTTTTTAATCTTTAAAAAGTGAATTTGACAACGAAAACGATTTCGTTTATTACCATTACTCCTTTAAAAATCTGATATTGCGTTGTAAACCAGAAAACTTGGTTCTCTTTACAGCAGATTTTTGAAAAACCTTTTTAAATATGTCTTCTGTGATTTCTTCCCAGTCTTTTCTTGTCATGGAAAGTAGTTCTGGGTTTGGATTAAATAAAGGTTCATTATGTGATTTTGAAAAACGGTTCCAAGGGCAAACGTCTTGACAAACATCACAACCAAACATCCAATCGTCAAATTCTCCATGAAACTCATCAGGAATCTCGTTCTTCAACTCAATGGTAAAATAAGAAATACACTTACTTCCATCAACAACATAGGGTTCTACAATTGCTTCTGTCGGACATGCATCGATACAAGCAGTGCATGTACCGCAATGGTCCGTCACTGCAGTGTCATACACCAACTCTAAATCAACAATTAATTCTGCGATAAAATAAAATGAACCTACTTGTTGTGTTAAAAGGTTACTATGCTTACCAATCCAACCCAAGCCACTTTTTGCTGCCCAAGCTTTATCTAAAACAGGAGCAGAATCCACAAAAGCACGACCATTTACTTCTCCAATTTCTTCAGAGATAAAGTTTTGAAGTTGTCTCAGTTTTGATTTTATGATATGGTGGTAATCTTGTCCATATGCATATTTAGAAACCTTATAAGTATCTTCTGTTTGTGTTTCTTTCGGATAATAATTAAGTATTAAAGATATTACAGACTTTGAACCTTCAACCAATTTTGTAGGATTAAGTCGCTTGTCAAAATGGTTTTCCATATAACCCATTTCGCCATGCATATTCTTGTTAAGCCATTTTTCTAATCGTGGAGCTTCTTCTTCTAAAAATTCAGCTTTAGAGATACCACATGACAAAAAACCCAAGCGCTTGGCTTCTTCTTTAATCTGTTTTGAATATGCTTCTTTTGAGTTCATATCTACCGAATGTAGGCATTAGCTAAAATACAATTATCAAAAGAAGAAATTACAGGCTTCAGAATTAAAACTATTAAGAAAGAATATGTAACATTTTTTAGTTTTTGATACTAACAGACGTATACTTCTAAACCAACGACATGATACAAATAAATAATCTCACTAAATCTTTCACCACCAAAACGGGAAAAGGTTTTAAAAAAGAAACCGTTATCGTAAATGCAGTCAACGATGTTTCTTTTGAATGTAAACCTGGAAGAATTTTTTCACTTTTAGGTCCTAATGGCGCAGGTAAGACTACAACATTAAGGATGATTGCCGGTATCATTAACCCAACTTCAGGTAATGCTGTAGTGGACAATGTGGACATTTCTCAAGGTAATGATGAAGTAAAAAAACGAATTGGATTTTTAACAGGTTCTACTGGGCTTTACGAACGTTTAAATCCTGATGAAACGCTAGATTTCTTTGGCAAACTATACAAACTTCCAGAGCCTCAATATACCGAGCGTAAAGAATACTTGTTTGAAAAATTGGGCATAAATGAGTTTCGTAAAAAAAGAATGGGGCAAATGAGTACTGGTATGAAACAGAAAGTTTCTATAGCCAGAACTCTTATACATGACCCTGAGGTTTTAATTTTTGACGAACCCACATCTGGACTAGATGTGATTACAGCCGATAGTATTATTGAACTTATTAGAGAGTCAAAAGAGAATAACAAAACTGTTATTTTTTCATCACACATTATGAGTGAAGTTGATTTATTATGTGACGACCTTGCAATTATTAGTAAAGGAAATATCATTTTCAATGATTCTTTTGACAACTTTAAAAAAGAGATGAAAGCAGATAATCTTACCCAAGAATTCATTAACAGAGTAAAAGAAGCATAAGATGAGAGATTTATTTATAATTATAAAGAAAGAGCTTACGGAGCTTCTTAGAGATAAAAAGACTATAATAAATTCTATTGTCTTACCTACCCTATTAATTCCGATATTAATGTTCGGGGGTATTAAGGTTAGCCAGATGATTCAGGAAAACAATCAACAAAAAAAGGTGAAGCTTGGTTTGGTTAACGCACCTGAAGATTTTGTTAAGCTGGTTGCCAATGACACTTTAAATAAGGTGACAACATATGATGGCACCGAAGATTTTAAAGCTTTAATCAATGATGGTACTATGCAATCTGCTTTAGTTTTTCCAAAAGATTGGCAACAAAAAATGGACAGCCTTGACGTTGCCGAAGTTTTAGTTCATAGAAACGGAACTAAAGACAATGTAAATGGAAGAATTTCTAAGCTTATGGAAGTTTACAATACACAATTAAAGGAGGAAAGAATTTCAAAACTGCAAATTCCTGTTGAGAAAATGACTCCAATGATTCAAACCTATAAAGAGACCGGAGAACAAAAAGAACTCATTGGCAAAAGAGTTGGTGGTTTTATTCCATACATATTCATTCTAACCATGTGGGGTGGTTGCCTTTTGGCAGCAATCGATTTGGTTACTGGAGAAAAAGAACGAAAAACCATAGAAACTACTTTATCACTACCCGTTTCTAAATTCTCTGTGCTTATGGGTAAAGCAGTTGTGGCTTCTTTATTGGGCTTTATTCCAGCTCTTTTAAACTTAACAGGACTAATTATTGGTCTGAATTTTATAGACGATATTCCCGATACGTTCAAGGTCGCATTAACTGAAATGTTGAATCCGCAATCTATCATTATGATTTTATTGCTATTAATTCCTTTTTCGTTATTCCTTGCAGGGTTAATAATTTCTTTGGTAGCGGGAGCTTCAACTTTTAAAGAAGCGCAAAGTAAGGCTTCACCAATAATTATTCTTATCATCATTCCATTAGTGATGGCCTTAATGCCAGGTATTGAGTTTACATGGGCTACTGTTTTTATTCCTGTACTTAATATTGGCTTAGGGGTTAAGGAAATTATGGCAGGTACTATAAATATTGGAATGTATGCAGCGATGCTAGTATCTTTAGTAACCTTTGCTATTGCTGCTATTTACTTTAGTTATAAGAAATTTTCAGATGAGAGTGCTATTTTAAGTTAGCTTATAATTTGACTATAAAACTAAGAAATCGAGTTTATTTCCTCGGTTTCTTAGTTCTTAGGAATATTAAAATAGCCCGCCTTGTACATTACCTTTTATCCTACCTAAATGTTTATAAGCCAACTCTGTTACTTCACGACCTCTTGGAGTTCGCATAATAAAACCTTGTTGAATTAAAAAGGGTTCGTAAACCTCCTCTATGGTTTCTGCACTTTCAGATACTGCCGTAGCCAAGGTAGTAATGCCTACGGGACCTCCTTTAAACTTATCAATAATCGTGGTTAAAATCTTATTATCCATTTCATCCAGTCCGTGAGCATCTACATTAAGTGCTTTTAGACTAAACTTTGAAATTGCCATATCAATATTACCATCTCCTTTAATCTGTGCAAAATCACGCACCCTCCTCAAGAGCGCATTACATATTCTAGGGGTTCCACGACTTCTTCCTGCAATTTCTATAGCTGCATCATTAGTTATAGGCACTTTTAAAATCTCTGCACTACGTTCTACTATTGTTGATAAGAGCTCTGTATCATAATATTGAAGCCTGCTTTGTATCCCAAAACGAGCTCGCATTGGGGCAGTCAACAAACCTGATCTAGTGGTTGCTCCTATCAACGTAAATGGACTAAGATTTATCTGTACTGTTCGTGCATTGGGACCGGTTTCAATCATGATATCAATCTTATAATCTTCCATAGCTGAGTATAAGTACTCTTCTACAATCGGACTTAATCTATGAATCTCATCAATAAAAAGTACATCTCGTTCATCAAGGTTAGTAAGTAAACCAGCCAAATCTCCTGGTTTATCTAAAACAGGACCTGATGTAATCTTAATTCCTACCCCAAGCTCATTTGCCAAAATATGGGCCAATGTGGTTTTCCCTAATCCTGGAGGACCATGAAACAAGGTGTGGTCCAAGGCTTCGCCTCTTTGATTGGCAGCCTGAACAAATATTTTCAAATTTTCAAGTACTTGTTCTTGGCCTGTAAAATCATCAAAAGTTATGGGCCGTAAAGCTCTTTCTATATCGAGCTCTTCTTGGGAAAAGTTATCAGGTGTCGGATCCAGATTCTCGTTCATACTTAACAAATATAAAGCAATTAGACTATAAGATTTTCAAATACAAAATCAATATTCAATAGGAGTAATTATCGTATTTTCATACTATGGATTTAAACAAGTACGGCAATAGCATTCTACCCTATATTCCTTTCTTTTATGTAATCTGGTCAGACGATTTATTATCCGCTTCAGAAATTGAAGTAGTAAAAATTGCCATCAAAGAGGATAAATCATTAAATAAGGAAGACAAAAAACAACTTAGCACTTGGCTTGATAAATCTAATCCTCCTAAAAATTCAGAAATAAAACAATGGCAACAGTTAATTACCAATAGCAATGTCACCCTTGTTGAAAGTGAGGCTTATCCCTTAGAGGCATTTTCAAGAAAAGTTGCTAAATTTTATTGTGACTCATGCGACACCAATGAGCAGCTAAAAGAGATAGAACTTAATCTTGGGATTCAGCCCAATCATTACAGCCATCTTTTTAATGTTGAGGTAGTACAGCAACCTTTCTCTAATTTCTACAATGGCACAGAAATAGATGCAATTTTAAACAAAAAGCATCTCGAAAAAATTAATGCTTTTAGAAGTTTTTTAAAAGAAGACATATTTAAATGGAACATACAGACCGATAAAGAAAAGGCTCGTACCAAAGTATTGAAGCAGTTACAAGTATTAGCTTCTAAAGGTTGGGGTGCATTGGCATACCCAAATGCTTATGGTGGTGAAGGAAATATTGAAAGTTATGCCTCTATTTTTGAGCATTTGATTTTTGTTGATGGTAGCCTCGCCGTAAAATTTGGGGTACAATTTGGCTTGTTCGGTGGTAGTATTCAAAACTTGGGAAGTAAACAACACCATGACAACTATTTAAAAGCTACTGGTGAAGCAAATTTACTAGGTTGTTTTGCGATGACCGAAACCGGTCATGGAAGCAATGTTAGAGGTATTAAAACCACGGCTACCTACATTCATAAAGATAGAAGCCTTGTTATACATACTCCCGGTAAAAACGACAATAAAGAATATATAGGTAACGCCTTACATTCTAAAATGGCAAGTGTTTTTGCACAGCTGATTGTTAATGGCAAAAACAAAGGTGTGCACGCCATATTGGTTCCGTTAAGAAATAAAAAACATGACGTTCTAGAAGGAATTACCATAGTTGACAACGGTTATAAGTTAGGTTTAAATGGAGTTGATAATGGAAAAATTTGGTTTAACCAAGTAAAAGTACCTGTTGAAAATCTTTTGGACAAGTACGGTCGTATCGACGATGAAGGTAACTATGAATCTGAAATAAAAAAACCAAACAAACGGTTTTTTACTATGTTAGGTACTCTAGTTGGTGGTCGCATCTGTGTTGCCAAAGGCGCCTTGGCAGCGGCAAAAATGTCAATCACCATTGCCGTTAAACATGCTTTACAAAGAAGGCAGTTTAATGATTCCCTCAAAGTTCAGGAAGATTTGTTGTTAGATTATCCTACTCATCAATTACGCCTGATACCCAAAATCGCAACAAGTTATGTTTACCATATCGTGTTACAGAAGACAATGGAAAGTTATGCCCTAAACACATCAGATGACAAAAGAAAAATAGAAACGCAGGTTGCCGGATTAAAAGCTTGTATTACATGGTTTGCTACGAAAGCTATTCAAGAATGCAGGGAAGCTTGCGGTGGAAAAGGGTATTTGTTAGAAAATAGAATTGCTGATTTAAAGAACGATTCTGATATTTTCACAACATTCGAAGGCGACAATACTGTTTTATTGCAATTGGCTGCCAAGGGTGTGTTATCTGATTTTAGGTCAGAACTAAATGCCGGGGGGTTTGTTAGCGTATTAAAACTATTACGTACCCGATTCTCAGATAAATTGGCTACTATTAACCCAGCCTATTCTAACAAAACTGATAAAGCGCACCTATATAATCCTAAATTTCATTTACATGCTATGGATTATAGATTACGCAGGCTAACAGATACGGCTGCCATGCGAATTCGTGGATATATCAAAAAAGGTGTGCCTAGTTATCAAGCATTTTTAAAAGTACAAACCCATCTATTAGAAGTAGGAAAAGCTTATAGTGAAGTCTTAGCTATAAAATGGTATTACGATTTTGTTTCTAAGCAATCTAATGGAAAATATAAAGATTTACTATATCAGCTAGGCGCACTTCATGGGCTCTCTATAATTAGAAAAGATGCAACCTGGTATTTAGAACAAGGATATTTAAGCAGTACAAAATCAAAAGCTATTAGACAGCGGGTTGAACGTTTAAGTACTGAACTTAGACCTCATGCAAATTCCTTAGTCGATGGATTTGGAATTCCCCAATTTCTAGTAACTGCTCCTATAGCAAACTAATCTTTCTTTTTAATAAGCTGCGAAGCATCTAGAAATTCTAGAATAGTAATTTTAGGGTCACCGTAGAGATAAGTTTTTGCATTTCCTCTTGACTTTAATTCCAGAGACCTAAAGGCATTTGTACGTGCAGTTGCAGATTCTTCTAGCTGAATTTTTACAGTTCCTGACTCTAATTTTTGACCTGTAAATTTGGTGTTATTGAACATCTTCAAATTTAGAGAATCCGTTGTTCCCTCAATATCCAAAGAAGCTGTATTAAGTAACTCAATATTCTTTGCGCTACTTACTGAATAAATTGCTGCATCAGATCTATGCTTAAGACTTACATTTAAAGAATCTACATCAAAATTAAAATCACCTTTGCTATTGTCTTCCATATTTAAACTCGCGACAAATGCACTCGCTTTTAAAGACAACTTTGAAGGACCAAATGCATTTACGTATAGGTTATCTGTCGATAATACATCTAACACCGTTATTTTACCGTCACGTTGGGTAATGGCTTTAAGTTCTTTATAATTTACAATGATTTCAAGTTTCTTTTTTGAAGTAATATCATAAAAAGCAGAAATTACAAGAGTGCTATCCTCTACTTTAAACTTTAGCACATCTATTAAATTATCATCAGCGGTAATCTCGTAACCTTCTCCAAAAGATTTTTTGAGTTGAATATCAAGATTGGCATTTAATTCGATTGCATTAAACGCAGGCAAATCTTCCCTAACTTCTGTTACAGAACGATTCCCTTTAATTTTGGGCTTTCGTTGCGCCAATGAAAAAATTGGAATACAGACTACCAAAAGAACAATTAGTTTTTTCATAATTCATAAAGTTTACTCCTCTGTCATAAAGTTAGACATACTTTTTTTAAAAAGTCATCAATCCTATATCAGGAAAAATCTATGCCAAATTAAACAAATAAAAAAACCAACTTAAAAAAGTTGGTTTTTTTATATACTTCAAGAAGAGAAAAAATTAATGATTCATTTCTTCTTCGTTGTCTTGTAAAGGTATATTTTGAGGAACAAAATCCTGTCCTTCTATGATGTATTCTCCGTTCTCATATGTCTTACTATAATCATATGCCCAACGATGTACATGAGGAATTTCTCCTGGCCAGTTACCATGAATATGCTCTTGAGGTGCTGTCCATTCTAATGTATTAGATTTCCATGGGTTTTGTGGTCCCTTTTTTCCGTAGAAAATACTTCTGATAAAGTTGTACACGAATATTAACTGCGCTGCACCCGCTATTAAAGCAAACACTGTCATTAAAACTTGTACATCTGTTAATTCATCAAACATTGGGAAAGCAGTATTTTCATAATATCTACGTGGAACTCCAGCCATGCCTACAAAATGCATTGGAAAGAATACTCCGTAAGCACAAATTGCCGTTACCCAAAAATGCACATAACCTAGATTTTTATTCATCATACGCCCAAAGAACATTTTAGGGAACCAATGGTAGACTCCCGCAAAAAGTCCGTAAAGAGCTGATATACCCATTACCAAATGGAAGTGAGCAACAACAAAATAGGTGTCATGAACGTTAATATCCAATGCACTATCACCAAGAATAATTCCGGTTAATCCTCCAGTAATGAATGTAGACACCAGCGCTATTGAAAACAACATGGCAGGATTTAACTGTAGATTACCCTTCCAGAGCGTAGTGATATAGTTAAATGCTTTTACCGCAGATGGTATTGCAATTAATAATGTTGTAAATGTAAAAACAGAACCTAAGAAAGGATTCATCCCTGAAATAAACATATGGTGACCCCATACGATTGTGGAAAGGAATGCTATCGCCAAAATTGAAGCTACCATCGCACGGTAACCAAAAATTGGTTTTCTCGCATTCGTAGACATTACTTCAGATGTTATACCCAAAGCAGGTAACAATACAATATAAACTTCTGGGTGACCTAAGAACCAGAATAAATGTTCGTATAAAACTGGTGAACCGCCTTGGTAGTGTAATACTTCCCCTTGGATGAATATATCAGACAAGAAAAATGAAGTTCCAAAACTTCTATCCATTATCAATAGCAATGCAGCAGATAATAATACTGGGAAAGAGATAACACCAATAATTGCTGTTACAAAAAATGCCCATATTGTTAATGGAAGTCTAGTCATAGACATCCCTTTTGTACGTAAATTAATTACAGTAACAATATAATTTAGAGAACCTAGAAGTGATGAAGCAATAAATATAGCCATAGAAACTAGCCATAAGGTCATACCCATACCCGATCCTGGTTGTGCCATAGGCAGTGCACTCAATGGTGGATAAATAGTCCACCCTGCAGCAGCTGGTCCAGCTTCTACAAATAAAGAGATTACCATAATAACAGCGGAGACAAAGAACATCCAAAAAGAAAGCATGTTTAAAAATCCAGATGCCATATCACGAGCACCAATCTGCAATGGAATTAATAGGTTACTAAACGTACCACTTAAACCTGCTGTAAGCACAAAGAAAACCATGATGGTACCGTGCATTGTAATAAGCGCCAAGTAAACATCGGCATCCATTACGCCTTCTGGTGCCCATTTGCCTAGAAATGCCTCAAAAACTGAAAATGATTCTCCAGGCCATGCCAATTGCATTCTAAACAATAATGACATTGCTATACCAATGAAGCCCATAACCAAAACTCCAGTAATAAGATATTGCTTAGCAATCATCTTATGATCCTGACTAAAGATATACTTAGTTATGAATGTTTCTTTATGATGATGTCCATGATCATCGTGTGAGTGATCGTCAACGTGTGCTACTGCAGACATAATCGAATGATTTTTAATTTTTATTAATTTCTTTTTCTAGCCTAGTCTATTGTACCGGTAAAACGGTCTCTGCAAATGTCTTTTGACTTTCCATCCAAGCATTGTACTCTTCTTCAGTCTCAACAATAATTTTCATTTGCATATTGTAATGTGATTTCCCACAAATTTTATTGCAAAGCAACACATAATCAAATTCCCACGGATCAGAATTAGAGTCACCATTAGCAGCTTTTTCTGCTCTAATAACATTAGTTCTTTTTACTTTATCTACAACTTCTGGATTTAATCTCATTTCCTCAGTAGTGATGGTAGGAGTAAAAGAAAACTCAGTAACCATTCCAGGAACACAATTCATTTGCGCTCTAAAATGTGGCATGTAGGCAGAATGCAAAACATCTTGTGAGCGCATATAAAAGTTGACCTTTCTTCCAACCGGAAGGTGTAATTCCTTTACAATAACATCATCTGTAGCATTTGGATCTGCTTCATCTAGACCCATAACATTTGCTCTATCAATATCTATTAAACGAACACTGGCGTCTCCTAAAACATTATCGTTTCCTCCATATCTAGCAGTCCAATTAAACTGTTGCGCATATAACTCTACGATTAGCGGATCATCTTCTTCGTTAATATCCATGATATTTGTCCAAGAATATAAACCCCAAATAATTAACCCTGCTAAAACAACTACTGGAATAATTGTCCAAATAAATTCCAAACGGTCATTATCTGCATAAAACAATGCTTTCTTTCCTTCTTCACCTCGGTATTTATATCCAAAATAATGAAGTAATGCCTGTGTGATAGTTTGAACAAAAAAGATAACAGCAAACGATACCCACATCAAATTATCATAACCTTGACCATGTGCAGAAGCTGCTTCTGGCAATAGAAACTTTGAATATTTTACAAAACTGAAAATTGTGATAGCATAAATAAAAATTAAAAAAGCAAATAATAAATACCCCTGATTTTTATTGTCATTATCGTTGGCTATTTGAGCTCTTGATGTATCAGCTTTTAATTGAGACAATTCAAATATCTTACCCATTTGCCAGATTGCAATGGCTACTAAAACTAGAACTGTTAATGTCAATAATGTTGTCATTCTTTAACTACTTTCTATATCAATTTTTAGTAATGGAAATGTCTACTTTCCTCTATAAACGGATTACGTTTAGGTGTTAAATCCTCCTTGGTTAGCGCATTAAATACCCAATAAATAAATAATCCAGCAAAAAACAATATTCCTCCAATCTCAGGTACTCCCAAATGCCAGTTTTCACCAACTGTTGCAGGCATTACCATATTGAAAATATCCATATAATGTCCAAACAGTATAACAATACCAGCCATTACAACAAACCAATTAACTCGCTTGTAATCACTATTCATTAAGACTAGTAATGGAAATATAAAGTTCATCGCTAACATTCCAAAGAATGGTAGTTTATAATCTTCTATACGAGTAACAAAATATGTCACCTCTTCTGGAATGTTTGCGTACCATATTAGCATAAACTGGCTAAACCATAGGTAGGTCCAAAAAATACTAATTCCGAACATGAATTTAGCTAAATCATGAATATGGCTATTATTCACTTCTGGTAATAACCCTTTAGATTTAAGATAAATAGTAACCAATGCAATTACCGTTATACCTGAAACAAACATGCTTGCAAATACATACCATCCAAATAAAGTACTAAACCAATGTGGATCTAAACTCATAATCCAGTCCCAAGACATCATAGATTCAGATATCAAGTAAAATACTAGGAAACCAGCTGAAATTCTAAAGTTTAATTTAAAATTTTTGTTGTCGTCTGCTTTGTCTTGTGCTAAAGATAATTTTCTTGAATACTGTCTGTATGCAATCCATCCTCCTAGGAAAATAGCAGCTCTGATTAGGAAAAATGTAGGGTTTAAGTATCCCTTTTTACCTTGTAATAACTTATCATGTTCAACTACACTTGCGTCCATCCAGGTAAACATATGATTCATATGTAGTGTAGATAAAAGTAAAATAACAAATACTATTATTCCACCTGGAACAATATAAGATGTTATCCCTTCCATTACTCTAAACAATAATGGTGACCACCCGGCTTGAGCAGCTCTTTGTATGGCGTAGAACGCTAATACGCCTAGGGAAATCATAAAGAAAAAGAATGCAGCTACATATAATGCAGACCATGGCCTATTTTGTAGTTGATGAAAAACATGTTCGTCATGAGCAGAATCATGTCCTCCAGCTTCGTGAGACTCACCATGACTATCTACTTTAGAGGCATGACCAGATGCTGCCATGTAATCTGCCTCATGTTCTGTTCCATGAGAAGCTTCTTCACCGTGACCGTCTCCATGACCATCACCGTGCGCTGCAGCAACCATTTCTTTTGCTTCTTCAACAGTACTAGGAGCATTTAAAAATCCTAAAACTAAACAAAGAAAGCCTACTCCCATTAATATGAAAGAACCAATTTTTAATCTATTTGAAAACGTGTATCTCATTATAGTTTTCTTATTTTGAAAGGTCTCCTTTTAATTTCATCACATACTCAGAAACTTGCCAAAGTTCTTCTTCACTACTAAGCTGAGCAGCGTAAGAACCCATCGAGTTTAAACCATAATATATAGTATGATATGTGCTCCCTACTGTGATATTTCTCCCAACATCATCATAACTAGGAACACCTAAAATCTTTTCTTGCTTTACTAACCAACCTTGACCATCACCTTTATTACCATGGCAAATTGCACAGTACACTCCATATAACTCTCCTCCTTTTGCTAAGTTTTCTTCAGTACTTAGAGAATCTAAAGGGCTAGACATTACTCTTGATAATTCTTTACCTTCTGGCGAGTTGTCATATTCAAATGGCATCCAGTTTCTTGAAATAGTGTTTTCTGGCGGAAGCATAGCTTCTGTTCCTTGAGGAAACAAACCATTTTCAACACCAGCATAAGTCTCATAACCAACAGACTCATACATATTGGGCATGTACTGGTAGTTAGGTGAGTTCTTGTCTGCACAAGAAGTCACGAAACCTACTAGTAATACTCCAAAAATTATTTTTACGAATTGCTTCATGCTATTCATCCTTTTCTGTAACTGTTACTTCAATTGCTCCTGTATTAAGCAATAAATTCTTTAATTCATCTTCATTACCGTGAACACCAACTTCCATTAAAAAGTGAGCATCTGTAGTTCTCTTATCAGGGTTTTCAGCTTTTTTAAAAGGCCACATTCTACTTCTTAAATAAAATGTGATTACCATTAAATGAGCAGCAAAAAACACGGTTAACTCAAACATAATAGGCACAAAAGCCGGCATGTTTTCCAAATAACTAAAACTTGGTTTTCCACCAATATCTTGCGGCCAATCTTGAATCATAATATAATTCATCATAACAATTGCCACGGTCAATCCCAAACAACCATACATAAAAGAAGTAATAGCGATACGCGTATCTTCTAGACCCATAGCTTTGTCTAAACCATGAACTGGGAAAGGCGTATAAACCTCTTCTATATGATGATGTGCTGCACGTACTTCTTTAACTGCGTGCATCAATATGTCATCGTCGTTGTAAACTGCATGTATTACTTTAGATGCCATAACTACTATTTGTTATTTAATTTTTTTGCCTGACCAGCCCAATCATCACGTTGTGCACGACCTGGGAACTTTTCAGTAATAGAATCTAATAAATCATATTCAGCATTAGTCATTTTACTTACTTGAACAAAAGTGTAAATACCTATTTGATTTAAAACTTGTTCCATTTGAGGACCAACTCCTTTAATTTTTTGTAATTCGTCAGCAGTATCTGTTTCTGCATTAAAAGAACCTAGCTTTTCCATTAAAGCTGAAACCTTTTCATCTTTAGCACCTTCAAGCGATGCAGTTTTTACAGGCTGCTTAACTTTTACAGTACCGTTAGGCATCTCATACAGGGGTTTACCAGCATCTCTTAACTTCTTGTATTTAGAACCAGATGCTTTTAAGATAGATTTCACTTCAGCCTGTGCAATTACAGGGAATGTTCTTGAATACAATAAGAACAATACAAAGAAGAAACCTATAGTACCTATGAAAATTCCAATATCTACAAATGTTGGCGAGAACATTGTCCAAGAAGATGGTAAGTAATCTCTATGTAATGAGGTAACAATAATTACAAAACGCTCAAACCACATTCCAATATTTACTACAATTGAAATAAAGAAAGAGAACATAATACTTGTTCGTAATCTTTTAGACCACATAAATTGTGGTGAGAACACATTACATGTCATCATAGCCCAATATGCCCATGCATAAGGTCCAGTTGCTCTGTTTAAGAAAGCATATTGTTCATACTCTACTCCAGAATACCAAGCAATAAATAATTCTGTAATGTACGCACAACCAACAATAGAACCTGTTATCATAATAACAATGTTCATTAATTCTATATGTTGAATAGTGATATAATCTTCAAGGCTACAAACTTTGCGCATAATAATCAAAAGCGTATTCACCATGGCAAAACCAGAGAAAATCGCACCTGCAACAAAGTAAGGTGGGAAAATCGTTGTATGCCATCCAGGAATAACCGAAGTAGCGAAATCAAATGATACAATAGTATGTACAGAAAGTACTAATGGCGTTGCAAGACCTGCTAATACCAAAGATACTTCTTCAAAACGTTGCCAATCTTTTGCACGACCCGTCCAACCAAAACTTAATAAACTATATATTTTTTTCTGGAATGGTTTTACCGCTCTGTCTCTAATCATAGCAAAATCAGGAAGTAATCCTGTCCACCAGAATACTAGTGATACTGATAAATATGTAGAAATCGCAAATACATCCCAAAGTAGTGGAGAGTTAAAGTTTACCCATAAAGAACCAAATTGATTCGGAATTGGTAATACCCAATAAGCCAACCATGGACGACCCATGTGAATAATTGGAAAAAGTCCTGCTTGAATTACCGAGAATATTGTCATCGCTTCCGCAGAACGGTTAATTGCCATTCTCCATTTTTGACGGAACAGCAATAATACTGCAGAAATTAGAGTACCAGCGTGACCAATACCTACCCACCAAACAAAGTTAGTAATATCCCAAGCCCAGTTAACGGTTCGGTTTAATCCCCAAACTCCAATACCAGTAGAAATGGTATAAATAATACAACCAAGACCCCAAAGAAAAGCTACCAAAGCAATGGTAAAAACTATCCACCAGTGTTTATTGGCTTTTCCCTCAACTGGACGGGCTATATCCACAGATACATCGTGGTAGCTTTTATCGCCAAGAACTAGAGGTTTTCGTATAGGTGCTTCGTAATGCGACGCCATATTAGCTAATTGTAATTTTTTACTTATTCGTTGTTGTTAAGCTTCGTTTGTATTTCTCACTTTTACATGATAGAATACGTTTGGTTTTGTCCCTACGTGCTCTAGTAAGTGGTACATTCTATCATCTTCCTTCAACTCAGCTATTTTACTTTCTTTATCATTAATATCTCCAAATGCCATTGCTCCACTACTACAAGCAGAAGAACAAGCTGTTTGGAATTCTCCATCTTTTACTGGACGTCCATCTCTCTTAGCATCTAAAATAGTCTTCTGTGTCATTTGAATACACATAGAACATTTTTCCATAACCCCTCTAGAACGTACATTAACATCAGGATTAATAACCATTTTTCCTAAGTCATTATTCATGTGATAATCAAACTCGTCATTGTTGTTGTACAAGAACCAATTAAATCGTCTTACTTTATATGGACAGTTGTTGGCACAATATCTAGTACCCACACATCTGTTATATGCCATGTGATTTTGACCTTGTCTACTGTGTGCTGTTGCAGCAACTGGACAAACCGTTTCACAAGGAGCATGATTACAATGTTGACACATTACCGGCTGAAATGCCACTTGTGGATTGGCAGAAGGTTCTTCCATTCTACCAAATGACGATAAAGCTCCTTTACCTTTACCATCTCCAAACACATAATTACCTAGACCTAAACCGTCAATATTTTCTTTTTCTTCATTATCACCTTCAAAAGTATCTTCAGAAGAATAGTATCTATCTATACGCAACCAATGCATATCACGCGAGCGACGAATTTCTTCTTTACCAACTACAGGAACATTATTCTCTGCATGACAAGCAATTACACAAGCACCACAACCTGTACAAGCATTTAAATCTATAGACAAGTTAAAGTGATGACCAATAGAACGGTCAAACTCTGCCCATAAATCAACCGAAGTTGCTGGAACTTCTTGATGATCTAAAGAAACTTCAGGAACTGGGTTCCAATCGTGATGGTTTTTTGTATTGAAAATCTCCAAAGTAGTTTCTTTGATGATATCTCCACGACCCATTAACGTATTGTGCAATTGAACACAAGCGAACTCATGAACACCTTCGGCTTTAGAAATAGAAACCAACTGCACATTATTAAAATCCTTATATAATTGAAATGCATTGACACCTGTCTGCATTTCTTCTTTCATTCCAGCGCTTTTGCCGTACCCGAAAGACAAACCAACTGTTCCTTTTGCCTGACCTGGCTGAATGATTACAGGAATATTGTTTATAGTAACTCCATCAACAGTAACATTGGCATAGCTACCGTCTAAACCGCCATTAGCTACATTATAATTTTCAAACTCTAAGCTCTCTGCGTCTGCTTTTGAAACAGTAATGTAATTATCCCAAGAAACTCTTGAAATTGGGTCAGGAAACTCTTGCAACCAAGGGTTATTAGCTTGTTTACCATCTCCCATTCCAACTTTAGAATATAACATCAACTCCATATCTCCTGAAGTTGTGTTAGCCAAAGTTCTAATTGCAGAAGCAATTGGAGTTACTGATGATACTTCTTCAGCCTCATCTCCTTCCACCACTACCGCAGTATTTTCTTCAACTTCCGAAACCATAGCCGGAGTGGAAAAGACACCATCTTGCAATGCTTTATTCCAACTAGCACCATTTAAAATAGATGAAGACCAGTTTTCTTTAATATAATCGTAATATGTCTTATCATTACCCATCCAGGTTAATAGAGAAGACTGAAACTGTCTCGTATCAAATAATTCTCTAATGGTTGGTTGCATTAAACTATACCGTCCTTTCTTCATTTCAAGATCACCCCAAGACTCTAGATAATGAGAGGCAGCAGCAATATTACCTACAGCTTGTGCAGTCTCATCATTATTGAAGGAAGAGCTAACAGTTAAAGCAACTTTACCTAAACCTTCTACAAAGTCAGCTGAATTTGATAAAGAATATACTGGGTTTACGCCATCAACAAGCAAAGCTCCAACACGTCCTGCTTTCATGTCGGCAATCAGTTTGTTAACCTTAGTTGTATTTCCTTGACGGACATATTTTGGACTTTCTACATCAAAAGCCTCACTTTGCAATAGCTTATTTATCGCAAGAACAACAGTTTGGGCATTCTCATCATTCAATCCACAAACTACAACTGCTTTTCTTCCTGCCTTTTTTACTTCCTTAGCAATTTGAGCAACAACAGCATCGATATCTGAACTACCTCCTGCCACATTGCTGCCATTTAGTTTTCCATATAACTTAGCAAGAGCAACTTTTAACTCAGAAGGCTTCATAGGAACACGCCTATCTGCATTTGCTCCAGTTAAAGACATATTAGACTCTAAATGGATATGACGAGACATTTTACCCTGATGAGGAACTTTCACCTTAGCATAGCCAGAATCATAACCTCCACCTTGCCAGTCTGCAAGAAAATCTGCAGCAAAAGAAATAATAAGCTCCGCTTTATCAAAGTGATAATCAGCTAAGGCTCTTTCTCCATAGGCTGTCTCAAAAGCATTTAAGGCTGCATCCTCTGAAATAGCATCGTAAACTACATGGTTTACGTTTCCATAAGCCACCTTAAATTCTTCAATTATTTTATGAGTAGATGGACTAGCATAAGTCTGCGTCAACAAAGCAATTTGCTTTCCTGAATTTTTAGCAGCAGCAAGACCATCTTTTATTTTCTTATCTAAATCTTCCCAAGATATAGCTTCATCATTTGCGCTTGGCCCTTGGATACGAGTACTATCATACAATGAAAGGACAGATGCATTTACTCTTGCATTTGCACTACCATTTACTTTAGCTCTATCGTTATTTTCAATCTTAATAGGACGCCCTTCACGTGTTTTAACTAAAACACTAGCAAAGTCAAAACCATCTGCAATAGCAGTAGCATAGTAATTAGCCACACCAGGAATAATATTTTCTGGCTGCACTACATAAGGCAGTGATTTATGAACCGGACCTTCACACGCTGCCAAAGAAGCGGCAGCTGTACTAAAGCCAACATATTTTAAGAAGTCTCTCCTATTAGTAGAGGACCCAGACAATGTTTCTTTGTCGCCCAAAAACTCATCAACAGGAATTTGTTCTGTAAATTCATTCTGTTTTAGCGCCTCAACAATGGAATCGTTCGGATATAACTCCGCTTCACTTTTCCAATATTTTTTGTTTGATGCCATATGCTTTATTGAAATAACTTCTTTATTAATAGTGACACTTACCACATTCTAATCCACCCATCTGAGCTGCCGTCAATTTCTCTACGCCATATTTCTTTGAAAGCTCTGTATGAATTTTTTCATAATATGCATTATCAGCCACTTGTACCTCAGTTTCTCTATGACAGTTAATACACCAACCCATAGTTAATGGCGAATATTGATACATTATCTCCATCTCTTCTACAGGGCCGTGGCAAGTTTGACACTCAATTTTACCAACCGACACGTGCTGAGAATGATTGAAATAGGCAAAATCTGGTAGGTTATGAATTCTAACCCACTCTACTGGCTGTGACTCACCTGTATATTGTTGATTCTCTTCATCCCAACCAACTGCCTTATATAGTTTCTTTATTTCTTTAGTATAAAATTCATTGGTATATCCATTAGCCAAATCATCCGCACTTGACCCATCAGGACTACCAGAATATCGGTTGATATTTTTATGACAATTCATACAAACGTTTAAAGAAGGAATCCCAGAATGCTTAGAAACTCTTGCTGAAGAATGACAGTATTGACATTCAATTTTGTTTACCCCAGCATGTATTCTATGCGAATAGTGTATTGGCTGCACTGGCGCATATCCTTGATCTATACCAATTTGAGACATCCAGCTATAAGCAAAGTAGGCACTTCCCAATAAGAACATTATCACTGTACAGAAAACTAAAAACTGATTTTGTACAAACACCTTCCAAAGAGGTATTCTTTTAATCATCATGGATTTCTCAACAGCAATTTCGCTCTCATCCACAATTTTGCGAAGTGTTCTGTTTACCATAAACAATATGACAACAAGAAGCATAAAAAGCAAGACCAATACTGAAAGAAAAATATGCCTAGAAGATTTAATCTCCACTTCCATCTCCTTCATCATCTTTTCCTCCATCTTCTCCATAGCATCCATATCCGCTGTACCACCTGAGGTAGTTGGAGCTTCTTGAGGCACAGTGTAGGCCAAAATATTATCTATGTCCACATCCGATAAGGTAGGAAATGCAGTCATCGGCAACTGATTGTATTCGTTATAAATTTTATTGGCATAAGCATCACCAGAAGCAATTGTTCCCGCACTGTTTCTCACCCATTTATATATCCATTCTTTGCCTAATCCTTCATCTTCTGCCAGTCTTGTTTCAACATTTTTAAGAGCAGGCCCGGTCATTTTTCTATCCAATGCATGACAAGCTGCACAATTTTGGTTAAATAATTGTTTTCCAACTACAGGATCTCCACCTAAATCAGCGGTAGGCTCTTCAGCCGAAACAGTTTCGGCTTCTTGAGAAAAAGAAGGAAGTGAAATTAGTTGGAGAACTAATAGTAAACTAATGCTTAAAAATCTTGAAAACTGAATGCGGTTCAAAACCTGTTTCATATTACCTTAATTGCTATCAGAATCTTGACACGTTATTCCTTACTGATACTGTGAGAGTTAGGCTTTAGCGTGCTTTAAATTGATCACAAAAATACAACACAGCTAGCTTTTTTTAAATGTTAAGGGATTTATAATATCTAATTTATAAACATTCTAAATAATCGATCATGATTTTGTTTAAAAGAGAAAAAATTACATTTGTACCATACACAGTTTCACTATAGAACGCAACACATGAAAACTCATATATTTACAGTGCTTTTATTGTTTTTTTCTTTTTTTAGCTTTGGTCAAGAAGGAACCATAACCATTGAACAAGACCCAAAAATTGACCAGCTTGTAGATATCTATAAAGAAGCAAATATCAATTCTGGCTACTACCAAATACAAGTGGGTTTTAGAAGCAGTGATAATGATGCACAACGCCTATTGGAACAAGTTGAAATTGATTTTCCTGGATGGTATTCCACAATCAAATTTAATCAACCTACTTACCGTATAAGGTTAGGAAAATTTAAAACGAAAATGGAAGCACAAAGAAGATTAATTAAAGTGCGTGAAAAATACCCTAACGCTTTTCTTCTACCCCAAAAAATTAGCTCTTAAAACTTATAGTGTTTTCTTAACAGCTACTTCCTGGAATGCTTCTACAATATCTAATTCTTTAATATCATTGTAATTTTTAACCTGCAATCCACAATCATAACCCTTTGCAACTTCTTTAACATCGTCTTTAAAACGTTTTAATGAAGCTAATTCTCCTGTGAAAACTACCACGCCATCACGTATTAATCGGATTTGAGAGTTTCTAAATATTTTACCAGTAGTTACCATACAACCAGCAATTGTTCCAATTTTGGAGATTTTGAAAGTTTCTCTAATTTCTGCAGTACCCGTAATTTCCTCTTTAATTTCTGGAGAAAGCATCCCTTCCATGGCATCTTTCAAATCATTGATAGCTGCGTAGATGATGGAATACATTCTGATATCGATTTCTTCTCTATCAGCTATTTCACGGGCATTACCCATTGGTCGGACGTTGAATCCAATAATGATCGCATCTGAAGCACTAGCCAGTAACACATCAGATTCCGTAATAGCGCCAACACCTTTATGAATAATATTAACTTGTATCTCGTCAGTAGATAATTTTTGAAAAGAATCTGTTAACGCTTCGACTGAACCATCTACATCACCCTTTAATATTATATTCAACTCTTGGAAATCGCCTAACGCAATACGCCTACCAATTTCATCAAGCGTAATATGTCTTTGTGTTCTTACAGATTGTTCACGTTGTAACTGCGAACGTTTAGTTGCAATCTGCTTAGCTTCACGCTCATCATCCAGTACATTAAATTTATCACCAGCTTGCGGAGCACCATCTAAACCTAAAATAGAAACCGGGGTTGCCGGTCCAGCTTTTTTAATGGTTTTACCTCGTTCATCTTGCATAGCTTTAACCTTACCACTAGTGGTTCCTGCCAAAACATAATCTCCAACTTTAAGCGTACCCGCTTGTACCAAAATTGTAGACACATACCCTCGTCCTTTGTCCAAGAATGCTTCTACAACTGTTCCGTTTGCTAGTTTATCCGGGTTTGCTTTTAGTTCCAATAATTCCGCCTCAAGCAATACTTTTTCTAACAATTCTTTTACGCCTTGGCCGGTTTTCGCAGAAATATCATGTGATTGTATTTTACCTCCCCAATCTTCAACCAAAAGGTTCATTTGCGCAAGACCTTCTTTAATTTTATCAGGATTTGCAGTTTGCTTATCAACTTTATTTATAGCAAAAACGATAGGCACTCCAGCCGCTTGAGCGTGACTGATAGCCTCCTTAGTTTGTGGCATAATATCATCATCTGCTGCTACAACTATAATAGCAATATCTGTTACTTGAGCACCTCTAGCACGCATCGCTGTAAAAGCTTCGTGACCAGGTGTATCTAAAAATGCTATTTTTTGACCATTCTCTAATGTAACACCATATGCACCAATGTGCTGCGTAATACCACCACTCTCTCCTGCAATTACATTTTCTTCACGGATATAATCCAATAACGAAGTTTTACCATGATCAACATGCCCCATTACTGTTACAATTGGTGCACGTTCTTTTAAATCTTCTACCCTATCTTCTTCTACCTCAATAGATTCCTCTATTTCTGCAGTAACAAATTCTACTTCGTACCCAAATTCTTCTGCGACAATGGTCAATGTTTCCGCATCTAATCGCTGATTCATGGTCACCATCATCCCAAGAGACATACATGCAGAAATAATATCTGTAGTAGAAACATCCATCATTGTAGCCATTTCATTCGCCGTAACAAATTCCGTAACTTTTAATAACTTATTTTCTAATTCTTGTTGTTCAAGATCTTTCTCTGTCTGTTGACGGTGCTGATCTCTTTTATCTCTTCTATATTTTGCTCCTTTACCTTTTTTTGATTTACCTTGGAGTTTCTCCAAAGTTTCACGAACCTGCTTTTGCACTTCTTCCTCTGTAGGCTCTACTTTTGGAGTTGAGTTTGGTCTTTGACCGCCTCTTCCGCGATTAGCAGCTGGACCAGTTCCCTTTTGTCTATTACCACCTCCTTGTGCTCCATTATTACTTACAATTCGTCTTCTTCTTTTCTTACGATCAGCTGCAGCATCTGGCTTTTTAGGCTCTTCTTTTTTCTTCTTAGGTTTTTGAAACTTGGTTAAATCAATTTTATCACCTGCAATTTTAGGACCAGATAACTTTTTATATTGTGTTTCTATAACTTCTGGCTCCGCAGTTGCCTCTTCAGCAGTTTCAGCTTCGGTCTCCTTAGCCACAACAGGTTGTTTTTCAACTTCTACCTCTTTTTTAGGTTTAGTTGTTTCCTTTTTAGTTTCTTTCTTCTTCTCCTCTTTAACTATTGGTTCGTCTATGACTTCCTTAACTGGTTTTTCTACTTCGGCAACTTTTTCTTCAACCTTCGGTTTTTTATCTAAATCTATTTTACCAACTGTTTTAGGACCAGAAAGTTCTGCTTTCGCTTTAATAACCTCTTCTGAAGCCGCTTGTCTTTTCTCTCTTGCCAATCTTCTTTCTTCCTGCTCACGCTCCAATCTCAGCCTAAGTTCTTCCTTTTCTTTTTGCTTCTCTTCAGCCACCTCTTTAGAAGCAACTTTTTTACTCTTATCCGTTTGGAATTCATCCAACAGCACTTGATATACTTCATCAGTGATTTTAGTTGTTGGTCTAGCTTCAACATCATGACCTTGTGATGCTAAGTAATCAACAGCTCTATCCAAAGAAATATTTAATTCCCTTAGAACTTTATTTAATCTTATTGTTGGATTTCCTGCCATAAATAGTTTCCTATTCCTTTATAATTTCGTGCAAATATAATCTAATCTTCAAACTCTGATTTAAGAATACGTACCACTTCAGCTACTGTTTCTTCTTCCAAATCTGTACGTTTTACTAAATCAGCTGCATCTTGCTCTAAAACACTACGTGCTGTATCTAAGCCTATCTTCTTAAATTCTTCAATAATCCATGCATCTATTTCATCAGAGAATTCTGTTAATTCTACATCTTCTTCCACTCCTTCTCTAAATACATCTATCTCATAACCAGTTAATTGACCAGCCAATCTGATATTATGACCACCACGACCAATAGCTTTGGATACTTCTTCTGGTTTTAAATAAACCTGTGCTGTCATCTTCTCATCATTCAACTTCACTGAAGACACACGTGCAGGACTTAAAGCTCTTGTCACCATTAACTGTGGATTTCCTGTCCAGTTAATAACATCTATATTTTCATTACCCAATTCACGAACAATACCATGAATACGAGAACCTTTCATACCAACACAAGCTCCAACTGGGTCAATTCTATCATCATAAGAATCAACAGCAACTTTTGCTTTTTCACCAGGTATTCTAACTGCTTTTTTAATACTAATTAGACCGTCGAAAACTTCTGGAATCTCCTGAAAGAATAATTGTTCTAAAAACTTAGGTGAAGTTCTAGACATTATAATTGCAGGTTTGTTACCTTTTAATTCTACGCTCTCAATAATCCCACGAACATTATCACCTTTTCTAAAAAAGTCAGACGGAATCTGCTTTTCTTTTGGCATTATAATCTCATTTCCTTCATCGTCTAACAATATAATTGCTTTATGACGAATATGGTGCACTTCAGCAGTGTAGATTTCACCTTCTAAATCCTTAAACTGCTTGTATATCGTTGTATTATCGTGCTCATGAATCTTAGAAATCAGGTTTTGGCGAAGTGCTAATATCGCACGTCTACCTAAATCCATCAGTTTTACTTCTTCAGAAACATCTTCTCCAACTTCAAAATCAGGCTCAATTTTTTGAGCTTCGGTTAATGAAATCTCTTCGTTTGGTTCTTCAACTTCACCATCCTCTACAACAATACGATTTCTCCAAATCTCTAAATCTCCTTTGTCTGGGTTGATAATAATATCAAAGTTATCATCAGAACCAAACTTCTTCTTTAAAGCGTTTCGAAAAACATCTTCCAAAATTGCCATTAATGTTACTCTGTCTATAAACTTATCATCCTTAAACTCCGAAAAGGATTCAATAAGCGCCATGTTTTCCATTCTGGTCTACATTTAAAATTTTAATACCACTTTTGCTTCTTTTATATCAGAAAAAACAATCTCTTCTTTTTTCTGAACTGTATGCTTACCCTTACCAACAGGCTTAGGCTCACGAGCTTTCCACTCTAATATGATAGACTCTTCTGTAGCTGCTGTTAAATTACCTTCAAAAGTCGCATCTACTGTCTTAACTTCTAGTTTTCTACCTATATTCTTTTTGTACTGTCGCGGAAGTTCTAGAGGCGTTGTTGCACCTGCTGATGTAACTTCCAAGGAAAAATCTTCTTCTTCCCTATCTAAATTATGTTCGATTGCTCTGCTAACCGCCATACAATCACTAAGGTTTACTCCTTCATCACCATCCAAAATCACTCTTATTTTGTTACCTCCATCTATCATGAAGTCAATCAAAAAAAGTGCTTCATTCTCTTCCAATGCTTTATCTAAAAGCTCCTTTACCTTGTCCATAAACATAAATCTTAGTACTAAAAGAGGGGACTCGAAGTCCCCTCATGAATACCTAATATTCGCTCAGTGGTGCAAATATACAATGAATTCTATAGTTTGCAAAATGGAACTTTAAACAAAAATCCCGACTTAAGGGTCGGGATTTATATATTATTCTTGTTGGCCCACAAGGACTCGAACCTTGAATGACGGTACCAAAAACCGGAGTGTTGCCAATTACACCATGGGCCAGT
The DNA here is from genome assembly GCA_947495075.1 of uncultured Croceitalea sp. Classification (GTDB taxonomy): domain Bacteria; phylum Bacteroidota; class Bacteroidia; order Flavobacteriales; family Flavobacteriaceae; genus Croceitalea. The sequence goes on from CANLXH010000002.1 coordinate 68,233, forward strand.
GCCAACCCTAAATTAACTTACGTTTTCTATTTAGAGGATGCAAATTTAAAACAAACTTTTGTTTCGGCAAACAAATTTTACCATAATTAGAACCTGAACTAAGTACAATTGGTGTTAAAGGTTTTTGAAAATTGCCCATACATCTCTTTTTTATTTGGTAATTTCGCCCCAATCAGTAAAGCAAACACTTCATGTTTTCAAAAAACTTTGAGAAATGGGACTCTATTTTAGGCTGGGTCGCTTTTTCAATTGCATTAATCACCTATTGTTTAACTGTTGAACCTACTGGCAGTTTCTGGGATGCCGGCGAATACATTACAACTTCAGCAAAACTACAAGTTGGTCACCCACCTGGAGCTCCTCTATTACAAATGATTGGGGCATTCTTTTCTATGTTTGCCTTTGGTGATTCAAGTAAGGTAGCCTTGATGGTCAATGCTGTTTCTGTGGTTTCCAGTGCTTTTACTGTTCTTTTTATGTTTTGGACCATAACTAATCTTACTAGAAAACTACTAGCTAAAAAGACCAAACTTTCCAATAGCAATGCAATTGCCATATTAGGCAGTGGTTTGGTTGGTTCATTAGCTTTTACTTTTTCAGATAGTTTTTGGTTTAATGCCGTAGAAACCGAAGTCTATGCGATGGCAAGTTTAATTATGGCCTTATTACTATGGTTAGGTTTAAAATGGACAGATAACTTAGAGGATCCTAGAGGCAATAGATGGCTACTTCTAATTTGCTTTGTCGTAGGACTTACTTTTGGAATACAATTTATGGGCTTCTTAGCTATACCATCTATAGGACTGCTCTATTACTTCAAAAAATATAAGAAAACCAACGTAAAAAACTTTTTAATAGCTAATATTATTGTTGTAGCTATTTTAATGTTAGTCTACAAATTCTCACTCACTTATGTACTTAAGATTTTTGGATGGGGCGAAGTATTCTTTATAAATGAAGTAGGCTTACCTTTTAATTCTGGAACTATTATTATAGGACTCTTGTTTATCGCAGTATTCTATTTTGCCCTGCGTTATACTAGAAAGAACAGCTACCAAACAGCAAATACAATTGTACTGTCTTTTATGTTCTTAATCCTAGGTTTTTCCTCATGGTTAATGCTGCCTATAAGAGCAAATTCGCAAACCGTAGTAAATGAAAATAATCCCGAGGATGCTCGCTCTTTATTAGCGTACTACAATCGTGAACAATATCCTGGAGTAGAAAGTCCATTTTATGGCGCATACTACTCGGATACTTTTGCTCCCGCAGGTGATGATAAGGATGATAAACCCAAGTATGAAAAAGATAGAAAACTGGGTAAGTATGTAATCGTCAACAAATATAAAAATGCTTTGCAGGGACCCAATAACAAACATGTTGGTTTGTTACCTCGTTTGTGGAGCGACCAACATGCTGAAAATTACATGCGTTATTTTGATCGTTTAGATTTTAAAATTAAACCACGATACATATCGGACAATCAACTTCGTGATGCTGTAAAGCAGTTTAGGGAATTAAATGCACAAGGAGAAATTGACACCGAACAGTATATACAATTTTTACGAAGTTTTGGAGAATATATAGAGGTGCTTCCACCAACATTAGGACAAAACATAAAATATATGTTTGAGTTCCAATTTGGCTACATGTATATGCGCTATTTTATGTGGAATTTTGTAGGTAGACAGAATGATGTTCAAGGAAGATATGATGAAAATGGACATTGGCTTAGTGGAATTCCTTTTGTGGATAGTATTCGTCTAGGGAGCCAAGAAAATTTACCGAGTGATGTCTTAGACAATAAAGCCAGAAATACCTATTTCTTTTTACCGTTACTTCTAGGCATCATAGGATTGGTATTTCAAATCTCCAGAAATCCAAAACAGTTTTGGGCGTTCTTTGTATTCTTTATGTTTACCGGAATAGCTATTCAGTTTTATACCAACCCTTATGTTTTTCAACCTAGAGAGAGAGATTACTCATTAGTAGGTTCCTTTTACATATTTGCCATTTGGATTGGTATTGGTGTTTTTGGTCTTTTTGAAGAAGTCAAAAAGTTGTTGAAACCCAAACTTTCGGCACCACTAGTTACCATATTGTGCCTACTTGCAGTACCCTTATTAATGGCATACCAAAATTGGGACGACCATGACCGCTCTGGGAGATATACCGCTAATTCTACAGCAAAAGCATACTTAGCATCTACCCAAGAAAACGCTGGTGCGATTCTCTTTACCATTGGGGATAACGACACTTTTCCATTATGGTATGCCCAAGAAATTGAAGACTACCGTACGGATGTACGTATTGTTAACACAAGCCTTTTTGCTACAGATTGGTATATAGATCAAATGAAGCGTAAAGCATATAAAAGTGAAGCTATACCATCACAATTAACGCATGACAAATATAGTTATGGCACTCGTGATGCAGTTTATTATTCCAATGCAGACGATGTGTTTGGCAAAGAAATTTCTGAAAGCCGATGGAGCATTAAAGACTTTATGAATTGGGTTGGTAGTGACAATCCACAAACTAAGTTTCGATTTATTGTCGAAAAAGGAGGTGGTGACTTAAGTGCCTATTCTGAAAGTAATTTGGATATTGTTTACTATCCAACCAATAAACTCCGTATTCCAGTAAACAAACAAAATGTTTTGGCTAGTGGGTTGGTAAAACAAAAAGATGCTCACTTAATTCTGGATTATATTGATATTGATATCCCAAAGAGTGCACTACCAAAAAATCGTATTCTAATGCTGGACATTATTGCCAATAACGATTGGAAAAGACCTATCTATTTCTCTGGTGGTAGTTTTGATAATGCAGAATACATTTGGATGAAAGAATACTTACAACTAGATGGTCTTGTTTATAAATTAGTACCTATTAAAACTACAAATGAAAGTCCTTATGAAATGGGGCGTATAGACAGTAATTTAATGGCAAATATTGTTGATAAATGGGAATGGGGGAATGCATCCAGCCCAGATATTTATCACGACCCACAAACTCGTTCTCAAGGTTTGTCTTTTAGAGGTAATCTTGCTCGTTTAATGGAAACTCAAATAGCTGAAGATAAAATTGACGAGGCTAAAAAGACGATTAATATTGCTATGACAAATGTCCCGTTTGAGCATTTTGGTTTCTATGCGTTTGTAGAGCCTTTTGTTGATGGTCACTATAAGGTTGGGCAACAGCAACAAGCGCGGGAACTTTTTGGAAAACTTAAAACTGTGTATCAAGAGCGTTTGGAATATTATGCAGGAATTCCTTTGGATGAACAATACAATAAAATTGATGATATTCTTATCGACATGGAAGCTTATCGACGGAATATCGATATTCTTATTAGAAACAGAGATCGAGATTTTGCAGAAAAAGAGACGCTAATTTTCAATGAATATATTGATAAGTTTACGCAATTCATTGGGGAGGAGGACCAAGAGTATTTAAGTCAACCTCAAGGTGAAGACCCAGATATGCAGGATACTGTTCCATTAGACACTATTACAGCTACAGAAGATAGCATTCTAGAGAAAGTAGGTGTAGATAAAAATTAACTCGTGTATTCGCTAAGAATACCAATAAGAGTGTTGGCATCTTGCTCACCGCTTTGGCGCCAAACCATCTCCCCTTTTTTATATATCATTAAAGTAGGTAGACCTTTTATACGGAGTGCTTGTGAAAGCTCTTTATTTTTATCAACATCAATTTTAATCACTTTGCCTTTATCTCCAAGGGCTGCAGCCACATCCCTAAGAACAGGATGCATTGAGGTTGATTGTTCGTTCCAGTCAGCATAAAAATCTAATAATACTGGAATATGTAAGTCAATAAGTTCACCAAATTTAGACATGGCAAATAGGTTATGTTTCTGCTCAAAAGTAAGAAAAAATGTTAAAGTTCTACATGAAGTGAGCTCTTTAGCTCACTGATATAAGTTAAATTCACGTTAAACCTTTCTTTTTAAGAGTAATGACAGTGATTTCTGGCCAAATTCCAAAGCGTCCTGGATAACCTATAAACCCAAAACCTCTGTTTACATTAATAAATTGTCCTAGCTCTTTATACACACCAGCCCAATATTTATAACGCCATTTTACTGGGCTCCATTTAATAAAACCTGGAATTTCCACTCCAAACTGCATTCCATGCGTATGACCACTTAAGGTTAAATGAAAATGGTAATCGTCATTAATAACTACATCTTCCCAGTGCGAAGGGTCATGACTCATCAAAATTTTAAAGTCGTCTTTATGGATTCCTCTTTTGGCACGCTCTAAATCTCCTGCTTTCTTAAATCTACCTCTTCCCCAATTCTCAACGCCTACCAAGGCAATTTTATCACCATCACGCTCAATATATCTATGAGAATCCAACAACAAATCAAACCCCATTGTAGTTTGCAAATCTTTTAAGTCTTGTAAATTTTTAGCTTTAGCATCATCACTATCCCAACCAATATAGTCTCCATAATCGTGATTACCTAAAACCGAATACACTCCGTCTTTGGCACTAAGTGTACTGAATAAATCTGCCCAAGGCTCCATTTCTTCAGTTTTATTATTTACCATATCACCAGTAAATAAAATAGCGTCACTCTTTTGTTGGTTAATTAAATCTATCCCGTACGCTACCTTATCCTTATCATCAAAACTACCGCTGTGTACATCAGAAATTTGGGTTATCTGGTATCCATCAAAAGCATCTGGCAAGTCATCAAATTCTAACTCGTATTTTAGCACTTTGTAGTTGTACTTTCCCTTATACATACCATATAAGAGTGCTCCAAATGGCAATGATGCAAGACCAAGGCCGATTATACTTACAAACTTTCGCCTAGAAGGCAAATATTTTGGCGTCCCTTCTACAAGCCCATTGATTTTATTGTATCCAAATGCAAAAAGCCTTACGATATCCTCAATCAAAAGAAAAAAACCAAGTACCAGTGCAAACATTAGAAATGAAAAAAACACTCCTCCAGCAATCGCTGTTCCTGGCTGTAATGCTTTTCCCGGTACATATTGTAAAACTTTAAAGATAAAGAACGATAACGCTCCTAAGAACAGGACACCGTAAGCTATTTGCGTCCATTGATTCTTAAATAAGGTTTTAAACCCCTGAAAGCCATAAACTGCAAGGATAATATAAATGACACATAAAATGATAAGAAATCGAGACATGTATTTTTTTTACAAAGCTATTTTTTCTCAAAAAAGAATGAGCAGCTTTTGGAATTTATTTAACGCTTTGGACTATTTGTCGAATACGATTGGTATTAGTTACAGCAACATGGTGTTCAGCTAGATGATTTTGAGAGTTCATAGGAATTTTTCGGTTTAAAGAAACCTCATTCTCAAACATAGTCCCTGAGAGATGAACTGCTTTTAATCCAATCTCCTTAAAGAAATCTACATTACTTAGATTAATTCCTGCACCAGCCATTATAGTAATATGTTTAGCTTGAGCATTCAATCCGTTTAAAGTTTCAATTCCTCTTTCAGCTGTTAAATGTTTTCCTGAAGTTAAAATAGTATCAACTCCTATATTCTCCAGATTCTCCAATGCTTCGTTTGGGTTTGGAATCCAATCAAAAGCTCTGTGAAAAGTAAAAGGTAATGATTTTGAAGCCGTTACCAATTGTCTGGTTCTTTCAATGTTTAACGTAGCATCAGCATTTAATACTCCCGAAACAATCCCATCAATACCAATATCTTTACATAACGCAATATCTCTTAGCAAGACCTTAAATTCAAAATCTGAATATGTAAAATGTCCACTTCTAGGCCTAATCAATACGTGAATAGGAATTTCTAGTTTTTCTCTTACCGCACTAATCAACCCATAAGATGGCGTAATTCCACCCACTCCTAATTCGGAACAAAGTTCAATACGATCAGCGCCAGCCTTTTGAGCATTTAAAGCAGATTCTAAAGAATTGGCACAGACTTCAACTAACATATTGTTATATTTAAGCTGCTTTAAAAATAAACAACCCAAGCATGAAAAGACGAAAATTTCTTAAGAAATCTAGCCTTAGTACGGCAGGCATAATTTCTGCTCCTATTCTAACCTCTTGCAAAACTGACAGTAAAGCTGAAGTTCCAATCACACCAACCACAATTACAAAACCTATTGTAATCGCAACCTGGAATGTACCCAATTCTACTGCTGAAGCGTGGAAAGTTTTAGAAAAGAACGGGAGTGCTCTTGATGCTGTGGAAGCAGGGGTAAAAATGGAAGAGGCAGATGTAAATAACCAATCTGTTGGTAAAGGTGGTCGTCCGGACCGTGATGGCAATGTTACATTGGATGCCTGTATTATGGATCAAAATGGAAATTGTGGTGCTGTTGTGTATATGCAAAACGTTACCCACGCAGTTTCTGTTGCCAGAAAAGTTATGGAAGACACACCTCACGTAATGTTGGCTGGCAAAAGTGCGGAGAAGTTCGCTTATGAAAAGGGATTCCCAAAAGAAAATCTACTTACCGAAAAATCTAAAGCAGAATGGTTAGAATGGAAAAAAGAATCAAAATACGCTCCTGTAATCAACATTGAAAATCACGATACCATTGGTATGCTCGCAATTGATGAAAAAGGTGATATTTCTGGTGCATGTACCACTAGCGGCATGGCCTATAAAATGGCTGGTCGTATAGGAGATTCGCCCATCATTGGGTCTGGGTTATTTGTTGATAATGAAATTGGTGGTGCTACAGCAACTGGACAGGGTGAAGAAATCGTCAAAACAGTTGGTAGCTTTCTTGTGGTAGAATTAATGCGACAGGGAAGGTCACCTCAAGAAGCCTGCGAAGAGGCGGTTAATCGTATTATAAAAAACGACCCTAATTTTAAAGATATTCAAGTGGGTTATATCGCAGTAAATAAAAATGGAGAAACTGGTGGTTACTGTATTCATCCTGGTTTTAGTTATCGCATTTTTTCAGAAAAAGGGCATGAGAATAATATTTCAGCTTCTTATTTAAAGGTGTAAGGAAAAGTTTATTCCTTCAATAAAATTTCTTTCAATACATCGTCCACCTGCCATTTATCTAATCCTATCTGCATGTCTGGATGGTATAGAAGTCTGATTAGTTCTCTATCCAATTCGGAGTACTCGGTAACTGTTGTCCATTCTATTTGAAAGATACTGTCCTCGTACTGGGATGAGTCTTGCGCCAATCCTAAGGATTGTGTTAATTCTTCACGCAAAAGGTGTTTTTCTTCTGCTTCATTGGCCCTTTCTGTATCAACATACATTAATCCTCCCACAATTTGATCATCATCGTTTATATCCAAAGTAAAAATGCCCCAACTCCGTTCTGCACGTTCTGCTAAATTGGGGTATAACTCACCATACTCCACATATGACCCAAAGAAAATCTCATAATTAGATGCTTCTTTCGTATCCACTATTTCAAGTTTGATTTCATCTGTTATTAAAGAATTGATTTCTTGAACGATATCATCAAGCTCGCTTTGCAATTCATCTGTAGTATTGCCCCTTACATAAATTTTCATTTCAGAAACCCACTTTCTTGTTATTTTTGATGCATTTCCAACTTCAAATCCCAATGCAATGTCTATGAAGTAGGAAATTGTATTTCTTTGAAAAAGAGTCAATTCTCCAGATTCATCAACAGGCTCTTCCGAAATAGGTTCTTCGTCGATTTGCTCTTCCATTACAGGAATTTCAGTCCCTTCCTCAGATTTAGAACAAGAACTTATTAAACTTGCCATGATAACTAAAAAAAAGGTGCATGATAATATCTTACATTTCATAATTTCAATCTTTAGTGAAATGGAGGTGCATCTTGCATACAAGCAAAATGCACCTTCCACATAAAAAATAACTAACTCAAACAGTTTAAACGCTAATGGTTGTTCATTTCTTACTATTTTATAGAAATCAATTTTGTGTTGAACGCATATAACTAAATCCACCTAATCCACCATCAGCCCCATTTCCTCTATGCCAATCGATAAAAGTCAAGTCTATATATGTATCATCTTTCACTAAGAACAATACCAGAGGTGCATTCCCATCTACATTAATATACCTAAAAGCAGAGCCTACCGTCGTAGCAAACGTTGCAAATGCGAGGTTTTCAACACCATCCGCTATACTACCAACAGCCCAAAGAGTCCTTTCGGGAGAAATGGATTCTGGAAACGTAGGACCAAACATAAATTGGCTTTCGATGGCGGCATTATAGATAGGGAAATTAGGACCGCGTGTTATCCATACATTATTTGTAATACGGTCTTGGTTCTCTGGCAAAGTGGCATCTCCGTCACCTTCATAAACAAAATCCATCATTGGACCCGTCCAAAAAATCGTAATATCGTTTAAATTGATTTCTATGTTTTTCCGTAATGAGGAAAATGCTGTCGAAATCTCCACAATACCATTGATTACGGGATTGATTTCCCAATCAAATGCCAAAGGATCTAAAACACTTATTTCCCCAGTCACGGAATCAACATCCAATGCTCCGCTAACACTTTCATCGATAAGGGAAAATGATAATCCATCAACAACATTAGTGGCTGTAGCGGCCAATAGTTGCCCAAAGGCGGGATTCTCATCAATTGTGATAACAATATCATCACGCGTACCCACAAAAACATCAGTGGCAACCACTTTTGAGCCATCAGAAAGTCCTATACTAAAATCTGAATCATCTATTCCATTCAGCTGTATTCTAAAGGAATAATCACCGTCGTTATTGGGAATCGTAAAATTCAATGACCTTTCAATTTCACCTTCAGGAATAGTTAGGCTTCCATTTGATCTATCAACAAAGCCATTTGGTAAAACCCCATTAAGAGCCTCAACACTATAGGTAACGGTCACTCCATTCGGGTTTATGGATGTGTTCAATTCCACTGGTATGGAAAGTGTTCCCAAACCTTCTTCCGTTACGATTGTACTTTCAGAAAGCAGGGCAACATAACCAGATTTGGGGTTGTTACCGCCAAATTGATCAGCATTATCGTTGCACCCTATAAAGGTAGACAATGTTGTAAGCCACAAAACAATTTTTAATTCTTTATACATTTTCATAATCACTGTTTTGTTAAGGTGAAACTTTGATTTGCAAAAGGTGCTCCACAACATTCGGTACAGGAGCCATTAATATCATCTATAACATTAATCGTTATCTCTGAATCATCATCGGTTGTATACATTGTTGGCCTATTGGGATCGTCCACTATGGTAATCAAAGCCGCAGCTGAACAAGCCACCTGTGTGTCAACAGGTTGCCCCAACGATGCAGTTCCACAAGCCAATGATATCACAAAATCATGGGGTCCGTTAAACCCTTCACAAGAACCAGGTGCGTATTTCGCTCGAAAAACGCGTTGGGTCGGTGATTCCCCAATTAACACTTCTACCGCAACGCCATCCCCTATAAAAGAGGGTCTATCGGCGCTGCAAAAGATATTGGCCAAGGGACTCGTCAGAATATAGGTGCCCACTAAATAATCTTCTGGTATTGGACATATCTGAAAAATATTAACGGTATGTACTCCTTCGGCAATACTGAAATTGTTAAAACTAGCTCCTACAATTCTCAATTGAAGCTTTAGATTCTGACCTTCTTCTATTCCATTATCCAATCCGGTGACCACTAAGATGCCTTCTAACTCCTTTGGGGGAATGGTCACAGTACCGTTAAAACTGTACTGATTAGGCTGTGCAACATCTGGTGTCCCCTCAGGAAAAGATAATACCTCTACCGTTATTGTACGTTCAGATTCCGAAAAAGTACTCACCGAAACCGGAATCTCCACAACGCCTTGATCATCTATAACTACCTCTAAATTTGAGGCATTATCAATAAATCTAATGAATGTTTCTTCTCCAAAAACATCAAACGTGGCCACCTCTTGTTCACCGCAAGAGCATAAGAACAGTAATATGTACATGGCACTATAAATTATTTTCTTCATTTCATTTTTTATTAGTTATATCCTGGGTTTTGTTGTCCTCGAATTGCAGAATTCCCCGCTAATTCACTTTCAGGTATTGGAAACGTGAACTTAAAAAATTGATCTGCACCCAAGATACAGGCATTAAAGGGCTCACAATCTATGGGATCCCTATCCACATCTATATTCAAAACAGGGGCTAATCGTTTTAGATCCACATAACGGTGCCCTTCAAAGGCTAATTCAATTCTCCTCTCGTTCAAAACAGCAGTCAATGCCTCATTTTGGGAAGTATAGGTATCTAAAGCTGTAGGTGCTATGAATCTTGCATCCCTTAACGTTTTAAGTGTAGCTGCCGCTCCGGCAAAGTCATTCTGTTTTGCTTGAGCCTCAGCTAGTATGAGATACATTTCAGCCACCCTAAAATATTTATAGTCGTTTAGAAGAGGTTGACCATCCGATCCCTCATATTTCCCTATGAGTAAAATATCATTACTACCGTCATTGGTTTGATAATCTGGGTCAATCTGTGAATCTTCCTGTACCAATACATCAAAACGAATGTCATCAACGTTTAATTGGTTGAACAGAGCTCTGCCAATTTCCATAAATGCACCTCCTGTAATGCCAGCATTCCTGAAGTAATAATTTGCAGCAATTGGACCGGCAGCATCGCTTTGGTTTCTCTCTCCTCTATAAATAATCCCAATGGTACTCACGTCTGCAAATAAAGCTTCGTATTGGACTCTATTAGCAAGGGGAAAAATCTCTATCAATTGCTGTGCCCTAGTTTGAGCCAAGCTGTTGTTACCGCGATAAAGAGCTATTCTGGCCTCTAGGGCCGTAATAAAATCTACCGTGATGAAAATGGCATTTGAGCGTATTGGATCAATAAGGTTTCTTGCCAACGCTAAATCACTTTCGATTAAACTAAATATCTCTCCGTTGGAAACACGTGGAAGTTGATCTGTGGTTTTGGGCACAAAATCCAACTTCATTACACCAAGGGCATTGTCATCAGTTATATCAGTTGAAAAATAGGTCAGCAATTCAAAATATTCAGCAGCTCGGATTGCGTAGAGCTGCCCCAAAATATCATTGAACTGTTCTTGTTCCCCCTCCTGAATGGTTATGGTATTGGATGCTTCAAGCACCCTGTTTACATCGTTAATGGTAGTATAATTATTCAACCAAAGGTTAGATGGTATATTACTGACAGAGTTCAGTTGAAATTGTAACAGAGGAATGTTTTGTCCGCTATTTTCAATACCAAGGGAAGTTTCATCAGTAAAAAAACTACTGATTTCAATAGCCTGTTCCGTATTGAGTCCAAAGTAGGCATTGTTAAGTCCAAGTTGCAGGTCTTCCACAGTTTGAAAGGCCGCATCGGCACCCAACTCTCCTGGCTGTATAATGTCTATGGCATCATCACAAGACCCAAAGGTCATCAGCAATGCTAGAAACAAAAAGTTATATTTTGTTAGCTTCATGATTTTTTATTTAAAGTTTAACATCTATACCGGCCGTAAATATCCGTGGTGTAGGGTAGTTACTAAAGTCGAAGCTTCTGCCGATATTTGCTTCAACATCCAATCCTTGCCAAGTTGACCAGGTCAATAGATTTTCACCTTGTACATAGACCCTAAAGGCTTTTATGGGAAGTTTTTCAAGGATTACATTTGGAAAATCGTAACCCACTGAAACATAACGTAACCTTAAATAAGCCGCATCGTGCAAAAATTTATCAGAACCAAAATTGTTACGTAGACTGAACAGCCCTTCAACATCCGTAATACGATTTTCTGGGGTCCACGCTCTGTTATAACTGTCCGATACATTGAAATTTACCGCTTCAAAAGGATTTGTCGAAAAAAACCGTTGTTGGTCATTATAACGTTTGGAACCGGCAACAAAGGAAAAATTTGTATCTAGAAAAAATCCTTTGTAATTGATATTGGCTCCAAATCCACCCTGGACCTTGGGCAAAGGAGACTCCATAATAACCCTGTCATTTGCATTGAACTCCTCGGTGAGCTCGCCTTCTAAAGTTCTATAAAGGGCATTACCATTTGCGGGATTAACTCCCACATATGGCACCAAAAAATAAGATCCTATAGGATGGCCTACAGCATTTATCGTAGCGCCATTGTCTATGTCTCCCCCTACCAACTCTAAAATTTCATTTTCATTGTAAGAACCATTTCCGAACAGGCTAACGAGCAGGTTATCATTTGATACAACATCATATTGAACCGCAAATTCCACACCTCTATTTCTTAGTCTTCCTTGGTTTGAACTAATTTGAAATTGACCATTGGCAGCTGATATTGGGTTTTGTAAAAACAAATCTTCTGTTTCTTTATTATATACATCAATGGAACCTCGTAGACGGTTATTGAAAAACCCATAATCCACACCAATATTTGTTTGGGTGGTCGTTTCCCATTTTAAATCATCGTTCCCAAGTACATTTACAAATAGCCCCGTAGTATTGTTATATCCTACTCCCGTGCCAAAAAGGGTGCGAGAAGCACTTGCGGCATTCAAAAAATCACCTCCACCAACGCGCTCACTACCCGTTGTACCATAAGAAGCCCTCAGTTTTAACCGGTTAATAAAAGACGAAGATTCCAAAAAGTTTTCCTCATCCAAATTCCATCGTCCGGAAAGGGAATAAAATGTACCCCAGCGATTGGTTGTGGAGAATCTAAACGAAGCATCTCTCCTTAGGGTTCCCGTAAACCCAAACCTATTGTCATAATCATAGTCCACGATACCGAAATATGAAAAAAGACCGCCTTCACCTAAGTTAGAACCAACATTGGGAATAAACAAAAACTCACCATTTTCCTGACGGTCCCCTGCTACGAAACTGTCACCATCACCGGGGAAAAACGTCCTGGGATCCAGTCCTATCTGCGTAAAACCAAAGGATTTTCTGTACAAACGATACGTTTCTGCAAAAATGGAAGCATCTATGGTGTGATCTCCGAAAATGTTCTTGTAGTTCAACGAACCGTTGGCATTTAAAGCGAAATCGCGTCTAAATTGTTCTATCTGACGACCTTGTATTTCTCCTCCGTTTGGAAAAAATAGGCTGTTCGTTGATTCTGGACTAATTACTCGTAGCTCATCTTCCTGTTGATAATCGATACCTACCCTACCGTTCAAACGCAATCCTTTGGCAATTTCATAACTTGCATAGGCACTTGCTACACTTTTTACTTGCCGTTCTACATTTGGGTTGAACCTAAAATTGTTTAGAATCACGAAAGGCGATGCCGAAAGGGGCTGGAATTGATCAAAAGAGTCATCGTTGACCGTCCCATCAGGTCTAAAAGGATTTAGATAAGGTTGCCCCCACAGTGCCCCAACAATAGGATTGAAAAAGACAAAACCGCTGCCCAGGTTGGTCGTAAAGTCCGATTTTACAAAAGCAGCTGTAAAATCCAGTCCAAAATTAAACTTATTGCTTTTACTTTTGCCCGTAATATTGCTCCTTACCGTATATCTTTCCAAGCCGGTATTCCGTACAAGACCTTCTTGTTTTGTATGGCTGAACGAAGTATAGACTGTAGTATTCTGGCCACCAAAACTAATACCTACTTGTCGGTTTTGGGAAATGCCTTTTCGAAAGATAAAATCGGTCCAATTGGTATTATTTTGGCGAGCCAACACCTCGATTTCTGCATCTGTCAACGTAGACCCAGTACCTGCACCAAGTCTTTTTTGGAGGAATAACAGATCTCGTGAATTCATTAGCCCATAGTTATTGTCTTGCTGATAAGTTCTACCGTACGACTCTGAATAGGTAATTTCCAAAGCTTGATCATACCTTCCCTTTTTTGTAGTGATTACAATAACTCCATTAGCGCCTCTATTACCATATGCCCCAGACGCAGCGGCATCTTTGAGTACAGAAACACTTTCAATATCGTTTGGGTTAATACCCCTAAAGTCGTCACTATCCACAGGTGTTCCGTCAACCACAAAAAGTGGTTCAAATTCTCCATTTATGGATCCAACACCTCTAATTACAACAGAAGCATCTCCTCCTGGTTGTCCATTACCTGATCCAACAAATAGTCCGGGGACCCTAGCCTGTAATGAGTTCAATACATTCACATTTGGCTTGTTTTCTACCACTTCTGCAGAAACTTTTGATATAGCGGCAGAATTTTTTTGTGTTGTTGTATTCCTGTATGCCTGTACAACCACTTCTTTGAGCGATTGGGTATTGGGCCTTAAAACTACATCAACAGTGGTTTGTCCATCAATTGACACCTCTTCATTAAAATAGCCAATAAACGAAAAGACCAGAATAGCATTGGCATCGGGCACATTCAATTCATAGAATCCGTCGAAATCTGTTGCCGTTCCTATGGCAGCGCCTTTTATGAGAACATTTACCCCAAGTAAGGGTACTCCGTTTTGGTCTCTTACCGTACCATTGACCATTTGTTGCTGGTTTTGATTCATTTTTACGGGCGTACTGATTTCTTGTGATGTAATTCTACGAAGTATGACTTGTCTATCAAGAATTTTATACTCAATTCCCTTATTGATAAACAGTATGCCCAGCACTTTCTCAAGAGGTTCTTCAGTGACCTCCAAAGACACCTTATTATCCACCTTAACCTCGTTCAGTTTGTAAATAAAGCGGAAGTCTGTTTTGGATTCTATGGCATCGATTACTTCTAAAATTGTTACATCCTTCATGCTCAGTGTCACTTTATCACCTTGTGAAAAACTGTTTGCTTGAACATTGAGCAGCGTTATCAGAAGTAAAAATGTCGTTAGTTTCATTTTCAAATCAAATTTGAAAAACAAGGGACCTTCCCCTATTTTTCCAATGAGTTTTTTCATAATTTTGAGAGTTTTTGAAGTATTTAGCTACTATGTTAGTTAAATCACTGATTTTATGATTGGAAGGTGTTCGCAGCATCTTCCAATTTTTTTAGTGATTATATCCTTGAATCTGTATATTATCGTTTCATCATAGGCATAATTATTTTTGTTATTAATTGATTATCACTTGATTGTTTTCTATGGTATATTTTATATTATGGGTCTCATCAAAATAAATGAGCACATTTTCAACAGATTGGTTCAAAAAGCTGGCATTGAAAAGCTCTTTCCCCATGGCTTTATTATGGTTTACAATGCTAACATTGTAATATCTTTCCAATCTTTTGGTGATTTCATCAAACGATAAGGCTCTAAATACCAGCTCGCCATTAATCCATGAGGTATAAAAAGTGGTATTTATCTTTTTAACATTGACCAATCCATTTTCTTTGCTGAACGCACCCAACTGTCCAGGTTGCAAAAAAACCTCATCTCCTTTATTTTCATTGGTATATAACCCAACAGAACCTTCCACCAAGGCTACATCCACCGTCTTATTTTCCGGATATGCCGTTACATTGAACTGGGTACCGTGTACCAAAACATCCAAAGTATTCGCATTGACCACAAAAGAATGTTCTTTATCTTCAGCAACATCGAAATAAGCTTCCCCATCCAAAAAAACCTGCCTATCTGTATCCTCTATAAACCTAACGGGATACCTTAATGAGGTACCTGCATTTAAATGGACTAAAGTGCCATCTGAAAGAATTATTTTAAAGCGTTTACCATATGGCACTATCAATGTGTTGTAAACCAATGTTTCGGTGGATTGATTATTGCGATATATTAAACTGTCCCCATTCTGGATTCCCAATACGTTACCGTCTTCATCGGTCAACTCTTCTGTAGCATTATCCTCAAGGGTCTTTACAAGACCATCACTGGTACGGAGTATAATTTGTTCTTCGGTAATTTTAAGAGATTGTGGAACATTGTTTTCCCCTTTTCTTTGAAAGAAATATACCGTGGCAACAAATAATCCTATAAAAATTGCGGCATATTTCAATACCTGTTTATAAAAGGGCATTGAATTAACGGAAAGACGGGGTTGTATACGTTTGTATGCCTTATCTATATCAATTTTCCCATAAACTGAAATCTTGTTATTAATAGCATCTGCATCAATTATTTTTTCAAATAATTCTTTGTTGGAAGGAATGGACAACCACTCTTTTAAGATTTCCTCTTCTTCTGGAGTTATCGTTTTAGAAATTGACTTGTATATCAATTCAGAAACATCATATTTCATGGTAGTGTTTAATTAATCATCATGGTCTTAATCAAATATTCCATGACATTTTAACTATAAGACTACATAAAGCACAAAAAGGGTGGAAATTTTTTAGAAAAATTATAAAAGACCAAGAAGAAGATATAAAAAGGAATAATCTTTAAGTTGTACCCTTAGAAGTTCAATGGCCCTACTGCGTTGCGATTTAACCGTATTTAAACTTATCTGAAGGTCTTCCGCAATGTCTTTGTATCGCAAACCTTCTATACATGAGAGTTCAAAAACTCTTCTACATTTCTTAGGTAAGGAATCCATTGCCTTGAACAAGATGGAATGTACTTCTTCTTCAATAATGAGTTCCTTCATTATCGTGGATGTACCATGTGTTTTTGGATTAAGCCTAATAGGGGCATTACCCTTTTTCTTAATAAAATCCATGGAAGCATTGTAACACATCCTGTATAAATACGATTTTGGATGTTCAACCTTGTCTAGTTTTCCTCTTTTTCTCCACAGTTTTACAAATACATCACCCACAATTTCTTCTGTATCGAATTTTTCATGTACAAAATTTAATGAAAATGCGCAGAGCCTGGGATAAAGAGAGTCAAAGAGTAATCTAAATGCTTTCTCATCTCCTTCCTTGACTAAAAGAAATAAGTGTTTTGTAACATCCAAAGTTTTTATTTATTGGTAAAATGTATATTAAATATATAAAAAAGAAGCTTTCAAAGGTAAATTCCGATAAAATCATACATAATTAGTGAAAATTTAACGGGTATGATGACCTAATAAATTCATATTCTTAAATGTGATACTTTAATTATAATCCCGTATTTATGATAATAACTGATTTTGTCAATATTATTTATAGTTTTGAGATTGTCTAATCCAATTTAAACATGCCTGACCAAAAAAGACTTTTTCTATTAGATGCCTACGCTTTAATTTTTCGTGGGTATTATGCCTTAATAAAAAACCCAAGAATTAACTCGAAAGGCATGGACACCTCTGCCATTATGGGGTTTATGAATTCACTTTTTGATGTTATAAAACGGGAACAACCAGATCACCTTGCCGTAGCTTTTGATAAAGGAGGCAGTGTAGAGCGTACGGAACTCTTTGTGGAGTATAAAGCAAATAGGGATGAAACCCCTGATGCCATAAAAATAGCTGTGCCATACATCCAGAATATCCTAAAAGCAATGAAGATTCCAATTGTGGAATTAGCGGGTTATGAAGCCGATGACCTTATTGGCACCATTGCCAAACAGGCCGAAAAAGAAAACTATAAAGTCTTTATGGTTACTCCCGATAAAGATTTTGGACAATTGGTTTCTGAAAATATTTTCATGTACCGCCCTGCAAGAATGGGCAATGGAATCGAAATTTGGGGCATTCCAGAAATTCAAAAACGATTTGGAGTGGAACGCCCAGAACAAGTTATTGACTATTTAGGGATGATGGGAGATGCTAGCGATAATATTCCTGGTTTACCTGGCGTCGGTGATAAGACCGCCAAAAAATTCCTGGAACAGTTTGGCGATATGGAAGGGCTTTTGGCAAATACAGATCAGCTAAAAGGCAAGATGAAGGAAAAGGTGGAAGAAAATGCCGAATTGGGGCGACTTTCTAGAAAACTGGCAGAAATAAAAATTGACTGTAATGTCACCTTCAATGCCGATGATTATGAAATGTGTGCACCGGACGCTACTCAAGTACAGGAGATATTTGAAGAACTTGAATTTCGCAGGCTTAAAGAGCAGTTTATAAAGTTGTTTTCTGGAGAACCAGAGGCAACAGACGAAAAAACTTCTAGCAATGAACCAACCAAAAATAAAGCACAAGCTGCTGGCAGTGGTCAATTTTCTTTGTTCGGCGGTAATCCTTCAGATGGACCAGCTACTATTAAAGATGTAAATAGCAGAAATAAAATTGGAGATATTCAACATTTTTATCAGTTGGTACTACCCGGTTTGGCGACTGAATTATTTCTAAAAAAACTGATGCAACAGACTTCGGTTTGTTTTGATACTGAAACTACTTCATTGAATCCTTTAGAAGCAGAATTGGTAGGTATCGCTTTTAGTTGGAATACTGGTACAGGTTATTATATTCCTTTTCCTGAAAAAAAAGAAACAGTCGATAACCTTATAGAAGATTTACGGCCTTTCTTTGAATCGGAATCTATAGAAAAAATAGGCCAAAATCTAAAATATGATATCAAGGTCATGCAGAACTACGGTGTAGAAGTCAAAGGAAAATTATTTGACACTATGCTCGCGCACTATCTGATTAACCCAGACATGAGACATAACATGGATGTGCTTGCAGAAACTTACCTCAATTACACTCCTGTTTCTATCACGGAACTTATTGGTAAAAAAGGAAAAAATCAACTTTCCATGCGCGATGTTCCAATAGAAAAACAAACCGAATATGCTGTTGAAGATGCAGATATCACTTTTCAGTTGGCACAACATTTTAGACCAGAATTATCAGAAGCAAAAACCGAAAAATTATTTGAAGATATTGAGGTTCCACTATTACGAGTGTTAGCAGCTATGGAAAGCGAAGGCATAAATCTGGATAAAGATTTTTTAAGTTTGCTATCTAACGATTTAAACAATGATATTGAAAGTTTAGAAAAAAGTATCTATAAAGCTGCAGGAGAAGAGTTCAATATTGGCTCTCCAAAGCAATTAGGAGAAATCTTGTTTGATAAAATGAAGCTTGTAGATAAGCCTAAAAAAACAAAAACAGGGCAATATTCTACCGCGGAAGATGTGCTTTCATATTTAGCCAAAGACCATGAGATTATCCAAAATGTGCTGGATTATCGCGGACTTGCCAAACTAAAAAGCACTTATGTAGATGCACTCCCGGAACAAGTAGAAGCAAAATCGGGTCGTGTACACACAGATTATATGCAAACGGTTGCTGCCACAGGTAGGCTAAGTAGTAACAACCCCAACTTACAAAATATTCCCATTCGAACAGAACGAGGAAGAGAAGTACGTAAAGCCTTTGTGCCACGTGATGAAAACTATATACTTCTCGCTGCAGATTATTCGCAGATAGAACTTAGGATTATTGCAGCTTTAAGCGAAGAAAATACCATGATAGAAGCATTTAAAAATGGGGAAGATATTCATGCTTCCACAGCTTCTAGAGTATTTAATGTGCCTCTAGAAGAAGTAACCAGAGAACAACGTAGTAATGCCAAAACGGTGAATTTTGGAATCATTTATGGAGTTTCAGCTTTTGGATTAAGCAATCAAACAGATTTAACCCGGGCAGAGTCTAAAGAACTGATAGATACCTACTATAAAACCTATCCTAAATTACGAAACTACATGAGCGAACAAGTAAATTTTGCGCGTGATAATGGCTATGTGCAAACGGTACTAGGTCGTCGTAGGTATTTAAAAGACATTAATGGAAGTAATGCTATAGTACGTGGCGCTGCAGAACGTAATGCGGTAAACGCACCTATACAAGGTAGTGCCGCAGACATTATTAAAATTGCTATGATTAATATTCACAGGAAACTTTCTGAAGGTAACTATAAAACTAAAATGTTGCTTCAGGTCCATGATGAATTGGTTTTTGACTGCTATAAACCAGAATTAGAGGAAATGAAAGCACTCATAAAATCTGAAATGGAAAATGCCTATAAAATGAATGTTCCTTTAGATGTGGAAGTTGGGATTGGAGAGAATTGGTTAGAGGCACATTAGGTTTTATTATTATTGAATGAAACTCTCTTTAAAAGACAAACTCCACTTTACCAAAGTTTCCCTTCGTAAAAATAGCGGTCCATTATTGATTATGCTGCTATTTATAGTGATAGGTGCCTTTTTGATTTATCTAGGCTTAAGAACCAACACTACTTTTTTATGGATTTTTGGGATAGTCTTTGGTGGGATTCCATTGCTCATACTCATTTTTACTATGCCTTCAAGTTTCTTGTATTATTATGAACAGGCACAAACCAAAAAATATGGTGCTTATGGTACAGCTAAAATCATCGAAAAAGAAGAAAAAGATGTTTCCTACTTCACAAGAAAGAATAAAATAGAGCAAAAAACAGAAGAGTTTCAATACTTCTTAACTTACACTTTTGAGTATAATAACACCAACTATCACAATACATTTTTAGTGGTTGGTAAAAACTGTTTTGGTACTTTAACAGAGGGGGCATCAATCCCCATTCGGTTTTTAAGAAGTAATCCAAAAAAATCAACGGTAAGAAGAAGAAAGTTAGCTAAGGAATTAGGGTTACCCTTAAAAGATTGCCAGTAACTAATTACTGTAATTTTCACCGATAGCATCTAACACTTTTAAAAAAGTTTCAAATTCTAAAATGTCTAAACCTTTAATGGCTTGCTTTCGTAAAGTATTAGCATGAGGTTCAATTACTTCTACTATTTCTCTACCCAATTTTGTAAGCTCCAGTTTAAAACGTTTCATATCTCCATTAAAACGAGTCTTAGTAATCCATTTTTTATTTTCTAGTCTACCTATAACTCTAGAAGTAGTTGCACGATTACGAAAATTAGACTTCACAATATCGGATTGGGAAGCATCATTCCCTAATTGATAAATACGATATAGAATAACCCATTGCTCAATAGTTAAGTCCAAACCAAGTTCTTCGAACTTTTTTAGATATGCTTCCTGTACTTTTCTTAACACCAAGTCTAAGTGCAATCCAATTCCAGAAATTTCATCTATTTGATTTAACATCATTTATCAGTTCAATTATCTCTCAAAAACAGATGTATCGAGAACTTTTGGAAACAATACCTAAAAATTACATCGATAACCATTTGATATTCCAAAAATACTTATTTTTGTTGCATCAACAACAATAAATAAAATACATCACAAATATAGCATATGGAAACTACAACTATACCTAAATTACACAAAGATGCACAAGACTTTATGCCAATAAATGGCACGGATTATATTGAACTTTATGTTGGTAATTCCAGACAGGCGGCCCATTTTTACAAATGCGCCTTTGGCTTTCAGTCGTATGCCTATGCAGGGTTACAGACCGGTCTAAAAGACCGTGAAAGTTATGTTGTAATCCAAGATAATATTAGACTTGTATTAACCTCTCCTCTAAAAAGTGGTACTGAAATTGGAAAACATATAGATACCCATGGAGATGGAGTAAAAGTGGTGGCACTTTGGGTAGACGATGCTACTTATGCCTACAAGACTGCCATAAGCAAAGGAGCCAAATCTTATATGGAGCCGGTGACGGAAGAAGATGAAGACGGAAAAGTGGTTCGTGCCGGAATCTATACCTATGGCGAAACCGTTCACATTTTTGTAGAACGTAAGGATTACGAAGGAACGTTTTTACCTGATTACACAGCTTGGGAAACTCCAGATTTTAATCCTGCACCAACGGGATTAAAATATGTGGATCATATGGTAGGCAATGTTGGTTGGAACCGTATGAACCATTGGGTAGAGTTTTACGAAAAAGTTATGGGTTTTGTAAATATCCTTTCTTTTGATGACAATGATATTTCTACGGAATACACGGCCTTGATGAGTAAGGTAATGAGTAACGGCAACGGTAGAATTAAATTTCCAATCAATGAGCCTGCCGAAGGTGCAAAAAAGTCTCAAGTTGAAGAATACTTAGATTTCTATGAAGGGGAAGGGGTACAACACATTGCAGTAGCTACGGATGATATTATTAAAACGGTCCGAGATTTAAGAAGCCGTGGTATAGAATTCTTGACCATTCCCGACACTTATTATGACGCAGTAACCGACCGTGTAGGTAAAATTGACGAAGACATTGCCCCATTAAAAGAACTTGGTATTTTGGTAGATCGCGATGATGAAGGTTATCTTTTACAGATTTTTACTAGGCCTATTGAACCCAGACCAACAATGTTTTTTGAAATCATTCAAAGAAAAGGGGCACAGTCATTTGGAAAAGGTAACTTTAAGGCACTCTTTGAAGCTATTGAACTTGAGCAACAATTAAGAGGTACTTTACACTAACTAAAATGTATAGTTATGCCTATTTATCATAAACTAGGAAAGTTTCCGCAAAAAAGACATACGCAGTTCAATAAGCCAGATGGTAGTTTATATTATGAACAGCTATTCGGGACTATTGGTTTTGATGGGATGTCTTCTTTACTATATCATGTGCACCAACCAACTCAAGTAAAAGAAATAGGTGAAGCTATCGACATGAGTCCAAAAATTTCCGAAGCAAAACATATTAAATCCAGAAAGTTAATTGGTTTTGATGTAGCTCCAAATGATGATTTTTTAGAGTCTCGTGAACCCATGCTTGTTAACAATGACATACATATTGGTTTAGCTGCTCCTAAAAAGTCGATGACGTCTTATTTCTACAAAAATGCTGATGCTGATGAAATGTTATTTATTCACAAAGGCACAGGAATGTTAAAAACTTTTTTGGGAAATATCTCTTTTGAATATGGAGATTACCTAATTATTCCACGTGGAATGATTTATCAAATTGAATTTGATACTGAAGACAATCGTATTTTATATGCGGAGTCTTTTCATCCCATATACACACCAAAACGCTACCGCAATTGGTTTGGGCAACTTTTAGAGCATTCTCCTTTTTGTGAGCGGGATTATAAGCTACCTGAAAATTTACAAACTCATGATGAAAAAGGTGAGTTTACCATTAAAATTAAAAAACAAGGTATGCTACATAGCTTGGTATATGCAACGCATCCTTTTGATGTTGTAGGTTGGGATGGTTACAATTATCCCTATGGGTTCTCTATCCATAATTTTGAGCCAATAACCGGTCGTGTACACCAACCACCTCCAGTGCATCAAACTTTTGAAACCAATGCTTTCGTAATCTGTTCTTTCTGTCCACGATTGTACGATTACCATCCAAAATCTATTCCCGCTCCATATAACCATAGTAATATTGATTCTGATGAAATGTTATATTATGTAGATGGTGATTTTATGAGTAGAACTGATATTGGTCCTGGTTACATTTCTTTACATCCTGCGGGAATTCCACATGGACCGCACCCTGGCACTTACGAAGCAAGTATCGGTAAAAAAGAAACAGAAGAATTAGCTGTAATGATTGATACTTTTAAGCCATTACAATTAACAGAAAATGCCATGAAGATTGATGATGGCAAGTATTACAAATCTTGGATAGAATAAATAAGTAATGAGACGCTAGATTTTTAGATATAAGCAATTTTTTATTTTAACTATCTAACATCTAATTTCTCAAATCTAATATCTAAAAATCAACATGATAATAAACATACCTGAAGACTCAGATTTCTCTATACATAATATCCCTTTTGGAATTTTTTCAACACAAGAACGAAGCCCTAGAGCTGGAGTAGCCATTGGAGAACATATTTTAGATTTAGCCGTAGTAGCTGAGCTAGGTGTTTTTGACTTTAATACTGCTGTATTCGAAAAAGATACTTTAAACGACTTTATCTCTCTTGGAAAACAGATAACTAAAAAAGTTCGTAGAGACATACAGATTTGGCTACAGGATGACAACTCTATCCTAGCTGGGAAACCAGAACTTTTTGTAGAGCAAAAGGATGCAGAAATGCATATGCCCGTTGCAATAGGAGATTATACCGATTTCTATTCCAGTATTGAACATGCTACAAACGTAGGCAAGATGTTCCGTGACCCAGAAAATGCATTACTGCCAAACTGGAAACACATTCCGGTTGGGTATCACGGTAGAGCCAGTTCAATTGTGGTGAGCGGAGTACCGGTTCATAGACCAAAAGGACAAACTATTCCAAACGATTCAAAACAACCTATTTTTGGACCATCTCAGCGTGTGGATTTTGAATTGGAAATGGGCTTTATTACTGGAAAAAATACTACGCTCGGAGAGTCAATTTCTACTAAGGAGGCAGACGATTATATTTTTGGATTGGTATTACTAAATGACTGGTCTGCACGCGACATTCAAAAATGGGAATATGTACCATTAGGACCATTCTTAGCAAAAAACTTCGCATCACATATCTCACCTTGGATAATTACTTTAGAAGCGTTGAAGCCTTTTTCGGTTTCTGGTCCAAAACAAGAACCTCAAGTACTTCCATATTTAGAATATCAAGGTGATAAAAATTATGATATTCATCTAGAGGTAAGCATTACTCCAGAAGGTAGCGAAAAGCAAACGGTATGCCGTTCAAATTTTAAATATATGTATTGGAATATGCAGCAACAATTGGCTCACCACACAGTAAATGGGTGTAATATTAATATAGGTGATTTATACGGTTCTGGTACTATTTCTGGTAAAGATGAAAACTCTTACGGTTCTATGTTAGAATTAGCTTGGATGGGCACTAAACCTGTGAAAATGAAAGATGGTAGTGAACGTAAGTTTATAAATGATGGAGATACGGTAACTATGAGAGGATTTGCGGAAAAAGACGGAAAAAGAGTTGGTTTTGGAGAAGTCACTGCTAAAATCCTTCCAACAAAATAAAAATGTTATTCCGATAGAGTAAATCGACGAGGAATCTAAATTAGATTTCTCACGTTCGTTCGAAATGACAAAAGCTAATAAAACAAATGACAAAAACGATAGACCCAAACTCAATTCCTCAACCAGAGCTGCATTCTTATTTGCTTTCTGCAGTAGCACCCAGACCTATTTGTTTTGCCAGTACTATCGATAAAGAAGGTAATGTAAATTTAAGTCCGTTTAGTTTTTTCAATGTTTTTAGTTCT
This sequence comes from uncultured Croceitalea sp., assembly GCA_947495075.1. Taxonomy (GTDB): domain Bacteria; phylum Bacteroidota; class Bacteroidia; order Flavobacteriales; family Flavobacteriaceae; genus Croceitalea. The sequence continues at coordinate 93,087 of CANLXH010000002.1, forward strand.
AATCCCCCAATAATGATATTTTCACCTGCCCGTAGCGGTCGGGATAATTCATTAAAGCATTCGCATATCAATGTAAAAGAGGTTCCAGAAGTAGTCATCAATATTGTAAATTACCCTATTGTTGAGCAAATGTCCTTATCGAGTACAGCTTACGATAAAGGAGTGAACGAGTTTGAAAAAGCTGGTCTTACACAAGTAGCTAGCAAAAAGGTTAAACCTCCGCGCGTGGGCGAAGCTCCTGTTGCCTTTGAATGTTCTGTAACAAAAGTTATTGAGCTTGCAGATACGCCTGGAGCAGGAAATCTAATTCTAGCAAAAGTTGAACTCATACACATTAATGAAAAATACCTTACAGATAACAAGCTAGATACCAAAAAGCTAGATTTGGTTGGTCGCATGGGCAGTAGTTGGTATACTCGTTCTAGTGGCGATTCTTTGTTTGAGATTCCAAAACCTATACGAACTAAAGGAATTGGAGTTGATGGTTTACCTAAAAGTATTCAGAACAGTACTGTATTAAGTGGCAATAATTTAGGACGTTTAGGCAATGTTGAAGATTTACCAAGTGCTTCTGAAATTGATGATATAAGTAAATTAGATGAAGTTAAATCACTAAGCAAACCTAAAGAATTACATACAGTTGCAAAAAGAATTTTAGAAGCTGGAGATACCAAAAAAGCTTTATCCATTTTATTATATGCTGAAAAAATTTGACTAATGAATAAGACTATTGAGTCCATATTTAAGGCCCATTTAAAACCAAAAGAAGTTTATCAAGGAGGTAAAAATCCTCCAGTATCAGCAGGGAAAATATATAAAATGTCCTCTAATGAAAATCCTTTAGGACAATCTCCAAAAGCAACGGAAGCATTATTAAAAGCCGCACAGACCATAGGTGTTTATCCAGACCAGACTGATATTCGATTACGTGAAGCTTTGGTAAAAGATTTTGATGGTCAATTAGATGTAGACCAGTTTATATGTGGAAATAGCGGTTCTGAAATCATTGATATGCTTCTTAGAGCTTTTATTAATGAAGATGATGAAGTAATTTATTCTAACCCATGCTTTTTACCATACGCCGTTTTTTCTAGATGGTACGGTGCTAAACAAATCGATGTTCCTTTACTATATCCAAGTTATGACTTGGATGTAGAAAGTATTCTGAATGCCATTACAGAGAAAACTAAAATTATTTTTTTAACCAGTCCAAACAATCCAACGGGGACTTATATACCAAAGCCAGTTTTAGATGATTTTATAAATAAAATTCCGAAAGATATTATTATTGTTTTTGATGAGGTTTATCGTCATTTTGCCAATGTTGAGGATTATGTTTCAGGGTTATCCTACGTAAAAGAAGGACATAATGTAGTGGCTGTAAATAGCTTTTCAAAAACCTATGGTTTAGCTGGTCAACGCATCGGGTATTGCTATACCACAAATACTATTGCGAACTACATTCGCCAAATTCACAAACCTTTTTTACTCCCAATTACTTCAATTGAAGCTGCAATTGGAGCTTTAAATGATACTAAATTTATTGCTGAAACAGTTAAAACTGTTCAAGAAGGAAGAAATTATTTGGCAAATGAATTTGATAAATTAGGAATTACCTACTGGCCTTCGCAGAGCAATTTTTTCATTATAGACCCTCCATTATCAGAATTTGAGTTTACTGATATTCTCATGGAACAAGGAATAATGGTGCGCCCAGTTTCTCAATTTGGTGCTCCCGGAAAAGTCAGAATTACTATTGGCACACAAGAAGCTAACGATGCTTTAGTAAATGCTCTAAAAAAAATAAAAACTATTGCTTGGTAAAAACTGCTTCAGCACCAGCATAGTTCTGAGCATTTATCTCTTCTCCTGCAATTATTAAAGTATTACCATCTAACTCAATCGTAATAGTTTCTTCTTGATTAGCACCAGTAAGTGTTAATTGATTTCCTTCCAGAACCCATTCTGCTGTTTCAACAGTGCTATTATCCGGACAAGGTACGTCTAGACCCATAGGTCCAGAATTTACTTCAATAAAATTCACTTTATCTTCAGAAGAAACACTTCCATCAGCATTAAAAGTAAAACTTACCAAGAAACAATTTTCTTGGACTAATTGATCTACAATTTCATCTGCCAAATTTAGTGATGTGTCGTTTGGGTCATCTGGAAAACGAACATCTGTCATATTCCAAGTCCCTACTAGAGTTGAGGCTTCTAGCCCGCCATCATTCTCATTATCTGTAGAACATGCAGTAAAAAATAGTACTGCACCAAGCATTATTATAACTTTTTTCATGTTTGGGGTTTTAAAGCTTATCCTACCAAAACGAAAAAAAGAAAACAATAGTGTATAACTGCTATTCTACTGATTATAAGATAAATCGATAAGTTGCCTTGAGTAAAAAAGTATTGTCTCTTTGTCGCCCAAAAATTTGATTGTCTAAAGAACGACCTAAAGAATCTGTAGGGTCACTAAATCCAGTTATTCCTTGGGACCACACTAAAAATACTTCGGAACCAGGAATATATTCCCAACGCATTACCAAGTTAGAACGAAACTGTACAAAAGAAAAGTCTGGATTATTAAACTCATAATCCGTCACTGTATCCAAATCTTCATCAATCTGAAAAATTCCATCTTCATTCTGTGAAATTTGATTAGGTTCAAAAATGCTTATCCTTTCATTAAGATTTTCAGCTATAGAGTTATTTACAAAATTAAAATTGGTATATGTTCCTCTAGAGATAAAAGGTTGTCCATAAAATTGGATACTCAAGTTTGGGTTAATACTATAATTAAAACGAAGTGTAGTACTAAATGTTCGTTGATCTATTTCTCCCAAAATATAACGTGGTGCACCTGCAAAATCTCTCTCGGTTATGTATTGCGTTTTGCTTGGATTCTCTTCGTATTCAAAATTAAGTGAAAGACTAAAAGTATCAAAAGGTTGATATCTTGTTCGTAACACATATCTCACTAAAGAAAAATTATCTTGTTTAGCCTGACTATTTACATAGCCGACAGTAGCATTAAATTTTTTACTTCTATCAGTTCCTGCAAAAACAAAAAAGAAGTTTTCTTCATTAAAACGCCATCGAGGCCCACCTCGTAAAATTGTATTCAAAAAAATACGAGGTTTATGGGTTGCACCACCTTCTGTAAACCAATTATTGGCGTAGTTTATAAAACCTCTAAAATCATATTGCACTCTATTGTAATTGCCTTCAAAATCAAAAGCGCTACTCTGGCCAAGTGTTAAGTTAGCCGTACGCAATAACTTAGTGGGTTTAAGAAAACGATATTGAAGATTTGCAAATTGTCTAATATCATCTGCTTGTCTTAAGAAACCCACATCATTTAACTCAAGTTCCGGAGAACGCCAAAACCCACCAGTTTCAAATCGCCAGTTTCCACCTCCAGATTTACCAAAATTAATTTTCCCTCCAGTTCCTGTGAGAGAAGTTCTAGTTGGATTTATTTGAACATGAGTAGCATCTGTTCGCTGAAAAAGATGCGCTAAACTCTGTTGGGTTCTTAATATTGCCTCTGGACTTCCTGTAACATGACTTGTAACAATATTACCTTCTATATAGTAATTTCTATTCTGCCAACTGTGCCTAAAGTCTAAACCTCCAGTATAAGCCGCCTCGTGTAAAAAACTCAAATTATCTTCTAATTTGCGATTAGTAGCCGTAAAAATTCCACCAACAAAAGAATTTCTTTCATTAAAGTCTTTCTGAAGTCTACCTACTAGGTAATTGGTAAAAGGCTCGACTAATTCTTCTCTACGATCTCCGTTTGAATCAACTTCCGCAAAAACTTTGCCCGTAACACTTTCCAACAAACCAATAGACCAGCCATTTTTGGTTTTTCCAGAAAATTTTGCTGCACCAAGAATTGCCGTATTGTTTGGCACATCAGCAAATTCACCATCTCCTAAACTAGGGAAACCTTGTGGACTCCTACCAATACGACGACTGTAAAAAACATTATCATTACCATTTGCAAATTCGTAATCAAAAATGTTTTTATTCTCAACAAAAAATGGTCGTTGTTCTCGAAAAAATATCTGAAACCCATCAAGAGCAATAGCTCCAGGGTCTGCCTCTACCTGACCAAAATCTGGATTCACAGTAAGATCCAATGTTAAATCATTAGTAATTCCAATTTTAGCATCTAAACCTCCATTTAATCTAAAATCTGTTCCATCTCTAAAAGGGTTTCCATCCTCAGCTGGGTAAGTATCTAATTGCTTAACAACAAAAGGCTGAATTTCTAATTGTTTCTGAGGTTCAATATCTATCAACCCATGTAATTCACCAAATTCACTTACAAACCCAGATAAATCTTGAGGTACACGTTGCCATACAGAACGTTCTTGCGCTCTAAAAAATAATCGTGTAACCTGTAGCCCCCATATTTGCTCTTTTGCTTTCCCAAACTTTAATTGGCTAAAAGGAATCTTAGCTTCTGCAGTCCAACCTTCACTATCAATATTTGAAGCAGTATACCAAATTGGATTCCAGCTATCATCAAAATTATTACCATTCTCAGATACAAACTCATCTCCTTTTACACCTGCTGCTGTTGTTGTAAAAGAAAATGCGGTTCTTTTGTCATGATAGCTATCAATAATAATTGCCATTCTATCACCAGCGAAACCGTCCCGTCTTGACAATCTTTTTTCTATCTTATTTGGCTCAGAATCATAACATCTGTATGCGACATAAAGGAATTTATCGTCGTACAAAATTTTAAACTTAGATTGCTCGCTTGGTGGTGTGTTCTCATCTGGCTCTCTTTCTATAAATCCTCCAGACCAATCTACCAAACCCCATGATAAGTCATCCACAGTCCCGTCTATAATTGGAGCTGTATTTTCTTTTAATGGTTTTGTAGTATAAATAAGTTTTGGAACAATTAGTGTAGAATCTTGCGCTTTTGCATTAATCATAATGCACATTGCAAATACTAGAAAGAACGTTTTTTGCATGGTTAAAATTGGTCTGGCTTGATGAATACTCAAAAATAAAGGGCTTCAACGATTGAAACCCTTTGTTTAATTTTTAATTAACAGTATTACTGTTAAAAAACAAACCGATACGTTGCTTTTAATAAAAAGATATTTTGTGGTTTTTGTCCTAAAATATTATCTCCTAGACTTGTAAATAAACCTTCATTTGGGTCACCAGATTGTGACACATCTTGTGACCACACCAGAAAAATTTCAGAACCAGGAATATACTCCCAACGCAAAACTAAGTTTGAACGAAATTGAACAAAAGAAAAATCAGGATTATCAAAGCTAAAGTCTGTTGCACCATCTATATCTTCATCTACATTATAGGTGTCATCTATCAACGAAATTTGATTTGAATCATACTGTAAAAAACGGTTTTCAAAACGCTTTGCAGTAGCATCATTAACATGTTTAAAATTTGAATATCTTCCTCTAGAAATAAATGGTTGTCCCCAATACTGTATAGTTAAATTGGGATTAATGGTATAATTTAATCTAAAAGACATGCTTAAGGTGCGTTGCTCTATTTCACCATTTAAATACCTTGGATTACCATTAGCATCTAAGTTATCTACAAACTGTAACTTATCATTATTGATGTTGTATGATGGGAAAGCAGAAACACGAATAGCATCAACAGGTTGATAAGTTACTCCTGCTCTTATAAAGTAAGATTTAAAAGAATCATCTACGGCTCTACGGCCATTATGGAATATATTAAAGCGTACTTTTTTTCTGCTATCTGTATTAATTCCATTCCAAAAACTTACCCATGGAGATTGTTTTAATCTTGGCCCACCTCTTAAAGCAAAGTTGGAATATTGTACTGGAGCATAATTGAATCCAAGATTTGTAAACCAGTTATTTTTCCAATTTTGCCAGCTATTAGTATTAAATTGAAGATAATTATGATTTCCCTCAAAATCGAATGCCGCCCAATGATTATAGTTAATCCCTACACGCCTAAATGTACTATCTGGTTTTAATGTTTGATAACCAACCCAAGTATAATGTCTAATATCATCTGCCTGACGCTGAAAACCTAAATCATTCAATTCTAGTTCTGGCGAACGCCAAGTGCCTCCAGATTCAAATCTCCAATGCCCATTACCTATTTTACCAATCTTTACATCACCACCCGTACCAGTTAATGAAGTCTTTGTATCATCAACTTCTACATGATCTGCGTTGACTCTCTGGAATAATCTTGTTATAGACCTCTGAGTGTTTTCAATAGCTTCTTCACTACCTTGTACATGGCTTAGAATAATATTTCCACCAAAGTACCAATCACGATTATTCCATTGGTGTTTAAAATCTAACCCTCCAGAATATGCCGATTTATGAAGGAAATTTAATCCTTCTGTTAGTCGATCTCGATTTGTTGCAGTAAAAACGCCACCTATAAAGGAATTACGGTCATTAAAATCTTTTTGAACACGACCAACAAAATAATTGGTCAATGGCTCTACAACTTCTCTTCTTCGTTCACCATTATTATCTATTGTAGCATACTTTTTAGCAGTTACGCTTTCTAAAACTCCAATTGCCCAACCGTCTTTGGTTTTTCCACTAAACTTAGCAGCTCCTATAATCTGAGTATTGTCAGGGATTTCTACAAATTCTCCATCTGTTGTATCAGGGAATCCCTGAGGGCTACGACCTATACGACGCGAATAAAATACATTGTCTGAGCCAAAGGTGTTACCAGCTTCTGATTGAGAAATATTAAAATCAAAAATATTCTTGTTCTCCACAAAAAATGGACGTTGCTCTCGAAAGAAAATTTGGAATCCGTCTAGTGCAATTGCTGAAGGGTCCGCTTCTACCTGACCAAAATCTGGATTAACGGTTAAATCTAAGGTAAGGTCATTAGTGATTCCAATTTTAGCATCAAGCCCAACCGTAATATTATTTTCACTCCCATCTCTAAATGGGTTTCCTTCTTCTGCTTCATAAGTCTCCCCACTAGCTACAGTATATGGCTGAATCTCTAATTGTTTTTGAGGCTCTATGTTCTTTAACCCATGAAGCTCCCCAAATTCGCTTACCCACCCAGGTTGGTCAACTGGTTTACGTTGCCAAAGAGAACGTTCTTCTCCTCTAAAAAATCTTCTGGTAGATTGTAAACCCCATACTTGATTGTCGGAGCTACCAAATTTTAATTGGCTCAATGGTATCTTTAATTCTGCGGTCCATCCTTCACCATCTATATTGGTCTTGGTATACCATATAGGATTCCAGCTACCATCCCAATTATTCCCGTTATTTGAAATAAATTCGTCTCCTTTAACTCCAGCAGCTGTTACAGTAAATGAGAATGCCGTACGTTTGTCATGATAGCTATCAATATTAAACTCTATCCAGTCACCTTCAAATCCATCTCTTCTAGAAAGTCGTTTAACAATTTCATCTGGTTCTGCATCATAACAACGCACTCCTATATATAGGTACTTGTTATCATAAACAATTTTAAATTTTGTTTGGTAACTAGGTGGTGTGTTTTCATCTGGCTGATTTTCAATATAGTCTGTAGTCCAATCCACAATATTCCAGGCTACATCGTCTAACTGACCATCCACAACTGGGGTTTGATTTGAGGTTATAGCTTTCGTAAAATAAATTCTTTTAGGGACTACTTCTGTAGTATCTTGGCTTAGTTCTGTTTCTTGGGAATTACAAAACCAAGAAAATAGAAACAGCACAAGAAAAATGGTTGGATTCTTCAAGATGTTCGTTTTTTGATTAGATGTACAGTAAAGACTTGACTATTCTTGAAGAGTTACAGTAAAAACAATTTTTAATATTTTTTTAACAAACTGTTTTAATACATTATTTTTGCAACCATTTTTAAGGTGAAAAAATTAAAAAATATTCTTTCACAACCATTTGCAATTCAATCTAATAATTGTACATTTGCAGCCCGTTATTCGGGAACGATTAGAAATTTAATATTATTTCGAGAAGTGGATACATTAAGTTATAAAACTATTTCTGCCAACAAATCTACCGTTGATAAACAATGGTTATTGGTTGATGCTGAAGGACAGACATTAGGTAGATTGGCCTCTAAAGTTGCCAAATTACTAAGAGGAAAGTACAAGACAAACTTTACTCCTCACGTAGATTGCGGTGACAACGTGGTTGTTATCAACGCAGAAAAAATACAAATGAGTGGTAACAAGTGGGCAGATAAATCTTATATCCGATACACAGGATATCCTGGTGGACAACGTTTTACTAGTGCTTCTCAATTATTAGAAAAGCACCCTGAAAGGATTATTGAAAAATCTGTAAAAGGCATGCTTCCTAAAAATAGATTAGGTGCTGATTTATTCAGAAACTTAAAAGTATATGCTGGAACTGAGCATGGTCAAGAAGCTCAAAAACCTAAAGCAATTAACTTAAACGACTATAAATAATGGACGTTATTCACAAAATTGGAAGAAGAAAAACAGCTGTAGCACGTGTATATGTTTCTGAAGGAAAAGGAAATATCACTGTTAATAAAAGAACATTAGAAGAGTATTTCTCTACAGCTACATTACAATATAAAGTAAAGCAGCCTTTTACACTTACTGAAACAGATGGAAACTATGATGTTAAAGTAAATGTTTACGGTGGTGGAATTACTGGTCAAGCGGAAGCTGTTAGATTAGCATTGTCTAGAGCAATGTGTGAAATTGATGCTGAAAACAGAGCAGTTCTTAAACCAGAGGGCTTACTAACTAGAGACCCAAGAATGGTGGAGCGTAAGAAATTTGGTCAGAAGAAAGCTCGTAAGAAATTCCAGTTCTCTAAACGTTAATCACAAAATTATCAGGCATCCTTTTTTGGATGCCTTAATTATATTTTCTAACAAGTTCATTGAAAGTCCTTTTTTAAAGGGCAATTAAAAAATCCCAAAACCCAACCTAGTTGGCAGACTAAACCAAGTAAAACTTGAAAGTAGTTTTGGGTAAATTAGTTTAGCATCTAAATGATGAAGGCTTCCTTACTATTTTTTGGATACCACTTTATCATTGCTAATTCAAAAGAACGTAAACTAAATTTAAAATGGCGAAAGTCGAAGTAAAACAATTATTAGAAGCAGGTGTGCACTTTGGACACCTTACACGAAAGTGGAACCCAAACATGGCTCCTTACATCTATATGGAGCGTAACGGTATCCACGTTATCAATCTTTACAAAACAGCTGCGAAATTAGAAGAAGCTAATGAAGCTTTAAAGAAAATAGCAGCATCTGGAAGAAAAATTCTTTTCGTAGCTACAAAGAAACAAGCAAAAGACATTGTTGCTGAAAAAGTTTCAAACGTAAATATGCCATACATTACTGAAAGATGGCCAGGTGGTATGTTAACTAACTTTGTAACTATTAGAAAAGCTGTTAAGAAAATGGCTGCTATTGATAGAATGAAGAAAGACGGAACATTCTTAACTCTTTCCAAGAAAGAACGTTTACAAGTGGACCGTTTAAGAGCTAAGCTAGATAAAAACTTAGGTTCTATTTCTGAGATGACTCGTTTGCCTGGTGCAATTTTTATTGTTGATACAATGCGTGAGCATATAGCAGTGAAAGAAGCTCAAAAATTAAATATTCCAATTTTTGCGATAGTAGATACAAATTCTGACCCAAGACCAATTGACTTTATTATCCCTGCCAATGATGATGCTGGTAAGTCTATTGATGTTATCATGTCTGAAGTTACTAATGCTGTCGCAGAAGGTTTAGCAGATAGAAAAGCAGAAAAGCAAAGTGATAAAGAAGGGAAAGAAGCTCCTAAAGCTAAAGAAAAAGCTGCTACTCCTAAAGCTGAAAAACCAGTTGAAAAAAAGGCAGAGGCTGCTAAAGAAGAAAAGCCAAAGAAGAAGGCAGCTCCAAAAGCAAAAGCAGATGACCTAACCAAAGTAGAAGGTGTTGGACCTAAAGCTGCAGAAGCATTAGTTGCTGCTGGCATCGTTACATATGTTGATTTAGCTAAAGCTAAACCAGAAGCTGTTAAAACTATACTTACAGATGCTAGTCCAAGACTTGCTCATTTAGAGCCTGCTTCATGGCCAAAGCAAGCTAAAATGGCTGCCGATGGTAAATGGGACGAACTTAAGGAATGGCAAGACAACACTAAAGGTGGAGTTGAAGATTCTGAAGAGTAGTTTAATATTGATTCATAAAACACTTATGGTGTTTTACTTTATATAATTTTTTAAAAAGTACATAAAATGGCAAAGATTACAGCCGCTGAAGTAAATAAATTAAGAAAAGCTACTGGAGCTGGAATGATGGATTGTAAAAATGCATTGGTTGAAGCTGACGGTGATTTTGATAAAGCAATTGAAATTCTTCGTAAGAAAGGTCAAAAAGTTGCTGCTAAAAGAGCAGATAGAGACTCTTCTGAAGGTGCTGCAATTGCAAAGGTGGATGCAGGCAATAACAATGGCGTTATTATCTCATTAAACTGTGAGACTGATTTTGTTGCAAAAAATGAAACTTTTGTAACTCTAGCTAATGAGTTAGCTGATTTAGCATTAGGCTTTGACAATAAAGATGCTTTTATGGCAGCTACATACAACGGAATGACTGTTGCTGAGAAGCTAACAGAACAAACAGGTGTTATTGGAGAGAAAATAGAGATAGGAAGCTTTGAAAGATTAAATGCTCCTTTTGTAGGATCTTACATTCATGCAGGTAATAAGATTGCTACTTTGGTAGGTCTTTCCAGTGCAGTTGATGGTGCTGCTGAAGTTGCAAAAGATGTAGCAATGCAAGCTGCTGCAATGAATCCTGTTGCCTTAAACGAAGATGGTGTCGACCAATCTGTAATCGATAAAGAAATCGAAATTGCAAAAGATCAATTACGCCAAGAAGGTAAGCCGGAAGCAATGTTAGACAATATCGCAAAAGGAAAATTAAAGCGTTTCTTTAGAGACAATACTCTAGTAAACCAAGCTTTCATAAAAGACAGTAAGCAAAGTGTTGCTCAATATGTAAAGTCTGTTGATTCTAGTTTAGAAGTAACTGCTTTTTCCAGAGTAGCATTAGGATAAATTTATCCTCACAACTTCATAAAAAACCTGAGCCAATGCTCAGGTTTTTTTGCTTTACACCTTATTCTATTTAGACTTTATCATTATATCACCATTAAAGGTCTTAAACAGCATCTCTGGTCCTCCACCATTTATTTTTCCTTTAATCCATTGTTCTATCTTTACCTTATACGTTCCACTTTTTGAGCTTTTGTCAACATCTGGTTTGTTTTCAGAAATATCCATATCAAAATCGGTATACACATCACCCATATCAGATTTTGCTTTAACACTAGCTTTTAAACCTTTTGGAAAAGTAATTTCCACATTACCGTTAAAGCTACTAAAAGCCATATCCGCTCCGCTAGTTATACTTTTAAAATTAGCAATAAGTTCACCATTAGTAGTGTCAGCACTGGCAGAACCACTAACATCTTTTAAGGTAATTTTTCCATTTACGTTACTTATCTCCATTTCTCCATTTACACCCTCAACATAAATATCCCCATTGTTTACTGTTTCTAACATTAGTGAAAAATTAGTAGGCACTTTAATATCAAAATCGGTTTTATTGTTCCATAATTCGTTATGTATTCTTACCACATTTTCATTTTCTTCTGCTGAAATATTCAGGGAAGACCCAGATATTTTTTTCATCCCCTTTTTTTCACAATCCTCACATTCATGATCATCTTCATGCACTGTAGCTTTCACAATTACTTCTTTTCCATTATAAGCGACAACTGTTATTGAGCCAGAAATTTGATCTACTTCTAACACTCCTGGATTGCTTGGGTTACTTAAAGGAATGGTAAACAAGTCTATCTTTTTCTCTTGGGCACTTGATATACATACTGCTAAGAACCCAACTACGGTTATTATTAATTTTAAGTTTTTCATGATTGTTATATTTTTTTGATGAATACGTTTCCATTTAGTGTTTCAAAATCATAATCAATACCACCTTTACCTATTTGAACAACAGGTTTAGATTCGTACTTAAATTTTGTTTTGCTATTTTCTGATGATTTGTTGGTTCTGTTAAATTGTTTTTCAATATCAAAATCCGTAAAGAGTTCTCCATTCATACTCTTGAAAGAAACATCTGCAGATAAGGAATTTTGATAGGTAACATTAATATCCCCGTTTAATGAATAATATTTAGAAGCATTTCTAGGGTTATCAGCATAGGATATTTCAACCTTACCATTAATACAGTGCACCTTAGTTTGACCAGTAACATTTATAAGAGAAATCCCACCATTTACATTATTAGCTTTAATGAAATCCCCTCGCATATTCTTAACCGTTACTTCGCCATCATTTACGGTACTAATATCTAATTTGATATTCTTTGGAACTTTTAAAATAAAATCTGTTTGGTGCTCATAAGGTGGTGCTTCATATTCTTGATTACAGCAATAATATTGAAATTTATCTTGGTCAAATTTCATAAAAGGTGCGCTTGGGTAGATAACTATCTTATTTCCTTTTTCCAACACTTTAATAATCAACTCTTTTTTACCCGTTTCTAAATCTATAGAATTATTAGCAGTGATTTTTTTATCCACAACAAGTTGTACTTGGTTACCCTCATAACCTTCTACTTTAACAAATCCAAAAATATTATTTAGGATTAAGGTGTTTTGTTTGTCATTGCTCTCAAAAGCAATCTCCTTTTTTATTTGTTCTTTAAACTCTTTCTTTTGTGCGTTAACAAAATGTGCTACTGCAAAAACTGCAAGCAGACGTACTAAAATTGTTTTTCTCATTTGATTGAATTTTGCGCCCTAAAACTTAGGACTGTTCGTAATTTGATTTTGCTCAATATGAGCTAATTGATAAATAAACTATATGATTGATTGAATTGTACTTTCTATCTTCTTTTTTACCGTTGTATCTAATTCTTGATTCTGCAATAATTTTTTAAAGGGTTCTATAGAATTTTTTTCTTGTAATGCCGCCATCAAATTTGCCAATGTCACCTGCACAATTGGGGATTCTTGATTAGGAATAGACTGTACTAAACCTTGCCTTACCACAGGGTTACTTACATAATTTGTCAATGACTCAATAGCAGCCAATCTTACATTTACATTGCTATCTTTATTAAGTGTTTGTAACAAGGCTTTAATAACTGTTTCGTCTACTTTACCAAACCTATTCGCCTCGCTAACGCCCTGCAATCTTTTATTTACTGAAGGTTGTTTCAACAGTGTTAAGACTAATTTTTCTCTAACCTCTTCTGTTTCATCATTAGCAACAATTTTGGTTACCGTTTGGGTTTCTTTTGGTTTTAAAAAATACCCAATTGAAAGTCCTATGGTAAGTAATAATAATCCATACGCAAACTGTGGTTTCATTAAAATAGAAAGGTTCGCAGAAAACTTACTAAACCAATTTAAGTTTGGTTTTTTTTGGATTTCGGTTTCTGAATTCAACATATCAAAAAACTTAACATCCATCTGTTCTGATGGTTCAGGAACATTTATAGCATTAGTATCTTTCCACAGTAACTTTAAATCTTCAAACTCTTTCTGATATGATGGATTGTTACTAAGAAATTTTTCAAAGACAACTTTATCATCTAAACTTATCTCTCCCTTTAGATAATCAATTGCCATTATTTCAAATTCTTCTTTCATAATTTTACCTTTCTTCCAATTGCTGAAATATTTCTCTAAGCTCTTTTAATGCCCTATGTGCCTTAACTTTTGCTGCTCCTTCACTACAACCTAAAACTTCGCCTATATCACTAAATTTCATCTCCTTAAACTTGCTTAATACTAAAACTTCTCGCTTTTCTGGCTCCATCTTACGCATTGCAATTTTTAAAATGGCTATAGTATCTTTTTGCATTACATTAGATTCGACATCATTACCATCATCCAACTTATAAGCCACTGAATCTAAATTATAATTCTTATCCTGAGCTTTATTCTTTTTAAAATGGTCATAATTCACGTTCCTAGCAGTTTTAAACATCCAAGCTATAAAAGAGCCTTCCCCTGTATACGTGTGTTTATATTTTAACAGTCTTATAAACACATTTTGCACTAAATCCTCACTCAGAGCTGCATCTGAATTCATATTATAAAAGAAGCCGAATAATCTTTTCTTATGCCTTTCATACAGCAATCCCAGCTTCTGAATATCTCCAGATCTTACTTGTAGCATTAATGCGTTGTCGGTTAGTCCCTGCATTACGGTTTTTAGGTTTTCAAAAGGGTAAACTGCCTTTTTTGATAAAGGTTACAGAAAACTATGATTTTTATTCCCAATTATCATAAATTCCTTGTTATTCAATTCTATACATCAAAAATTATTTTGATTATTTTTGTTCGGATTTCAAAAAAAGCAGTAGATGCAGTACAAAAGAATTCTTTTAAAATTAAGTGGCGAAGCCTTAATGGGTGACCAACAATACGGAATTGACCCAAAAAGAATTGCTGAATATGCAGAAGACATTAAAGCTGTAATGAAAAAAGGCGTAGAACTTGCCATTGTAATTGGTGGAGGAAATATTTTTAGAGGTTTAGCTGGTGCAAGTCAAGGTATGGATCGTGTACAAGGAGACCACATGGGTATGCTAGCAACTGTAATAAATAGTTTAGCCTTACAAAGCGCTTTAGAAATTCAAGGAGTAGAAACGAGAGTCCAAACTGCCATTAAAATTAATGAAGTAGCCGAACCTTTTATAAGAAGAAGGGCAATGCGACACTTAGAAAAAGGGCGAGTGGTTATTTTTGGAGGAGGTACAGGAAACCCATATTTTACAACCGATTCGGCTGCCGTTTTAAGGGCTATTGAGATAAAAGCCGATGTGATTTTAAAAGGCACTAGAGTCGATGGAATCTATACCTCTGACCCAGAAAAAGATAAAACTGCAACAAAATTCGATAATCTATCATTTAAAGAAGTACTTAGTAAAGGTCTTAAAGTAATGGACACAACAGCTTTTACTTTAAGTCAAGAAAATGAGCTTCCAATAGTAGTTTTTGATATGAACACCA
Source organism: uncultured Croceitalea sp. (assembly GCA_947495075.1). Lineage (GTDB taxonomy): Bacteria > Bacteroidota > Bacteroidia > Flavobacteriales > Flavobacteriaceae > Croceitalea. The sequence continues at coordinate 108,148 of CANLXH010000002.1, forward strand.
GAGGAAACCTTATGAAAATTGTTTCTGGAGAAAGTATTGGAACTCTTGTAAATGTGTAGTACTGGCATAATTATTGACCTGTGATTAAAAAATAATAATATGAACGAAGAGATAACTTTTATATTAGACGCTGCAAAGGAAAGTATGGATGGAGCAATGGCTCATCTTGAAAAAGCATTTATAAAAATAAGAGCTGGTAAAGCCAGTCCAGTAATGCTTTCAACTGTAATGGTTGATTATTACGGTTCTCCTACTCCACTATCTCAAGTCGCAAATGTAAACACACCAGATGCAAGAACTATCTCTGTTCAGCCTTGGGAGAAAAGCATGATTCAACCTATCGAAACAGCCATAACAAATTCTAATTTAGGTTTTAATCCAATGAACAATGGGGAAATGGTAATTATCAATGTTCCACCATTAACAGAAGAACGTAGAATACAATTGGTAAAGCAAGCAAAGGCAGAAGCAGAAGATGCTAAAGTGAGTATTCGTAATTCTAGACAAGATGCCAATAAAGAGCTTAAAAAATTAGATGCTTCAGAAGACCTCTTATCTAACGCAGAAGTAGATGTCCAATCATTAACTGACAACTACAGTAAAAAAGTAGATGCTATTCTTGAAGTGAAAGAGGTTGAAATAATGAAGGTCTAATTTAACCCTCATATACTATATTTATTCCCTAGGTACACTACTAATGATTTTCTACCTTTGCCACCAATAAAAATGGAATGGTAAATAAGCTTTTTCAAGGATTTTGGGCAGTTCTTGCACGTATTATTCTTCGCAATAGAATATTAATTCTAATAGCCATTATAGCTGCAACCGTTTTTATGGGGCTTCAATGGAAAAACATGCGTTTTTCAAATACCGAAGCAAATATTCTACCCGATGATCATCCAGAAACTGTTCAATATGAAGCTTTTGTAGAATTATTTGGACAAGAAGACAATGCGATAGTCTTGGCAATAAAAGATAGTTTACTATTTACACCAGATAACTTCAATCGCTGGAATAAACTAAGTAAGCAATTTGAAGCTATTCCTGAGACAGATTTTGTAATTTCTACAGAAAACCTAAAGGAGCTTGTTAAGGATAACGAAAAGCAAGAATTCTTTCTCAAACCACTTGTGAGTGCTCCATCAAAGACTACAGAAGAAGTAACAAAAATAAAAGAACATCTCTTTAATGATTTGCCTTTTTATGAAAACTTACTTTTTAATAAAGAAAGTGGTTCTGTTAGAATGGTTGTGTATATGGATAAGGACATTCTTAACGAACCTGTTAGAAATGAATATATCTTAAACGATTTAGAAAGCCTTGTCAATGATTTTGAAAAAGAAACAGGCTTAGATGTTAGGGTTTCAGGAATGCCATATATCCGGACTTGGAATTCCAAAATTATTATTGATGAGATAGGTGTTTTTATTCTTGGAGCCTTATTAGTTACTTCAATTATATTTTTCTTTTTCTTTAGAAGTTTTAGAGCAACATTTATCTCCATGTTTGTTGTAATTATAGGTGTAATGTGGGCGTTCGGGATTTTAGGATTGTTTAAATATGAAATCACCATTCTTACCGCATTAATCCCCCCACTAATTATTGTAATTGGGATTCCAAACTGTATTTTCCTAATCAATAAATACCAACAAGAAGTAAAAAAACACGGCAACCAAGCATTATCATTACAACGCGTAATTTCCAAAATTGGGAATGCCACTTTAATGACCAATGTTACTACCGCTTCTGGTTTTGCAACTTTTATAATTTTAGATAGCGATTTACTTAAAGAATTTGGAATAGTTGCATCCATAAATATTCTATGCATTTTTATGCTATCCCTATTAATTATACCTATTCTTTATAGCTTTATGCCTTTGCCAAAAACCAAGCATTTAAAACACTTAAATAAAAAGTGGATTGATATGTTTGTGAATTGGATGGAACGTATTGTTAGGAATCATAGAATAGCCGTTTATATCACCTTTGTAATTGTATTGATTCTAAGTATTGTTGGGATTTATCAAATTGAAATTACTGGAAGCCGAATAGAAGATTTACCTAAGAACACCAAATTTGTAAAAGACGTTCGGTTCTTTGAAGAGGAGTTTGATGGTATCATGCCCGTTGAAGTAGTTGTAGACACTAAACAAAAAAATGGTATCCTAAAGCCAGCTACACTCCGTAGAATGGACCAATTAGCAACAGAAATTAGTGATACTCCAGAACTTTCTAAATCTGTTTCTGTAGTAAACTTAGTCAAGTACTCCAAACAGGCTTTTTACAACGGAATTCCTAAATATTATCAATTACCAACATCTCAAGAGAATACTTTTATCATGGATGTGGCAAGAAAATCTGCTGATAATGGAAACCTCTTGGAGAGTTTTGTAGATAGCACAGGGCAAACTGCAAGAATGACCACTTTTATGCGTGATGTAAAGACAGAACGTATGGAAGAAATTGAACAAGATTTAATTAAATCTATTGCAAAAATATTCCCAACAGAACGCTACAATGTCTTTATCACTGGTAAAGCGCTCCTCTTTCTAAAAGGAACAAAATATCTAGTTAAGAATTTATTATTGTCATTAGCTCTTGCTATAGGACTAATTTCACTATTCATGGCTTATCTATTTCGTTCTTTTAGAATGATTTTAATTTCTTTGGTTCCCAATCTATTACCATTGGTCATTACCGCTGGTTTAATGGGTTACATTGGTGTACCTATAAAGCCTTCGACTATTCTTGTTTTTAGTATTGCTTTTGGTATCTCTGTAGACGATACTATTCACTTTTTAGCAAAGTACCGTCAAGAGCTTATTGTCAATAAATGGCAAATCAAAAAATCGGTTTATGGAGCGCTGCGTGAAACTGGCGTAAGTATGTTCTATACCTCTATTGTTTTGTTCTTTGGCTTTTCAGTATTTACTGTTTCAAGTTTTGGAGGCACCAAAGCATTAGGGGGATTAGTTTCCGCAACATTACTTTTTGCGATGTTATCTAATTTAATATTACTTCCTTCCCTTTTACTATCCTTAGAAAAGAGTATTGCTAATAAAAAAGTATTTAAAAAACCACAGATTGATATTTTGCCAAAAGAAGATGAAAATACTAAAAGGAAATAGCAATTTCTAACTTCTCTTTCTTTATTCAAAAACCTATCTTTGAAATCTAATTTTATAGCCTAGAAAATGAAACTTACTTCTGTCAAAGAATTACTTGCTACGTCACCTACTTCGCAACTGGTAGAAATTAACGGATGGGTAAAGGCTTTTAGAAGCAATAGATTTATTGCCTTAAATGATGGTTCCACTATTAATAATATTCAATGTGTTGTAGACTTTGAAAAATTTGATGAAGCACTTATAAAAAACATATCTACTGGTGCTGCGATTAAAGTAGCAGGGGAATTGGTAGAAAGTCAAGGCAAAGGTCAAAAAGTAGAAATACAGGTTTCAGAATTGAGCATACATGGTACTGCAGATGCTGACAGCTATCCAATACAACCAAAAAAACATTCGCTTGAATTTTTGCGTGAAAAAGCACATTTAAGAGTTAGAACTAACACTTTTTCTGCAGTTATGCGTGTTCGTTCTGCTTTATCGTATGCTGTTCACACTTATTTTCAACAAAACGGATTCTACTATTTTCATGCACCTATAGTAACTGGATCGGATGCAGAAGGAGCTGGAGAAATGTTTAGAGTTACTACTTTAGATGCTAAAAATCCTCCATTAGATGAATCTGGCGAAGTAAATTATAAAGAAGACTTTTTTGCAAAAGAAACAAACTTAACAGTTTCTGGACAATTAGAGGCTGAAGCTTATGCAATGGGTCTTGGTAAAGTATACACTTTTGGTCCAACTTTTAGAGCGGAGAATTCAAACACCTCGCGTCATTTGGCTGAATTTTGGATGATAGAACCAGAAATGGCTTTTTATGATTTAGACATGAATATGGATTTGGCTGAAGACTTTATAAAGTGGGTCATCAACTATGTTTTAGAAAATTGTCAAGACGATTTAAAATTCCTTGAACGACGTTTATTAGATGAAGAAAAATCAAAGCCACAAGCTGAGCGTAGTGAAATGGCTCTCATAGAAAAATTAAAGTTTGTTGTTGATAATAACTTTAAGAGGGTATCATATACCGAAGCCATTGAAATATTAAGAAATTCTAAGCCCAATAAAAAGAAAAAATTTGAATACCTTATTAATGAATGGGGTGCAGATTTACAGAGTGAGCACGAACGCTTCTTGGTGGAAAAACATTTTAAATGTCCGGTTATACTGTTTGATTATCCAGCAAAAATCAAGGCATTTTACATGCGTTTAAATGAAGATGAAAAAACAGTTCGCGCCATGGATGTACTTTTTCCAGGAATTGGAGAAATTGTCGGTGGTTCTCAAAGAGAAGAACGTCTTGAAGTACTTCAACAAAAAATGGACGATTTAAATATTGAAGAAGAAGAACTTTGGTGGTATTTGGATTTACGCAAGTTTGGAACCGCTGTCCACAGCGGTTTTGGTTTAGGTTTTGAAAGGTTAGTCCAATTTTCTACAGGAATGGGTAACATAAGAGATGTAATTCCATTCCCAAGAACACCACAGAACGCATCTTTTTAAATTGAATTCTTTAACTTTATAAGTAAGGAATATTTTATATGCTCAAACAACATTTACAGTTTAAGCTTTCGCAGAAACTATCGCCTCAACAGATTCAATTGATGAAGTTGATTCAATTGCCCACACAAGCATTTGAACAACGATTAAAACAAGAGCTAGAGGAGAATCCAGCTTTAGAAAGCGGAAAAGCTGAAAATGAAAATTTAGAGGATAATTATGATGATACTTTTGATGATTCCACAGATAGTGAATCAATAAATGCAGAAGACATAAATATAGATGACTATCTGAGTGATGATGAAATTCCTGAATATCGTACTCAAACTAGTAATTATAGTGCCGATGATGATGAAAAAAGTATTCCTTACGCTGCAGGGACTTCATTTAATCAATATTTAATAAGTCAATTAAATACTGTCTATTTATCCGATGAAGAATGGACAATTGCAGAATTCCTTGTTGGTAGTGTCGATGAGAGTGGCTACATAAGAAGGCCACTTTCAGATATTATGGATGATTTAGCTTTTACTCAAAACATCTATACAGATGAAAACACAATTGAAAAGGTCTTAAAAATAGTTCAGGAATTAGATCCTCCTGGAGTTGCTGCTAGAACTTTAGATGAGTGTTTAATTATTCAATTAAAAAGAAAAGAGCCTACACCATCTGTTGAATTGGCTACAAATATTCTAGAAAGATCTTTTGAACAATTCACGAAAAAACATTACAAAAAACTTATTGCTAAATATGATGTAACTGAGGAGCAACTTAAAGATGCAATTGGAGAAATTGAAAAACTAAACCCAAAACCAGGCGGATCATATTCAGGTAATAATAGAATGGTAGAACACGTTGTTCCTGACTTTTCTATTAAAATTATTGATGGCGAATTAGAACTAACTCTTAATGGTCGTAACGCTCCAGAATTGCATGTTTCTAAGGATTACAATAATATGCTACAAGGGTATAAGGATTCTAAAGAAAAATCAAAATCGCAAAAAGATACGGTTCTCTTTATAAAGCAAAAATTAGATGCAGCAAAGTGGTTTATTGATGCCATAAAACAGCGGCAACAGACGTTGTTTATAACCATGAATACTATTATGGAGTATCAAAAAGAGTACTTTTTAACGGGTGATGAGCGCAAGTTAAGGCCAATGATTTTAAAGGATATTGCGGATCAAATTCACATGGATGTATCTACAGTATCTAGAGTTGCCAATAGCAAGTATGTTGATACACCATATGGCACAAAACTAATTAAGGAATTCTTTTCTGAATCTATGAAAAATGAACAAGGAGAAGATGTTTCCACTAGAGAAATAAAAAAGATACTAGAAACTGTTATAGGTGAAGAAGAAAAAAAGAAGCCATTAACTGATGATAAACTAGCAAAAATCTTAAAAGAAAAAGGCTATCCAATCGCTAGAAGAACAGTAGCTAAATACAGAGAACAGCTAGGAATACCTGTAGCTAGACTTAGAAAACAGATTTAATGCGTGCTTTTCTACGTATAGTCTCATACGTTTTCCACCCCCTTTTTATCCCTATTGGAGGAACAATAGCTTATTTTGCTCTTGCACCATATAGTTCTTTAGAACAACAAAGTGGGAACATTCTACCAATTTTTATTTTAACAGTTGTTATTCCTATCATTTTCTTCTTTATTTTAAAGAACTTAAAGCTCATCACTTCAATTTTTGCACCATCTATTCAAGAACGTAAATATCCAATATACATTAGTATAGGTTTATACTTAATGATTCTTTACAAAGTAATTCCGCAGAACTATATTAACGAAGTGTATTATTTCTTTGTTGGCCTACTAACAGCTACCATGGCTGTTTTGGTATTGTTGTTTTTAAAATTTAAAACAAGTATTCACTTACTGGGGATGGGGAGCTTATTATTATTTCTAATTGGGTTAAGTATTCATTTTGAAATTAATATTACCCTAGCTATTGGTGCATTTTCTCTCTTTAGTGGTCTAGTAGCCACATCTAGACTTTATTTAAAAGCACATAATGTACCTGAACTAGTAATTGGCTTTATAATAGGTGCTTGTTCTCAACTATTTTTGTTCAAGTTTTGGCTATAGAATGTAGAAAATAACCCCTATTCTTAAAGGCTGTATTTCAATTACTCCATTATCCAGGGAGGCTCCATTTTCTAATAATGGATTTAAACTATAGTACAAGTGCACATTCCACGTATTGTATCCAAAATTTAAGGTTAACCCATATTGCCATTGTGAAATATCATTATTTTGAAAGCTTAGGTTATTATCTGTGTTCTCTGAAATAAATTTAGATTTCCTAGAAAATATGTACGCTGCTTTTACCCCACCATAAATACGCCAAAACTTATAATCAACTTCATTAGATGTTCTCCATCGTAATTCAAAAGGGAATTCAATAGCATGTGTCTCAAATTTTGTTCTATTAAGACTATCTGCTTCAACTGCTAGCCTATAAGATATATTAGGCTGCGTATTTTCTGCTATAATATTACTGTAGTAAGAATTAGTTCCATAGCCAATACCTAAACCAAAACCAAAGTTCCGCTTTCTATTTATAGGAATATCTTTAATATAACCTAACTGAATGCCGTAAGATAAGTTTCTTTGAATAACACCCCTGGGTTTATCAAGTAATACATTATAAGCCAATCCAGCATAAAATTGATCTTCTAAATATTTTGGATCTTCATTTAAAGTAACGCTTGTACTATCCTGACTTTGTAAATTAAAAAGCCATAAAAAACAACCTAAAAAGAAAACAAAAGAATAATTCTGCATATACCACAAAATAAAACAAAAAACGCCTTGAATTTTCATTCAAGGCGTTCTAAACTAAATTTTAGTTCTTTTACTTACTGTAAATTGTTAAAAGCATCACCTTCAAAAGTAGTATAGTTAACTTTTAAAGCATTTACTTTTCTTAGTTCTTCTTTGATATCTGAAACAATCCCCATATTTACAGTTTTATCAATCTTAAGAGAAATAATAGCCACACTTCTTAGATGCTCTGGCATCTTTGCTATTTCCGCCAGCACATAAGACCCAATCTCATCTACATGAGCAAATTTTCCATTCAATTGAATTTTAGATTCAACTCCTACGATACTTGTATATTGCTTGGTAGGTCGACCAACAATAATTTCAATAACTCTATCGCGTTTATCTAACTTTTCTATTTCATCGGCATTAGGCAAGGTATTTTCAACTAAAAGTCTATTATTTTTCATAACTGTTACCGTCATAAAGAAGAATAATAATATAAATACAATGTCTGGAAGTGATGCAGTTGAAATTTCTGGTAGTTTACTTTTGTTTTTTCTGTTTAAGTGTAACATTTATTTAGTATTTATTTCTGCTTCAGATAGCTTAAGAGGAAATAAGCTTCTAACTATTTCTATTTTTTCTTTTAAAACAATCTTCTCTTTATTTAATTGCTTAGAATCATTATATAAAGACATAAGTTCTGTATAAGTACTATTATATAATCGTTTTGCTTCGCGATTACGTAAGTCATTATATGCTCCGACAAGCTCATTCTGCACTGCTACATACATTCCGTAATTTGCCCTTCTCGTATTTGATAAGGACACAATAGCTTTTTGAGGACTATCTGAAGATGTAATATTTCTATCTCCCTTACAATAATCGCAGTGATTCTTACCTTTAGTAATACCTCCGTTATCCAAAAAAGCTATTGTTTTTGTTCTTAAATCTTTAATATCCAGTAATTCGTTTTCTACTAATAATTCGTTGTTAGAATTAAGACTTACTCTCAATAGATTTTTCTCTTTAATAGTCGATGCCTCAGATGTTGATGGGAGCATACGATTTAAGCCTGAATCAGTTTCTATGGTAGTAGTAACTAAGAAAAAGATTAGCAATAGAAATGCAATATCGGCCATGGAACCAGCATTTACTTCTGGTAGTTCTCTATTTTTTGACATATAGTATTGTATTTAGACTTAAGATTATTAATTATACTCATAGTACAATAACCTATTATTTAAATGGATAGAAAAGTCTAAATGAGTGAGCGGTCTATTTGAATGAGTGAAAAAATATCAAGTGAAGAAGTAATTACAAAAAAAATGCCTTGAATTAAAATTCAAGGCATTTTAAACTAAATTTTAGTTCTATTACTTATTGCAAATTGTTAAAAGCATCGCCTTCAAAAGTGGTGTAATTCACTTTTAATGCATTTACTTTTCTTAGTTCTTGCTTTATATCTGATATTAAGCCCATATTAGCTTCCTTATCTACTTTTAAGGCCGTAGTCAATACATTTTGTAACTCTTGAGGTTTTTTAGCTCTTTCTGCTAAAATATAAGAACCTACTTCTTCAACACTGGCAAACTTATCATTCAATTGAATTCTAGTTTCTGTACCATAAACATTAGAATATTCTTTTGTTGGTTTTCCGGCAAAAATATAAATCACACGGTCTTTTTTCTCCAACTTCTTAATTTCTGTAGCGTTAGGTAAAGTGTTCTCCACCATTATAGAGCTATCCTTCATTACGGTAACTGTCATAAAGAAAAACAACAGCATAAAAACAATATCAGGAAGTGATGCAGTAGAAACTGCAGGTAATTCACCATCTTTCTTTTTTGCAAATTTTGACATCTAGATAGTTTTATTGGTTCTTAGAAGTTTCAGCTTCCGATAATTTTTGTGGAAATAACTCTTGGATTCTTTTTACTTTATCCTTAAGCTCATCTCTTACACTACTTGGTGTTTCAGGATTCAAATATTCTGCTTCCATCTTAACAAAGTCAGTTCCATATAAACGTTGAGCTTCACGATTACGTAAATCGTTATACGCCCCTACAAGTTCGTTTTGAACCGTTATATAAGTACTATATTTTGTTTCCCTATCATTCTTTAAAGAAATAATAGCTTTTGTTGGATTATCCGAAGATTCTGAATCTCTTTTGCCTTTGCAGTAACTACAATGCTCTGGATCACCTGAGGGCGCACCTCCATTATCTAAAAATGCAGTTGCAGCAGCTCTTAAATTTTTGATGTCCATTATCTCTTCTTCTACCAACAACTGACCATTTCTATTAATGTTAACCGTAAAAATATTACGCTGTCTGATTATTGGTGGTTCTTCAGTTGGTGGCTCCATTGGGGGTAACATTCTATCCAGTCCAGCATCTGTTTCTATAGTTGTAGTAACTAAGAAAAAGATAAGTAACAGGAAAGCAATATCCGCCATTGAACCAGCATTAACTTCTGGTGCTCCTTTTCTTCTTGGCATAACTTAATATTTTACTTAACAAATAGTCTCTTAAGCCCAGGTAGTACCATTAAAAGTATTGCAACGACTGTCATCCCAAAGAATACATTTAACAGCATTCCAATAGTTTTCACAGTTCCAGCAGTAGGCTGTATATCTTTACCTTCAAATGCATTCACTACAGCATCTGCTTCTTCTCCACTTGATAGTGCATATCCAATAATGAACAATACAGCTAGACCTCCTAGAGCAAATAATGTTTTCTTTAAGCCACCTGGTGTAGTCATCATTTTTTTTAGTCCAAAAAATAATGCAGTTACTGTTGCTACAATTAACAACGCCCAAGTTAAAAGAAACATGATATTTATTCCTATGCTATTAATAGCCTCCGGATCATCTTTTGCCGGCATCATAAAGAAACTCATGATAGCACCAATAATACCGATAACTATTAATACAATCTTTAATATTTTTTGCATGATTCGATAGTTTTAAATGTTATCAATTACTTTTTATGGGCAGCCAACATATCAATCAAAGAGATTGAAGAGTCTTCCATATCATTTACGATACTATCGATTTTAGCAATAATGTAGTTGTAAAAAATTTGAAGAATAATCGCAGTAATCAAACCAAATACAGTTGTTAATAATGCAACTTGAATATCACCTGCTATTAATGATGCACTTAAGTTACCTACCGCTGCAATCTTTTGGAATGCCTGAATCATACCAATTACCGTTCCCATGAAACCAAGCATCGGTGCAATAGCAATAAATAAAGATAACCAAGATACATTTTTCTCCAGTTGCCCCATTTGAACACCACCATAAGCCACAACAGCTTTTTCTGCAGAATCCAAACCTTCACCAACTCTATCTAAACCTTGATAATATATAGAAGCAACAGGACCTTTAGTATTTCTACAAACTTCTTTAGCTGCTTCTACGCCACCTGATGCCAAAGCGTCTTCAACTTGTTGCTTTAATTTAGAAGAATTGGTACTTGCCATATTTAGGTATATAATACGCTCAATAGCAACTGCCAAACCTAAAATTAAACATAACAATACGATACCCATAAAAGCAGGTCCACCTTGTATGAACTGTTCTTTCAATACTTGAGTAAAACCTATGCTTTCTTCAGCAGCAGCACTGTCTTGAGCCATAGCTGTTGTAGTACCTAAAATAAACATTCCGGCAATAGCCAGAGAAGAGGATATTTTTTTCATCGTGTTCAAACTTAAATTTAGTTAGTTAATAATGTTAAAGATATAAAAATTTAGTAATTAAAAAATTTATTATTCAGCAGAGAGGAAGGGATTCGAACCCTCGATACACTTTTGGTGTATACACACTTTCCAGGCGTGCGCCTTCGACCACTCGGCCACCTCTCTATTTTCATAGTTAGGTCGCCCAATAAACAAAAAAATTATTAGTTAAAGAAATTTAGGGAGTTAATTTTACTGCATTTCCCCTCGAAGTGAAGTCTCAAAAATGGTCTTAAACAACTTATCAGAAACTCCACTACCTATAAGATACATAGCCTTTGTAATTGCAGCTTCAAAGGTAATGTCCTTGCCATTAACAAGTTGCATTCTTTGTAATAGTTCACTTGTCTCATAATGACCCATTGTAACACTACCCCCAGTACATTGAGTTACATTAATAATATGTAAGCCTTTTGTTATTGCATTTTTTAACTTGTCAATAAACCATTTATCGGTTGGGGCATTTCCAGCTCCATAAGTTTCTAAAACTAGGACTTTCAAATCCTCAGTTGCAAGAACAGCATTTAAAACAAGCTCGCTTATTCCAGGGAATAATTTTAAAGTCCCAACTTGATCGCTCATATTCTTATGCACTTTAAACTTCTTTTTTCCTGCTTTTGAGGCTAGTAAAAAAGAGCTGTTAACTTTTAAGTGCACTCCAGACTCAGCAATCTCTGGGTAGTTAGGAGAACTAAAAGCTTCAAAATGTTCTGCATTCACCTTTATTGTGCGATTACCTCGGTATAATTTATATTCAAAATAAAGCCCTACTTCCTTTATCACAGGTTTACCTTTTTCTTGAAGTGATGCAATTTGGATTGAAGTGATAAGATTTTCCTTAGCATCTGTTCTTAAATCCCCAATCGGTAATTGTGAGCCAGTGAAAATTACTGGTTTAGCAAGATTCTCTAACATAAAACTCAAGGCTGAAGCAGAATAACTCATAGTATCACTTCCATGTAATACTACAAAACCATCATAAGCCTTATAATTAGTCTCGATGATAGATGCAATCTCAATCCAATATTTTATATTCATATTAGACGAATCGATAGGTTTTTTAAAAGAGACACTATCTATATCACAATCTAATTGTGCAAGCTCTGGAATATGCTTCAATAATTCATCAAAATCAAATGCTTTTAAAGAACCTGTGTCATAGTCCTTTACCATTCCTATAGTCCCACCTGTGTAAATAAGTAATATGTTTGGTTTTCTTTGCATCATAAAATTATATACTAAATACGTCTTTGGAATTTTTAGTAGTGATTTCCGCAATCTCAGCTTCACTTAAGTTGTAAATTAAAGCCAATTTTTCCAACACCTTTATTATATAGGAACTTTCATTTCGTTTCCCTCTATAGGGAACAGGAGCTAAATAAGGAGAATCTGTTTCCAAAACAATATGTTTTATAGCTATCTGATTTAGAAACTGATCAATTTTTCCATTTTTAAATGTAGCAACACCACCAATACCTAATTTCATTCCATAAGAAATTGCCTCATTAGCCTGTTCTAATGTACCTGTAAAGCAATGAAAAATTCCAAATAATTCTTCATCCTTTTCCTGTTCTAAAATTTCAAATATTTCATTAAAAGCTTCGCGGCAATGAATAACAATAGGCAGTTTATATTTTTTAGCAAGCCGAATTTGTTTCACAAAAGCTTCTTGTTGTTGTTTTAAAAAAGTCTTGTCCCAATACAAATCAATACCTATTTCTCCTACTGCAAAGAATTTTCTATGCGCTAATTGCTCCTCGACATGCGCTAGTTCTTCTTCATAATTTTCCTTTACATGAGTTGGGTGTAATCCCATCATTAAGAACACATTATCAGGGTACGACTTTTCTAGCGCGTACATTGAAGAAGTGTATGTAGAATCTATAGCCGGAATAAAAAAACGATTTATTCCCATTGCGATAGCTCTAGCAATCATTTCAGCTCTATCATCTTCAAAAGCTTCACTATACAAATGCGTATGTGTATCCGTAATAACCATGAAGCAAAAATAGACTTATCTTTTATACATTTATAATATGAAATCACTCAAAAAATATTTAAAAGTAAAAAAATACACTCGAATACCTTTAGCATTTACAGCTACAAATCATTTTGAAGTTTCAGCTAAAATCAATGGTATTTCAGGTCGCTTTATCTTAGATACAGGAGCATCCAATACTTGTATAGGCATTGATAAGATTGAGTTCTTTCAGTTAATATCAGAGACTTCAGAAATAAAAGCAGCAGGAGCGGGGGCTACGGAAATGGAAACTTTAATTTCTAACAAAAATAAGGTGCAGCTAGGCAATTGGAAAAAGAATAAACAAAAAATAGTTTTGTTTGATTTAGTTCACGTAAACGAAGCACTTACCAATCATAAAGCCTTACCTGTAGATGGTATTATTGGTGCTGACATTCTTAAGAAAGGGAAAGCGATTATCGATTACGATAAACAGTGTTTGTATTTAAAGCTTAAATAAAAAAGGGTTCGTTTAGAACGAACCCTTTTTAAACTATTTTATCTAAGAAACTTTATAATTCCAAAGCCTTTTCTACATTATTATCCATTAATAATTCTTGTGGATTTTCTAATGCTTCTTTAACAGCAACTAAAAACCCTACTGATTCTTTGCCATCAATAATTCTGTGATCATAAGAAAGTGCTACATACATCATAGGCGCTGCAACAATCTGACCATTTTTCACTATTGGTCTCTCTATAATATTATGCATACCTAAAATTGCACTTTGCGGAGGATTAATTATTGGCGTAGACAACATGGAACCAAAAACACCTCCATTGGTAATAGTAAAGGTACCTCCTGTCATCTCATCAACAGTAATTTCTCCCTCTCGGGCGCGAATAGCTAAACGTTTTACTTCAGATTCTACACCTCTAAAAGTTAAGTTTTCTGCATTTCTAATTACAGGCACCATTAAGCCTTTTGGTCCTGAAACTGCAATACTAATGTCGCAAAAATCATAGGTTAGCATTTCTTTACCATCTATCATAGAATTTACCGCTGGGTATAATTCTAAAGCTCTAACAACAGCTTTTGTAAAGAATGACATAAAGCCTAAGCTTACCCCATGCTTTCCTTTAAACGTTTCTTTGTATTGTTTACGGAGTTCAAAAATTGGAGACATATCAACCTCATTAAACGTGGTCAACATAGCTGTTTCGTTCTTAGCCGAAACTAAACGTTCTGCTACTTTTCTACGAAGCATAGACAATTTAGACCTAGATTCTCCTCTACTACCACCAGTAGGTGTTCCCATAGAAGGAACTGCTTTAACAGCATCATCTTTAGTTATTCGACCATCACGACCTGTACCCGAAATAGATGAAGCAGCAATACTCTTCTCATCTAATATTTTTTTAGCTGCTGGTGAAGGAGTCCCCGAAGCATAAGTTTCTTTCTTATCCACTGTAGATTTTGGAGCTTCCTTTTTAGGCTCTTCTTTTTTAGGTTCTGGTCTGGTCTCTGTTTCTCCTGAGCCTTCTGGCTTTTTGGCGCTGGTATCAATTAAACAAACTACTTCACCTACTGCGACAGCATCCCCTTCTTCAGCCTTTAATGTAATAGTTCCACTTTCTTCGGCAGGAAGTTCTAAAGTTGCTTTATCTGAATCTACCTCAGCGATAGCTTGGTCCTTTTCTACATAGTCGCCATCTTGTACCAACCATTCTGCAATCTCTACTTCGGTTATAGATTCTCCCGGAGAGGGAACTTTCATTTCTAAAATCATCTTATTTTCCTTTATTTCGAGTCTGTTTATTCTTATTTATTAAAATTGTCCTTTGTTCTATCAAAGACATATTCAATTACTTCACTATGACGACGTTTTGATCGTACAGCACTACCTGCAGCCGGAGCTCCATAAAATCTTCTAGATGCTACTCTAAAATTCTTAGCTTCTTTTAAATGCAATAATAGATGACTCCAAGCCCCCATATTTCTTGGCTCCTCTTGTGCCCAAACAATTTCGTCTACTTTGTTATATTTCTTTATAATTTTTCGCATCGTATTTGCAGGAATTGGAAACAATTGCTCCAATCTTACTAATGCAACATCTTCTCTACCTAATTCTTCTTTTCTAGCTAACAAATCATAATAAAACTTACCCGTACAAAAAACTAAGGATTTGGTTTTTGCTGGCTTTGCCTTTGGGTCATCAATTAGCTCTTGAAAGCCTCCGTTTGCCAACTCTTCTTTTGTGGAAACTACCTTAGGATGCCTCAACAAACTTTTAGGTGTAAAAACTATTAGGGGCTTTCTAAATTCTGCTTTCATTTGTCTTCGCAGCAGATGAAACATATTTGCAGGTGTGGTAACATCTGCAACATACATATTATCTTTTGCGCAGAGTTGTAGGTAACGTTCCATACGAGCAGATGAATGCTCTGCTCCTTGACCTTCATAACCATGTGGCAATAAAAGGATTAGTCCATTTTGAAGCTTCCATTTATCTTCTGCAGAAGATAAATATTGGTCAATTACAATTTGAGCTCCATTGCTGAAATCTCCAAATTGTGCTTCCCAAATAGTTAAGGTATTAGGATTAGCCATTGCATATCCATAATCAAAGGCCATTACTGCATATTCAGATAGTAACGAATTGTAAATATGAAACTTACCATTCTGATTAGCCCCTAACTCATTAAGCAAAGTGACTTCTTCTTCATGCATCTCGGTTTTAATAACTGCATGTCTGTGCGAAAAAGTACCACGTTCCACATCTTGACCCGTCATACGAACGTCATATCCTTCTTCCATAAGTGAACCGTAAGCAAGTAACTCACCCATTGCCCAGTCTAGCTTATTATCCTCAAAATACATCTTATGGCGTCCTTGAACCAAACGTTCTAATTTGCGCAAAAATTTCTTGTCTTCGGGTAGTTTGGTAATACTAGTTGCTATTTTTTCAAGCTTCTTAATATCGTATGAAGTATCAATAGGCTCAAGCATGGCATCTTCCGTCATACAGCTAAAACCTTCCCATTCGTCTTGCATAAAAGGGGTGATTCTAGTTTTCTCAACCTTACGAGAATCCATTAAATCTTCTTCAAGATTCTTTTTATACTCCTGTTCTAATTGCTTAACGTAACTCTCATCAATAATACCTTCAGCTAGTAATTTAGCTGCGTAAATATCTCTTGGGTTTTTATGTTTTGAAATTGATTTATATAACAGGGGCTGGGTGAATTTAGGCTCGTCACCCTCATTGTGACCGTACTTTCTGTAACCTAATAAGTCTAAAAATATATCCCTTTTAAAACGCATCCTATATTCAAGCGCAAATGTTGCTGCATGTACTACAGCTTCAGCATCATCTGCATTTACATGTAATACAGGTGAAAGTGTAACTTTCCCAACATCTGTACAATATGTTGATGATCTTGCATCCAAATAATTGGTAGTAAAACCTATTTGGTTATTAACTATTATATGTATTGTACCCCCAGTCTGATACCCGTCTAAACGTGCCATTTGTATAGTCTCGTAAACTACTCCTTGACCTGCAAAAGCTGCATCACCATGAACTAAGATTGGTAATACTTCTGAATTATTTTCTTGATGGGAACTATCTTGTTTTGCTCTTGTGATACCTTCCACGATACCATTTACTGTTTCTAAATGAGAAGGGTTGGGAGCAATATTCATGTTCATTATCTTACCAGAATCTGTTTCTCGCCTAGATGTCCATCCCAAATGATATTTTACATCACCATCAAATATAGTTTCTTCATAATCTTTACCATCGAACTCGCTAAAGATATCTTTAGGCGATTTACCAAAAATATTGGTTAGCACACTTAAGCGCCCTCGGTGAGCCATACCCATAACCATCTGCTTTACTCCGGCATCAGCAGCTTTTTCAATTATCATATCTAAAGCAGGAATCAAAGACTCACCACCTTCTAAAGAAAAACGTTTTTGCCCTACATATTTAGTATGCAAAAAACTTTCAAAAGAAACTGCCTCATTTAACTTTCTTAAGATATTCTTCTTTTCGTCAGCAGAATAATTAGGATGATTATCATTAACATTTAACCAATCTTGAATCCATTGAATACGGTCTGGAGTCCTTATGTACATGTACTCTACTCCAATAGCATCACAATAGATACTTTCTAGATGTTTAATGATATCTCTTAAGCTACTGGCTCCAATACCAATGATACTTCCCGCATCAAATACGGTATCCATATCTTCTTGAGTAAGGTTGAAGTTAGTTACATCAAGATTAGGTTCATATTTACGTCTTTCACGAACGGGATTCGTCTTAGTAAAAAGGTGCCCGCGAGAACGATAACCATCAATCAAACGGATTACGTTAAACTCTTTTTGAAGCGACTGTGGAATTTCAACTTTCTGCCCATTAACCATTGCCACCTCTCCTCCATCAGTCGAAGTGATATCCAATTCATCTAACGAGCTTTCCAAACCAAAATCGAAACCTTGGAAAAAAGCACGCCAACTTGGCTCTAGACTATCTGGACTTTTAGTGTATTTATCGTAAAGCTCCGCTAAAAAAGATGTATGCGCAGCATTTAAAAAAGAATATTTATCCATAAATTCTTTATCGAAAGATTTCGAGAATTATTATACAAAAATACAATAAAACACAGACCTATTTTCCTTGCACAGCTTGTAAATGTGAAAATTAATAGAATCGTGTAAAAGTAAAATGATGATGTGTTATGAATATTGTTTTTTATACCACACCTTCTTAAACTCTCTTTGAAGAACTAAAAAACTTACCTTTTTTGAAATATCTACGATATCTGATGAGTCAAGAGATTTAAAATCGTTTTCTGGAATATCAATTATATACATTAGACTTAAGTAGGTATCAAATTTTTCAAGCAGTAAAACATAGATTTTTTCCTGAATCAAAGAAGTCAATTCCTTTGGATTAATGGATTTAGTTACCATTAAATCTACATTCGCAAGTTCAAAATCCTTACTTATTTGCTTTATCAAACTAGAATATAAATCCTCTTCTTTTACATAATTAAGAAATTCAATGCCATCTTTAAACCTTAAGTTCATGACTTATTCTTTATAAATTTTTCCATCCTTCATTACAAAAACAACATTTTCTAAAGTTTTTACATTTTCAATTGGATTCTCTTCAACAGCAATAATATCTGCCAAAAAACCTTTCTTAAGCTGCCCTAAATTATCCATTCCCAAAAGTTCTGCATTTGTAATCGTTGCTGCTTTTAAGGATTCTTTTATAGGAATTCCTGCTTCTAGCAAGTATCCAAACTCAATAGCATTTCTCCCATGCGGAAAAACACCTGCATCTGTACCAAAACCCATAGGCACTCCCTTTTTGTAAGCTTCTGCCATTGTGTTTTGATGAATAGGTCCAATTTCCAAAGCTTTCTTTGCTACAACAGGAGGGAAAAATCCAGGTTGTTTCGCTTTTTCAGCTACTTGTTTTCCAGCACTTATAGTTGGTATTAAATAACAATTGTATTTTATCATTAACGCCATAGTTTCTTCACTCATAAAAGACCCATGTTCTATAGTCTGCACACCTCCTTTTATAGCAAGCTTCATACCTTCATCACCATGCGCATGTGCCGCAACAGACATCCCATAATTTTTTGCCGTATTTGTTATGGCTTGTATTTCTTCTAAAGTAAATTGTGGATTATGCCCACTCTTCGCTACACTAAGAACACCACCCGTAGCTGTAATCTTAATAACATCTGCTCCATTTTTATAACGTTGCCTAACCGCTTTTTTTCCATCTTCTGGTGAGTTAACAACACCTTCTTTTGGACCTGGGTCTCCCATTAAATCACTTTTCATACCATTTGTAGGGTCTGCATGACCTCCAGTAGTCGCCAAGGCTTTCCCCGAAGTAAAAATTCTTGGACCATCTATCAAACCTTTGTTAATCGCATTACGCAAGGATATGTTTACTCCGGAACCTCCTAAATCTCTAACTGTAGTAAAACCAGCTAATAAGGTTTTTTTAGCATTAACGGCAGATTCAAAAGCAACGTCTGCCTCATTATTTGTAAATCTTTTTATATACACTTGCGGATTAAACTCCGACTCCATATGCACATGCATATCAATAAACCCAGGAAGAACAGTTTTAGATTTTAAATCTACTATATTATCATTTTCACCACCTCGCAAATATCCATTTTCAACAGATTCAATACTATTATTTGAAATTATGATAGTTTTTTCTGAGAGTGTTTTTCCCGAAGCTACATCTACAATAGTTCCACATTGTAAATATGTTTTTTGAGCCGATGTAAACAAACAAGAAATAAGTGAAAGAAGTAGTAAAGTGTGTTTCATTTTAAGTTGGCCTTTTTATTCATTTAAAAGTACTAAATAAAAAAAGCCCAACATTATTGTTGGGCTTAAATACTCAATTCTAGTATATCAACTTCTAACTTTTTGCTCCCAATCCCATGCAGATTTCATAGCATCATCAAGTGTAGATTCTGCACTCCAACCTAATACATCATTTGCTTTTTTTGTATCAGCATATGCCTCAACAACATCCCCTGCTCTTCTAGCTACAATTTTATAGTTTAATTTTTTACCTGAAACGTTTTCAAAACTCTTAATTACATCAAGAACCGAGCTCCCCGTCCCTGTACCAAGATTAAACACTTCGTAATTATCTTTATTTTCATCATTAACCAATCTTTGTAATGCAGCTACATGAGCTTTAGCTAAATCAACCACATGAATATAGTCACGAATACAAGTTCCATCAGATGTAGGGTAATCATCTCCGTAAACAGATAGTTGTTCTCTCATCCCAATACCTGTTTGCGTAATATAAGGAACTAAGTTCTGGGGAACACCTATAGGCAATTCTCCAATTTCTACGCTTGGATGGGCTCCTATTGGGTTAAAATACCGTAATGCAATAGCAGCTAAATGAGGAGTTACTTTACAAATATCTCTTATAATTTCTTCTCCTACTTGCTTTGTATTGCCATAAGGTGATTCTGCAGGTTTCACCGGAGCATCTTCAGTAATAGGCATAGTATCCGCCTGCCCATATACTGTACAAGAAGAGCTAAAAATAAATCTAGAATTTCCTTTTTTCGATAATTCTTGAAGAATGTATGTTAAAACTCCAATATTATTTTCATAATAAAGTAGTGGTTTTTCAACACTCTCACCAACCGCTTTTGAGGCAGCAAAATGAATAACGCCTTCAATATCTCTATGTCTAGAGAAAAAATCTTCTACTTTGGATTTATCTCTTAAATCAAACTCTTCAAAAATTGGTTTTTTACCAGTGATAGCAAAAATTCCATCCAAAACTCTCTTAGAAGAATTGGAAAGATTATCTATGATTACGACTTCAAAGCCTTTATTCTGGAGCTCAACTACAGTGTGAGAGCCTATAAAACCAAGACCTCCCGTAACAAGTATTTTCATAATTTTAATTAAGAGTTCGAAATTAACATGAAAATATTCTATTTATTAATAAAATCGATAATCATAGATGTAATGTAGTCTATCTGTTCATCATCTAATTCTGTGTGCATTGGAAGAGAAATAACTTCTTTAACCAACTCATTAGTTACAGGAAAATCTGCTTCGTTATATCTTTCATCCAAATACGCTTTTTGATTGTGCAATGGGATTGGATAATACACCCCACACGGCACTCCATTGTCATTTAAATGTTGAACCAAAGCATCTCTTTTACCATTTGTAATTTTCAAGGTATATTGATGAAAAACATGGCAATCGCAAGTATCACAAATACCTTCACATCCATTTACAGTCTTAGGTATTGTAATATGTTCTTGACCCTCAAACGCTTTTGAATATTTTTGGGCTGCTTCTCGTCTTTTAGTATTGTATTTATCCAAATTGGGCAGTTTAGCCCTTAAAACAGCTGCCTGGATTGAATCGAGTCTGGAGTTTACCCCAACTACATCGTGATGATATCTTTTGTACATCCCATGATTTACAATACCGCGAATAGTATGTGCCAAATCATCATCATTTGTAAAAATGGCACCACCATCCCCATAACAACCTAAATTTTTAGATGGAAAAAATGAAGTGGAAGCTACATGACCAATAGTTCCAGACATCTTTTTTGTTCCATCATTAAATGTATATTTCGCACCTATGCCTTGAGCATTATCTTCAATTACATATAAATCATACTTGTGCGCCAAATCCATAATCGCATCCATATTAGCACACTGACCAAATAGGTGTACTGGAACAATAGCCCTTGTTTTGGGAGTAATTGCCTTTTCTATAGCCTTAATATCAATATTAAAAGTATCTGGTTCTACGTCTACAAGAACTGGTGTTAATTGGAGTAAACCTATAACTTCAACTGTAGCGGCAAAAGTAAAATCTGCCGTAATTACCTCATCGCCAGGTTTTAAATCTAACCCCATCATACATATTTGTAAAGCATCTGTCCCATTTGCACAGGGAATAACATGTTTAATATCTAGATATTCTTCTAATTCTTTTTGAAAAGCATGGACTTCTGGACCATTAATAAATGTCGATGATTCTAAAATATTTGAAATTGATGAATTTACTTGGTCTTTTATGCCTTGATACTGACCTCCAAGGTCAACCATTTGAATTTTTTTCATCTACTTGAATTAGATTACAAAATTAAGAAATTAAGCAGCTGTAAATCTTCATTCGTTTAAGAAATGTATTTTAGCGTAAACTTATGTTTGTGCACGCCATATATTCTTTTTTGGTACATCTTGTCTGGTTTCTTTTGAAATTGATAGCATTTTTTAACCCAAAAATTAAACTTTTTGTGAACGGTCGAAAAAATGTACTATCAACTTTAAAAAAATCTCTTTCTAAGACCGATAAGGTAATTTGGATGCATGTAGCCTCTTTAGGAGAATATGAACAAGGACTTCCTATTCTAGAAAAACTTAGAGAAAATCATCCTAAACATAAAATTCTACTTACTTTCTTTTCACCCTCCGGCTTTGAAGTAAAAAAGAATTCCAAAGCTGCAGATATAATCACCTATTTACCTTTAGACACTATTTCTAATGCTTCTAAATTTATAGCTTTAGTAAAACCAGAAATGGCACTTTTTATTAAATATGAAATTTGGCCAAATTATTTAAATATCCTTAAGAAAGAAGAAATACCAACGTTTCTTATATCTGCGCTTTTCTCCAAAAAACAGATTTATTTTAAATGGTATGGAGGATTTATGCGAAAGAATTTAATGGTATTTAATCACTTCTTTCTACAAGACGAGAATTCTAAACAACTTTTAAAATCAATAGGAATACCTAACACATCCGTAACTGGTGATACTAGATTTGATAGAGTTTCAGAAATTTTATCACAAGACAACACACTTGATTTCATGGATAGTTTTAAGGAAAATGCCTTGTGTTTTGTTGTTGGGAGTAGTTGGCCAGAAGATGAAGAACTCATTATTGACTTTATTAATAGTTCTAACGAGAATTTAAAATATGTAATAGCACCGCATAATATAAAGCACGAACATATTAGTCGTTTAAAAGTATCCTGTACTAAAAAAACATTACTTTATTCCGAGATAACAAACCAAAATCTTGCCGATTACAAAGTTCTCATTATAGATACCATTGGTCTACTAACCAAAATCTATAGCTATGCAGATATCGCCTATGTTGGTGGAGGATTTAAAACTGGGTTACATAATACTCTAGAGCCTGCAGTTTTTGGAATTCCAATTATGACTGGTCCAAATTATCAAGGTTTTAAGGAAGCAGAAGATTTGGTATGTGAAAAAGGTATATTAATATCAAATAACAAGGAAGTATTTAATAGTACATTTAAAAAATTAGTAAAAAACAAAAGTTTTCGAGAATCAACCGGAACTATTACTAAAAATTATGTTAGCTCAAATACTGGAGCTACCATCCAAATAATGAGATATCTGCAAGATGTAATATAACTTTTTATAGCTTTAAAAAACTAACAAGTATGGATAAACGTATTCTAAGAATTTCATTAACTGCGGCACTTGCAGGTTTTTTATTCGGATTTGATACTGTTGTAATTAGCGGTGCAAACCAACCTATAAAAGAGTTGTGGGGTACTAATTGGTTTCTTGGAGATACACTGTTTACTTTCCACGGAATTTTTATTATGTCTATGGCACTATGGGGAACCGTTTTGGGTTCTCTTTTTGGAGGTATTCCTTGTAACAAATTTGGTCGTAAAAAAACATTATTATGGATAGGCGTCCTTTACTTTTTATCCGCTCTTGGTTCAGCAATAGCAAATGAACCTTATACTTTCTCCTTTTTTAGATTCATAGGAGGTATTGGTGTTGGCGCATCTTCTGTGGCTGCACCTATTTATATTTCTGAAATTTCCAAAGCCAGTAATCGTGGTAGGTTAACAGCAATGTATCAATTCAATATTGTATTTGGTATATTAATAGCCTTTATTTCTAATTATGTAATTGGGTTACTTTTCACATCATCATCAGCTTGGCGTTGGATGCTAGGCATAGAAGCTTTACCAGCTTTAATCTACACGATAATGGTTCTTAAAATTCCTAATAGTCCACGATGGTTACTGTTAAATGGCAATGACGAATCCAAAACCTTAAATGCATTAAATACGTTAGGATTAAAAAAAGATGAATCACTTAACCGATTAGCAGAATTAAAAAACGCTATTAACACCTCTGTTTCCCAACAAAAAGAGAAACTGTTTTCGGGAAAATACAATAAGCCTCTATTACTGGCATTTTTGCTAGCATTTTTTAATCAACTATCTGGAATAAATTTTGTCCTCTATTACGCCCCAGAAATTCTAGAACGTGCTGGCTTAGCTTCGGGCGAGTCTTTATTTAGTTCTATTTCAATAGGCGTTATAAATCTAGTTTTTACGTTTGTAGGGATAGCATTGATTGATAGACTTGGTAGAAAACAACTTATGTATATAGGTTCTATTGGCTATATCTTAAGTTTAGCTATGGTTGGATGGTGTTTCTACAGCGGGGCAAGTTCAGTGTTTCTTTTAATATTCATTCTGGTGTTTATAGCATCTCATGCTGTTGGACAAGGGGCAATTATCTGGGTATTTATCTCGGAAATTTTTCCTAATAGAGTTAGAGCATATGGGCAATCTTGGGGTACTGGTACACATTGGGTTTTTGCCGCACTTATTACCTTAATAACCCCTACCTTTTTAGATAGCGAAATAGGGATTTTTAAGGAAAATCCTTGGCCAATATTTATTTTCTTTGCTGTAATGATGATATTGCAATTACTATTTGTGATTTTCTTAATGCCAGAAACCAAAGGTGTTTCATTAGAAGATTTAGCTAAGAAATTGAGTAGTAATAAAAGTAACTAATTTTATACCAAATACTTACCTAACATATATAAAACCTGGCTTTTTATCGAATAAGTACAGTTAGTTTAATCCTAGATGATGATTAATTATGTACATTGAAGCAAACTATATGATTATGGCAGAGAAAGTATCCGCCGGAAATAGTCTTTTAGATGGCTTTTTGCGAATCATGATTTTCGCATTGGTAGTTATTTTGGTGGCAATACCTGTGTGTATCGCCCTTGGGTTATTAGGAATTCTTTAGTCCATTAGAATTTTAACTCTTAAACCTTATTAACTACACAATCTAAGACTTTTACCACAATTTTGTAGGATTTTGCAACAAGTTTAATCCTTTCGGCAATAATAAAGCCTAACTTGATTACGAATCATAATTTAAGTAGGTTTTATTATGGAACATTTATCATTTAAAAATGGAGTAGATTCATATCTATCTCTTTTAATTATTGGGCTTAATGGTGTTTTAGCCATTACAGCTATTGGAACTTTACTAGCCTTAGTTGGCTTGATATGATGACTTAATTAACCAAAAAAGTTTAAGTTATTACGTGTTTAGTGAAAAGCCTCGCAGAAATTCTGCGAGGCTTTTTTATTTGTTATAAGAGACTCTCGTATGAACTACTTTATATTAACTTCTCTCCTTACTTATTTTTTAAATAATATCTACATATTAAAAAAGCTCCTTGTTTCCAAGAAGCTTTCAATATGTGCGGGCGGAGAGACTCGAACTCTCACACCTCGCGGCACTAGATCCTAAGTCTAGCGTGTCTACCAATTCCACCACGCCCGCAAAAGGAATGCAAATATAAATCAATTTTCCAATTGTGAAATAGCAATATTTAAAAACTTCTTTTCGTAATTTTAACTTCCTTTAAAAAATTACATGATTCAGATAAAAAATTACATCTCCGAGCACAAAGAAAGATTTTTAAATGAAATAGTAGAACTCTTAAAAATTCCTTCTATAAGTGCAGATTCCGCTTATTCTAAAGATGTTATCGCTGCGGCAGAGTTTGTTGAAAATTCCTTAAAAGAAGCAGGGTGTGATACCACAGAAATTTGCGAGACCAAAGGGTATCCCGTTGTCTATGGTGAAAAAATTATAGATAAAAGCCTACCTACAGTACTAGTTTATGGTCATTACGATGTGCAACCACCAGACCCAGTAGAACTCTGGGACTCTCCCCCTTTTGAACCCGTTATAAAAGCCACCGAATTACATCCGGAAGGTGCTATTTTCGCACGCGGTTCCTGTGATGATAAAGGTCAAATGTATATGCATGTGAAAGCCGCAGAATTCATGATGAAGAATAATGAGCTTCCTTGCAACATTAAATTTATGATTGAAGGTGAGGAAGAAGTAGGAAGCGATAGCCTTGCAGATTTCTTAAAAGATAACAAAGAGCGTCTTTCCAATGATATTATTCTTATTTCTGACACTGGCATGATTGCCAATGATGTCCCATCTATAGCAACTGGACTTCGTGGCTTAAGTTATGTAGAAGTTGAAGTAACAGGTCCTAATCGAGACCTACATTCAGGAATCTACGGAGGTGCCGTTCCCAATCCTATCAATGTTTTAAGTAAAATGATCGCTTCATTACATGATGAAAATAATCATATCACAATTAAAAATTTCTATGATAAAGTCGTAGAAGTTTCAGCTGAGGAACGAGCAGAAATGGCAAAAGCTCCTTTTAATTTAGAAGATTATAAGAAAGCTTTAGATATTAATGATGTTAGAGGTGAAACTGGCTATACTACGACAGAGCGATTCTCTATTCGTCCAACACTTGATGTTAATGGAATTTGGGGCGGATATACTGGTGAAGGAGCAAAAACAGTTATTGCGAGTAAAGCCTATGCTAAAATCTCTATGCGATTAGTTCCACACCAAGACCCAGACGAAATAACTGAGTTGTTTACTAAACATTTTGAGGCTATAGCTCCAAAGGACATTAAAGTAAAAGTAACTCCACATCATGGAGGCTTACCTTATGTTACAGATATAGACAGTACTGGCTATAGAGCTGCAGCAAAAGCCTATGAAACTACTTTTGGAAGAACACCAATTCCTCAACGTGGCGGAGGCAGTATTCCTATTGTCCCACTTTTTGAGCAAGTACTGGATAGCAAGTCTATCTTAATGGGTTTTGGTTTAGATAGTGATGCTATTCACTCTCCAAACGAGCATTTTGGAGTTTGGAATTATTTAAAAGGCATTGAAACTATTCCTTATTTCTATAAATATTTTACTGAGATGAGTTCATAAACTTCAAAAAAAATCTAATCCCAAATTCTAATACTTTCTTTTAGAATTTGAGTTTTTTTATTGGAGCTTAAAGTTGTTTCAGGTTTTCTTTACATACTTCGTAATAATCACAATTTGTTGCGCACCGACTTTACCCTCAATATATTCTGCATTTTCTCTATCTAATGAAATACGACGTACAGCAGTTCCTTGTTTTGCAACCAAACTAGAACCTTTAACTTTAAGGTCTTTAATCAAAACGACATTATCGCCATTTTCTAAAATAACACCATTTACATCTCTATGGATTACTTTCTCACTTTCCAACAGCCCTTCCCCGGTTGCTTTTGCCCAAGTTAAAGTCTCATCTTCTAGATACATCATATCCAATAAATCTTGAGACCAACCTTCCGCTTTAAGACGTGACAACATTCGCCAAGCAACAACTTTTACTGGATTGTGCTCACTCCACATACTATCGTTTAAGCAGCGCCAATGATTGGCATCCATAGCTTCGGGGTCTTCGATTTGATTTTTGCAAGTATCACAAGCCAAGAGACTACCATCTACGCCACCAGTAGATACAGGTGGCACCTCGTAAATTGATAAATTAGCCGTGGTTCCGCATAACTCACAGCCACTACCACTCCTATTTATTAGGTCTTCTAACAATCCCATATAGACTTATTTTATGGGTGCAAACTTAACCCATTTGGAAAAACACTCACTCTACACTTGTAGAATTAAAATTTTTACTCTATGTTTGTAGAGTTAATTCTAATCTTGTAGAGAATGCAATTGTCAAAAACCGAGGAAGAACTTATGAATATTTTATGGAAGCATAAAAAGGCTTTTATGAAAGATTTACTAGAAGCATATGAAGAACCAAAACCAGCCACAACAACAGTGGCGACATTATTAAAACGTATGTCTGACAAAGGTTTTGTCGCATACAAAAGTTTTGGGCGTTCTAGAGAATACTATCCTTTGGTTAAAAAGAAAGATTATTTTTCCAAACATGTAAACGGACTCATTAAAAACTTTTTTAATGATAGTCCAAGTCAATTTGCGTCGTTCTTTACGCAATCAACAGACTTGAGCAAGGAGGAATTGGAAGCTTTAAAAAAATTGATAGACCAAGAAATTAAAAGAAAATAGCATGCTCATTTATCTCTTAAAATCTGCGGCTTGCATGGCCATATTTTTACTCTTTTATAAACTTCTTCTGGAGAAAGAAAACATGCATATATTCAAAAGATTCTATCTAATGTTGGCATTGGTTGCTTCTTTTGTAATTCCAAATTTGGTATTTATCGAGTATGTAGAACCTGTACTAACCACTAACAGCAATACTAACACGTTTATACAAACTTCAACTCTAACTGTCACCGAAACTCCAGCAAGGGATATAGACGTTATAAATTGGTCTTTAATCGCTTGGTCCATTTACAGTATAGGTTTTGTAATTTTTGGAATTCGCTTTTTAAAGAACCTTTTTCAAATCTTGAATAGAATTCGAAGAAATACAAAAGTAAAGCAGGGGTTTAACATTAGAGTGTTGCTGTTAGAGCAGCTTCCCCCACATACATTTTTCAAATATATTTTTTTAAACAAAGAAAAATTTGAAACTAATACTATTCCAAAAGAAGTACTACTGCATGAAGAAGTCCATGCCAAACAACGGCACAGTTTAGATGTGGTTTTCATAGAATTATTACAGGTAATTTTATGGTTTAACCCACTACTCTACTTCTTTAAAAAATGTATTAAACTAAATCATGAATTTTTAGCAGATAGTGCTGTTATAAAGAAAACTATTTCTCCCAGTAACTATCAAAATACACTATTATCTTACTTATCACAGGATAGCTTAGAGAAATATCAGTCAGTTAAAATGGCAAATGCCATTAATTATTCATCAATCAAAAAACGATTTAAAGTCATGAAAACACAAACGTCAAAAAAAGCAATTCTATTAAGAACTCTATTAATCCTGCCATTGTTAGCAGCAATGTTATATGGGTTTAGTGAGACTGAGACTAAAGTTGTGGAAAAAGTAAACCTTAAAGAAGAACTAGGGAAAATTAATCCACTACAGATAAATTATCCCGAAGGGGCAACAGAAAAAATGATGTTCGAATACAAATCATTTATCGAGG
This sequence comes from uncultured Croceitalea sp., assembly GCA_947495075.1. Taxonomy (GTDB): domain Bacteria; phylum Bacteroidota; class Bacteroidia; order Flavobacteriales; family Flavobacteriaceae; genus Croceitalea. The sequence continues at coordinate 137,084 of CANLXH010000002.1, forward strand.
AGTATCAGGAAACCAATAACATTAAATATGACAAATACCAACGTGCTATCGCTATCTATGGCATTATGACCAAGGTTCAAAAAAAATCTGTAAAAAAATATCCTGAATTCCCGTTCTTCAACAAAGTCCCTGAAATCACAACGCTGGACAATTCTAAATTAGAAGCATATAAGGATAAGCAAAAGTTTGCTATATGGGTCGATGGCAAAGTGATAGATAACAAACTCTTAAATGACTATACTGTTTCTGACTTTGTTTATCATTCAGAGAGTTTTGTGTACAATAATGCTAGAAGCAAAAGATTTCCTCAGGAATATCAGGTTAGTTTATACACAAAAAGAGGATTTGAAAATACCTTCAATAAAAAAGAAGCTAGCCACAAAGAACTAGCAAGATATAATGTGTTAGCAGAGAAATACAATGCTATTCCTATTGAAAAAAGAATTATCCCTTTAAAAGACTTAAAAGCTTTGGAAATCATTTACAAAAAGATGACTTCCGCTCAAAGAGAAAATGCACAGCAATTTCCAGAATGCTTACCTAAAAAAAATGAGAAAAGAGAATTTATCTTACTGATAGACCAAAGTACGATTTACTTGAATGGAAAAAAAGTACCGTTACGTTCCTTCACTAAAGAAGTTGATGAGTTGACCAAGAATTGGGAAGAAACGGATTATACTTCTATTCCTACTCAAGCTAATTTTAGTAGCACACCTCTAGCTTTTTTAGAAAAAGTTGAAAAAGAATTTAAGAAAACTCATTTTTCTAAATCCAATGAGGGAATGAAAATTTTTCCTCACAGCTACAAGGAAAAACTATCTCAAAAAGGGGCTTCCCGAACACAAATGAAAACATACAATGTTTTGGCAAAAAAGTACAATGAAATGCCACTCGACAATATGCGGATTTCAATACAGGATGTTGAGCAGTTAAAATATATCTATAGCATAATGTCCGATAAGCAAAAGGAAGACGCTGAACCTTTTCCAGATTTTCCTGAGCCGCCTTCAGTACCAAATTATCTAAATACTCCATCACCAACAAATAGTATCAAAGCGTTAAAAGGAGGAGCCAGTACAATTCCAAAACCACCGAACCCTAAAGTTGGTAATGATAAAGTAAGCAGCATTCCGACTCCACCACTACCGCCGGAGCCGATTGAGCCATTAGACCATATAATTGCAATGGCCAAAGAAGGTGCTGTTTTCTTTTTTGAAGGAGAGGAAATCTCTTCGGACAAAGCCATTGAACTTTTTAAGAATAGTAACAACTTAAACATTTCAACCTCAAAAAGTAGCTCAAAAAAGCCACAGGTAAGAATTACAAAACAACCTGTAAAAACAGGTAGGATTAGGGAGAGAAAACTACCTTTAAACAATGACACAATAAAAAAATCAAACACAATTAACGGAGTGCTAGTAAACCAAAAATCTTATACCAACTTTGATAATCCCCTAGTTAAAAATACATTCGTTAAAAATTCCAATACGTCGCATTATATAAGCACAGAAAATAAAGTTAAAAAGATAGAACTTGCCTTTCCTGAAAAGTCGAAATACAAAAAGCCAACTAGTATAGCCAAATCACATAATCTGCTATCCTATACCAAAGAACTAGCCAATAAAAATGCTTTGTTCTATTACGATAATGTATTAGTTACTGCTGACACAGGACTATCTATTTTAGCATCTAAAAAATATGCTTCTGTAGAAACTTCACCATACACTTCAAAAAGATCTGAAGTTAGAATTTATACAAACAAGTAATTCTACATCAAAATCATAAATCACTGTTAAAGCCTTCATTTAGAAGGTTTTTTGTGTAACAAAACCATAATCCTTGCGTTCTAATAATCTATCAAACCAAAACGAACACTATCATGTTACAACGATTCTTTATCTTCTGTTCTGGAGCTGACACAGATATTCTTGAAACTTGTTCCAACGGCGAACGCAACAAATACGCAGGTATAGGAGCCACTGTTTTTTTTACTGCAGTAATGGCCTTTATAGCCAGTGGTTATGCGCTTTATACTGTTTTCGATAATATTTACACCTCTATTTTCTTTGGCCTTATATGGGGTTTGCTCATCTTTAATTTAGACAGATATATAGTTTCCACCATTAAAAAAAGGGATAGTTTTAAAAGTGAACTGCTCCAAGCTGCTCCAAGGATTATCCTCGCTATTATTATTGCTATAGTCATCTCTAAACCTTTGGAAATGAAAATTTTTGAAAAGGAAATCAACCAAGTTTTACTCGAAGAAAAAAACGCAATGACCCTTGAGAATAAAGAGCAGTTGGCATTGCAGTATACACCAACTATCGAAAGTTTAAATCAGGATATTACCAACTTAAAAAATGAAGTAGCTCAAAAAGAGGCAGAAACCAATGCACTTTACGACACTTACATTGCAGAAGCAGAGGGTACTGCTGGAACAAAATTATTAGGCAAAGGTCCTGTCTATGCAGAAAAACGAGAGAAACATGATGCTTACTTGGTAGAACTCCAGCAGTTAAAACAGACCAATGGTGAAAAGATAGCCGTTATTGAAAATCAAATAGCCACACTTAATTCAGATTACGATGCAGCAGTCACTACTTCTCAACCAGTAATAGATGGTTTTGACGGTCTTATGGCACGTATTAATGCTTTAAATAAATTACCATGGTTGCCTTCTTTCTTTATATTCCTATTATTCCTTGCTATTGAAACAGCTCCAATTATTGCTAAACTTTTAGCTCCAAAAGGCGAATACGATTACAAATTTGAAGAACAAGAAAGTGTTGTGGCCACATGGGTGACTCAAAAAGTAGCACAACGTAAATTATTGATGTCTACAGATGCGACAATGAACCAAGAAATTTATGAGGATATTAAATCCGAAGAAGAACTATATCGTTACAAAAAGGAAAAAGCAGAAGAATTAATTCGATTACAGGCTAACTCTTTTCACAATACTCAGGTAAAAGGTTTGTAGTATATATACATTAGAGACTTTTTAATTCCTCCTTTAGCTTCTTGGTTAAACCTTGTACCACAAGTTCATAAGAATGTTCTATTTGGTCCACAACAAATTTTGAAGGTAAATTGTCCAGATAGATAGTATTCCAGTGTTTTTTGCTCATGTGATATCCTGGAATAACAACACCATCATATGCTTCTCTCAATTCAATTGCCTTCTCTGGGTCGCACTTTAAGTTTGCTTGGGATGGTAATCTTTCTAATGGTACCAAAGCAAACATTTTACCCATAACCTTAAAAACCAAGGTATGTTCATCAAAAGGAAATTCTTCGGTTACTCCTTTTTTTGAAAGGCAATAAATCCTGAATTCTTCAACGTTCATGTCTTTTTAGTTTTTGGTTAATTCGCGATTGTAATACTCCTAGATTACTCCAGACATAACGCATTTTAATAAAAATGACATCCCCAATATCGTTAGCCTCTTCTTTATCTAAAAGCATGCCCCCTAAGTTGTTGTAAAAATGTATTGCAGATGCATTGTTATCTATAACCCATAAGTACAACCCATGGAAGTTACGGCTAATGATAGCCTCAGACAATTGCAACATCAATTTAGAACCTATGCCTTTTCCTTTAGCTTTTGAACTTACATGAAGATTATCTAAATAAGTTCCATAGGTGGCATGTTCATTAAAATAGGCACATGAAAATCCTAAAAGCTCCTCACCTTCTTCCGCCAATATGATATGCTGATTATTCGGTGGTTTTGTAAGACGCCTTTTCCAAACTGCTAATCTATCCGAGATTACTTCTGTATCTAAATAAGTGTCACTAAAAACACCTCTATAGTTTTCTTGCCAGTTTTTCGCATGTAATTTAGCAATGACCGAAACATCGGAGAGTTTTGCTTCCCTAAAAGTTATCATTACGCATTAAATACTTTTAGAGTCATAAACTATCACTTTTGTCCAAAGCTTACTAGATTCCTCTATAAACAATTTATGAGGAGCCTCATCTTGATAATTTTGCTGGGCTTCTTCAGATTCAAAAGTTACAATTAGTGAATACGTGAAAGAACCATCTACTACATCCCTACTAGCTTTTGGTGGTTTTCCTATAAATTTAGTCTTTGCATAGGCAGAGTTATCCAAGAATTTTTGAAGCGATGTTTCAAAAGCTTCGCGGTCTTCCTGACTATCCGGATTCTCCAACCAAAAATAAACGGTATGTGCAAATGCTGGGTCAAAATTCTTCATAGTATTATTTTGATTACAAGAAGTAATTAGAATTATTGCCAATAAAAGAATATGTACTGTTTTTTTCATTTCTTATTTTTCTAAAAATGTTTGTTCTTTAGCATCTATTTCTAAAGCTGAATAATCCAATTTCCAACCTATGGTTTCTACTATTTTTTCAATTAAAAGCACGGCCTGTAAAGCTTCTTTCCTTGCGGTATTAATCAATCCGCTTTCTGGAATTTTCTCACGAATATGTTCTTTTGCATTTTGGTTTAGCTTAGTTAAATCATCCGGTGAAAAGGAATTAAAAAGTCCATTCTTTACATCATAAAACTGAATATCTGGCTCAATAGATAAAATCTCGGGTTCAGGGAATTCTTCGAGAACTATTTTTTTACGGTCATTATCAGCAGTCATTCGTAATTTTTTAAGGTCGTATCCTATTTGAGCTTTTGCATTTATCACTACAAGTGCCTTCTTTTTGCTACTGAGAATACTCATAAAACCGTCTTTGATATTCTCATAACGGTATATTTCCGCAAAATCACCTTCCACCGAAACCAATTTGCAAACACTTTTAATTCTATCTAGTATAACCGTAGATTGGTGCTCCGTTAACTCTCTACGTTTCTTCTTAGTAAACATAGAATATAACCAATACATCAAAATTGCTCCGAGAACCAATCCTAATAAAGCTTCAACAATACTATCCATTGTTTTTTCCTATTTCACCCAAATGGGTAAATTTAAAACCTTTATCATACTTTAAACCGTAACCAAAAAATCTATCCATAGCCGCATGTGAAAAAATAATAATTCCAACTAGTTCTAATGCTGGTAAATTCAAATAGCTCCTTCCAATCAAATAAAGGGCAACAGCTAATCCTCTATGATGAAACAAATTATAAGAATAAGCACCTATTTTGTTTCCAGCTAAATATCCTAACATTCCAATATCCGGGGTTAACAGTAAGGCAAAAAACCACCACCAAGGTAAATCCATTAACATAAAAAGATAAAAGTAGAAGCATAAACTCTTCTAATTTGATTAAAATCCTCATTACTAAATATTATACATGTTACTTTTACATTGATTCACAATCTAATGAAAAAATATGAGTTGGATACACACCATTCCGTATAGCAAAGCAACTGGGCAATTAAAAAAAATATATAATCGCATAAAAGGACCTAAGGATACTATAGATAATGTGCTTACTATACATAGTCTTAGACCGCACACCTTAACGGCACATATGAGTCTTTATAAAAGTGTCTTGCATCATTCGGGAAATTCACTACCAAAATGGTATTTGGAAGCACTAGGAGTTTATACCAGTTATTTAAATAAATGTGATTACTGTTTCGAACATCATTTTGCAGGCTTTTCTAGATTATTGGGTAGCGATACTGAGGCCAAAAAATATAAAAACGCAGTATTAAACGATGCCTTAGAAGATTTTTTAGATTCTAAATGGCTTGTTGGAGCTTATTATACTAAAAGACTAACTCTAGAGGCTCATAAGACCACCCAAGAACATATAGAAGCACTTAGAAAAGCAGGCTTTTCCGATGGGGAAATATTGGAAATAAACCAAGTAGTAAGCTATTTTAACTATGTAAATCGCTCTGTAGTTGGTTTGGGGGTTAATACCAAAGGTGATATTCTAGGCCTTTCACCAAATGATAATGATGACCCAGATAATTGGAGTCATAATTAAATTCTAGAGTATTTTATACAATATGGGGCGGCTTGGACTGGCATCATTCTCAAATGGAGCTACTTGAAGGTTTAAAAAATATTTTCCATCCTCAATTGTGTTTTCTACAAAGATAAACTCAGTAATTGTTGCTCCAGTTCTAATATTGCCTTGTGTATCCCAAAAAGCATTATGTGAAGCTAAAACCCCGTCATCCTTTTCTTTATCTACAGATGGAAGGTCTATTAGCAAATGATCTATTCCTTTATCTCTTAAATAAACTGTGGCCTCTTCGACCAAATAAGATGGATTAGTATGCGAGTATTGCGTACTTTTTTTATTCGCTAAATTAGGGAGTGTTCTAATAATTAGTGCTTCTCTTTTTTTATTACCCAATGCATATTGCAACTGTTTTTTGGAAATCACAAAATCTTCCTTATGCTTTTCGGGAGCTACGGTGATTAATTCTGCTAGAAAAAAGAACTGATTTAAATTCTGATTTACAGAATAAAATTCTTCGGTAATATGACCCACACATTCTGTGTGTGTTATATGTGAATGCGGATTAAACCAGATATTATTGAAATTTACACATGCTCCTTCTGATACTTTACCTACAAAACCATCTTCTTGATGTGGTTGAATTTTAGGTGCGTCCAGATACCATGCATTAACATCAGATGCATCTCCTCTTAACGAAATAGAAATATCCAAAGGATTGGTTAAATCTATTTTATAACTAACTGACTTGTATTTTATAGTAGCAATCAAAATTAATTTATTTTGTCATTCCAAATATAAATAGGAATGTATTATAGTTAAGATTCCAACCCTTAATAACATCTATGGCACTTCGACAAGCTTAGTGTCACATAACTGAGTAAAAAATACAGGAATGACAATTTACTACTTTAAATTCAGCATAAATAAATCAGAAGCGATTCCATCTGCCAAAAACTTGCCTTTTTTTGTTGCTAGTAAAGTATCGTTATCTAAATACAATAAGTGCTGTTCGATATATTTAGCTGCCTGTTGCAAAAGATAATCTTTGTATTTATTACCGTACTCTGTATCGATTTTAGATAAAGAAACGCCCCAAATTGTTCTTAGGCCAGTCATAATATATTCGTTGTATTTATCTGTTTTTGATAAGACTTCTACCTCCATAGGAAGCTCACTATTCTCAATCGCTTTCAGATATTTTGGATTATTATTAATATTCCAACCTCTTCTTATACCATCAAAAGAATGTGCAGAAGGTCCAATACCGATATACTTTTTTTGCTTCCAGTATGCAGAATTATTCTTAGAAAAATAGTTAGGCTTTGCAAAGTTCGAAATCTCATAGCAATTATAGCCAGCATTGGTTAATGTATCATTCAAAACAGTAAAATGGGCTTGGGCAACCTCATCTTCAACTGGTTTTACTAATCCCTTTTTTACAAAATTGGCCAATGCTGTTTTTGGTTCTACAGTTAAAGCATAACTGGAAATATGGGGGATCTGGAATGAAATTGCTTTGTCAATATTTTGCTTCCAACGCTCGTTTGTCATACCAGGCATTCCGTAAATTAAATCAATAGAGATATTTTTAAAGTGTTTTTTTGCCTGTTGTATGCATCGTTGAGCTTCGCTTGCATTGTGTGCCCTATTCATTAATTTTAAGTCTTCTTCAAAAAAAGACTGTATGCCAATGCTTAATCTATTAATTGGACTATTGGAAAATTCTTCTATTTTAGATTTAGATAGATCATCTGGGTTTGCTTCTAAAGTTATTTCAGGCTTACTACTAACCTTGTAGGCTTTATAAACTGAATCTATGAGTAATTCAATCTCAGAAACATTCAATACAGAAGGTGTGCCACCTCCAAAATAAATTGTTTCTACTACCTCATTTTTAAATTCATTTTTTCGAAGTGCAATTTCTTTTGAAAGGGCTCTTACCATAGCTTCTTTTTTACCCATTTGAGTAGAAAAGTGAAAATCGCAATAATGACAAGCTTGCTTGCAAAAAGGGATGTGAATATAAATACCGGTCATAACAATATTCAATTAACAGTTAGCAATAATCAATTACTTTGATATTCTGGTAGTTTTCAAAATTGAAAACATAATCTTCGGTAATTCATCTGCGTCTCTAATCAATATATTCGCTTTCTCTTCTTGTAAATATTCTGAATCTTTCAGTAATGATAACCAATACTTAGTTTCCAGACTTTCTTTATATGCAATAAAAATCTTAGAAGAGAAATCAGCTTTTGAAATAGCTCCATTAGCTTCTGCAATATTGGCCCCAATAGAAGTACCTGAGCGAAGCAACTGTTTTGACAAAACATATTCTTTTTTCTTTGAAGCTAAATCTTTATACAGTCTAACAATCTTTAAAACAAAATCATAAGACTTATCAGCAAGAGGGTTTTTCTTCATTGTTAACTGCTAATTGTTAATTGAGTACTCATCTAACTTTCTTAGGATTATCCTTAATGTATGCAGTCCAACCTGTGTACGACTTACCAACCTTAATACGCCCTTCATTATAAAAATGACAAACGGCAGCTGCCAAGCCATCTGTGCTATCCAAATTCTTAGGTAGTGTTTTTAAACCCAACATCCCCTGTAACATTTTGGCAACTTGCTCCTTACTGGCATTCCCATTGCCCGTAATTGCCATTTTTATCTTTTTGGGAAGATACTCGGTGATAGGTATTTGTCGTGATAAACCCGCGGCCATAGCTACCCCTTGAGCACGACCCAACTTTAGCATGGATTGTACATTTTTACCAAAAAAAGGTGCCTCTATCGCAATTTCATCCGGGTGATAGGTGTCTATTAACTCAATAGTACGCTCAAAAATGAGCTTAAGCTTGGTATAGGGGTCATCATACTTTTTAAGAAGGAGCTCGTTCATCTGCATAAATTCCATCTTCTTATTTACCACTTTAATGATGCCAAAACCCATAATGGTTGTTCCTGGGTCTATACCTAATATGATTTTTTCGTTGGTCAAGTTAGTCTGTCGTATTTAGTACAATTGGTAATCTAAACTTAATACTAACTGGCGTGCCCCTCTTTAATGCCGGTGCTACCGTTGTTAAATTATTTAGTCTCTGGGATAGTTCTTGCGTTAATTCTGGCACTACTTTTTTAAGATTGTCTTTTTCCTGAATTTCTAACACTGTCATAAAACCATGTTCATCAATTAAAAAATCAATATAAAGAGTGTCGTTAATATCTTTTTCAACTTCAAATTCCATATCTCCAAAAGCAGAATAAAAGTAATTCAGCATCGTTTCTTGAAAACATTCTTTCTGTGCTTGTTTTGTTACGCTTTCATCGCAATTCTCAAAAAGTGGATAGGTATCAACATCGTTCCAATCAATTGCTAACAATTTGTCGTTAATCAATTGATTGGTCTGTTTTTCTTGTGACTGAAAATAGTTACAAGAAGTTAAAAACCAAAGAAGATATAAGTACCAAAACTTACGCATGAGAGGCCTTAGAATTTGGCTAAAACTACGATTTTTTAGCTAATTCATTCGGAGTTAAAGTGGATTTCCTCTTTCAGTTCTTTAACTCGTTTTTGAGCTCTCTCTTTCAAGAAAAGATATACATTATCAAACGCCGTTAAAAATTTTTCGTAATGCCTAAGTTTGATTTTAGGGTCTTTATAATACTCATCTGCCAATACACAAATTTGCCAATAATTCAACTGATTGGTTTTACTTTCTTCCCAAGCTTTGGTATAATACTCCAACGATTTTTTAAGCTCGCCCTTTAGTCTAGCAATCCTACCTAAATTTTGGTATTCATTATCAAAAATATATCGTCTTTCTTCAATCGATTTTAAAAAATAGGTTTCAGCACTATCCAACTTTTTTTCCAAAAGATACACTTGAGCCAAGCCCTTGTAGGCATCTGCTTCTTGGTTCTGTATTTCTTCTAACTTTCTGTATGTGTTTTTAGCATTTTTAAATTCAATAGAGCGACATCATTTGGAGCAGTTTTTAGACCTAAATCTATAATTTCTAATGCATTTGCTGGCTCTTCTACTCCTACATAATACTTACCTAATAAATAGATACCTCTAAGGTGGGTACTATCTAATTGGATAGCTTTTTTTAATGCCTCATTGCCTGTATCATAATCTAAATTTGATTGCGATACTTTACCTAAGTAATAATAAAATTCTGGGTTTTTAATATTGGGTGTAGTTAGTTGCTGAAATAAGTTTATTGCTTCTTCATATTTTTTGGTTTTGTCATAGAGTTTACCCAATTCAAACTTTGCTAAAACATTTTCATTGTCTTTTAAGAGTATATTTTGGTATTGTAGGATCGCTTTTTCTTTATCACCAATGGCAGTATAAGCTCTGGCAATTTGGAGATTGGAACTCTCACCACGTATCTCTGCATAGGAATTAATGGCAGCGGTATAATTTCCTAAAAGATACAAACTGTCGGCAATTGAGGGAGTCGAACCAGCCCTACTTTCTGGCAGGGACTGCGCTTCGGCTTTAAAAATCATTATTGTAAATAATAAATAAATGTATTTATTCAAATTAGTTGAGCTTAAAAGTTATTGGAATAGCAAAAGGTACATCTACTGCTTTCCCGTCTTGCCTTCCAGGTTGCATTTGAGGTAGTCTTTCAATAATACGTACTGCTTCATTTTCTAAAAACTCATGCGGTCCTCTCTTTCTAATATTTTTTATAGTACCATTACTTGAAACAGTAAATAATATACTTACACGACCTTGGATTCCCAATTCTTGTGCTTCTTTCGGAAAATTAAAATGTTTTCTAATATGGTTTTCTATACTTTCTTTAAAGCATGCTTTTTTATCAGAAGCAGATTCGCAGCCGGGAAAGATTGGAGCTTCTTGTACAATTGCAAAAGGGATGGGTTCCTCATCAATACTATTGACCAATTCAATATTATTTATTTCATCTTTTGTTTCATTTTTTACTTCACAAGATGTATACACCAACATTCCTATTAACAAAGGCACTAACAACAAATACTTAAACTGATAAACTTTTTTAGATTCTTCTTTACTTAACATGATAATTCGTTTTTTGATTAATGATGATTTACAAAATTGATTTACAAAACTGATGTTCTGGGTCTGGAAAACTTCTGCTAAAAGTGTTTGGTATTGCTCCTTTTTATTATCTTTTGCCACTATACTATCTGCTATAAATTCGTGTAGTTCGGATACTCTGTTTTGATAAACATAAACTAGAGGATTAAACCAAAATAGAATACGCATCACCTCAAAAAAGAGTAAATCTAGGGTGTGCCATTGTTTTATATGCACCAATTCATGAGCAATAATATTCGCTTCATTTTCTTTTTTGATAAACTCCCCTAAAAAAATGTGTTTAAAAAAAGAGAAGACCAACTCACTCTTTTTAACCACTACTTTAGTAAAACCATTATAATATCTAATACTTCCTTTTTCTTTTAGCCAATAAATCTGAAGTAATTTATACAGCAATAAAAGTGTAGCCAACATTGTACCTATTCCAAAAACTATGTATTCTGTTGACAGTGATGCCAGCCAATTGGTTTCTTTCACCGCTAGTGTTACTGCAATGCCATCCAATTGCCAAAATAACACGGGATAGCCTACAAATTCTTGGGTAACCATTGTTTTAAAAGCTTCAATCTTAATCCATGGCAACACTAAAGACAGTACAAAAGTGCCTATTAGGTAAAAACGGTTCCATTGAAAAAAGGTTTCCTGTTTTAGAAAAAGGTCATACACTACTAAAAAGAGCAGTTGAAAAGCTATAATTTCTAAGATATATTGTATCATTCTTCCTCTTCTTTAATTTGACTCATAATACTCTCCAACTCCGAAAGGCTGATATCGTTCTTTTTCATAAAAAAAGAAACCATACTCTTAAAAGACCCTTGAAAATAACCATCCACTAATTTGTTTATGGATTGATTACTGTATTCTGATTTTTTAACTAGCGGATAGTAAAAATGCCCTTTACCAACCTTTTCGTGGTTTACAAAACCTTTATCCTCAAGAATACGTATAATCGTAGATACCGTATTGTAGGCCGGTTTTGGTTCTGGCAATTCTTTAATTAAGGCAGCAACGTTGGCTTTCTCTAACTGCCACAATAATTGCATTACCTCTTCTTCTGCCTTTGTGAGTTGTTTCATATCAAATTATGATTTATACGCTTTGATAAGCTCAGTGTGACTTATTTTTTTAACTAAGTTTTTAGTTTAACAATAAAACAAATATAACTAAATATTTAGTTTAAACTAATATTTTAGTTAAAAAATAGTTCCCTGATGGAGAATTATAAAAGCTATCAAAACTTAACTGAAACTTTTCCTCTTAGATAAAAAGGAGTTCCTGGGGTAAAATGAATCTCTTCTACAGGTTCCATTTCGTCAAAAAGACGGCTTTCTGTAGCAAACTGTGTTTCGTTCCACTCCGTATCAAAGAGGTTTTCCACGATAAGTGAAAAAGTCCAGTTTTTATAACTGTAGTTGATATTCATATCTGTTACAAAATATCCGTCCGCAACGATAGTATTATCCTCATTAGCTGGGCGGTCATCTATATACCTGTAGTTGAACCCACCGGAAAATCCTTTCTTAGTTTCTATGCTAAATCCTCCAACAGCCGTAAAATCTGGTGCTAAGGGTATATAATCTTCACCCTTTGGAGCTTCTGTGCTTCTTCCATAGGTATAATTGGCATCTGAGTATAGGTACAACCCATTACTCACTTGGTAACGTGCACCAAGTTCTATCCCCAACCTTCTTGTCTCGCCACTAGGCTCAACTATACCTGCGTCACCTACATATACAAATTCTTGATCCAGCCAAAGTCCCCAGAATGTAGTGTTCAACACTAATTTTTCCATAGGTTTAAAAATACCTCCAAAATCTAAACCATAGGCAACAGGAAGAATATCTTCACCATTATTGGCTACCACCACCCTAGCATCATTAGAGTGAAAACCTATACCAGTTTTTAAAAAAAACTGAGTGTTGATATTTGGAGAAAATATAGTGTTTTTTTTAGGGCTAAAAGCCAGCTTTGATTCATTTTTATTATCGTAAAAATCAGTCAACCCATTTACATAACCGAACTTAAAATAATCGACACGCAAAGCGGGATTAAACGTAAAATCACCAAATTTAAATTCGGCAGCAGTAAAAGCATAGGTATTTACTTCATCTACATTCCCAAAAGACTTTTGATTTAAGGTAATATCTCTGTTTAAAGTACTGGAAAGCTCATTGTCATCAACATTATCATACCTAAAACCAACACCCAAACTATATTCAAAGTCCTTTTTCCCCATACTTGCACCTAAATCTTTGAACACAGTTTCTCCGCCAATAAGAACTCTTTGTTCCTGCTGACGAATTTGGTCTCCGTTTACAGGGTCTTCCAAGAAAAAAGTAAAATTGGAATACAGCTCAAAATCATAGGAAGATATAAAAGCTTTTGATTGCAACGTTTGGTTATCACTTAAAGCAGTGCTATGGTTTATCAAAAAATTAGTTCTACTGGTTTCCCCACCTTCTGTATCATCGATAGCTCCAAAACGACTTATTAATCCTTGATCCACTGCTCGTTGGGGTATCTGCCCAGAAGCATCCCATTTGCTCTGAAAGTGGGACGCCGTCAATAATAGTTCTTGACCGTCTGCCAAATAATACCGATATCTTCCCATAATATTTACCCGGTTAAAGTTCTGAGAAGATTCAACCGGTCCATCAGTCAGATAAAGTTCTGTAGCCAAATATGCATTACTGTTAACTTTGTCCGATACACTAAACATACTTACTAAACGCTGGGTGTTAAATTGGCCCAACTCTACGGAAATCTTATTTTCGTCCAAACTCTTACGCAACCCTAAATCCACATAACCAGCCGTATTAAAATTCCCTTGATTTGCATAATAAGGACCTTTACCAAAATTGATGTTCTCAATAGTTTCTGGAATTACAAAATGTAGATCTGCATAACCTTGTCCATGTGCGTGTGAAACCATGTTCACAGGTAAGCCATCAACACTCAAGGCTACATCAGTACCATGGTCTACATCAAATCCACGCAAGAAAATTTGTTCTGCCTTACCTCCACCTGCATGTTGACCAATAATGAGTCCAGGTACTTTTCTAAGAACTTCTTGCGATGATTTTACTGGGTTTGTTTTAACATCAATATCCACTAAATAGCTCAATACATCTATTTTAGAAACTAAAACTACTTGGTCTAAAGAAATAGCAGCTTGTTTAAGCATTATGGTAAGGGGATTTTGTATATCTTTTTCTTTTACCTGTAAAAGTTTAGTACCGTACCCCAGTCTTGAAAAGGACACTGAATCATTCAAAGCTGTTTTTTCTAAGCTAAAGTATCCGTAACCGTTTGAATGGGTATGCTGCCCACTTGTTTGGTTAAAAATTCCAACATCCTCTAAGGGCAAACCTTTCTCATCTAATATCGTTCCTGTAATTTTTTGGGCATTGATAGAAAAAGTTAGCAGTATAAGTGCGAGCTTTAAAAGTTTTTTCATGACAAGACAATAGTTGTTTTTAGCTGTATCTTACCTACGATATTTTTAAAAATATGGTTTTGTCATTATCAAAACTCCTTCTTAAAATGAAGTGTAGCTTTTAATTCTTTGTAACAAAACCGATGTAAATTTGTCTAATAGACAGAAATCGTACTATGGATATTGTTCTACTTGTTATTGGGTTCCTTCTAATGCTCGTTGGTATTTTAGGGAGTTTTTTACCAGTACTCCCTGGCCCACCTATTAGTTGGGTAGGGCTCCTTTTACTTTATTTGACCAAAGCCATACCAGATGATTGGTGGTTACTAGGTATAACTCTTGTTATAGCAATCGTTGTTTTTATTTTAGATTATATAATCCCTGCTGTCGGTACTAAAAAGTTTGGCGGTAGTAAAGCAGGAATGTTTGGTACAATTATAGGGTTATTAGTCGCTATATTTTTTCCGGTTTTAGGTCCTTTTGGAATCATTATTTGGCCTTTTATCGGTGCTTTAGTTGGTGAATTATCTAACAAAGCAGATCAAAAAACCGCATTAAAAGCTGCGTTTGGTTCCTTTTTGGGGTTTTTGACCGGGACTTTTATGAAGTTTGTAATCGCCATAATCTACCTTGGTATTTTTATTTGGAAAGCAATAGAATACGGTCCTGAATTATTTACATTTAGTTAATCGAGCCAGACTGTCTTCTCAGCTATTGATTGTCGTATACCTTCATTCCATTCTTCATCAAAATATCCTAAATAGAAGAAACCTAAGCATCTTTCCCCTCCATTTAAATCAAAAAACTCGTCCATGTATTTTATGAGTCCGGGTGAACTCCAATAACTACCAATACCCAATTCTGTTGCAGCCAACCACATATTTTGTACTGCCATTGCAGTTGCAGCAACTTCCTCCCATTCCGGCAAGCTTTCATTTAGATCTCGTTGCATACAAATAGCAATAATAGCCGCGGCTTTCTTAGGGTTTTCGATAAGTTTCTTAATTTTTATCTGCTTGGGTTTCGCATCAGTCTCTCGGTATTTTTTTGCCAAAAACAGTCCTAGTTTTTCTTTGGAATCCCCCATCATAATCTTAAAGCGCCATGGCTCTGTTTTCTTATGATTAGGTGCCCAATTCGCCGCTTCAAGCAATTTTTCTATAGTTTTTTTGGCAATTGGTTCGTTGTTATACTGAACAGGAAAAACACTTCTTCTTTTTTTGACAAGTTCAAAAATCATAGCTCTTTTAATTTAATAACAAATTTAAGCATTGGCGCAATACTGGATTTCGATTATCATCTTTCCATGCCACTGAAAGTATCGCCTTTTGTTTGATTTTTTTTAACTCAATAAATTTTACGTTCATTTTAAAACCATACTGCAAAGCAGTAGGAACAATTGATATCCCCAATCTATTCTCTACCAACTTAAAAATAGTAAGGGCATGAACCGACTTATGTGAAACTTTTGGTGTAAAACCGGCATCTTCACATATACCCATTACTGTATTATAGTACAATGAGCTATAATCTTGGGAAAATAGAATAAAATCTTCCTTGGCCATTTGGTGTATTCCCTTAAAATTTGATTGGTCGATATGAAAATCTATGGGTACTACCAATGAAAAAGTATCTTCAAAAACAGGTTTAATCTGCAAGCCTTTTGGCACCCTTGCCAAACGTACAAAACCAATATCTAACTTATCTTTTAACAAAGCATTTATTTGCGCATGATTAGAAAGCTCTTCTAAACTTGTATGTACTTCTGGAGATTTATCCTTTAAGTTCAATAAAAGATTTGGTATTACTTTCTGCATCGCTGAACCTAAAAAACCAATACGAATTTCCCCTAGATGCCCTTCGTCAATAAGTTTTAAATGCCTTTTGGTTTGATTTAAATGGTTCATAATAAATTCTACCTCTCCTTTAAGAAAGGTACCCGCCGCGGTAAGGCTTACTTTCTTCTTATCTCTTTCGAACAATTTTGCACCCAATATTGCTTCCATTTGTTTAATCTGCGTACTTAAACCGGGCTGAGAAATAAATAGTTTTTCCGCTGCTTTTCTATAGTGTAATTCTTCTGCAACGGCTAAAAAGTAACTAAAGTGTCTTAGTTCAATCTGATAACTCATACTTATCGAATAGTATTAAAAATAGTATTGGTAATTATCAAATATAGCTTTTACTTTTATGTAAAAACAAAAGCAGCCTTAAATCAATAATGAAGCAATTGAAAAAATTTCAATTTGGTAAAGAAAAATTAGTGGTAAGTACGGTACTTGCTATTGTCAGAAACCAAACCAAAGGCATTCTATCAACAGAAACAAAAGTAAAGGTTCAAAAAAGTGCTCAAATTGTAGCTGACATTGTAGAAAAGAATGAACCTGTTTATGGTATAAATACTGGTTTTGGCCCTCTCTGTACCACTAAAATTTCTAAAGAAGAAACAAAAATTCTACAAACAAATATTTTAAAAAGCCATAGTGTAGGTGTGGGCGAACCTATTACCAAAGAGTTGGCTAAAATCATGCTGATATTAAAAATGCATGCTCTTGCAAAAGGATATTCTGGCATACAGTTAAAAACCTTGGAGCGAATTTTATGGCATATAGACAATGATGCAATTCCTGTAGTGCCTTCTCAAGGTTCGGTTGGTGCTTCAGGCGATTTAGCGCCATTATCACACTTGTTTTTACCACTTATTGGTTTAGGTAAAGTTTATTTTAAAGGAAAAGAAATAGAAACTTCTGAGCTTTTTACCAAAACTGGTCTTAAATCGATAGAACTTGGACCTAAAGAAGGCTTGGCTCTTATTAATGGAACGCAGTTTATACTTGCTCACGGCGTTTTAGTTGTTGAAAAGTTAAACTCGTGTCTACGACAAGCAGATATCATTGGGGCCATGATGATAGAGGGTTTGCAAGGCTCTATGAAGCCCTTTTTTAAGGAGTTACATGAACTAAGACCTTTTAAGGGCAATCAACATGTTGCCGGAAGAATACGAACTTTACTTAAAAGTTCCGAGATTTTAGAAGATCATATTGACTGTGAACGTGTTCAAGACCCCTACTCGCTCCGTTGTATTCCGCAAGTACATGGTGCCTCCAGAAATACCTGGTTACACCTTAAGGAACTAATAGAAACCGAATTAAATTCTGTAACAGATAACCCAGTTATTATCAATAATGAATTAACTATAAGTGGAGGTAATTTTCACGGACAACCCATAGCCATGGTTTTAGATTATGCCACACTTGCCGCTTCAGAATTAGGAAATATTTCCGATAGAAGAATATATTTGGCTCTTGAGGGAAATAGTCCAGGAGTTCCAAAATTGTTAATGAATGATACGGGTATTAATTCTGGATACATGATACTACAATACACAACAGCAGCATTGGCAAGCGAAAATAAGAGTTTATGTTTTCCGGCAAGTGCAGATAGCATTCCTACATCATTGGGTCAAGAAGATCATGTGAGCATGGGATCTATCAGCGGTCGAAAAGCTTTGCAGGTATTAGAAAATGTTGAGAAAATATTGGCTATTGAACTATTGACGGCCGCTCAGGCATTCGAATTTAGAAAACCATTAAAATCAGGTATCTTATTGGATAAAATTCATCAATTTGTAAGGCAGAACGTAAGTTTCGCCGAAAAAGACCGTGTATTTTCTGATGATATTGAAATAGCCATTGAAATTATCAAAAACGAACACATAACCCAACTGGTTGAGAATACCATGTCTAAAAATAATTTGAATTGGGATACCGAACACCACGAAGAATTTGAAACTTTCTGATATGAAGAAAACCGTAATAGGTCCATTTTCGCAGTTACTAACCATGGCCAATATTCCTGTAAAAGGAGCATTGAAAGATGAGCAATTAGAGGTTATTGAAAATGCTGGCATAGTAATCGTTGAAGGAAAAATTGAAGCAGTTGGAAAGTTTACTGATTTAAAATCTGATGATATTGGAATAGAACTTGTTCAAGGTAAAACGGTTTGTTTGCCAGGATGGATAGATGCCCATACCCATATTTGCTTTGCTGGCTCAAGAGCCAAAGATTATGCCTTACGAAATTCGGGCAAGTCATACTTAGAAATTGCAAAAGCTGGTGGCGGAATTTGGGACACTGTCACTAAAACACGCGAAGCAACTAAAGAAGAATTGGTTGCTGGAATTATTAAACGTGCTAATCATCATTTAAAATCTGGAATCACTACTATCGAAGTTAAAAGTGGATATGGCCTTACCGTAGACGAAGAATTAAAAATGCTCACAGCCATTAAAGAGGCTAATACTAAAATACAAACCGATTTAATTCCCACCTGCTTAGCGGCCCATATGAAACCTAAAGATTGGGAAGGTTCTGCATTAGCATATCTAGAAGAAATCAGTTCAAAACTATTCCCTGTTCTAAAATCTGAAAACCTTAGCAATAGAATTGATGCTTTTATAGAAGAAAGTGCCTTTTCTCCTTTAGAAATAGCACCTTACTTTAAAAAAGCAAGAGCTATGGGTTTTAGTATAACTGTGCATGCCGATCAGTTTTCTACTGGAGGAAGTGAGACAGCGGTGCACCATAATGCCGTAAGTGCAGATCATTTAGAAGCAAGCACCCAAAAAGAGATTCAATTATTGGCAAAGAGTAATACCATCTCTGTAGCGTTGCCTGGGGCATCTTTAGGCTTAGGTTGTGATTTTACTCCTGCTCGTAAAATTTTAGATGCTGGCGGGGCATTGGCTATTGCCAGCGACCATAATCCTGGTTCGGCACCTATGGGAAGTCTATTGACTCAGGCAAGTGTTCTTGGAACATTTGAAAAACTTTCAAATGCTGAGGTTTTAGCAGGAATTACCTATAGAGCGGCGGCAGCCTTAGAATTAGATGATCGAGGAACTTTAGAAAAAGGAAAGGTTGCCGATTTTATAAGCTTCCCTACTGATAATTATCAAGAAATAACCTACCACCAAGGGCAACTCAGGCCCAATGGGGTTTGGAAAAACGGAATTAAAAGCACCTAAAATGGAAACAGTCTTAGCCCAAGATTTTAAAAGTCAAATTTTACAAGGAATTCCTGAACAACTTCCAGAAAAAAAAGTATATCCTAAAAATGGAAATCCAGCTCCGAAACGAAAAGAGATTTTGTCGATAGAAGAAAAAAAACTGGCCATTAAAAATGCGCTACGTTATTTCCCAAAAGCTTGGCATAAAGAATTAGCAGAAGAATTTGCAAAAGAATTAAAAGCGTATGGCAGAATTTACATGCATAGATTCAAACCTGACTACAAAATATATGCAAGGCCAATAAATGAATACCCCTATAAAACAGAATCTGCCGGTGCAATCATGCTCATGATTCAAAACAATTTGGATCCTGCTGTGGCGCAGCACCCTGAAGAGTTGATTACTTACGGCGGAAATGGTGGTGTATTTCAAAATTGGGCTCAATATCTTTTGACTATGAAATATCTAGCAGAGATGACCAATGAACAAACATTGCATATGTATTCTGGACATCCAATGGGTCTTTTTCCCTCTTCAAAAGAAGCTCCAAGAGTCGTTGTTACCAATGGCATGATGATTCCTAATTATTCCAAGCCTGATGATTGGGAAAAATACAATGCGCTGGGCGTTACACAATACGGTCAGATGACTGCAGGCTCGTATATGTATATAGGGCCACAAGGTATCGTTCACGGTACCGCAATTACCGTAATGAACGCTTTTAGAAAAGTCTTGGATCAGGAAGATTCCCCTAATGGAAAGGTTTTCTTGACTGCAGGGCTGGGAGGTATGAGTGGTGCGCAACCTAAAGCTGGGAATATTGCAGGCTGCATTACCGTTTGTGCAGAAGTAAATACAAACGCCGCAAGAAAAAGACATAAACAAGGCTGGGTAGATGTGCTGATTAGTGATATTGATGAACTTGTCCTTCGAACAAGAGAGGCTATTCATAACAATGAAGTAATTTCAATAGCCTACATTGGAAATGTAGTTGATGTTTGGGAAAAATTTTATGAAGAGGATATTTATGTTCATTTAGGATCTGACCAAACCTCACTGCACAATCCATGGGCAGGTGGTTATTATCCCGTCGGACTGTCTTTTGAAGAAGCTAACCAAATGATGGTAGAAGATCCAGAAGTTTATAAAGAAAAAGTACAAGCTTCTCTAAGAAGACAAGTAGATGCTATTAATAAGCATAGTGAAAAAGGCACGTACTTTTTTGATTACGGCAATGCTTTTCTTTTAGAATCTTCCAGAGCTGGTGGTGCTATTATGGCAGAAAATAATATCGATTTCAAATATCCATCATACGTACAAGATATTTTAGGCCCCATGTGTTTTGACTATGGTTTTGGCCCTTTCCGTTGGGTTTGTACCTCGGGTAATTCTATAGATCTCCAAAAAACTGATGTAATAGCCCTTAAGGTAATGGAGAATATAAAAGCAACCGCACCCAGAGAAATTCAGCAACAGATGCAAGATAATATTACTTGGATTAAGGAAGCAGAACAGAATAATTTAGTTGTGGGTTCACAAGCACGCATTTTATACGCAGATACCGAAGGTAGAATGAAAATAGCTGAGGCATTTAACCAAGCTATTGAAAATGGTGAGATTTCTGCACCTATTGTTTTAGGTCGTGACCACCACGATGTTAGTGGAACGGATTCCCCTTTTAGAGAAACCAGTAATATTTACGATGGCAGTAAGTTCACCGCAGATATGGCCATACATAATGTAATTGGTGATAGTTTTAGAGGTGCCACTTGGGTGTCTATTCACAACGGTGGTGGCGTAGGTTGGGGCGAGGTAATCAACGGCGGATTTGGTATGTTATTAGATGGCTCAATAGAGGCCAGTAAACGATTAAAGAATATGCTTTTCTATGATGTGAACAATGGAATTTCCCGCAGAAGTTGGGCTCGTAATAAAGAAGCACTATTTGCTATAAAGCGTGAAATGGAACGTACCCCAGAACTAAAAGTTACTTTACCTAATCTAGTAAATGAGGATTTACTAGAGAACCTTTTTTAAAGCTATGGCATATCAAAATCCACAACTGGAAAATTGGACCGGTAGAGTTTCAAACAAGGAACTTTATCTGCATGAGAAAGTAATGTTGCGTCCTATCTCAGCACTCCAAAAAACAAAAAAGAATACAGTTGCAGTATTAGGCTATGTTTGTGATGAAGGCGTAAAAAGAAATCAAGGAAGAGTTGGTGCAAAAGAGGGTCCAAATGCAATTCGAAAAGTTTTAGGTAAAATGCCCAATCATTTACCAAGCTCAACACATATTCTCGATGTAGGAGATATTCTTTGTTTGCACAATGATATGGAAAGTGCTCAAGAACTTCTCTCTGAAAAGGTTCTTGAATTACTACAAAAAAACACTTTCCCAATTGTATTGGGTGGCGGTCATGATATCGCTTATGGCCATTTTAAGGGTATTAAAAAATATCTAGTTTCAAAAAATGAAACCCATACCATAGGAATCATAAATTTTGATGCACATTTTGATTTACGCTCCAATGAAATAGGAAATAATTCTGGTACGCCCTTTTATCAAATCGCAAAAGAGAATACTACATTCAAATACCTTTGTTTAGGAATCAGGAAAGATGCTAACGATGTCCAACTTTTTAAGACTGCTAAAGCATTCAATGTTGATTATATGCTCAGAGACCAGTTCTCATTATTCAATTTAAGCGCTATTATAAAACAGCTACATATTTTTATTAAAGCTGTTGACAAAATTTATGTCACTATTGACATGGACGGATTTTCTTCAGCTTATGCCCCGGGTGTAAGTGCAGCATCGCCCATGGGTTTTGATCCGGAAATTGTAATAGCGTGTCTTCAAAAAATTCTAGCTTCAAAAAAAGTAATCAGTATGGATATCGCAGAAATGAATCCAAATTATGACCGCGATAACCAAACCGCAAAACTTGCCGCTTCACTAATTCATCGGGTAATCCATACGATATTCTAGGCACAAAAAAAGCCTCCCAAAAGGAAAGCCTTTCATTGGTTTGCATCTACATGCAATACCTTGTTTCAATTCCGTATGTCGAATTGAAACACAACACAACGGCACAAAGATAGCAAAGGTTTTAGTATTCACAAGGCTTTAATAACGTAGGTAACCACCCCCCATACCAATAAATCATTGGCTTCTGTAATTTCAATAGGTTTATAAGTTTCATTTTCTGGCATTAGAAACAGTCTTTCTTTTTCTTTTTTTAAGCGTTTCACTGTAAATTCTCCATCAACAAAACAGACTACTATTTTTCCATTTTCTGGCTCTAGGCTTCTATCTACAACTAATAAATCGCCATCATCCAAACCGGCATTTATCATAGATTTTCCACTAACACGTGCGTAAAAAGTAGCTTCTTCATTTTTAACAAGCGTTTTGTCCAAACTTATACGTGTTTCTTTAAAATCATCGGCAGGTGAAGGAAATCCTGCTGAAATATTATTATTGGAAATTGGAATGGATGAAGCATTGGAACAATCTAAACTAAAAAACTGTAGTTTATTACTATTTATCTTTTTCGATTTCATTTTACTTTAATAATATCATTGATATCCGTTGTATATTTAGGAGACAAATGTTCTTGACGCATCTTCCATGTACGTTCCAAGTCTTGATTTCCAACTTTAATTTTATAATCTCCCCATTTAGTGTTAACCCTATCCAGTGCCTTCATGAGTGCATTATGTTTTGGATTTTCTCTTTGAAATAAGTCTAATTGATTTGCATCTGTAGGAACTAAACCACTAACGATAACACCTGCTCTTTTATATTTTATTCCTGACTTGTAAATAGCATTTACAGCTTCTACAGCATAATTTGAAATGGTAAGTGTAGAATCTGTAGCAAAAGGAAGTGTCACTAACGTACTACTTCTATCTTGAGGACTATTCTTTTTATGCCTATCGCTCCTTAAAAAAACCATCACGATATTGCAACTACTGTTTTGAGTTCTTAATTTCTCAGCGCAGCTACTAGCAAAAGTTGAAACGCGTTCTTTAATATTTTCAATATCAGAAAATGTGCGTTCAAAACTACGTGTAGTAGCAATTGCCTTTTTATCACGAGTGTCATCATCTAAACCAAGCGAAGGTATACCCTCTAAGTCTTTTTTAAGCTTTAAGCCTGTTATTGCCAACTGTTTTTTAACCCATTCATCTGAAAGCTGTGTAAAGTCAAAAGCTGTTTTCACATTTTTTGTTTGCAGTCGCTTTAAATTTCCATGACCTATCCCCCAAACACTTTCTATTTTTGTCCATTTTAAAGCTTTTATCCTTCCTTCTTCAGAGTTTATGACAAAAACACCGTTGGTTTTATCCCTTAATTTTTTAGAAATCTTATTCGCAACCTTGGCCAAAGCTTTTGTAGGTGCAATACCTATACTAACAGGAATTCCTGTACATTTTTGAACCTTATACTGTATTTTTCTGCCGTAAGTATCTAAATCATAATTTTTAAACCCTTCAAACTTCAGGAAAGCTTCATCTATACTATACACCTCCATATCTGGAGTAAATTCCCCTAAGATATTCATTACCCTAGTACTCATATCTCCATATAACGGGTAATTTGAAGAGAAGATCTTAATTTTATTTTTTTTGCAGAACTCCCAATATTTAAAAGCAGGTGCAGCCATAGGCAATCCTAGTTTTTTTGTCTCATCACTTCTAGATATAAAACAACCATCGTTATTAGAAAGAATAGCAACAGGCGTATTGTTATATTGTGGTTGAAAAGCCCGCTCACATGAGGCATAAAAGTTATTACAATCAACTAAGGCAAACATGCTCTAAAATTACTCTTTAATATGAAAAGTAAATATTACTTCTACTTAATATAAAAACTAAAAAAGCTTTCAATAATTATTGAAGGCTTTTTGTGGTCTAGGACGGAATTCAAACTTTTCTTGAAAACGCCCTATACATAAAGCTTATCAAGAAACTATTTTTGGACTTGTTTTTTAATGAAGTAAATCTGTTTGTTACGTCTTGAATAAAAGCAGAATTTTCATTGAATATTTTGAATCAAAACTTTTGCTGTTAAAAATTTTCTTCGAGTTCTAAAATTAGTTTCCCTATTAAAATCAGCATGAATAATTTCACCAAAAGTGCTATTTTTTTCGATGTTATAGAGTACCTTAAGTAGGGCCGTATAATTTCCATCTAAAGTAAAATTGTACACGATATATTCGGAGTCATTTTTTGAAAAGATATGGGGAGCTTCAAAGTTTTTAAGCTTTACTTCTTCTTTTTCTGCCAGAGTATTTAATGTTTTTAAAAGATTATTTTCTAAAGAAGTATCTGCAAGGTTCATGGACTGTAAAATAGAGTCATAATACACTTCTTTTTTTGAAAAAACTTTCAATTGTTTAGATATATCTCCATAAAGCAAACTCTGTTTTTTTATAGAGGTATATTCTTTTTTTACTCCTACTGTTTTGGAAATAGCTAAAAAATAAGAGAGAAGCAAAAGAAGAATTGCTCCAAAAACAAGACTTAAAAACTTAGCTTTACTCGTCATCTATTGAAACTTTTAGTTCAAAGAAAGCACTTTTGGCATTTTCATGTCCAAAACCCAAGGTTTTTACTTGTACAACCCAAGTTAGTCGCTCTAAAGTTGTAATCCAATTAGAAAAATCATCGTCATTAATGGTCTCTCCAGATATAACTATTGTATTGAATTCTTGTTCAATGCTTTTTCCTTGTTGTAAAGGCTTAGCCAAAGGTTGGTAAGTTATACTTTTTAGAATAATAGTAGTAGGAACTGTTTTGCCAATATCATCAAGGTAAAGTGTGCTCATGGAGTTTTTACTTGAAAAAATAGCATCAACATGCTTTTCTTTTGTCGTTACACTTTCTTTTAGCTCTAATAGCTTTTCTTTTTTAAAACTATTGGAGTTCAACTCTAGCTCAAGGTTATGCTTTTTTTCATAATACTGATTAAAAACAAGAAAATTACCTAACAATAGTATTAGGAAAAAACCGATTACGGGCCATATCAACATTTGAAATCGTCTTAAAAACTGAAACTCCTTTTTTAGAAACGATTCTTTTTCTTCATAGTTTGTATGAACTTTTGAAACACTTAAAAACTGTTGCAGGACATTACCAAAACCAATTAGCGATTTATTACTAATATTTAAACCATTTATAAGATATTGCATTTCTGTTTTCCGTCCGCTAGATGCCTTGATGCCATATTCACCTTCCGAAAAAGAAATTTCTTTAATATTGGTGATTATAGATTCTTCTTTTAAGTGAGGTAAAAGAACCGATAAAACAGAAGACCCTAGATGAAAACACAATACTGAAACACCTGCAATCTTAAACTTTTCAAGTAATTCTAAAACCCATTTTCGTTCTGCAATCGCTATATAGCTGAGGTTTTTAAACTCAGAAACATTGTAAAAGAATCTATTAAAATCGAGTCCTGGAAATTCTTGGTCAACTAGTTCTCTTACGTCGTTTTGAATTTTTTTTTGAGTAAGCTTTTCAAGTATACCATTCGAATTAATAGTTAAACAAATTGGAATCTTTTTATCTAAAACCTCTAAGAGTTTTATCCATTCAGAAAAACGCCATTCATCTACAATGACTAATTCTCCCTTTGATTTTCGAAGTAGAATAAGATGAAATAGTGCTTCTTTTTGTTCACTAAAAATTTCTAAGCCATACAGACTACTTCCTAAATCAAAATAAGAAATCAATTTTTTAAGCACTAGTAGATAACTGTTGGTTTAATTAGGATAGTAAGTTTTTGTTTGGTATCCTCTCTTTTTCTTTTACTGAAAAGCCATTTAATCACAGGAATTCTCGCCAAAAAGGGAACTCCGCTTCCAGAATCGTTCTTAACCTTTTCTTCTAACCCTCCAAGAATGGCCAAATCTTGGTTTTGCATTCTAATAATTGAGCTAAATTCCCTTGAGGTTAACCCCGGTGGTGCATCATCATCAATACGTTCACCACTAAAATCGGATTGGATTACATTAATATCTAAAGTCACTTGCCCATTTCCAGAAACTAAGGGTTTAATACTGACTGCCAGTTCGGCATCAATAGGCTGAAAATTTCTTATTTCGGAAGACGTAGGAATTTGAGATCCAAAAAAGTTCTGACTTGTTACTACATAATACGTTGTTTCACCAATAGATAAATTGGCTCGATGCCCGTTCAAAGTAGACAATTTCGGAGTAGACCTAATCTTAAGATTACCATTTTGTTCCATGGCCTTTATCGTAGCGAAAAACTCTGGAACTACCTTGCCGATATTAAAAGACCCAAAACCATCAAACCCGCCAATAATTTTATTGACCGTTTTTGATCCCAACGTTAAATCAGTTTCAGGAAAAACACCTCCCCTGGTCTGTACTTCATTATCTCCAATCCCCCAGCTAATTCCAGTCTCTACGGTTGCAGATTTTCTTACTTCTATCAGCATTACTTCAATTAGCACAACCGGAACAGGTTTATCTATTTGTTTGATAAAATTTTTAAAGCGATTGATTTTCGCAGCGGGACCACTGACCAAAAAACTATTTAGTTCAAAGTCTACTTTGATATCTAGATCTGCCGTAACCTCATCCGGTAGAATATTTACTATAGCTTCAGCATTTGATTGATAGTTGTTTCCAAACTGGGAAGACTGGGTATTAATGCTTCTAGCGTTATTAAAATTATTTTGACCAAAACCACTTTGATTGTTTCCAAAACCATTGTTATTTTGAAAACCTCCGCCTAAGTAATTTACATTCCCGCTTATTGTTCGTCCCGCAGTACGCCTCTGATTATTATTTTGCATGGGGTCTCCTAAAAGTTCAACAGATCTATGCATCATTTGAACTACTTCTAGTTTACGAACGCTCAATTGATCTTCGGTACCAAAAAAATAGATATTATTCTCTTTTTTAAAAGTGAATGCTTTTGAGGATGAAGAAATAGGTGTATTGGTATTTTGATTTGACAACCGTCCTTGATTCTGATTAGAGCCATTATTAAGGACCGGTGCCTTTTGAACGTAAGAAGATTGGCTTTCAAACATTTTGGTAAGTAGTTCATCAAAATAAATTTGTTTGGCCTTAAAGCTTACGCTACCTGCTTCGGTAAGCGATGTGGCAGTATAAATATCTAAATCAAGATCTAAGCTTATTTGATTAATTAGTTCTGAAACGGGAACATTCACAAAATCAACATTCAAAATTCTATTTACAGTGTCGAGAACGGTATAGTTTAAACTGTTTCCAAATCTTCTTCTATTGGGACCATTTCCATCTTTAGTGTCAAATTCAAATCGGTCAAACAAGAAAAAACCATCTCGTGATTTAGTAAATGTGAGATTGCTGCTTTTCGCCAATTTTTCTAATGCTAAATCTAGGGGCACATTTTTTACATAAAAAGTTAGCGGTATGTTTTCCATCCCACTACTAAAAAGAAGATTCTGACCAGAGATATCAATTATTTTTCTAAAAGCTTTTTCCAATGGGTCATTTTTCAAATCCATCGAAATCAGATTTTGAATTGGCTCAAAAACAATGTCAACTTCTTTTTCTGGTATTTCAACTGGAGGTGGAGTATACTTTTTTATGGATAGTATGTTTCCACTAAAATCAATACCCAGCTCATATTCCTTACATAAAAAAAGCAGTAAATCGGCCACTGTAACATTTGAAAAATTATTTACAATGCTTAAGGTTTGAAGGCTCGGATTAACATTTAAATTCAATTTATGCACATCGGCGACCGCTAACAAAAAATTCGATAATGGCACACTACTAACATTGATATCCAGTTTAAGATTTTCTGAAAGACCTGAATTATCGACTGCCAAGACCTCTAATTGGTTCTGTATCTTAAGTATTCTACTAGCCTCCTCAGCTTCTGGGTTTTGGGCAAGGCAAAAGGTACAGCTTAACAATAAAATTAGTAGTAGGTTTTTATGCATAAATTAATTGGTTAATAAAGAATAAACCTCATCAATGGAAGTAGAACCCTCTTTCACCATTGCCAAGGCATTTTCGTGTAAGGTAGCAATTTTATTGTCTTTTAAATAATGATTAATACTAAGGACATTATTTTTTATTTCTGAACTAAGTTCTTGGGTTATGGGCACTATTTCGTAAATCGCTTTTCTACCTTGATATCCTGTATGATAGCATTTTGGACATCCTATGGCTTTATGATGCGTTGTAATTTCTTTGACAAACTTATTCCCTTCCGGTAACACATCATCATTGATGCGCTCTTCTTTTTTGCAATGGGGGCAGAGTTTACGAACCAAGCGTTGTGCTACGCTAATATTCAAAGTACTCGCTATTAAAAAAGGTGGCACACCCATATCGATAAGTCGAGATATGGTGCCCCAAGCAGAATTGGTATGTATCGTTGAAAGTACTAAGTGCCCAGTTAGTGCTGCCCTAATGGCCATATTGGCTGTTTTTACATCCCTAATTTCACCAACCATTATAATATCTGGGTCTTGCCTTAAAAAAGTGCGTAATGATGAGGCAAAATCTAAACCAATATTTTCTTTTAGCTGTACCTGATTTACACCGTCTAGAGTATATTCTATAGGATCTTCAATAGTTAAGATATTATTTGACGCATTGTTTAACAATTTCAAGGTAGCATATAATGTTGTGGTCTTTCCTGAGCCAGTGGGGCCAGAAATCAAGACAATACCATTTGGCTTTTTGATACCTGCTTTATACCATGCAAGCTCAGTTTTGTTAAAACCAAGCTTATCCAAGCTTATTTTTTCGGTATCTCGGTTCAGAATTCTAAGTACAATCTTTTCACCAAAAAGTGTTGGTAAAGTAGAAACCCGAATATCAAAATCGTCTCCCATTGTTTTCACGCTGATACGCCCATCTTGTGGCAATCTTTTTTCGGCGATATCCAACTCAGCTTTTATCTTAATTTTATTGATAATGGTTGGATATTCACTTTTAGCAATGGTATATTGTTCCATTAATTTCCCATCTAAACGAAAACGCACCCTACACTCATTTTCATAAGGTTCAAAATGGATGTCACTACTGCCTATATCTTTGGCGTTAACCAAAATCTTATCCAGAAAATCTGCCGAGTAATTTAAGGTGCTTTTGGTAGTTTTAGAGGCTATACGGTAGTTAGAGGTAAGATAGTCTTGTAATTCATCCGTACTTACCAGCTTAAGATGAACAGGAAGGTCCATAACAATATTAAGCTCTGACAGTAGGCTTTCAATATTTTTCGAGTCTGTTATAAATGTTAGCACTTCACCATTCAGTTCTTTAGGTACAATACGATAATGAAAAGCCTGTTCGGCAGATATACGCTGAATAAGACTATTGTTTATTTTAAAGGATTCTTTCAATTTTAATAAGTATAAAGAGACGGCTCTTGAATAAAAATGCTAATACTTAAAACTAAGAAAAGAAAAATTGACATCAATCCTGCTAATGGAACTGTTTTAATTTTTTGATATTTTTTCAGCACTAAAAAAACGATAAAAGCAAAAAGTAGGGCATTTGCAAAAAGAACTATGAAAGTTATTGTCGGAAACCCTAAGGCCATGGCATAAAAGAACAATAAATCACCAAGACCAAAACTATAATCTAAAAATGGCTTTTTAAAAAGTATTTTAGTGACCAAGAAAATTGAAAGTAGTACTAAAGAAATTATTAAAGAATTCAAAAGAATGTTTAGCCAGAAAATTTCGACTACCGGAACGGTACTAAAATAAAGTACACTTAAATTTAGACCCAGTGATGGAAATAAAAACCAATATACTTTTCGTTCTTTAAAGTCTTGAAAAGCAATACAAAAAAGGATAAGTAAGGCACTTAAAGTAAGAACAAGTATCAATCCTTAACAATTTGTTTTGGATTCCCATTTTCATCAATCTCCCAAACGTTAAAAACACCGTCACCATCAAAATCGGTTATAGCCTCGGCCCTTGCTTTAAATGTAGCGTTATCAGCGCTACTAATTTGATAAATATAGTTAGCTGTACCATTTTCCTTTACGGTTTTAGGGGCTTCAAAGTCCAGTTCATTAATATCATTAGTGTATTTGCTATACATATAGCGATGAGTGGTTTGCGCGTTATATATCGCTTTCAGTTGTACTTGTGCCTCAACACTTTTTGCTTTTGCAATCAAAGGCATAAGATTAGGTAGTGCCAATAAAAGTAGAATACCAATTATGGCTAGCACAATCAATGTTTCTTGCAGGTTAATAGCTAATATTTTAGTCCTTAAACGTATGGTTTTTAATTTTAACATAGCGTGTCAATTTTACATTAACAACTTTGAATATATATTTTTTAGATAACATTTCTCCGTATAAACAATAATTTTTTTTAGGAAAAAACTTATCGTAAGGTAAAGATTACAAAAAGAAAATTATTCATTATAGTTTGTGTTAACAAATCGTTAAATAATTTAATATTTGCTAATGATTTTCCTTTATAATTTCATATTCAACACATTGAAAATGAATATTTAACATTTTTTTACAAAATTAACAATACAAAAACCATGGAAATTCTATGGTTTTTCCGCAATGGCACTTTGGGATTAATTTATAATTTAAGAGACAACAACCAGATTTCTTGTATTTAATCTAATTATTGAGCAAAACATTTTAAACAAAAAATACATTCAAGAAAAAGGACATCTGCCCAATATCCCATCTGCTAAAGAAGTTGCGGTCAATGGTATTGAGCTTGGTAAAATGAACAAATTGCTTTTAGAAAAAATTGAAGAGCTGACACTATATGTATTGGAGTTAAAAACAGAAAACCAACAACAACAAATAGAAATAGAAATAGAAAAATTAAATCAAAAATAATGAGATATTTAGCACTTATACCTTTTTTGCTATGCAGCATAAACATAGCTTCACAAGAATTGTACAATCAAAATAATGCGACAAATACTATTAACGAAACAAATAGCGATTTAGGTTGGGAGGAGTATGGATTGTCTACTGCTACAGTTGTGTCTGATACAGATGGTAGCAGTAACTATTCAATTAGAATAAACGCTGGAGATGGAACTGGGTTTCATGCCGCGATTACTTCATTATCCAATCTGGAAGCCAATACTCAATATAATGTCATAATAAGAGCAAGAAATGATGTTAATAACACTGGAAACGGTCGTTTCTTTGCTTGGAGCGGTATTCAAGAAAGTATTGACGTGTCAGTAATTTCTGCTACTTATCAAGATTATATAATACCTATTACATCAGATGGTGGAGATTTATACATGACTGTTTATGGAAGTTTGGATGGTGATTCCTCTAATAAGGTTTATATAAGTAGTATCTCAGTTAAGATTGCTAACACTGAAAACACAAATCAATGCCCAAATGAATTAAGCAATCAAGATTCTACAATTGTATTTTCTCAACAAACCCTTGGTTTAGGTGGAGATTCTGCTACAGGTGAATCTGTTGATTCCAGTTGTGGTCTTCGCATAGAAAATAATGATACTGGAGAAGCTTGGGCAAATTACCAAGTTTTGGTGGATTTAATTAGCAACAATCTGGTATCAGGCGATCAATTAAGTCTCCATGTAGAAATGGACATACAAAATTCAGCTGGAGGGTTTTTCTTAAATTCTGTTGAAGATCAAAGTTATTTGACATCTAACGTTTTTCAATCTTCAGGAGTGTTTGATACTGTGATTAGTATTCCTAGTAATACTACAGCACTAAAACTTATATTCTTTTGTAATTATGCCCAATGGAATCAAACAGGTTCTGTACTGGTAAAAAATGTAACTGTCTCAAAAGTAAGTGAAGATGTTCCAGTAACAGGCATCTCAATAGCACCTTCAAGTATAAATCTAAATATAGGTGAAACATACGAAGTTATAGAAAGTATTATTCCCAGTAATGCTACTAATAAAAGTATTAGTTGGTCATCATCAGATACTGCTATAGCAACAGTTGATACTAATGGTTTAGTTAATGGAATTTCATTGGGTACAGTATCTATTACAGCAACAACAAGTGATGGTGGTTTTATTGGAACTTCTTCTATTTCTGTGATTGATTCTCAACCTTCTTCAGGTTCTGGTGATGGGTTCTTGACAAAATCAGGTTCCACATTGTCCTTAAGCGATACCGATGATAATCTGGCTTTGGGCAGGTCAACGGTTCCCAGCGGATACAAACTAGCAGTAGAAGGAAAAATTAGAACACGCGAGGTACGCGTAGACCAAGATACTTGGCCAGATTATGTATTTACAAAAGATTATGATTTGTCTTCTTTAGAAGAAGTGCAAAGACACATAAAAGAAAAAGGGCATTTACCCAACATTCCATCAGCTAAAGAAGTTGCGGTTAATGGTATTGAGCTTGGTGAAATGAATAAGTTGCTTCTAGAAAAAATAGAGGAGTTAACGTTACATCTAATACAAATTAGAAAAGAAATAGAAAAGTTAAAAAAAGAGCGATAAATACTATATCATGTGGGAAATTAAAAAAAAATTAGTTGGTATTACAATTTTAGTTTCTATGACTGTTAACTCGCAGACTTGTCCAACAACTAATATTTTTTTGAGTGGAGATGGAGGTGGAGTTCACACCTTCAATTATTCTGCTTTAGAAAATTTGATAATAGACTTGGATTACATTGACAATTCATGTGCAATAGAAATTAATGGAATAAGAATACATCCGAGAGTTATGCAAATGGAAAGTGCATATTCTAGTTCTGATGTTGTGATGATGGTTTTTGAAAACGGTCAAGAAATAGAAAGTCCTTGGTTAGCGAATGAGAATGGCCTCCCTAGAATGAAGTTAGAAATTAACAATTTAGGAAATGTTCTTATTAGTGGTTCAAGATATATAAATTCAGTTTCCTTAGAACCAATGATGACAGGTGATGGCAGTTCTTATAACGTAGTACAAGTCTTATTAGATACTAACACAATCACAATAATTAACCCCGACGATGGGGGTATTGATGGCATATCTGGTAGTATTTTAACAAATGAAATTTGTAATACCGACACCCAATCTCCTTCATCTCCAAATGTAACAAGTACTGATAAAACAGATACCACAGCAGACCTTTCATGGTCAGGAGCCACAGATAATGCGGCCGTAACTGGCTATAAGGTATATACTTATGGTACATTGACCGCAACTCTTGGCAACGTGACTAATTACAAAGTAATAGGTTTATCACCTAGTACCTCGTATGCATTTTCCGTGAGAGCAGTCGATGCTGCAGGTAATGAAAGTGTAGATAGTAATTCTGTTCCGGTTACTACTGATACTAATTCTGGAAGTGACAGTCAAGCACCAACCACTCCAACTTTGACCGAAAATGGAAAAACGGATACAACCATAGATTTAACCTGGAATGGTGCAAGTGATAATGTAGGTGTCACTAACTATCGTGTGTACAGCAATAATAGTTTAATAGAAACTCTAGGTAATGTTAGTTTATATCAAGCAACGGGGCTCAACCGCAGCTACCGCGTATAGTTTTAAGGTAAGGGCTTTGGATGCTGCAGGTAACGAAAGTGCGGATAGCAATACGCTAACACTGACAACGAATGCTACATCTGGAAGTGGAGGTTCTACAGAAGGGGATATTCTATCAAAATCGGGTGATAATGTTTCTTTGATTTCAAACTCTGATAACTTGGCCGTGGGTAGGTCCACAGTGCCAAACGGCTACAAACTTGCTGTTGAGGGTAATATCCGGACTAGGGAAATACGGGTGGACCAAGACACTTGGCCAGATTATGTATTTGATGAAGATTACATACTTCCAAGTTTAGAAGAAATCCAAAAACACATTAAAGAAAAAGGACACTTACCAAATATACCTTCTGCTAAGGAAGTTAAGGCTACTGGAATTGAATTGGGTAAAATGAACAAACTGCTTTTAGAAAAGATAGAGGAGTTGACGCTTTACATCTTACAACAAGAGGGAAGAATTAAAGAATTAGAAAGAAGAAATTAATTTATAACAACATCATGAAGCTTAAAATACTAGTCTTTATTAGTCTATTAACCTATTGCTTAGCGCTTGGACAGCAAACTCCAGATGGGTTTATGTTTAGTGACGGAGCTGAACAACCAATTATAGTACCGCAATCACCAGAAGCGGGAACTCTTGGTAGGTACGGAAACATTCCCATTACTTCATCAACAGGTCAAATGAGTTACCAAGTGCCACTACATGTGATTAATGTTGATGGTCAAAACTGGCCAATAAGCCTAAACTATAATTATGGAGGATTAATACTTGAAGGTAAACCATCATTAGTTGGGCTAGGCTGGAGTTTAGGAGGAGAAGCTGGCGTAACTCGAGAAGTCAGAGGGTTGCCAGATGAATCAGAATATGGTTATTACAGTACAATACCAGCGAAAGATGGCTCTGGTAGAACCGTAAAAAACCTAATTGATGAATATTTAAGTTTGGAAAATGATGGAAATATTAATACTAAGGGATGGGATACGTGGAACATTTTAACACTCGAAAATTTTACTAATGGGATATATGATGCTGAAGTAGATAAATACACCGTAAACGTTGGAGGTTTAAATTTTTCCTTTAAACTTTCAAACTATGTTTATGACCAAGACGGTAACGTAATTTCGGCTGAGCCTTATTTTTTGTCAAAACATGCAAACAAAGTGGCTATAGAATGGGGAAATAGTGATAATGACTCTCCTGATAATTCTTTTATTAGATCATTCACCATAACTGATACTAATGGTATTGTCTACAAGTTTGAAGATATAGAAAAATCTGTACCGCAGGGAAGGAATGCTGAATTTCAAAGCAGGCCAATAACAGCATGGAAAATTACTGAAATAACATATTTGAACAATCAAAAAATAGCATTCCAATATAACACTAATATTATTGATGATTATAACTATCGTTATTCAGGTTCTGCCCAAAAGATAAATATTGGAGGAATATCTCCTGGTGGAAATGGCTATCTGGTAGGACCTTATGACCCTGCTACACAGGTTTATACAAATCCTCGCTATACAGAAGATATAACTTACGGTCAAATTGAAAGAAAAATCTTGAAAAGGATAAATTTTCAAGAAGGTTATATTGATTTTATTTATTCTTTAAATAATGAATCAAGAATTTTATATAACGAAATAGGGTTGTACAATTT
This sequence comes from uncultured Croceitalea sp., assembly GCA_947495075.1. Lineage (GTDB taxonomy): Bacteria > Bacteroidota > Bacteroidia > Flavobacteriales > Flavobacteriaceae > Croceitalea. The sequence continues at coordinate 172,712 of CANLXH010000002.1, forward strand.
TGATTCGCAACTTATCAAGCGTTTTGAATTATCACAATCTGGAGCAAGGGATTATTTAGACAACATAACTATAAATAATGAGCAATCATACCAGTTTGAATATTATGATGAAATAGCCATACCACCTTTCATCCAAAATATAACAGATTTACAGCTAGCAAGAAAGCAGGATGATTGGAAATTCTATAACGGGGCAAACAATGATTTTTCTCTTAATATACCAAACAGCCCGGCTACTGGAGTAAATAAAGAACCTAGTTTACTTCATTCTCGTTTAGGGGCTCTAAAAAGAATTATATATCCTACCAAGGGAAGCACGTATTTGTATTATCAGCAGAATGAAATACAAACTGAATTTATAGCTGATTCTCAATATTATGAATCTTTACCTTATTCTACAACTTTTAAATTTTTGTTTGACCCTTCAAAGCATGATGCTGAAGGTAATACATTAGAGATTATTAAAGAATTTACATTTACCGAACCAACAGTAGCTATAATTAATTCTTCTATAACAGGGGAACGTTGTGATAATCACATTCAACTGTCTATGTATAGAAAGGATGGCTTGTATAATTATCCTGTGACTTTTGAAGGAGAAACTATTCCTCCATTTCCAGGTGCAAATGATTTTTATTATGATGTTGCGCCATACCTAAGAGATAAAATTCTGGAATACGGATTTCCATATTCAATTCCTCCCATGTATCCTCAATATGCTGAAGAGTATGGCCCAGATGATGGTCCTTGTGGATATAATAGTATTCTGCATAACAGCTCAAATAAGATATTAATTATGCCTGGAACCTATGTTTTTAAAGGTTTTAGTGCGCAACCAGCATTAACTACAGCAGTTGGAGAGATTAAGCTTGATATTTTTGGCGAATTAAATGCGCCTTTACCTGAAAGCGTTAACAAAAAGGTTGGTGGAATTCGGTTAGATTACATGAAGGATTGTCCGGATAGTTCTGGGGGAAATTGTATAATAACAGATTATGATTATAATGATGAAACGGGTTATTCTACCGGAGTTTTATATGTGAATCCTCAAATAAAAACAGTGCATCAATATGGTTATCTTTTAGATAATACTACAACTATTATAGATATAGTAACGTATTTAGCGGAGCCTTATACAGTATCAAATCCTGGGATAGGAACTCCTGTTTTTTATCAGCAAATCAAAAAAATTAATAAAGATTTTTCAAGTACTAGTGAAAATAAAATTGGTTTCACACAAACAACTTATTCTACACCTTTCGAAAATATTTCAGATTTATATCCAAGAAGACCTACAGGAGTAGATTTGGATAAATCCATGCCAATGGAAGTGAAAGTTTTTGAAAATGGGGTAGAGAATTATATTTCAAGAAAAGAATCTCTATATACACCAATTAGAAAGTTACTTGATTTTAATACACAGCAAGACAAAAACAACGATCATCCTCAGAGCTTAAAAGTGTTTTTAAAACAGAATAGGTATGTTGATTTTGATGCGACAAATTTTTCTAATTACCCTCAACACGCTATAGGTTCTGAGGCGGATATTGCTATAAAACAATTACATGGTGTGTTACCCTATAGAGAACTAGACATTTGGGATCGTTTATCCTCAACAACTAACAAATTGGATAGTATTTCTACAACTATGTTCTACAAATACAATGGTAACCAAAAGGTTATAGAAGAAAGAACAATTGACAGTAGAAATAACGAAACAATAAAAACAATAAAATACGCCAATGACTTCCCGGAGTTAAGTGATATGGAAGTACGAAATCAGTTGGGAAGTTCAATAGAATCTGAGACCAGTTACAACGGCATCGTTTTAGGACGTTCTAAAACAGATTTTACATTGGTTGCCAACGGATACAAACCATCTAAGACATATGAAGCCAAAGGCGATGGTTTATTAGAGGCAAAAATGAAAATTAACTATGATAATACCGGAAAAGTAATTCAGGTAGACCAGCTTTTAGACTCTCCTAATCGTTATTTAGGTAATACTCAAGAAAAAGTATTAAAGAGTACATCTTATCTATGGGGTTACAATAATTCATATCCAGTAGTTAAAGCTGAGAATACTACTCTTTCTCAGTTAACATCCGCAGGAGCTAATCTTTCTAACTTAAGAAGCTCTTCGGTTTCATTAGATGTAAAAAAGGATGAATTATTGGCATTAAGAACCTCTTTACCTAATACATATATCACAGGTTATGCATATAACCCACTTATAGGCATTACTAATATGATAGATTCCAGAGGTTATAGTACATCCTATGGATATGATAATTTAAACCGTTTGATAAGTGTAAAAGATGAGAATCAAAAAATGCTACAAGAATATCAATACGCATTTAGATCAGGAAATTATAGCAACCCAGATGATGTGGGTCAATATCCAGATCTAGGTGGTTCAATTTTAGGATTTGATAGCGTCGTTTATAATACTTCTGCTAATTATACGGTTACTCCAAGTGGAGGATCAGGAGATTTTGGATATATATGGAGTCTTAATGGTAATTTCTTGGCGAGTAGCACAACTTCTTTAGACATTCTTTTTAATAGTGGTAGTAGTGCTACTATAGCTGTTGACATAATAGATAATGTAACTGGCTTAAGCACAACGCTTACAAAAACTATTACCATCTCTTCTAATTTAGAAGCTATCCAATTGAGTGCAAACCCAAATCCATCTTATGCAGGAGAAATAGTAACATTTAGCGCTTCTGAAGTTACAGGAGGTTCTAGTAATTATTCTTATGAGTGGTTTGTTAATGACAATATTCAAACATTTTCAGGAGCAACTGGTTTTCAAACTTCTTTTGCCTCTGCTGCAAGCTATGTTGTAAAGCTTGTAGCTACAGATAATGAAACCTCAAGTACAATTGAAGGTATAGTGCCCATTCAAATATTTGATGAATTAACTACCCCTTCTTTAACCACTACTTTAACTAATGGTATTGTAGGACAGAACTTTAGGTTTACTCCAAGTAATGTTTCTGGTGGTGCAGAAACCACAATTCAGTGGTTTATAAATAATGTGCCACAAGGGTTTAACCAAAATGCCTCATTTACAACTTCGTTTGCCAATCCAGGTGATTATGAAGTTAGGTTCCGTATTACGGATACAACCTTTGGAGAGTTTAAAGAAGCAGCAGTTAATGTGAGGGTATTTAATAATTTAAATATTACTGCTATTACAGCGAACCTAGAGCATATATTGGTCGGTTCTAGTGTAATCTTTAGCCCTCCTACTAGTGTTTTTGGAGGAAGTGAGAACTTAAGGCACGAATGGTTAGTAGATAATAGTCTACAATTAATATCATCAGGAAGTTTCACCTACAACCAGTTTAATACCGCGAAAGATTACACGGTAACCTATAGAGTTACAGATGAAATCCTTAATATAAGCAAGGAATCAAGTGTGGTAGTAAGTGCTTACAATCCTTTTAACACCCCAATCATTTCTCCATCTACATCAACTTTAAAACTCAATGATTTTGAAAGTTTTGTAGCTACTAATCCCGGAGGTGGATCTGGCTCGCGAATATATAGTTGGTACATTAAGTTTAATTCGGGTGGTTTTACTCAAATACCTAATCAAAATACAAATTTCCTAAACTACTCTGGTTTTGATACGGCAGGTACTTACACTATTAAATTTAGGATTACTGATACAAAAATAAGTTCTCATTTTAGTGAGGTATCAGCAATTGTGAATGTATACCCAGCAGTTCAAGGTATAATAACGACACCATCCCCTATAACGCTTAACAGTAACGCAAATTTTGATATTGATGTTACTGGAGGAAGTGGGCAGTTTACCTATGATTGGTCATACAGGGGGTATTCATCAACTTCAAAGTCTTTTAATCTACTTTTAGGTTATCAGTATTATGGCTCTTATTATGCAAATTGTGTTATAACAGATATTGTTACAGGAGAAACAACATCTGCATCTAAGGTTATAACAGTGAATGATGCGCCTAACTTAACTGCAAAACAAAAAGTTATACAGGTTTTTAACAATAACGATATCGAATACAATGCAAAAATTGGAATTAATAACCTTAATGGATCAGGAGATTATAATTACCAATGGACTGTTGATGGGCAATCACAAGGTTCTTTTGAAGATGTAAATATCTATTTAACCTGCAGTGATACAGCTGATACGGTTAGATGTGTTATTACCGATAATGTTACTGGAAATGAAGTTACAGTAACCAAAATCTACTCTTTTAATGGTAACTGTGGCGGTGGAGACCCTAAGGATAATGAGAACCCTCAATAATTAAAAAAGAAAAAATGAGATTATATACTACAATACAAATTTTAGTTTTAATGTTAGTTTTGGTTTCTGTTAATGCTCAACAAGCGTATCAGGCACCAGTTCCTAGCGATGTTAACTATGTACTGTCCCGAACATACCAAGTGCCAAAGAATAGCAATGCTGAGATTTCTCTAAACAACGATGTTATAGAAGCTATCCAGTATTTTGATGGTCTTGGCCGCGAGCAACAGACCATTAATATTGGGCAATCACCTCTTGGTGCCGATATGGCAACCCCTTTTCAGTATGATGAATATGGGCGTATGGTTAGGGAGTGGCTCCCATTTCCTGCAGCAAATGATGGGGTTAAAGGCAATTACCAAACAGGTTCACAATTGAATACACAACAGTTCTACCAAAACAAATATGCAAACGATTTCCAAGAATTGGAAATAACGGCCGTTAATCCCTATTCAGAAAAAATGCTAGAGTCTTCGCCGCTAAGTAGGGTAAACAAACAAGCTGCTCCAGGTAAAGATTGGGGTATTAATGGTGAAGATGATATGGACCATACCATTGGTTTTATATATGGGACCAATACCCATGACCCTGAAAATACAAATAACGTTGATAACGATAATGTAAGGTTGTTTACAGTGAGTTTACCGCTAAGTAATAGCGAAAACCCATCGCTTTCTAATGATGGTTACTATGAAGCCAAGGCACTCTCTAAAACCATAACAAAGGATGAGAACCATGACAGCGGTAAGGACCATACCACTGAAGAATTTACGGATAAGAATGGCAGAGTGGTACTTAAGCGTACCTATAACAATAGTGAAGAACACGATACGTATTACGTGTATGACGATTTTGGAAACCTTACTTATGTAGTGCCACCTTTGGTAGACACTACAGACGGTATCTCCACAGGCGAGCTTGCAGAACTGTGTTACCAATACGTGTATGATTACCGCAATCGTCTGGTAGAAAAGAAGCTGCCTGGAAAAGGATGGGAATATATTGTGTATAATAATTTAAACCAGCCGGTAATGACTCAGGATGCTAACCAACGTAGTAGCAATGAGTGGCTCTTTACCAAATATGATATATATGGCCGTGTGGCTTATACAGGTAAGGCAACCGTAACAACCAATAGACCTAATCTACAAGATACCGTAACGGAACTTCCTGATAGCTATGAGCTATGGACAAGCAGAATAGGAACAGCTGCTACTGTTAGTAACACCGATGACAAAGCCATTAATTATAATATAAATGGCTATCCAAACGCTTCGGATATTACAGAACTACTTACTGTAAACTATTATGATGATTACAATATAGCAAGTGCGGATTTAGGAGGCGCACCAACTACGGTAACCCTCTTGGATTCACCTAATGGAGCAACCAACGACCTTAGAACCAAGGGTATGCCAACGGTAAGCTTGGTACGTGTATTAACTACAGATAGCTGGATAAGTACTGTTACGCTTTATGATGCTAAAGCACGTCCGGTGTATACTCGTAGTAATAACCCTTATCTACAGACCGTAGATGTGATGGAGAGCCAATTGGATTTTATAGGCAGACCAAAAAAAATAAAGAGTAGCCATACAAGAAACGGCAATACTATAGTTACGATGGATAATTTTACTTATGACCATATAGGGCGTTTGTTAAGCCAAACACAATGTATTGGGGATGAAAACCTTGGTGATAGTTGCGAAGCCAGTGGCAGTACCACTGCTAACATTAGCCTTTCTAATGAAGCGGTAACTACCAACCAAGTGGCTTCCAATAGTATTATAATAAGCCCAACAACAACAATTAGCGGTACGGTTATCCTAAGCATAGCCAGTGGTAGTGGCGGTGAAGAGGAACTTATTGTCTTTAACCAGTATGATGAGTTAGGGCAACTAGAATCTAAAAAAGTGGGAGGTACGCCAAACAGTAGTTTTAGTAGTACGCAAGGATTACAAACAGTTGATTATGGATACAACGTACGAGGATGGTTGAAGAATATAAATGATGTAATCAACCTTAGCGGAGACCTTTTTGCTTTTGGTATAAACTACAACGAAGGTACCAATGCGCTTTATAACGGTAACATTTCCTCAACGCAATGGAGAACTAACAATAATGACCAAAATTTTAAAAGCTACAATTACCAATACGATGCCTTAAACCGAATCACTGATGCTGTAGATGATATGGGTGGTAACTATGCGGTAAGCAATATTAGCTATGATAAAAACGGTAATATAAAAACCCTAAACAGACAAGGACCAACTGTTGACTTACCTACACTGGGACAAGCTAGTGACTTTGGAAACATGGACCAGTTATCTTATGAATACTTTGATGGTACCAACCAATTAAAGAGCGTAAGCGATGGTAGTAATGCCAACTATGGTTTTAAAGATGGCAATACTTCTGGAGATGATTATGTCTATGATGACAACGGCAACATGCTGTCTGATGCCAACAAGGGGGTACAAGGAAACGCTGCATCAGAAGATGGCATCGAATACAACCATTTAAACCTACCTACCTTAGTTCGTGTAAATAGTAATACACAATCAGGAACAATTATGTATATTTATGATGCTACTGGGGTAAAACTTCAGAAGAACGTTCTTACTAATGGGAATACCACGGCAACGGACTATGCAGGTAACTATATTTATGAAAAACCTCAAGGAGGTACAGCAACATTACAGTTCTTTAGTACCCCTGAAGGGTATGTAGAACCAAAGAATGCGAACAATCTAAATCAAGGCTACAATTACATTTATCAGCACAAAGACCACTTGGGTAATGTAAGATTAAGTTATACTGATAATGACAACGATGGTCAAATCACAGCCGCTACTGAAATACTTCTCGAAAACAACTACTATCCATTTGGGCTAAAGCATAAAGGGTATAACGGAAGCGTAAGTCCATTGGGGAATTCCGCGGCGCAGAAGTGGAAGTATAATGATAAGGAGATTGATGAAGATTTAGGTTTGAACTTATATCATTATGGATTTAGAATGTATGATGCTGCTATTGGAAGATTCCCAAGTATTGACCCAATCTCAGATCAATTTCCACATGTTTCAACATATAATTATGCTGAAAATAGACCTATTGATGGAATTGACTTATGGGGATTACAATATGTTAATGCCAACGAAGCAAGATTATTTGTAAATCGTGAAGGTACTATAGAGCTTAACTTTCAAAATATGACAAGATTTACTCGTAATACTTTTAATTCTGTCAATAGCAATCCTGATAATTGGAAACCTGGAGAAATAGGTGCAAGTTTTTTGAACACATCTGTTGCAGACTTCAAATTCGAATCTGTACGGGATACAAAAGCATTGAAGCTTGGAAAACCTTCAGACTGGACAATCCGAATACAAAAACCAATAGCAAGAAGTACAAACCAAGAAGACAGAAGATTCAAGGATAGGTATATTGGAACTGGAACAGTAAATGGAAGTAAATCAGTTAAGTCGGCTAGAGCACTTCTAATGGTTGAAGGAGTAAAATTAAGTTATGATATAGTTAGTTTAATATTTGAAAAAATTGATTCTAATATTGTAGAAGATCAATTTAAATCTTTATTATATTCCGCCGTAGATTTGGAAAATGCTTTGGATAATGGGTTAATACCAGAGAGTTATCAAAACGAACAGGATCTTTCTTTGATGCTAAATGGAATATTTAAAGGTGAAGGAGGAGATGTTAATAATAAAAGAGACCAATCTATTGTAAATTATGGCATATTGATTTATCAGTTATACAATAATCAGCAAAATAAAACTTCCAATAAACAAGGAACAAATGAAAATTAGAAATCAAATAGTTTTTAGAAGAAAAGCTTTGAGTATTTCACTAGTAGTTCTTTTCTTCTTTTCACTAATTTCCTGTGCAGAAAACCCCTCTAATCTATTTGTTGGTATTTGGACAATTGACAGTGTTTATTATCAGGATAGAGATATCAGCAATGAAATATCACTAAATGTAATTGCTTTTGAAGAAAACCAAAAGGTTCTATTACCCGGGATTAAAGATAAATTAATCAGTAAAAAGGATCGACAAGGAACATGGAGAGTTGATAGTAATGGGTTCTTAATAATTTTTTCTAAAAATCAGTTCTTTGATGGTAAGGCTACTTATTGTTTTAAAAACAACGACGAAGAACTACTTAGAGTAGTGATTCAAACGGATAGCTTGTATTTGGAAGCAACTAAATTTTTTAGCAAGTATGATTCTTTTGGTTCTCCTCCATGCAATATTAAGAATGGTAATAGATAGATCTTTTTATAAATAAACATCAAGCCAGCTCTTTTTATTTGAGCTGGCTTTTATGTCACCCTACCAAACTCCTCTCCCCTTTTAAAGCTGGTTAAGTGGAGGAACTGTTGTTTCTTTTGATAATGTATATTGTCTTTTGGCCACTCTTTGCAAACGAGCGCCAGCGGGGGAACAGCTACAATCTTTCATTAAAGAAATAAAGCCATATTTGGATATAATAAATAGTCAAAATCAAGAGGAATGAAATATTTAATAATGATATCATTTTTAATAGCTGCATCAATATTGATTTACTCTGTTTTTCAAATTAATTCTTTGGCAAAGGATAATAATGCTACTAATTTTATACAACTATTCAAAATAACAGATTTAAAGGCGAAGCTTAAATTAAAAAAAATATTGGCACTAATATTTTTAGCTTTTTTACAATTCTTTTTTATGATGATTTTTATGGTAGTAAGACAAATGAATTAGGGAATATTACTAATCTGCGAGAACTAAGATTAGATAATAATGACCTGCAAGGTCAAATACCTCCTAGTCTAAATCAACTAAGTGATTTAGTAATTCTAAACTTATCCTTTAATCAGCTATCTGGATCCGTACCAAATTTTATTTCTATTGCAAATTTAAATACATTGGGTCTTAGGGATAATGCATTAGTTTTTGGAGATTTTGAAAATGAACACCTAACATATTTGTCCAATATCAATTCTTATTGGTATTCCCCCCAAGCCGATATCAATGAAGAAGAAACCCATGCTGTTTGTGTAGAAGAAAGTTTAGTTCTTATCACTGATGTGGGAGGCTCTGCAAACCATTACCAATGGTTTAAAGATGGCACTCCAATTGCCGGGGCGCCAGACAGTGCTACCTACCTAATCCAAAACGCTACCTTGACAGATGCCGGTATATACCATTGTGAGGTAACTAGTGATATTGTTAGCGGGCTTACCCTTACCCGCAGACCAATAGATGTTACCATTACAACCTTACTGGAAGACACTCATAATACGGTTACCAGCCGCTCTTACGATATTACAGGAAGTCAGATAGGTGCTGGCAAACAATTTTTTGATGGCCTAGGGCTATTAGAACAAACCCAAACTTGGAACATAAGAACGGATGAAACATGGGCTTCTCAAGTACTACGTGATGTCTTTGATAGGACAGCCTTACAAACACTCTCTGCGCCAATTACAACGGGCAGTGAGTTTACTTACAAAGAAGATTTTGTTATGCGAACGACCAGTGTTGCATACGCCCTCAGTGATTATCAAAATCCTTTAAACCCTTCATCGGTAGTTAGCCCAAGTAATACCTTAGGTTGGTACTATAGTGAAAACAATACCCAAAACCCATACCAAGATCAAACCGAATATCCTTTTTCAAGAACTATATACAGCATCTTAAATCCAGGTAGGGTACTCACCGCTATTGGAGGTAATAAAATAAACCGTAATGGTACGGAAGAATGGTCAAAGACCTATAGCTTTACCATGCCTAGTGGAGGTGCACTTGCACATAGTTCTGCTTTTGGTGATACTGCTTATAACAATAATGGAAACAAACGTGTAATTAAAACCGTCACACGTGATGTACATGGTATAGAGACCGTAGTCTTTAGTGATAGTGATGGTCTTGTATTGGGAGCTGCTCGAAGCGGAAATGAAGAAAACCCAACACTACCGCAATACCAAATTTCTTTAGAGGTAGGGTCACAGGGTTATGTTGACATCCATATTCCCCAAGGCTGCACAGGAATTACCCTCAGTGGAGGAGGGCCATTAGATGGTGCATCGTATCAAATATATGATTTAGTAACGGAAAATACAGTGACATCTCCAGCAACATTACCGGCAGGGTTTTACCGTGTAGCCTTTACTGTTAAAGAGCCAGAAAACCCTTATGTGGTGAGTCACCAGGTTAATTACTATGATTATAGCCTTAATGAATATGATACTGCGCAGCGTTTGGTGGCTTCCTACCAACCTTTGGGGGCTATCAAAGTAGATAAACCAGTAACAACCTATGAGTATAATACACTAGGGCAATTAATTAAAACCAGTAGCCCAGATGAAGGTATTGCAGAGTTCAAATACCGTGAAGATGGGCAAATACGTTACTCACGGAATAGCAAGCAATTGGCTACAGGTGAATTTTCATACACCAACTACGATCCTTTTGGCAGGCCTGTAGAAAGTGGCGTAGTCGTAAGTACAGCTTTTACTACTATAGACCCGGATGATAATGGCACTAATACACCTGCTGGCACCAAAAAAGAGCAGCAGTTTACTACATACGATATTGCCGATAATGAGGCTATGGCTGCAGCTTTAGACAATAGGGCAAATGACTATCCTGCACAGAGTTTTGTGGCAGGTAATGTAGCTCATACCGCTAATGATATAAGCCAAACCTGGTATGCTTATGACATCTACGGTAGGGTAAAATGGTTGGTGCAAGATATTAATGGTCTAGGTGTTAAGACTATAGATTACAACTACCATCCCGTAAATGGGCTAGTAGAAGAAGTTGTGTATCAGAAAGCCCAAGGCGATCAGTTTATACATCGGTATAGCTATGATGCGGCCTATCAATTAACCTTGGTAGAAACAGCAACCAATTCCGGTTCATTTACAGAACAAGCACGCTATAGCTATTATAACGATGGCAGCCTAAAACGTACCGAACTGGCAGAAGGAGCTCAGGGGATGGACTATGTATATAACCTTGCAGGACAGCTTAAATCTATTAACCATCCAACATTAAACCCTACTAATGACCCAGGAGGTGATACCAACGATATGTTTGGTATGGCACTAGACTATCATAACAACGATTATTTGCGCACCAATACCCCAACACCAGTAACTACCTACCCTGGAGGTATAGACCAGTTAAATGGGAATATAAAAAGTATACGTTGGAGCAATGCCAACCCTAATACTGTAGAAAGCCAATATGCCTATACCTATGACCGTAATAATTGGTTAACTGGGGCAGATTTTGATCCTGGGAACCAAAATACTGGAGGAGGACTGCAACAAAACCTACCGCTTACTGGTACTATTACTAATAATCAAGCAGCTACAAATAGCATAACGGTTAGCCCAGAGGCTACCATTAGCGATGGTGTTACCCTAAGTATTAATCCTAATGGGGGTAGTCCAGGCGCAGATGATTATGATGTTAGCAATATTAGCTATGATGCTAATGGAAACATACAAAGTTTAGTGCGTAAAAAGGGAAGCCAAGATGGTAATAATGCTATGGATAATCTAGGTTATGTCTATAAGACGGATAAACCCAACCAACTGCTTAGGGTAAACGATGGTGATGGCGATGTAGCCAATGCAGACGATATAGGCAACCATACAGAAGTAGAAAACTACGTATACAATAGCATAGGCCAACTTATAGAAAATAAGGAAGAAAATTTGGAGTATATTTACAATACAAGTGGTTTGGTAACAGAAGTGAAGAAAAATAGTAATAGTGCAGTAAAGTTTTATTATAATGACCGTAACCATAGGGTTCGTAAAGAAACTTTTGATGACCAAAACAACCCTCTTTCTAACACTTATTATGTACGTGATGTAGCAGGGCAGGTACTAGCTATTTATAGTGATGCTACGGGTAATGTGGTTCTGGCAGAACAACCTGTATATGGTAGCGGTCGTATTGGGGTAGCCTATAACGGTACCAACAATGCAAAGCAATATGTGTATGAACTTACCGATCATTTAGGTAATGTGCGTGCCACCTTTGCTAAGAATGGAAGTACAGCGCAAGGAGAGGGCTATACGGACTATTATCCTTTCGGTATGCCGATGCCCGGAAGACAAATGACCGGGGCGGAGCAGTATAGGTACGGCTATCAGGGGCAGGAAAAAGACCCCGAGACTGGAAAAGAGGCCTTTGAGCTAAGGTTATGGGATTCTAGGATTGGGAGGTGGTTGACGACTGACCCATATGGACAGTACAACTCCCCGTACCTCGGAATGGGGAATAACCCAATGAATGGTATCGACCCTGATGGAGGATTTTGGGAAGAATTTTTCAACTGGATTGGAGGTAATGGCTGGAACAGTAATGCAGCTTTAGAGTATCAAGCAAATGGTGGTACCTTAGGTGAATGGACTGGTAATAAATTTTCAGGTTATAGAAATGCTGCGACAACTATTGATGGAGAAACTTATGGTACTACTTTTAATGCAGTAAATGATTTTATTAATTATGATGCATTCGGTCTTGATGGTAAAATAGCATTAGGTTTTGCAAGGGCAATAGGAGGGGATGTTATGGGTGGTCACATAGGTGGTGGTGGTGGTGGATTAAACTTATCTGTTACTTTTTTGGGTGGAAAATATGGGAATTACTGGTATGATTACTATGGATGGGAGGCAGGACAGAATTACGGTGCTGGTATTGGTTTTTCAGGTGATTATGCTCTTGAAGGTTTTATTTCTGTTTATATAGGGAATAATTCGAATCCAGACCCTTCATCTTTTGAAGGACCATTTGGAGCATTTGAGTTAAATGGTTCAGCTGAAGCTGGTGTTGGAGGAGGTCTACAAGGTAGTGTAGCATATGGGGGTGGTTGGATTACAGTTGGTCTAGGAGCGAACGTGGGTGCTGGTGCTAAGATATCAGTTTCTGGTGAAGTAAGATATGGTGAAACATATCTTATTACCCCAATTAAAGAGACAAATCAAAGGACAATTAAAGATTATTTAATAAATAAACTTGTTCATGTCAGTCCAGTCATACCAAGCTTTCAATAAAAATATGAATTATGAAGCCCAAATTAATACTTGCAATACTCATAATACCTGTAATCCTGGGTTTATGCTTGTTTATAGTAATAGGTTTTATCAAACAGAGTGATAAGAAATATTTAGAAAAGAAGAATTTTCAACTTATAGGTGTTGTTGTAAATAAGAATTATATTGAAAGTGGTGTGGGTTCTGTTGTACTTAATTTGACCAAGTCTAATTATATGGAATATAATCCAGACAATGATAATCGAAGACGGTATTTTTGTAAGATAAGCAATGATCGAGCATATATTATAATTGAGGGGATTAATACTATAAGTATTGGAGATACTATTAAAATAGATGAAACGCGTATTAGCTTATATAGAGACAAGGAATTAGTGAAATCATCAAATATATTTATTCCGATACCTTTCCCCTTAAGCTCTAAAATATTTGATAAATAATTCATCCCCAGCTGCCGCAAGAGTGAGCGCTACCGTTAATTTGTAATTAGTGGCGGTCATGAGCTTGCCAGCCGCAGGCAGGTAAGATAAACAGTTATAAAATTTAGAGAAAGACCACGGCGAGTGCGGTGGTTTTTTTGTTTATGCAATAGCCTTTAGCTTCCCCCGCTACCGGACGATTCCAATCTTGTGGTAAATAAGTAATTTTCAACTATATGTTTATACTATGATTTTAAGAAATAGTATAGTTTTACTAAATGAGCAGAAATTATAAGCCCCCCGCTGCCGCGCGAATCCCTTCGCCCCGCTAGCGCTCGTCTGTGACGGGTGCCGAACCAGTTAAGAATATATAGAACCACTACGAGAGCTATTGTTTTTTGTATTTTTAAATTTGATGAGCAGAAAATACAAGTTTCATAATCCCCGCTCCGCAGTAGTTGTACTGCTGCGGCACAACAATAAAATTTAGAAGAAAGCCACGGTAATAGCTGTGGTTTTTTGTTTTTAGAGCGCAGCGACGTTTTTGTTGAAGAAGTCTTTGAACTTCTTTTTGGTCAACATGGTATCAATGATTTTAAGTATCGTTGACCTATCTTCCTCGTCGAGTTCGTTAATGAGCTTAAACTGTTCGCCCCCCCCGCTGCCGCGCGAATCCCTTCGCGTGGCATAGTCAAACAAATTGTTTAGCTTTAACTTATGAGTAGGAATTATAAATTTCCCCACGCTGCCGCACGATTGTATCGTGTGGTAAATACTAAAAAAAGAACTCCCAAGCTGTGGGCAAGCAAAAATGACCGCTAGTGCAATCATCACGCTCGTACCGTTTATGAGTAAGAGATAAAAAACCTAAGAACCACAGCTGTAAAAGTTGTGGTTTTTTGTTTTTACAGTACAGCTAAATTTTTATCAAAAAAATCTTTAAATTTTTTATTGGTAAGCATCTTATCAATGATTTTAAGGACTGTATTTTTATCTTCCTCGTCCAATTGGTTAATTAGTTTAAAGCGTTCATCTTCGGTTTTATCTTCCAAAACTACAGCTTTAGGAATATCATCTTCAAGGTTAATAATTTGGTCAACAGTTAAATTAAAGAGCTGTGCCATTTTATGAAGCTCAATAACGGTTACCCCCGCTGCCGCGCGAATCCCTTCGCGTGGCATAGTCAAACAAATTGTTTAGCTTTAACTTATGAGTAGGAATTATAAATTTCACAATCCTGAAGGGCTTTATTTTGTAAGTTTTGCAGTAGTAGAATGGTTAGATGTATTTACCCGTAATACATATAAAGATATACTGTTAGATAGCCTTTCTTTTTGTCAAAAGACAAAAGGAATGGAAATTGTTGCTTGGTGTATTATGACGAATCATGTTCACTTGATTTTTAGGTGTGTGGGTGTTGAAGAACCTCAACAGGTTTTAGGTGATTTTAAAAGATATACCAGTAATAAAATTGTAAAGGCAATTAAAGAAAATCCAAAGGAAAGTAGAAAAGAATTTCTATTGGAACAATTTAAAAAAGCAGCAGAAAAGGTTTCTAATGTAAAGCATCATCAATTTTGGAGACATGACAACAAGCCTATTGAGTTGTGGAGCAATAAGGTTATTAAAGAAAAAATAGATTACATACATAAGAACCCAGTAGCAGCAGGTCTTGTTTATAATGCTGAAGATTATGTGTATAGTAGTGCCAAGGACTATGCAGGTGAGAAAGGCTTGCTAAAAGATATGGTTCTTTTTGAGTATTATGAATAACCACACGAAAGGATTCGTGCGGCAGCAACGGGATTGGGTTTTTGGGATAAGTTAGTAGCTAGTTTACTCGAATGGGCACTCGTCGGAGACGAGCGCTAGCGAAGGGATGAGCAGCATCGATTGAGAAATCTAAAAAAACATGAGATTTCTCACACTCATCGTATTCGGTTCGAAATGACAGCCCAGATTAGCAAAGTCTATGACTTCGTAGTACAATATTCAAAGTGTTATAGTGCGAAGTTTAAAACTTCGCACAGCGCCGTAAGAACTAATAAAACAACTAAATGTCAGTTCGAGCGATTTTGAGGCACAAAAAATTATATCGAGAACCTTATTGAGCTATAAATTACTTAAGCTTATTTGAATTGCATAAAATTACAAGCTTGGTATTCACTGGAACTCTTAAACTAGAATTAAAATATTCAATCCATAAGACAAAGTCATTTTTTTATACGGTTTAGGCCAACATTTTTCGCTATTTTAGAAGTACTAAATATGCATATGAAATTAGCACATAATATATTTTTAGTATTACTGAGTATGGCAGTACTTGGGTGCAGCAGCTATAAGGCCAAAAAACAAGAAGCGCAGTTAATCTTACCTGAGTTGGGCACCTTGGTTAAAACTAAAGGAGGTATCTTATATAGCGCCGTAGAACAAATAGGTACCCCTAATTGGAAAAATCTAAAAGTAGAAGTGCAACAACTGCCTTTTAATATAGAAAGTTATGTCACCTACGCCAAACATATGCGAAGAGCGGGTAAAATTAACTCTATACCTTATAACGATTCCTTACGGTATAAACCAAAATACCTGCGATTACAATTGTTGGATAAAGTAAATTATACAGTCATTTTAAACGAAGACAAAACCAAAGAATTACGCAATTATCTTAGTTTAGATGAAAACCACAGATTAGTGACCGCAATAGATGTCGCCTTTACAGAAGACGATATGCAGCTTTTGCTTAACGCTCCAAATGTACTGCTTACAAAAGATAACTATAATAATATGGTAATTGAAGTAACCAATGGAAACACAAAAACTAGTTTTCCCGTAAAAGACCTACCAACATTTAATTATGGTTTAAGTGCTTTTTGTTGGGGAGAAGATAGGTATCATAACAGGCGAATTCAAAATATAGTCTCCGAAGAATTTAAGTGCCCTAAGGGGAGTTACTTAAAAGCCTCTAAAATAGATACTGACAGAGCATACTTAAAATTTTAACATGCGATATAAAAACATTATAGTATTGGTTTTGGCCATTGTAATAGTAGTCGGCTGTGAAGATATTTTAGAAGAACCTGATATATCAAATCAGACCGTAACGGTTTTTGCACCGTTGGAAGGCACGGTTATCAATACCAATACCGTAAATTTTAATTGGGATACTTTAGAAGATGTTAGGTCGTATAGAATGCAACTGGCACAGCCCAATTTTACCAATACGATACAGTTAGTTATTGATAGTACTTTTGTTTTAGATTCTACGGGCAATGTCGCTACCCGATTGCAGCAAAGTTTATTGAATGGAAATTACGCTTGGCGCGTAAAAGCTATAAATGGTGGTTTTGAAACCCCTTACACCACTAATTCTTTTGAGGTAAACGGAGATGAAAACGCAGACATAACTCCGCCCAATACACCTATGCTTGTAGCTCCTACAAATGGCACAACCCAAGATAATACAACGGTTGATTTTAGCTGGACTCGCGAAGACGTGCCTGGCTCTGCAGAATTGGATAGTATTTTCTTTTTTCAAGAAGAAGCATTGACTACATTAATCAGTAAAGATATAGGGGCCAATAAAGCCTACTCAGCCACGGTAACCGCTGGCACCTACTTTTGGGTAGTAAAAGCCTATGACACCGCGGGAAATGAAAGTGCCAATAGCGAAGTATTTAATTTTACGATAAACTAAGTTGGTTGACAAAGAATACAAAAACATATCTCTTACTTGGTGCTGTCTTATTTATATGGGGTGCTGTAGGGTATAGAATCTATAAGGGCATATCACCATCCGAAACGGCTTTAAATGCAGAAACAGCACAAGTGAATTTTAAGCCAAAAGAGCCTGTAGAAAAGGATACCTTTAGCATAGTTGCTGATTATAGAGACCCTTTTTTAGGGATAATACTCAAGAAAAAAAAGATTGCAGTTAAACGTAAAAAGCAAGCCCCACCAATTCCTGAAATACCTATAACATACACAGGTTCTGTGTTAGGTAAGAATAGTAGTAACAGCATCTTTTTTGTGAATATAGCAGGGGTTCAGCAATTGTTAAAGCCAAAGCAGACCGTAAATGGTGTTACCCTTGTTTCGGGTACAGAAAAAGAAATCAAGATAAGGTGCCAAGGTAAACTAAGAACTATCGTCTTACAACAATGAAGACAATTAAAAAGTTAAGGGCAGGAGCTTTACAATTTGTACTGTTCATAGGCGCTGTTATTGCTGTACTGCTATTGACATTCGTATTATTAGCACATAGTCATCTATTCTTTGCTAAAAAAACCACCAAGTTTATTGAAGTTGTAGAAAAAAACAATTTAATTCTCGATTATGGTTTATCCACCGCAGATATCAATTCGTCGAATATACCTGCAAGCCTATTAAATGGTATAACCGGTGCCACAGAAAAAAGCTATTGGGGTCTTTTTGAGAAATATCAAACTGCTACTTCTTTTAAGAAAAATGAGTTTAAAACAGTTGCACTTGTGGGGAGTAGTATTGGCGATGAGTGGCCGGCTCTTTTCTTAAAAGATAATCAGCGGCCCTTGGTCATTGTGAGTAGTGCAAAAATTACAGGTACAGCGTTTTTGCCCGAGCAAGGAATTAGACCTGGAAATATTTCGGGGGAGTCTTACTATGCGAATCGCTTGGTCTATGGTGCAATGAAAAAAAGCAGGCCAGCTTTACCAAAGCTAGATGCCCAAATAACAACCAATATAACTTCGTTATGTAATCAGGCTGTAACTAATACCAATACTAGAATAGTCTTATCTAGGAATACCATTTTAAAACAGTCTTTTTTAGGACCTACGCAATTCGTTTTCGGTGATTTTATTGATTTATCTGGTATTACATTGGTGGGTAATATTCAGGTAGTAGCCAGTCAAGGTATTCGGGTAGATGCAAGTACTCAACTAGCTGAAGTTATTCTTTCTGCTCCAAAAATTACGGTTGGTGATGGTTTTGTAGGTTCTTTTCAAGCCTTCGCATCAAAACAAATTACAATTGGCAACAACACTACCTTAGAATATCCTTCGGCATTGGTGGTGAAATCTAAGAATCAATTCATCAAGAAGAATAACAACACTTTGATGCCTCCTTCGATTTTGGTTAAAAATGGTTCGGTGGTTAAAGGCTTTATCATATTTAAGGACGACTCTGAGGAACGTCAATTCTTTCCACAACTAAAAATTGAATCTGGTACCAACATCATCGGTCAGGTGTATTGCGAAAAAAGTATGGAGCTAAAAGGCAATATTATCGGTAGTGTTTATACTGATGGCTTTATGGCTTTGGAAAATGGAAATATTTATCAAAACCACCTCTATAAAGGAACGATTAATGCGCAAGCCTTACAAGAGCAGTTTGTGGGTATGTTATTAACGGATGTTGAATCCAATAAAAAAGTGGCCAAATGGTTGTATTAAAAAAACTTAAGGCATCCACGCTAATGGAAACTATGGTCGCTACGGTGCTCATTGTAGTGCTTTTTATGATAGCGAGTTTGGTCATGAATTCTTTGGTTGCCACACAAGCTGAGCGAGACCAAGGAGGAATAGAGGCTCGCATTAGACAGTTGGAATACTTTTACATATCTGATAAAATAGAATTACCTTATGTTGAAGAGTGGCAACAGTGGGAAATTGAAGTTTCAAGCCAGAAGGAAGGAGCATTGGACCTCGTAAAATTCACTGCCATTGAACCCAATACTGGTCAAAAATATGGTTCTTCAATACCCGAGAAAAAATGAAAAGCATCAAAACCAAAATACAAGCCTTTACGTTAAGTGAGATGCTCGTGGTTTTACTACTGACCGTGATTGTTGTAGGCTTGGCTTTTTCTATTTTAAGTTTAGTGCAAAAGCAGATGAATACAGCCAAAGATAATTTTGAAACAAAAACGGAATTAAACCAACTGAAACAGGCACTTTGGCGAGATTTCAGAACTTTTACTGAGATTAATTTTCAAAATGAGCAACTCACCCTTAAAAATGAAATCAATCAAGTAAATTACAATTTTGTCAATGATTACATTATAAGGAAAACAGATACTTTTTACATAAGGTTAAACCAAAAACAGCTGTATTTTGATGGTGAGGTTGTTACTTCTGGCATAGTCAACGCTTTAGTACTAGAAACCTCTAAAGCTGCGGGTGGTAAAAAGATATTTGTGTACCGCGAGAATGCAGCTGACATATATATGAAAGATTAATGGGGTTTAAACTAGAAAATATACATACGCAAAATAACTCCAAACCTAAGGGAGGTTTCTCTGAATTGCTACAGAAAGAGATTACGTTTTTTGGGAAATCATTTTCCAATAAGAAAAAAGAAGATTTTTATACTGAATTGGGGGTATTGTTGAAAGCTGGAATTAACTTAAAAGAAGCATTAAGTCTTATTCAAGAATCTCAAAAAAAGGAAAAACAGAAAGATTTTTATGGCAGAATCGTTGCCGATTTGGTCTCAGGCACAAGTCTTTTTGAAAGCGTTGAGAAGAAAAAAGATTTTACAGAATATGAATATTACTCCATAAAAATTGGTGAAGAATCAGGAACTTTAACCGACATCATTATTGAACTTGGATTATTTTTCGCGAGAAAAAACGAACAACGCAGAAACTTGATTAATGCGCTTACATATCCTATAATTATATTGATTACCGCTATTCTTGTAATCATTTTTATGTTACGCTTGGTTGTACCTATGTTTGAGGATATCTTTAAGCAGAATGGCGTTGACCTTCCCTGGATTACCGAGGTGATTGTTGCAGCTTCAAATTTTATCAAAGCGTATGGTTGGATGTTACTTCTCCTGCTTTTAGGAGTACTGATTGCCCGAAAATTCCTTTTTAAGCACCCCTGGTTTCAAGAAAAGCGGGATTACTTGCTCCTCAAGATACCATATGTGGGTGCATTTGTTAAGGCAGTGTACCTTTCACAGTTTACAAGAGCATTGAGTCTTTTAACGGCTTCTAAAGTGCCGATGCTTACAGGTATTGATTTGGCAAGTAAGATGATTGGTTTTGTGCCTTTGAAAAAGGCTTTGGATAGGGTGCAAGAACGTATTTTAGCTGGAGAAAGTCTTAGTAGTGCTTTAAAGGCAAATAAGCTATTTGATAATAAGATGATTTCACTGGTTAAAGTTGCCGAAGAGACCAATCAAACTCAGTTTATTTTTGAACGATTAAACCAACAATATACCATTCAAGTACAACAAAAATCAAAATTACTTTCTACCCTTTTAGAACCATTTATTATTCTTATTGTGGGCATTTTTGTAGGTATAATTCTTATCGCTATGTACTTGCCTATGTTTAAACTAGGAAGTGTGTTGGGAAATTAGACCATCTTTCTCTAGTTTATGATATAACTTATGCATTTAGGTTTTGCTCGCTGTCCCTGTTAATCTGTTAGAAGAAATGGTTTTATGACCACAAAATTAAATTGCTAAATATTTTTAAGTCTTGGTTCCAAATACGCTATCAATGAATAAAATGGCAGTAAATTCAGTATCATAATGTTTTTTTATACTAATTATAGCTTTTTGCTTTAACAAATATTAAAATTTGAATTTTAACATGAAATGGCGTACGAAGTATGCACAATTTGAAAATAAAAAAGCCCTCGATTTCTCGAAGGCTTGCTATTATTATGCGGTCTGGACGGGACTCGAACTTTTCTCTGAATTGCCCTATATCAAGGGTCTGCCAAAGGGTGGTTTTTAAGGCTCACCGCACGGCTCACCTTTTAACAAAGTTTAACAATCATTTTTTGTTGGATGTTGATTAATAATGTCTGCTATGATCTCGTGTCCAGTAATTGACATTTTTAATACATTAAGATCTGAAAAAATGGTCAAGCGAAAGTCACTGGTAAAAGCCATTTCTTATTTTTTGACATATTCATTAATCTTCACTTTTATTTCTCCATTTTCAAAATGAGAAGTAGCCCAAGCTGCATCCTTGTCTTTTTGACTTTTGGTATAATAAAACATGAAAATTCGTTCCGCTTGGATAAATAGATTTTTTCTTATTGTTTTAGCGAGCCACTCCAATTCTGAAATACTGGCTACCGAGTTTAATTCTATGTTTATGGTTGCTTTTCCATTAAACTTCCAATAGTCTTTGTCAATGATTTCAAATTTGATAGGGTCAGTATTTGTTATTTTTGAAGGAATCTGGGATAGATATGTAATTTCGTCTCCGTAATCGTCTTTTATTGGTGAAACTCTAAATTTGTAAGATGTTGGAATCTGCTCTATTTGAAAATATTTGATTCCACGACCTTTTAAACGATTCATGATTTCAGTCTTTTGAGCATTGTCCATTCTCAACCCAAAATAGATTGATTTAACGGCTTGATAATTATATGCATGTAAGCCAAAATTATTGGTTAATATGCGATACTCTTGTTCATAGGCCCAACGCTTTGACTTAAATCCCCCCATTTTTCTAACAATGCTATTATTTTTATTCGTAGCAATATCAAGCATTCCTATCACTGGGGGTTTGTTGTTGTAAGTAACTGGAAACGAGAATTTTTCATCTGATTTGTAGCTTTCTAACAATAAATCTAATTCATACTCAATGCAAAAACCCTTATGCGAATTTCCATAGTGAGCCCATAACAGTTCATCTATGTAAGTCTGGGATAGCGAATAAATTCCCATTTTTTTGTCAAATGAGAGAACATTTCGATATGCTTCATCGACCACTTTCAGTGATTCTTTTGACTTAAAGCCCAAATATTTGCTAAAGCTTTTAGATTGACTAATAAGCTTTTCAGAATCTGTAATTGTTTCACAAGGGTCATTTAAATCTAAAGAACTTGAAGCATAGTATAAATTGTTCTCTAGGCACTCTAAATCTCTTTTAAAAATCTCACTATCCCCTCCCCTGTATTTGTAAACTAACATTGAATCCTAAAGTTTTTCTTGAATTGCTTACAACTTCTATTAAGGTTAAATATATGGATACGTAAAACTCTAAATAAATACATCAGAAATTAACTTTTTAATGGTCAAGTTCTCTAACTTGGAGGCGATTGGTGAAACATTATCTTGGTTCAACTTCCAATGCATCCCCTCATTATGGATTATTCCTAAAAGATAATGAGATTCTGGAGTTGTGATGCCTAGTTCTTCAGCTTTCTCCAGTTTACTTCTAGTTTTACGAGTTTTCAAAAAAGTTTCTTTCGCTTCTTGACTTTGAAGTTTGTTAAAAGCAATTTGTTCTATTCTTAATCTTAGTCCACCACAAACAGCAAATGGGTCATAGGGCCTATCGGACAAATAGTTTTGTACTTCATTATTCAAATGGGTCACAAAGTTGTTGCCTTCTCCCCAAAGTTCAGGGATATTAAGTGCCCTAAATTCATTTCGCTTATTAATTGTTCCTGGATCAAAATGCAGTAGGTATTTGGAAACATCGTCTTTAATTGATACATCTTCTCGATTTCTTAATAGGCTTATAATTCCTCGCGCAATTTGTATATTAGATTTATTCAAGTAATATACTTTCTGATTACTGAATGCGAAATTCTTAAAGTAATTTGGATTGAGGTGTGTTAGTATTAAAGGATAAATTCTTTTACCATCAAGTTTATAGTCTTTAATGAATTGAGTGATATAATATTGAGCAGCAGTTAGGTTCGCATCATCTAAATAGTCAAACACTTCATCTATTATTAAAATATTAGCTTCTTTTTTTAAATGCCTTTTTGCCCTAAATAGCATAGAAATAAATGTTAAGATATCTCTTTGACCATTTGAAATATGGATTGCCTGAGGAAATTGAACTACCAACTTACCACCGGTTTGACTTGTTCTAATATTTCTCCATGTGCAATTAAAAGTAGACAGAGTTTCATCAAAACGTTGCTTATCTAACCGATAATTACTGAAAGAACAAGCAGCTTTGAAATTGTTGGGATTATTATTGTAAAGCCAAATTATTTGAATCGCCGCTAGGTAACTTTTGGTTTCACTATTATAACCTATATCGAATTCATTTATGAGATTACCTATTGTATTTAAATAGTTTATGCGTTTTAAATCATTCAAGCAATTAGTAGAAATCCAGTCTATTAGATTATCAGCTGTGGTGTTTTCGTCATGCTCATTTATTGTTTCTATGATATCATGCAATTTTCTTTGGATTCTATCTCCATTTGCTCTCCGTAATGCTTGATAGTTTTCGCTTAGCTTTTCTACCAGAACTGAATTATTTAGAACTGAATTGGCATTTGGTAAAACTTTACCATTTCGACCAAAAACACTTTTATTATCTCTATAAGAATAATCAAATGAAGTATTAGTGGGAATCCTGTCAATTAGAACGACATCCTTAATTTCCAATCTTGCTGTAGCCCTTCCAAATTGTGAGCCAATCCCTTTTGGTTTTGTTAGGTTGTTTATCACAAAATAATCAAAATGCCCACTTATAGTATTCATTTCATTTGTGGCCACTAGATTTAGGACATTCCCATCTTCTTCCACATAATCTATTGCAATCCTTGGGAGATTCGCTATATTTTCTGCATGTAGGTCATCATCTGACAGATTTATTCTTCTATTATTCATTGATTTGAATGCAGTTGCCAGCGAACTTTTTCCAAATCCATTTGGTGCAACCAAAAGACTTGGTTTGTTCGGATAAATTCCAAGTTCAAACCTTTTCTGTTCGATACCTTTTATGTATTCGATTTCAATTGTTCTAATCATTCAATTTATTTGCAGTTTTTGCTTTAACTAAATAATTTTAAAATGTCCGCCTTGTCCACATTTTACTATAAATAATCAGACTTTACATTTCTTAATTGCCAATCCTTAATTGGTCCATCGGGACAAGGATATTTCACTTTAGATTTCGATACCCTATTGTAGCTCATATAGTTGTCAAATTCAGCTTGCTTTTAACATGAGCAATCCAACAGAGTTTTATAAGCCCTCCTAATTCCTTCTTGTTTTTTTCTAGAGTTTGCTTATTGCTCATTTTAGTCCCCACGTTTATGTCTATGTGGCTTTAGCGATGGCGTATTTCCGGGAGTTTTTTTGTTATCTCGTTGACGCCTATCAGGTTTTCCAGTTGATTTTGCTTTCCTTTTTGGGCCGGGTTTAATAGCCTTAGTTTTCAAAACTGTCTCCATAATTAATTAGCTTTTGTTCGCACTATTTAAAGTCGGAAGTAAACATCTTACCTCTAAAGTCGTAGCAAGTTGAAATTCTTTTTGATAGAAACCTTGCGTAAAAACACATTGGCCTAAATGTTCTATTCAGTGGTATTTAGTGGTCTTTCAGGACCAAGAGAAAACTTGGGAATTTTTAATCTCTCTTAACGTAATCACCTTATTGTGTTCCGATTGATATTTGCAAAATGGAGTCTCTAGGTTCTAGAATGTATTTCTCACAAATACCTTCAGTGACAGGCTTTAAAGTCTTTCCATTCAAGGGATGCACGCCATGGTAAGTAAAAAAAGCAACCTTATTATCGGTCTTGTCATACCACATTTCACGTTCACATTGTAACGGTCTTTTTATTTCCTTCATTTTGAGTAAAATCACTTCATCCAATTTCCGTTCATTTTCCAATCCAGAGCATCTTATTTTTTCATAATGATCATCTACCCAAATCATGCAATTCTTTTTATAATACTTAGAGATAAAGAATGATAGAGTACCCAATAACAAAACTCCAATCACCAAACCTATGGAGACCATTTTTCTGTATTTTTCTTCTTGATCACTTATCTCTTTACGTAATCTCTTTTTTACTATTTCGCACTCAATTTTGGTTTCATAATCTTTGACGTCTTTATGACCTAAATATTCACAAAGCGCGTTCAACACATCATCTGTCGGAGATTGCTTTCCTCCTTCATTAAGGATATAGCCCTTGTAGTATCTAGTGAACGTATTGATGTCAATACTGAACTGAAAGTCTTCCATCAACTTATGGGATAAGTACTTGGCGAGTCCATGTATTGGTTTCTTCTTGGAGTCCTTCTTGGCTTTCTCAAAGACAAGTTCCATTAATTCTTGTACTAGTTCCTCTTTTTCAAAACTCTTTCTTTCTTCTAAATTCATCTTTTTAGTTGGTTGATATTTAGCTTCTTATGAACATGTCAAATTGGTGATGAACCAATTAGGAAAAAATGTCGAAACAATGTCTAAACAAAACTTCAGAAACTATTCTTCATTTGCCACAGAACAGTTCGAGCTATGTAAAGCTAACATAGCAAAATGCAAGTGATGGTTCTTGCGGGAACATGCAATACGAGAGCAAAGCTCAGGGGAGTAGCCTAAGTTACCGTATTCTTTTCCACTTCCCAAACCATAGCGTACGCAAAAATTAAAACGGGTCTCTGAACCCTGTGGTGAATCTAGATAAGCATCTGGACAGGGGCCCACTTTGTGAAATTTTAAAATAGAAAACGATGAGTAAGAAGCTTTTATTTTTATTTGCGCTAATGGGCAGCATAACATTATTCTCATGTACCGCTGAGTCTTTGACAGAAGATAAATCTTTGTATGAAACGCAAAGTACTGAAGGTGATGATGGTGATGAGGACAAAGACCCTGATAAGTAATGAATTGACTGTTTAACTAATCTTCTTTTGTTTAAATTAGAAGGGTGAAACTATTTGTTTTTCCCTTCTTTTTTTGCTTTCTGATGTTATTCTCCTGTCAGAAAAAACCTGCTGGTGATTTGTCGGAAGAAACAGCCCCAGAAGCCTCTGTTTTGGGTCAATTGGACCAACGCATAAAAAGATTAGCCAAAACACAACAGTTGGATAGTGCAATCGTGTTGTCAAAAGAGATGGCTGTAAAAGCAAAAGATTTGGGAGATTCCAATGCTTTGGCCAAGTCGCATTTTAGATTGGGATACTACAATAAAAAATTATTCAACCATTTAGAAGCTTTTAAAAATTATGATAAGGCACATGTACTTTATACAGGTTTAAAAGATCAAGCACTTGCTGCGGCCATGCTCATGTCAATGGCAAATATTCAAAAGGCGATAGGTGATTTCAACGGAGCTTACATCTCTGCTACCGATGCCCTTTCCCTTCTCGAAAACTCTAGTGTAAAAGAAAAGTTTCCCGCGTACCATATTATCACAGTTTCTTTAAAAGAAGAAGGAAAAACACAACAAAGTTTAGAATGGAGTGATAGGATCAAAAAACTTTTAGAACAAAATGATGCTGCTAATATCAAGAGCCAAATCATAAATTTTGAGAATACCCGTGCCAATATCTTGATTGATTTAAATCAATACGATGAAGCGGTTACACATTTCCAAAAATTGCTTGATGATGAAAGTATTGTTGAAAACAAGAAGGTGTACGCAATGGTTTTAACTAATCTAGCTCGTGTATTATGGCTAAAAGATAGCTTTAACGATGAAAGTGAGTCGATGTTTATGAAAGGGTTGAAAATCAGAGAAGCGATAAGCGATGTTTCTGGACTTATTTCCAACAATATAAATCTTGCCAAGTACCACCAAGAAAATTCTCCAGCGAAAGCACTTCAATTTGCGAAGGCAGCGTTACAATATTCCGAAGCATTAAACAACCCAGTTGCGCAGTTAGAAGCATTGGACTTGCTGCTATCCATAAAATCTAAAATTGGAACCTCTGTGACCCAAGAAGTCAATCTCTACAGTGCCAAAAATAAACACCTAAAACTGATTCAAAACAAAATCAGGGATATTTATGCTTTGACCAAATTCAATAGTGACCAACTAGAGCGTGAAAACCTTATTCTACAAGCTGAAACTGCCAAAAAGGATAAGCAAAAGGCACTGATTTTAGTAGTACTAATCATCGTTGTTCTCATTAGTAGTATTTTCATGATTTATAAAAATGCCACCCGTAAAAGAGAACTTTTAGAGGCTTCTATTAAAACTGAGGCCAAGATTTCAAAGAAAGTCCATGATGAACTGGCCAATGATATCTCAGGGGTGCTGAACTATGTTGATTTATGGTATGGTGAAAAAGAGGAATCAAAAGAAAAAGTACTTACGCATTTAAGTTCTTTGTACAAAAAGGCGCGAGACATTTCGATTACCCATGCCCATATTGACGTTAGAGATTATAATAAGGCTTTAAGAAATTTAATTGCTCAACATCATCCTAAAGATATGCAGGTGATAACCAGCCCAGTGAACCAAATCAATTGGGATAGTAAATCTGAAGCGAAGAAAATAGCACTTTATAAAGGGTTACAAGAGTTGTTGGTTAACACTAAAAAGCATTCCAAAGCTACCAGTATAAGCATTGTTTTTAAAAATGAGGGTAAAAAGATAATAACCATTTATACGGACAATGGGGTTGGGTTTATGGTCACCGAGCAGAAGTTAAATGGTTTGAACAATGTGGAAACACGCATGAAAGAAAGCGATAGTAGTTTTAGTTTTGAATCAAGTAAGGGTAAAGGTTTTAGAGCCCATCTAGTTATTTAATCACCTAAGCATGTTCAAAAAAGTTCTTGTTGCAGAAGACCACGGCCTTACTGGAACAGGTTTAAAAGAAAGGCTCTCATTGTTACAAATACCCGAAGTAACGGTGGTGCACTATTGTGATGATGCTCTTTTAAAGAGTAAAGGTGCGGTACAGCAAAATCAACCTTTTGATCTGCTAATCACTGACCTTTCATTTAAAAACAGTTATAAAGGTCGTAGACTCACCACAGGTGAAGCGTTGATTGCTGCGCTTAGGGAAATACAGCCGAGTATTAAAATCATCGTATATTCGGTAGAACATCGGGTGGGTAAAATCAAAAGTCTTTTTGATTCCTATGCCATCAATGGTTTTGTAGGGAAAGATCGTGAAGATTTAAACGAGATCAACAAAGCCATACAAGAGACGTTTGAAGGGAGACAATATATTTCGCCATCACTTCAGCAATCATTGCGAAGCGCAGAAAACCAACTGGAACTCGATACCTATGACATAGAAGTATTGCGGTTGCTGTCCAAAGGCTTCAAACAAGAAGAAATAGCCAAAAAATTTCAAGAAAAGAACTATCCTGCAAGCAGCCTTCGAAGTATTCAAGACCGTCTTGTAAAACTCAAAACCATTTTTGAGGCCAAAACACCAACACATCTTGTGGCCCAAGCTATGGAACGGGGGTTTATTTAATATCATCTTCTGCATAAATCTGCCAACAATTTTGGGATATGGCGAAGTTCGCCTCATTGCCCTTCATAAAGTAGTGTCTTGACTTGGGGGAGTCTTGGCATAGACCAATTGAAGGGTTTTGACTATTGCCTTTGCGGGAACATGCAAGGGTTTGTTGTTGAAATGAGATAGGTTTGATTCCATTAGCAATTTAACTATATCAAAATGTCAAGAAAACCTAATACAAATAGAAATGGGGGAAGTTGGACAGAATCCGAAAAGACAGCCGTTTGGAAAAAAGGCCGTGTTATTCCTAAGTTTTCATCAGAAACTTGGAGATGGGATGTATGTGGTCAAGTGATGAAGTGGTCTGAACATGGCAATAGAGATTCCAAGAATGGTTGGGAAATAGATCACATTGTTCCTGTGTCTGTCGGGGGAAGTGATCAATTGTCAAATTTGCAGCCATTAAACTGGAAAAATAATGCTGACAAAGGTGATAAACTTAATTGGACATGTCCAAAATAAAACTCTATGGAATACAAGGTAGTCCCATTTGTAGCTTCAATAGACTCAAAAAAAGGTAATTCCACACATGTTGCAGAACAGCTGGAAGGTATTATAAAACACTACACGAATCTAGGTTGGAATTATCTGCGTCTAGAAAGTGTTTCCACTTTCATACAACCAAATAGTGGATGCTTCGGACTTGGTGCTACCCCTGGATATACTACTACTAGGCAGATGGTGGTGTTTAGTAAAAAATAAAATGCGTCATATTCTATTAAAAACGATTAAGCTATACTGGTTTTTATTCCCAGAATCAAGACGTAGGTGCTGCATTTTTCGAGAGTCTTGCTCTCAACATGTTTATAAAATCACTTCTACCAGGGGCTTTGGTAAAGGTTTTAAGGCCCTTGTTTTCCGATATCAAAATTGTAGATATGGTTATGAAATTTTTGAGAATCCTATCACGAATAAAATTCAACTGATTCTTCCCAATAAAGAGGTTATTTACGAAAATGAAATTGCAATGAGCATATTAAATCAATATAAAAAGGAACTATTGGCAACTGTAAATTATTATGAAGACTAATGTCGGTTCTTTTGGCACATTACAAACTAAGATTTTACTCTTTCTAAGAGTCCTATTTTTTTTGCCTAAAATCCTTTTTCGAGCTATCATACTTCTCATAAAAAGAAAACGCATTCAACTACATTTCTTCAAACCTGATTCCGTGTTTTGTATTGACGGCACGTTGAATCAGCTATCATGGAAAGTTGAAAATGCTATTCTAATAATCCCAGAAAATTCTTCAAAACTATATTTCAAGTCTAATGAACAAGTTTTTCAGGTAGACCACAGAAGAACACGATTCAACCTTACCTGTTATGGAGTGGGTGATAGAATTAGGGCTAGTACTTCTATAAAAGTGGTACAAATGGGAATTAAGAATTTAAATGAAACTTCACTAAAAAACCTTCCTTTAGAGCTTAAAAACAATTCCTTTAGAATAGCTGAGGAAAATTTAGACCCTGCGAGGACTTTATTGAAGTCAAATCCAGTTCGTTTACAGCTCAAAGTTCCACAAAAAATAAGAACAATCACTGATGGACATATTTTAAATCAGTTTTCGAGGCTTCAAAAAGTGCAGACACTGCAAGAATTAAAAGACCTAGAAAAGAAAATCAACAAAACCAATAGTTATGACAAGAGACTATTATGAAAGTCCCAAACCTGGAAAAATCATGCAATGGCTTTGGAAAGCCGCAGGTTCGGATGGTTATATTCTTAAAAGGAGCACCTATTCCGATCAAGTCAAATATGCGTGTTTAGGTGGAATTGTAGTGGCGACCGGGTTTATGGCAGCTTTGGCCGGAGGATATGCCATATATACTATTTTCGAACCCAAAGGTTCGGCACTGGATGGAGGTGCCCACATTCCAACCGTAATCATGTCTTGTGTTTTTGGAGTGATATGGGGTCTTATCATTTTTAATATTGACCGGTTCATTGTTGCTGCTACTGGAAAGGGAGATGGAACTGAAGCCATTACTTGGCAAGAGTTTACAAACTCCCTTCCTCGAATTATTATGGGACTAGTAATTGCTATTACCATTTCTAAGCCCATGGAAATTCGAATGTTCAAATCTGAGATTGATGCAGAACTTCATCAAGAACAATTGGAAAAACGAAAGCAATATGAAATTGCCACAAAGGCCAATTATGAAACCAGGTTTAATGTGATTGAGGCTGAAATAGATAAAATAGAAGAGGAAAGAAATAAATTGCTGGAGAGATTGACTGAAGTGGAGAGTCAATATACAGAAGAAGTTCGAATAGTAAGGCCTGGTCCAAAAGCAGCAGCTCTAAAGGAACTTATGAGTTCATTGGGTGAAAAACTAAAAACTTTCGATAAGGACAATAAAGCTGAAATGGACAGACTTACATTTGAAAAATTAAAACTAACCAAAGAACTTGATGCGGAACTTGCCAAAAACCAGGAAGTTGCCAGTGGCTTGGACGGTTTATTGGAACGGATAAAACTAGCACACGAAATTGCTGGATTTTGGATAACATTTTTCATCACATTGCTTTTTGTCGTTATTGAGTTGACTCCAATTTTTTTCAAAATGATGCTCATTAAAAGCCCATATGATTTTATGAGAGACAACGTCAAGGAACTCTTACGAGCCGAGGAAGGAATCCAGATTAAATACGAGTACTATAAAGATAAAAAGGGCCAGGAAAGAAATTTGGTAATTAACCATCAAGTGAAACGTAAAATTGAAGAAAAAATCGCTTTGATGGCAGCTCAGTCTGAATTGAGCGATTATGTCATCGAAAAGTGGAAGCAACGAAAGAAAAAAGATATTGATAAAAATGTTGATGCTTATATCTCAGAATCACAATGAGACCGAACAACATACATTGTTTTTTATGGAAAATCGTTGGGGAAGATGAACAGATACTTAGCCATTGCGGAAAGAAAACCCAAATGGTTTTTGCAATCAGCGGTTTCTTGTTTTTTGTCTTGTTCTTTTTAGGCATTCTATCCTATAGATACGTTTTCAACGGAATATTTAAAATCCCAACTATTTCATGGCTTTTGGCATTCATATGGGCCATAATCATTTTCAATATTTATAAACTAAACCTATCTACACTTTCTCCTAATAAACCAAAGTACAATACTGGATATGTAATCTCATTATTCATCAGGATTGTCTTTATGATTTTGGTTGGCATCACATTGGTCAAACCACTGGAAGCACTCATGTTTAAAGGGTCACTGTCAGAGGGACTTTCAAAAGTAATAGCTGAAAAGATTGAAAATAGCAGTGAAAAATCCAATAGGTACTTTGACGTTCAGATAGCCAGCGTCGAAGAAGAATTAGCTCAATTAAGTCAGCAGACCAATACAGGACGAATTTCGATAGGAAATGAAAAATTCGACTTTCTAAATGAAAAAAAACAAATGTTGTTGAATGAAAAAGGAAGAACACTATCTGAGACTCATGACCTTTTTAGTCCTTCCAATTTGTTTTTTATAGGACTTTTGGTCTTCAATACAGAAAATCCTTGGGTATGGATTTTCACCTTGGGTTTTTTGGTGATTTTTCTATTACCTCTGTTCTTGAAGTTTTCCATTTCGCCAAGAAGTAAATATGACGAGGATAGAATAACTCTACAAAGACAAATAGTCCTAGAAGAATATGGTAAGTTCAAATTATTATATCCCAATTTCCTTGGAAACTTCAGTGAATCTCAAATTGTATGGGAAGAAAATTACAAGGATGCTCCTTTTAATACACAGAGAAAGCTCTATACAATAGAGTTGGGCAAAGAGGGTGATTTCTTAAACCAAATCCATGGGCTTTAAGACCATAAAAGTTGAGAAACAGGTTCCCAGAAAAACCTATATCCGAGGAGATTTTATGGGCAAATACTTCGGAAGCTTAAGCAGAGGACAAAACCCAATTTCCATTTCCAAAGTCTATGATATATCAATATACGAAGGGAAGATTTTCAACGTAAAAAATGAAATAGAAGATTCGGACATAATCAATGAGTCAATATATAATGGCATCCAATCGGATATACAAATTGAACAAGAAAGCTTTGAGGATGTTGCATGCTTTCCCAACAAGGGTTTATCCAGTTTTGATGGTTATAAATTAAGCATTAAAGCTCCAAAATTAGAAGATGTAAAAATTAAGGATGTGGTCAAGGAAGGGAATCAAACCTTTGGCACCCTTTTTTGCAAGGTCAACGGCTATCTTTTAGATTACAAAACAGAGGTAGAGGAAATTGAAGTTGAAACTTGTGATAGTTGTGAGAAACCAATTGAAAAATGTATTTGCTCAAAACCTTTGGCTATTGTTGAACCTTTGCCGCGTAAAAGGACTTTCTATCCAAGACCGCACCACAGAGGTTCTTATGATTACAAATCTGGTTGTTTCACTGTATTAGGAATCCTTGTTGCTCTTGTTATTTTACTTTCCTTTGGACTTCCCGGTTTGTTTTTCCTGTTGGTTATTGGTCTTTTATATCTAATCAGTAATTCAAACATGCTTTCTAAAATATTTTCTTGGTTGGCATACGTTGCTTTGGCGGTATTTTTTTTGGTTGTTTTTTTCGCAATCATTGATGGTCGTTCCGATTCGAATAGAAATAGGAGCTTAAATAAAATTGAATCAAGTCCATCGCCCCAAATATCCTATCCTCAACAAACAACTATTTCACCTGATGAAAAAAATACAAAGGAGAAACCAAGGGTTAACAAAACCAATCCTGTTCCAGTAACGCCAAAACCTGTTTTAAAATCACAATCTGTATATATCTGTAATGGTAAATATTCAAAACGCTATCATCTATCACCCTATTGTAGAGGTCTTTCAAACTGCAAGGCATCCATTTCAAGTGTATCGGTAGACAAAGCAAGATATATGGGAAGAACTCTTTGCGGTTGGGAAGATTGAGCCAAATAATTTTATAATCAACTCATATATTTATTATTTTTGAGCCGAATAAGAATTTTAATCAGCTCATGCGTTATAATTGGCAACAAAATAACTGGCCCAATTTTCAGTATCAAACTGTGGATGTTGAGGATAGCCTCTTTGATTTTGCCCAACGAACGGGTCGTATCAGTGGGGTATTGCAAGGACTTTCAGAAACCGAGCAAACGGAGGCTATAATCAACCTTATGGTTTCTGAGGCGATAAAGACCTCAGAAATTGAAGGCGAGTACCTGAGCCGAAATGATGTAATGTCTTCCATTCGTAGAAATTTGGGGCTTAATCCCGAATTGCCGTTGACAAAAGATAAAAGAGCGGAGGGAGTAGCTGAATTGATGTTGGCCGTACGTAATGATTTTTTAAAACCCTTGACAAGCCAAATGCTCTTCGGCTGGCATACAATGTTAATGAAGGGTAACACCCAAATTCAAGTAGGGCATTGGCGCACCCATTCAGCACCTATGCAAATCGTATCTGGGGGTATGGGTAGGGAGGTGGTTCATTTTGAAGCCCTATCATCGGATAAGGTGCCTTTGGAAATGGATGGATTTATCAAATGGTTCAATACTTCACAAAGCGAAATCAAGAAACCTATTGTACGAGCCGCCATTGCCCATCTCTATTTTGAAAGCATACACCCATTTGAAGATGGCAATGGTAGAATTGGTAGAGCTGTGGCCGAAAAAGCACTTTCTCAAAGTATAGGTCGTCCAGTGCTGTTCAGTCTGTCCAAATCAATTGAAGGAAATAAAAACGCCTACTATAATGCTTTGCAAAAAGCACAGCGTTCAAACGAAATCACGGATTGGATAAACTATTTTGTCCAAACGATTTTGGATGCCCAAATCGATGCCGAGCAAGAAATCGAATTCACCTTAAAAAAGACCAAATTCTTTGACCAACATAAAGATGAATTGAACGAACGCCAACAAAAGGTCGTTCAGAGAATGTTGGAGGAAGGCTATCATGGCTTTGAAGGGGGCATGAACGCCAGAAAATATGTTTCGCTTGTGAGAACATCCAAAGCAACAGCTACTAGGGATTTACAAGATCTAGTTGCAAAAGGGATTTTCAAACCTATCGGTGGAGGACGAAGTACGAGGTATGAAGTCCATATCTAGGTGAGCAAAACAAGTTTTTGTACGGGAAGTCCCAGGAATCTCTCCTAATTACCATTTCCCTCGCCAAAATAACCGCTTTACTCATTGGTGGTTGAGTTAAAGACGATAATTTTAGTACTTGTAGGAAAACTAACCACGATGAGAAAATCACTACTCCTTCTATCCCTATTCCTAGGATTCCAATTCATTTCCGCACAAACCACATATGATAAACTTTGGAAAGAAGTGGAACAATATGAACTTGAAGGAAAATTTAAAAGTGCCTCTGAAGTAGTAGACAAGATTCTCAAAAAGAGCAATAGAACCAATAACAGCGGGCAAATTGTAAAGAGTTTTATTTATAAATCCAAGTTCACCCTTCTGTTGGAGGAGAATCCGCAGCATGGTATCGTTAAAGAAATCAAGGAATACATCAATACCACTGAATTCCCAACCAATGCCCTTCTTCAATCTGTTTATGCTGGGTTTTTGGAACAGTACTTGGCCCATAACCAGTATAAAATTCGAAATAGGACTGAGACCTTAAATAGGACTGAGACCGATGATTTTGAAAAATGGGATGCCAGTACACTTGTTGCTTATATCGGAGAGCTACATAAGCAAGCCTTACAAGACTCAATTAAGCTTAAAAGTTTTGCCATTGATGGTTTTAAAGAGATACTTACAGCAAGTAATACTTCAAAAAAGTATAGGCCAACACTTTATGATTTCTTGATGCATAGGGCATTGGTCTTCCATAAAATTGACCGCTGGTATGTAAATAGGCCTAATGAGCGTTTCTTCCTTACCGACCCTGTAATCTTTGGATTCACAGACAAATTTGTTGAAGGGCCTTTTAAGACAATTGATAGTATTTTTTCAAATCGAAAAGCTTTAAAACTATTCCAGCAACTGGAGTCTTTTCATAAAAACAGTGACACCACCGCATATATTGATGTAGTTGTTCAAAGGCTTAAATTTTCAAGAAACAACTCTCCATTGGGAGAGAAAAATGAATTATATCTAAATAGGTTAAAACTACTGCACAAAAACTTTGGAGATCATGTTGTTTCTGGCATCCTTGCGTATGAGATAGCAGAAAATTTGTTCAGTGATAGTAATTCCTCGAACGCCAAACGCGATCCATTGCTCTCGGACCATAGGATCAAAGCCTATGATCTATGTAAAGAGGTAATTGACAGAAATCCAAATTCTGATGGCGGACTCTTGTGCAAGATTTTAAAAAACAAGATAGAAAAACAGAACCTTGATATTGAGATAGAGAAAAACATAGTGCCGGAAAAACCATTTCTTGCTAAGGCAACCTTTAAAAATATCGACTCTCTATATATTTCTATTTACCCCATTCCAAATGAATATTTTACAGACACATACTCTTACAAGCGCGATAGCCTTGCCCTAAATATCATCAAATCAAATAGGGCCGCTTCAAGTAAATTTTACAGGCTCCAAAAGCGTAAGGACTTTTATAGCCATAGTACCGAAATAGACTTTCCAGGATTACCGATAGGGGCTCACTTGATAGTTGCTTCCCAGGTGCAGAATCCCAGGTCCCTCAATGATATATATGCCTATGAAAGGGTCCAGGTCACAAACCTGGTGCTGCTTTCTTCATTAACCGAGCAGCGTTTAGACCTCAAATTACTAGATAGGTCAGTCGGACATCCAGTTTCAGGAGCCAAAATTACTCTTGATGACGATGAAGGCTACTTCAAGATTGGGGAAACCGATGCCCAAGGCTCTTTTTCAATAAAAAGACCAAAAAAAGATTCTTATGATTTAAAAGTCTCTGTTGGCAAAGAGAATGACACCATTGTTAACCACGATTACTGGTTATATGCAAAGAATGGTTATAGATATGGTAACGACGAGCATGAAGCTAAAATGTCCCTTTTTTTAGATCGAAGTATCTATCGGCCAGGACAAACGCTTTACTTCAAAGGGATCTTAACCGAAAGAAAAAAGGGCAAAACCAAAGTGGTTCCAAATGTTTGGGTTACCCTATTCATACATGACGCAAACAATGAGGAACTAAAGGAAATACGATTAAAGACCAATGAATTTGGCTCGGTTCATGGTCAATATGAAATTCCTCGAAATGTTCTTACCGGTGAATTCTCAATTGATATGGATGAAGACTATGGAACAGATGATGGCGACTATGATAACTACTGGGATAAAATTGATGATTATGAAATGGCAGAAGTTTACTTCTCAGTTGAAGAATATAAGCGACCCCGTTTTGAAGTAACATTCGACGAAGTAAAAGAAAGTCTTTTGGTCGGGGATTCCGTTCTAGTCAAAGGTAATGCCAACGCCTTATTGGGAACTCCCATTAAGAACGCAATTGTCAAATACACCGTAGAACGAAACACAACGTCTCTAAGAGGAAATTTTTACTATCAAGGGAAATCCCGAATAATCGCGCAAGGTGAAATGGAAACCAACGAAAAGGGAGATTTTGGGATTCAATTTTTATCAGTCCCCGATTCTACTATTGTGGCGGCCCATAAACCAATTTACTCTTATCATGTCAATGCGGATGTTACCGATATCAATGGTGAAACAAGATCTGCCAAAACTACGGTGCGTGTAGGTTATCATAACCTGCAAGCCAATATTGAAATCGCATCTAAATTAGATAAAGATGAGCCAAACAGCATTACAATAAAAACACGGAATTTAAATTCCCAACCCATCGTATCACAGCTTAAAATTGAGGTGTTTAAATTAGAAGAACCTACTAATGTATTCCGAAAAAAACCTTGGCGTTTAGTGGAAATGCATGTCCTAAAAAAGGAAAAGTACAGGCAGCTTTTTCCACATGAGCCCTATGATAGCTTGGACCTTAAGGAGCATTGGCCCAAAGGTGAAATGGTCCTAAAAAAACAAGTACAAACAGAAGGCGAGGACAAAATTGAATTGGGAACTATGAAGCAATGGCAAATAGGAGCTTACGCCATAGTGCTGACCGCAATTGATAATTTAAAGGATACGGTTAAAGTTGAGAAAAGATTTGATGTATTTGATAAAAATAAATCTACTGTCCCAAGTGGTCAACTCTTCGATTATAAAATTGCCAATAGCGCTTATAAGCGTGACGGCTTTGTACAGCTTCAATTTAGTACTTCCGCAAAAGAGTTAAAATTCTATTTGGAAGGTTATTGCAATGAAAAAAAGGTCTACAGCCAAGAAATTGACATCGAAAAAGGTGTTACATCCATAGAAATCCCTGTCAAGGAAACCTATAAGGATAAAATGATATTCAATGCCTATTTTATAAAATTCAACAGTCTATACTCCAAGCAATTTGCAGTAGATTTTCCACAAGTTACCAAAGGGTTGTCCATAGAAACCTTAAGTTTTAGGAACAAACTTGTGCCTGACTCCGAGGAGACATGGAGTTTCAGAATAACCAATTCTGATAACAAAAATGCAAACGCTGAGATTTTGGCTAGTATGTATGACGCTTCCCTTGACCAGTTCAAGGAACATGAGTGGAATAATCGATTGGAATCAGAAAATTATTATAATCCTTCCGCTCCTAGAATAGATGATCACTATTCTTTCTCAACGACCAACTTCAGAAAATTCAGCTATTCGCCAAGAACCAATGTGCTTACTTTTCTAAAAAACTATCATCAGCTTAACTGGTTTGGACTTGACTTCGGCAGTACCAAATATGACAACGACCGTTATTTAAAAAAACTTAAACTAAAAAAATATGAACCCCCAAAAGCAGAAGGTAATATTAGTGGTATTGTTACGGATTCCGATGGTTTACCCCTCCCGGGTGTCAACGTAATTGTCAAGGGTACGACAATTGGAACTCAAACCGATTTTGATGGACATTATTCCATCAACGCTCCAGTAGGTTCGGAATTGGTCTTTAGCTATATCGGTCAGAAAGAAGAGGTAGTTTCCGTTTCCAAATCTTCCTCGGTGAATGTGGCACTTACTGAAGATGCTCAAGCTTTGGAAGAAGTGGTGGTCACAGCTCTTGGTATTCAACTCAAAAAGAATTTGATGGGTGCCATCTATACAAATGCGACCAGTATTCGAAGTGATATAGAAAACAAATTAGCTGGGAAATTGGCAGGGGTCCAAATAACCCAAACCGCTGGAAATGCAGGTTCCGGATCACAAGTCATCATACGGGGTTTGACATCATTGAATTCTAAAAATAGACCACTATTTGTCATAGATGGCGTAATAATGGCATTTGGAGAGGGAGAACTTAATGAAACAACCTTGATTCCTTCCGACATAGAGGATATCTCAATTTTAAAAGATGCGGCGGCAACAGCAATTTATGGATCTCAAGCGGCGAACGGTGTAGTTATTATAACTACCAAAAAAGGCTTGGAGGAAGCGTTACAGGTTGAAACCAGAACCAATTTGAAGGAAACAGCTTTCTTTCTTCCCAACCTAACAACTGACCTGGATGGAACTGTTAACATCAATTTTAACTCCCCACAAGCATTGACCAAATGGCGGTTTATGATGCTTGCCCATACCAGAAATTTGGAAATTGGGAGATTGGAAAAAACAGCAATAACACAGAAAGACCTGAGCATTGTTCCAAACTATCCCCGTTTTCTTAGAGAAAAAGACTCCTTAATGTTTTCTGCCAAAATCAGCAACCTTACTTCCAATCCACAAACTGGCACAGCAGTTTTGCAGCTATTTGATGCAGTGACAATGGAACCTTTGGACATAAAGGTTTTTAAAGACGGCCAAAACAAAAACTTCTCTATTGCCGCAAATAATGATTTAAATGTTTCTTGGAAGTTTTTTGTGCCGGAAAACTTAAGTGCTGTCCAGTTTAAGGTATTGGCAAAATCTGGTAATAAGAGTGATGGTGAAGGCATTATTGTTCCCGTTTTGTCCAATAGGATTTTGATAACCGAATCCAAGCCCATGTGGGTTTTACCAAACAGAACTAAAGAAGTTGTTTTGGAAAAACTAAAAACGCAAAAGTCCAGTTCTCTTGAACACCATCGATTTACATTGGAATATACTTCAAATCCAGCCTGGTCCGCAATAAAATCGCTACCATACCTCATTGAGTTTCCATATGAATGCGCAGAACAGACATTTTCAAAGTTTTATGCCAATGCCATCGCGGAACACGTTGCAAACAGTAATCCTAAAATAGCTGAAGTTTTTGAGAGTTGGGCTGAAGCTGGACAGCAACAGAGTCCTTTAGATAAAAATAAAGAGTTAAAATCCATATTGCTAACAGAAACCCCTTGGGTAAAAGATTCCAAAAATGAAAGCGAGAATAAAGCAAGACTAGGGCAACTTTTTAAAAAAGATGCTTTAATTGAAAAGCAAAAACAGGCGATTAATAAGATAAAGGAATTACAATTAAGTTCTGGGGCATTTCCATGGTTTTCAGGCGGTCGTGAAAGTAATTTTATTACAAGACATATTGTGGCCGGCTTTGGCCATTTGAAAAAAATGAACGTCAAGACCGAAAGCGACTATAAAACCAAGAAGCTTATTGAGAATGCCCTGAAATATTTAGATCAGGAGTTTATCAAAAGTTACGAGCAAGCTCTTCTCAATAAATTGGATTCAACAAAGATAGGCTTGACCAATTCTGATATCCATTATCTATACACTAGAAGTTTCTTTTTGGAGAGCCATCCTCCATCGGAAAAGCTCAAAACAATTCAATCAAAATACCTTAGGGTGTGTGAGGAAAATTGGCTTACCAAATCACTTTATAACAAAGCTATGATTTCTCTCATTTTGGATAGGTCTGGCAATAAAGAGATTTCAAGAAAGATTGTTGACGGTCTTGAAGAACAGGCCGTACACAGTGAAGAAAATGGAATTTATTGGAAAGAAAATACAGCCGGCTGGTATTGGTTTCAGGCTCCAATTGAAACCCAAGCTTTGCTTGTTGAAGCCTTTACCGAAATAGGGGTTGAAAAGAAAATTATCGATGGCCTAAAGCTATGGTTGTTAAAAAACAAAAGAACCCACCAATGGGATACCACCAAAGCCACTACAGAAGCTATTTATGCACTACTTATACAAGGTAGTGATTGGCTATCGGTATCTGATAATACCTTAATTTCAATAGGCAATCAAAAAATCCAGACAAAGAAGTTGGAAGCCACTGAAAAAGAAGCAGGAACGGGCTATCTAAAAATTGTTTGGGCCGAAGATGAAATATCAAACAAAATGGCCACGATCAAGGTTCAGAACAAAAGCAAAGTTTCCGGATTTGGGAGCGTGTACTGGCAATATTTTGAAGACTTGGATAAAATAACGGATTCTGAAAATGGCCCCTTAACCATTAAAAAGAATCTATTCCTAAAGAAAAAATCTTTAGAAGGAGAAACGCTTGTGCCCATAAATGAAGAATCCGAATTGAATCTTGGTGACATTCTTGCCGTAAGATTGGAAGTAAGCTCTAAAGACAATTTGGAATTTGTTCATCTGAAAGATTTAAGGGCATCTGGACTGGAGCCTATAGATGTGATTTCTAAATATAAATGGCAAGATGGATTAGGGTACTATCAATCAACGAAGGATGTGGCAACGCATTTTTTCTTCGATAATCTTCCTAAAGGCACATATATTCTTGAATATGAATTACGTGTCAATAACAGTGGTAATTTTTCCACTGGCATATCTACTTTACAAAGTATGTATGCCCCTGAATTTTCTGGGCACTCCAAAGGCATGAGGTTATTGGTCAAATAGATTTTATGAAAATTCATCTAATGAGATACGTAGTCATAATTTCAATAATTCTTCTGACTTTTGGTGGTTGCATCTCCAATATAAAGTCACACATCCCAAAGGAAGCCCCGTTGAGAATCTATAAGAATGGTTCTTGGGGTTATTTAAATAAGCAAGGTGATACTCTTATTCCTTTAAATAGGTATAAATTCCTAAATCCTATTGATTCTGCGGGAATGATACTGGCACACAATTCCAATAGGTCCGGCTATATCAATATCAAACAGGACACCTTAATTGATTTTGTATATGAAGATCTAGGAGTTTTTTCAAACGGATTAGCCCCAGCAAAAAAGAATGGTAAATGGGGATTTTTAGATCGTGACGGAAACACTGTAATTCAACATCAATTTGATAATGAGGGATACTTCTACCGTTGTGGTCTTGCAGTGGCCAAAAAAGATAATAAATGGGGTTTCATTGATAAATCAGGAAATACGGTTGTGCCAATAATATATGATGGAGCTCGGTACAATAGACTTGATTTTTACGTTTGTCTTCAAGTTGACAACAAATGGGCATTTTTTTCTTGCGATGGAAAACAACTAACAGAATTCGATTATGATAGAATAATCGAGGGGAAATACGACCAGAATAATTTTACTTATTTCATGAATGGACCTTGTTTGGTGAATATGGGAGGAAAGATTGGATATATCGATAAAAAATTCAAGCCTATCATTCCTTTTGAATCATTTGATAAATACAATCCCTTCGACAATGCAAAGAGGGCAATAGTGAAGACTGGCTCGGACTTCGGTTTGATTAACTCTAAAGGGCAATTTATACTCCCGCCAAAATATGATAGCATTGAAAACTTTCCATATCCTGAGGGGCGGTATAAACTTGAGTCAAATAGTAAGTATGGTATTGTAGATTCTTCTGGAACAGAGATATTGCCCATGAAATACCGGTCTATTACACCCAACTATTTTAAGAAGGATACAACGTCCATTGGTACTTTAATCTTAAAGGATGAAAATGGAAAATTTGGTGTGACCAGCCACAATGGGGAACCACTTATTCCAATGGTGTATGACTCTATACAAAAGTTTGAGGAAGTTAATGGCAGTAGTTATGCAATAGTCTCCCTTAATGGAAAATATGGTCTTATTGATTCAAAAAATAAAAGGATTATACCCATTGAAAATGACCATATCTATTCAGATAGATGGATGGAATATTTGATTGTAGAAAAACAAAATGCCTTCGGTATGTATACTAAAGAGGGTAAAGAAGTTCTTCCGCTAAATTTTGACTATTTAAGACCTTGCCACTATGACAAAAACAATAGGTTCATCATTGGCCAAGATAGGAAAAAGGGTATTATTACAAAAGACGGGAAAACTATAGTTCCCATCGAATATGATGAAATTTCAAATTGGGTTGAATACGGTCCAAAAGAACATTTTGTAATAAAGGGTGGAAAGCACGGTTTAATTGACAGAAATGGAAAAATAGTAATTCCCCCTATTTATGATGATGTCCATGTAGACAACCCATCTTTAATTAAGGTAAAGAAGAATAGATTCTACGGCACCGTTAACTGGAAAAACGAAATTGTCCATCCAATCCAATACGATGAAATTTTTTGGGAATGGCCCTACTTAACAGGACGAAGTTTAGAT
This sequence comes from uncultured Croceitalea sp., assembly GCA_947495075.1. Taxonomy (GTDB): domain Bacteria; phylum Bacteroidota; class Bacteroidia; order Flavobacteriales; family Flavobacteriaceae; genus Croceitalea. The sequence continues at coordinate 216,156 of CANLXH010000002.1, forward strand.
ACGGTTTACATAAAAAACAAAGGGCAGTATTTTGCAACAGATACCACTGGAAATATTATTGACAACAAAATATCTGCGAAATTAATTGAAGAAAGATTCCAGTATCTGCTAAATTGATAGCGAGCAAAACAGGGTTTTGCGCTGCAAGTCCCAAATCCTTACCCCAAAACTTTGCGCACGGATCCTGTTCGATTTTTGTAGTGTTCTGTCAGATAAGCGTAAAACAAAAATCGGATAGGGCGCACCTACTGAATGCTACTATCAATAATCATTCACCGGAAATGATTTTACTTGCCTTTCTCCTATACCTCGCAAGTTCGCTACTAGAAATCTCAAGTTTTAAGTAAGGCTTGCCAAAACTGCTCTTAACCAAACGTGCTTTGCCCAATACATAATCAAAATCTTGGGACAGTCTTTTCATTTCTTCTTGGAGACGTTCGTACCGAATTTTGGGAACTGTAGTATCAATTTCCTTTTGAGGTCGTTTCGGTTTTTCCACAAACTTTTTTTCCCTTCTAACCGGTTCTTGCTGTCTGAGGTTTTCACCAAAAAGCGAAAGCAACATGGTATTACTGGGCTTGGTTTGGGTGACCTCTATATCTCTAAGAATGGCAATATTCGCCTCGGTGCGTTTTCGGTTCTTTCGGATTTCCTCCAAGATACTATCCGCAAAACGGTCATTGGGCTTAAAGCCGTGCCACTCAAAAAAATTAATCATTTTCTCCAGAGCCTCCGATTGAGAACCTGCTATCTTTTTGGCGAATGAACGGAACCGTTTTACCACGGAAGCCTTTAAGTTCAAAGCCAGGTATTTGTACTCATATTTCCCTTTTACAACCATTTTTCAACAAACTTTTTCAGTGTTTATGAGGCATTTAGGATGTTTTTCAACAAATTTTGTATATGACTCCAGTTCAAAAAACTTAAATAACTCACTTAAAATCAATTATTTGCGAAGCAAATCACCATAGTAGCGTTGCCTTGGCACGCTACCCTCTTGCTATTCCTCTTCCCCACGAGTGGGGACTTCGAAATACCATTACTTTTAAGGTAATGGCCTTTAATTCAAATTGCTCAGATTTTCATGGACTTTAAGAACAGATATTGTCCCTTTTTGAAGATATGATAATGGAAAGAGTCGTTGCCAGATAAAGTTTTAAGGTCACAAATTGTGTCCTTAGAAACAGTGCAAAATCAGTCTTGGTTTGGAATTTCTTTCTTTCTTTTTTGGGCTTCCTGTTCTTCCAATTGCTTTTTCAAGACGGACATTTCTTCTGCAATTTTACTGTCCAATACCTTGGCATAAATTTGAGTAGTTTTTAAAGAACGATGGCCCAACATTTTGCTCACGGTGGAAATGGAAACCCCTTTGGACAAAGTGACCGTGGTAGCAAAAGTATGTCGTGCCAAATGGGTGGTCAGATTTTTGTTGATGCCACAGACGTCAGCGATCTCTTTCAGATAGGCATTCGATTTTTGATTGGTCAACACAGGTAATACCGCTTTGCCCTCTAGCACATACGGATGTTCACTATATTTTTCAATAATGGCCTCGGCCGGAGGGAGCAGGGGAATGCTGCTAATCGCTTTGGTTTTCTTTCGTCCCATCTTGATCCATCGGTAACCATCGACCCCGATGATGATATCTTCCTGTTTCAAAAGTTTCACATCAGCATAAGCCAGACCTGTATAGCAACAGAACACAAAAATATCGCGCACTAAATCAAGTCGTGGCAAAAAGGATTTCTTGTTTTGTAACTTGTCCAGTTCCCCTTGGGTCAAAAATTGTTTCTCCTTGGTCTTCCAACTGGCCTTCCAATGAAAGAAGGGGTCCCTGCTAATCCATTCGTTGGCATAGGCGATGCGAATGATTTTTTTGAAATTGACTATATACTTAATCGCCGTATTATGTTCACAGTTTCGTTTTGATTTTAAAAAGTATTCCAAGCCCGTAATGAACTTATGGTCGACCCTACGCACAGGAATATCATTTCTCTGATAGTTGTGTTGGACATATGCCGATACGTGCTTATAGGCCGCTCTATAGCGTTGTAAGGTGCCCTTGGTAAAACCTTTGCCCAATAGGCTTTCCATTTCTTCATTGTGGTTCTCGAAAATTTCCAAAACCATCCATTCCTTGCCCTCCTTTCCCAGATACATATTCTTGATGACAGTCGCGGAAACATCTTGATGTTCCCTTAAAAGGGTATCATGGATTTCGAAACAACGGTTCTTAACGGTATCCAAGAATCGGTTGAACTTGGACACTTCAAGACCAGTTCCCCTCAATCTTCCTGCTCTTGCATCCCATCTTTGTTCATCAACAGTTCGTCTTAAACTAAACTCGGCCCGCTTACCATTGACCGTAATTCTGGCATAAACCGTTACTTTTCCATCCGTATCGGACGCTCTTTTTTTAGGGTAAAAAAGGATATTTATTGCTCCAAACATTGGTGACACTTTAAAATAGTCACCAGAAGGTAGTAAAACCAAATGTTAAAATTTCTTCGTAAAGATTTCTTTAACAGTCAATTACAGCGATGGCGGTGACTCTTTTAAAGGGGTGTTCAGAGGCACCGTGAGAGTCACCTTTTTTATGGTTTTATATGATATTTTTTGATGTTAAATAAAATGAAAAAGCCTGTAAATACTTGATTTACAGGCTTATTGCGAATTCTTCAATGAATTCCAGCGGTCTGGACGGGACTCGAACCCGCGACCCCCTGCGTGACAGGCAGGTATTCTAACCAACTGAACTACCAGACCTCGCTTTTAGCGGAGGCAAATATACCTACACTTTTTCATTTCAACAACCTTTTTATGTAGAAAATAAAACTAATTAAACTTTTGCCGTTCCGTCATAAAGGTATTGAGCACATTAGAAAAGTTTGACCGAACATCAACCTCAACGTGCTTTATTTTGTATTGAGAACATTTTAGCCTTAAAGAATTTAAATAATCGGTTACTTTCTTCTCATAACTTTCTTTAATATTCTCAGCGTACAAATCTATATGCTTCCCCGTTTCTACATCAAGAAAACGTTTAGGAGTGTTGTCAAAATCGAAATTTAATTCACGTTCTTTATCTACTAGTTGAAATAATACAACTTCATGTTTATTATATTTTAAGTGACGTAAAGCTTCAAATAGTTTTCCTTCCTCAACTTCGGTTTGAAACATGTCCGAAAATAAAAAAATTAGACTTCGCCTATGTAACTTCTCTGCTATTTGATGTAAATAATGATATGTTCTAGTTTCTTTTGAAGGATTTGTATTTAATGTCACCGAATTTAACTTATCCAATAACATCTGAAAATGGCGTTCGCTATTTTTCTCACTTACATAAAAATTATATTCATCTGAATATATGCTTAGGCCAACTGCATCTCTTTGTTTTTTAAGAATATTCATTAAAGCAGCGATGGCCAAAACTCCAAAACCTATCTTGTTAAGATTATCAATAACCAAATTCTTTACTTCTGGATAGTACATAGAAGCAGAATTATCCAAAATCATATGACAGCGAAGATTAGTTTCTTCTTCGTAGCGTTTGGTGTATAGCTTATCTGTTCTTGCAAAGAGCTTCCAATCTATATGCTTGGTGCTTTCTCCAGTATTGTAAATTTTATGCTCTGCAAATTCCGATGAAAAACCATGAAATGGACTTTTATGAATTCCACTAATAAAACCCTCTACAACTTGTTTCGACAACAGTTCCAGATTGGAGAAAAGTTTGGTTTTGTGTAATTGGGATTTTATATCCATAAAATCTAAGATAAAATAAAAAGGTCTGGCAAATGCCAGACCTTTTCTAAAATTTAACGAATACTCGAAGCTTACAACAAAGCATCAATAGCATCTGTGTATACTTTCTTAGGTGACACACCTACTTGGCGACTAACAATTTCACCTCCTTTAAATACTAATACCGTAGGTATGTTACGTACACCATACTTTGCAGCGAATTGTTGATTTGCATCTACATCTACCTTACCAACAACGGCTTTACCATCATATTCTGAACTTACTTCATCTATAATTGGACCAACCATACGACAAGGTCCGCACCATGCTGCCCAAAAATCTACTACTACTGGTTTATCACTTTTTAAAACAACCTCATCAAAAGTTGCATCTGTTATTTCTAGTGCCATTTTATATCTATTTACTGTTATGCAAAGTTAGTCAAATAAAGAGATGTTTCCTTACCCATTAAACATTCGTTTTGATTATCGACTTATTGACAAAACTTATATTAATTCAATTTATAGTGCACTTCCTGTTCTTCCAATGTATGTAGTAATTCACTTGTAATATGTACTTTTTGCTTTCTACTGGAAAGATTTAATTTAATTTCTTCTTCCATTTCGTAAACAACAAAATTTAGTGGATGACTTCCTTTATAGGACCTAAGCGTGTCTTTAAGGGCCATAATACGCTTTTCTTGTAAAGCAGAAATATTAAGTTTTATAGTCAGTTTTTTAGCATAAGAATCCATTACATCTTGTAACTGCTTAAAGTCATTGTACTGTAATCTAGGATCACCTTTTTTACCAGTTTCCCTATTGGTCCATCCTTCACGAACAAATACTTTGATGTAAGCAAAAGAATTTATCATTAAAAAGTGCCTAAATTTTAAGTATTCTTCACCAAAAATCCGGAACTCATGAGTATCTGTATAGTCTTCTAAGGTAAACGCTGCCCAACCTTTACCGTTTTTAGAAATACGATGTTGCACATCTGTAATTACTCCAGCAAAAGATAACTCGCGATTTACATAACCATTTAAATCATCTTTAAAAACAGAAACACTTGTATTACAGAAAGCGGTTATTTCTTTTTTGAAATCATCCAAAGGATGTCCAGATAAATAAATACCAACAACTTCTTTCTCACGGCGTAACTTTTCCATAGTACCCCAATCTTCGCAAGGTGGAACAATTGGTTCTGGAATTTGTACTTCACTGGCGTCACCAAACAAACTTACTTGAGAAGAATTTTTATTCTCTTGAAATTTTGCGCCATATTTAATGACCTTTTCAAGGAAAGAAATCCCATCTCCTTCGTCATGAAAATACTGTGCTCTTAGCGTATCTCCAAAAGAATCGAATCCGCCAGCTACCGCTAAATTTTCGAAGGCTTTTTTATTGGCAGCTCGCAAATCTATACGTTTGGCCATATCAAAAACAGATTTAAAACCTCCATTTTCTTTACGCTCGTTAACAATAGATTGCACTGCTGAACGCCCAACACCTTTTACAGCTCCCATTCCAAACCGTACCGCATAGTCCTTATTTACTGCAAACTTGTAGAAAGATTCGTTTACATCAGGACCAAGAACATCGAGTCCCATACGTTTACATTCCTCCATAAAGAAGGTTACCTGTTTAATATCATTCATATTGTTGGAAAGTACAGCAGCCATATATTCGGCAGGAAAATGTGCTTTTAAATATGCGGTCTGATAAGCAATATAAGCATAACAAGTAGAGTGACTTTTATTGAAAGCATAAGATGCGAAAGCTTCCCAATCTTTCCATATTTTTTCTAATATTTCTCTTGGATGTCCATTATTTTCACCCCCATCTAAAAACTGAGGTTTTAATTTTTGAAGTAATGCAAATATCTTTTTACCCATTGCCTTACGCAGCACATCGGCATCACCTTTAGAAAATCCTGCAATCTTTTGAGATAAACGCATCACTTGTTCTTGGTAAACTGTAATGCCATAGGTATCCTTAAGGTATTCTTCCATTTCAGGAAGGTCATAGGTAATTTCTTCATCCCCGTGCTTACGGGCAATAAAACTTGGAATGTATTCCATTGGACCAGGGCGATAGAGTGCATTCATGGCAATGAGGTCATCAAAAACAGAAGGTTTTAGATTCTTCATATGTTTTTGCATGCCTGGAGATTCATATTGAAATATCCCAACGGTATCACCACGCTGAAACAATTCATAGGTCTTTTCATCATCCAGAGGAAAATCATCTGGAACAAGTTCTTCACCTGTCCTTGCTTTAACAATTTTTACGGTATCTTTTATAAGTGTAAGTGTTTTTAATCCTAAAAAATCCATTTTTAGGAGTCCTGCATTTTCTACTACAGAGTTATCAAACTGGGTAACATATAAATCCGAATCTTTTGCTGTAGCAACAGGAACAAAATTGGTAATATCATCTGGCGTAATAATAACACCGCAAGCATGTATTCCGGTATTTCTTACCGAACCCTCTAAAACACGAGCCATGTTTACTGTTCTTCCTTCTAAGTCATCTCCTTCAGATATGTTTAATAATTCATTGACTTTTTCTAAATCATCAGCTCTAAACTTCTTTTTTAAATCAGCATCTGACTGCCCAAAGATTTTACCCAATTTGGACATTGTAGGGATAAGCTTGGCAATACGGTCTGCATCATTCAAAGGCAAATCCAGTACACGAGCGGTATCCCTAATGGATGATTTAGCAGCCATTGTACCGTAAGTAATAATTTGGGCTACTTGGTTAGCACCATATTTATTAATTACATAATCCATAACTCGACCACGACCTTCATCATCAAAATCGATATCAATATCCGGCATGGAAACCCTATCTGGATTTAGGAATCGCTCAAAAAGCAAATCATATTTAAGTGGATCAATATTGGTGATTTTTAAACAATACGCTACAACCGAACCTGCGGCGGAACCACGACCAGGACCTACAGAGACATCCATGTTTCTCGCTTCCCGTATAAAATCTTCAACAATCAAAAAATAACCCGGATAGCCAGAATTTTCAATGGTCTTTAGCTCAAAATCTATCCGTTCTTTAATCTCATCGGTTATTTCATCATAACGTTCTTCGGCTCCTTTATAGGTGATATGTTTTAGATAAGCATTTTCCCCTCGTTTTCCTCCATCAATACTATCTTCTTCGACGTTAAACTCATTCGGAATATCAAACTCAGGCAGGAGGACATCTCTTGCCAACTCAAAAGCTTCTACTTTAGCTACAACTTCTTGCAGATTGGTGATGGCTTCAGGGATGTCCTTAAAGAGTTCTTTCATCTCTTCAGAAGACTTAAAATAATACTCCTGATTAGGCAAACCATAGCGATAGCCTCTCCCCCTACCTATTGGTGTAGTTTGTTTTTCTCCATCTTTAACGCAAAGCAAAATATCATGTGCCTCCGCGTCCTCTTTATTGCCGTAATAGGTATTATTAGAGGCTACTAGTTTTACTTTATGCTTTTTGGAAAATTCTAAAAGGACTTTGTTTACTCGGTCTTCATCTTCTTGTCCATGACGCATGATTTCCAAGTAAAAATCTTCATCAAACTCCTGTTTCCACCATAATAAGGCTTCTTCAGCCTGTTTTTCCCCTACATTTAAAACTTTACCGGGCACTTCACCATAAAGATTTCCTGATAAAACAATAATGTCCTCTTTGTATTGCTGAATTACTTTCTTATCAATCCTAGGAACATAGTAAAACCCATCTGTATAGGCAATAGAGGACATTTTGGCCAGATTGTGGTACCCATTTTTGTTTTTGGCCAACAATACAATTTGATAGCCATAATCTTTTACATTTTTATTAGTATGGTCCTCGCAAACAAAAAACTCACAACCTATAATAGGAGTAATCTCACGCGAAGTTTCTGGCTCCCCTTTTTCTAAGGCTTCAGTATTGTTTTCTTTAACAGCTTTGTTATGCGCTTTTACTTCTTTTACAAAATGAAAGGCGCCCATCATATTTGCATGGTCGGTCAAGGCAACGGCAGGCATCTTTGCATCTGCGGTCTGCTTAACCAATTCTTTCATGGACATCGTAGACTGCAACACCGAAAATTGGGAGTGATTGTGTAAATGAACAAAATCAATACCCGCTAAATCTTTTATGTTTTCATCTAGTTCTTGCTCAGAAACACCACCAGTATCTGTCTCCCATAGTTTATCCGCTATTTTCTTAGAGGCTGCTTTTAGATTAATATGTGTTAACCCAATAAGCTGAATCTCTTGCGGATTTGCTTCTGAGAAATTCTGAAAATAGTCTGGCTGAACATCTAGTTGTTCTACAGTATATTGTTTTCTTCGAATGAGTTCTAAAAAACAACGTGTAGTAGCTTCAACATCTGCTGTCGCATTATGCGCTTCGGCAAAAGGTTGGCTAAAAAGAAACTCATGAAGTTCTGTTAGCGTAGGAAGTTTAAATTTTCCACCACGACCACCGGGTATTTTACAAAGTGTTGCCGTATGCTCTGTACAAGTATCTAAAACTGGTAGTTCTTGAAGCGGATTTTCAATACTTTCACGATGAAACTCTGCCCCCATGATATTAACATCAAAACCTACATTTTGACCAACTACAAATTTAGCTTTGGATAGTGCCTCATTAAAACGCTCTAAAACCTCATTTAGTGGTATTCCCTCCTCTTCTGCCAAAGCAGTAGAAATTCCATGAATCTGTTCAGCTTCATAGGGAATATTAAAACCTTCTGGTTGCACCAAATAATCCTGATGTTCTATAAGATTACCCAGCTTATCATGTAATTGCCATGCAATCTGAATACATCTAGGCCAATTGTCCGTATCTGTAATTGGTGCATCCCAACGTTTGGGGAGTCCAGTAGTTTCGGTATCAAAGATTAGGTACATAAATTATGTCATTTTAAAAACCACCAATTCGAGTGATTTTGAATAATCAAAATTATATCGAGAATAGGTTCAGTAAAGTTGGTTCTCTAAACATTCTAAATCAAGCTAAGAACACTCCAACTCACGTTAATTTTACATGCTGATAAGCAAGGATTAAAAATACCTAAAATGCCTATTTTGGAAAAACAGAGTTGTAAGGAGTTATTAACCAATAAAAAATAACAAATTGGTATTGTAGAATAAAGGTTTTAGTGTATTTTTGCACCCGCTTTAGATACGAATGATTTCGTTTTGAGTGACAAAGAGATTCTCACTTTTGTGGGAATGTATTAATAATCAGGGTCGGGCACCCTACAAATTAATGTGATATGCCAGTAAAAATTAGATTACAACGCCACGGTAAAAAAGGAAAACCATTCTATTGGATAGTTGCTGCAGATTCCAGATCAAAAAGAGATGGTAAATTTCTAGAAAAATTAGGTACTTATAATCCTAATACTAACCCAGCAACTATAAATGTTGATGTTGATGGTTCTGTACAATGGTTAAATAATGGTGCACAACCAACAGATACTGCAAGAGCAATATTATCTTACAAAGGTGTTCTTTTAAAACATCACTTATTAGGTGGTGTACGCAAAGGAGCTTTAACTGAAGAGCAAGCAGAGGAAAAGTTTCAAGCTTGGGTTTCTGAAAAAGAAAAAGCTGTTGCTGCTAAAGTTGACGGTTTAGATAAAGCACAAGCAGATGCAAAAGCTAAAGCTTTAGAAGCTGAAAAAGAATTTAGCGATAAAAGAGCCGCCGCTGCATTACCAGAGGTTGAAGAGCCTACAGAAGAAGTAATTGAAGAAAGTGCTCCAGTTGTAGAAGAAGCTGCTGCTGAAGCTACAGAAACAGTTGAAGAGGTAAAGGAAGAAGTTGCCGAAGCTCCTGCACAGGTTAAAGAAGAGGCTCCTGCTGAAACAGAAGCTAAAGCTGAAGAAGCTGCACCAGAAGCTCCCGCTACCGAAGAGGAAGCTCCAAAAGAGTAATTTTTTAGACAATGCAAAAGGAAGAATGTTTCTACCTAGGCAAAGTCGTTTCAAAATATAGTTTCAAAGGGGAGGTATTGGTGAAAATCGATACTGATGAACCAGAGATTTACGAAAACATGGAATCAGTTTTTGTTTCAATAGGAAACAATCTGGTTCCATTTTTTATTGATAGATGCCGCTTACATAAATCAACCCTACTTCGTATCGATTTTGAAGAGGTGAAAGATGAATCCGCTGCGGATAGAATTTTGGGTACAGAATTATATCTTCCGCTAACCATGCTTCCAAAACTTAGTGGTGATAAATTTTATTTTCATGAGGTTATTGGATTTACACTTTTAGATAAGGCCCATGGTGATATTGGGATTATCCAATCAATAAATGACTCTTCCTCTCAAGTTCTTTTTGAAGCAAAAAAGGGAGATAAGGAATTATTGATTCCAGTTACAGATGAAATTATCACTAAAGTAGATAAGGAGGCCAAAACAATTCATGTGACTACTCCAGAAGGGCTGGTGGATTTATATTTAAATTAGGTAATGTCCAAGCCTTTTAAATTCAAGGAATTTACGATTAATCAAGACCGTTGTGCAATGAAAATAGGTACAGACGGCGTCCTGCTAGGCGCTTGGGCATCCTTGCAAAACAATCCTTATTCTATCTTGGATATTGGTGCTGGAACCGGACTTATTGCTTTGCAACTAGCACAACGTTCTCATGCAGAAACGATAGATGCTATAGAGCTTGATAATGATGCCTACGAACAGTGTGTGGAAAATTTTGAAGCTTCACCATGGGCAGACAGACTTTTCTGTTATCATGCCAGCCTAGATGAATTTGTAGCGGAAATAGATGAAACTTACGATTTAATAGTTTCTAACCCACCTTTCTATACAGAACAAGTTTCCAGTGGCGACGAATCTCGTGACACTGCAAGACAAAATTTAGCTTTACCATTTGATGAATTAGTACAAAGCGTTAAAAAATTACTTTCAACTAATGGGAGTTTTGCTACTGTAATTCCGTTTAAAGAAGAAAAATACTTTATAGCGTTAGCTAAGAAAAATCATTTGTACTTGAATAGATTAACTCGAGTTAGAGGAACTTCAGCTACTGAAGTTAAACGAAGCCTCTTACAGTTTTCATTTCAAGAAACTACATTAGTAGAAAATGAACTGATAATTGAAATAGGCAGGCATGAATATACTCAAGAATACAAAAAACTAACTGCTCCTTTCTATTTGAAAATGTAACATAGGTGTTCCAAAATGTTACATATCATTAGTACCTTTGGGAAAATTTATTATGCATGAGGCCAGATTTATTTGAAGCACCTGACTACTACAATTTAAACGATTTACTTTCGGAAGAGCACAAATTAATTCGTGATGCAGCACGCCAGTGGGTAAAGCGAGATGTTTCACCTATTATCGAAACCTATGCTCAGAAAGCAGAATTCCCAAAACAAATCATAAGTGGTTTAGCAGAAATTGGTGCTTTTGGACCCTATATTCCAGAAGAATATGGAGGTGCTGGGTTAGACCAAATTAGTTATGGTATAATTATGCAAGAAATAGAGCGTGGTGATAGTGGTGTACGTTCAACGGCATCGGTGCAATCTTCGCTTGTAATGTACCCTATTTTTACTTACGGAACAGAAGAACAACGCAAAAAGTATTTACCAAAACTAGCTACGGGTGAGTGGATGGGCTCTTTTGGTTTAACAGAACCTAATCATGGTTCTAATCCAGGAGGAATGGAAACCAAGTATAAAGATATGGGTGACCACTATTTACTGAACGGTGCTAAACTCTGGATATCTAATTCTCCCTTCTGTGATGTAGCTGTAGTCTGGGCAAAAAATGAAGAAGGTAGAATTCACGGTCTTATCGTAGAACGCGGAATGGAAGGTTTTTCTACACCGGAAACACATAACAAATGGTCTCTTAGAGCTTCTGCTACTGGGGAGTTAATTTTTGATAATGTAAAGGTTCCTAAAGAGAATTTACTACCTAATAAAACGGGGCTTGGAGCACCACTTGGTTGTTTGGATTCTGCCCGTTACGGAATAGCTTGGGGTGCTATTGGCGCTGCTATGGATTGTTACGATACTGCTTTGCGTTACGCTAAAGAACGTGTGCAATTTGGCAAACCAATTGCTGCTTTTCAATTACAACAAAAGAAGTTGGCCGAAATGATTACCGAAATCACCAAAGCACAATTATTGGCTTTTCGCTTGGGGCAATTAAAGAACGAAGGTCGTGCAACTACAGCTCAAATTTCTATGGCTAAACGTAATAATGTGGATATGGCCATTAAGATTGCCCGTGAAGCTAGACAAATGTTAGGCGGCATGGGTATTACTGGCGAATACAGTATTATGCGTCATATGATGAATCTAGAAAGTGTAATTACTTACGAGGGAACCCATGATATTCACCTGCTAATTACGGGTGCAGATATTACAGGTCACCAAGCTTTTAAGTAGATTAGTACCACTCTAAATTTAAAGATGGCTTATCCTTTAAGTCTAATGCTAAATTTTCTTTACTACCATTAAAATTTAGAATTTTAGGACAAAAATCTATGATATCCTGCGCAAGTTCGTCAGTATCTTCTAATGGAATAACAAATTTAAGAGTGAGCCAATTTTTGCCTGCTCCTTCAACTGTGCATCCATTATAACCATGCCACTTTTCAATCTTTTCATAGATTTCTAAATTGGTATGTTCAGGTGATGTTGAAGTAGTATTCATATATTTAATTGGGATTAATGGGTCTTCTGCTTTAAGTAATCGTAATTCATGAAGTCCATCTATGCTTTCATTGCCATTGTCCGAAAGAAATATAACATACCCTTTAAATACAAGACGATTTTTAAGTTCTTTTAGTACAGCAGGAGCATCAAAATGACCCAACCTTACAGCAATTGCTGGTATTTCGTGAGTTTCATCAACAGGGATTTTTATAAATGCTGCTTTTGTTTGATTTCTAAGCATCAACAATACTTCTTGATCAAATTCTATTTCATTAGCAAGAGACTTTTCCGCTTCGTTTAAAGTAGGAGGTTGCGCAGATAAAGTAATTGTAATTAAAACCAGTATTAGAGTACTTAATTTTTTCATGTTTTATTTGTATGTGATACGAGATTAAACGCAGAAAGTTTATCATTCGTATTTCTGGGAATACCATTAATTTATTCTTGTTATTATGTACTTTTAAATAGCAGTGAATCATCAGAAGTCAAAAAATATGGAACCTAAAAATAGAAGGGCTTTTTTAAAACGTTTTGGTCAAGGTGCTCTAGCATCAATGAGTATGCCTCTATTTGGAAATACATTGGCAGATAGTTGGAAAGTGGATGGTATTTCTAGTGGAGATACCAACTCTGAAGTCTATTGGGAGCTTGTAAAATCTCAGTTCAATATAGCGGAAGGCTTATCCTATTTTAACAATGCTTCTCTTGGAGCCTCATCCATCAAGATTCAGCAGGAGACTCAAAAGTTCAGAAATCTATTGGATGGTTTTCCATCCAAATACATGTGGGGAGGATGGTCCGATGAAAAAGAAGCTGTACGCAAAAAGGTTGCCAATTTACTCGCTGTTAATCGTGAAGAAATTGCATTGATTCATAATACTACCGAAGGTATGAATCTTATCGCTAGAAGTTTTGATTTACAACCCGGAGACGAGATTATTATAGCTAACCATGAACATGCGAGCGGAACCATTCCATGGGAAGTTTGGCAAGAGAGTAAAGGCATTAAATTAATACGACCAGAATTACCTGTTCTACCCAAAAGTGTTGAGGAATTAACAGCTGTCTACAGAAAGGCAATTACTCCAAAAACAAAACTAATATCCATGTGCCATATCGTAAATACTAATGGTATGATACTTCCTGTAAAAGAAGTGTCTAAGATTGCTCATGAAAAAGGGATATTAGTAGCTGTAGATGGAGCGCAATCTGCAGGAATGTTTACCATAGATTTAAGCGATTTAGGGTGTGACTTTTATACCGCTAGTTCGCATAAATGGCTTTTTTCACCTAAGGGAGTGGGTATTTTTTATGCAAGGCAAGAAAGTCAAAAATATCTAAAACCTTTAATGGTTGCTAGAGGTCATCAAGACCAGAGTATTCGTCGTTTAGAAAATTATAATACACGCAATCTTCCTGAAGTATTGGGATTGGGAGCATCTATTGATTTTCATAATACTATTGGTGCAAAAGAAATACATGAACGCAGTTTTGAACTCAAGTCTTACTTCCGTTCTAAAGTAGAAAATGACAATCGCTTTACATTAAAAAGCCCTATTGCAGATACACTTTCTTCGGCCATACAGGTGGTTGAAGTAAATGGTAAAAATGTAAAAGATGTGAAACAAAAGCTATGGGAATATTATGGTATTGATTGCAGACCAATGAGTAGTCACAGTCTAAATGCACTCCGGTTTTCTTTTGCTATCTACATCACTAAAAAAGATATTGATTATTTGGTTGAAGCACTTAAAGAACTTGTTTTATGAATCTTTACTTTAATTGACTTACTTATAGGTGTTTTACTTCTATCAGCAAAGTGGTTATAAGGCACCAATACATTAGTTTCGGGAAAATAAGCTCCTAAATTTCCTTTAGGGATATTGTAAGGGATAATGCGGAAATTGTGTGCTGTACGCACAGTATCATCATAGGTGCTTGTGATGTCTACAACATCGAGTTTATTAAGATTGTATTCTTCCATGTCCACTTTACTTATAAAGAGCACCCTTCTTTCATTATATACTCCCCTGTATCTATCATCTAAACCATAAATAGTAGTATTAAATTGGTCATGGGATCTAATGGTCATCAACATAAAATCATCTTCAGCTAATGAATGGTCAGGAAGTTTGTTCATCGTTAATTGTGCTTTACCATTGGGCAGCTTACTAAAATCTAAATCTCTAACATTATTTGGCAGATAATAGCCAACTCCTTTGGAACGTTCCTCCGTTTTTTCAAAGCCTTTAATTACTTTATCAATCTTCTCTCGCACCAACTCATAATCTTGTCCAAGCACTTTCCAATCCATAGAATGTTTGCCATTAAAATAGGTGTCTGCGATTGTCGCAATGATTTCTGGTTCACTCATTAAGTTATTGGAAGCAGGTTTTAGAACACCTCTAGACTGCGTAACCCGCCCCATACTATTCTCAACGGTAAAATTTCGTTGTTTTCCATTCTTCATATCCTTTTCAGAACGTCCCAACGTAGGTAGTATTAAAGCAGTTTTACCAGTAACCAAATGTGTGCGATTGAGTTTTGTACTTACTTGTACAGTTAGTTCACAACTTTGTAGTGCTTTAGCAGTATATTTTGTATCAGAGGCTGCCATTAAAAAGTTGCCACCCAAGCACATGAAAACTTTGGCTTTTCCATCGTGCATGGCTTTCATTGCACCCACTGTATCTACACCTTCTTTACTTGGAGGAATAAAACCCAAATACTTTTCAATTCTTTTGTTTAAATCTTTATCCACAAAATGCATGATTCCCACAGAACGGTCGCCTTGTACATTACTGTGACCCCGAACAGGGCAAGTACCCGCATTAGGTTTTCCTATAGCTCCTTTTAGCAATAAAAGGTTAACATATTCCCTTATATTTTCTACTCCATTTTTATGCTGGGTAAGACCCATAGCCCAACATACTATAATCTTGGATTTTTTTGATAGAAGTTCAACTGTTTTATTAATGGCGTCTTCAGATACACCACACTGGTTTAATAAATCGTTTTTATCGTAATTATCAAGGTCATTTATTAAAACCTCGTAGCCTTCTACATATTGATTTATAAATTGATGGTCAAAAACAGTTTTATCTATTCTATCCAGTTTGGCCAACCGTTTTAGAATCAGTTTAACCAAGGCAATATCTTGATTGATATTTACCTGTAGGTGAATGTCAGCTAAATCGGTTCCCGAACCTATTAAACCTTTTAAATTTTGTGGGTTCCTAAAATTAACCAATCCTGTTTCTTCCAACGGATTTATGCTTATAACCTTACCTCCGTTATTTTTACATTTTTCCAATGCAGATAACATCCTTGGATGATTAGTTCCTGGATTTTGCCCTGCTACTAGTACCACTTCAGCTTCATATAAGTCTTCAAGTTTTACAGAACCTTTTCCTATACCAAGCGTTTCGCCAAGTGCTACACCACTACTTTCATGGCACATATTAGAACAATCTGGCATGTTATTGGTTCCAAACGCACGGGCAAACATTCCGTATAAAAAAGCAGCTTCGTTACTGGAACGCCCTGAAGTATAAAAAATAGCTTCATTCGGAGAATTTAACTTTTTAAGCTCTTCAACTATTAACTCAAAAGCTTCTTTCCATGCAATAGGCTCATAATAAATACTACCTGGTTTTAGCACCAAAGGTTCTGTGAGCCTACCTAATTTATTGAGTTCATAATCACTAAGTCTAGAAAGTTCTTCCACAGAATTATGTACAAAGAAATTTTTATCCGCTTTTGTATTGGTTGCCTCATCTGCCAAGGCTTTGGCACCATTCTCACAATATTCAGCAATTTTTGATGGTTTTTCTGGGTCTGGCCACGCGCAACTTGGGCAATCAAAACCATCTTTCTGGTTCATCTCTAATAAGCTTTTCATAGAACGAACAATGCCCATTTCCTTAAAACCGTGTCGCAAAGCTTCTTTAATTCCTAACATTCCAGCAGCATGTGCAATAGGGTCTTCTAAGTGGATATCTGTAAACTTTTCTGAACCTCTAATAGAAATGTTTCTCTTAAATTCTTTTGACATTATAACCTAATTTTAGGTTTTAGCAGTTGCTTTTGGGTTTGGATAGTTATCCGTCTGATCTTCTATTCTATTATCCAAACATGTAAAATCTTTTTCTAGTAAAAGTGAGAGCCTGCTTCCATTTGAAAGCTTTTGTATGTTTTCAAATCCTACAATTTCATTACTATACCAGTTTTCTAATTGAGCTTTTGGAACATTTAATATTATTTTATCATTGGCAAAAATGGCTGTCATTTCATTTTGCTCCTCTACCATTTTAACTGCGTATATAAAACTATGAGATTCAAATAGTGTTTGTTCTTCAATTGAGCCAGTTTCTGTAAGTGTTTTCACTTCTGATTGGGTAAGGCGAAAACGAATAGAATTTCCTTTGATTCGTATTTTCACTTTTCTTCTTTTTAAGAATATTAAAGCTACGTTTTTAATTACAAAAAGAATATGATTAGCTAAAATCTATTCGCGCTTATCAAAAGGAATAATCTCTCCTTTTTCCACATATTTTTTTAACCCGTTCAACAACATTGCCCAACAAAAAGAAGATTGGCGGAATTCGTCATTACACTCTGGCCAATTTATATGCTTAAACTTAAGGCGTACAAGACCATTTATTTCTTCTATATCAAAACCAAAAATAGTTGAATTCCAATTCTCATCAGATTTGGTCATTTCTATATAAAAGCTCTCATTAACTTTGCAACTTATTACTTTACCATACCAATCATAATTAGAGGTGAAATTTAGATTGTAAATCGCTCCAATCTCTGGAGTTCCAGAAGACTTAAGTGGCCACCAATTATTTAAATGTTTAGGTAATGTTATTGCTTCATAAACCTCTTCTAGAGAAGCTTTAATGAACAAATCGTGATGAATAGAAAAAATTTCTTTAGCTACCATGCTTTCCTTTGATTCTGGTTTTGCCAATACCTACAAGGCAAAAAAAGCAATTTTTATATCATCCTGCCATCTAATAAATTAACAATACGCGAGCCATAAGCAGCATTTTTCTCAGAATGTGTTACTTGTATGATAGTGACACCTTCAGTATTTAATTGTTTAAAAAGCTCCATGATTTCTTCGCTCTGTTGCGAATTTAGGTTCCCAGTAGGCTCATCTGCTAAAATCAATTTTGGGTTTGCAATTAAAGCTCGCGCCACTCCAACCAGTTGTTGTTGACCACCGCTAAGTTGTGCCGGAAACAAATCTTTTTTACCTACTATATTAAACCTATCCAGCATATCTGCAACCATAGCTTTGCGTTCAGCACCTTTAACTTTTTTATACAACAAAGGCATTTCTAGGTTTTCTTGTACTGTTAATTCATCTAATAAATGATATGACTGAAACACAAAACCTATGTACTCCTTATAAAGATTAGAACGTAGTTTCTCTTTTAAGTTATGCACAGACTCGTCTAGAAAGTTATATTCACCTTCATCAAAACCATCCAACATTCCAATTACATTAAGCAGCGTTGATTTTCCAGAACCAGACGGTCCCATTATAGAAATAAACTCTCCTTCTTCTACCTGTAGATTAATGTCTTTTAACAGAAAGATTCTTTGACCTCCTGAATTGACCCATTTGAAAATATTATTTAGTTGTAGTAACATGATATTTTTTAAATAATTTAATGATTAATTACTCTTCTCTAAGAGCAGTTATTGGATTTACTCTTGAAGCTTTAATAGATTGAAAACTGCAAGTTAGCATTGCGATTAAAAAGGTAGAAAGTCCTCCAATCAAAAACATCCAGAACGAAAGTTTAATATGATAAGTAAAACGCTCAAGCCATAAGTTCATAAAATAATATACTAGAGGTGCAGAAATAATAAATGACAGCGCAACTAAGTGAAAATATTCTTTAGAAAAAAAAGAAATGTTCTCAATTAAAGAAGCACCAAGTACTTTTCGTACCCCTACTTCTTTTCTTTTCTGTGCAATAACAAATGACATTAAACCAAAAAGACCAAGACAACCAATTAAAACTGAAAGTATAGAAAATATTCCAAACCCAGTAAAAACCATATTTTCAACAGTATATTCTTTAGCTATAGCGTCATCTAAAAATTGATAATCATAAATTGCATTAGAATAAGTGTCTTCCCAATTACTCCGAATATTCTTTAGAGCGGTAAAGTTAGAGTCGCTCATCTTTATAAAAGCATTTCCTTGATAATATGTCCAATTTAAAAGAATACATGGTGAAATCTCATATTGTAATGAGTTATTATGAAAATCTTTTACTACACCTACTATAGTAGCTTGTCCTTCATTAATTTGTATTTTTTTACCAATGGCTTCACTTGGATTCCAGCCAAAAGATGTCAGAAAAGTTTCATTAACAATAAATTCATCAAAAACTTCTTTATTTGACAGAAAATTTCGTCCTGCTAATAATTCCAAATTAAAAAAATCAAGATAATGTAAGTCACCAATTTTCATTTCAGCATCCATCGATTCTTCTTCTGGTTGCTCGGGCAAGCGATAACTTGTCCCTAATTGAATCCCGTTAACAGCCATTGGAGGGCCTGAGCCAAATGCTACTTTTGAAACTCCTCCATCTGCAAGTAATTTTTCTCTGTAAATAGTAGCTTTTTCATAATTAGGCGATTTGGTTATCACAATAGCCTCCTTATGAAACCCAAGTTCACTATTTTTAAAATGATTCATTTGAAACGCTAAAACAATTGCAGCAATAACAAATAGTTGAACCATACCAAATTGGAAAGTTACTAATGCTTTTCGTAAATTAATTTTAGAATTTACAGGTTTATTAAATTTATTCTTTAATGCTTGAACAGGCTTGAAAGCTGATAGCACAACTGCAGGATATACAGCAGCAACTGCAATAGCCAGAAAAATAGCCAAAGCTATATACAACAAATCAATAGCTTGAAATACTAGCTTAAGATTAATCATAGTTAAGTTGTTATTCAACAATTGTATTAGACCTTGAATCACTACTATAGATAGTATAGCAGCAAATAAAATGACAAATGCATTTTCAAAAACAAATTGTAAAATTAAGTGAGACCTCTTACTTCCCATAACTTTTCTAATACCTACTTCTTTTGATCTTGAATGTGATTGAGCAGTTACTAGGTTTATAAAATTTATTAAAGCTATAAGAAGAATAAATAGGGCTACAACTATAGAAATGTTCAATATGTTTTTTGGAAAAATATAACCCCCAGGACTAGCGCCATAAAGCGTTTCATTATGAATTTCTTGAAGTGGTTGTAAGTGATAGGAAATGCGTTTGTTATCTTGCGGATTCAAATACTTCTTCTTCCAATTAATCAATTTTGATTCAAAATCTATTTTTTGTGATGCTTCATTTAAAACCACATATGTAGTTCCTTGATAATTACCGGACCAATTAGCTGAAAAATAAGGGTTGTTAATTTTAAAAAATTCATATGGAATCAACATATTATATTGATGATCTGTGTTCCCTTTTGGATTTTTAATCACCCCAGTAACAGTTAAAGGGTCTTTACTTTGCAGTAAAATGGTTTTACCTAAAGCATTTTGATAATTATTGGAAGAAAGTCCAAAGTAACGTTTTGCAAGTTTCGCTGTCAATACCACAGATGCTGTCTCTTTTAAAGCAGTGTTTTTATCTCCCGCGAGCCATTCTACATCAAAAGTTTTTGAATAATAATTATCTGCAAATAATACATTGGGTTCTTCAAACAGGTTTTCATTTTCAAAAGAATCTTCAATCTTAAATATTCTATTTACTGGACCAGCAATCTGAGTTACCACATTAACCTCTGGGAAATCATTTCGTAAAGCTTCGGCTAAAGGATAAGCTGTAGTGTTCCAATACAATGTTTCATTTGGTAATTTATTATGTTGTACTATTCTAAAAGTTTGCTCAGATTTTTCATGAAACGTGTCAAATGTGGATTCATAACGAGCAAAAATTAGAATTACAACGCAAACACTTATACCAAGAGTTAAACCAAAAATATTAATGGAAGAGCTTAGTTTGTTCTTTATCAAATTTCGCCAAGCAATTTTAAAAAAATTCTTTATCATGGTCTTTTGATTTTATGGTTTTATTCTTCTCTTAGCGCACTTATAGGGTTTTTATTTCCAGCTCGTATTGCCTGGCTGCCTACTGTAAGTATTGCAACCAATAAAGCAACTATTCCAGCTCCTAAAAAGTAGCCTGCATGCAATGAAATTTTATAAGCAAATTGAGAAAGCCAATCTGTAGCTAGTAAATATGCAATAGGTATCGTAATCACTATTGAAATAAGAACCAGTTTCACAAATTCACTGGAAAGCATAATTGTTACCTGACTCGTACTTTGTCCTAGTACTTTACGAATACTTATTTCTTTTCGTCGCCTTTCTGCTGTAAAAGCTGCCAATCCAAAAAGACCTAAACAAGAGATCAATATGGCCATCCCCGCAAAATATTTAGATAAGGTTGCCACACGTTGTTCTGCTAGGTAAAGTTGTTGGTATTGATTATCTAAAAAACGAAAATCAAAATCCAATCCGGGATTAAATTTGGCGTAAAGTTTAGTAAGTCCAGCTATAGCAGTTTTTTCTTCTCCCGCTTTTATTTTTACGACAAGATTACTTACCCATTCTGTTCTACAAAGCAGCGCCATAGGGGCAATTTCATTATATACGGATTGGATATTAAAATCTTTGACCACTCCTATTATCTCTCTGTTAGGCCCCCGCATATTGATTACTGTTCCAATTGGGTTTTTAAGCCCCATTACTTTAACAGCAGTTTCATTTAATATGATTTTGGAATCGTTATCAGGTTTTTCATTTATATAGGAGCGTCCTTCTTTCATTGCTATCCCCATGGTCTCTATAAATTCGGGACCCACATGGGCATGCCTAAAAGTTATTTCCTTATCTTCTTCGCTTTGACCGGGCCAAGTATGTCCTCGTGAGGAATTACTAAAATTGGTCATTCCTCCTTGCATATAAGAGGTACTTACTACTCCAGGCAATTGTCTGGTTTCTTCAAGAAAAACTTCCATAGTATTAATGAGCGCATCTTGTCTATCAAAAACCAGTACATTGTCTTTATTAAAACCTAGGTTTTTTGATTGGATATAATCTAACTGCATATAAATAACACTCACCACTACTATCAATAAAATTGAAATGCAAAATTGAAAAATGACCAAGCCTTTACGAACAAAAAGTTCACCAAACGAAGTCTCAATTTTTCCTTTCAATACTTTTACAGCCTTAAATTTGGTTAAGTATAAAGCTGGATAACTACCCGCTATTAAACCTGTAAGTAATGTAATTAGAAAAATAGACAGGATTATTTCGCCTTCTAAAACAAAGTCAAGTTCCTTTCCTGTAAGGGTATTAAACCAAGGCATTAAAAGCCCCACTACAAGACAAGCACAAATCAATGAAAAGAAGGATAAAAGCAAAGCTTCTGAAAGAAATTGAAAAATCAACGATTTTCTGTTAGCTCCAACCGCTTTTTTAACGCCTACTTCTTTTAATCTACGGGATGCTCTTGCTGTTGATAGGTTCATAAAATTAATACAGGCTATAGCGAGTACAAATAGTGCTACAATTGAAAATAAAATTACGTAGGTAATTCGGCCACCCGATTGTTTCCCGTTTTCATAGCGTCCTCTAAGGTAGTTGTTGCTATATTTGGTGAAGAGCACCTGTTCTCCTTTTAGATATTTATTGCGTTTTGCTACGAAATCTGCCATTTTTTGATTGAAGGCGTTGATATCCGTTTTGGGAACCAAAAGTGCATAGACGCTGGAACTGTTGCTATACCATGCAATGTTATCAGGATCTCTATGTTTTAAAAAGGTTTTATAGGGCAAAAGAAAATCGAATTTTTCAGATGAGTTTTTAGGTATTTCAAAAACACCGGTGATTGTGAAAACTGCATCAATATTTTCTTCACCCACTTTTATGGATAGTGTTTTTCCAATGGGGTCAAGGTCTTGACCAAAAAAATTAGCAGCAAGTTCAGAAGAAATTACAACGGAACTCACGTCTGACAAAACCGTATGCTTATCTCCTGAAATTAAAGGGAAAGAAAATACTTTAAAAAAGTCTTCACTTGCCATATTACCTATCGCAGTCAGTTTCTTTTTTTCAGTTTCCAATCTCACCTTGTTATCAATCTCATAAACAGCAGTTACCATTTCAACTTCAGGAACCTCTTCTTGTAGCGCTGTGAGCATTAAACTGGAATTTGAACTAAAAGTGCCTATTGCACCTTGCCCAATAGGTACGTTTCTGCGAACTTGGTAGAGTTGTTCATCATTTTCATGAAATTTGTCCTTAGCTAACTCATCGGAAACCCATAGATACACCAATAAAACGCAGGCGAGTCCGGTGGACAAGCCGACCAAATTAATTAAGAAACTGCTTTTGTGTTTTTTAATACTTCTCAAATACAGTAGTAAATTATGTTTTAACATTTTTCAAGTTTTATGGTTATGGCTCAAAAAGTTTTATACTTATTTTATTCATCTCTTAAAGAATTTAGAGGGTTAGCTATCGCTGCCTTAATAGTTTTAGTACTAATGGTTAATACAGCAATTGCTACTGCTAGTAACCCTGACAACGTAAATAATGACCAACTTAAATCTATATGATATGCATAATTCTGCAACCAGTCTTTAGCAAACCACCAGGCAATTGGAGTAGCTATTAAAAATGCAACTACAACTAGCTTAAGAAAATCTTTTGTCAAAATGTAAGTAATAGATATTACACTCGCCCCAATAACTTTTCTTATGCCTATCTCCTTAGTTCGTTGCGCCACTATTAATAATGACATTGCAAAAAGACCAATACAACTTAGAATTATGGCAATGACCGAACCACTAGTAATAAGTGTAGCCATGGTCTTTTCTCTTCTAAAAGTACGATCCACATTTTCATCTAAAAAAGAACCCAAAAAAGCAGTGTTTGGCTCTATCTTTTTATAAGCAGCTTCAATTACATCAAAGGAATTAGACATGTTTACTGGAGTAACTTTTACATAGGCATAGTTAAGGCTAGATTCCCTATCTAAGAAAAAGGTTAAGGGTTCAATAGCCTTTGAAATATCTTGGAAATTATAATCTTTAACAACACCTATTATTGGAGACCCTAAACTATCACCAACTGGGAGTTGAGCTTCTAAAGGGTTATCTTCACCAAGTTCTCTGGCCATACTTTCATTAATAATTACAACCTGGCTGTCATTTTCTCTATTATTATCAAAACTTCTGCCTTGCACAAGTTCTAATCCTAAAGTTTTTATATAATCATAATCGACGACCAAACTGTTTGTCTTAACAGTTTTACCCTTGTACTCAAACCCCCAAACGCTTGTATACTGACTCCCATCTTTACCCCTGCCAAGGTTATTATCAGAAGCTGTTACTCCTAGAATATTTGGATTCCCAGCCAGTTCATTACGCAATAATCTTATAGCTGCGTAACTATTTCTTTTACCATCTAAAGGAAATGACAAAACTTGTTCCTTATCATATCCTAAATCTTTGTTTTGCATGTATTCTACCTGCTCCCATAAAACCAAAGTGCCGCTAATTAATAAAATGGCGATAGAAAACTGCACAACTATTAAAGCATCGCGCACTCTATTTTTACCTGAAGTTTCTAATTTTCCTTTTAAAGATTGAATAGTACCTAAACGACTCAATAATAATGCGGGGTATCCTCCAACAAATAGGGTAATGAACAATATCAAAACAGTTGAAATAAGTATGATTTTTGGTGAAATCAAGATTTCAAAAGAAGCACTTGTTCTAAATAAGGTTTGAAAATCATTTAGCAATACCACACTCAAAAGAATTCCTAACCCCACCGAGACTAAAAAAACAAATAAGCTTTCGCTCCAAAACTGAAAAAAGAGTTGCTGCTTCTCTGCACCTAAGGTTTTGCGCATCCCTATTTCACGTAATCGCTGCGAACTTCTAGCAATACTCATATTAATAAAGTTGACACAGGCAATAAACAAAATAAGAAAAGCTACTCCCAAAACAAGATAGGTAGCACCTCTACTAATTTCAGCATAGCCTTTAGTAAAGCTCGTAAAATTTACATCCGTAATGGAAAGCAAACCAAGCTGAAGAAAATTTCCACTTACATTAGGCAAAGCTCCATCACGTTTTAGTCTTTCACTCGCTTCTTTATAATGAAGGTTAGTAAATGCCCGACTACTTTTTTCAAAATCTGTAGCTAAAACTCCATTTTGTAATTGTACATATACTTCATGGTATTGAGCACCCCACCTTTCCTTTGTTTCCTCATATTCAGCATTTTTCTCAAAACGGAGGGCTATTTCAAATTCTAAACTGTTTTCTTTTGGACTATCAGCTGCTATACCGCTTATGGTAAATGGTTCTTGTTTTCCATTTACGAGAATCGTAACTGTCTTCCCAATAGGGTTTTTTTCACCAAATAGTTTGTTGGCCGTAGTTTCCGTAACCACTATAGAAGATAAATCTTTTAATGGATTCTTTTTGTCACCTTGCGCTATTGGAAACGTAAACATGGAAAAGAAATCAGCATCTACCCAAACAGCATCTAAATTAATTTCTTTTTCATTATACGAGACTAAGGCATCTGTCTCTAGGTAACGTGTAATCTTTTCAATTCCAGGTACTTCAGATTGAAGTGCATTAGCAAATGGTGTGGGTTGGCTCGTTCCTACTTCGGTTCCTTTGGGAGTCTGCCAAGTGATAAATGTTTTATACAAACTGTCCCCATTAGCATGAAATTTGTCATATGAAAGCTCGTGGAGTGAGTCCATCGATAAGAGTATGGCAACTCCAAATGCTACAGATAGCCCTACAATATTTATTGTAGTAAATAGTCTGTTTTTCCAAAGGTTACGCCAGGCAATTTTGAAATAATTTTTTAGCATTGTGATTCTCTTATAATCAATGATGACTTATTCTGTTCGTAAACTTTTTACAGGTTTAGCAATCGCTGCTTTAATAGATTGAACACTAATTGTTAAAAATGTAGTCAATAATGATCCAAATACTGCAGCAGCAAAAATCCACCAACTTAATGTAGCTCTATAATTAAAATCTTGAATCCATTCATTCATATAATAATACCCCACTGGTATTGCAATTATACATGAAATCATTACCAGTAAAAGGAAATCTTTAGAAAGTAATTTCCATATACTATAGACAGAGGCACCTAGGACTTTTCGTATGCCTATTTCTTTAAAACGTTGTTCAGCAATAAATGCAGAAAGTCCAAAGATTCCAAGGCAACTTATAAGAATTGCTAATATGGCAAAAAAGCTAATTAATTTTCCCATACGTGCTTCACCTGTGAAGTACTGCTGGTATTCTTCATCTAAAAAAGTATAAGAAAAAGTTCGCTCGGGATTGTATTTTTTAAAAATACCTTCAATGTGGCTTAAAGCCTCTTTTGGACTTCTATTTGGTTTAACTTTTATATTGATGAAATTTAAAAACCTTCCATAATGGAGTGTAAAAATAGTAGGTTTTACAGCGCTATAAGGAGACCTCGTAACCATATCTTTTACAACTCCAATAACTTTAAATTTTCCGCTATCTCCCCATTGCACATATTCTCCTATGGGGTTTTTTAGACCCATGTACGCAACAGCCGTTTCGTTTAATACAAAAGCTAAAGAGTCGCTTTTATACTCTCTGGAAAAGCCCCTACCCTCTTTAATCTCCCAGTTAATCATTTCTCCAAAATCATGAGTAGCCCTCAACGTATTAAACTCTTCGGCAAAATCTGGGTCTTTACCTTTCCAGTCAAATCCACTATTAGTAGTAAATGTTCCCGTAACCAATACATCAGAAGCTGCAACATTTGCTATATCCTGAGAGCGGAGTATCTCTTCTCTCACTGTTTCAAAACGTTCAAGAATATCTTTAGTAGTTATTGGCACATATAACATACCTTCTTTGTTATAACCTAAAGGCCTATTTTGCACATAATTCATTTGTCTATAGATTGTGATAGTTCCAATAATTAAAGTCGTGGATATTGCAAATTGAAAAACAACTAAAACCTTACGCAAAGGCACTACTCCTTCTTTTCGGTTAAAAGTTCCTTTTAGAACTTTAATAGGCTTAAACGAGGATAAATAAAATGAAGGATAACTTCCAGAAATAAGGCTCGTAATAGCTATAAATAATACGGAAACTATCCAGAAGTTATATGAGCTCCATGGAATACTTAGAGATTTATTGGTTACTTCATTAAAAGTAGATTGTGCCAAAATCACTAAAACTAATGAAACAGTAAAGGCGATACACACTACCACAAACGATTCTATCATAAACTGAAATATCAATTGATATTTTACAGAACCAATGGTTTTACGTATCCCTACTTCTTTAGCTCGTTTTACAGACTGAGCTGTATTTAGATTCATAAAATTGATGCAGGCCAACAACAAAATAATGACGCCAATAATACCAAGCAACCATACCCTGTCTATAGTTCCCCCAGTATTAATTCCATTTTCAAATCTGGAGTATAAATGCCATTTTGCCATAGGATGTAGTTGAATAACTGGCTTTTGTTTTGCCATGCCACTCTCTGCATCTAAATTTTCTAATTTTGAATTTTTGATTGCGGCAGATGCCACGCTCATGTTTACTCCATCTTGAATTTGAACAAAGGTTTGAAACCAATTATTACCCCACCCAACGCGATTTTCATAATCTTGGTTCTTTTTTAAAAACTCCCATGGCGCAATAAACTTAAGATTCGAAAAACTATTATTTTCAGGGAGGTCTTCATACACACC
Source organism: uncultured Croceitalea sp. (assembly GCA_947495075.1). Lineage (GTDB taxonomy): Bacteria > Bacteroidota > Bacteroidia > Flavobacteriales > Flavobacteriaceae > Croceitalea. The sequence goes on from CANLXH010000002.1 coordinate 243,432, forward strand.
GGAAACTAATAAGTTTGATGCTGAGCCAACCTTTATAGTTTCACCTACAGCATCAACAGTTCCAAAAAGTGATAGTGCAGCAGTTTTGGATAATAAGATGGAAGAGGGGTCTTGAAGACCGTCTCGTGTGCCTTGAAGCATTTTTAGTGACAACATTTCTGTAACTCCTGGCTCAGAAAAGAACCCAGAATAAGAAATTTTATTTTCTACTGCAGTTAACAGCATATCAAAAGTAAAAGTACTGGTGACAACATGTTTAAAATAGTCCCCATAATCATTACGGAGTACTGGTGCAAGTTGCATTGGTTGATTAGACTCTGTTTTTATTTCTCCATTGAATGTTTGCGTTTGCATTACTTGAGCAATCTCATTATAATTCTCAAAATCTTTGTTATAAGACAACTCATCATAAACCCACATTCCAATTAATATGGTAGTGGCCATTCCTATAGAGAGTCCACCTATATTCAAGAAACTATGTCCTTTTCTCTTGAATAGATTTCTAAAAGCAATTTTTAAATAGTTTTTAAACATGATTGTCGTTTTTTGATTGATAGTTACTCGTCTCTTAAAGACTCCACTGGGTTTGTAATAGCTGCTTGGAAGCTTTGCCAACTTACCGTTAACAAAGCAATTAGCAATGCTGAAATTCCTGCTAGAGCAAATATCCACCAGCTAAGTGTTGTTCTATAGGTGAACCCTTCTAACCACTGGTTCATGGCATACCAAGAAATAGGTACGGCAATAATGAATGCAAAAGCTACCCATTTTACAAAGTCCTTATTTAAAAGAGTAAGCACTTGGGTTATTGTGGCACCATTTACTTTTCTAATACCAATTTCTTTTTTTCGTTGCACGACTGTATAGGAAGTAAGCCCAAATAGCCCCATTGATGCAATAATAATAGCAAGAAAAGTGAAGGTTTGGAAGGCAGATTTAAATGCTTTATCCTGTTCATATTGGGCTTCAAATTTTTGATCTAAAAACGTATAGTTAAATGTACTTTGAGGAAATACTTGTTTCCATCTGGTTTCAATTTGACTTATCGCTGAGCCAAAGCCTGCGGTAGAAGTAGCAGAAGCATCTAATTTCACTAAAAGATTACTTACTTCCCTTTGGTATCTAATAACAATTGGTAAGACAGGGCTTTTCAAACCAAAATGATAATAATCTTTTATTACCCCTGTAACCCTCCATTCATTATTTCCCCAAAAACGAATTGTTTTATTTACAATCTCACCGGGAGATGAAATACCCATTGTTTTTAAGAATGTTTCATTGACTACAACTTGATTCCCTTCCCATTCTGAAGAAGGAAGAAATGTTCCCCCAGCCAAAAATTCAAATCCAATCAAATCAAAATAATCTGGCTGTGCATGATAGCTGTAATATATTTTCTCATCTTCCCGTCTTCCATCGGGTAACATAATTCCTCGCGTAGAGGAGAGATTATCAAAACTATCGCCGGGATAGGTTTGCGCAATCGCCGTTTTTTCTACAAAGGACATGGTCTTAAGTTCCTCTTTTAAAACCTTAAAATCATTAACTACCAAAGAATCTGCTTCACTTGTAACCACTTCTCCACGTAAGGCGATAGTTTGATTAATATCAGCCCCTATGGGTTGACTTTCTAAAAAATTAATTTGTTTAGTAACCACCAGAGTGCCTACCAATAAAATTATAGTTGCTAAAAATTGAGTTACAATAAGTCCTTTTCTAATATTTAGACCTTGGGTCGAGGTTCTAATTTTTCCTTTTAATGCCTTGGCAGGCGAATAACTACTTAATAAAAGCGCAGGGTAAAGCCCTGCTGCTATCATACCTAAAAGAATGAAGGCGAAATAGGGCAAGAAACCAAAAATACTTTTTAGATTAAGGCTAAGATCTGTACCCGTAATATTATTATAAATGGGCAATAAAATTAAAACTATAGTCAGGGCTATTGCCATAGCAATAAAATTGAGCAAAACCGATTCTACTAAAGATTGGATAATTAATTGTGATTTTTGTGCACCTGCAACTTTTCTTATACCAGCCTCCTTTGCCCTCTCCATAGATTTTGTAGTAGAAAGGTTTACATAATTTAACCAAGAAAGAATAAGAATAATAAATGCTATAGCTGACAAAAACTTTATACGCGTAGCACTACCATTTACAGATACTTCATAAGGTTTGTTAGAATACAAATGAATAGCCTCAATTGGTTCTATATTATGTCTTTCTTCTGTGTCTTCTTCAATATCGCTATCAATTATTTTTTGACGTAGAAGTGCAGCATTAGTATTTGGAGCTACCTTAATATAAGTATAGTAATTATTCATATTCCAGTTGAGTTCATGAGCCCTTGGACCCCAATCTGTCCATGTTTTCTCCGTCTCGTAAGAAATTAAAAAGGAATTTCTATAATGAGCTGTTTTTGGAACGTCCTCCATTATTCCGGTAACCGTAAGTACTGCTTCACGACCTTCTCGAAAGGCAGAGATTGTTTTTTGCAAAGGATTTTCATTTCCAAACAGTTTTTCTGCAAATGATTTTGAAAGTACAATCGAATAAGGTTCAGAAAGAACGGTCTCTTTATCCCCTTTTGATAAAGGATAATTAAAAATATCAAAATAGGATGGGTCAGATAACGAGCCTAACGGTTGTTCTAATATTCTGTCTCCAATTTTAAAAGTCAGTTTTTCAAAGTAATAGAATCTTACATAATCTAATATTTCTGGAAATTTCTCTTTTAAGGTTGGACCAGAAAGATTATACGTCATGGCATCACCAGGAGCAAAAGTATCTCCTCCTTCCAGGTAATCCATATATGTTCTGTACACATTTTCTGAACCCTCAAATTTATCGTAGCTTTTCTCATGGTTTACATATAGCATGATTAACACAAAAGATGCAATTCCAATAGCTAGCCCAAAAATATTAATGAAAGAATACAACTTATTTTTAAAGAGATAGCGAGTTGCAATTTTTAGAAAAAGCTTGTACATAAAGTGTTTCTTAATAATTAGTATAACCTATATTATTATGAAAAATCTATTTTCATGCCAAATATCTAAGTAGTTTTAAATCAGCTATTTATAAAAATAAATAAATTGAGAAGTGTAAAATTTTTGGACAGGTTTTGTATAATATGTTTACATTTAAAAAATCTTTTAAACTATTCTGACCTTAAACTATTCACTGGATTTTGATTAGCTGCTTTATAGCTCTGCCAACTAACCGTTAAAAGAGTCAGTAGAATAACAGCTCCCCCAGATAAAAGAAACATCCATGGACTAAGTGAAATCTTATAAGCAAAACCTTTTAACCAAGTGGTTACTGCAAAATAAGATAGTGGCATAGCTAAGAGAAATGCAACTAATAACCATTTAATAAAATCGTTGTTAAGCAGTGCTAGTATTTCCACCTTGCTTGCTCCATTTACTTTCCGGATTCCTATTTCTTTATACCTACTTTGTGCTACCATCAAAGCAAGGCCTAAAACACCCATTGTACAAACAAAAATTGAAATTAATGTAAATAGTAAAATCAATCTTTTCTGAAGTAATTCTGTTTTATAAACATCTTTGTAAATAGTATTCACTTCTACATAATCTAAAGGATATTCTGGAAATAGCTTACTCCATACATTCTCCATACTTTTTATAACTTCCTCTTTAGATTTGGAATTATAGGAAATTACGATACTATTTAACCAGCTATTTTCCCTCTTAAATAGCACTAGAGGTTCCACTTTATTTTGCAATCCTGATAAATGGAAATCTTCGACAACCCCAATAATCTTTCCTTCAGGAAGATCTACCCCAGGCACTGGAGAAACCAACCCAAATTGTTTACCAACAATAGCTTTAGCATCTTGAAAACCTAAATGATGTAAAGCACTTTCATTGATAAGATATTCTCCATTACCACTTTCATCGGTATTATCATTAGTAAAATTTTCACCCCCTAAAAACCTAAGTCCAAATACATCTGCAAAAGAGTAATCTGCCGCAAAAACTCCAATTGCGTTAATATCTTGTTCAGATTTGGGAGCATCTTGGAGCGTGTAGGAAAACATATCATGTGTTTCGCTTCCAGGAGTATCCATCATAGCAGAGACAGAAGAGACTCCGCTTTCTTTTAATAATTCAGTTTTAAAGAGTCCAAAATCTTTTTGAATTTTAGAATGTACCAAAGGCAAACAAATTATATTTTCTTTAGCTCCCATGGCTTTATCTATAGCATAATTTGTCTGTCTAGAAATAACTACAACAACAACTAACAATATAATTACAAGACTAAACTGTGTAACAAGTAAAGCTTTATGTGCTTTAGTTTTTCCTTCTTTTTTTAAACTTTTTTGGAGTGACACACGCTTCAAACGATTTTTAAATACTGGTTGTAAACCTGCAAGAATTATTAGCATACCAGATATGGTAATAGTCAGAGCTATAAATAACCAATTACTCTCAAGAAGATTAAGTTGATAGTTCTCATAAATTAATGTGTTAACTGGATATACTAATACAATCGCAAGAACTGTTGAAAATAATATGATTAAAGCACTTTCAATTAAAAAGTAGCTACCCATAATTCGCTTGGATGATCCTAAAATTTGATTAATTGCCAAAAAAGTAGATAGGTATCCTGCCATTCCAAGGTTTAAACTAGCAAAATTGCTCAATGCAATTAGCAGTAAAATTACCCCTGCAATTACTAGCACCCATATATTGGATAAAGAACTATTTGGTTCAATCTCACGAAATAAGTCAGATTGCAAATGAATATCAGTTATGTTCATTAAGTGAGCGGTAACCTCGGCTTTATCCATCGTATTATCATCAGTAAATAAATCTGCTAGGGTAAGAGCTAATTTTTCGCTTACAACTTTAGGATTTGTATTTTCAGCTAAAAGTAAATATTGATAGGCCCAGCCCTGAATTTTTTCTTTCCCAGGCATAAATAAAATATCAGGATGTAGATGACTTTGTTGTTTGGGGTTTTCCATCACTCCAGTAATTTGAAAATCAGCCTTAGTAGTATTAAAGTGACCTTCGGGTAAAGAGATTACTTTACCAATAGGGTTATGACTTCCAAAAATATTTTCGGCAAGTGATTTAGATACCACAACCGAACCTGGGTTTTGAAAAACATTTTTTATATCACCTTCTAGTAACGGAATATCAAAAAGCTTAAAAAAAGTGTCATCAACTGCAAATCCTTGATTTATTCCATAATATTTTTCTTTGTGCCGTATAAGCTTACCACGAATTGGTGCCAAACGTACAAATTGTTCAACCTCAGGAATCGCTTCTGTTAATGAAGGTAGTTCTTGAGCTGCAAAAAAACGGGCAAAATGATTATTCTCTAAAAAGTTAGGACTTGTAGCGGTTAACCGATAGATGTTTTTTGCTTTTGTATACTGCCTGTCATATCCTAATTCATTTTTAATAAAAAGTGTAATAAATATAATTCCACACAACCCAAGTGTAAGACCAATTACTTTAATTGCATTTAAAATGGGTCTTTTTTTTATATTTCTAAAGGCATATTTTACTAGCATAAGATGAATTTATACTTTTTATTCTGTACGCAAACTCTTTATTGGATTTACTATTGCTGCTTTTATACTTTGATAACTTACTGTAATTACAGCAATAGCAATAGCTAACAATCCAGCTAAAGCCAAAACCCACCAACTAACTTCTACACGATATGAAAAATCTTGTAACCATTTATTCATGGCAAACCAACCAACAGGTAAAGAGATGACTATCGCTACAGCCACCAACTTTAAAAAATCCATTGTTAAGCGATAAGATATTTGACCAACACTAGCACCTAAAACTTTTCTAACCCCAATTTCCTTGGTACGCTTCTCCGCATTAAAAGCAGCTAATCCAAATAATCCTAGGCAAGCGATTAAAATAGAAAGTATGGTAAACACTATAAAAATTCTTCCTAGATTTTGTTCTGCTTTATAGGTGATATTAAATGCATCATCCATAAAATTGTATGCAAAAGGTTGTTCCGGGACAATTCTTTTCCATACTGCCTCAACTTCAGCTAGTGTGTTGGGGAAATCACCAGCTTTTAATTTGATAGCCATATTGCCTGAGGAGCCTCCAATAACAAGGCTTAAAGCATCAATATCATCCCTAAGAGATTCAAAATGAAAATTTTCAATTACTCCTACAACTGTATAAAATTCTCCATTATCATTTCCAAGGTCATTAGATAAACGTATTCCTATAGCTTCCTCTGGCTTAATCCCTAAAATAGAAATAGCAGCTTCATTTATGATAATAGCTGTGGAATCAGTGGCGCGTTTTTCGTTAAAATCACGCCCAGATATAAGTTTAATATTCAAAGTTGACACATAGTCATAGTCTACAACCCATTTTTGCATATTTATAGCATTCTCCTGTTCTGTAAAGCCTTCTCTAAAAAAAGATGTATCTGATCTTGCCGAAGGGGTAGGTAGAAAACTACTTATTGTGGCACTTTTAACTTGTGCTAAATTTTCCACTTCTTGCTTAAATGCATCTGCTTTATCACCAGCACCATAAAGATCTTGTACTATCAAAACTTGGTCTTTAGAAAAACCTAATTCTTTGCTTTGAATGTAATCGAGCTGCTTGAAAACAACTAAAGTTCCCACAATTAAAAAAACCGAGATAGCAAATTGAAAAATAACTAAAGAATTACGAATGTTGCCTCCTCCTACACTACCTTTTCCTAAGCCCTTGAGTACTTTTACTGGAATAAATCGCGACATAAAAAATGCAGGGTACCATCCAGAGAACAAACTTAATATTGCTGCTGCAACTAATAAAATAAGCCAAAAAATTGGACTAGTCAAAGGAATACTAATTTCTGTTCCCGCAAGCTTATTAAAAAAAGGCAAAGTAATAAACGCTATTACTAAAGCGATTAAAAGCGACATAAAAGAGATGAGTCCAGACTCTGTCAAGAACTGTTTAATTAATCCAGATTTATTAGACCCTAGTGTTTTACGTATACCTACTTCCTTAGCTCTTTTTAAAGAGTGGGCAGTAGATAAATTCATAAAGTTGACACTTGCCAACAAAATCAAGAACACTCCAATAAAAGAAAGAATATATATATTTTGAATTGAACCTGTCGCGCTGAGTTCTATTCTAGTATTTGAATATAGATGAATATCGGTTAACGGTATAGTATTATAGTTTAAATAATTCCCGGATGCTTTAAAAGATTCTTCCGTCATTCCTGGAAAAATCTCCTGTACCCATGGTATTACATAACTCCCTACTATTGTTTGAAGTTGACCTTGAAAATCTTGAATGTTAGCATTTGGAATCAGTTTTATAAAAGTAAAATAATTATGACTCCCCCAATCTTTTTGCTGTGCATCTTCATAACCTGACATGGCCATAAAAACACTATGATTCCTTAATAGAGAGTTCTTAGGCAAATCCTCCAAAACACCAGTAACAGTGTAAGTATCCGTATTATCCAGCAAAACCTCTTGTCCAACTGCATTGTTGACCCCAAAATGTTTTTCTGCCGCTGTTTTGGTTAATATTAGTGTATTGGGCTCTTTTAAGGCCGTTTCAATATCACCTACCAATAAATCTAGACCGAACATTTTAAAGAAATTTGCATCGGCAAAGGCAGAATTAAGTTCTTTAGTGTTATTAGCAGTATTGCTTCTCCGGATAAGCATGCTTCCTAAATTCCGAATTCTGGTAGCCATCTCAACCTGAGAAAAATCATTTTCCAATACAGCGGCCATAGGTGCAGAAGTTTCAGCGGATACACTAGCGTCACCTCCAAACTTTATATCAGCATTTATTCTATGAATTCGGTCTGCATCAGTAAACATTTTATCGTGACTCAGTTCACTATAGATATATAATGCAATCAAAAGCCCGCCGGCCATACCAATGGCAAGGCCAAATATATTTAGGGAAGTAAAGAAAGGTTGTCTCTTTAGACTTCTCCAAGCTATTTTTAAATGATTTTTAAACATGATTCTCGTTTTTTGATTGATGCAATTACTAGAAACCCATTTCTATGCCAGAATATAATGTTTTGATAATCAATTACTTAAAAACAAATACTATTTTATTTTGTAAAATATTTTTACAGTCTCTGTATGATTTGTTTACAGATTCTACTCCGTTCTTAAGCTTTTGATGGGGTTCTGTAGTGCGGCATTGATAGCTTTATAACTTATAGTGGTTAATGCTATACATATGGTAAAAGCGGCAGCCAAAACAAAAAACCACCATTCTATTTTTATATGGTATGCAAAACCTTCTAGCCAAGTGTTCATCAAATAATAGCCCAATGGAAATGCTACTAAAAATGAAATTCCAATGAGCTTTAGAAAATCTTTAGAAAGCATTTTTATAATTTGATAAACCGAAGAGCCTAAAACCTTTCGGATACCTATCTCTTTAAAGCGTTGTTCGGCGGTAAATGTTACAAGGCCAAATAGACCCATACAGGCTACTAAAATGGTAAGCATTGCAAAAATGTTGAGTACAGTCCCCATTTTTTGCTCAGCAACATAAGTATACCTATAAGACTCATCTAAAAGGGCGTAACTAAAAATTTCATCCGTTTTAAAACCATCCCACAATTGTTGTGCATCTGCAATAAGGTCTTTCATGTTTGTAGTTTTTGCACGTACAATAAGGCCACCGGTTGAACCGTAGTTCATGATTAATGGTTCTATAGTTTTATGAAGCGATTCATGATGAAAATCTTTTACTATTCCAATCACAGTCACTGTTTCATTTCCGTTGTCAGTTGCTCTTTCAAAAGTTTTCCCCAATGGATTTTCTCCAAGGTCAAATGCTTTTACAGCACTTTCGTTTATGATGACCTTATCTTGTTCAAAACCGAAGTCTTCTGAAAAATTTCGCCCCTCTAACAACGTCATGCCCATGACATCCATATATGCATCATCAATATGATACTGCATGCTTCTTCTAATGAATTTACCGTTTTTATAGATTGCAGATATTGAATTATCTGAAGCACCTGCTGGCACAAATGCAGATACGCTAATACTCGCTACTTTTGGATTTTTAAGCAATTCATTCTTAAGTGCATTTCTATTATTTTCGCCGAGAAGATATGCATCTCTAAGAACCAATATTTCATTTTTATCGTAGCCTAGTCTTTTGTTTTGAATATAGGACATCTGTTGATTTACTATTAGTGTTCCCAATATTAATGCTGCCGATATTACAAATTGAAAAACTACGAGGCCACTGCGCAAGCCTTTTGTTTTACCGCTCCCTGAGAATTTATTTTTTAAAGCTGTGACAGGCTTAAACGAAGACAGAAAAATAGTCGGGTAGCTTCCTGCCAATAGACTTATAAGTAGTGTTGCTATCAACAAAGCTCCGATAAGTTTAGGACTTAACAAATAGGTTAATTCCAGTTCTTTTCCCGAGATAGCATTAAAATAAGGAAGTGTAAAAGCAACTAAGAATATCGCAAATAGCATTGCTATAAGTGTAGCCAGAAAAGATTCCATTAAAAACTGATTTGCAAGCTGTTTTCTGTGCGACCCCAACACTTTACGAATGCCAATTTCTTTTGCTCTCTTAGAAGCTGAAGCCGTTGAGAGATTCATAAAATTGATACAGGCAATAAGTAGCATAAAAAGTGCTATGGCACTGAAAATATAAACGTATTTTATATCACCACCTTCTTCCAAAGTGGATGCTTTGGTAAATTCTGAATTTAGGTGAATACTGGTCAAAGGCTGTAAAAAGAGACCTATGGGGTTTTCTTTGCTAAACTCAGTGTAAGAAATGCCTATTTCTTCTTGGAGTTGAGGTCCCATATTTTTTTCTACCACCGCTGGTAATTTCACTTCTAGATTACTTAGAGAAATTCCCTTTTTTAGTTCTAAATAGGTATGAAAATTACCTTGAGTCCATGAATTACTTTTAGCAGCAGACAACCCTTGCATTGAAATAAAGGCATCAAAATGAAAATGTGCGTTTTTGGGAATAGTTTTCATTACCGCACTAATTCTGTAAGGTTGGCTCTCTTCATTTAATGATAGCGACTTGCCAATTGGGTCTTCTTCTCCAAAATATTTAAATGCTAGTTCTTCGGTAACTATAACAGAATATGGAGTATCTAAAGGATTCTTATATGTGCCTTTGACAATAGGCATTGTAAAAACATCAAAAAAGTTTGAATCAACATAGGCTAGGCTTGTATTGTTAAATTTGACATTGTTATAGCTGATACTGGGGTTATGGATTTTTTGGAGGCGTGTAGCATTCAAAACTTCTGGGAATTCTTCCTTTAGTGTTTGAGCAACAGGAGCCATTACTACAGCTTCCCTAATGTCTTCGTTTTCAATTTTAGCTTTGAGTACAACGCGGACGATTTCATCAGCTTTTTCATTGAACGTGTCATACGTCAATTCATCGACGACAAAAAGCATTATCAGTAAACAAGAAGTTATACCTAAGGTAAGACCAATTATATTGATAGAGAACATTCCTCTATTCTTTCTAATGTTTCGCCAAGCTATTTTTAGATAGTTTTTAAACATGATGGTTCGTTTTATGATTGACTTATTAATTAAAATCGATTATCATGCCAAGCATTTAAAAAACTAATAATCAATAACTTAAAAAACAAGTATCACACTATGTTGTAAATTTTTTTTACAGTATATGTACAATATATTTACGGTTGCTGAACTCAGAAACGCTATTCTCAAGTCTTTAGAATAGTGTTAGTATTATTATTCCGTCCTTAAACTCTTAACAGGGTTTTGCTTTGCAGCTCTAATAGCTTGAAAACTAACTGTAAGAACCGTTACACCCATAGCACCAAGCATAGCAAGAGCAAATATCCACCACTTAAGAATTACACGATAAGGATATTCCTGTAACCAACCGTTCATTACATAGTAAGCTATTGGTACTGCAATAAAACAGGAAATAATCACCAATTTTAAGAAGTCTTTAGACAACATATTCCATACATTAAAAACGGATGCTCCTAATACCTTACGAACCCCTATTTCCTTAGTACGTTGCTCTGCCACAAAAGAAGTAAGACCAAATAACCCTAGGCAGCTTATTAAAATTGCAAGCGCTGTAAATATCCCAGATAAAGTACCTATACGTTGTTCTGCAGCAAATTTCTCAGCATATTCATCATCTACAAAATCATATTGGAATGGAATAGCAGGAAAATTATCTTTAAACACTCGTTCTATAGTAGCTATGTTTTGGTTTGCGCTTCGGTTAGGGTTTAACCTTAAATTATAGTAACTAAAATTATCTTTCCTATCGTATACATACCAAGCTTGTTTAACCGCCTCGTAAGGGGATTGCGCAATCATATCTTCAACTACACCAATAATTTTCATAGAAGGTCCTGGGTCTTCTTCATCAGAATCTCTAATAATCATACCAATTGGATTTTTAACTCCCATATACTTAACAGCAGATTGATTGATTAAAATTCCCAATGAATCTGATGCCATATCTCTAGAAAAATCTCTTCCTTGAACAATCTTGAGGTTTAGAGTACTCGCATATTCTGGCGAAACTTCTGTCCATGCAAAATCCTCTTGAAAGCCTTCTGGCTTTCCTTCCCAAGTATAACCACTTCTATTTGACCAAATTTGTGTTGTTGGACTACTAGATGTAGCCATAGCAATTGCAGCACCAGAACTTAAAAACTGCTCTCGCATTAAATCTGTCTTACCCGAAAAATCTGCAGACCAAGTGGGTATTTGAACCAATCCTTCTCTATCATAACCTATTGGACGATTCTTAGCATGATTAATTTGTTGCATCACAATTACGGTACCTATAATAAAAGCTACCGAAACGGTAAATTGAAGTACCACCAGAATCTTTCTAGGTAAGCCAGCATATTTTCCTGATTTAAAGGTCCCCTTTAATACGTCTACAGGCTTAAAAGAAGAAAGGTATAGTGCTGGATAACTACCGGCCAATAAAGCCGTAAATAAGATAAATATTATTGAAATCAACCAAAAAGAAACATTACTCCATGGAAAGGTAATCTCCTTTCTAGCCAATTCATTAAATCCACCAAGTGATATAAGTACAATAACAACTGCAACAATAAAAGCAAAAAGTACTACCAAAAAAGATTCACTTAAAAATTGATAAATAAGTTGCCCTTTTTGCGACCCAATAGACTTTCTAATTCCAACCTCTTTAGCCCGTTTCTCTGAACGAGCAGTGCTCAAATTCATAAAATTAATGCATGCTAATAGCAGTACAAATGCCCCAATAATACCAAACAACCAAACGTATTTAATACGACCTCCAATCTGTTTCCCATTTTCAAAATTGGAACGCAGATACCAGTCTTCCATCGGTAACAGAAAAAGTTGAGGATTAAATTCTGCTGTATCTTCATTAAGGTCTTTTTTTACATTTCTAATGGTCTCAGAAACTATTTCCATGTCTGCATTTTCTGTCAACTGTACAAACATTTGAAAAGAATTGTTTCCCCAGTTATCCAACGAGTTTTTAATCCATTCGCGATTGGCAACATAATTATCCCATGGGATTATATAATCAGTATCATTAAAGGTATTATTGTATGGAATGTCTTTATAAACAGCGGTAATATTTAAATCATATTCATTACTTATTTTAACCACTTTTCCAATAGGGTCTTCTTTTCCAAATAAAGCATCTGCGGTAGACGCAGAAAGCATAATGGAGTTGATTTCTCGCAGTCCGTCTTTTTCCCCTTTTAAAATTTCTAAGTTTAGTAATTCTGGAGCCATAGGTTGCATGTAATTGCCTGGGCGAGAGATACTATTGTCTTTATATTTGATGTAGCTATCTTGTGTCCAAGACGCCATCATCAGATGTTTAAAATTATCGGCATACCCATCTCTTAATGCTGGTTCTAAAGGAAGTGGTATTGCAGGACCAGTTCCAGTTCTTCCATTGAAGGTCTGTGACTGAAAAACCTGTGCGATTTTATCTTTATTTATATAATAACTATCACGCGTTAACTCATCATACATCCAAAGGCCAATGATGAGTGTTACAGCCATACCAAGAGCTAAACCCCCGATATTAATAACAGTATATCCCTTATTTTTTAAGAGGTTTCTCCAAGCAATTTTTAAATAGTTCTTGAACATGATAATTTCGTTTTTTGATTGATTCTTCTTATAAAACGGTTATTTCAATTAAAGACTCCATAAATCTGAAAAAGTTTCACTCTGTACGTAAACTTTTTACAGGATTCATCATTGCAGCTTTTAAGGCTTGATAGCTAATTGTAAACAATGCTATTAGTATTGCTATAGTGCCTGCGGCAATAAATACCCATAAATCAATATCAATACGATACGTAAAGCTTTGCAACCAATTTTGCATTGTATACCACGCCAATGGGATAGCTACAAAAATTGAAAGAAATACCAATCGTAAAAAATCCTTTGAAAGTAGATTCACAATTCCAAAAACACTAGAACCCAATACTTTACGAACCCCTATTTCCTTTCTACGCTGTTCTGCAGTATAGGCTGCAAGTCCAAATAATCCTAAGCAGGAAATAATAATTGCCAGAATGGAAAATATTTTAGTAAGCTCACCAACAAGTTCTTCGTTGCTAAACCTGGAATTGAACAAGTCATTTTCAAAACGATATTCAAATGGAAACGTGGGATTATACTTTTTTAAAATCTTACCAATGGATGCCAATGCTTCAGTTCTGGAAGATTCCGATTTTATATTTACATACATGGTATTTGCATAATCAAAATTATTAAAAAACATTACCGGTCCTGTCTTCCCATTACCATACATATCGCCATATAGATAATCTTTTACCACGCCTATCACATTGTAATTGGTATCATAGCGTGCAATGGTTTTACCAATAGCGCTGCCTTCCCCCATTAGGTTTGCAAAAGATTGGGTGACAATAACATTAACACTGTCCACTGCTCTATCATTTTTAAAACCATGACCTTCAACCAACTCCAGACCTACTGTGCTAATAAAATTAGGACTAACATATCTAAATCTAACAAGAACATCATCAGTATCTACACCACCTTGCCAACTCAATCCTGATCCGTTATTACCGCTAGACAACATATTCGTATTGGTCAGCGCAACATCTTCTACTGTTCCAGAAGTAATTAAGTCTTCTCTTATTGGAGTGAATTTGTCAATCATACTGCCGCTTACAGTAACATTTAGCAAATTTCCTTTGTCGTAGCCAACATCTCGAACTCTAACATGCTGTATCTGTTGATAGATTATGATACTACAAACAATAAAAACTATGGAAACCGCAAATTGAGCAACTACAAGACCTTTGCGGATAATAGTGGCTTTACCCAGACTTTTATTAGCACCTTTTAGTACTTGTGCTGGTCTGAAAGAAGATAAATATAGAGCAGGATACCAGCCAGCAAGAAGGCTACAAAGTAAGGTAATGCCTAGGAGGGAAAATATATGAATTGGCTCAAACGGTCTTAACGTAATCTGTTTTTCTACCAAGATATTGAAATATGGTAGTAAAACCATCAATAAAAGAACACTTAAACAAGCTGAAACAGCAGCTAAAATAATAGCTTCAACCATGAATTGACTAACCAACCTTCTTTTGCTGGAACCCAATACTTTTCGCACTCCAACTTCATTGGCCCTTTTCCCGCTTCTAGCCGTTGAAAGGTTCATAAAGTTAATACAAGCTATCAATAAAATTATCAGCGCAATGAACGCTAGAGACCTTACTAATGTTATCTGACCTCCCACTTTTTTCCCATCTTGAAAATCAGAACGTAAACGCCAATCTTTGATGGAATGTAGAAAAGCCTCGTTAGGAGAATCATCTGTATTGCTCATTTTTGAGGCAATCATTGACCTAATCTTCTTATCAACAACTTCAAAATCAGAGTTAGGGGCAAGTTCAACAAAGGTGTCTGCAAAATTATTACCATACTCCTCTATCCAAGTCATATCATCTTCACCTAACTGAAACCGTTCAAATGGCAGAAGCCAATTATATTTAAATGATACATTTCTAGGCAAATCTTCTATAACCCCGGTAACGGTAAAACTATACTCATCATTGATTTTTATTACTTGATTTAGTATGTTTTTGTCCGAACCAAATAGTGCCAATGCCGTTTCTTGTGATAAAACGATTCCATCGGGTCTAGATAGGGCGGTCTTCTTTTGCCCTTCTAAAAAGTTCAAGCTAAAAATATCTAGAAAATCAGGATGAACATACCTGCCATATCTATTAATTCCATTATCTCCTTTAGCAAGTAAAATCTCTCCGCCCCATGTTGTGGAAGACTTTGTTATTTCAGGTATCTCTTCTTTTAAGTCTCTCGCTAAAGGTCCAGGTGTGGAGAAGAATGTGTATACTTCACCTTCAAAGGTTTGATTTGTAGGGACAATGTAAATCAAATCTTGTTTGGGAAAAACACTATCATAGTTCACTTCATCCTCTACCCAAAGTAATATAAGACAGGCACAAGTAATTCCAATAGCGAGCCCAAAAATGTTCAATGCACTATAGCCTTTGTTCTTCCAAAGGTTACGCCAGGCAATTTTTAAATAGTTCTTAAACATGCTTTTAATTTTTGATTGATGTTTTATTCCGTCCTTAAACTGTCAACAGGGCTCTTAATAGCTACTTTTAAAGTCTGATAACTTATTGTTGCCATTGTAATTATAATGATTGCCAAAATTGCAATGGCAAAATACCACCAATGAATCTCTGTTCTATAGGTATATCCTTGGAGCCACTGCGCCATAAAATACCAAGTAATAGGAGTGGCGAATACTCCAGCAATAAGTATGAGTTTTAGAAAATCTTGTGACAATAAAGTGAGTACATTAACCATATTACTCCCCAGTACTTTTCTAATCCCAATTTCTTTCGTACGCTGCCCTACGAAAAAGAGTATAAGACCATAGAGACCTAAACAGCCGATAAAAATGGCGAGGCCTGAAAAAACCTTTGAAAGGGATAAGTAGCGTTGCTCTTGCTCATATTGCTGCGTAACTCTATCTTCTAAGAATCGGTATTCGAAAAGATATCCATCAAAAGTTTCTGACCATTTTTCATCTATTTGAGCTAAGGCCTGTTTTGTGTTTTTACCATTTATCTTTAGTGCTATTTCGCCATAAGTATCCGCTAAGGGGGCTATAATTACTGGGCTGATACCTTCCGTAAAACTGTTGTTATGAAAGTCTTTTATAACACCTACAATTGTTCCCCCTATAGTTCCTCCGTTTACTGCAATCTGTTGCCCCAACATATCTTCTGGAGAAGAAAGGCCCAGTTTTTCGGCTAATCTTTCATTAACTACCATCTCATCAATAGTATCCTTTTTAAAGAAGTTTCTGCCATACGAAAGCTCTAGACCAAAAGTGTTAATGTAATCTTCATCAGCAAATTTTGCATTGATACTAAACTCTTCATCTTCTGGTCTTGTACCATATCTAAGGTTTGTACCCCAATTATTACTTGACGCGCCAGGACTACTGAAACAACTTGACACTTCTCGTACGTTTGGAATTTGTTTTAATCGTTCTTTGAGACTATAGAGTTGGTCTTCTTCAATATTACTTGGGATTTCTACCATAACAAGTGACTCTTTATCAAAACCCAAATCGGAGTTCACAGCATAATTAATTTGCTTTGAGATAATAATTGTTGTTGCAATAAGAACTATGGATATGACAAATTGAGTCACAACCAAAACCTTTCGGGTAGCTACACCACCAGTATCATTATGCCCTAATTTGCCTTTTAGCGCTAATACAGGAACTATTCGACTCATAAGAATACCAGGATAACTTCCTGATAAAAAAGAAACTACTACTAATACAATCGCAACAAAACCAATAAAATTAGGAGTCCATAAATCATTTGTTACTAGTTTAATATTAAAAAGGTTATTGAAAGATGGCAAAAACAAAACCGCAAGCACAAAGCCTATGAAGAGCGCAATAAGACTGATAATAAATGTTTCCGATAAGAATTGCCAAAATAAATGTTGTTTAAAGCTCCCCAGCACTTTTCTAATACCAATTTCTTTAGATCTGTAGAAAGCCTGCGCAGTAGAGATATTAATAAAGTTGATACTGGCGATAATGATAAGGAAGAGGCCAACAATACCAAAAATCCATAAGAGAACAGGATTTAATCCGCCGTAATCGGCATTAAAGTGGATGTCGGAAAGTGGCTGTAGTTTGTATACATGCTTGTTCTTACTATTTGGCCGGTGCCTTTTTGGTAGCTCAATTAAAGCTTTTTCGATATTGGCAATATTCTGATTAGGTCTTAATAAAGCATAACATTGTAAGTTGCCAGTAATACCCCCCCAGCTTTCACTGGCAGCAAACCCAGAATTATCCGCTAGATTTTCAAAACTGATAAAGAGTTCTCTATCTAAAAAAGTAGACTGCGGTAGGTTTTTTAATACCCCAGTAATTGTTATGGTCTTATTATTCTCCAAAACAAAGGTGTTGCCAACAACATCAGCGCTACTGTACATTTTTATTGCCATATCCTCAGTAAGTACCGCCGTATTTGGTGCTGCAAGGCTTACTTTCTCGCCACCATAAATCAAAGGATAATTAAAGATTTCAAAAAAATCTTGTTCTACAAAAACGACATTTTCTTTTAGCTTATTAAGCTTTCCATTTTCATTGACATCAAGGATTACATCATTTCGTTGTACAATTTTGGCAACTTTTTCAGAATAATCGTATTCTTCTCTAAATACCTTTGCAAATGCTGGGGGTACACTGGCATTATACTCTATGTCATCGGTAATTTCTTCTGTATTTATTCTGTAAATGCGGTCAGCGTTGACATGAAAGTTATCAAATGATAGATGATAATTAAGAAATAGAAAAATTAGGATACAACCGCCAAAACCTATGGCTAGACCTAAAACATTAATGGCAGTAAATACCTTTCTTTTTAATAAGTTCCTCCATGCAATTTTTAAATAGTTTTTAAACATGATCTATATTTTTTGGATGGTAGCCTCTCCTATTATTATTCCTTTATCAACTTCTGGAGAGCACTTGTAAAGCCAATGATATTAACTAAAAAGCTTGTTTTAAACTTTTTAAAACCTCTTAATGTGATTAATAAATTATATCTGAACATAATTTTTAAGTGAATATTTTACCTGTAAGCTTATAGCGTGGTTCAACTTTTTTAGTACCGTCTACAATTTCAGGACTTAGTTAATTTTTTGAATGGTTGCTTCGCCAATTACAATTCCCTTTTTAACCTCGGGAGAACCTTCGTAAGCTATTTTTGCTTCTCCATATGCGGTAACCTTCAATCGGTCTTTAACAGCTACCCTATAACTACCTTCGCCAAAAGCCGTGATTTTAGTCCTGTTATTTTTAACACCCAAAGTATTGATAGTTGTTTCACCATATGCCGTGATTTTTTGATTATCAATACTACCTTTTTTAAGTTCTAAATAACTTTCTCCATATACTGTAGTCGTCAAGTTATCTAAGCGTACCTCATTAAAATATACTTGTGATTCTCCGAAAAGCTTTAGTGTAAACTCAGATTGATCTAGGATACTTTCACAAATAAATTTTTCTTCACCTCTCAATGAAAGCTCTTTAAGATTAGCATAAGTTACTGTGGCTACTATGACAGTGCCCTTGTAAATAGGTTTGTTGTAACTGTAATTGTCCCCTTTTTCTTTTTTACTGTCCGTGTAGGTCTTTGCACCATCCAAATAAAGTCGAAGGGTTGATCCTACCACTTCAACATTTAATTTTTCAAGTGGTTCCGTACTGCTGTGTATTACAATATTGTTTTGGGAACCTTGTACAAAAGTGACCGAGATATGTGGACTTACAATTACTTTGTCAAAGTCTTCAACAGACATCGTCTTGCTTTGGGCAAATGACCCAACTGAGAATAGTGTAAAAACGCAGATTAAGAGTTTTGTAGTGTAATTTCTGATTGATAATTTCATGATTCTATCTTTTTAATTGATGATTTATTCTGTACGAAGGCTTTTCACCGGGTTAGTCCTAGCAGCTTTTATAGCATGAAAGCTTACCGTAGCTACTGCAATGGCTAAAGCAATTAGACCCGACATAGCAAAAACCCACCAACTGATTTCTATTTGATATGCGTAAACGTTTAACCATTTATTCATTGCATACCAAGAAAGTGGTGTTGCTATCAAGATAGCCATGAGCACCAGCTTTAGAAAATCTTTTGATAGCAAGGTTACAATACTAGAAACCTCAGCTCCAAGAACTTTGCGAACACCAATCTCTTTCGTTCGTTGTACCGCACTATATGTAGCTAGACCTAGAAGCCCCAAACAGGCAATTAGAATGGCCAAGAAAGAAGAAATGGTAAAGAGGTTTTTAAATTTGAAATCTGCCTCATACTGTGTGTTGAAGGATTGGTCTAAAAAGCTATAGAGAAAAGGACGATGTGGTGCTATTTCTGCCCATTTACGTTCAATATTGGTTATCGCTTGCTGCATATTGGTAGATTTAACCTTTATAGAAAGGTATTTTCCATACTGTGAGTAACGCAAGGCTAAAGGAGCTACTTTTTGATGGAGCGATAAATAGTTAAAATCTTTTACAACACCAATAATTTTTCCTTCACGGCCCCATTGATTAAAACTTTTTCCGATAATATCTGCTGGATTTGCGTAACCAAAACTTCTTGCAGCAGATTCATTAATCACCATAGCAGAAACAGAATCTGTGACAAATTCTCTAGAATATGGCCTTCCAGCAACTACTTCGATTTCATAATGTGGAATAAAATCAAAATCGATTTCATATAAAAAAGGCTCAAAGTGTTCCATTTTACCCTCAAAAGTCTCTATTTCTGTTCCCGCTGCAGGGAAATGAGCCCCAGGTACCGTGCGAGAACCAGCAACAGAAACCACTTCAGGCAAGTTCATAAACTCACTCTTAATCGTTTCCATATTATCAAGCACTTGACCATCCCAATTAAAATCAATAACCAATTGCTGCTCCCTGTCAAACCCTAGATTTTTATCGAGCATAAACCCTAATTGAAAATAAACGATTACCGTACTAGCGATTAATGCAATGGACAAACTAAATTGAAATATGACCAAGCCTTTTCTAAGAGTATTACCTTTTTGAGAAGTTTTGAAGACACCTTTTAAAACACTGGAAGGTTTAAAATTGGACAATATGAATGCCGGATAGGAACCAGCCAATAACCCGGTTATTAATGCCATTCCAAAATAAATGGATAAAGCGGAGGTGTTAAAAACCTCACTTGTAAGGAATAATTTTCCTGTAATCTGTCGCATCCCAGGCAGGCATAACATTACCAAAGCCAAACCAAGCAATGAGGCTATAAAAACCATAAGCATTGATTCTCCAAGAAACTGGTATCTCAGACCTTTTTTATCAGCTCCAATTACCTTTCTAACACCAACTTCTTTAGCTCGTTCTAAAGAACGTGCAGTTGCCAGGTTCATAAAATTGATGCATGCAATGACTAAAATGAAGAGTCCAATTATGGCAAATATGTAAATATTTGATAAACTACCTGTTATGCCAGGTTGGCGTGCAGCTTCTGATTTTAGATAAGCATCTTTTAAAGGCTCAAAAGAAAGATTATAGTAATATTCGAGATTTTCGGCTGGTCTGTTTCGCTTTAAAAATTCAGGCATTTTTGCTTGAAAAACTTCTTGATTAAAATTGTCGGTTACCAGAAAATAAGTATAGAAATCAACATAGCCCCAAGAATCGAAAATACCGGGTCTGGTCTGATAAAATGAACTCATCGACATCAATACGTCAAACGAGAAATGTGAATTGGCAGGTACATCTTTCATAACGCCAGTAACCGTATAGTTGCCGTCATTTGCCCTACCACCAATGCCATTGATGGTCTTTCCTATAGGGTCTTCGTTTCCAAAATACTTTTTTGCCGTGCTTTCGGTTAGCACGATAGAATATGGGGCTTCCAAAGCTGTTTTTGGATTACCAGCAAGTAAAGGCCAACTAAACACATCAAAAACAGTCTCGTCTACATAAAAAGATTCTCCCTCTTGAAAAGAGTGTTCATTGTATTCCAATAAAATATCTGACCGCCCTGAGAATTGAACCTTTTCAATAACTTCCGAAAAATCATTTTTTAAGGCCGGACCAACAGGTGCATTCCCCCACACCCATCTATCTTCTAAATTATCCTCACTACCATGGTGTACAATCCTATATATATTATCACCTTTCTCATGATAACTATCATATGAAAGTTCATTTTTAATGAACAGAGCTATTAATAAAAAACAGGTTAAGCCTATTGCAAGACCACCTATATTAATAGCTGAATATCCTTTATTTTTCAAAAGGTTTCTCCAAGCAATTTTTATATAGTTCTTAAACATGGTTAGTAGTTATTTTAAAGGTTAATATCCTTGATTAGAGGACAATTTTTGATTGATGAATAAACCCCTACATCATTGCACCTATTGCTCTATTTTGACTTTCTGTTACAATTTGACCATCGAACAGATTTACTACTCTATGTGCATAATGCGAATCTCTATCGGAGTGTGTTACCATTACTATTGTTGTGCCTTCTTGATTAAGTTCTGTTAACAGATTCATTACCTCAATCCCATTTTTAGAGTCCAAATTTCCTGTAGGCTCATCTGCTAATATTAATTTTGGATTAGTAACTACTGCTCTCGAAATGGCCACACGCTGTTGTTGACCTCCGGATAACTGTTGCGGAAAGTGCTTTTCTCTGTGCGCAATTTTCATACGCTCCAAAACTTTCATCACTTTCTCTTTGCGTTCCGCTTTACCCATTTTTAAATAGATAAGTGGTAGCTCTACATTTTCATAGACCGTTAACTCATCGATGAGGTTAAAGCTCTGGAAAACAAAACCCAAATTTCCTTTTCTAAGTTGTGTACGTTGACTTTCTTTTAGACCGCCCACTTCATTACCAGCAAAGTTGTAACTGCCTTCTGTTGGGTTATCTAACATGCCTATAATATTTAGCAATGTGGACTTTCCACATCCAGATGGGCCCATTATGGCAACAAACTCACCATCTTCTACCTTTAAGTTAACATTGTTTAATGCTAGAGTTTCTACTTCCTCGGTTCTAAAACTCTTCTTTAAATTTTGGATTGTTATCATTTTGTTCAATTGTTTCGATTAGTATAATGACATCAAGACTTTGCTAGATGTGACAGTTTATCTTTTATTTTAATACAATTCTTTCTGCTTCTCCAAAGCTATCGTAGTTGCTGGTAATTACTTCTTCTCCAGCATCTAGACCTTCTAAAACCTCATAGTATCTTGAGTTTTGTTTTCCAACACGGATAGGTCTTTTTAAAGCTTCATCTCCTCCAGGAGCTACAACAAAAATCCACTGTCCCCCAGTACTTGTGAAGAAGCTTCCTTTTGGTAATAATAAGGCATCGCTAGATTCCCCCAATTGCAGTTTAATATTATAGCTTTGACCCGTTCTAATTGTTTCTGGTTTTGCATCGGTAAAAACTAAGTCTACTCTAAATCTTCCGTTACGTACTTCAGGATATACTTTTCGCAATCGTAGTGGATATTCAGTACCATTACGTTCTAAAACAGCTACTAAATCACGTTTCACTCTATCAATATAATGCTCATCAATATCAGCTTCAATCTTATAATCCGTCAAGACGTTAATTTGACCTATACGCTGACCTTGGGTAATATTTTGTCCTATTTCGGCATCTAAAAATCCAAGCTGCCCATCTGCTGGTGCGCGAACATTTAAGTGATCTAATCTTTGATAGACCATCCCCAATGTTTTCTGCATTCTAGATAAATCTGCATCTAGTCCTGTAAGTGAAGTTTTTCTTAATTCATCATCTGTTTCTGTCTGAGATTTTACGATTTCATATTGTTTTTTAGATAGCTCGTAGTTCTCTTTTGATAGTTGATATTCTTCTTTAGAAATCAATTCTTCTTTAAATAAAGCTTCATTCTGCTCATAATTTCGTTTTAAACGTTGTAAATCTGTGCTGGCAGTAGCTAAAGATCTACGACCTTCCACCTGGCGAGAGTCAAAATTCAACCTTGTAGACCGCAAATCATTTTGCTTTAAGGCCAAATTACTTTCGCTATTTAAGATTTGCTCATAAAGATTAATGTTTTCTAACTTTAGGATTATATCTCCCTTCTTGACCATAGTACCTTCTTCTATCAATTTTTCAGTAACCCTTCCACCTTCATAAGCATCCATATAAATGGTAGAAATTGGGGCAACATTACCGTTAATTGTGATATAGTCATCAAACTTTCCTTGCGAGACCTGAGCAATGGAGAGTTTGTCTTTCTCGGTTCTAAACGTAGAAACCGATGGGGAAAGCAACTGATAGCCAACAAACAACAGTAGCGCTCCAAGAGCTATGTAACCAAAATGTTTTGGTTTTAATCCTTTTTTCTTTTCTATTTTAATATCCATGCTAACTATTGTCTAATTAATATTGAATACTGGAAGTCCCTTGTAAAAATCCAGTGTGCTTTTATTTATTTCTGAACGTAACCTTACCTGCAAGTTTTCATTTTGAGCACTAGCAAATAAATTTTTTGCTGTGAACAATTCCAAAGCATTTATTAGGCCTTTTTCATATCTTTTTTGAGCGATCTCAAATGCTAAATTTTGAGCTTCAACTTTCTGATTACTTTGCGCTAATTCAACTAATAAAGAATTGTATTCTTGTACTAACTGAGCAATCGTTTGTTGTAATTCTTGCTCTTGAATATCTAAGTTATTTTGAGCTCTCTTATATGCTATTTTTTGTTGTTTTACACGTGACCTTCTAGACCAAGCATTTGTTAATGGGATATTTAAAGAAACACCAATAAATTCTGAAGCGTTATCTCTAAACTGATCTCTAAAAGGAATCGTTAAACCTAAGGAATCTACAGTAGTCTCAAAATAACCAGTTCTATAACCAGCGAATAACTCCAGTGATGGGTATAAATTTCCTCTTTCAGATGCTAATTGTTTTTTTGCCGCTTTTGTACGTAGTTCCTGCGCTTTAATTAAAGGAATAAAGTTTTTAGCTTCATTAAAGATAGTAGCTGTTTGTACCGTATCAAGTTCAGTTTTTGAGGCTATTTCTTCCAAGTCTACTTGAATATTTATATCTGTTTCATTCTCCAAGTTCATTGCTTGAATCAAGCTTAGCTTTGCTGCTGCCAATTGATTTTTACTTTGGGTAACGTTCAGTTTGTCCGTTAATAATAAAGATTCCGCCTCGTACAAATCCGCACCGGCTTTTAAACCTAGTTCAATTTGCTTTTCAACCAAGTCATAGTTAGTTTGCGAAACTGCTTGTTGCTCGTTAGAAATTGCTAACAGACCTTCGAAAAACTGAATGTCATAAAACGCTTGCATTACTCTAAAAGCGAGCAAGTATTTTTGATGCGTTGCTTCCTCGTTTGTGGCTTTGTATAAAAACTTAGAAGCCTTTATGGTATTGATTTTTTGAAAACCTTGAAACAAATCTATAGACCCGTTTAAATTGTAACTGTTAGAAAAGAAATCTTGATTTACAAACGTACCTGTATTAGGATCTTCTGCTCTACCAAAACTAACTACATAATTAGTAGAAGCACTAACATTAGGTAAAATAGCTCTTATAGATTGTTTATATGTTTCTTTATTAGACGCCGCATTGTATTTAAAATCCTTTAGCTGCAGATTATGCTCCAAAGCATAGGCGACGCATTCGTCTAAAGACCATTTTTGCTGTGCTATTGCGTTGGAGCAAATCATACAAATGATTAGGATGGTTATTTTGATTTTTACTTTCATAAATTTCTAATGTGCCAAACTATATACTATTCTCATGCCATTATTTTAAAATATTGATAATTAGATACTTAAATTGTTTTAGGTTTCTACCTTTAAAAACATCTGTAAAATTTTTATACAGATATTGTCAAAATATTTTACACTTTTTATTTGGACTCAAATTCATATTGTAGTTTTAAGTTCTTTACTTCAATTAATAATTATGGTTGATGCAAAAATCTTAGTAGTAGACGATAATAAGAGCGTATTAAGCGCTTTAGAAATCTTATTACAATTTGAATATAAAAATGTAGAGACTATTTCTAATCCAAATCAAATCTCTTCTAAAGATTTAAAAGATGTTGACATCATACTTTTAGATATGAATTTTTCTGCTGGAGTTAATACTGGAAATGAAGGTCTTTTTTGGCTTAGAGAAATTAAGAAGAAAGCTGTAAGCACTTCAGTTATTATGATGACTGCTTACGGAGCTGTGGATTTGGCTGTTCAAGCTTTAAAGGAGGGAGCATCAGATTTTATTCTTAAGCCATGGAATAATGACAAACTTTTAGCAACCGTTAAATCGGCCTTTGAACTAAGAAAATCAAAACAAGAGATTCATCAACTAAAAAAGAAAGAGAGCAACCTAAAAAAGGTTATCAATGAAGACAAAAACTACATCATCGGCAATTCCAAAGCGTTAAATTCTGTCTTAAACCTTACCAGAAAGGTAGCTAAAACAGATGTTAATGTTCTTATTACTGGTGAAAATGGAACAGGGAAAGAACTAATTGCAAGAGAACTTCATAAAACATCTAAACGTAAAGATGAGGTCTTTATAGCCGTAGACATGGGCTCCATTTCTGAAAACTTATTAGAGAGTGAATTATTTGGCCATGTAAAAGGTTCTTTCACAGATGCTAGAGAACATAGAACGGGGAAGTTTGAAGCTGCTCATAAAGGAACTCTTTTCTTAGATGAAATAGGTAATCTCTCTCTGCAGTCACAAGCAAAATTACTTTCTGCGATTCAGAATAAAGCTATTGTTAGAGTTGGTGCGAATAAAACTATACCAGTAGATATTAGATTAATATGTGCTACTAATTGTAACCTTGAACAAATGGTCACTGATGGCCTTTTTAGAGAAGATTTATTATATCGCATCAATACCATTTCTGTTGAAGTTCCTGCTTTGAGAGAACGTGATGATGATATTTTAATTCTTGCAGATTTTTACTTAAAAAGGTTTGGAAATAAATATGACAAACCTAGTCTTCGTATAAATAATTCGGCACAAGAAAAACTAATAAAATATTCATGGCCGGGGAATGTGCGTGAACTATTACACACTATTGAACGGGCAGTAATTTTAGGTGAAGGTAACGTCTTAAAAGCAGAAGATTTTATTTTAAGCAGCAAGTCCTCTCCATCACTAGGCGCAGACCCCACTACATTAGAAGAGATGGAAAAACAAATGATTTTAAAAGCTTTAGAAGCGCATGATGGGAATTACAGTGCAGCAGCAGACCAGTTAGGTGTTTCTAGACAAACTTTATATAACAAGTTAAAGAAGATAAATAATGGCTAGTAGAAATTTTTATTTTCAACTTATTGTTAGGGTTATTTTCATTACGCTTACAGCTATTTTCCTAGCTATATCATTTGTAGAAAACCGCTATTTCTTACTTGGGATTTTGTGTGTTCTTCTTATAACACAAACTTCCCTATTAATTAATTTTATTAACAGCACTAACCGTAAAATTGCCTATTTTTTTGATGCAATCAGAAATGAAGATTTTACACTACGTTTTCCAGAACGCGTTTCTATCAAATCTTTTAAAGAATTAAACCAAAGTCTAAATAGAGTGAACGGTTTAATCCAAGAAGTGCATCTTCAACTCCAGGCTAGGGAACAATATTACCAAGAGATTTTAAAACAAGCCAGCATTGGTATTTTAACTTTTAATAAAAAAGGACACATTCTTTTCTCTAATCCAACTTTAGAAAAATTATTGAATTACACTCCATTAAATCACATAAAACAATTGGGCCAGATTGATGATAAGCTTTATGATATTTTTAAAAACTTTCAGCCTTTTGAACGTAAACTTTTTCAACTCACCAACGAACGAGAGCAGATACAGCTTGCTTTAAAATCTACGCCTATAACTTTTGATGGTCAGACGTTACTTTTGGTAGTTGTACAAGACATCCACAAGGAATTAGATGAAAAAGAAACTGATTCTTGGATAAGATTAATTCGTGTATTAACACACGAGATTATGAATACCATAACTCCAATCACATCAATTTCTGAATCTATTTTAAAATATTATAAAACAAATGATGGTTTAGTATCTTCTGAGCAATTAGATGAACACAAATTAAGTAGTACTGCAAAAGGGTTAGAAGTTATTAAAAACCAAGGGAATAATTTAATGGAATTTGTACAGTCGTACAGGACTTTATTAAGTGTACCTAAACCAGATAGAAAACTCGTAAATGTAAAAGACCTATTTGAAAAAGTACAGGTATTAATGCAACTAAATGCCGAAAATAGCACCAAAATAGTTTGGGATTATACAGAGGAAAAATTAGAGTTTTTTATTGATGAAAAACAACTCACACAAGTTCTAATTAACTTAGTAAAAAATGCGATTCACTCTTTAGAGGATAGTGAAAAAGGAAAGATAATAGTAAGTGCGTATATTGATGCTAAAGGTGTTAAAAATATCGAAGTAAAAGATAATGGTCCAGGTATATCTCCAGAATTATTGGAAGATATTTTTATTCCATTTTTTACTACAAAAGAGCAAGGAACAGGAATTGGTTTAAGCTTATCTAAACAAATTATGCACTTACATGGTGGTAATCTAAAAGTCTTTTCTAAGCCCAATTTAGAAACAGCATTTGTACTTTCTTTTGGTAATTAAAAATTACTTTACAATACTCAATTCTAATATCCATAAAAAAACCTTACGAAGTTTTCGTAAGGTTTTTAGCTGTACTCGAGGTGGGAATCGAACCCACACTCCAAAGGAACTGGATTTTGAATCCAGCGCGTCTACCAGTTCCGCCACTCGAGCATTCAAACTTTAAAACGGATTGCAA
This sequence comes from uncultured Croceitalea sp., assembly GCA_947495075.1. Taxonomy (GTDB): domain Bacteria; phylum Bacteroidota; class Bacteroidia; order Flavobacteriales; family Flavobacteriaceae; genus Croceitalea. The sequence continues at coordinate 271,380 of CANLXH010000002.1, forward strand.
AGCTAAAAAATAATTTCATTTCAAAACTAAAATTCATACAATTATCCTTTAGCAACCCAGATTAATTTTTAAATTTGCACCTCCTTAAAAGAATCTAGCTTTAAAAAGCTCAACGCTAATTAATTATAATGTCTTATCAAGTTCCAGAACCTAAAATTTTTGCCTGTACGCAGAGTACTGCATTAGGAGAGAAAATTGCAGCTTCTTACGGTGCTAAACTAGGTAATGTATTATTCTCTAGATATAGTGATGGTGAGTTTCAGCCTTCTTTTGAAGAATCTATCCGAGGAACAAGAATTTTTATAATTGGGTCTACTAATCCTAGTTCTGAAAATTTAATGGAAATGTTACTGATGATAGACGCAGCAAAGCGTGCATCTGCTAGACACATTACTGCAGTTATGCCCTATTTTGGTTGGGCAAGACAAGATAGAAAAGATAAACCAAGAGTCCCTATTGCAGCTAAACTAATAGCCAAAATGTTGGAATCTGCTGGAGCTACACGAATTATCACAATGGATTTACATGCCGATCAAATTCAAGGTTTTTTTGAAAAACCAGTAGACCATTTGTTCGCCTCTACTTTATTCCTTCCATATTTAAAAGGTTTAAACTTGGAGAATCTTTGTGTGGCATCGCCGGATATGGGTGGCTCTAAAAGAGCATATGCATATTCTAAAGCCTTGGAAAGTGATGTGGTTATCTGTTACAAACAACGAGCAAAAGCAAATGTTATCTCCCATATGGAGCTAATAGGCGATGTAGAAGGGAAAAACGTTGTTTTAGTTGATGATATGGTTGATACGGCAGGCACATTAACAAAAGCCGCTGATTTAATGATGGAAAGAGGGGCTTTAAGTGTTAGAGCTATTACTACTCATGGTTTGCTTTCTGGAAACGCATATGAAAAGATTGAAAATTCACAGCTAAAAGAATTGATTATTACAGATTCTATTCCTAGTGAAATAAAAAGTGACAAAGTAAGAGTATTGAGTTGTGCGGATTTATTTGCCGATGTTATGCATCGTGTTCACCACAATACATCAATATCTTCAAAGTTTTTAATGTAAATTAATTTAATATATAATGAAGTCAATTACTATCAAAGGATCTCAAAGAGAAAGCGTGGGCAAGGTTTCTACCAAAGCTTTACGTAATGCTGGAAAGGTTCCTTGCGTATTATACGGAGGGGAAAAACCATTACACTTTTCAGCTGACGAACTTTCGTTCAAAAAACTAGTGTACACCCCTAACGCATATACTGCTGTAATTGAGTTAGAAGGTGGCGAAACATTTAAAGCTGTTTTACAAGACATTCAGTTTCACCCTGTAACAGATAAAATCTTACATATTGATTTTTATCAGTTGTTTGCAGATAAAGCTGTTACCATGAACATTCCTATACGTTTAGAAGGAAATTCTCCAGGTGTTAGAAATGGTGGGCGTTTATTATTTAGAAAAAGAAAGCTTTCTATCAAAGCCTTACCAGATTTATTGCCAGATTTTATCACAATTGATATTTCTAAACTTAAAATTGGAGCAACAATAGCGGTTGAAACCCTATTGAATGATGACTATACTATTCTTCACCCAGACAGCACAGCTGTTGTCCAAGTTAAAGCATCTCGTAATGCTGTTGAAGACGAGGAGGAAGATGAAGAAGGAGAAGAAGGTGCTGAAGGTGGTGATGCACCAGCAGAAGCTCCTGCTGCTGAAGGCGCTGAATAAATTTAATTTTATAACAGTAAAGGCATCCATAATTGAGTTGGTAAAACTTGATTTTGGATGCTTTTGTATTTTTGGATAAATACAGAGAAGATGCTTAAGTGGTTGAAATCTATTTTTAAAACTAAAAGTCAAATTCTAAAAGAGACTGATTTAATGAAAAAGTTTTTGGTTGTTGGATTGGGTAATATTGGAGACAAGTACAAAAATACCCGTCACAATATTGGTTTTAAAATTTTAGATGCTTTAGCAAAGAATGAAGATTTTGTTTTTGAGGATGCAAAACTAGGTGCTATCGCTACCTTTAAGTACAAAGGTAGAAGCGTTTTATGCCTTAAACCATCTACTTATATGAATTTAAGCGGAAAAGCTGTAAAATATTGGATGGATAAAGAGAAGATTCCCTTAGATAATGTTCTGGTTATTACCGATGATATTAATTTAGCTTTTGGCACAATCCGCCTAAAAACAAAAGGCAGCGACGGGGGACATAACGGATTAAAAGATATTCAAAATCAATTACAAACTTCTAAATACAACCGATTTAGATTTGGTGTAGGTGCAGATTTTGGAGAAGGAAGACAAGTAGATTATGTATTAGGAGAATGGAATGAAGAAGAAAATAAGGTGCTCCCAGAAAGATTGAAAAAATCTTGCGAACTTATTCGTTCTTTTATTTTTGCTGGAGTACAAAATACCATGAACCAATATAACGGTTCATAGGACTATAATACTTTAAAATCATATATTCCGGAATCAGAAGTATTTCCAGCATTATCCGTAGTAATAACTCTCCAAAAATAGGTTGTCCCAGAAGTTACAGTTGCACTCATTTCCATAGTAGATTCGTCTGTGGTTTGCAATAAAGTTACAGGAGGGTTTTCCTCTCCAAAATACACTTCAAAGCTGGCTATATCATCTTCAACATCTGCACCCACCCAACTCAGTGTAACTTGATTAGAGCCATTAGCCTGCGCTGTACTTCCTGAAACTGGAGAAATTATCTGTGCAGGAAAAGGTGCATAGTTAATTTGAGGTCCTGCATTGTAAAATAACCAATTCTCACTCATTGCTGTATCATCCGTATTAGAATTAGAAGAAGTAACCGTCCATGAATAAGGTGCCCCTTTTTGTATGGATAGACTTGCTGATGTTGTCGCGGTTGTAATAGTTTGTGGAATGTTTGTATTCAAATTAACCACGCTTAGCACATATAACTCTGTATTCTTAGAAGGCTGCCATTCAAAAGTAACTTGACTTAATGTTTCGTTTATACTTGTACCTGTTGTGCATTCAGAATTCTGTAAAGGGAATACCAATAGTGCTCCTTCAGGAGACCTAGGCGCTTTATCTTTCTTACAGGAAAAAAAGACTAATAACAGTAAAAAAAGAAAATATCTTAATCTCATTTTTTCAATATCTTAAACTCTTCTTTAAAATTTCTGCCTGTTACTTTTAAAAAATATATTCCAACAGGGAATGTATCAAAACTCATTTCTAAGTTTATTCCTTGAACTTCTTCTGATTTCTGATATATTAAACGTCCATTGACGTCAAATAGTTGCATACTTACATCTTCAACCTCTTGATTTAAAAAAATATTTAGTTTTTCTTGAACCGGATTTGGGTAGATTATAGGCGATGTTGCAACAAACAATGACTCTTCAAAACTACCTTGACAAGGAAGATTTGTAAATACTTTAAGTGTATTAGTGCCAGGCTTTAGATTAATAATAACTTCAGAATTTTCTGTTTGTGTAACAACTCCATTTAATTCTACATTATATAAGCTTCCTCCTTGAAGGTTAACAACAGCCTGTAGCGTATTATCTATGATAGCTGAAGAAACAGCTAAAATTTCTGGTTCACCAACCACAAGATTAAAACAGCGTTCTTCATATGTAATTCCTACGCTTGTTCCCGTAATACATAGCTGATAATTACCCCCTATCAAATTTTCGAATACAAACAGATCTGTAAAATCTCCATTAAAAGTTTCACTACCACCGACCAATGTTGCCGAATAGGAAATTGCATCATCTAAAGTTTCAATTTCTATAGAACCATCATTATTACTTCTACAAGATTCACTCTGTACTTTAATATTAAAATTATCAGCGGCAAACCTGTAAATTGGACACCCAGTAATATCAACCTCTACACCTTTTGGAGTACCCAAACATAAATCATCCCCATCATCAAAAACTCCATCTTCATCATCATCTGGTCTTAAGATTCCTTCTACACAAAGTGCTAGCGAAAATGAATTTAAAAAACCACCATCCCCATTTGCAGTATCTTCAATTTGCAAAATCCAATTTCCTAGAGAAGATTCTCCATTAAAAGAGTTTAACGAACCCAAAGGTTTTACAGCTCCGCTTATTGCAGGAGGTATTGTAGAACAACTAATGGAAACACCATCATCATCAAATACCGAGTTAATATTATTTAGATTCCCACAATTTTTAGACAATAAAGTAACTGTAGTACCAGAAGGTGACGTAAGTGTAATTATTAAATCTTCTAAATAAGAATGTGAAATATCTAAATTAACATCTAAATCTGCAAGAGGCAAATCTTGTAAAACACTAATTGTACTTGTAATTGTAGACGCATTACCCGTCGAGATTTCTATAGGAAAATTTTGACCATCTATATTAGTACAGGTTACAGGTGCTGTTGTAAAGCTAAAAGGTGTCCCAAAACTCCCCGTTCCACAATTATTTCTTGGTCTTACTCTCCAAAAATAATTAGTCTCTGGTTGTAAGGTAGTTGGTTGATAAAAATTAAAATCAACAGTGGTAGCCTCAATAATTGTAGTGAAAGCAATATCTGTTGCAATTTCAATATCATATTGGGTGTCGTTGGGATTAGTTTGCCATTGTAGTTGTGGATTAACTCTAGTATTTGTCTCTAAATCACTGGGGGAAAGTAATATCACGGCACTAAAGCTTGCATCGTAAACATTAAGGTTAACCGTATTTTCCACTGTAAGGCCAATAGCTGTACCTCTAATTATTATTGGATAGTTACCAATGGCAACAGCTCCTGTATTGGAAAAAGTGACTGTAGCATTGGTATTGTTAATGCTGGAACTAATTGGTGAAAAAGTGGCTGTTAAACCAGCGGGCATATTTATTGCACTAAAAGTTACTTCTTCACTAAAACCAGCATACGTTTCCATAGTAAAAGGAATTACTGCATCATCTGGTTTACATGTTTCAAAGTTTAAATCTTGAAAATTTAAAACTAATTGGGATTCTTCTATTGTAAAATTTGAACTATTTATTGCCAAGAAAATATTATCCACCGCTTTTATCATTATTCTTGCGGAGGTAGAGGCTTCGCCAGGCATTTGGACGATTGCCGTTCCTGTATTAGGAACATCATTAGCAATTAAAATTGGAAACGTAACACCACCATCTAGCGATAAGAAAACATCTACTAATGCTGTATTTATAGGAGCTTTATCTGTATTTGCTACATCCCAAGTAATTTCCTGTATACTTCCTCCTAGATAAACCTCATTGGAAGACTGTGATGTAATCACAAATGGACCAGCGGCGTTAATTGTATTTACTTTAGATAATGCCGAGCTTACTTGACCACCGCCTACAGCATTATCTCTAACTGTGAAAGCAAAATTAAATTCACGTTCAATAGTAGAAACAGTTTCCCAAGCCGAGCTTTCAGCTGGATTGGTTTGCGTTAGGTTTCCTTGAACAATACTAGATAACTTAGGAAAATACCGTTCTGGGGTTGTTGTTGGTTTTTGAGATCTAAAATTTGCTCCACTAGCATTTTCTGGTCCAAACGTACTGGTTACTACAACTCCATCATCAATCTGCTCCCAAGTATAGGTTAAAACATCACTTACATCTACATCTGTAGCTTCTCCTGTTAAAACAAATGCTGTGCCTTTTGGTATAGTATAATCTTGTAAAGTGCTAATTACTGGAGGTGAGTTTGTTAGTGAAGTGGTTTGTGCACAAGTAGTGGTTTGTAAATAATTTGCTATTTGTAGAATACTATTATAATGAAAATAATCGTCTCCGTTTGGCTCAACATTATTGCCTTCAACAATACCTGCATAACCCATAATAGTTGTACCACTAGCTGGTTCTGCTTGCACTCCGGTATTTTCGGTTTCAAAAGACCATGTATGATTTGCTCCAAACTGATGTCCTAATTCATGAGCTACAAAATCAATATCAAATAAATCTCCTTGAGGGTCTACTCCAGAAGAAAAAGCACTTCCTTTTCTATTATCAGAACAAACAGCACCAATAAAACCTGCATTCCCATTATTACTTGCATTCTGAAAAACGTGCCCTACATCATAGTTAGCTTCTCCAATAATAGAGGTTAGTGTACTCTGACCTTGAGCATTTAAATTTCCAGTATAGGGATCTGTATTTGGGTCTGTAAAAATTACCAAATCGTTATTGGCTATTAACTGTAACCTTACACTTAAATCTGTCTCAAAGACCTCATTTACTCTGGTTAACGTAGCATTTATAGCTGCTAAAGCATCTGCCACTGTTCCACCATGGTATTGCGAATACTCCCCAGTAGCAGAAACAGCTATTCTATAAGTTCGTAGTGTTTGATCATCAACTATTGCCTTAGAAATAGTAGGGATAGCTTTTTTAAATTCATCGGTCTCACATATAAACCCATCCTTACTTGACGACCTACTCCTGCCACTATATGCAACATATTTTTTAGTTTTTTTATCCTTTTCTATAAAAGTGGCTTTAGTTTTTTCATTAACAGCTATAAGCATTCCCTGAATTCCTTTTGGGGAAGAGCTAAATCTCACCTTATGTTTTTTATCCCTACTCCACCCTGTGTAGGATTTAATGTTAGGATATTTTGCTGCTAATACTGGGTGGAAAACTGGAGTTTCTTCAACTTCAAAACCTATTAACTTCCCAGATGCTTTAGGAAAGTAGATTAAACTCTGGTCTCCAGATTCTAATTCGATTTTAAGTTTGTTTTGAAAAACTGTTTCTTCTAAATTAAACTTAGAAGATTCTGCTTCAATAGAATTAATAGCATCATTTGTTTTTTTGGCTATGGGTTTCCAATAATTATCTTGCGCCCATCCGCAAAAGGCAACAAAAAATATGGATATTGAAAAAACAAGATGTAATTTAGCTTTCATTCTAGGGGCGTAACAAATTCATAAATTTAAGCCTTTTTATTTTTAACATCCAGTGGAAACAATCCAAGGAATTTCAAAATTCAAAAGTACACTTCCTTCAGCGATAACTATAGGCACATTCGATGGAGTGCATATTGGTCACCGCCAAATACTGCTACGCCTCATAAATAATGCCAAACAGGAAAACTTAAATGCTGTCTTGCTTACCTTTTTTCCGCATCCCAGAATGGTTTTACAAAAAGAAACCAATATTAAATTACTAAACACGCTAGAGGAAAAAATAGAAATCCTTAAAAGTTTGGGCTTAGATTATACTATTGTACATCCATTTACCAAAGAATTCTCCAGACTATCTGCTATAGAATTTGTTAGGGACATTCTAGTAAATCAATTAAAAACAAGAAAGATTGTTATTGGCTACGATCATCGTTTTGGAAGAAATAGAAATGCCAATATTAATGACCTTATCACCTTTGGAAACACCTTAGATTTTGAAGTTGAAGAAATTTCTGCTCAAGAAGTGAATGAAGTATCTGTAAGTTCTACAAAAATTAGAATAGCTTTAGAGAATGCAGATATCGAAACTGCAAATTCCTATTTAGGGTATGCCTATATGCTTACTGGTGTTGTAAAAAAAGGTAAAGGGATAGGAAAACAATTAACCTTCCCCACCGCCAATTTACATATAATGGAATCGTATAAACTTATTCCAAAGAATGGAGTTTATGTGGTACAAAGTAATATTGATGGAAACGTTTATTATGGAATGATGAATATAGGTTTTAACCCAACGGTAAAAGGCAAGAAAAAAAGCATAGAAGTTCATTTTTTTGATTTTGATCAAGACCTTTATGAAAGAACAATTAAGGTAGAACTATTACATCACATCCGTGATGAACATAAATTTGATTCCGTAGAAGGGCTTAAAGAGCAGCTTAGCAAAGATAAACAAACTTCACTAGCATTAATTACAAAGTAGATGCTCAATCAATTTTTATTTAAACGAATTGATAATGCGCAGCTTATTGTTTTCAGGATTTTTTATGGCCTATTGGTTTGCGCAGAATGTTTTGGCGCAATACTCACAGGATGGGTAGAAAAAACTTTTATTAATCCAAAATTTACATTTTCCTTTATTGGTTTTGAATGGTTACAACCATTACCAGGTAATGGGATGTATGTCTATTTCTTTATCATGGGGATTTGCGGTGTGCTCATAACTTTTGGTTATAAATACCGCTACAGTGCATTAACCTTCGCAGTGATGTGGGCTGGAGTTTACTTAATGCAAAAAACATCATACAATAATCACTATTATTTGCTAATGCTTTTAGCTTTTATCATGGCTTTTTTGCCTGCAAATCGTAGTTTCTCCTTAGATGTTAAGCTAAATCCTTCTTTAGAAAAGGATAGTATGTTCAATTACATTAGATGGTTGATTATTCTACAGCTTTTTATCGTTTACACTTACGCAGCACTTGCCAAATTGTATGGAGATTGGTTAGATTTTAGTATTATCGAAATTTTGATGGCCAGTAAAAAAGAATACTTCTTAATCGGTGAAGTTTTACAGCAAAAGTGGACACACCAAATCATAGCTGTTTTTGGTATTCTTTTTGATCTTCTTGTGATTCCCGCATTGTTATTTAAACCTACTCGTAAAATAGCCTTTGGATTAGCTATCTTTTTTCATCTATTTAATAGTTTCATTTTTAGGATTGGTATTTTTCCTTATTTATCTATTGCGTTTTGCGTTTTCTTTTTTGATACTAAAACCATCAGAAATTTGTTTTTGACAAGAAAAAATGTAGACATAACCCAACGCAATAACCATCCAAAAAAGCACAAATGGATTCTTGGGGTTTTGACTCTCTATTTTGCGGTTCAACTAGTTTTGCCCATACGCCATTACTTTATAAAAGACGATGTTTTATGGACAGAAGAAGGTCATAGGTTAAGTTGGAGAATGATGCTAAGAAGCAGAGTTGGAAGTATTCGCGTTTTTGTTGAAGATAAAGTCACTGGAAATCGGGAACAAATAAAACTAGATGACTATTTAACCAAAAAACAGAAACGCAAAGTTGCTTGTTATCCGGATTTTACATGGCAATTTGCTCAGCACCTTAAAGAAGAAAGCGCCAAGCAAGGTAAAGATATTGGTGTTTTTGTAATAAATAAAGTAAGAGTCAATAAAAGTAAATATCAAGAATTTATAGACCCCAATGTTGATTTGGCCAATGTTCCCTGGAAACATTTTTCCCATAACGAATGGATTTTACCTTCTAAAGAGGAATAATTTTCCTTATAATCTTTGGAAGCTTTTTTTAAACTGTCAGTTCGAGTTTTTTCTTTAGAAAAAGTATCGAGAACTAGGATTTATATTATAGAATCTAGGTCTAATCTTGGGTATTACTTTAAATTTGCTCTTTTAAAACAGAATTCATGCTTCAGCTGCAAAAAATAAGGGAGAACAAAGATGCTATTATTGACGCTTTAAAAAAGCGAAATATAGATGCAGATGTTATGCTAAACGGTGTATTACATCTAGATGAAAAAAGACGTTCATTACAAACAGAATTAGATAGTACGTTAGCTGAATCTAATAGTATTTCTAAGGAAATAGGAATATTTTTTAAAAACGGAAAAGCAGCCGAAGCAAATGAACTAAAAGCAAAGACTACCGCTTTAAAAGAAGCTTCCAAAAAATTGGGGGACGACTTAAATACTACTACAGAAGAGTTACAAAATTTACTATACCAAATTCCTAATATTCCACACGAATCTGTTCCTGGAGGTTCTACTGATGAAGATAACGAAGAGGTTTTTAGAGAAGGTACTATTCCAAAATTAATAGAAGGTGCATTACCACATTGGGAGCTCGCTAAAAAGCATGATATTATAGATTTTGAGCTAGGTGTAAAAATTACTGGGGCTGGATTTCCTGTTTATAAGGGAAAAGGGGCAAGATTACAACGTGCTCTAATTTCTTATTTTTTAGATAAGAACACAGAAGCAGGCTATACAGAAATTCAAGTACCGCATTTGGTCAATGAAGCTTCTGGGTATGGAACAGGACAGCTACCGGATAAAGAAGGGCAAATGTATCACATACAAGCAGATGATTTGTACTTAATCCCAACTGCCGAAGTGCCCGTAACTAATTTATTTAGGGATGAAATTGTTAAAGCAGACGATTTCCCTATTAAATATACAGGCTATACACCATGCTTTAGAAGAGAAGCTGGTAGTTATGGCGCACATGTTCGTGGACTAAATAGACTACACCAATTTGATAAAGTAGAGCTAGTTCGAGTAGAGCATCCTAATAACTCTTATGCCGCTTTGGATGGCATGGTAGAGCATCTGAAAAACATCCTTAGGGAATTAAAACTACCTTTTCGTATACTCAGATTATGTGGTGGCGATTTGGGTTTTACCGCTGCTCTAACCTATGATTTTGAAGTATTCTCAACAGCTCAAGACCGATGGTTAGAAATTAGCTCCGTTTCTAATTTTGAAACCTACCAAGCTAACCGTTTAAAACTTCGTTTTAAAGACGAAAATGGTAAAACCCAATTGGCACATACCCTAAACGGAAGCTCACTGGCACTACCACGTGTTCTTGCAGGTATTTTAGAAAACTACCAAACTGTAGATGGCATTAAAATTCCTGAGGTTCTAGTGTCTTATTGTGGGTTTGATAGTATTTAGCTGTATGCGTTTGTAAACGCATACTATTCGAATACTATACTGTTAATGTACAGTAACTTATTCTATGTGAGGTGATTTTACTAAATTCAGCTTATAAAAGGTATATAGTTACTAGTAACTATATACAATTGTTGTATGCAATTTATACCTACTCACAAATAATGAAAAATGTAATGAAAGTACTAAAAGCATATCCTACTAAAACATTAAAAGATATCTTTAAGTCTTATCGTTTTTGCTCAATTAAACTACAAAAAAATACAGGTTTAGTTATTGAAGACGGTTTATTCGAATTTTCTTTTGTTAAAGAAAAAGACATACTCATTAAGCACAATAGTACAGAAATAGAATTACCACAGGCTTTTGGATTTGGTAAGCTGCCGAAACCCTATAAGTTAATAATACCATCAACGTTGACGTATTTTACGATTAAGCTTCAACCTTGGGTATCTTCATTTTTTTTCCTAAAGGCATTGCGTCAATAACTGATTTATCAGCAACACTTTATTCAGATGTTTCTAGTCTTCATTATAAAATCTTTAACTCAAATAGCTTTACTGAACAAGTTGAACACGTAGAACTTTTTTTCAGTAAGAAAATATTGCCAGATGTAACTAACACCAAAATTAGCAGGGATATTTGTAATCATATCTATCAAAACAATGGCAATATTATCATTAAAGATATGCTTTCTAAATTTTCTCATTCTAGACAAAAAATAAATCAGTTGTTTCTTGATCATACTAACAATTCAATTAAAGAGTTTGCATTGTATACAAGATTACGGGCCATTATGAAGTATCGTGCAAATAATCCTCAAGAATCTTTAACCGATATAACTTACAAATTCGGATATTTTGATCAATCTCATTTTATAAAGGATATGAAAAAAATCACTGGAGTTACGCCATCAAAATTTTCCAAAAGTAAAAATTTCTTTTATGAGCAATTAAAATAAGCATGTAACATTTTTTACAATTTTATGATGATTTAACTATTTATTTTTGAATTGCGGATTTATGTCAGTTGTAAACACTTCACAACCGTGTTTTTAATAAAATCCACTAATATCAAAAACTATAAATTTTGAATATATCTACAATTACCAAACAAGCTTATTTCCTTCTAATATTTGCATGTTGTCAAACTTCCTTTTCACAAAACATAAATATTCTTACCGACAGTATTGCCAAAGTACATTTTCAAGACAGTACAAATGTAGGATTGAGTATTGGAATTATAAAAAACGATTCTATTCAGAAATATTATTATGGTGGAAAGTATGTATCTACGTTAAAAGATATTGATAGTACTACGCTCTTCGAAATTGGTTCTGTAACTAAACTTTACACATCCTTCATTTTGGCTTCACTTGAAACCGAAAATAAAATCAGTCGTTTTGACCTTTTGTCCAAATACTTACCAAAAGAAGTTACTGATGGTAAAATATGGAGTTCTAAAGTCCGATTAGTTGATTTGGCTACTCACACATCCGGATTTCCACAATTTGAAAGTACAAAAAGTTTAATTAGTCTTGAAGGATTTGATGAAAATGACCCTTATGGATTGTTCACAGAAGATTTTATGTTGAATATTTTGAAAAAAACAGATACGTTAAGCAACTATGGGAAAATAAGATATTCGAACTTTGGAATTGGGCTTTTAGGTTACGCAATGGCAAAATCTCAAAATACAAGCTTTTCTGATTTATTTATGAAATATATCGTCAAAGGCCTAGGTCTCAAATCTACTTATTTAAGTGTACCAGAGAAGTATTTAACTAATATTGCTATTCCACATAGAAAATTAGATAAAATGCCATTAATTCACTTAGCAGGGATGAGTCCATCTGGCAGTATTAAAACTTCTATGCCAGACTTATTACGTTTTCTAGATATGCATTTAAAAAAGCCTAAAGCCATAAAAAATGCTGTAGAACTTGTTCTTGAAAATCAATTAGAAAATAATGAACAAGCAGTAGGTTTAGGTTGGGGTATCCATACAATCAAAAACGTAACTATTTATTTTCACAATGGGGGAACGTATGGTAGTTCAAGTATTGTTGTTATTGTTCCTTCAAAAATGGTTGGTGTTGCCATTTTATCTAACAATAGTTCTGAAGGTCAATTAACATCAGTTGTTTTAAATCTCATCAATAAATTAATTGATTAAACCTTGAAAAACTGCATACAACAAGGTATATAAAAAATACGTCAAGCTGGTTGAACGAATTCAATTTCCTATAAATTAACTAATTTTCGTAACGGCTGAAAAACCGTCTTCCAAAAAAGACGTACTTTTCATACACAAACACGTTCGAGTCAATTCACCTGTGGTGAACTTTAATCTGCGCAACTACGTTGCAATACATCTTAAAGCAATCGACTCGAACTACAGCGCTAAACCAAATTACCCCAACCACTATACCTTAAAGTCACCGCTAGGTGGGCTTCGAGCCAAAACAGACAAGAACGGCCGGCTAAAAGTAATTTGGTACTGTAATTTATACTCCCAATAACGCAAAATCCAACAAGAATACGTCCGACTTCGCGGACTCCTTGACAAACAATGTTATCTGATTATTCGGAAGCCCGATTCAAATAACATTGTTGAAAGGATTTTGCTATATTTCCGTAGAAATCACTGAACTGCGTTTAGCAGGTCGTTGGCGGTCATTAAAAGAACAAGATAGGTCTCATGAGAAAATTAAAATTACAAATGCAAGTTTCCTTGGATGGGTTTAATTCAACAGGTCCGAATGACGAGCAAAAATGGGTGACCTGGGCATGGGATGAAATCAAACAATATGTCTTGGAATTAGCGGACTCTGCCGATACTGAAATTATTGGCAGAAAATTAGCGGTTGACTATATCCCATATTGGCTTGACACCTTGACAAGACAAAATGACCCAATGTATGAATTATCAAAAATCAAAGGTCGTCAACAGAAAGTCGTTTTTACTAAAACCCTTGAACAATCTGAGTGGGAAAACACAATACTTGCAAAAGGAAACTTGGTGAAGGAAGTAAACAAATTAAAAAATGAAAACGGTAAAGATATTATTGTTTACGGAGGTAGTTCATTCGTTTCTGCTTTGGTTAAGGAAAACTTAATAGATGAATTTCATTTATTTGTTAATCCTGTTGTATTAGGAAAAGGTGTATCTATTTTTAACCGATTAAATAATTGGCAAAAACTAAAGTTACGGAAATCAATTACCTGTGATAGTGGGATTGTAATTCAGCATTATGACCTAATAGAATAAAAACAAACTAATTTGACTAATACAGAACTAATAAATGACATTGGAAAAATCATTGTTTTTCTAATGATATTGTTATCAATATTCTTGATTACTGTAAAATCTACTAAAAAAGTATCAAACAACTTATTTGCAATATTTCTTTTAGTTACCGCCTTTGATTTTATTGGTATGTTTTTAGAAATTTCTAATAACACCCTAAATAGTTTAAAAATAGCTTCCGTATTACTTCAAATGCCTTTGTACTACTTGTATGTACAATCAGTTTGTTATTTTAATTTTAAACTAGAAAGAAAACATTTTTTACATGCCATTTTATTTTTAGTTGTATTTATACTTTTATTTAGCACGAATATTTCTGATAGGAGCTATATTATTTTTCAAACACTATCTAAAGTGCAATACTATTGTTATATAATCGCTGTATTTTTCACGCTGATTCAATTTAAAAAATTGTATCAAGAAAATTATGCAGCCAACCATAAAAACACCTACAAATGGCTGTTGCAAATTACCATCCTATTTCTAATTGGCAATTGTTTTGTATTGTTCAGGTCTTTTATTACCTCTGAAAACAATAGTAATCTTCTTGCCAACATAAACTTGCTCATAAGTGTTTTTGCCTTATTTGTTATTTGTTGGTTTGTTTTAAAAGCATTGTATCAACCAAAATTATTTTTAGGGGTTGATAAAAATTTAACTACGCTTAAAACGATTCAAAAATCGACTACAGAAACGGAACAAGCCTTACAATTACTTTCCGAATATATGAATACTGAAAAGCCTTATTTGAATCCCGAACTTAATTTACAAAAATTAGCAATTAGTTTAAATCTTCCTGAAAAACAACTTTCACAACTAATCAATAAGCATATTGGAAAACATTTTTTTGATTATGTTAATGAGTATAGAATCAATGATGCTAAAACGTTATTAAAAGAAAAAACCGACTTAACAGTTTTAGAAATACTTTACCAAATAGGTTTTAATTCAAAATCATCCTTTTATACGGCTTTTAAAAAAGAAACTCTTCAAACACCATTAGCTTACAGAAAATCAACAATATAGGGTGGTTCGATTTAAAGTCGGACACATTTTTTTCTATAAAATCAGTTCGATTTCCGATAGTCAAACTCTTTACTTGGCTTTATGTTTCACTTTTGTCCTGAACAAAAAATAATCAAATGAAACATCAAATCTTTATTATCTCACTTATCGTCTTTCAATCTATAGCTGTTTTAGGTCAGACAAACATTATTGAACAGCAATCATATGCAAAAGTTGATTCATTATTCAAGGCTCACTCTACACCCAATAAAACTGGTTCAGCATTTGCCATCATTAAAAATGGCAGAACCACCTATAAAAAAGCCATAGGATTAGCCAATGTTGAATATGACATTCCTATAACAGACTCTACTGTATTTAATATCGCTTCCATATCTAAACAATTTACAACCTACCTAACTCTGCTTCTAGAACAAGAAGGCAAACTCTCATTTAATGATGATATCCGAACATATTTACAAGAACTAAAACACTTACCAAATAAAATAACGATTAAACAACTTGCAAATCACACACACGGACTATCTAACCCAGATGAATTGGCTCAACTAAAAGGTCTTAAAACAATGAGTCATCAAGAAGTTGTGAAAATGTTATTAAACATTAAACATGTAAACTTTAAAGCAGGAGAAAAATACGAATACAACAATACTGGATACATATTACTTTCAGAAATTATTGAACGAGTTGGACAAAAACCATTTAAGGAACAACTACAAGAAAAAATATTCATTCCATTGGGTATGAAAGACACGAAAGCAGTTGATAATAACGATTTAGTTGTTAAAAATAAAGCATATTCGTACAATTTAGATAATGATATTTATATAAGCAATCCTGTAAAACTTGCAACTATAGGTTCTTCAGGAATTTATACTACAATAAATGATTTAACTTTATGGGCAAAAAATTATCAAAACCCCGTTATTGGTAATAGCGGTTTTTATAAAAAAATGCAAACTACTACCATTCTTAATTCTGGAAAAGAAATAAAATATGGATTAGGTTTACAGTTTGATAATTACAAAGGGATTGATGTCATTTTTCATGGTGGCGGAACAGCAAGTTACCGCTCATATATTCTGCATGCACCAAAGCAGAAGTTGTCTATCATTTTTCTATCTAACGCCAATAACTTTTCAGGTCTTGATGTTGTTTATCAGTCAATCGACTTGCTTTTAAATGATGATATAAAAACTAAAACGCCAGCAAAAATGGCTGTCAGCAATGAACAATTAAAAAAATACTCAGGAACATACGAGTTTCAACCAGGTGTTTACTACAACATTATAGCAAAGAAAGACACGTTGTATTTTCAGTCTTTCGGAACAAAAGCCCTGAATCCATTACCATATTTGCATGGAAGCACTTTTGATTTTCCTTACATTCCACACACAACGTTTGTCTTTTATGACGATAAGTTTAATTTCGAAATTGCAGATTTTACATATGAATGCTTTAAAACTAATATACAACAACCTAATTCAGATGAAATAGATTTAGCTGATTTTACTGGAGTTTTCAGAAATAAAGAACATAATATTATTTATGACTTAGTTATAGTAGAAAATAAACTTCACCTTAAGCGTACCTTTAGTAATTCTATAGTTTTAAGCCCTCTTACTTTAGAAAGTTTTTATTCACCAGAATTAGGAAAACTAAATTTTACTTACGACTCTAACGGAAAGATTAAAGGGTTTAAACTATCAGGACAAAATTTTAAGAATATAGTCTTTGAAAAATAATACTGTTGCCAACACCGTATATAAAAAATAGCAGAAATGAGCAAAACTTAAAGTTTAGTTCATTTCTGCTATCTTTGATTTTAAACTGAAAATTGACACATGTAAATCTGCTACTTTTCATATACAAATACGTTGTAGCACATTCAGCTGAAGCTGACTTTAGATGCTACGTGCTGCGCACTCCCGCACCAAAAGAAATGTGCTCTAACGACCTACTAAACCAAATTGCTAAGTACATTATTGCTACAAACAGCTCTCAGCTGTCCGCTCAAGCGGCTAACGTGCAATGACATAAGCTAAAAGCAATTTGGTATGGCAATTTATACTCCCAATAACGCAAAATCCAACAAGGGAACGTCCGCTATCGCGGACTCCTCGATGAACAATGACATGTGATAACACGGAAGCCCGATTCACATATCATTGTTGATAGGATTTTACTATATTTCCGTAAAAATCATCGAACTGCGTTTAGCAGGTCGTTGGCAATAATATAGGTGGGAATATCTTACTCTAATTCATATATATAACGCCATCTCCAACTATTAAACATAAATTTTGTTATTAATATTTTTTTAGTAGGTTTGCAACTGTAATATTTAAAATTACATATAAGTGGTCAAAAGTAAATTTTCTGCCTCATTACACATTATGACTCTACTCGCCCTGTATACAGAAGGATGGCGGACGTCTACAAAAATTGCTGGAAGTATTAATATTAACCCTGTCTTAGTAAGACAAGAACTTAGAAAATTAAAAGATGCTGGACTAGTGGAGAGCAAAGAAGGAAAATATGGAGGTGTACGTTTAGCAAAAAGTGCAAAAAACATTCTTTTATCAGACATATTTGAGGTGGTCAAAGAAAATAATCATTTACTTGATTATAGAAGTGATTCACCTAGTAAAAGTTGTAGGGTTGGAAATCAAATTAATTCAGTACTTGATAGCTTATATAGTGAAATTGATATCGCAGTCATTGAAAAACTTCAAGATACAACGCTCGAATCATTCAAAAATAAATTCTAAAAAAAATTTAAATTTAACTGTAACTTTTATTATTACATTATGAAAAATAAAACAATAAAAATTAATGATTTTGACCTCTTCTATAGAGAAGCTGGTAACCCAGAAAATGAAACAATTCTTTTATTACACGGATTTCCATCTTCATCTCATATGTACAGAGATATCATTAATGAATTATCTGATATGTATCATCTTATAGCACCTGATTATATTGGTTTTGGTCTAAGTGATATGCCCTTGGTTTCTGAGTTTGATTATACATTTGAAAACATCACTAAATACATCTCTGATTTCATAGCAGCTCTTAAGCTTAGCTCCTTTTATTTACTGATGCAAGATTATGGAGGTCCTATAGGGTTTAGAATAGCTACTGCTTACCCAAATTATATCAAAGGCTTAATCATACAAAACGCTAATGCATATATGGAAGGTATGGGCGAATGGGGAATGAAAATAGGCTTATTCAAGAAAAATAATGATATGAAAGGATTACTAGAATTTAAGGATTACTTAATTTCTTTAGAAGGCCTTAAAGATCAATATCTGAATGAAGCTTCTAATCCTCAAAAAATTGAGCCTATATCTTATTTAACAGATAATGCATTTTTAAACAGAATAAATGCCAAAGAAATTCAAACGGCTTTATTTTCAGACTACGGTAATAATTTCCCTAAATACCCTGATTGGCAAGAGTATTTTAGAAATCATCAACCAAAAACTTTAGTGCTTTGGGGCAAGAATGACAGATACTTTAGTCAGGAAGGAGCTAAAGCATACAGCAAGGATTTACAAAATATTGAAACACATTTCTTTGAAGGAGGACATTTCATGCTCGAAGAATACGCTAAAGAGTCATCAAAATTAATTACAAATTTCATAAACTAAATAATCATGAAAAAAAATAAACTAATCTATTGGATAGCAACAGGTTTAATGAGTGCAATTTTCTTATTCTCAGCAAGCATGTACTTGCTTAATTATGAACGAGTAAGTGGCTTTTTTGTGAATTTAGGATTTCCTACATGGCTTATTTATCCTTTAGCTATTCTTAAAATTTTAGGCATTGTAGCTCTACTTAGTAAAAAATATACCTTCTTGAAAGAATTGGCTTATGCTGGCTTTCTATTTGATGCCATACTAGCTTTAGTAGCGCACTTAATGGTTAGTGATGGAGAACAGATGGGAGCGATACTTGCCATCATTTTCATTACCGTTTCATGGATATATGATCGCAAAATTTTCGGCCAATTTCACCAAATACTTAACACTTAAAAAGCATGAAATGACAAGAGACGTTATTTTCTCTAAGTCTTTAACGTAATCTTTATACAGTTTGAATAAAAAAACTGGCCACAACAATGTGTATAATTCATTGCTAGTTATAGCTTACTTACGAAAGCCCTCGCGGACTTTCTATCTATGCTTTATTTGCTAACTTTAATGCTTATACACGCAACAAAATCATACACGAGACCGTTAGAGCACATTCAGCTGAAGCTGACTTTTTTTGCTACGTGCTACGCACTCCCGCCCAAAAAGATATGTGCTCTAACGACCTGCTAAACCAAATTGCTAAGTACATTATTGCTACAAACAGCTCTCAGCTGTCCGCTCAAGCGGCTAACGTGCAATAACATAAGCTAAAACTCAATTTGGCCCGATAATTTATACTCCCAATAACGCAAAATCCAACAAGGGAACGTCCGCTATCGCGGACTCCTTGGCGAACAATGACATGTGATAACACCAAAGCACGATTCACATATCATTGTTGATAGGATTTTACTATATTTCCGTAAAAATCATCGAACTGCGTTTAGCAGGTCGTTGTAATTAATTTTGAAAAAAGAGAGCTTAGAGGATTTTCTAGTAAAACTGACCAACAAAGAGCTTGCGTTCTTCTTCCAATTTCGTCGGACCGAATTCATGCCCGAATCTCAGAATAAAATTCACTCGGAACTTAAAAGCAGAAATTTGACGGAGTTAAAAATTGCGGAGTTAACTAAGCCAATCGGAAAAACGGAATTGGAAAATTGTCCCCGATGTGGTTCTCAAATATTTCAAGAAATAAAAGAAACCGAATTACGCTCGACCAAATATGGCGGATATGAAGTAGAAATTAATTCGTGGAAATGTAGAATCTGTGGATACAATTCGCGAATTGACAAACCAATAAATTGGAAAATACGATTGGACAGGTTTCTCGGAAAATACTCATGGACTAAACTTAAATAAAAAACTAATTACAACAATGGCTATAATTCAGCTTTACTTATGAACCAAAAAGATATGTGCTCTAACGACCTGCTAAACCAAATTGTTAAGTACATTATTGCTACAAACAGCTATCAGCTCTCCGCTCAAGCGGCAAACGTGTAATAACATAAGCTAAAACTCAATTTGGCTCAATAATTTATACTCCCAATAACGCAAAATCCAACAAGGGAACGTCCGCTATCGCGGACTTCTTGATGAACAATGTTATCTGATTATTCGGAAGCCCGATTCACATATCATTGTTGATAGGATTTTACTATATTTCCGTAGAAATCACCGAACTGCGTTTAGCAGGTCGTTACCATACATTCGAAAAAGATGCGATTAAAATTATTAATAACAATCTTTATTTCCATAATTTATGTAAAAAGCTTTGCACAAAGAAGTGGAGAGCTGTATAATACAATTTCAAAACTTGACAGTATCTTTTTTGCAGCACTTAATGAATGTGATCTTAAAAAGTATGAATCTTTTTTAGCCTTTGACTATGAGTTTTATCACGATAAACAAGGCCTAACTGTTTCCAAAGGAAAAGAAATGGAGTCAATGAGCTTGTTTTGTGGCGAGCAACGAGAAAGACAACAAATTAAAAGGGTACTCATCAACGAGAGTCTTGAAGTATACCCTATTACAAATTACGGAGCCCTTGAAACCGGAGAGCACATTTTTTATCTCGTAATAGATGGGAACACAAGTAAACCTGTATCAAAAGCCAAATTCACAAGTATATGGAGGTTTGACAATAACGAATGGAAGCTTGCAAGAACAATAAGCTATAATCACATTCCGTATGGAAAAATTCAGCTTGACGATAAGATTCTGGAATTATACGAAGGGAATTATAATGCTGCAGATAGAATGGTCAATATAAAGCAAGAGGGCAAAACTCTTAAAATGACTGACTTGGTAGATGATAAGGAAGTGTGGAGTGCTGAAATGCTTGCGGAAACCGAAAATACATTCTATTTGAATCAGAATAATATTCAAATCGAGTTCATACAAAAAATGGGGAAAGTTGAGAAATTGGTTGTTTACGAAAATGGAAAATTAGTTGAGCAAGCAATAAAGGAAAAATAAAAACGTATGGTAACAAGGTGTATAAAATCATAGTGGCTTCTCGACAACGATTCATACACGCAACGTTAGAGCACATTCAGCTGAAGCTGACTTTTTTTGCTGCGTGCTAAGCACTCCCGCCCAAAAAGAAATGTGCTCTAACGACCTGCTAAACCAAATTGTTAAGTACATTATTGCTACAAACAGCTCTCAGCTGTCCGCTCAAGCGGCTAATGTGCAATAACATAAGCTAAAACTCAATTTGGCCCGATAATTTATACTCCCAATAACGCAAAATCCAACAAGGGAACGTCCGCTATCGCGGACTCCTTGGTGAACAATGACATGGGATAACACCAAAGCCTGATTCACATATCATTGTTGATAGGATTTTACTATATTTCCGTAGAAATCATCGAACTGCGTTTAGCAGGTCGTTAGCAACAATTACCACTCAAACTCACGAATTCAATACCTAAACTATTTTTTTCATAATTATTTGTGTAACCGAACGATTACGCATATATTCGTAACCGAATAGTTACATAAATTATGAGAAGAGATGTTTTTCAAGCGATTGCAGACCCAGTTAGAAGAGATATTATTGAATTATTAGCAACTGAAACTTTAAGTGTAAATGAGGTAGCCGAAAAGTTTGAGATAAGCAGACCTGCAATTTCTAAACACTTGAAAATATTAAACGAATGTGGAATAATAGATTTTAACCAAATTGGAAGAGAACGTTTATGTTTAATTCAACCACAAAAATTAATCCCTGCTTTTTTATGGATAAAACAATACAACAAACTTTGGGAAGATAGAATAGATTCCTTTGAAAATTATATTAATGAATTACAAAACAAAAAATCATAAATGAATATGAAGAAATACATACTTGGAACTCTCACTTTTATTATAGTGACTTTCATCGTTCAAACTACATCTCATTTTATTATTAATCAAGAGCATTATGAGTCTATTTCATTTATGAGAAAAGAAGTTATTTTTCCACTAGGTTTTCTAACAATGACATTACAAGGAATTGTTCTTTCATTCTTATTTAACCTTTACAGTAATGGACAATTCAACATCAAGAAAGGGCTTTATTTTGGATTAATAATTAGTGCCCTTTTCGTTTCTTATCCAACTTTTACTGAACCTGCTAAATATCAAGTGACAAATATTGGTCTTTGGATAATTGTTGAAGGGATTGCTGGTTTAATACAATTCTGTATATATGGAATACTAATTAGTTTAATCTTCAAAAAAATAAAAAAATGAATAATTTAAAAGACAGAACACTCACAATTGAAAAGACATTTAATGCTCCAATAAAATTAGTTTGGGATGCTTGGACACAATCAGAACACATTTTGAAATGGTGGGCTCCAAATGGAATGGATATAAAAGTTATTGAGCATAATTTTGAGGTTGGCGGAAAATGGAAATATTCAATGTCAATGCCAGACGGAAATGAATTCATCTCTGAAGGTATTTATAAAGAAATCGTAGAGCTCAAGAAAATAATTACTTCGGCAGATTTTAAGCCTATGACACAAGATGTGGAAATGCAAACATATTTTGAAGCAGACGGACAGAAAACAAAATTTACTTTTAGCGTAATTCACGCCACACCAGAATATTGTAAACAACAAGAAGAAATGGGATTCTATAATGGTTGGGGTTCTGCATTGGACAGATTAGAAATGATATTAGACACATTAATCAAATAGAAAATGACTATTAAGACAAAGAAAGTTATTTATCTAATTTCAACAAGTTTACTTACATTAATGATACTTGCAACAATTGGTAACAGCATTTCTAATCCTGAATTTACAAAGAGGTTTGCAGAAATTGGTTTTCCAACTTACCTAATTATACCATTAATGAGTGCAAAAATTTTAGGGTTAGTTGCAATTTGGATACATAAATCTGACCTTTTGAAAGAATGGGCTTATTCTGGATTTTTCTTTCTTTTTCTATTAGCAATGTTAGCAGAGATTAATGCTTCTGTTCCAGACTACTTCTCTCCTCCTATTGCATTGACTTTACTTTTGACATCGTATATCCTTTGGAAAAAAGGACTGAAAGAAGTAAAATAACTGTTGTTAACAACGTATATAAAAAATAGCGGTTTGGGTTTCATCCTGAACCGCATTTACTTTTAATTAAATATTTTGCTTTTCGAAAAGTTAGAGTGTAAAAATCTGCTACTTTTCATATACAAACCGAATGGTGTCGAATATACCTGTGGCGCACTTTTGTTGTGCTGCTATCGCAGCCACCACGCCAAAAGCAAGTCGACACCATCGCCGGACTCCACATAGCCTGGCATTAATCAACTAATTTCAGAATCACTTAACACGCTAATCCTGTTTTCTACGTTATCTTTGAGTAATGCGAGCAGTTTACCTAGTTTATTGTTTATTGTTTATTGGCTCATTGGCTAACGCCCAAGAAGACTTTTTGGCAAAACAGTACTTTGGTGATGGCGAGTTCGAAAAAGCGGTGGTTTTTTACGAAAAATTGGTAAAGAAGAACCCTAGGCGCACAGACTATTCTGAAGGTCTTATCGCTTGCTACCAACAATTGGAACACTATGAAGATGCTGAAAATTTCTTATTAGAAAAAGTAAAAGAAGAGTTCACTTTTCCAACATTTTTTATAGAATTGGGATACAATTATACGCTTCAAAATCAACCAGAAAAAGCTTCCGAATACTACAAAAAAGCTATTGACGAATTGGATAAAAATCCAAATTTTGGGTATAGCGTTGGGTATCGTTTTCAAAAATATGCCCTTTTAGACCAAGCTGTTGCTGCATATACCAAAGCCATGCAGTTAAAACCAGAACTTAATTATGATTTTCAATTGGCACGTATTTATGGGGAACAGGGCGATATTGAAAAAATGTTTAGTTCCTATCTAAAACTCATTTACGAAGGAAAATCTTCTCGCTCCAATGTCCTAAGAAATATTGATGATTTTATAACTGAAGAACCTACTAACACCAATAATGGAATTTTCAGAAAAACATTATTACAAAACGCCCAAAAGAACCCAGATGTATTATGGAACGAATTGTTAAGCTGGCTCTTTGTACAACAAAAGCAGTATAAGAATGCATTTGCTCAAGAAAAAGCAATCTACAAACGAACGGATGAGATTTCTTTTGATAGGTTAAATAATCTAGGAGAAATAGCACAAGAAAATGATGATATAGAGACAGCAAAATCGGTCTTCAGTTATATAAAAGAAAAAGCAGTCGCACCAGAAACAAAGCTAAACGCCCAACTAAATTTAATAGATATTGATTTACAAAATGCTGACGAACGAAAACTAAATACTATTGAAAAAGAGTTTAAATCTTTACTAGAAACTTACGGATACGAAAGTAAAACGCTTCAACTTCAGATTGCATATGCTAATTTTTTAACCTTCAAAAGAGAAAAACCAGAACCCGCTATTTCAATCTTAAAAAGGGGATTGGATTTACCTTTAAGTCGTTTTGGGAAAGCCTACGTTAAATTAGCACTTGGTGATATTCTGGTTTATGGGCAACGTTTTAATGAGGCTCTCATCTACTTTTCGCAAATACAAAAGAGTCTAAAGAATGATGTTTTAGGGCAAGACGCTCGTTACAAAGTAGCACAAACCAGTTTTTACAAAGGAGATTTTGATTGGGCCTTAACACAACTAAAAGTTTTACGTGGCTCCACCTCACAATTAATAGCCAATGATGCTATGCAGCTAAGCCTTTTGATTTCCGATAATTCCTTAGAAGATTCTACCCAAACAGCATTAAAAAAATACGCTAGAGCAGATTTATTAGCATACCAAAACAAAACACAAACCGCTATTGATGGTTTAGAAGATATTCTAGAAAACCATAAAGGAGAAAAAATAGAAGATGAGGCATTATTACGGCAAGCAGAATTGCTAGAATCTCAAAAAAAGTATGATGCTGCAAGATTTAACTATCAAAAAATAATAGAGTTCTATGCTTCTGGTATTTTAGCAGATGATGCTCATTTTAGACTAGCGCAGTTATATCAAAATAAACTCAACGAGCCAGAAAAAGCTAAGCCGCACTACGAAAAGATTATCTATAACTATCAGGATAGTTATTATTTTCCTCAGGCACGCAAAAATTTTAGAAAGTTAAGGGGAGATTTAATCAATTAATAAGTATCATTGAATACTTGCCTATTTTAACTTTGCAAGCATCCTTAAATTATACGAATTTGGAAGAGATTATTTATAATGTCACTATTAATATTGAAGAAAATGTGCATGACAAATGGTTAGCTTGGATGAAAGACAAGCATATCCCAGATATGTTGGCTACAAAAAAGTTTAGTGCAGCAAAAATGTGCAAAGTGTTGGTTGATGAAGATATGGGAGGTGTAACGTATTCTGTACAATATACCTGTAAGAATATGGATACACTACAAAAATATTATCAAGAAGATGCAGATAAAATGCGTGCTGAAGGCACAAAACTTTTCCCCAATAAATTTGTAGCATTTAGAACAGAAATGGAATTAATAAAAGAGGTGATTGCTTAATACACGCTGCTAATAAAGGCAGTTTAAGTTTTATCTAAGATTATGATTATTCATGGCAAAGATGCGCAACAAAAAAGGTTCGTTTAAGAAGCATAAGCAAGCTGGAAATTCAGAGAATACATCTGCAGTAAAAGCTAAAAAGCATCTTGGGCAGCATTTTTTAAAAGATGAAAAAATTGCGCAACAGATAGCAGATACACTTTCCCTTGAAAGTTACTCAAATGTTATTGAAGTAGGTCCAGGTACAGGGGTGTTAACCAAATATTTACTCATGCGAGATATGAATTTAGTTGCCATGGACTTAGATGCGGAATCCATCGTATATCTAAATCATAGCTTTCCTCTAGAGCACCCTAAAGTGCTTCACCAAAACAGTAAATTCAAAGTGCTGGAAGCGGACTTTCTAAAATATGATTTAACGCAATTATTTGGTGGTCAACAGTTCGCCATAACAGGCAATTTTCCTTATAATATCTCTACGCAGATTGTATTTAAAATGTTAGAAATACGGCAACAAATCCCTGAGTTTTCAGGGATGTTCCAGAAAGAAGTGGCACAACGAATTTGCGAAAAAGAAGGATCTAAAGCTTATGGTATCTTATCAGTATTGGTACAAGCTTTTTACAATGCGGAATACTTGTTTACTGTGCATCCACAAGTATTTGACCCACCTCCTAAAGTACAATCTGGTGTTTTAAAATTAACTCGAAAAGAAGATTATCATTTAGAGTGCGATGAAAAACTCCTTTTTAGAGTGGTAAAAACAGCTTTTAACCAACGAAGAAAAACATTGCGCAATAGTCTTAAATCCTTTGATTTATCCGATAATTTCAAAGAAGACACTATATTTGACCGACGCCCAGAACAAATGGCCGTTGCTGATTTTATTGCATTGACCAAGCGAATAGAAGATGACACCGTTTAAACTTACAGAAGAACTTGTAGAGGAAATTCAATTGCTGATAGAAAATCAGCAAGACGCTAAGTTGCGGGGTATATTAAAAGAATTTCATTATGCCGATATTGCTGAAATCGCAAATGAGTTAGATGAGAAAGAGGTCACTTACCTTATTAAACTTCTGGACAGTGAAAAAACCTCTGACATTCTTACAGAACTTGATGAAGATGTTAGAGAAGCTGTATTAAATAATCTATCTCCTAAAGAGATTGCCGGTGAGATTGAGGAATTAGATACAGATGATGCTGCAGATATTGTTGGTGAGCTTCCTAAAGAATTAGTACAAGAGGTAATCTCTGAAATCGAAGACCAAGAACATGCAAAAGATATTGTAGACTTATTACGCTACGATGAAGATTCTGCAGGTGGTTTAATGGCAAAAGAGCTGGTAAAAGTTAAAGAAAACTGGACAGTAACTACTTGCGTAAAAGAAATGCGGGCGCAAGCAGAAAACGTAACGAGAGTACATTCTATTTATGTAGTAGATGATGACGATAAATTAAAAGGAAGACTCTCTTTAAAAGATTTGCTTACCACTTCTCCAAAGGCTCATATTAAAACAGTCTACATCCCAAAAGTGGACTCCGTAAATGTGAATGAAAAACCTGAAGAAGTGGCTAAAATCATGTCTAAGTATGATTTGGAAGCTATCCCTGTAATAGACGAGATTGGAAGGTTAGTAGGTAGAATTACTATTGATGATATTGTAGATGTTATTAGAGAAGAGGCTGATAAAGATTACCAAATGGCAGCTGGTATTTCACAAGATGTTGAAGCAGATGATAGCATTTGGGAGCTAACTAGAGCTAGACTACCGTGGTTGGTTTTAGGTCTTTTTGGTGGGGCAGCTGCCGCAGTAATTATGGGAGGTTTTGAAGAGATGTTTAGAAAGTACACCGTGCTTTTTCTTTTTACTCCGCTAATTGCAGCAATGGCTGGCAATGTAGGGGTGCAATCTAGTGCAATTATCGTACAAGGTTTAGCAAATGATGATATTAAAGGAAGTATTGGTAACCGCTTAGTTAAAGAAATGCTATTGGCATTACTTAACGGAGTAATTCTTTCTGCATTACTCTTGCTTTTTACATGGCTTTGGAAAGGAGATTTCTATACTGCACTAGCAGTATCTACATCATTAATCGCAGTAATAGTAGTTGCCGGATTTATAGGAACTTTTACGCCACTATTCCTTCATAAAAGGGGAATAGACCCTGCAATTGCCACTGGTCCTTTTATTACCACAAGTAATGATATTTTTGGAATCTTGATTTATTTTATGATTGCCAAATTAATTTTAGGGATTTAAATACCATCTAACTATGAAGACTATAAATCTAAAAGAAAAGCATAGCCTGTTTTCAAAACAATGGCATCCACACCAAATAGCTACCGTAGATGATATGCAAGTGATTCTTGCTAAAATTAAAGGCGAATTTGTATGGCATGCTCACGAAAACGAGGATGAACTCTTTCAAGTATTAAAGGGTACTTTATACATGAAGTTTAGAGATAGAACAGAAATTGTAAATGAAGGTGAAATCATAGTTGTTCCAAAAGGAGTTGAACACTGCCCTTCTACCAAAAATGAAGAAGAAGTACATCTCTTACTTTTTGAAAAACAAAATACGGCACATACAGGTGATGTTAAGCATGAAATGACGCAAAACCATTATCCTAAAATCTAGTCAATTCTAATTTTATGAAAATCCTACATTTAGATACTAATCATCCTCTATTACTTGAACAATTTTCTGAATTAGGTTTTAAAAATGATGAGGATTACACCTCTTCTAAAGAAGAAGTAGAAAGCAAAATTCACAATTACGATGGATTGATAATTCGAAGTCGTTTTCCTATTGATAAACAATTCTTGGATAAAGCAACAAATCTAAAATTTATTGGAAGAGTTGGTGCAGGTCTTGAGAATATAACAACACGTTACGCTAGAGAAAAAGGTGTTTTTCTGGCTAATGCTCCAGAAGGCAATAGAAATGCAGTTGGAGAACATGCTCTTGGTATGTTATTAGGCGTAATGAACAAACTTACTAAAGCCCATAGAGAAGTTAGAAAAGGTAAATGGGACAGAGAAGGAAATCGCGGTGTAGAGTTGGATGGAAAAACAGTAGGCATCATAGGGTATGGCAATATGGGAAAAGCATTTGCCAGAAAGCTAAAAGGTTTTAATGCTGAAATAATATGCTACGATATTATTGGTGGTGTTGGAGATGATAATGCACGCCAAGTAGGCATCTTAGAGCTACAGCAAAAGGCTGATATAATAAGTCTTCATGTTCCAGAAAATGAGTCATCCGTAGGTATGATAAATACCGAATTTATAGAGGCTTTCAAAAATCCTTTTTGGCTTATTAACACCGCAAGAGGTAAATGTGTAGTTACAGAAGATTTAGTAGAAGGATTAAAATCTGGCAAAATACTGGGAGCTGGTTTAGACGTTTTGGAATATGAAAAAAAGTCTTTCGAAAATATGTTTACTAAAAGACCTAAAGCTTTTAAATACTTAAGAAAAGCCAATAATGTCTTATTAACACCCCATGTTGCTGGTTGGACCGTTGAAAGTAAAGAAAAATTAGCTCAGACAATAGTAGATAAAATAAAGGCTGAATTTTCCTAAATTTTAATGAGATTTTTTAAATTATTTGATTTAAGCGAAAATGAGATTTTTGTACTCATTTGAAGGCTTTTTTAAATCTTATAGTATGCTACGAGGTGAGAAAAAGGCAAAAAAGGAGTGTGAAAAGACATTTTTTTAGCAAATTGAAATAGTTTAAAAGAACTCACAGTGAAAAAAATTGTTTTTATTTTTTCTAGCCTTACAGTCGCTTTACTTGTGTTATTTCAATTGAGCATGTATTTCTATACAACTGGTGAGCTTTCTATAGAAATTATGATGGCAATTATTGCACTGGTTTTCTTGGGTATTGGTATTTACTTGAATAAGAAAAGTTTACATAAACTACCCACAACATTAACAAAGGTTAATCTAAAAAAAGTAGATGAACTTGGCATAAGCAAAAGAGAATATGAAGTTTTAATTGAGGTTTCAAAAGGTCTATCAAATAAAGAAATAGCAGAAAAACTTTTTGTAACCGAGAGCACCATTAAAACGCATGTTTCAAATGTATTAGTTAAACTAGACTCAAAAAGGCGCACCCAAGCTATCCAAAAAGCCAAAGAACTTCAGATTTTATCCTCTTAAACTGTATTTCTTACTTAATTCTCAGCCATTTAGTACTTTAGTATGAATATCAAATACAAGGTTTGGCTTAGATTAGTCCCAACCTTAAACCAGTAATTATGAAAACTTCAGTCTCTAAATTTAGCACTTACGGAATACTAGTCGGCTTTATTGCTTTTCTTGCTGGACTGTATTTCGACATCACCACAAATGAAATTATTGGTTATGCAACCATTATTGCTTCATTAGTATTTGTCTATTTTGGTATACGGCATTTTAGAGACACCCAAAACCACGGCAAGCTCAGCTTTAAAAAAGGAATGATAATTGGTTTGCTTATTAGTCTATTTACTGCCATAGGAATGGCCATCGCTGATTATATTTATACAGCTATAATTAATCCAGGTTTTTTTGATGAATATGCCAAAATAATGAAAGCCAAAGACCCCACTGTTGAAATTATGGAATTTACAAGTGGACAGGCAGCACTATTTATGCTAATAATCGTTTTTATTATTGGACTGATAATAACATTAATTTCATCACTTATTTTACAACGCAAATAAATACGTTATGACTATAGACGCCAAAACAGTTGATGAATACATTTCTAAACTACCCAAAGAACGAGTCGCTGCAGTTTCTAAATTGCGAGAAACAGTAAAAAATAATCTTCCAAAAGGTTTTGAAGAATGTATTAACTATAAAATGATTGGTTACGTAGTACCCCATTCTATTTACCCAAATGGGTATCATTGTGATACTAAACTTCCACTACCCTTTATAAATATTGCCTCTCAGAAAAATTTTATTGCCCTATACCATTCTGGTATTTATGCAGACACAAAATTACTGGACTGGTTTGTAAAAGAATATCCTAAACATGTTAAAACCAAATTAGATATGGGTAAAAGCTGTATTAGGTTTAAAAAAATGGAAACCATTCCTTACAATTTGATTAGTGAACTTTGTCAAAAGATGACAACCCAAGATTGGGTTAAAATCTATGAAAAAAACATTGGTAGAAAATAAAAAAAGATGAAAAATAGAGTAACTGGTCTAGGTGGTTTTTTCTTTAAAACTAAAGACCCTAATAAAATAAAAGATTGGTATAAAAACCATTTAGGGTTAAACACGGACCAATACGGCTGTACTTTCTGGTGGAAGGATAAGGATGGTAATGATTGCTCTACTCAATGGAGTCCTATGAACGAGGATACCAAATATTTTAAACCAAGTGAAAAACAATTTATGATGAACTTTAGGGTGGAGAATTTAAGAGAGCTTCTAATTCAATTGGAAAAAGAAGGGGTTACAATTGTGGGGGAAGTAGAAGAATATGAGTATGGAAAATTTGGTTGGATTCTAGATCCGGAAGGAAACAAACTAGAACTTTGGGAGCCTGTTGATAAAGCTTTTTTATAACTATAAAAATATTTGCTACTTTTAAAACTCATTTAACCAACAAATTAAAAATCATGTCAGAAGAAAACAAAGATTTAGGAGATAAGGCTGAAGAGGCTGCAAATGATTTTGCCGATGGAGCAAAAAAGACTGCAAATGAATTTTCAGAAGGTTTAAAAAATGCTGGAGGAGAGAATAAGAAAATTTTGGTTGGAGTATTAGCTATTATTTTAGGTTCTTTAGGAGTTCATAAATTCCTGTTAGGCTATAATAAAGAAGGCTTTATTCTACTTGGAGCATCTGTAATATCTTATGCCCTTGTTTGTTTAATAATCGGAGCTTTTTTAATATATATTCCAATGCTTATTGGTCTAATTGAAGGAATCATTTATCTAACTAAATCAGATGAAGAATTCTATAACACATACCAAGTAGGTAAAAAGCCTTGGTTCTAAGAATATAGCCAGAGAATTTCACTCTGGCTTTTTTATTTCAATTTATCATCGTAATATTGCAATATATAAATATGTAATGGGAATTACCAAAACTCAAATATTTAATCAAAATCAAAATCAAATGGCTAAAACCTTTAAGGTCTTGGCTAATCCTGCTCGCATAGCCATTCTAGAATACATAAGCAAGCAAGAAGCCTGTATTTGCAATGATATTGTGGATGAAATTGGCTTGGCACAACCCACTATATCTCAGCACTTAAAAGAACTAAAGAGTATTGATTTGATACGTGGCGAAATTGAAGGTAAAAAGATTTGCTACTGTATAAATCTTGATACCTGGGTTACTATTCAGAAAACTTTGAATAATTTTTTTAATACAACAAAGCGTAATTGCTGCTAAAACTATTCCCTATGAAAACAGCCAAATTTTTAGAATTATTAAATACTCATAAAAATAAGTCCCTCCTTTTTGAATATCGACCAGGAAATTTTGTTGGTGCAAATTATCATATTACTGAGGTTAAAAACACTATTATAGATAGTATTGACTGTGGAGCAGGAGTTGATTTTTGGAAAGAAACCGTTATCCAATTATGGGAAAGCCCTGAAGAAAAAGACAAAACAGAATTCATGTCTTCTTTTAAGGCTCTAGGCATCTTAAATAAAGTTGATACAATAAAGCCCATGGTAAAAGATGCAGAGGTAAAATTCGAATATAGTAATCCAAACTTTCATACCGCTCAATTGTTTGTCAATAATTATACTTGGAATGATGAAAAAATAATTTTTAAACTCTCCGTTAAAAAAACAGATTGTAAAGCTAAAGAAACCTGTGGAGTAGCAGTTGAAACAGAAATTTCATCTGAATCTTGTACTCCAGGTAACGGTTGTTGTTAACTAAAAAGTTATGCATCTTAGAAAAATGACACAAGCAGATTGGCCTCAAGTTTCCAAAATATATGCTGAGGGTATTTCTACAGGTTTTGCTACTTTTGAAACAACTGTACCAGATTTTGAAAGTTGGGATAAAGCACATATTAAAGAATGTCGCTTAGTTGTTGAAGCCAACGGTAAAATTATGGGTTGGGCGGCACTTTCTCCTGTTTCTAGCAGATGTGTTTATGGAGGTATAGGCGAAGTAAGTGTATACATAAGTACAAAGTCAAGAGGATTAGGTCTTGGTAAAACTTTATTAGAAAAACTTATTGTAGAGAGCGAAGCCATTGGCTATTGGACTTTGCAATCAGGAATTTTTCCCGAAAACGAGGCTAGCGTTAGACTTCATAAAAAAGTAGGGTTTCGTTTTATTGGCAGGCGAGAAAAAGTGGGCAAAACTAAAGATGGTGTCTGGAAAGACAATTTATTATTTGAAAAAAGAAGTAAAAATGTTGGTATATAGACGACTATGAAAGTAAAAAAACAACCACTTTTCCCAAAAATTGAAGCAACGTTGCAGTTCATAAATAAAACTAAAATTTCTACAAAAAGACAGGAAGTTCTACAACCACTAATTAATTACCTAAGAGAAAAAACTGATGCAGGGAAACAGATAAACCTAAACTTTATATGTACGCATAATTCACGTAGAAGTCATTTATCTCAAATATGGGCACAGACCATAGCTCATTATATAGGATTAAAAAATATTTATTGTTACTCAGGTGGTACAGAAGCAACCGCATTGTATCCAATGGTAGTTAAAATACTTAAAAATTCAGGATTTGAAATAATAAAAATTACTGAAACAGAGAATCCAGTGTATGCTGTAAAATTTTCAGATACTGTTCATCCTGTAGTTTGTTTCTCAAAAACTTATGATGCTAGCTTTAATCCAAAGTCTGGTTTTGGAGCTATAATGACATGCAATTCCGCTAATGAAGCATGCCCAATAGTAAAGGGAGCTGAAAGCCGTTTTCCAATTACCTATGAAGACCCTAAAGTTTTTGATAGAACTCCTTTACAAGCTGAAAAATATCACGAACGAAGTATTCAAATAGCAACTGAATTGTTATATGTTTTTAAAACAGCAAAAGAAGCTTAGTTAATCTTATAGTCCAAAGGAAGTAAATTAGCCGCTCTTAGTCTTCCTATTTTTCCACCAAAAGAGATATTTCTGCTTGGTAAATGATTACCATAATCATCTATATAATATGGATTTTCAGTTACTAGAATAAAAGATTGTTCATTTTTAAAAGTAATAGATAGTTTTTCAGCCCTTTGAATGATTTGGGTCAGTTCTCCTATTTCAATAACACTAAACACTTCTTTAGGATTCACTTGAAACCCCTTTTTGAAGATAAAAAAACCTTCAGTGGATAAATTTTGACTCGCTAGAGATCTCATAAAATGAATCCCCGAACCAAAGTAACCGCTCTCTCTATTTTTCAAATACTTTTTCTTTGGTTTAGTATTATTTATATCCTTAAAGAATAATGTTCCCGCCATATAGGTGGCTTTAGTAACAGGAGGTTCATCAGCAATTTGATTATAAAAATCAGCTTCAAAATCAATTAAATTATATGTTACGCGATACCCTAAATATTGATTGTCTATTAGAATTGGCTTTTTAGCATAAGCGTACAATCTATTTTCAGTTGCATTATAATAGAGTCTTATATCTTCTTCATTTAAGATTTTGCATTTAAAGCTTGCATTTGTTGATCCTAAAAATTCTTTTCTAAAAACTCTTAACTTCTTACGGCGACTCCACGTATCTGGTAATAGAACTACTTCATCCAACTCCAAAGGTTTCTCATTTAAGAAAATAGTGCCTAAATCATTTTTCTTAATGTCTGATAAAATAACTGTTTCATACCCTAAAAAATTAAAAATTAGGTTCCCTGCCATTCTACCTGAAGTGGTCAATTGAAAATAACCTTTGTCATCTGTAATAGTGCCTATAGTAGAACCATCATAGAAAATAGAAACCCCTAAAAGCGGTTCTTTACTATTATTATCATATACATATCCAGAAACTGTAAACTGAGAAAAAATAGATGAAGAAAATAAAATTACTAGAAATTGAAAAAGACATTTCATTAATAACCTATGGTTTATAATAATTGATCCTTTCGTTCCAATTCAGCTTGGAACTCTTCCATCACAGGTTTCACTGTACTTTCCGGCAGGTCTGCTATTTTAATATACATTAATCCATCAACAGAATTATTAAAAAGAGGATCAACATTAAAAGCTACCATTCTTGCGTTCTGCTTAATATATTTTTTTATTAAAACCGGTAAACGCAAACTTCCTGGCTCTACTTCTTCAATTAATTTGTCGAACTTATTTAAATCTGCTTGGGTTTCATCAAATATAAATTCCTTATCAGCATCCTTTAATTTTACTTTAAACTCTTTCTTTGGATGTACGTATTGGGCCACATAGGGGTCCCAATAATTAGACTTCATAAACTCAATCATCAAAGACTTAGAAAAATTAGAAAACTGGTTGCTAATACTTACTCCGCCTATTAAATATTTATGCTCTGGAAATCTTAAAGTGGTATGTACAATACCTTTCCACAGTAAAAACAGTGGCATAGGTTTTTGTTGGTATTCTTTGGTAATATATGCACGTCCCATCTCAATAGATTTAGACATCATACCATAAAGTTCGGGTTCAAAACGAAATAAGTCTTGTAGATAAAAACCATCAATCCCATAGATTTTAAAAATCTGAGAACCAAGCCCCATTCTATAGGCGCCAACAATGGCTTTGTCTTTATCATCCCAAAGAAAAAGATGATGATAGTAAGAATCAAACTTATCTAAATCAATCGCATTATTGGTACCCTCACCTATCGCTCTAAAAGTAACCTCACGTTGTCTCCCTATTTCCTTTAAAATAAAAGGCATATCCTGTTCTTGAGCCAAGAAAACCTCATAATTTTTACTTTGTAATAAACGGCAATCTTTTTCGCGTAACTTTTCAATTTCGCCTTCAATAACTTCAGTACGAACAGCAGTTACAATCTTTTTAGGTTGCTTTGGTATTTTAAGCGTTGTAGGTACTTTATCTATTAAGCGTTCTTTTTCAAAAACATTAGCTAATAAATAGGTCTTCTTACGAAGTAATTCTGTAAAACCTTCTAAAGTATCTTCTTCTTTTTGTGCCTTTATAGAAATGGGTTGTCCAATACGAACTTTAATAGGTCTACGTTTTTGAGTTGTAACCTCGGATGGTAATTTGGCAGTTCTAAAAACATCATTAATCTTAGATAATCTATAAAACAAGCGACTATTTTTTGCATGAAAATAGATTGGCACCACTGGCACCTCAGCTTTACGGATAAGTTTAATCGCAGCTTCTTCCCAAGGTTTATCTACAACTAATTTACCATCACGATAAGTAGACACTTCACCTGCAGGAAAAATACCAAGTGGATGTCCTTCACGAATATGCTTTATCGCATTTTTAAAACCCATAACACTACTTTTGACATCTTTATGGTTTTCAAAAGGATTGACTGGAAGAATAAATTGCTTCATTGGCTCTATCCGGTTCAACAAAAAATTGGCTATAATTTTAAAATCTGAACGTTGCTCCAATATTAGTTTTAGCAAAAGAACTCCATCAATACCACCAAGTGGATGGTTAGAGATAGTGATAAAAGATCCATTCTTAGGTAACCGCTTAAAATC
Source organism: uncultured Croceitalea sp. (assembly GCA_947495075.1). Lineage (GTDB taxonomy): Bacteria > Bacteroidota > Bacteroidia > Flavobacteriales > Flavobacteriaceae > Croceitalea. The sequence goes on from CANLXH010000002.1 coordinate 307,646, forward strand.
TTCTTCTGGTATTTCAAAGTCTATCTCATAATGCTTAAGAATAGCATCTAAAAATTGAGTTCCTTCTAAATCTTTATTGTTATCGTAAAACCTATTTATTGAAGTAATTTTGGTCGCTGTCATTAATATCCAGCCCACAAAAGTTCCAAAAACACCATACTTATCTAAGTTTATAGCTTTTGCAACTTCTTTCGCAGATACCAACCCCATAAATACAAAATTTTGGTAATGGTAAATATAGTCAAATACAAGGACTGAAGTATTATTGTATTTCTATTTTACTACCAATTGAATGGTTTCCTTACCTCGTTGTTCTACCAAAACACTATATCCATTAAGGATTTTTTCTACGGAATTCTCATCAAAATGGCGTATGGTGTATAAGGAAACAGCTTCATGATGTGTAACTTTAAATTTTTGTTCTAAAACTGGAAGTATTTCTTTTAACCCACCAAACTTATTATCCAAACAAACAGAAAAACTAATTGCAGAATTTTGAATAAGATCTACCTTAAGTTTATAATCGTGAAAAAGTTTAAAAATCTCACTCATATTTTCTTCTACGATAAAAGAAAAGTCCAAAGAAGATAATTTTAATAAAACTTGATTTTTCTTTACGATAAAACAAGGTGTTTCTGGTGAAATCTTAGTGCCTTTACCTACGGTAGTCCCTTGTTCTTTTGGATTTAAAAAAGACTTAACATGCAAAGGTATTTCTCTGCCCTGTAGTGGTTGTAGTGTCTTAGGATGTATTACGGAAGCTCCATAAAAAGCAAGTTCTATTGCCTCTCTATAAGATATTTTATGAAGTAATTTTGTTTCATTAAAATGGCGGGGATCAGCATTTAAGACACCTGGTACGTCTTTCCAAATAGTGACCGATTCTGCTTTTAAACAATAGGCCAAAATAGCAGCAGTATAATCCGAACCTTCACGACCCAAAGTAGTGGTGAAATTATTTTCGTCACTACCTAAAAAACCTTGGGTTATATTTAATTTGTTCTTATTTACCGTAGAAGTAACTTCTTTTTGGGTTCGCTCCCAGTTTACCTGAGCATCACGGTAACTATTATCAGTCTTTATCAAATCTCTTACATCTAACCAATGATTATTTAAGCCCACCTCATCTAAATAAGCACTTACAATTGTTGTAGAAAGCAATTCACCATAACCCACCACTTGATCATACACAAAGGCATACTTGGGCGATTTGTTCCACATTAAAAAGCCCTTAAATTCTTCAATAAGCGCATTTACTCGATTATGAATTTCATGATTCTTAGCTTCGAATAGTTCGTTAATTATTGTTTTATGAGTATCTACAACTTCTTGAATAACAAGATCTAATTGATTTTTATCAGTAAAATAACTATCCACTATCTTCTCCATAGCATTAGTGGTTTTCCCCATGGCCGAAATCACCAATAAAGTGTCTTGATGTCCTACTTCTTTTAATACATTAACCACATTCTTTACACCATTTGCATCTTTAACTGATGCTCCACCAAACTTAAAAATCTTCATAAATTCTTTATAAATCTGTTTATTCCTGCTTCATCTAATTGTACTACATCCCAATCACGCATTACATTTGCTCCCTTAGCTTCATAAAACTTAATTGCCGGTTCATTCCAATCCAATACTTCCCAACTAATTCTTTTAACGCCAAGCCCATGACCATATTTTACAACTTCGGTCAATAAAGACGAACCTAATCCACTACCGCGCATTTTTTTAGTTACTATTAAATCCTCTAAATGTAAAACTGGACCTTTCCAAGTAGAGTATCTTGGGTAAATCAAGGCAATACCAACAATTTTATTTTCTGCTTCTGCAACAAAACAATGAAATAGCGGTTGTTTACCAAACCCATCCCTAATCAAATCTTCTTTAGTAATTGCTACAGCATCAGCTTCTTTCTCAAATTTAGCAAGTTCATTAATCAGTCCCAATACTTGAGACATATCTTCTTTTACGGATTCTCTAATAGTAAAATTCATAGTTGTTACAAATAAAACAATTAGTTATAATACAAAACAACAATACTTTAACGAAATCGTTGTAGTATCACAAAATGAGCGATATTTGTTGCCGATTAAAACACAAACTTATTAATGGATAAAAAAAATAAGACCCTAGGCGAATTTATCATTGAAAATCAATCAGAGTTTCAATATTCAACTGGCGAACTTTCAAAACTAATCAATGCTATTAGATTAGCTGCCAAGGTAGTTAATCATGAGGTTAACAAAGCTGGTTTGATAGATATTTTGGGAGAAGCAGGGGACACTAATGTTCAAGGTGAAGATCAGCAAAAATTAGATGTTCTTGCCAATGAAAAATTTATTCAAGCTTTAAGAAAGCGAGAGATTGTTTGTGGAATTGCTTCTGAGGAAGAAGATGATTTTATTACCATTAATAGCCAAGATGAAAATCACCAAAATAAATATGTTGTTTTAATTGACCCTTTAGATGGTTCATCTAATATCGATGTAAATGTTTCGGTTGGGACGATTTTCTCTATATACAGAAGAATAACCCCAGTAGGAACACCAGTTACATTAGAAGATTTTCTACAGCCTGGTAAAAATCAGGTTGCTGCAGGTTATGTAGTTTATGGTACATCTACTATGTTAGTTTACACTACCGGGCATGGTGTAAATGGATTTACTCTAAACCCTGCTATTGGTACTTTTTATCTATCTCACCCTAATATGGAGTTTCCAGAAACTGGTAAAATATATTCAGTTAACGAAGGAAATTATGTTCATTTCCCACAAGGAGTTAAAAACTATATCAAATATTGCCAAGAAGAAGAGGGGGATAGACCCTATACTTCAAGATATATTGGTTCTTTAGTATCCGATTTTCATAGAAATATGATTAAAGGTGGAATATACATGTATCCAAAGAGCAGTAAAGCTTCAAATGGAAAGCTTCGTCTTCTATATGAATGTAACCCCATGGCGCTTATTGCAGAACAAGCTAATGGCAAAGCAAGCAACGGCAATCAAAGGATACTAGACATTCAGCCTTCAGAATTACATGAACGTGTTCCTTTTTTCTGTGGTAGCAAAAAGATGGTAGAAAAAGCTGAAGAGTTTATGAAGTAGGCAGTCCTATTTATTTATTAAGCTATAATAATCCTCAAAAGCAATCTTACCGGTAAAAATTGCAATAGATTTTTCTATAATATCATCAGCCGTTTTGGTTGGAAAACCTAAACCTACCGCATATTTTTCGACCATGATACGCTCTTCTTCATCAATCACATTATCAGAAAAGATAATTTGAAAAAACTCAAAAAGTCTTTTGAAGCGTTTTTCACCACTATGAGGAGTTTCAATAGGATATTTATTCTCCTTTTTCATAATTTCTTTATACTCTGCATCAGTAATATTCAACTTAAAAGCAAATTTATCTAGTATTGCTTTTTCCTGCGAATTTAATTCTCCATCCACTGCTGCTAGACTCGCAAGCGTTGCAAAGTGAGCTAAATTCTTTCTATGACCTCCGTTTTCGTATAAATCTAAAATTGGCATGCGTTAAAATTTGTAGCGCAAATATAATTTTAAACTAGAAGAATAGCACGTTATTCCCAGAAAGAAATTTGTAAATTCACTTTGCTATGAAATGAGCCATATATTTTTCACACTCAAAACAAAATATTGAATGGCGAATTACATCTGACCGATTACAAAATATTATTTGAACAGATGAAAACACCACTTTTACAATTCACATCTAGAGGTATATATTGTGAAGAAGCCAGAGTTTATCTCGATCCTTGGAAACCCGTAGATAAAGCTATAATCTCACATGGTCACGCAGATCATAGTCGATGGGGACATAAACAATACATTACACATCATCGTAACGTTCCCATTATAAAACACCGCCTTGGAGATGTGATTATCACTAGTAAAGAGTGGGGAGAGACTTTTAGTATTAACGGAGTAAAATTCAGTTTACACCCCGCAGGACATATCATTGGATCTTCACAAATACGAGTGGAATATAAAGGAGAAGTTTGGGTCTTTACAGGCGATTATAAATTAGAGGACGACGGTGTTGCTACACCTTATGAAAATATCAAATGCCATACGTTCATTACAGAATGTACTTTTGGGTTACCTGCTTTTCTATGGACACCACAGAAAGAGGTTTTTAACGATATTAATAATTGGTGGGCAGAGAATAAAGCAAACGGGCAAACTTCCATATTATTTGGATATTCTTTAGGAAAGGCTCAACGCCTTTTAAAACATTTAGATCCAAGCATAGGCAAAATCTATACCCATGGGGCCGTTGAAAATATGACCGAGGTACTCCGCTCTTTGGTAGCTTTCCCAAAAACAGAATTAATCACCCGAGATACTAAAAAAGAGGCCATAAAAGGAAACATTGTTATTGCCCCACCATCTACTCATGGTAGCACTTGGATTCGTAAAATGACACCCTTTTTGACAGCATCCGCCAGTGGCTGGATGGCATTTAGAGGAGCAAGAAGAAGACGTGCCATTGACAAAGGTTTTGTATTGAGCGATCATTGCGATTGGTCCGAATTGTTGACTGCCATTAAAGATACCGGTGCTCAAAAAATAATCTGCACCCATGGTTATACAGAAATATTCTCTAAATATTTACGAGGGTTGGGTTATGATGCACGAACGGAAGAGACACAATACGAAGGTGAACTGGCAGAACTAAATACTTCGGAAACTTCAACTCTTAGCGTTTAATGAAAGACTTTGCTCAACTCATTAAAAAACTGGATAGCACGAATAAGACTACGGTAAAAGTGCAAGCATTGGCAGACTATTTTATAACAGCCAATAATCAAGATAAGGTGTGGACCATTGCCATACTTTCGCATCGTAGACCCCCTAGACCAGTAAATACTACTTTATTACGAGAATGGTCGGCAGAACTAGCAAAAATTCCCCTTTGGTTATTTGAAGAAAGCTATCATATTGTGGGGGATTTGGCCGAAACCATTGCTTTGGTGGTACCCGCCGGTGAAAAGTCTACCGATAAAAGCCTAACGACCTTTTTAAAGGAAATGATAGCACTAAAACCAAAGACCGAAATAGAAAAAAAAACCTACCTCTATAAAAATTGGAGACAGCTTAACTACTATGAACGCTTTGTTTTTACTAAATTGATTACTGGTGGATTTCGTATTGGGATAAGTCAAAAACTCATGACCAAAGCACTTTCAAAAGCTACAGAAATAGATGAGGATATACTTGCTTATAAGCTTATGGGAAATTGGAACCCGGATAAAATTTCTTTTCAAGATTTGGTTTTGGAAGAAAAGGAAAGTGATTATTTGTCCAAACCTTATCCCTTCTATTTGGCCTATGCCTTTGAGGGTGAGGTATCAGCTTTGGGTGATGTAAAAGATTGGTCTATAGAACACAAGTGGGACGGTATTAGATGTCAGGTTATCATAAGAAAAAATGAGCTTTTTGTGTGGAGTCGTGGTGAAGAGTTGGTCACGGATAAATACCCTGAATTTCAAAAATTCGTGGGTGTTATTCCCAACGGAACGGTATTGGACGGAGAACTACTTCCCTATCTAAACAATGAAATAGGCACTTTTAATGATTTACAAACCCGAATTGGTCGAAAAACTGTCTCCAAAGCTTTACTAGCAAAAACACCTGTAATTTTAAAAGCTTATGACCTTTTAGAGTGGAAAGGTAGAGATATACGGCAAAAGCCATTCGTAGAACGAAGGAAGCTTTTGGAAGAAATGTATGCAGATTCGGTTATTTCGAGCGAATGTGAGAAATCTCTTTTTTTATCACCTAGCTTATCACTAACATCATGGAAAGAAGTAGCCGAGGAACGCACAAGATCTCGTGAAATGCGCAGTGAAGGTCTCATGCTTAAACGCAAAGATTCGCCTTATCAGGTCGGAAGAAAAAAAAGTGTCTGGTGGAAATGGAAAGTAGACCCGCTAACCATAGATGCTGTGCTCACCTATGCTATGCGCGGTCATGGTCGCAGAAGCAATTTATTTACAGATTATACTTTTGCACTTTGGCAAGAAAATGGTGAAGGCAAAAAAGAACTCGTCACTTTCGCTAAAGCCTACTCTGGATTAACGGATAAAGAGTTTAAAGAAGTTGATGCGTGGATCAAGAAAAATACGTTAGAACGTTTTGGTCCAGTACGCAGTGTAATTCCTCACCATGTATTTGAAATTGCTTTTGAGGGTATAGCAAATTCAAAAAGACATAAAAGTGGTGTTGCTACAAGGTTTCCAAGAATTTTACGATGGAGAAAAGATAAAAAAATAGAAGAGGCAAATACCTTGGAAGATTTAAAAACACTAATTCCGAATAACAACAAATCGTAAATTTGAATGTGTAAGTCATTTCGAAATTAGCGAAGCGATTGAGGAATCTGATTTTAGATTTCTCACTTAAGTTCGAAATGACATTATTCTGCTTTTTCATGAACCGTAATCAACTTTTTAATATTGCCCAAGATTGGTTCGACCAACAAGATTGGAAACCCTTTGCTTTCCAAAAAGAAAGTTGGACTGCTTTTTTACAGGGCAGACATGGTCTGTTAAATGCCCCAACAGGGAGTGGTAAAACATATGCACTTTGGTTTCCTATTGTCTTAAATTACATTAAAAATAATCCTGATTATAAAAACAAACACAAAAAGGGCTTAAAAGCGATTTGGATTACCCCGTTACGGGCACTGTCGCAAGAAATTAAACAATCAGCGGAACGGATAACCCAAGATTTAGAAACCCAAATGACCGTAGGTATTCGAACTGGCGATACCTCAACTAAAGACCGTGCGAGGCAAAAAACTAGCATGCCAGATTTGCTAATTACTACTCCAGAAAGTTTGCAACTGCTGCTTTCTTCTAAAGGCTATGATAAGATGTTTAAAGACTGCTCCGCTATTGTAGTTGACGAGTGGCATGAATTATTAGGTACCAAACGAGGAGTGCAAATGGAACTGGCACTATCACGCCTAAAAACCACTTGTAATGATTTACGTATATGGGGAATTTCAGCTACAATTGGAAATCTGGAACAGGCTAGACAAGTATTATTAGGCCCCGAGACTGAAGCCTATCAAAACTCGGTTTTAATAAAAGCCAAACTGAACAAAAAAATTACGGTAAAAAGTATTATCCCCAAAGAAATGGAAACCTTCCCCTGGAGAGGACATCTTGGTCTCCGTCTTTTGGAAGATGTGGTTCCAATCATCAATAATAGTAAAACCACACTCCTTTTCACCAATACCCGTAGTCAGTGTGAAATTTGGTTTCAGAAAATATTAGAAAAATATCCGGAATACGCTGGGGAACTAGCCATGCACCACGGGAGTGTCAATAAAGAAACAAGATTATGGGTAGAGCAAGCTATCCACAATGAAAGTTTAAAAGCAGTTGTCTGTACTTCGAGTTTGGATTTAGGAGTAGATTTTGCCCCTGTAGAAACGGTAGTACAAATTGGGGGACCTAAAGGAGTAGCACGATTTCTACAACGCGCAGGTCGCAGTGGCCATCAACCGGGCAAGGAAAGTGTCATCCACTTTTTGCCTACCCATGCCATGGAGCTCATTGAAGCTTCCGCCATGCAACAAGCAGTAAAAAATGCCGCTGTTGAAGATAGAATTCCGTATTTGAATAGCTTTGATGTATTGCTCCAATACTTGACTACACTGGCTGTATCCGATGGATTTTATCCTGAAGAAATCTACAAAGAAATCAAACAAACATTTTGCTATCAAGCGGTAACGGAAGACCAATGGCAATGGCTTTTAAACTTCTTGGTCATGGGGAGTCAAAGCCTTAAAACCTATGATGAGTACCAAAAAGTTGAAGTAGAACAAGATGGCAGATTTAAGGTAAACAATCGCGGTATTGCTATGCGGCATCGTTTTCAGATAGGAACCATAGTTGGCGATGCTTCCATCGCGGTACGCTATCAAAAAGGGGGCTACATCGGCACTATAGAAGAATATTTTATTTCAAAATTAGCTCCTGGAGATGTGTTCACCTTTGCGGGCAGAAATCTGGAATTTATTAGAATTAAAGGCATGCAGGCGCATGTTCGTAATTCTAACAAACGCACGAGCAAAGTTCCTAGTTGGATGGGTGGGCGACTAAGTTTCTCGGCTCAGATGTCGGAACTATTACGACAAGAATTGTATAAAGCCCCGCCCCCTAGCCCCCTCCCCAAAGGAGAGAGGGAACCAATATCCAATGAATTAAAGGCATTGGCACCAATGTTTACTAAACAACGGGAAGAAAGCATAGTTCCCAAACCCGATGAATTTTTAATCGAGACTTTTAAAACCAGGGATGGGTACCATCATATTTTTTATCCTTTTGAGGGTCGAGGAGTTCACGAAGCTATGAGCAGTCTGTTGGCCTATCGCATTAGTATACTTACACCCATTACTTGCTCATTGGCTTACAATGATTATGGTTTTGAATTGTTATCGGATAAACCTATAGATATACAAGCTGTTCTAGATAATGATTTATTTACAACCGAATATATGCTCTCTGATTTACAAAAGAGTTTAAACAGTAACGAAATGGCACGTCGAAAATTTCGCGATATTGCTGTAATTAGTGGCATGGTTTTTACTGGCTACCCTGACAAGGGTATTAAAATGAAACATTTGCAAAGTAGTTCTCAATTACTATTTGATGTTTTTAAAGATTTTGAGCCAGATAACCTATTGTACCAACAGGCCTTTACCGAAACTTTTGAACACCAATTGGAAGAGGGGCGTTTACGCATGGCTTTGGAACGGATAGCTTCTCAAAACATCATCTGGAAACAATGTACAAAACCCACCCCCTTTTCTTTTCCTATCATTACGGATAGATTACGTGAAAAACTCTCTAGTGAAAAACTGACCGATAGAATTAAGCGTATGACCAAAATTTTAATGAAATAGACCACCCCGCCCTATGGGCACCCCTCCTAGAATTAGGAGGGGAACTTTTAATATATTTAAATACTATGCACAACTATAAACATTTAGAACAAAATAGAAAATCACTAAGAAATAATAGTACATCTGCCGAAGCCTTTCTTTGGAAACACTTATCTAAAAAACAGCTAGAAGGAAGAAAATTTAGAAGACAACACAGCATTGAAAATTATATTGGTGATTTCTTTTGCCCATCAGAGTGTATAATAATCGAATTGGATGGTGAAACACATAACAATCCTGTAGTTCAAGAAAAAGATGAAATCCGAGATGAATTTTTAAAAACCTAAACTATACGGTATTACGATTCGAAAACAAAATGGTATTTGATAATCTCTCATCAGTTTTGCAGGAGATATTAGAAAATTTCAATTCCTGAAAAGCTCTCCTCCTTTTCAAGGAGGAGAATGAATTCCGCATAGCGGAAGAAAGAGGTGGTTATTTTACCTTTGCCATGCTTCTCTACTTTTAACTATATGACTCAGTCTATTCAAATAAAGGACCAAGAATTTATCCTTCACCCCAATGGAGGTGCTTTTTGGGTAGAAAAGTCGATGCTTTTAATAAGTGATGTGCATTTGGGTAAAGTTGCACATTTTAGAAAATTTGGCGCTGCAGTACCACAAAAAGCAATACACAAAAACTTCATTTTGCTAGATGAAATCGTTAGCTATTTTAAACCGTTTCAAATCTGTTTTTTGGGAGATTTATTTCATTCATCATTAAACAAAGAATGGCAGTTTTTTGAGAATTGGGTAGAAAAAACACCTTCAGAAATTATATTGGTTTCAGGCAATCATGATATCATAGCTCCAGAAAAGTTTGAAGCCTTGGGCATTAAAATATTTCAGGAGCTAGAAATAGAAGGTTTTTTATTAACCCATCATCCTGAAGAACGGGATAGTTATTTTAATTTCTGCGGTCATATTCATCCCGCAGTACGTTTACACGGTTTTGGCAGACAACGCTTAAAACTACCTTGCTTTTTTAAAAAGAAACAACAGCTTATTTTACCCGCTTTTGGGGAATTTACAGGAACTTATGTTCTAGAACCTACCAAAGAGGACGAAGTTTTTGCCATAGCGGAAGGTGACGTAATTAAAATATAAGTCGTACCAACTTCACGTTGGTATAATAGATTTGGCCAATATTTTAAATGTTAGTTCGAGTGATTTTGAGGAGCGAAAAATTGTATCGAAAACAGTTTTTACCTCTGAAATTCTTATTCTCGATACAAATTTCACTTCTTATATCAGTAAAATTCACTTGAATTAACAGAATCTCACCAAAAAACACAAAAAGTATATATAATGCTTAGTTTCACCAAAATAATAAAGATGAAAAAGACGCTGGCAGTAGCTAATTTAGCTTCAGTAGTGCTTGTAATTGCAGTTAATTATATTTCTCAAGTACTTAAACTTAACGATACCACCATTGGGGAAATTAGCAATCGGTATGACAATCTGTTCACTCCAGCGAGTTATGCTTTCGCCATTTGGGGGCTCATTTTTCTGGGTTTGCTTGCCTATAGCATTTTTCAGGTCAAAAGAGCCTTTTTTGGAAACAAGCCAAGCGACTTCATTGAACAAACTAGTTATTGGCTCATAATCACCAATGTTCTGAACGGTTTTTGGGTCTTAGCCTTTGTATATGATTTTACAGGACTTTCTGTAATCATTATGCTCGGTATTCTATTTTCACTTGTCAAAATCATTTTGAACACCAATATGGAACGGTGGGACGCCCCTATTGAAATTATCGCTTTTGTCTGGTGGCCCATTTGTATCTATAGTGGATGGATAGCAGTAGCGACTATTGCTAACATCGCTGCCTACCTCTCCAAAATTGGTTGGGATGGTATGTTTTTATCACAAGAAAACTGGACATTCACAATGCTGATAGTCGCCATCGTTTTAAATCTACTTATGATTTGGAAACGCAACATGCGAGAGTTTGCTTTAGTCGGTATTTGGGCACTTTTTGCTATTTATGTTAGACACAAAACAAATTATGATATGATAGCCTGCACTGCCTTCATTGGAAGTATTATTCTATTAATTAGTATTGTAATCCATGGATTTCTAAATAGGAAAACAAATCCGTTTCAGAAACTATTGGAAAGAAGGTTAGAAAATTAAAAAAAGGCATTGTGCCCTCGCCATACTGACCTTATATTTGCAGCAAAGTTTAAAGATTGACCAAATCTTCAATTTTAGCTCTTTTTGAACAGTCTCCTCAACTACGGAAACTGCGGGATGTTATATCCAAAACTGTCACTTCGAGCGTACTCGAGAAGTCTTCAAACCAAAAAATTTCTTTAAAAGGTCTGACTGGTTCATCGCTTTCTTTTATAATTTCTGATGCATTCAGTGCTGGCGAAAATCCATTTTTAATATTACTCAATGACAAAGAGGAAGCTGCGTATTACCTTAATGACCTAGAACAACTCATTGGCAATAGTGACGTGTTGTTTTATCCTGGTAGTTACCGTAGACCTTATCAAATTGAAGAAACCGATAATGCCAATGTCTTGCTACGAGCGGAGGTTTTAAATCGAATCAACTCTAGAAAAAAGCCCGCTGTATTAGTCACCTATCCCGATGCACTTTTTGAAAAAGTAGTCACACGGAAAGAGCTTGATAAAAACACTCTTAAAATAAAATTAGAAGATACCCTATCTCTTGAATTTTTAAACGAGGTGCTTTTCGAATATCAGTTTAAGCGCGTAGACTTTGTTACCGAACCTGGAGAGTTTTCTGTGCGTGGAGGTATTGTAGATGTGTTTTCTTTTTCACATGACGAACCTTACCGTATCGAATTTTTTGGAGATGAAGTAGAAAGTATTAGAACTTTTGATGTAGAAACCCAGTTGTCTACAGAAAAGGTGAAACGTATAAGTATCATACCCAATGTTGCCAATAAATTGGTACATGAAAGTCGTGAAAGTTTTCTAAAATATATTTCCTCCAATACCGTCATTTTTAGCAAGAATCTGGATTTGGTCTACGACCGAATTGATTCTAATTTTGAAAAGGCAAAAGAGAGTTTTAAGAAACTAAATGAAGAGATTAAGCATGCTGAACCTGATGAATTATTTTTAAATTCTAGTGTTTTTAAAGAGCAGTTAAAACAGTTTCAATTTTTAGAGATTGGACAAAACTCAAAAGACCTTTCTCCAACATTCGAGGTTATATTCAATACCAAACCACAACCTTCTTTCAATAAAAAGTTTGATTTACTTATTGAAAATCTCAACGATAATCATGATGCGGGTTATACCAATTACATTTTCTGTGCAACAGACCAGCAAGCCAAACGTTTTCATGATATTTTTGAAGAAAGTCAACGAACGGTACATTACAAAACCGTTGTTTTTCCATTATATCAAGGGTTTGTAGACAACGATTTAAAAATTGTTTGTTACACCGACCATCAAATCTTTGAGAGGTACCATAAGTTCCATCTAAAAAACGGTTATGCCAAAAAACAGGCCATTACCCTTAAAGAACTTAACAAACTAGAGATTGGAGATTACGTGACTCATATAGACCATGGAATTGGCAAATTTGGCGGACTGCAAAAAATAGATGTTGAGGGCAAAAAGCAAGAGGCTATAAAATTAATGTATGGAGAACGTGATATTCTCTATGTTAGCATACATTCACTACACAAGATTTCTAAATTTAATGGTAAGGATGGAGCTCCACCAAAAATCTATAAATTAGGTTCTGGAGCTTGGAAAAAAGTAAAGGAAAAGACCAAAAGTAGGGTCAAAAAAATTGCTTTTGACCTCATAAAAATTTACGCTAAACGAAGGCTAGAAAAAGGCTTTCAATATGCTCCTGATAGTTACTTACAACACGAGTTAGAGGCATCCTTTATTTATGAGGATACGCCAGATCAGGAAAAATCCACAGCCGATGTCAAAAAAGACATGGAAAGCGAGCGCCCTATGGACCGTTTAATCTGTGGGGATGTAGGTTTTGGAAAAACAGAAGTAGCTATCCGCGCTGCATTTAAAGCAGTAGATAACGGAAAGCAAGTCGCCGTACTTGTACCGACGACCATTTTAGCCTTTCAACATGCACGAACGTTTCGAGAGCGACTAAAAGAGATGCCGGTAACAGTAGATTATTTGAATCGGTTTCGTACAGCTAAAGAAAAACGTGAAACTTTAGAACGCCTCATAGAAGGCAAAGTGGACATCATCATTGGCACTCACCAATTGGTCAATAAAAATGTAAAATTTAAAGATTTAGGACTGCTCATTGTTGATGAAGAGCAGAAGTTTGGGGTAGCTGTAAAAGACAAGTTAAAATCCATTAAAGAGAATGTAGATGTTTTGACCTTGACTGCAACACCCATTCCAAGAACTTTACAATTTAGCTTAATGGCCGCACGGGATTTATCCGTAATTACGACCCCTCCACCCAACCGCTACCCTATCGAAAGTAGGGTGATTCGTTTTAATGAAGAAATCATTCGCGATGCAGTTTCTTATGAAATTCAGCGTGGCGGACAGGTATTTTTTATCCATAACCGTATTGAGAATATTAAGGAAGTAGCAGGTATGATTCAACGCCTCGTACCGGATGCTAAAGTTGGTATTGGTCATGGTCAAATGGAAGGTAAAAAACTGGAAAACCTGATGCTTTCATTTATGAATGGGGAGTTCGATGTTTTGGTTTCGACTACGATAGTTGAAAGCGGGCTTGATGTAACCAATGCGAATACCATTTTCATTCACAATGCAAATAATTTTGGCTTAAGCGATTTACACCAAATGCGTGGTCGCGTGGGTCGTAGCAATAAAAAAGCGTTCTGCTATTTTATTACCCCACCCTATGAGGTAATGACCACCGATGCCCGAAAACGTATTGAAGCTTTGGAACAATTTACCGAGCTTGGCAGCGGATTTAACATTGCCATGAAGGATTTAGAAATTCGTGGTGCCGGGGATTTATTGGGCGGAGAGCAAAGCGGATTTATCAATGAAATTGGATTTGAAACTTACCAAAAGATTTTGGCCGAGGCCATTGAAGAACTCAAGGAAAATGAGTTTAAAGAGCTGTATGAAGAAGTAGAAGGTGACAAACCTAAAGTTTTTGTAAAAGAAACCCAGCTCGACACTGATTTTGAACTCCTCTTCCCAGATGACTATATTAACAACATCACCGAGCGCCTTAATTTATACACCCAGCTAAACGCCATTGAAAATGAAGAAGGCCTTCAAAAATTTGAAACCGAACTCGTTGACCGTTTTGGCGAATTGCCAACCCAAGTGGTGGACTTGTTTAACTCTGTTCGTATCAAATGGTTGGCTAACAGTATCGGTCTTGAAAAGGTGATTTTAAAGAAGAATAAATTCATTGGATATTTCCTTTCCGACCAGCAATCGCCTTTTTACCAAACCGCTATCTTTACTAAGGTTTTACAGTACGTACAAAGTCACCCAAAGCAATGTCAACTCAAAGAAAAACAAACCCGAAATGGATTGCGCTTGTTATTAACTTTTGAGAGGATTACAAGTGTGGAGAAGGCTTTAAAGGTTTTAGATTCCTTAGTTCAAAAAAACTAAGCATCTATCTCTTTTTTCAAATCCTTTATTACAGTTTGATAATAAGTTCCAAAAAGTTTGAATGAACTCAGCAAACTCATTTTGAAGATGCTCATCATTAAATGAATTTGACTTTATTCATAGCCTGTAGACATAATTCATCGTAATCCACAATACTTTGAACTGATAATTTGAAAATAGAATTTTTTTTGAATAAATGATTTTTGGTCACAAAAACATGGCTAAAAAAAATTTTAGCTTCTAACACAGATTGGGTTTGCCTTTCCAAGTCATTAAACTGACTTTTTAGGATTCTTCCTAATTCTGAACCATTTATTTCTTTCCCATGAATCTTCATCACAAATAATGCAACACGATATATTTTGGTTTCATATCCGACTATTTTCATCATACTATTACTAAATTCTTCTATCACATCTATTCTTAATCTTTTTAATGACAAAGTATAGTTTTCCTCATTAGATTGTTTTGCTACTAACCAAGTAAGCAACCCTAAAACAATTAAACTTAAAATGGAAATTATAGGATTTATAATGCCTCCTACAAAATCCCCAAAAACACCCCAATGTTCTGGATTGTCCGATATTTTAAATGATGAAAAGTGAAAAGCGTAAAATACGATTGGAAATAATAGTAATAAGAATGAAATTACTAATACAAATTTCCAGTTTTTTATCAACCATAAATCATTTGGCCTTTTCATAATATAATCTTATTAGATAAAAATAAACAAATAGATTTCTCACACTTATTTCATTTGGTTCGAAATGACATAGTGTTTCCAAAAAACGTTAGTCATTCCGACAGAGCTGCCACATTAAGCTTGTTGAAGTGAAAGCGACGAGGAATCTAAATCCAAAATCTAAAGATTTCTCACATTCGTTCGAAATGACTAAAAAACCCAAAAAAAGAACAGTCATTTCGACATGAGGAGTGAAACAACGATTGAGAAATCTAAAAAGAGTAAATTCATATATGTTTTATAATCATTTTGTTTATATCGTTACTAATGAGAATAAAACAACACTCTATATTGGTGTAACCAATAACATCTAAAGAAGGTTGGCCCAACATTATTTTGATAGCCAGAATGCTAAAAATTCTTTCGCAGGAAAATACAACTGTTATCATCTGCTATACTATGAAGGATTTGAATCTGCCAAAACAGCTATTCTTCGTGAAAAGGAAATCAAAAAATGGAGAAGAGATAAGAAAGATATATTAATCTCTAAATTCAATCCAAATTGGGAATTTCTAAACAGTCAAGTAATTTGAGATTTCTCACACTCATTACATTCGGTTCGAAATGACTAAAGAATTTCTTGGAAACCGCTGTACTCAAAGTGGCATTTCAATCAGAAAGCTCTATTTACCAGATTTTTCAAGCTCCTTTAATATCTGACTCTGCTCGGATGTCCGTTGTGGAATGTTATAGGTAGACCAGAAATTAGCGTCATAATCTCCAGCTTGATTTTCTATACTGGCACCAATATCTAGATTTCTTTTAAAAGGATAGATAGCTACATTTTCTGTAATAATATTATTTATAAAAAGTTCTTTTTTAGGGTATTTGGTAAAGAGTATTTTTCCAGATTCCAATCCTTTAAAGATTCGCCAATGGTCTTCTTCTTTTTGGTATTTTAAATACATTTTACCTTGGTATTCTTGGTACTCAAATACTACATTGTAAAAAACCTGTAAAGCTCCGTTAGTAAATCGTCTGCGCCAAGACCTATTTTTTATAGCCTGTCTAGTTAATTCCATGCGCACAAAAGCAAAACTTTCAGCATCTATATATAAAGTCGCCGTCTGAAAAGGAGTATCTGCTCCAGTAATTTTATACACCAACCTATTATCATAGTTTAAAACATGCTCTATTTCATATTTCCAACCTTTTTTAGCTAATATTGGACCGTAATCAAAACGTATAAAATCATCTTCAACCAAATCTATGAGCGAATTCTTACGCTCTTGGTTTTTATTCCAAGGATGTTTTTTAGCAATACTATTACTTCTTACCCCCATCAACTCGATATGAGGTTCACGTTTTACTTGAGAGCCTTGGTATTTAAACTTAGCAGCGCATTCTAAATACTCCACATAATCATCATCTTCTTTTTGCAAGTCTCGAACAAAGCCCTCCAAAATATAGGGTTCTGTTGGGTAGTTTGTCTCAATGTTCTTATAAGCACGCTTTACAATATCTTTTGCTGAGAGCACTTTGTTTTTAGAAGCGCTTAGTTGTACCTCATTAAGCTGATTTATTTGAGGTGTTAATCGAATTCTTTCATCATTTAAAAAGGAACTGGGCTGTTTTTCAACGCTACTGTATCCCATAGCCGAAATTACTATCATCTCTGATTTGTTTTTAACCGGAATGTGAAATACAAAATAGCCTTCGGTATTTGAGGTGGTACCTAAAGCGGTATTCTTAAGATATATGGAAGCAAAAGGAATAGGTTCTGAGCTCTCGTTATCTAATAATTGCCCTTTTATAGTTACTACATTTTGACCAATAGTAACTACCGATATCAAAAAAAAAAAAGACAAAAAAAAGTTCTAGTAGTTTTTATCATAAAATTGAGACGAAGTGTATTTTATATTGTTACAAAGAAAAGGAGAAATCAAGGCTTTATATACCCATACTTCGCTAAATGCTCTGGTTTGTAGTAATTGTATAATCCAGCAATAGCAGCGGTATCCAACTCTTCTAGAGCTACGTCGCCATCCTCTAAAATAGCAGTTTCTGGTAAAATCAAATGCTCAATTTTACCAATAACCAAATGGGTATTATTACATTTTATAAGCTGCTCTTCTTGAAAAGAGAGTCCGATTTTTATATGACTTTCCACTACAAACGGGGCATAAAAGTCTTCATGATAAAACTCCGTTAAACCAACCGCATCAAACTCAGAAATACCTCGTTCATACTTGGCAGAAGTTTGGTGAGCTTTTTTGTGAATTGCCGTCGTGATTTGATTGATGGTGTAAAAGCCAGTTTCTTTTATGTTTTCATAGGTGTGGCGTTCAACTGTGATTGGCCTTAGAATGAACCCTAAATATGGGGGATTCGCCCCTATATGAACTACACTATTAAAAACTGCCAAGTTGGTATGTCCACTTTTAGATTTTGTACCAATAAGATTTGCAGGTTTATAACCAGAAACCTTATTGATTAGGTTCGCTCGAAAGCGACTGGGCAGACCCATGATTTCATCAAAAGAGAACATCTTATCCATAACAGCTATTTGTGCAAAGGTATTTAGATTTCCTACAAACCAAAACAGCCTAAAAGTCATTCCGACAGAGTGTAGCAACGAGGAATCTAAAAATCAGTTTGAGATTTCTCACACTTATTTTATTCTGTTCGAAATGACCGAAATAAATTATTCTACCAAAACAGAGCCCATTTCTTTTTCTTCTAATGCAATTGGTTTATCGCCATAGAAAGGTAGTAACAATTGTTTATCAGCGAAACGACCGCCTAAATCTTCATCAAATGGAGTTTTTACCAAAACCGTATTCCACTTGCCTTCAATGCCAATAAAATACTGTGTTATGCTATCCTTTGGGTTTGTATAACGCATACAATCTTCTACAACATCAATTAGTTCTTTTCTATATTTTGAATCTATCTTTTTGATATCGCGAATCTCAAGTAAAATAAGCAGCTTATCGTCGTTTTGTTTGGTAAAATAGGCAATGTCTTCAGTACTAATTCCACCTACAATATCGTCATCTACACATTGTTTTAGTGCTAGAGTTACGGTATCCTTAGTTTGTACAATACTAGAAAGCCTATCGATGTCTGCGTTTAAAAGCGCTAACCTAGGGTCTACTTCAATTTTATACTTTTCTGGATTGTTTGACCGCATGTATACCCCATAAAACGAAATAGTCATCATTATCGCAAAAAAAGCAACCAAAACCAGACATCCACATCCTTGCCATAAAGGCCTTTTTGCTGGGTTCAGTCGATTCTCATTTTCAAGACTATGCTGCATTTCTTGTGTAAAATGCGTTTTGTCATAACTCTTTTTACAATGCGTACATTCTGCAATATGTGTTTTAAACAGTGGAATAATAGGAATCCAAAAAAAATGAAAATATTTACTGAACGTACTTACTACAAAAGAGTCTTGGGTTTGGCAATATGGACAAGTAGTGCGTTTTAATTTTCGCTCTTTTACTTTTGAAGCTCGGGTTCCAAAAAAGAATAACATACGATTGGTTTAGTATTGATTCAAAAATACTTCTATTTACCAATTAAAAAACCCCCTGTTTAAAGGGGATTTTTATTCATCTTAGATTTTAAAACCGGTTTAGAAGTAACTACATCTGCTCCTTTACCATAGTTATTATTTTATACAGCAAAATCACCTCAACTATTACCGTTGGGAAAAATAGAAATAGCGCAGCTGGAGATAAAAACACAGTTAGCAAACAAAAAGACATTAACAATTCCAATCCGCCCGCAGCAAAGGCAACTGTTCGTATAAGTTTACCTGCTTTTAAAATAGAGATTGCAAATAAAACTCCTAAAGCTCCAAAAGTGATAGACTCTGCCAATACCAATACTTCAAAATTGAGTTCACCATAAAAAAGAGAGCTTATATCATAGATGTAAAAGGCCAATAGCGCAATCATAAGTAATACCGTAGTAATTTTCATTAGGTAATTTTTGAGTAGCTTACCTACAATTAAAAATCCATAAACAAATAAGATATTGAATACAAGTACAAGTATTTTAATGGTAAAATGTCCCCACTTGCCAAAAACAAGTTCAGCATCTTCAAACCTAAAATAATCAGCGATACCTTCAAATACTGCTACAATTAAAAACAAGATTCCTGCTATTAGAGAAACCGTTAGCAATGTATGGATTGATTTGGCTTCTTTTG
The DNA here is from genome assembly GCA_947495075.1 of uncultured Croceitalea sp. Classification (GTDB taxonomy): domain Bacteria; phylum Bacteroidota; class Bacteroidia; order Flavobacteriales; family Flavobacteriaceae; genus Croceitalea. The sequence goes on from CANLXH010000002.1 coordinate 327,110, forward strand.
GTGGTATTACACTTAACTTAGATTCTTGAACTTGGTCAATTTCTTGCAGTGTTTCATAATCATAATCTAGTGCAGATAAAATTGTCTTTATCGTATAACTTCTTGGTGAAACTTCACCACTTTCAATACGCTGTAAGGTTCTAACATTGATATTACATTGTTCTACCAATTCTTCTTGGGTAAACCCTTTTTGTTTTCTTAGTTCTGTGATTTTTAATCCTAATTGTGGTTGTTGCATGACTTATAATTTTTAAAACTTGAAGCAATGTTACGCTCAAGATAAAACAAGCCCAAGGAATTTACTTGGTTTTGACCCGACATTTATACGGCATTTACTGTAAGCATTAGGGTTTTGAGATTTCTCACACTCATTACATTCGGTTCGAAATGACTAAAAATGTCAAAGTCATTTCGATATGATTTCAGATAAGCATTAGAACGATTGAGAAATCTAAAATCGTTTTTTGTGAAGTAGTTCGCCGTCACGATTATAATACCGCCACATACCAACTTGCTTATCTTTACGAAAACGACCTGTGATTTTCTTTTCCCCGTTGGAATAGTATTCTTGGTACCTTCCATTTTTGAGTCCGTCTTTCAAATCAACTTCAAAACGGATAGCTGCATTGGCATATTTTTTAATAAAAGATTTCGCATTTAAATCTGTTGGATAAATCGGTGATAGGTTGAATATAGCATCCGTAATCTCATCAGTTTTTAAGGATTGCCTTTTAATTTTTCTTATTTCTTCAAATTGAGTATTCAATTTTACTTTCTCAACATCTTGATAATTGACTACTAATGTACTTTCAAACAAATTGTCTTCAGGTGTTAATTGAAATCCTATTTGTGGAAAGCAAATAATGAAATCTTTGTTTTTACGCAGCTGGATTTTTGTACTTCTATCTGCCAGTGCATACATATTATCATACAATACTGGGATGTTACTGTATACAAACAGGCTAGATTTAGCCTCAAACTTTTTGTCAAATGCTAAAAAGTCATTAGAGGATTGTAATGTTTGCTTTTCGGTATAATTAGTAATAATAGTTTTTAAGGTATTTGGGTTATTACTGAAAATAACATAATCTTCTATTTGAGTGAAATAGGGTTTATCAAATTCTTTGAATCGATTACCTAATAAGATTTTAAAGAATCCTTTTATAGAAAGGAAATTAATTTCATATGCTTTATAAGGAATGGCCTTAAACTTTACAGGAGTCTTTTTTTTAATTTGCTTAAGTACAAAATCTAAGTTGGTTTTTGCAACAGTACTATCGGAAGTTTTTAATACAAGTGCCAAATCGTTCTTACCTTTCGAAATATCTGATTGTATTTGAAGTAGGGCAATTTCATCGGCAATCCAATCTATAAAGTTTTCTTTTACATCAATCTTTAAGAACTTTTCTACTTTTTGTATTCCTGCTTTATAACTTTCATATTCTTCCGAACTACTTGCCTCTTGCACTTGTTCAAAATTTTTATAGAATTCAGAAAAACTATCAAAACCATAACTTACATACAGGGCAGTACGTTTAGGTGCTATTTTAGGAATAGTTCTTTTAGCTGTACCGGACTTCTGAAGTGCTTCTAAATAATTTTCATTGGTAAAACTAATATTTGTAAAGCCGTTTGCAGTAATTGTACTGTTTTTATCCAAATCAAAACTAAAACCAGAGAATTTAAAATTTTCGCTTACGCGATTCATCCAATCCGTAGGTTCATTAGAAAAACGTTTGTAGTAATCATCCAAATAACCATATTGCAGGTATAAACGGAATAAATCTTCATAACCAACTTTCTGATTTACTTCTATAAAATTTAAGTCACGCCCAAGTGCAGGTTCTTGATATTGGTCAATAGATGCTTCTACTAAAGTATGTGTATAAGAGGCTACCAACTGGTTTTTTATAAAAGCCAAATGCATGGTTTCTTTACTTTTTCGGTCATAAATCTCTATAATCTCATGGTGATGATAGTTTCGCTTACTTAGGGTATAATTTTCATTAAGCAATGTATTTAAGTAGGTCTTGAGCAGTTTCAGTTTTGCTATTCGTTTTAAGTCCAATACGTAGAAAATACCATAATCTTTTTTGGAAATCATGTGTATAGATATGAACAACGAACGCCCGTCAAAGAGTTCAAAAAGCTTACGTTTATTATTAAAAATGGTATCTACTTTCTGTATGTTCTCTGTTAACTCGGCGAAGTAGCCATTTTTTTGAAGGTGGTGCCAAGCATCACTTTCACTAACTTTTTTCCAACTTTCTACTGGTTTTTCAGATTCGATAACAAAAACAGCATCTTTTGGAATTAAATAGACTGACTGCAAATTAGTTTTGGGAGAGAGAACAAATATGTAAAGTAGATATAATAGGTAAAGCGTGAATACACCTAAAAAACCGAAAAGAATTCTCTTTTTAATCATGATTCAACACAAATACACAATTAAAACGTAAAAGAAAGCACTTTAGTTTATTAAAGAGTCTTCAAGTCTTTTATAGTCTTGAAAGCGACATCTACTTGCTCATCATCAACTAAAATGGTAAACTCATTGGTGGTAGAAATTACTTCATAGAGCACAATGCCTTCCCAGGCCAATCGCTGAAAAATAAAATAGTAGATTCCTGGTACAGAGACATTCTCAGACGGTAATTTTACAGTTACAGAAGATAGGTTATCTGCTTTTTGAGTTAAACGCTCATGCTGGAATAAAGTATCTACCGTTTTATCTAAACTATTACTGATGACAATATTGATTTCGTTGACCCCACGTGAAGAGGTATAAAAAATATCCTGATTTTTATGAACTTCTTCTAAAAGCTTTGCTTGTTTGGCCAGAATCGTTTCAGAAGAAAGAAATGTATAATCACTTAGGTTAGACCTCACCGTTATCTCACCAATATTTTTTAGGACTTTTACAATTTTATGGGTTGCTCTAAACTCTAAGTCATCAGAAAGGCGTTTTAAAGCCATGACGATGGCACCGTTGCGAACATCTTTCCCAAGTTCAGCTTCAATCTCTGGTTTAACTATACGCGATAGCGAAGTAAGGTTAATTATGCCTTGCCCTAACGCACTTTGTAAAAATGGTTTTTTCTTAATGTAGTTTTCAACAACGGCAGATATTGTTTTCATCACGGATATATTTACAACAAAAATAACTAATTGTTATAAATAAAACAAATAGTTAAAAATAATAGAAGGCATCTTTTAGATGTTCCAATTTAAATTGTTTTCCTTTTTTAAGGATAGTGATAATATCAAAACGTACATCTACATCAAGGTCATTTTCGGTAACATAATAATCGGTGGCAGAAACCAATAGTTTTATTTTTTTTTGATTTACAGTTTCTGCAATATTTTCTAAAAAATCTGAACTACGGGATTTTACCTCAACAATAGCCAAAATATTCCCTTTTTGTGCAATGATATCTATCTCTGCTTTAAGATATCTATAGTTTTTATACTTGATATCATATCCGTTTTTAACGAGAAAATCAACTGCTTTTTGCTCTCCAAGTTTCCCAAATTCGTTATGTTTTCCCATGTATTTTGAAAAATATGAAAAATTGAGTGCAGTTCATCGAAAAATTTAGCAGTTAATCGTCAAATCTGCGTTATGGTTGTAGATTTAGTGCTCAATCGAACCACAACCTACCGTTAAGCACATAGTATGCCCTTAAACTATGAACCTATTTAACGCCAAATTTTGCCATGGAATATTTCATTAATTGTAATACTTCTAGTCTAGCGCAATATACTACTCCTCTAGATAAAACTAGGGTAGAGCATTTGTACCGTAGATTAGGATTTAGCGCGTCTGTACCAACCATCAATGCTGCTGTTGGGCAATCTGCAGATGCTTTAGTTGACACTTTTATCAATGAAGCTATAAATGCTGCACCAATTCCAGCTCCTGAATGGGCAGATTGGACAGATGCTAATTATCCTCAGGATGATGATTTAAGAAGACAACTTAGAAGAGCTCAAGGAGAAGAATTTGCTACAGCCTACGGTAATTCTCTTCTTGATAATAATTTAAGAGATAGATTAAGTTTTTTCTGGAGCAATCATTTTGTTACAGAATATGACATTTACAATAATTGTAACTCCTTCCTTTATTACTATGTAAATTGTCTTCAACGAAATGCTATTGGTAACTTTAGAACATTTGTAAGCGAAGTTGGTCTTACTAGTGCTATGCTTAGATATTTGGATGGTGTTTTTAATCGAAGACAAAGACCAAATGAAAACTATGCTCGTGAACTTTATGAGCTATTCACCTTAGGTGAAGGTAATGGATATACCGAAGATGATATTGTAGAAACTGCGAAAGCTCTTACCGGTTATACTGAAAGGGGTGAAGTTGGTTGTACACAAATCACTTATGACCCAGAGCAGTTCAATACAGATGATAAAACCATTTTTGGACAAACTGGAAACTGGGGTTATGATGATGTTATCGATATCCTATTTACCCAAAAAGAAGATTTAATCGCCAATTTCATTTGCATGAAATTGTATGAATTTTTTGTTCATCCAGATTCCTCTGATGCGAGTAGTAATGCTCCTCAAATTATTTCAGAGTTAGCTACAACTTTCGTTGCAAATAATTTTGAATTGGCTCCGGTATTATCTCAGTTATTTAAAAGTCAACACTTTTTTGATGAAACTGCTATAGGTGTAATCATTAAGAGTCCATTCGATTTATACCTCAACTTTATTAAGGAAACAAATTTCACCTATAATGATGGTTTAGTAATCAATGCCATCGATGCTTCTGCAATGATTGGTCAAGAGCTTTTTGACCCTGTTGACGTAGCAGGCTGGCAACGTGATAGACAGTGGATTAATACCAATTATATGATTGGTAGGTGGTTGAGTATGGAAACTTTCGTACAACTTTTTTACCAAGCAGATACAGAGCAGTTTAGAACACTCGGCATTCAAGCCACCGGACCAACCGGAGCTACGGAATCCAACCCGGATGTTGTCGCTAGAGCGATAATTGACAAGTTCTTACCAAAAGGACTCCTAACTGAAGCTGATTACGCTGTTGCCATTGCGGCATTCAGGGAACCCTACGAAGACAATAATGTCTACGAGACTGGAACTTGGAATATGATGTTAGACGACGCAGATTCGCAAGTCTATCTCTTACTATTACACCTTGTTAAAGAACCTGAATTTCAACTTAAATAAACACCTACAGTTATGTGCGATACACACCACGATAACACCCCATATAAAGGTCTTGAACATGAAGGCCACGACACCGAACATAAAAATTGGAGTCGCCGTTCATTTTTACAAGCCCTAGGAATTGCCGGATCTGGCTCTATGTTTCTAGGCAGTAATATGCTAACAGCGTCAGCTCCTTCTCCATTGACAATGGCAATGGGCGATGCCGAAACAGACAATATTTTAATCTTAATCCGTCTTTCTGGTGGTAATGATGGTCTTAGTACCGTTATTCCTATTCAGCAATACGATACTTATGCTAATGCGAGACCAAACATTTATATCCCAGAAAGTAAGGTCTTAAAACTAACAGATGATTTTGGCGTTCCCAGTTATATGAACTCTTTAGAGTCCCTTTGGGGTGATGGCCAATTTAAAGCCGTTCATGGCGTTGGCTACCAAGGTCAAAGTCAATCTCACTTTACAGGGTCAGATATTTTCGCGAATACCGACCTAACATCAACCGGGTTTTCTGGATTAAATACAGGTTGGATGGGCAGACATTTTGAAGAATGCTTTCCTAACTATTTATTAAATCCGCCTGCTGCCCCGGCAGCAATTCAAATTGGTAATATTGCCAATCTTGTTTTTCAAGGTGAAGAGACCAATTATGCCTTTGTAACCAACAATGTCGAGCAGTTAGAGAGAATTGCGGACGATGGTGAATATTACAGCTTAGACGAAGCGCTTTTTGACGGCTGTATGTACGGTGATCAGGTGAAATTCTTGAGAGGCGTCTCTAACACTACAGAAAGATATGCTGCGCAAATTTATGCAGCTGCACAGGCAGGACAAAATCAAGTGGAGTACCAAGACAATGGTTTTGCGAGGCAATTGGCATTATTAGCTCGTTTAATAAAAGGAAACTTAGGGACTAAAGTTTATATGATTTCAATGGGTGGTTTTGATACTCATGGTAATCAACCTTTAGCTCATGAACGTTTAATGTCCAATCTTTCCATAGCTATAAATAATTTCTACGAAGATTTAGCATTTACACAACAAGACGAGAAAGTATTAAGTATGACTTTTTCTGAGTTTGGACGAAGAATTTTTGAAAATGGTTCTAATGGAACCGACCATGGAAAGGCCGCCCCCACCCTTTTCTTTGGTTCAGGTTTAAATGGTAGTGCCTTTGTAGGTGACCATCCAGATTTAGTTGAAGGTGATGGTAGGGGTAACCTAGATTATACTATGGATTTCCGAAACCTTTATGGCACTGTGTTAGCGGAATGGCTATGCGTTCCACGAGAAGCAGTTGAACGACATTTAGATTTTCAATATACTGCGGTAAACCTTGGTTTCAACTGTAGTGGAGAAACTTTTGATGATATCGCTATGAGCGATGATCCGCCAACGTTGCCTGATACACCGCCGAGCGATGATCCAGATGCAATGGACCCAACAGATCCAGAATTAGCAAATAGAATTATCCATAAGCCCTATTATCCAACCGATAATGCACCACACATCTATTTAGAGATGCCTTTTGCAGCCCATGTAGATATTCAATTATACAATATTATAGGGCAAAATGTTGGAACGGTCTTTAATGAAATGATGCTTGAAGGTTCAGCTGAAATCAATATTAGAGAGCGTATGAGAAGTAGTCTTTCCACAGGAAAGTACATTTATCAAATTCAAGTTGGAGAAGAAAAAATGAGTAAATCAGTGATGATAGTATAAGTTATACTTGCATTTTCCAGAACCCTCGATAGTGTATCCCCACACCCCAATTAGGGCTACATGATTCGAGGGTTTCCTTTTTTAATTTTGTAGGGAATACCCCAGTAAAATCAGTATTTTTGAGGCTTAAATTTAATTTAATGTCTCAAGAGTCACCTTCTAGATATACAATTACCGCCGCTTTGCCCTACACCAATGGTCCAATACATATTGGCCATTTGGCTGGAGTGTATGTTCCTGCTGATATTTATGCCCGCTACCAAAGACTACAACAAAAAGATGTTGCTTTTATCTGCGGAAGTGATGAGCACGGTGCCGCCATACCTATGAAGGCGAAAAAAGAAGGCGTCTCACCACAAGATGTGATTGATAAATATCACAGTATTATCAAACAATCATTTAAGGACTTTGGAATTTCTTTTGATAATTATTCCAGAACCTCTGCTCCAATACATCATAAAACGGCATCAGATTTTTTCAAAAATTTACATAAAAAAGGTGATTTCATTGAAGAAACAACAGAGCAATTATTTGATGCCCAGGCCAATCAATTTTTAGCCGATCGTTTTGTTGTAGGAACTTGTCCAAATTGTGGCAACGAAGAAGCCTATGGCGATCAATGCGAAAATTGTGGCTCTTCTTTAAATGCTACAGATTTAATAAATCCAAAATCAACAATTTCTGGTGCTGTACCTACCTTAAAAAAAACAAAACACTGGTTTCTTCCTCTAGATAAATATGAAGACTTTTTAAGGCAATGGATTTTAGAAGGTCATAAGAACGATTGGAAACCCAATGTATATGGGCAATGCAAATCATGGATAGATGACGGCCTAAAACCTAGAGCTGTAACACGTGATTTAGACTGGGGTATACCTGTTCCTGTTGAAGGTGGCGAAGGAAAAGTACTTTATGTATGGTTTGATGCACCTATTGGTTACATCTCATCAACAAAAGAATGGGCCAAAAGAGAAGGTAAAGATTGGGAGCCTTACTGGAAAAATAAGAATACTAAAATGCTTCATTTCATTGGTAAGGATAATATCGTTTTTCACTGTATTATCTTCCCTAGCATGCTCAAGGCACACGGTGATTATATTTTACCAGAAAATGTACCTGCCAATGAGTTTTTAAACTTGGAAGGCAACAAACTATCTACTTCTAAAAACTGGGCAGTTTGGCTGCATGAGTATTTGGTGGACTTTCCTGATATGCAAGATGTACTGCGCTATACCCTTACGGCAAACGCTCCGGAAACTAAGGACAATGATTTTACTTGGAAAGATTTTCAGGCTAGAAATAATAATGAACTCGTTGCTATTTTTGGGAACTTTATTAATCGTGTTACCGTACTTACCCACAAGTATTATAATGGGCAAGTGCCTCAGCCAAGTGGCTTTAATCCAGTTGATACCGAAACACTAAAATCTATTCAGGCTTTTCCAAAAATACTGACAGATTCGTTGGAACGTTATCGCTTTAGAGAAGCAAGTCAAGAACTCTTAAATCTTGCCCGATTAGGAAATAAATATTTAGCAGACGAAGAGCCATGGAAATTGATTAAGACAGATGAAGAACGCACTAAAACCATTATGTATGTGGCTTTGCAAATAGCAACTGCACTATCTGTACTAAGCGAGCCTTTTTTACCCTTCACTTCTCAAAGACTAAAAAGCATTCTAAATGTTAGTTCGGGTGATTCGCTTTCAGCGAATAGTATCGAGAACACTTGGGAAGATATTGCTACAAAAGAAACTTTACTCCCTTCTGGCCATGTCATTAACAAAAGTGAATTGTTGTTCCGCAAGATTGAAGACAAAGAAATTGAGGCACAGCTAGAAAAATTAGAGGCCACTAAAAAGCAAAATGAACAAATGAACAAATTAGTTACCCCTCAAAAAGACACTATCAATTTTGATGATTTTACCAAATTGGATATGCGCGTTGGCACTATTATAGAGGCTGAAAAAATGCCCAAAGCCAATAAACTATTAGTTTTAAAAGTAGATACGGGCATTGATACACGAACCATTGTTTCTGGTATTGCAGAAAGTTTTACTCCAGAAGATATTGTAGGGAAACAAGTTACTGTTTTGATAAACCTTGCACCAAGAAAATTACGTGGCGTAGAAAGTGAAGGCATGATTCTAATGACAGAAAATGCCGAAGGCAAACTAGTTTTTGTAAACCCAGATGAAGAAGGCGTTGATAATGGCGAAGGGATAAGTTAAATATTGTCAGTCAACTACTGTCAAAACCTTAAAAGAGAAGGACATACTAAATGAATGTCAGGTTGAGCGCAGTCGAGACCTAAAAATATGTATAGTTACTATGTTTACATATTGCTATGTTCCGATGGCTTGACCTACACAGGAATCACAAATGATTTATTAAGAAGATTAGAAGAACATCAAAAGAGCTTAAAGCCAAAAAGTTTCACTTTCAAAAGAAGACCCGTAGAACTAATTTTTCATCAAGAGTTTAATAATGTGCTTCAAGTCATATGGTTTGAAAAGAAAATTAAAAGGTGGAGTGGCAAAAAGAAACTTGCTTTAGCAAATGGCAAATTTGATTTATTACAAATATTAGCAGAGTGTCAAAATGCCACACATTCAAAATATCAACCGAATGATTGAGGTCTCGACTGTACTCGGCCAGACAAAATTAAATCCATATTACTACCAATGAACCTCATCCTCTATCTAATAAAACACACTCAACTCCCTGAAAAGAGTATTCAAAACACTGTTGCACTTTTAAATGAAGACTGCACCATCCCCTTTATATCTCGTTACCGTAAAGAACGTACAGGTAATTTAGATGAGGTACAAATTGGCGAAATTGTAAAATTTAAAACACAGTTTGAAGTACTAAAAAAACGAAAGCTTGCCATCATTAAAGCTGTTGAAGAACGAGGTTTATTGACTTCAGAATTAAAATCGAAATTTGAGAATGCTGCAAATCTCACAAGTTTAGAAGACCTTTACTTACCCTTTAAAAAAAGTAAAAAAACAAAAGCGGAAACTGCTCGTAAAAATGGATTGGAGCCACTGGCAAAAATCATCATGAGCCAGAAGTCGGATGAAATAGAATTTATCGCTTCTAAATGTCTTAGTACTACTATTGAAAATGAAGATGATGCCTTAGAAGGTGCACGTCATATTATTGCAGAATGGATTAATGAACGCACCGATATTCGTAATCAACTTCGAAATCAATTAGAACGCCACGCGCTACTTACTACAAAGGTTATTAAAACCAAAAAAGAAGGTACTTCGACTGTGCTAAGCACAAACGAAAAAGTACAAAAATTCCGTGATTATTATGATTGGAGTGAAGCCTTAAATCGTTGCCCTTCGCATCGTTTCTTGGCAATAATGAGAGGAGAAAAAGAAGGGGTCATCCGGGTGAAAATAACACTTGATGATGAACGCGCACTTGAAAATATAGAACGACGCATTATAAAATCCAATAATTCATGTACGACTCAAATAGAACTTGCAATCGCTGATGCCTACAAACGTTTGCTCTTTCCTTCGTTATCCAATGAATTACTTAAAAATGCCAAAGAAAAGGCCGATACAGAGGCTATTCAAGTCTTTTCAAAAAACCTAAAGCAGCTATTACTGGGCGCTCCATTGGGTGAGAAACATATTCTGGCCATAGATCCAGGCTTTCGAACAGGTTGTAAAGTAGTTTGTTTGGATGCCCAAGGCGATTTAAAACACAATGAAACTATTTATCCGCATGCACCACAAAATAAAAGTACCGAAGCTATAAAAAAATTGAGTTCCTTGGTAGATGCCCATAAAATTGAAGCCATTGCCATTGGTAACGGAACAGCATCAAGAGAAACAGAACAATTGGTAAAAAGAATTCATTTTAAAAATCCTATTGAGGTTTTTGTAGTAAGTGAAGCCGGTGCATCCATTTACTCTGCTTCTAAAATTGCACGTGAAGAATTTCCAAATTATGATGTCACTGTACGCGGAGCAGTTTCTATAGGGCGGCGTTTGGCCGATCCACTAGCAGAACTGGTGAAAATAGATGCTAAGTCTATTGGCGTAGGCCAATATCAGCATGATGTAGACCAGAACAAACTACAAACATCTTTAGATACCGTAGTAGAAAGTTGTGTAAATGCCGTAGGTGTAAATATTAATACAGCTAGTATTCCGCTTTTGAGTTATGTATCCGGTATTGGACCAAAATTGGCTGAGAATATTGTTTCCTTTAGAAATGAGCATGGGTCTTTTTCAGATAGAACTACTATAAAAAAAGTACCCCGTTTAGGAGGTAAAGCCTTTGAACAAGGAGCTGCTTTTTTACGGATTAAAAATGGAGAAAATCCTTTAGATAATTCCGCGGTACATCCTGAAAGCTATGCTTTGGTAAAACAGATAGCAAAGGATCAAAAACTCCCTGTTTCAGATTTAATCGGCAATGGAAGTGCCCTAAAAAATATTCCACTAGAAAAATATTGTACGGATACCGTAGGTCTCCCAACGCTTAAGGATATTACCAAAGAATTGGAAAAACCAGGCTTAGATACACGTGAAAAAGCCAAAGCCTTCACTTTTAATCAAAACATTAAAAGTATCACAGATTTAAACGAAGGGCAACTGCTCCCAGGTATTGTAAATAACATTACCAATTTTGGTTGTTTTGTAGATATTGGTATCAAAGAAAGTGGACTCATCCATGTTTCTAACCTAGCGGATACTTTTGTAAAAGATGTAAACGAACATGTGCATCTGCATCAACAAATTATCGTAAAAGTATTATCGGTCGATGTTTCTAGAAAACGGATACAATTGGCTCTATATAAAAAACAGGTGAATTAAATGCTCAAAATAGCTTTTCACCCTATCTACAAACATCCTCTCCCCAAAGGGCATCGTTTTCCAATGCTGAAGTACGAATTACTACCTCAACAATTATTACATGAAGGCACTTGTAACTCTGATAATTTTTTTGAACCTGAAATTCCAAATGATAAGCATATTGTTGCTGTTCATGACCCTGAGTATTTTTATGATTTACTCAATATAAAAATTCCACCAAAGGAAGCACGAAAAATTGGTTTCCCATTAACTGAAGATTTGGTAGAGCGAGAACGCATCATAGCCGACGGGACCCTAAAAGCTTGTGAATTTGCATTGGAACATGGGGTTGCTATGAATATTGCAGGAGGAACGCACCATGCATACACTAACAAAGGCGAAGCCTTTTGTATGCTTAATGACCAAGCTATTGGCACACGCTATCTTCAATCAAAAAATTTAGCCAAAAAAATCTTGATTGTAGATTTAGATGTACACCAAGGAAACGGTACTGCAGAAATTTTTCAAGATGATGCTTCGGTCTTCACTTTTTCCATGCACGGGGCATCGAACTATCCTTTTAAAAAAGAAGTTTCCAATTTAGATATTTCCTTAGAAAAAAATACTGATGACGAAACCTATCTCTCTCTTTTAAAAGAGACGCTTCCTAAATTAATAGCTCAAGAACAACCAGACTTTATTTTTTACCTCTGTGGAGTAGATGTTTTAGCAAGTGACAAGCTTGGCACCTTAGATATGACTTTAGATGGCTGTTTAGAACGGGACCGCTTTGTTCTACAAACTTGTAAAAATCTTAATATTCCTATACAATGTAGTATGGGTGGGGGTTATTCGCCAGATATAAAAGTGATTGTAAATGCACATGCAAATACCTTTAGGCTTGCGCAAGAAATCTTCTTTTAGTTGTAATCATACAGTTAGTTAAATTCCTATCTTGTTAATCTAATCTCAACCAATCATGAAAAGAATAAACCTCTTTTTAATAGTATTAATCTTTTTGTCAAGCTTTACCCTTAAAGCTCAAGTATCCGAAAGAGCTAAAGAAATAGCTTCAAAAATTGAAAAAGAAGCAAATGAAAATTCACAATTAGAAAATCTAGCACATGAACTGTTAGATGTTGTTGGTCCTCGCTTGGTAGGAACGCCACAAATGGAAAAAGCCAATGATTGGGCTATTGCTAGATATAAAGAATGGGGTGTTTCTGCTAAAAAAGAAGAATGGGGCAAATGGCGCGGATGGGAGCGTGGTATTACACATGTAGATTTAGTTTCACCTAGAGTAGTAAGTTTAAGCGGAATGCAATTGGCCTGGAGCCCAAGCACCGGTAAAAAAGGAATTACTTCAGAGTTAATTTTAATTCCAGATGTAGCAGATTCTACTGTATTTGCAAATTGGCTTCCAAAAGTAAAAGGTAAAATAGTTCTAGTTTCTATGCATCAACTTACGGGTAGACCAGATTACAATTGGGAAGAGTTTGCTACGGAAAGTTCGTTCGAAAAAATGAAAAGCAAACGTGATGCTCATAATAAAGCATGGCGAGAACGCATTAAAAAAACAGGTTATACTTCAAGAACTATTAATGCCGCTTTAGAAAAAGCTGGAGCTATAGGCATAATTCAGTCAAGGTGGTCCAGCGCTTTTGGTGCCAATAAAATTTTTAGTGCAAACACAAAGAATATTCCAGTTGTAGATCTTTCTTTAGAAGACTATGGAATGCTTTATCGGATGGTTGAACATGGTGATAATCCTATTATTAAAGTTGTTGCAGAATCTAAGGAACTAGGTACTGTGCCTACCTTTAATACAATTGCAGAAATACCTGGCACCGAGTTACCTAATGAATATGTAATTCTTTCAGCTCACTTTGATTCCTGGGACGGAGCTACAGGAGCCACAGATAATGGCACAGGGACCATTACAATGATGGAGGCAGCACGGATTCTTAAAAAAGTATACCCAAATCCTAAACGAACTATTTTAGTTGGACATTGGGGAAGTGAAGAGCAGGGACTAAACGGCTCACGAGCTTTTGTTGAAGATCACCCAAAAATTGTAGCTGGTGTGCAGGCAGTTTTTAATCAAGATAATGGTACTGGAAGGGTAGTTCGCCTTTCTGGGCAAGGTTTTTTACATGCATATGATTATTTAGGTAAATGGATGGAAGCAGTTCCTAAAGAAATTACCGATGAAATAGATACTACCTTCCCAGGGGTACCCGGAGGCGGAGGTTCTGATTATGCTTCATTTGTGGCAGCAGGAGTCCCAGCATTTTCGTTAAGCTCCTTAAGTTGGAGCTATTGGAATTATACATGGCATACCAATTTAGATACCTATGATAAAATTGTTTTTGATGATGTTAGAAACAATGCTATTCTAACAGCCATATTAACCTATATGGCTAGTGAATCTCCTGAAAAAACTTCTAGAGAAAAATCTGTGATGCCTTTGAATACTAGAACTGGAGAACAGCGTACTTGGCCAACACCAAAATCACCACAACGAGATGGTGGAAAGTTAGATTAATTTATTTATAATCTTTTCAAATTTCAGTTTAGTTAAGAACTGATTCATAAGTAGGTAGATAGATTTTGTAACTTTACTAAAAAATAGCAATTATGTTATCTAAGAAATTAGAAAAAGCTCTAAACGAGCAAATCCGAATAGAAGCAGAATCCTCTCAAACTTATCTTTCTATGGCCTCTTGGGCAGAGGTAAAAGGTTTAGAAGGTGTAGCAGGTTTTATGTATGGTCACTCAGATGAAGAGCGCATGCATATGTTAAAATTGGTTAAATATGTAAATGAGCGTGGTGGACATGCTATAATATCTGATTTAAAAGCTCCTGAGACCGAATTTGGCAGTCTAACAAAAATGTTACAAATGCTATACGACCATGAGGTATTTGTTTCAAAAAGTATAAACGAATTAGTTCACGTGACCTTAGAGGAAAAAGATTATGCAACTCATAACTTCTTGCAATGGTACGTTGCAGAACAATTAGAGGAAGAAGCATTAGCACGCACTGTATTAGATAAAATTAATCTAATAGGTAATGACAAAGGAGGATTATATCTTTTTGATAGGGATATCCAACAACTGACTGTTGAAAGTGCAGCTTCAGAAACAATGAGTGAATAATTTTAACAATTAATCTTATTTAGATTAATTTAAAATAACATATTTTTGTTCCATTATATTTTAAGATGGGCAAAAAGAAAAAAGCATTATTAAAAGAACTTGTACCCAACAACTGCAAGACGAAATGCTGTAAAAAATTCAAAAAAGGAGAAAACAAGCGTTGTAAACGTTGCCCATGTTATGATTTATTTAAAAAAGTAGCATAAAATATTAAAGCCTCTAATCTCTGATTTGGGGCTTTTTTCTTTTAGAAGAAGTATAACTTAATTTAGTATCTCCCGCTCCATTTAACATGTAAAAAGTCTTCTTACTTAAATAATTCTCATCATGCTCACAATTAGCATCGCAATCTAAATGATGCAAATTATAAGCATTGGCTTTACTTTTTAAATATATTTTATACGCAAAAGGATTGCGCCTATTTAATAAGATTTCAAAATCATTTTGGTCTTGCCAAAAGTCTTTACAATCTTCAAGATTCGTAAAAACTAAATTTTGTTCTTGTAAGGCGTCGCGTTTTGCTAAATCTGAATAAAACAGTTTTACATTATCCTCTTGTGCAATCCCCGTAAAGGGAATTAGCAACGAAAGATAAAAGATATGTAGTAAAATATGTTTCACATCATTATTTACGTAATATTTATAATTACTTAGTTTATTAAATAACACCTATTTACTATTAAGTTATTGTTAATATGATATTCTAAAAAAGAAAGAGGGCAAAATATCCCTTTTTATCGATAGGAAGACCTGTAATAATTACACTAAATAAAAAACCTTATTTTTAGTAGACACCAACCAAAACAAAATGAAAAATACAGCATGCCTCTTATTTATACTTTTCTCCTTTAGTCTTTCTGCGCAAACTAATTTGGATTCTTTGTTGAATGTATGGAATGATTCCTCAAAATCTGATTCTCTTCGCATTAATGCATTCCAAGATTATATCTGGAAAGGCTTCTTATTTTCACAACCAGATAGTGCTCTAATTTTAACCGATACATTATTAGATTTTGCCAAGAATAATAATTCAGTTAGGTCTACTGCTTTATATTACAAAGGCGCAGCATTATTTATTAAATCAAACTATTCAAATTCTCTTGCCAATTTAAAGGAGAGTATTTTACTCAGCAAAGAACTAGAAGACAAAAAAAAGACCGCAAATACTTTAAATCTTATTGGGAACATCTACAATGTCCAAGGTAATTACCCAAAGGCTCTTGACCACTACGACCAAAGTTTAAAAATAAAAAAAAATATAAATGATAAGTGGGGTATCGCGGCAGCAATGAGCAATATCGGTGGAATCTATTCAGAACTCAATGATAGTATTAAAACAAGAGAATATTATCAGTTGAGCTTAGCTATTTTTAAAGAAATCAATGATCAACAAGGTATAGCTGGCTCCTCGCTTAACTATGGGTCTGCTCTCGGAAAAAAAGACTCAATTAAAAAGCTAAGTCTTTATAAGAAAAGCTTAGAGATATTTAAAAAAATCGGTGATAACCAAGGAGTAGCAGATAATTATACCAATATAGGAAATCTTCATTTGGTCAATAAAAATTACAAAAAAGCTTTATACTACCACAATAAAGGATTAAACATCGAAAAAAAAATTGGAAACAAACAGGGAATAGCATCATCATTATATAGTTTAGGGACCATTAATCTAGAAACAAAGAATTATTTTCAAACAATTGAAAATTGTAAAAAATCATTTGAATTATCCAAAACTGTTGGTGGATTGCTCTTGCAAAAAAAAGCTTGTGAATGTCTTTACGAAACATATAAAAAACTTGGCAACGGTAACAAAGCTTTAGAATACCATGAACAAGTATTGGCTTTAAATGATAGCTTAAAATCAGAAGAAACGACTAAAAAACTACAGCAAATGGAATTTGCAAAACAAGTGTTGGCAGATAGTCTTTTGCAAGTAGAAAAAGATCTTCAGATAGAGATGGCTCACAAAGAAGAAGTTCGAAAAAAAGATAAAAATAGAAATCTAGCTTTAGGTGCTGGTATCTTTTTTCTTGTATTATCTGGCGGATTTTATAGTAGATGGCGTTACGTTAAAAAATCTAAAGCAATCATTGAAAAGGAAAAAGACCGATCAGACAATTTATTGCTCAATATTTTACCAGCGGAAATTGCGGAAGAACTTAAAGAAAAAGGAAGTGCAGATGCTAGGGATTTTGATTTGGTCTCCATTCTTTTTACAGATTTTAAAGGATTTACTGAAGCCTCTGAAAAACTATCCGCCCAAGAACTTATACATGAAATCAATGAATGCTTTATGGCTTTTGATCATATATGCGAAAAATATAAAATTGAGAAAATTAAAACCATTGGTGATGCTTACATGGCTGCTGGTGGATTACCAATACCTACCGAAACCTCTATAAAAAATACTGTCCTTGCCGCACTGGAAATGCAGGAATTTATAACCAAAAGAATTAACGTTAAAGAAGCTGAAAACAAAGCTGCATTTAAAATGCGCCTAGGCATACATACTGGTCCTGTAGTCGCAGGTATTGTAGGAGTGAAAAAATTTCAATATGACATTTGGGGAGATACTGTGAATACTGCATCACGAATGGAAAGCAGTGGGGAAATAGGAAAAGTGAATATATCTGAAGACACATGCCAACTTCTAAAAAACGATTCTTTATTCACTTTTAAACCAAGAGGAAAAATACAAGCTAAAGGTAAAGGTGAAATGAAAATGTTCTTTGTAGAAAAAGTATCTTAAGCAATGTGTTTGGTGGAAGATGATTTTTTAAAACTACCGAAAGGCGATGTCCATAATCATCTACATCTAGGTGCAAACAGAGCAGATGTAAAAAAGAAATATGGCAATATAGCACCAACATTTCCTTTAAAATACAAAGGCTTGGATGGTATGATTTCTTTTATCCAAAGCGATATAAACCGCGTGATTCAGTCAAAGGATGACATCATTTTTTTAATGGAAAATGCCATTGAAACTTGTATTAATGATAATGTTGTTTATTTAGAGGCTAGCATAGATATCGGTCTATCTCGTTTTTTTGATGATTCTATAGACAAACTAATTTCTACTGTTGCAAAACTTAAAGAAAAGTATAGCATCACTTTTAAACCTGATATTGGTATAAATAAAAATTACGATTCCAAAAAAATATTTTCTGATGGTATCCAGTGTGTGAATAGCAATGTTTTTAACGGAATAGATATTTATGGGCAAGAAAAAAATCAAAAACTAGAAAGATTTGTAGAACTTTTTCAAGAAGCTTCAACTAAAAAAATCAAAAAGAAAGTTCATATAGGCGAATTCTCAAGCCCTAACTCCATAGAAGAAACAATTAACTTGTTAAAACCCGATGAGATCCAACACGGAATAAGAGCATCAGAATCAGAAAATACAATGCAAATGCTTTTAGGTGAAAATATACAACTCAATGTTTGCCCTCAAAGTAATATCGCCTTGGGAGCTGTTTCTGATATAAAAAATCATCCTATTAGAAAATTATACGACTATGGAATAAAAATCACCATCAATACAGATGACTTCTTGCTTTTTAACACTTCGCTCACAACTCAATACTCAGAATTGGTCAAACACGATATATTTACCTTAATGGAGTTAGACAGTATTAGAAAGAATAGCTTAGATATAAGTAGCAATAATATAAATTGATGCAGTAATTACTACAAAAATAAAACTAATGGCAAAAAAACGAATTGCGTTTTGGACACTCTTAAACTTTTGGTCGATAATCTTGCTTTCTGCATGAATTTGTTCACTCAGCAGTTGAAAGAGCTTTTTCTCGTTTTCATATACTTTAATTAATTCTTTAGAAAAGTCCTCAACCTTTCCAAAAGCATATACTGCATCTCTATAAAAAAGTACATTCTTCTCATACTTTAGCTCTATTTGTGGTCTAAAGCATTTAAAGCAAAAGAAAATTGAAACTAACACGCAGAAAAACCAGATTAAGATCAAGATAATGAATACTATACCTTTGTCAAAAACTGGTTGTATTTGCTCAAATCTATCAAAAAACAGTCCTAAAATGACTCCATGAAATGAGAATATAACTCCTGCTTTAAGCTCTGAAGCCCGTATCAATTTTTCTAATCGTTCTAACTGTTCCCAGTAATTATTCGAATCTGTCTTGAGCGAAGGTTTTTTTGAGTTGGACATTTTAAAATTATGCGTTTAAAAACAATCCTGCTAAAAATAGTAAAAAAAGAAAGAGGGCAAAATGCCCTCTTTTCTCGTTAGTATGCTTTTGAGTTTATTTGCCCAGCATCAAAATCTCATTGCATCGCACTTCGGTAATGTATCTTTTCTCACCCTCTTTGGTTTCATATGACCTGTGAGTTAGCTTTCCTTCTACAGCAACTTGTTTGCCTTTTGCTAGGTAGTTTTCTACAATTTCTGCTGTTTTACCCCAGGCTACAATATTATGCCATTGTACATCTTCTGTTTTTTCTCCCTTTGCATTTTTATAGCTTTCACTAGTTGCAATAGAGAATTTGGCCAACTTATTGCCATTTTCCATGTTTACGATTTCTGGATCTTGCCCAAGATTACCAATCAACTGTACTTTGTTTTTTAATGCGTTCATCTTTCTAATTTTTATGGTTAACAGTTAATACTATCGAGTTCTTATGTTTCGACAGGGCAAACTTAAAACTGAGATAACAGAGGATTCGGTTAGGAAGTATTTATTTTCATTTGTAAATGTTTGTAGTCGTTTAAAATTATGTATGACCCCCCTTATTATGGGAACTATATACAATTCAATGTTCTTTAACGATGATTCAGCCTAAAGTCATTCTATTTTCTATCAAACAGTTACATATTTGAATTAGAATTCATCAACCTTAAAAACCAATGTATGTCACCTTCAGAAGTATTTTCCTTAACTAACCTAGCCGCTATGCCGATGTGGCTTCTCATGATTTTTCTACCCAAGTGGAAAGTCACTCGTTTTCTAATCGATTACAAAGTAATCCCAATACTACTTTCATTAGTTTATGCTATTTACATTTTTCTAGCGATACAAATAGGTGGAGGAATGGATTTTGGCAGTTTATCATCAGTTATGGCACTATTTACAGAGGAGAATTCCGTACTAGCGGGATGGGTTCACTATTTGGCCTTTGATCTATTGGTGGGCATGTGGATGTTAAATCAAAACAAAGAATTAAAAATTCATCAATTACTAATGGCTCCCTGTTTGTTTGCAACATTTATGTTAGGTCCTATAGGGTTTTTAGCCTTTATGATTATAAAAACCATTAAACAAAATCAAAAATGAAAACTATAAATCAAATATTAAATATCGTAAAACAATCTAGTCCAATTCTTTATTGGGTAGTCATCATTCATTTTATATTTACTATAGGATGTTTAATCGGTTTAACCTTGGACGAAAGAACCCTTATGGGTGTTAATGTTTGGATAAAACCTTTAAAATTTTCCATCTCTGGTGGCATCTATATTCTAACACTAGGGTTTCTTACAACGTTGTATCCTTTTTCAAGAAGAAAGAAAAACATAATTACCAATATTGTCGCTATAACATTATTCTTAGAGATTGTAATTGTTCTCTACCAAGCAGCGAGAGGAGTACAATCACATTACAATATGTCTTCTCCTTTTGATGGAATCCTTTTTGGTTCTATGGGAATTTTAATCGCTATAAATGTTTTCATAATGGTAGTTTTTATCGTTGAAACCATACGTTTAAAATTAAATACCACAAAGTCTATCCAATGGGCCATACTATTAGGTTGGATAATTGTAGTGTTCGGCAGCTGGGTAGGTGGCCAAATGATAAGTCAAATGGGGCACAATGTTGGTGTAGCAGATGGAGGAGCTGGTCTCCCTTTGGTAAATTGGAGCACTATTGCTGGAGATTTAAGAATAGCACACTTTTTTGGATTGCACAGTATACAACTAATACCCTTGTTTGCCCTATGGGCATCCAAAAAATGGAATAACAACGTAAGAACGCAACTAATTGCAGTTACTATCTTTGGGATACTTTACGCTTCTTGGATTGCTTTTACCTTTTATCAAGCAAAACAAGGAATGGCATTAATTCAACTATAATAAAAGTAAATGTTTGGTAATAAAGAAAAACGAATTAAATATCTAGGCTTCAATGATTTTTGGTTCGCCTTTGTAGGAATCATTATTCTTAGTTTTATTACAGATTATCTTTTTAGTAAATCGTTCTTTCGTTTTCCCTTAGCAGAAGCAATTATTAGTTGGAGTGTATCCTTATTTTTTACCATTTGCAATTGGTTTATTATAAGAAAAGTCATTATCCTTTTACGTATAAAATATCCAAGTTTTAGTGACGTAGGCAAAAGATTGGTGTTATTATCTATTGCAATAATAAGTACAGTATTGTTAGTAGATTTTATAGGTAATAAATTTCTTTCGTTCATTTTTAGTAAGAATTATAATGCGCAGAGTTCTTCCCTAATATTATTACCTGTAATTATCATCAGCACTATGACTATGGCCATATATGAAGCCATTTACTATTATATAAGGTTGAAAAAATCCATCATAGAAAAAGAACAGGCCAAACAAGTCATGGTCCAGGCAGAATTGGACACCTTACGAAACCAAGCACAACCACATTTTCTATTCAACACACTCAATACACTAAGGGACATTATAGATCAAAACCCAAAAGAAGATGCTAAGGAATTTGTGGACAAGCTCTCCAATGTATATCGTTTTATATTAGAGTCTGGCAATGCTAATCTCACCCCTTTACGAGAAGAACTAAAATTTGCACAATCATACATACACATACAATCCGAAAGGTTTGGAGAAAACCTTAAAACCAACTGGAGCATTCCTAAAAACTCATTGGACTTAATGATTGTACCTATGAGTTTGCAGCTACTATTAGAAAATGCAATAAAACATAATGTGATTTCTAAAGCGAAACCATTGGTTATAAACATTGATATTGAAAATAATTTCTTGATTGTTTCTAACAAAATCCAACCAAAATCTACCCAATTACCATCAACCAAAGTTGGTCTAAAAAACATTGAAAAACGATACCGTTTAATATCAGGAAAATCTATTAAGATAGAAAATGATGGTGCTAATTTTAGGGTTTCTGTTCCATTACTAAAAGTTACTGACCAAAATAATTAATATGGAGGTACTTATAATTGAAGATGAATCACGCGCAGCCAATCAACTACAAAGTATGTTAAAAACATGTGGTTTTGAGTACACCTTACTCGAAATAATAGATACGGTTGAGGATGCTATTCTTTGGTTTAATAAAAACAACACTCCAGATTTGGTGTTTATGGACATACAACTTGCGGACGGGTTAAGTTTTGAAATTTTCCAAAAAATAGAGATTGAAGCACCCATAATCTTCACCACTGCGTTTGACCAATATGCTATACAAGCCTTTAAGGTGAATAGCGTAGACTATTTACTAAAACCTATACAAAAAGAGGATTTGAACGGTGCCTTAACCAAATTTTCCAAGAGTAAAAATTCCAGTATCGTAACACCTAATGTATTACAAAAGTTACTTGGCAGCTTACAAGGAAACACCAAAAGAGAAGGTATACTAGTTAAAGAAGGAAGTGGCTTTGTACAGGTAAAAGTCGAAGACTTTTTGTATTTCTATTCACAGGAAAGCATCACTTTTGGGATAACATCTTGTAAGCGCTATATTATTGATGAGTCTATAGACGAATTATTCAACACACTAGAACATAATCAATTCTATAAAATAAATCGTGGGCAATTGGTTTCTAAAAAGGCTATCTTAAAAATAAATCCATACTTCAATCATCGAGCTAAATTATCCATAATCAATCCAAGAGATCAAGAATTTATTGTGAGTAGGCCAAAGACTAGTGATTTTAAAAAGTGGTTGAATAGTTGAAGGCTCCCAAAAGATTTACATCTGTATACAGGAAGAACAAAGATTAAAACATAATTTTAAAGAGTTAACGGCTGCACATTATGGGTTTGATATATGAATCTTCGCTAGCCAAAACAAAATTCTTAGAACCAGATTTACTACCTTTCAGTTAAATTTATTGTCATGAAAAAAATACTTCTTCTTGTATTAACTATTATTCTAACATTACCCATAATGGCACAATCAAAAAACTTTTTAGACACTCCCTATTTAGAAACCTCAGCTAGGGTGGACACTTTGGTAAGTCCGGATAAAATATATTTAAGCATTACCATAAAAGAAAAAGACTCTAAAGGAAGAAAATCTGTTGAAGAGCAAGAGAATAAAATGGCTCAAAGCTTAAAAAACCTGGGTATTGATATTGACAAACAATTGACCATTAAAGATTTGGCTAGCAACTATAAAAAATACTTTTTACGCTCTAAAGAAGTGCTAAAAAGCAAACAATACTCTTTGTTGGTCTATGATGGCTTAACCGCTGGAAAAGTAATGGCGGCTTTGGAAAATATTGATATAGCTAACACCTATTTAGAAAAAACGGAATATTCTAAAATGGATGAGTTAGAGCTTACCTTAAAATCCAGAGCTGTTAAGAAAGCTAAGCTCAAAGCAGATGCGCTAACAAAACCTTTAGAGCAGAAGGTGGGTATGGCCATACATATTGTGGACAATTCACAACCTTATTATCCGAGATACAACCAACCTAGAATGCAGATGAAAGCTATGTCTATGGAGGATGCAGGAGCTCCAGAGCCTCTT
Organism: uncultured Croceitalea sp.; assembly: GCA_947495075.1. Lineage (GTDB taxonomy): Bacteria > Bacteroidota > Bacteroidia > Flavobacteriales > Flavobacteriaceae > Croceitalea. Next base: position 350,748 of record CANLXH010000002.1, read on the forward strand.
GACATAGGTTTTGAGCAAATAAAAGTAGAGTCTACTGTAAATGTGAAATTTAGACTTTTAACCGAGTAATTTTCTCCTTACACACTTTTGGTTTTGATTTAGTATCTTTCTTGGTGCAAATAACCCACCAAATGAAAATTCTAAAATTACTTCTGGTAATAGCATTAGTTATTCCTCTAAACCTTACTAGTCAAAGACGAAAAAAGAAAAATTCAATACCAAGCATAGTCTTAAATGATTCTTTGTATTCTGGACTTAAATGGCGCAACATAGGTCCTTTTCGAGGTGGGCGTAGTGTTACTTCAACTGGAGTAGTTAGACAGCCCATGACCTACTATATGGGTGCTGTTGGTGGTGGAATTTATAAAACCACAGATGATGGTATCACATGGAAAAACATTTCCGACGGCCAATTAAATACGGGTACGGTTGGGGCTATCGCCGTTTCTGAAAGCAATCCAAATATTGTTGTTGTTGGGATGGGAGAACATGCTGCACGTGGCGTAATGACTTCCATGGGAGACGGGGTATACAAATCCACGGATGCCGGAAAAACATGGAAACATATTGGTTTGCATGAAACCCGCCATATTTCTGACGTTATCATTGACCCAAATAATCCAGATATATTATTTATAGCCGCCCAAGGCGCACAGTATGGTCCTTCTGAACAAAGAGGCATTTATCGTTCTACTAATGGCGGTGCTAGCTGGGAACGCGTGCTCTTTGTAGATGAAAATACTGGAGCCTCTTCCTTATCAATGGATATGAATAATCCTTTAATTCTCTATGCTGCAATGTGGCAACATAGACGCTACCCATGGCTAATGGAATCCGGTGGTGCTTCTTCTGGTATTTATAAATCTACAGATGGTGGAACTACGTGGAATCAACTTAAAGAAGGACTCCCAGAAGCATTTGGTAAAGCTGGTATTTCTGTGTCTAGAGCGAATTCAGAATTAGTATTTGCAGTAATTGAAGCGGAAGGCACAAAAGGTGGAGTCTACAGAAGTGATGATGCAGGCAAGAAATGGAAACAAATAAATAAAGACCGCATAAACATTGCTCGTTCTTGGTATTATATGGAGATTTTCGCTGACCCTCAAGATGAAAATGTGGTTTATGTCTTAAATGCTCCAGTTACTAAGTCTATTGATGGAGGCAGGTCTTTTAAACCCTTACCTACTCCACATGGTGATAATCATCACCTATGGATTAATCCAAATGATAATTCTAAGATGATTAATTCCAATGATGGTGGAGCAAACATTTCTAACAATGGAGGCAAAAGTTGGAGCAGTCAACAAAATCAAGCTACTTCACAATTCTATCGTGTAATTACTGATAATTTGGTTCCTTATAACGTTTATGGAGGTCAACAAGATAATTCGGCCATAGCAATAGCCAGTAGAACCAATGATGCAGGAATAGATTGGAAAGATTGGTATTCCGTTGCAGGTTGCGAAAGTGCTTACTTAGCCTTTGATCCAGATAATCCCGACGTGGTTTATGGTGGTTGTTACCAAGGGATTATCGAAAAATGGGTAAAAGCTTCCCGAGAAGGAAAACCAATTAAAGAATATCCAGAGCTTGGTTTGGGGAAAATTCCTAAAGATTTTAAATTCCGTTATAACTGGAATGCTCCAATAATTAGCTCTCCACATAACAGAAACACTATTTACCATGCAGGTAATGTTGTATTTAAGACTACAAATGGGGGGCAAAGCTGGGATGTTATTAGTCCAGATTTAACCAGAAACGAAAAAGATAAACAAGGTCCTGGTGGCGGACCTTTTACCAATGAAGCCGCAGGTGGGGAGAACTACAACACTTTAATGTATTTAACGGAGTCTACTCATGAGAAAGGTGTTTTATATGCCGGTAGTGATGATGGTTTACTACATATTACAAAGGATAGCGGTGCTAATTGGGAGAATATTACTCCACCAAATATTGGTAACGGAATCATAAATAGTATTGAGGTTTCACCACATAATCCTGCAGGAGCATATGTAACTGTAATGCGTTACAAGTCGATGGACTTAAAACCCTACATCTTTAAAACATCGGACTATGGGCAAACTTGGAGTAAAATTACCAATGGTATTACAGATAAACATACTTTTGCCCGGGTAGTTAGAGCAGATAAAAAGCAAAAAGGCTTGTTATATGCCGGCACAGAAACTGGCTTATATATTTCTTTAGATGATGGTCAAAACTGGCAAAAGTTTCAGTTAAACCTTCCAATAGTTCCTATCAATGACTTAACTATACAGGATAATGATTTAGTTGTAGCTACAGCAGGACGTTCCTTTTGGATATTAGATGATGTTGGGGCAATTCAAAATAGCTTAATCCCTTCAGAAAAACTTAGTATCGTACAACCAAAACCAGCATATAGAATTTTTGGCGGCAGTCAAGATAAGCCAGTTCCAGGATTAGGACAAAATCCAAAATCTGGAGTAACGGTAGATTATTACCTTCCTAAAAAATTAGATTCTACAGAATTAAAATTAGAAGTTCTTCAAGGCGGTAAAGTAATCCGTAGTTATACTAATCAAAAACCTAAAGACTTTAAATCATGGCCTGGAGGACCATCAAAACCAGCCGTACTACCTTCTAAGAAAGGCTACAATCGTTTTACATGGGATTTTAGAACAGCACAACTTCCAAGTATTGAGAAAGTTTTTGTTTTTGGTAATTCGGCAGGGCATCGTGTAGGACCAGGAGAATATAAACTAAGAATAACTTTAGAGGACAAAGTAGTTGAAACAACTGCAACAATTTTAGCTAATCCATCTATAGCAGGAACTACATCTGATTATGGCGAACAGCAAACCATATTGCAAACTATTGATGCTACAGTTGAAGAAATACACAAGGCGGTAAACCAAATGCGTTCTGCAAAATCTCAATTAGCAAACTATCAAAAACTTTTAAAGGATAATGAGCAAGCTCAAGAGTTAATTGAAAAGGGGAAAGGCATTGAGAAGAGAATTACTACATGGGAGGAAAACTTAATTCAACCCAAACAAAAGACATTTCAAGATGTGATTAACTTTAATAACCAACTTAATGCAGATTTGTTACACCTTAAAGGTTTTGTAGACGTAGCCGAACCTAAAGTTACACAAGGGGCCAAAGAAAGACTTATAGACTTATTAGAGGATTGGAATGTCTACAAAAGTGAAAAAAATGAAATTGTAGGAAAAAAAATGGAATCATATAATTCTATGTTCAAATCACTAAATCTCCCTGCTTTACTCTTAAATGAAGATTAATGGACAAACCATTTATCACGGAACAACACTTTAAAGGTGAGGATTTTACTTCTACACCGTTAAAAAGAGCGGAATATGAAGAATGTACTTTTGAGAGATGTAAATTTCAAAATGGGTTTTTAGATAACCAGCATTTCATGGAGTGCGAATTTTTAGCTTGTGATTTAAGTAATACAAATATTAAACATAGCATTTTTAATACTATCACATTTAGAGAATGTAAACTTTTGGGATTACGGTTCGAGGATTTAAATGATTCTTTATTATCCTTCCAATTTCATAACTGCCAGATGGACTTTGCTTCTTTTTTTCAATTGAAAATTAAAAATACTGTGTTTAAGGATTGCACGCTATTGGAAACAGATTTTACCGAAACGGATTTAACAGGAGCAATTTTTTCTGGTTCCAATCTTGAAAAAGCAATTTTTGATGGTACTATTTTAGATAAGACCAATTTTGGTGAAGCACATAATTTTATCATTAATCCGGAACGTAATTCACTTAAAAAGGCCAAGTTTAGTAAACATGGATTATTAGGGTTATTAAAAAAATACGATATTGTTGTGGAATAAGTTCAATAGATTTCTGCGGTTTCGTCTTTCTTTAAAAGAACTAAAACATGAGAATTTTATTTTTTTTAGTAGTAATTAACTTCACATTTATTACTGCTCAAAACACGCTCCAATTAGAAGAAGAGCAAAAGTCACCAAATGCCAATATAGAATTAGTCGCTTTTATGGAAGGGCATTGGAAAGGTGAAGCTTTTGGTGGCATTACAGAAGAAATTTGGAGTCCTGAAGCTGGCGGTTCTATGATGTTCGTCTTTCGGCATATGATTGATAACAAAGTAAATTTTTATGAAATAGGTCATATTCGTGAACTTAACAGCAGCCTTATTTTTGAATTAAAGCATTTTGACAACGATTTACATGGCTGGGAAGACAAAAAAGAAGTACAACAATTTAAGTTCATAAAGGCTGAAGGTAACCGTGTATATTTTGATGGCTTTACTTTTGAAAATGTAAGCCAGAATGAAATCAACATTTATGGATTAATAGGGAATGACGATAGTACTAAAAGTGAAATCGTCTTCAATTACAAAAAATAGCAGAATTAATGAAAAAGTGTTTGGAATGCGGTACTGAAATTAAGGGACGAGCAGATAAGAAATTCTGTTCGGACTATTGCCGTAATGCCTACAATAACAATATCAATAAAGATAGTAAGAACCTCGTTCGTAATATCAATAACAGATTACGTAAAAACTACCGTATTCTAGATAGTTTTGAGTTAAAGGATGGTAAAACCAGAACAACCAAAACTAGATTAATGGATAAGGGTTTTGATTTTGAATACATCACCAATCAATACACTACAAAAAAAGGAAGTACCTATTTTTTTGTTTATGATTTAGGGTATCTTCCTTTAGATAATGATTATTATATGGTTGTAAAAAGAGAGTAGGCTACTTCCAGTTTTGTCCACTAAGCTTAAGTGCAGCAATCACTACATCTTTACGACTAATTTGTCCTACTAGAATTCCACTTTTCATTACAGGCAGTCTTCTCCTGTTATGTCTGTCAAAAACACCAGCAGCATCAAATATACTCATGTCATGAGGAATGGTTTCTACATTCTTGGTCATAAAACGCTCTACCCTTTTATCTAATATGGGCTGATTAAAATAACGACTTTCTGAAATTTGCTTCATACAATCTGCCTCAGAGATAATACCCACTAAAAAGCCATTGTTATCCATCACTGGACCACCAGAAATATGGTGTTTGGCAAAGGCTTCCATTACTTCTAGTATAGATTGTTCTGGTGAAAAAGTTACCAACTTTTTAGACATATAGTCCGAAACTAAAATTGGCGCATCATAATCTTTCTTCCCTGTCGACTTTGCTCTTGCTCCTTGAAAACTCTTGATTGCCATAACATTCACATTTTTAGTTGATTACTAAAGTTAGTGATTTTTAGTTATTTACATGAATTTTTCCGTTCAAATGCTTTAAGCCCACTAATTTTTATACATTTATAAACCAACTAATACCAATTATGAAATTTACGAGAATAATAGCCTTACTGCTTCTTGCCTTAGCTGTTTACTACAGTTTTAAATCACTAATGCCTTCCAATAAAGTTGAAGCAACTACAAGCAAAACCATTTTTTCTACTAAAAATGCATTAACTCATGTAAAACAATTATCCGTACAACCACATGCAGTTGGGTTTAATGGACATTCAAACGCATTAACCTATATAATTGGCGAACTTAAGAACATGGGCTTACAGACTATAACCCAAGAAGGTTACACCGCTGGAGACTGGGGTAATCTAAGTAAAGCCACCAATATATTAGCTAGAATTAAAGGAACAGAAAATGGCAAAGCTTTAATGCTTATGTCGCATTATGATAGTAATCCACATTCATCCTTTGGCGCAAGTGATGCCGCCAGCGGCGTTGCAACAATTTTAGAAGGAATTAGAGCATTTTTAGAAGAAAATAAGTCTCCAAAAAATGATATCATTATTTTAATTACAGATGCTGAAGAATTAGGTTTAAATGGTGCGGATTTATTTGTGAATAACCATCCTTGGGCAAGAGATGTAGGCTTAGTATTAAATTTTGAAGCTCGTGGTAGCGGAGGTCCAAGCTACATGCTAATTGAAACCAATAGGGGTAATGGTAAATTAATTAAAGAATTCACCAAAGCAAATCCTGAATATCCTGTTGCAAATTCTTTAGCATATAGTATTTATAAAATGTTACCTAATGATACAGACTTAACTGTCTTTAGAGAAGATGGTGATATTGATGGTTTTAATTTTGCATTCATAGATGACCATTATGATTACCATACCGCACTCGATAATTATGATAGATTAGATAGAAATTCTCTGGCACATCAAGGCAGTTATTTAATGCCGTTATTAAATCATTTTAGCGTAACAGATTTGAATGATTTAAAAAGTCTAGACGATTACATCTATTTTAATGTTCCATTTTTCAGATTAATCTCATACCCTTTTGAATGGATTTGGCCCATGTTCGCAATAGGAATTTTAGTTTTTGCCGGACTATTGATTCTAGGTTTTAGAAAGAATGTACTACAAATAAAACCAATGCTACTAGGGTTTGTTCCTCTGCTTCTAGTCTTAATCGTAAATGGGTTTTTAGGATATATAAGTTGGCCATCTCTAAAATGGTGGTACCCTGATTATAAAGATATGCTACATGGGTTTACCTATAATGGACATATTTATATTCTACAAATGACATTTTTGGCATTGGGCGTATGTTTTTTTATTTATAATAGATTCAAAAAAACAACTACACCTAATCTATTGGTTGCCCCTATTTTTATTTGGTTAGTTATTTGTGGTCTCGTTGCATTTTACCTAGAAGGTGCAAGCTTTTTTATTGTTCCAGTATTTGGTCTATTGGCCGCTTTTTTGGTTTGTATTAATCAAGAAAAGCCCAATGCATTGGTATTATTATTTTTGGCTCTACCAGGAATTTTTATACATGCCCCTTTTGTTAAAATGTTTCCTGTAGGTCTAGGGTTAAAAATGATGACGGCGGCTACTGTTTTTGTGACTTTAATTTATTTTATTGTCTTACCTCTTTTAAGACAAATAAAGGCACCGGTTAGATTAACTATTTTATGTTTTTTATTATTTGTTATTTTTGGCATTTCTGCACATTTAAATTCAGAATTTTCAGAAGATAAACCAAAACCAAGTAGTCTTTTGTATGTCTATGACGCTGATAAAAATACTGCGAAATGGGCGACCTATGACAATAGAACTATTGGCTGGAACGGTCAGTTTTTTGGAGATAAGAAAAAACCAGTAGCTAATGAAGATTCTAATATTTTAAGTAGTAAATACAGTACTAGCTTTACTTATGTTGCAGAAACAGAGCCAAAATCAATTTTACCTCCAAGAATCGATATAGTCCACGATTCTATTGTAGGATTAGAACGATTAATTTCACTTTGTATAACTCCACAACGCGATGTTAATAGACTAGAAGTTTTTACGAATACAATTAATCTTAATAGTGCCAAAGTAAATAATATTAGACTATCAGAATACTACTTAAAAAATAGAAGGTACGGCAAACTTATTACGCACTATATTTCTAATAACGATTTTACAGAGATAGAGCTCAGTATCCCCAAAGAGGAGACTTTGGAATTAACTTTCTTTGAAGCCTCTAATGATTTATTAACGAATAAACAATTTTCCGTTCCAGAAAGACCTAGGAATAGCATTCCAATGCCTTTTGTTTTAAACGACGCTATTTTAGTCACAAAAACCCTAAAATTTGAGTAAAACAATAGGTATTATTGGTTGCGGATGGTTAGGTTTTCCACTAGCAGAAGATTTACTAAAATCTGGATACCGCGTGAAGGGAACAACTACTTCAACTTCAAAATTAAAAACGCTTAAACTTGCTGGTATTGACTCTTACAAAGCAGAGCTTAACGAGGATAAAATAGAAGGAGACATAGAAAGTTTTTTATCAGAATTACATATTCTAATTGTAAATATTCCACCAAGGTTAAGAGAAAATAAAAAAAGTAGTTATAGCGCTAAAATTAAACTCCTATTAACAGAAATAGAAAAAACAACTATTAAGAATATTGTCTTTGTAAGTAGCACTTCTGTTTATGGGAATTTAGAAGGTAATGTCACAGAAGATTCTATACCAAAGCCAGAAACAGATTCAGGAAAACAATTACTCCAATGCGAACAACTTTTATTACAAAACAAAACTTTTAGTACTGCTGTTATAAGATTTGGAGGGCTCATTGGCGAAGATAGACACCCTATTACAAAGCTTTCTGGAAAAAAAGGCTTAAAAAACGGAGAAGCATTGGTTAATCTTATTCATGCAAGCGATTGTATTCATATGATTAAGACTATCGTAGAAAAAGAATATTGGAACACTATTTTTAATGGAGTGTATCCGCAGCATCCAACAAAAAGAGAATATTATACTAATGAAGCCTTAAAAAGAGGTCTCGCTCTTCCAGAATTTACAGTCTCATCAACAAAGACTTTTAAAAAAATAATTATTAGTAAGAATTTTCTTAATAAATCAAATTTTCTCTACACCCCTATAATCTAGTAGTTCACTAGGAAAAACTACTATTTGACAACAATTAAGATTATTTTAAGTTAATTATAAAACTGATTTTCAATTACTTACGTTTTACTTAATACCTTTATGATATCAAAAAAAGTATAGCTATGGAAAATTCAAGATTGGGAACAAAAATTTTACTAGAGACAGAAAGGCTTATATTAAATAGTTGCTCTTCAAAAAAGAAATCTCGCGAGCTTCATAAAGCAATCTTAAAAAAATATTATAATGCTGTAGATATTTGTATTGATTATCGCAGAAACCGGATTAAGATGGATGTTGTAATTAATGACAGTGATTACAAACATACCAAAATAAATACTGCGATTGCAACAATACCCATGAATCTCTCATTTAAAAGTATATGTAATTTACTACGCTCTTGTTTAGAAAAAGATGTAAAGAGCTTAGCCTTTTACGCCAGATTATTAAGAGAATATGCCAATAAAGATGTTACATACATGGCTATATAGAAAAAATCAGAGTTGCTAATGAAAAAGATACCAAATGGCATCTTTTCTTGTTTTAAAACATATGCTTTTCTTTAACAGGCTATTAGACAATATTTTTATAGTTTTGCCGCACTATAAAAGAAAAAAAATGAAAAAAACTCTTCTAGTGTTAGCATTGTTTGCTGTTTTTATAAGCAACGCACAATCAAAAAGTGATTTACAATCTCATTACGAAGCATTTTATAAGGAAATGAAATCTCAAGGTGATGTTAATGGTGTTATAAACGCTTTAACGCATCTAAATGTGATAGCTCCGTCGCAACAACGTAGAGACACCCTCGCGTTTGTTTACATGAAAAATAACCAGAACCTACAAGCTTTAAATACAATAGGTATTGAGAGTAATCCTAATGATTCTGATTTGGCTGTACAAGTAAAGGCTGTTACATTAAAGGCTTTAAACCAACCCCAAAGAGCTATTGTACATTTTGAAAGTATGTTTAAACGCAACCCAACACCCTATATAGCTTATGAATTGGCAGATCTAAAAATTCAGATAGGTGATAATGATGGTGCAGGAACAAATATAGAATACGGATTGGCAAATTCTAAAGATGATATGAAATATGCTTTTTATGAGCGTCAACAACCGTATGAAGTTCCATTAAAAGCTGCTTTTACACACTTAAAGGGCCTAATGCAGTTTAACAAAGACAAAGAAGATATAGATGCTGCCATTGTTTACATGGACGAAGCATTAAAAATTGATCCAAATTTTAATTTGGCAAGTTTAAGCAAGCAAGCGTTGGAATCAAGAAAAGCAGTTCCAAAAACCGAGGAATAGAACACATTATTATTAAACATAAAAAAGAGGCAGAATAGCCTCTTTTTTTATACAACATGTTGATATTTAAAGTTTAACATCTATTTTTAAATTTCAAAAATATCTTGGAGTATCTTTAATTTCTATCAAAACAAACGTCATGAAAAAAGTAATACTTATTTTGCCATTTCTATTGGCTATGACTTCCATAACAGCTCAAAACTCCGAGAGCGAAATTTCTAGTGTAAAAGCGGCATGTTTAGACTATATAAATACATTTTATAAGGCAGATACCACTTTAGCTTATAGAAGTGTTCACAAAAGTGTTCGTAAGACAGGTTTCTATTTTAAAGATGATGACAAAATTTATTCTGAACAACTAGAAATGCCTTTTGATAAACTTGTTAGCCTAGCGAAAAGATGGAATGCAAGTGGTAATCAAACAGATGAAAATTCACCTAAAGAGGTTGTAATTTTTGAAGTGTCTGACAAAACTGCAAGTGCAAAAGTAACAGCTGTATGGGGTATAGATTATTTGAGTTTAATGAAAGAAGATGGAAAATGGATGATAGTAAATGTATTGTGGCAATCTGCACCCAAATTTTCGATTTCGGAGACTAAATAACTTAATCCTGTTCTTTAAGTTTCTTTATCAACAAACTATCTGAGTCTTTTTTTAAAGCTACTAAAGCTGATACATTCTCGTTAGGCACAGCAATTGATAATACATAATGGGCAATTTTCCATTCCCCATTAACTTTTTGTAATACTCCGGAACCCCTACAAAGTTCCATTTGGGTATCTAACAATTCATCAAACCAAGCAAAATTCTTTTCTTCATTTAAATATATATTCCGTTCTACAGCACTAAAACTCCAAGCTTTTCCACCATCAAAGAATGGTTTTGAATAATTTCGAAATTCTTGATTTTGCCAATTTTCTGTAGCATCTGTACCTAAAAAAACACCATTTTGGGTCATTTTATCAAAATAAGCATCGAAATCTGCTTCAGCAGCAGCATTGTGCCAAGCATCCAAAACACTATTTATTGTTTCCTTATCAGACTTTTGAGAAAAAAGAACCACATTCCAGAGCATTAAAACAATACTAAATAATCTAACTTTCATCTAAAATTAATTCTGTGTCCAACTTATTATTAATAACGACATTAAATTGATTTCGAAAGGCATTTCTGGCGATTAACATTTCCTTTAATGGAGTATTTACATCCGTATTCTCGGCTAAACTAGCCTTTACTTTTAAAAGAAAAGTGCGTAATACTTTTTGCCTGCTCTTAACCTGTGCTTTATCAAACTCCTTAGGGTAAGTGGATTCTCTAAGGTTTTTTTCTTTTTCTAATAAGTCATTAATTGCCAATACCAAGTCTTCATTATTATCTGACCGGTAGAGTACTTCAAAGCTATCTTGCATTTCTTGAAATTCTGGCCATGCACTTAGTATACCCTCAGACCGAGGGTTAAATTTTTGAGTCTTTGGAGTGTTTTGAAATGATACAAATTCAGTTTTCGAATTAGTTAAAATCTCAGGGGTTTTCTCTTGCTTACAGCTAAAAACCAATACTAGAGATACAAAATAAATCAACGATTTCTGCATAAAACGAAAGTACAAATTTTAAGATAAGCTATATTTACATCGTATTGAATTAACTTCTTTTTAAATGCAAAAATCGATTCTAATTATTGGTGCGTGTGGACAAATAGGAACAGAACTTACTATAGCTTTGCGAGAAAAATATGGCGCAGATTCTGTAATTGCTAGTGATATTCGTGAAGGTAGTGAAAGTCTTATGAAATCTGGTCCTTTTGAGTTATTGGACGCTACAGATTATGCTTCTATTGAAGATGTGGTTATGCATTATGAGGTTGAAGAAGTATATTTAATGGCAGCCATGCTTAGTGCTACAGCAGAAAAATTTCCCATGCGTGCATGGAACTTGAATATGAATTCTTTGTTCAATATTCTAAACTTAGCCAAAGAAAAGAAGATTGCCAAAGTATTTTGGCCCTCGAGTATCGCTGTTTTTGGACCAAATACTCCAAAGGAGAATACTCCGCAAAATACCTTAATGGAGCCGAGTACGGTTTATGGGATTAGTAAGCAATCTGGCGAACGCTGGTGCGAATATTATTATAAAAAGTTTGGAGTTGATATACGTAGTGTGCGTTATCCTGGTTTAATTAGTTGGAAAACCTTACCAGGTGGTGGCACTACGGATTATGCCGTTGAAATCTATCATAAAGCACTCAAAGAAAAAAAATATACGTGTTTCCTTTCTAAGGGAACAAAACTACCCATGATGTTTATGGATGATGCAATCAGAGCTACTATTTCAATTATGGATGCAGATGCTAATTCTATAAAAATTAGGTCTTCTTATAATTTGGGCGCCATGAGTTTTGGACCTGAAGAAATCGCAGCAAGTATTAAAGTGCAAATACCAGATTTTGAAATTACTTATGAACCAGATTTTAGACAACCCATTGCCGATTCTTGGCCAAGTAGTATAGACGATTCTAAAGCTTCAGAAGACTGGAACTGGAAACCAGAGTTTAATTTAGAGAAAACTACTAAAGAGATGCTAAGAAATTTAAAAAATAATCAATAGATACAATTGATAATCTATATATGCTAAGATGGATAGTTATTCTCCTTTTTTGCTTTTTTTTCTTTCGCCCCAACCGCGATACCAAAACACAGCTCCTATAGCTGCTAAGTAACTCCCATATTCGCTAATAGTCTGTTCAATTTTAAGTGTTTTAAGGACTATTGTTAATAAGCTTAGTATAACTAGCACAATTCCAATCTTTTCAAATTTACTTAGATTTCCCATTTGCCTACTGTTTAGTTATTGTTATACTTATTATGTCTTAATTAGTAATATCCGACTTCCCACCCTTTTTTTTAAGTAATTTAATATTTTGAATTTCAATCGCCTTATCAATTGGCTTCAGCATATCATACATATTCAAGGCTACTACACTTGCTCCATGCATGGCTTCTACTTCTATCCCAGTTTTGTAAAAGGTTTTTACGGTGACTTTTATAATAATATTTAACCCATCGATCTCATAATCTATTCCTGCAAACTCAATAGGTAAAGGATGGCAATCTGGCAACAGTTCTGGAGTTTTCTTCAAACCCAAAAAACCGGCAGCTTTACTCATGGCAAAGACATTTCCTTTCGGGACCGTGTTGTTTTGTATTGCATCAATAGTATTTTGTGAGCCTACTTTTACAATGGCTTGTGCTACTGCGGTACGATGAGTGTTTTGTTTTTGCGTAATATCTACCATTTGCTATGTATTTACCTTCCATTGATAAGAATCATCTTCAAACAACTCTTTACCAAAAACAGGAACTTCCTTTTTAATTTCCTCAACCACATGATGCAATGCCTCAAAAACTTCTTTTCTATGAGGAGAAGAAACAAAAACAAAAAGACATATTTCACCTACCTCAACTTTACCTAGGCTATGGTAAATATGCATACAAGTGAGGTCAAATTTATCGAAAGTGGCTTCACGAATCTCATGAAATTTTAGATTGGCCATTTTTTCATAAGCCGTATATTCTATGGCTCCCACTTTTTTACCTTCAATTTCATCAGCACGTACCTGCCCCAAAAAAATGTCATGAGCACCAATAGTAGTTTTGGACTGATGTTTGGCAATGGAATTGGCTATAAAATCTGGAGTAATAGCCCCACTTACAAATACATTTTTTACCTCTTTTTCCAAGTTTATAGTATTTGATTTAAAGGTACTGAAGAATTAAATATTATCTGTCTTTTGTTCTATAAACAAATTTATGCCCACTCCAATCAGCATCAATGACAGCTACTTTTGTAGCTACAAGGCTCGAATCAAGTCCAAAATTCATTATATTGAACTTGTCAATTTCAGTTTTAATTTTAGAACTCTTTTTGGGCCAACTTACCCAAAGTATTCCTGTTTTCTTTAGGTTGTTTTTGGCCATAACAAAATAGATTTCTAATTCCCTTTGTGTAGTGCAAAAGATATGAGCTAAATCTATGGCAACTTGTTTATTTGTAGTATTAATCTCGACATCCTTAGGAAAGGAAATAAAAAAATCTAAATAATTCTTAGGTGCGTTTAGTACTTGAATACAGAACCCCCTCCTTGATTCCTAACTTCTTTGTTAATGGTATTCCTGAATATCCATGAGTCTTCATAATTAGTAAATTTTATAGCTAAGACATAGAATTGCTTTCTATCAAAAATACTATTTTTAGCATCTTGTTTATTGGCCCCGTAGTTCAATGGATAGAATAGAAGTTTCCTAAACTTTAGATGCAAGTTCGATTCTTGCTGGGGTCACTTTTTAACATTTAAAGGAAACCTATAAATGTTTAAATATATTGATATTCAGTATTTTACATTTTTTTGATTTTAAATGATATCATTTAAAACCATTCATTTGAGTTCACAAATCGTCAACATTTTTAACCAAATGTTATCGTTTTTTAAAGATACTCGTTTTAAAGCTGTTAAATAAAAGCTTTACAGGTGATTTGACTTTCGTCTAAACTAAGTTTAACTTAAAGATGAACGTTATGCGCACTTCTTCCACATTTTCTATTCTATTCTGGATATACTCTAAAAGAATTAAAAATAATCAAGCACCTCTATACGCCAGAATAACAGTGGATAGAAAAAAACTCAATATTAGTCTCAAAAGAAGGGTAGATATTCAACAATGGAACCCCAAAAAACAGCGGGTTAATGGTAATAGTGAAAAAGCCAGAACAATTAATCAATATCTTGACGAGGTATACTCTAATCTATTTCAATGCTATCAAGAATTACGAACTGAAGATAGGCAAATTACGCCTCAAGCTATAAAATCAAAATTTCTTGGTGATGATAAATTAGAGCGATATACCTTGAGGAATATCATTGATTACCACAACACAAATATGTTTAGCAAACTCCACAATAATACTTCTAGGCTATATCTTACAAGCCAAAGGTATATTCTGCTTTTTATAAAAAAGAAATACAAAGTAGAAGACATTGAACTTGCTGATCTTGATTATAAATTCATTCTTGATTTTGAAAACTTTCTTCGTAACCATAAACCAAGAAACTATCAAAAGAAAATAGGTAACAATGCAGTGATGAAGCACATTCAAAGACTACGCCGAATGATTACTCTTGCTTATCAATTAGAATGGATTGACCGTGACCCATTTCACAAATTCAAACAAAAGTTACTGCCGACAAACAGAGGGTTCCTTACTTCGAGAGAGTTGGAGTGTATAGAGAAATTAAATATCAAATCCATACGCCTGAGAATAGTTAGGGATTTGTTTGTGTTTAGTTGCTATACAGGAATCAGCTATATAGACTTAATGTTATTAACAAACAAAAGTTTAGTTCTCGGTATGGACAAGACGATTTGGATAGTTACTCAAAGACAAAAAACCAGAAATTCGGTGAAGATACCTTTACTTGCTAAAGCATTGATAATAATTGAACGATACAAGCACGACAAACGTTCAATGATAAACGACACACTGTTTCCAATGATATCTAATCAGAAAATGAACGCCTATTTAAAAGAAATTGCAATGCTTGCAGGAATTGAAAAGAACTTAACTTTCCATATGGCTAGACATACATTTGCGACCACTGTAACCCTGACCAATGGTGTGCCTATTGAAACAATTTCAAAAATGTTAGGTCATTCTAAGCTAACTACTACGCAGTTATATGCCAAAGTTCTTGAGAAAAAAGTATGTGATGATATGCAAATTCTTAGAGAAAAATTAGAAAATGATATCGAATCCAGTTTTTAATTTTACTCCAATAGGTCTCCAAATCTTCCCAGAACTTACCTGCGCAGGAATCTATTTGATTTTTGTAGTGTTTGGAAAGATAAGCGTAAATCAAAAATTAGATAGGCACATATGTTGGTATTTGTTTTATAGTAAGCTTTTACTCACTACTCAGTTTATTCCCTTTTTTAAAATCATATCGATTCCTTCCATTTCTTGAATATCCTACAAAAGAAATCACTTTTCATAGTTAAAATCGAAGTACTTCATCTTCTCATCTGGTTTTACGGCTAATTTGAAGTAGAAGGGCAATTCAAGATGTGTCATTGTCATGACAATCTTGCTTTTTCTCCCCTTGGTCGCAAAAGAAAAAAAGGAAAATGAAAAGGGAGTTCATCCAGTTCAGGTGCAGTATCTATGAAAAGAAGATGCTCAAGATAAAGGCCAAAAGAGCGGGACTATCCCTTTCCGAATATTGCCGAAGTACCGCTTTTGGACATAACATCATCGAACGCTTGACCTCTGAACAATTGGAACACTATTCCATGTTGGTCAAATACAAGAACAATTTTAAACGTATAAGCAATATGTTCAAAAAAAGGAACCCAAGACTTTCCAAGGAAGTAGAAGAACTGGCCGATGAAATCAGAGACCATTTATACAATTTCAACAAATGATAGGAAAGGGAAAATCCATATCACATACCAGGGCATCCATCTCCTATGGATGGAACCAAGAAAAGGATGTCGAGGTAATCCATAGCCAAAATTTAGCTGGTGAGAATCCAAAAGAGATAACGGAAGAATTCAAAATCATCCAATCACAGAACCAACGGACACAAAAAAATACCTTAAGCTTTGTGCTGAGCCCAAGTATTGAAGATGGGAAGAAACTGTCCAAACAAGAACTAAAGGAAATCACTAAAAAGTTTATCAAGGCAATGGACTTAAAAGAAAGACAGGCCATTGCCTTTGTGCATAGGAACAAAGAACATACCCATATCCATCTATATGTGAATAGGATAGGTTTTGATGGAAAAGCATACAAAGACAGCTTTATAGGAAAACGGAGCCAACAGAAAGCCTATGAAGTGGCCAGGGAAATGGGACTGACCAATGCTAGAGACATCCAACACCAGAGACTTGACCAGATCAAACAGATAAGAAATGAGATAAAACAAATTCATGAAAAAGTTATGGAGCAAGAAAGACCGAGAAGCTTTGATGTCTATATCATGCTAATGCAGGAAAAAGATATTAAGGTAATTCCAAGTATCAACAAACAACAAAAGCTCCAGGGGTTCCGATTTGAATACAAAGGGCACAACTTAAAGGGAAGTGAGGTGCATCGTTCCATGTCGGGCGGAAAATTGGCTGTTCAAATCTCAAACAATGCTACAAAGGGTATGAGCTTAACAAAAGTATCTACAATAAAACTTGCTGGAAAGACTCTTGAATTCAGTGCCAACATAGCCACAGCTCTAGCAAAAAGTGTGTTAAAAAGAATTGTCAAAAGAGCTATTGACCAAGGAATGGGATTTTAAACACAGAACATTATGAAAAGAATGGATGAAATCATGGAACTGTTGACGGACGAAATCAATGGGTTCCAAAAGTCAATTGAGAAGTTAGAGGGTCTGTCAAAAAACCTAAATGAGGTAAAAGTGAAAGCGGATACTTCAAATATGGAATACCACCTAAAGGAACATCTCAGAGACCAAGAGAGGGTCCGATCACAGAACCAACGAACATTGAATGAAATCGACCAAAAGTTAAAACTAGCAAAGCTTATTCCCAAATGGTTATTGGTTCTGGTTTTATCGATTATCCTAATTTTAAGTATGCTTGTTGCTTATCTAGGTTTCTGGGTAATCCAAAGTAAAAATGAGATAACAACCTTTGAAAAAAGAAAAGTAGAAATAAAGAACCAAAAGTAGGGTGCGCCCTATTTCGATTTTACCAAACGCTTAGCTGATGGCACACTACAAAATCGAAACAGGATCCATGCGCAAAGTTTAAAGGTAAGACTTGGGGTATTAGAATCTAAACTGAAACTAAAGAATAAATCCTCTGTATAGATATACGTAAATCCCAAAAAAATACTTTATTTAAATCAACACCAAGGTTTAACAAAGAATGCAATCCCATGGGAATATTATACATTAAACCTCAATGCGTATTTAATATCTTAAGCATTCATGACAATACCGTATTCTTTGAAATCTTTATAATTCTTGAAACGCTTCTAATACCACCTCTTTCCTTTAACAAGCTTTCGATCAATTCATTGGTATTAGAGCTGTAAGCCTTGTAAGTATACTTTACCTGAAAATCTTTTGTTGCAAAATTTACATTTATATCTTTGGATATTATTTTAAAACCCACTTTTACAGATAGAACACAACATTTAGGGTACCGTACTTTTTTCATGTCCTAATTCGATACATTATCAGATAAAGCCATGATCTTAAAATTTCTCGACCTTGCCATTAGGGATGCAACAGCCAAAAAAGCCTATGCATAAAACTTGTTTGCAAAAGACAGAAAACCACAGCTCTTGCCATGGATATTCTCTTTGTTCCTTAATAAACAATAAACAGTACGAAGTTTGCAACTTCGTACAGGGGGGTCTTATTGCTTACTCTGCACGGCACGAGCAAAAAGATACTCGCGCTAGCGGGGGAGAATAGACCTAAGTTCAAAATAACGATACCCTTCTCCTTGTTTTTGGACTAGAACTTTCCAATGTTTTGAATCAGGAACAAAAAACTGATTCATTTTTTGAAGATTCAATTCCCCATCCGATAAACATCCATTGACTAAAACAAATGGAAAACCCTCTATTTCAAAAGTTTTGTAGTCATAATCTGCTTGAGTAGGGTTATACCCATTCAAAAAAATCTCAACAATAAAATTAGACTCATCTAAGTACTTCAAATAACAATGGATATAGACATTCTTATTAAATTGACTCTTGCTTATATTATCCCTTTGAATTATGGTTTTCACCAATGTATTTGTTTCGTTCTCAATAGTATTACATTTATTGTCCTGTGAAATAACACAACTACTGATTAAAATTAATACGACAAACAAACTAATTTCTCTTAAGTACATCATTTACATTTGATTTTGATAGATTCCATTTTCCTCCAATCGAATAAACTGAAGCATTAGAAGTCCTCCCGTTCTTAGTCATATTTTTTCTCGCAAGAATTCCATATTTAACATTATTAAATACGTTACTCTCAATTTTACCTTGTCTCATAGGAAGTTCGCCATTATAAAAATGATTGGCATCTGCTATATTGAGATCTGCGGCAGAAGGCTTAGGCATGCCTAACCAAGTTGCATTTGGAGCGGCATTAGGATGACCAGGGTGAGTATGTATTATGCGGTGTGGAACACCAGTAAATGAACCATCAGAGGAAGTCCATTCAGGTGCTATATTAAAGGAAAAGCCAGCTGTCATTCCTACTACTTCTCCATTTTGGTTTTTCTCTAATGTGGTTTCACCATATGGTAAGATATTCAGCATTTTTTCAGAACCACTATTATAAACAACACCTCCGATTTCGGTAGAAGTATGAAGCGATATATCATAGGCCAACCCTAATCCTCCTGTAACATTCTTAGTTTCTAGACCATTATTCTTTATATTCAAGCCATCGGAAAGTAATCCTTTGTCTACTTCGGCAGAAATAATCTCATTGGTATTTGAATCAACAAGAGTATCAAAATCATCGGTCGTTTCTTTTATGAATTCAATATCCCCAGTACTAGCGTTTAAACCATAAACATCCAGTAATCCTGAAGGGTCAATTCTTAAAATTGGATTGTTCTGAACAAAATTATAAGGTGTCAACCAATCCCTTTCTTCTGTAAGTGGATCAATGGACATGAACCTTCCAATAGCCACATCATAATTCCTGAACTCCATTTCATAAAGATTGAGACCCAATGATTCCTCTAATTCCACTCCTTGAAATTTCCACTTCTGCGCTACACTGTTCCCGTTCGCACTCACGACATTATTGTAACCTTTGTGCTGTAACCCAAAAGGATAATAGTTGTTCTCCTCCACGATTTCAAGGTTCCCATAACTTAAGCTTACATAATCCACATAAAAATATGTCTCCGTACCCGTGTTGGTATTATCCTTATCAATGCGTACGTAACCAATACTATTGCCCGTATCCACCATCGTTAAGCTATATTCCCCATATCCGGTCTGCAAATTACTGGTGAGTACGTTATAGCGTACCAGTGTCCCACCGGAATTGTACTCTGGAAGGTACAACCTAACATTTGATTGGGTATTGCCCTTATTAAAATCTACTTTCACGGTAAGTGTTTCTCCCGCTACAGTGGTCACTCCTGCCAAAGGGCGCCTTACACCTTCCCAGCTCGAATTTACATTGGCCTTCAGTCTACCGTTATCCAATGAATAGTTGACCGAGCCATTTTCCTCCCAACCATCAAAACCAGTATTAAAGTCACTGCTCAGTATTTGCTCATAGTTACCATCGCTATCCGTATAGGACAGTCGTATGTTCCCCAAATGGTCCTTATATTGGTAGACATAGTCATATCCTGGACCTCCAGCGTTCACATAGCCCTCTGGATGGGAAAAGAACTGTAGGTTCCCGTTCTCATAGATATAGTTGCCCGCATATTCCGTATTGGTACTGCCCACTGTCTTTTTCTGTTTTGCCCCTGTGGCATCGTAAATATACGAAATCGTACCACCACTAATGCCCACACTTGTTGGTAGATTCAGATGGTTGTAACTTATATTGGTTATCCCCTTATTGGCATCCGATGTCATGTTTCCGTTCTGGTCGTACGTATAATCATTCCCGCTGGTATTCCCATCATTGAACCCCTCGGCAGAACCATTGTTATCGGTTACCGATAACAATTTATTGCCACTGTCATAGCTATATGCCAATGCATCGATTTGTTGGGACGAACCACTGCCATTATCAGTGTTCCTGACAAGGCTCGAGAGGTTTCCATTTTTGTCATAGGAATAAGCCGAGTTATATTGCCCCGTATATGAGGACATATTGTCTGTAAAACGGGTCACCTTTAATCTGTTCAATGCATCGTACAAATACCCATTGGCCCTTTTGGTACCATCATTGGCCGTTTTCCAGAGTGTCTCACTTATATTTCCGTTGAACAGCTCTGCCACTCCAATACCTGATACTTCTGGCTCGTTATAGTTTACCTTAAAGGCAAAGAGGTCATTGCCCAAACTTGCCGTATTGTTGATGTTCTTGAGCCATCCCCTTACGTTGTAATTGTAATCCACCTGCTGCAGGCCACCGCCTGTTTTCTTTTGTGCCAACTGTCCCAATTGGTCATAGCTGTTCTCCACCAAGGTCTTTTGCGGTTGGCCATCCACGCTTTGCCTATGGGTGAGCAGCCTTCCCTGGTGGTCATAGGCAAAGCTGTCCTCCGTTACTATTGCCGCATTGCTTCCCTTGGTATGGGTGATCCTTGCCTCCAATGGCCTGCCCGTAAAGTCCAGTCTCATCTCCACAATGTCCGTGGTATTTAAATAGTTGTTCTTGCTTGCTGTATAGATGGGTCTTCTCTTTATGTCATAGCCTGTTAGGGTGGTGATCCAGTCGTCCGTGCTCAGTACCCGTACCTTCCCAACTGTCGGAAGTCCCTTTACGTTGGTGGCCTTGGCCTGGCCATATACCGTGCTTGGAACACTCAGCCCATCCGTATCCACATAGTTGTCGTAATAGTTGACCATGTGCAGTCCACTGTAGCCCGTATTGGGATAGCCCCCGTTATCATAGCTTATGGATTTGCCATCAATGGTAGTACTTCCCGGACCGACCCATAGATTCCCCGAATGACCGTCCGCAGCTGTTTGAAGGGAGCTTCTCGAAGAACCACTGTTTATCATCCCCGTATAGGCCACCCTGCCAAAGGCATCATACTTGGTAAAGAGCCACTGGTCATTTGTCCTTAAATTGGCATCCTGGGTCAAAATAGGTTGGTCCAGTTTGTTATATACGATATATTCCCATCCCTTGCCCGGCAGCTTTTTCTCCACCAAGCGGTTACGATGATCGTAGATGTACTGATAACAGAGCTCGTTGAGCTCGGTTGATGATACCCCGTCGGCGGTGCCGACTTTGGGCGGCAGCACATAGGTGAGGTTCCCAAAGTCATCGTATATGTAATAGGTGTCGTGCGCCGTACCATTATAGGTCCGCTTGAGTACCACGCGCCCTTGTTTGTCCGTGAACTCTTCTGTGGTATAGTCCGTACCACTGGTCCAGTTCTCATCCTTGGTGATGGTCTTATACAAGTCGTTAGCTGGATAGAAGTTACCTGATACTAGATTAGGTAGCTCTGTATTACCAGAGGTAAAGCTCACCTCAAAATAAGGGACTTCATTAGCGGTATTTGTTTTATAGTCGAACTTGATCTCATGGCCGCTGCCCAGCTTCCAGTCCTTGCCAGGGGCCGCCTGTCTCAATGGCCTGTTCAGAGGCGAGGCCTCGAACTCAGTCTCACTGTAGGGATTGGCCTCCGATGTGGTCATCCCCACAAAGTCATCGGCGTACCTGGCCATATGGTAGGCCTTTGTTGTACTTTCTATATCACCCGTCCTATGGCTGCCCAGGTTGCCGATCCCCGGTACATAGGGCATCCACTCTCTGTCCTGCCTGCCGTATTGGTCATAGCCCACATGGGTGACGATGTCCCTGGCATCGTTGGCATTGAACAGCTCCGAGAGGGGCCGCTCGCTCCCGTCCACCACCTCGAGAATCGGGCCGTAGAAGTACTGCCGTACGTTCACATTGGCACTGTAGTAAAGGTAGCTCCTAAAGCGTGAGGTGGTCGTATCGCTCCTCCATTTGTACTCCGTCCCATCGATGACCTTGTTGCCCTGCATGTCATAGACCCCGCTGACCCCGGTGTCCGTACTGTCGTGGGTGTACGGGTGCACGATCCCGACCATTAGGTACCACTCCTCCAGTTGGGGCAGGTCCCCGTACCAGAAGTAGGGGTTGTTGTTGACCCCACCACTTAGGTTGTCCACGTTCTGTGTGCCGTGGTAGGTGTTCCCGTTCTGGGAGTGGTTGCGCCTCACCCATACGGTGTACCTATAGGTCTTTGTCCTGTCCACGTTGAAGTAGTCCGTGTTCCAACCTCCATCGGAACCGCTGTCGGGCTCGTTGCCACATTCCCATATCAGGGACGTCCCTCCAAAGGGGTCAGGGCCATAGATCCGCTTGTTCTCCACCGTGGCACCGTTCTGGTTGAAAAAGGGGGTGCTTCCGCTTCCCGCCGACCAGTCCATGGTCCATCCGGGGGCGGTGTTGGGCAATGTCGATCCCATTCCCGTTCCGGAGGCCCTTACGGCCACTTGTTGCATCGGCCTGCCCAATCCGTCGTGGTAGGACAGGTTCTCTATGGTCTTGGTCGCGTTCTCGTCCTGGTACACCTTGGTACGGACGTAGTTCTCGTCGCTCGGGGCTATGTTGTAACTGGGACAGCCGTTGCCCTCCCCTGCTTCCTCGGGGCAGGGGTCCGTGCTGTTCGTCGCATAGCCCAGGGGCATGAAACTGGCATAGATGGTACTGTTCCCGTCCCCATGGCCGTCCCCGTCCATGTCACTGTAATAGGTCTGGGGGGCAAGGTTGGTGATCATTATTGTACTGTCGTCGTGGTCCGCACTGTTGGACACGTATCCCGAGGGCTGACCACAGGCCGAGGTCGATGTGGCAGGGTCCCCCTGTCCGTCCCCGTCCGTGTCCGCGTACCAGGTGCCGGGCTGGTTTACCGTATAGCTTACCGTCCTTGTTGGGCCCCAACAGTTGCCACTGTTGGATTTGCCCCTTAGGTAGTATGTCGTGCCACTGGTCATCGTTATGGTACTGTTTGAGTTGGAGGTGCTCGTACCTCCAGAGCTGGATTGCCAGTACCAGGTGGTACCGCTCGGGGGGGTGCCCCTGGTGAGCACCGTGCTCCCACAGTTGTTCGTTATACTGGGGGTCGATGGGGTAGGCACCTGTCCGGTCACCGTTACCTTGATGCTGCCCGTGTACTTGGTCTGGCCACAGGAGATCGCCCTTCTGCGGTACCATCTTGAGATGTTGAGCCCACCGGGAGGATTGTACGTTGTCGATGTCCCTCCGCTGCCGATATTCGTCCAACCGCTGCTGCCATTGTCCGAGTACTGCCATTGGTAGGCATAGCTCCCGTTACCCCCTGAGGCCGAGGCCGTAGTGTTCAGAAGGCCCGGGTTACCATTATAGCATACCGTCTGGGTTCCGTTGATACTGCCTGCCGATAGGTTCGGCTGTACCGTTACCTTTACGCTGCCCGTGTACTTGGTCTGCCCACAGGAGATCACCCGCCTGCGGTACCATCTTGAGGCATTGAGCCCTCCCGGTGGGTTGTAGGTTGTCGAGGTCCCCCCGCTGATATTGCTCCAGCCACTGCTGCCATTGTTCGAGTACTGCCATTGGTAGGCGTAGCTCCCGTTTCCGCCGGAGGGGGATGAGCTGTTGCCCAAAGTGCTCGGGTTGCCACTGTAGCAGACCGTTTGGGTCCCACCGATGCTACCGGCCGAAAGGTTGGGCTGTACCGTTACCTTTATACTAGAGGTGTACTTGTACTGTCCAGAACAGGAATATACCCGCCTGCGGTACCATCTGGTAGCGGTCTGGTTCCCAGGGGGGTTATAGGTGCTCGATGTGGCATTGCCTATATTGCTCCAGGAACTGTTGTTGGAGGATATCTGCCATTGGTACACGTATCCGCCACTGCCGCCAGAGGGACTGGAACCGTTGCCCAGGGTGCTCGGGTTTCCGGCATAACAGACCGTTTGGGTACCGTTGATGGTCCCTGCCGCAAAATTTACAATCGATACATAACGGGACCCTGAACCTGAACTCCAGGTACCACTGCTATTTCTTGCCCTGATATAATAGGTTCCACTACCTTGATTAGCGGTATACGTACTTCCCAATCCAAGGGAGGTACTGGTTCCACTGGCATTTTTCCCTTGCCAGTACCAGGTCACCCCACTTGATGGGGTGCCGCTACGGGTCAGGGTAGCCTGTCCACAGTTAATATTACTGGCTGTTGGGTTTCCTGGATTGGTCGGGATATCAGCCGCTACTGTAACAGTAATTGTAGTACTGTAAAAACCAAAAAAAGAATCTACCGAAAAAGCTTCTATGGAAGCCACCCCCGAACTATTAAATTTAATAGAGGCGGAATAGGTATTGCCCGAAATCACCTGAGCATTGGAAGAGGGGGTCCAGGTAGTACTGATAAGGTTGGACACCCCTGAAATACTATAGAATTTTGTGTCTCCTGCCGTAGCTGTTGTCGGTCCTGAGATACTGGTGTCTCCGCCACCGCCACCGCCAAATTGAGCATGGAGGGAAGTACCTGTTAAAAGTATCATCATAAACCCTATAACGAATAGTAGTTCAATATTTTTTTTCATCTTTTAAGGGTTTAGAGTTTAACAAAATGACGCTCTTTGATAATGCCTTTAAAACCCTTTGAAACTATGGGGATAAGTACAAGGCGATTGTTTTCAAGGGCTCCTATCTGCTGATAAGACACATTGCCTTGTGGGTCGGTGAGGCTAATTTCCCCTGATGGGGTGAGCTTCCAGTTTCCGCTTGCCCCTCTGCCATCGGACAAGATCACCTTATAGGCCCCATCACTGCCAAAGAACACCTTACGTCCTATATAGGCACTAAGGAGTTGTGTTTTTAGTTGTGGAACAGTATCCATATGGGCCCGGGTGGCTGGCTCTATTGTAGCGAAGGAAGTGGCATCATCAAAAAGCCAGGTACCTGTTAATTGCTCAAAAACAGTGGTTTGTGCTTGTGTTAGATTACTACATAACATTATAAAAAACATACCAATGCCCAGCAGTACTTTTTTTGCATGTCCTATATCGTTTTTCATGGCTCTATTGGTTTTTATAGTGATAGATGTTTTCCGAAAGGATATTATTACCAGCATCTTTTACCCATTTAAGACGGTTAAACTCGTCATATTCATAACTCATCGTATAACCACTTGGATCCGTCATACTGGTTACTCCAATCAATGGATCGTAGGTATACGTACTTATCAAAGCATTGGGAAACTGGCTTCTTAGATTATTTAAAGCAGTCTTTAATACCGTTTCAGTATCATTTATTGATATGTTTTGAAGGTTGGTTATTGTACTGGTAGGAATGGAAGAATAATCTAGGTTCTCTAGCTTAGCGATAGGGTACTTATTATTATAACCCCATATATAAGAAATAAAAGGGCCGTTTTCCTGGCTTACCTTTAGTACATTTCCAAGGTTGTCATATTGATGGTAGACAATCCTATTCTCCATAGACATAGTGCCTTTTTTGGATTTTATGATATTTGGTAAGGTGAGTCCATTTGCACCTGTTTCAAAAAGCGTTCTGGAAATCATTTCCTCACCATCGCTAATCCTGTGTATCTGTATAGGAACACCTATTCTATGTGCCTGATCATATCTAAGTTTATTGATTTCGGTTATTTGAGCAGAAGTTAGACCCTCACTGGGAAGGTTGTCAACATCATCAGGGTAGTACCATTTTCCTATTTGTAACTTATTATTGCTCCCAACAGTTTCTGTTTTGGTTCTTTGTAAATGGGCCAGGTTTTCATAAAAATAGTTTTGCGTTTGAGAAACCTGTGTGGGGAGGTAACTAATGGTTTGTCTTGAAACCGGTTTTACCCAGGCACTGGTGATATAATATACATCCCATAAAAAAGTGGCATTGGTCAAAGGTTCTTCATTTCTTGTTTGCTTAAAGATTATTCCCGCAGCTAATTTGTCACCGCCGTAAGATTCTGATGAAGCACTTATAAAACTAGTGTCAAAATCATAATTATTGATTTCTTCTTGGACTTTCGCATTGTTGGCATCGTATGACGTTTTATTGAGGAGCAATCCTCTTTTCCACGAATAAGATATGGGAGGTACATTTGGAAATCTAAGCCCTGTACCTGCATAAATATCAGGGTCATTGGTAAATGTGTAAACATTTTTACCGTTTTCGGCTTCACTTTTATTGATTTCCATTATCTTGGAATACCCAACAGAATTCCCTAAGGCCGTAGATAGTGGGTAAATACTGGAATGTCCCCTAGCTATATAAGAACAGGTAGACAGATTCTGCGGGTCTGGCTCAATAATAGAATAGTAAAATTGAGGTATTCCCTGTAGGTATCCTGAAGATTGGGTTGAATTTTCTAAAGTGTATTCGTAAAGTTTTTCTTCGTAATCAATTCCATCAAAATTCTTGACTTTTTGAATCCTTAGCCCTCCTGTTAATTTATTGTGTGGAGCTATTGGCTGTTCCGTATGCCATTTTAGTTTAGCAGTAAAAAGGCAACTGGGACCATCTACTTCAAATACCAAGGTATAATTCCCAGCTGTTAAGTTTAAACTCTGTGTTCCAGAAGAGACAAAACGTCCTACTTCTTGTTGATTGCTATTGAATATTTTGGCAATGGCACCATTTTCCAAGAAAAATTGATCAGGTGGATTACCGCATTGATTGTTTATTTCTATTTCAATGTTTTGATAACTGCTCTGAATAGTAAATGGATACTGATTCTGATTGGTGTTATCAAAATCGGCATATCTTGTGAATCCGCCAGTAGCATACTCGGTTGTGGTTTGGGTTTCATAATAATCATTCGATTCGTAAAAGAATTCAGAAGATCCTTTGGTAGGATAGGTAATTTTGGTCAGAATATTTGCCTGGCCATGAAGGCTGCTCACATTACGGTCCGCTCCAGGTATTAATTGCCCCGCTACATAGATTTGAGGCAGTATTGTCGTATTATTATCCTCACCATTGTAGTGCCCCCATAAATCTTGTGCATAACTAAAGCGAGGGGGTAGGTTTACAGTTTCATTATATTGAAAGGTATGTTTTTTTGTGCTGTTTGTTTCAATAAGTTCTACCAATTTCAACCTATTATCATCTTCTGATGAAGTACCGGAAGGCCCAAAATAATTATAGATCATCTCAAATGATTTAATTGTTTTGGACCCATTTGAGACTGTTATCCTTCTGAGTGCGTGATTTCCAGAAAAATCCTGACGTATGTTAGACCCGTTTATAGGATAGGATGGATCATCTGAATATGTGAACTGGACTTCACCATTTGTGAAAGTAATCTTGTCCAGGACAGATTCTGTATGAATCATATTTTTAATACAATCTTCTGGTGCTTTTACTGGGCAACCAAATAAAGAACCGTACCTATGGTAATCCGTAACATCTTCGGATAATATATATTCATAATTAAAGTTCCTATAATGAAAATCAATCTCTTCTCCTGTATACGTAGTTATTTTACTAAGTTTCCAACTGGTAGCAATATTATTATCGTAGAAGTTAGATAAGCCCCCAGCACCACAAGCAGAATAAATTCTTGATATTCCCGTAGCTTGAAAGAAAAAAGTGTTTCCCATTTCATCTATAATAGTAAATTGGGAGATGGGGTTATTAGTTGTTAATTTAATAGCATCTTTGGGGATTAAATGGATTTGACGGTTCTGGTCAAAAATAAATTTTCCTGATTTTCCTAAAAAATTATATTGGAATGTATCGGGTTCTGAATCTGCATCTCCAGCAATTACATCTTTGGCATATTTATAATCATCAAAATTACTATGATTATTTGGGTCGAATGATCCATCTATAACAGGTCTGGGCTCGGATGTTATAAAATCTTTAATACCTGCGACCGATCTTGAAATGACCCCTTCTGCTTTTAAGGACCAACCCAAACCTACCCTGGATGCTTTCTCATCTACTTTAATTCCAGAGGGATGATAACTTAAACTGATTGGTACCGTAAGTCCGGTTTGGGTTTGGATTTGATATAAAGAAATATCAATATTGGCAGTACCCGTATAATAACCGATGGGGATATCTCCATATTTCTCCAATTGTTGTACATCCGGAGCTGGTGGGATGATTTTAGGCAGTTCGTATTTTATTTCCTCTTGCTGTTGGCTCAACAATTGCCAAGTACAAAATAATAGCAGAATAAAAATTGTGTTTTTCATAATGAGGTATTTGCTTATATTTTTTAGAGTAAAAGTTATTGGTTTAGTATGTTAAAGGTTTTTGGGCCAAAGTTCTTCACCAAAATGGTCTTTGCATATGTATTAAACGGCATGGGCAACAGTGTTTATGGGTTTGCATTGAGAGTTGAAAGGATGGATTCCCATCCTCACGTGTAAAAAATTAATTAAAAAACAGCTCTTTCCATTACACGAAAACCACAAAATTTCTATGGTTTTCGTATGAGTCAAATTACCGTATCTCTAATTAATTGATTGTTAAATTGTTGTTATGGCAAAAAAGTAATGGTTTTGTTGATAAAAATTTATTTTTTGTGTCCGACTTAATGAAATGATGCCAAATCTTAAGAGTTTTCCTTCATCTTTTGACCAATATCCAATCAGAAATCTTTTTTTGTGCCTTGTTGATAAGAGGATTCAGTGCAATAAATATTTATATTTTATTGATTATGATGTTGTCATAAAGTTTACCCCATCCAGACCCCTACTGTCAAAATCCTTAAGGTATGTTCTTGTTGTTTTGATGGAACCGTGACCTTTTGATGGTTCTTATTCTAATGCCGTTATTGTGCCATTTTTTGCTCAAGTTGAACCAATAAAAACAGAAACAATTCGGGAACAGAGAAAGTAAACTCCTTATAAGTTTCTGATTGTTAAGAAATAAAATGACAGGTGTCCGTTCTACTACCAATGAAACTTTGAAAAAGATAACGCCTTATATTATCCAAACTTATGTGTAGTTGCATAACTATAATCCAGGTTCATTTCTAAAGGAACATCTCGATGAATAAAATTTGTTAAATCAAATTGATTAAAAATTCAACTATAATTTTAAATGATTTAATCGTATTTGGTTACATTTACTTTGACGGAATAAAAATCACCAAAAAAGTTCACAAATCGTCAACATTGAAAATTGCAAATAGCTGAAAGCCCATTAAATGTAGTGGTCAAAGAAAAAGGTTCGATTCTTGCCGGGGCTACATAGCAGAAGATTCTTTTTTGATCTTAACGGAAAATATTTTATCTAAACTAGTTCTGGAAAGCGGCTTATCCATGTACCCTTCAATTAAAGGGTTTTCTTTTGCGATTGCTCTATCTTTTGAGTTAGAAAAAGCTGATAAAATGTAAATCTCTGGTTTACGTTTCCCTGTTGCAAGACGTTGGAGGTTATCTAAAAATTCCCATCCATCCATATCTCCCATTACCAGGTCAAGAAAGATAATATCAGGAAGTTCTTCGTTTGCAGCTATTAAATTAGAAAGCATTGCCAATCCTTCTTCAGCATTGGCACAAGTAGAAATAGAAAAGGTTTCACCATATTGTTCTATACAATAACGCGTGGCGAATTGTGAGACTAAGTCATCATCAATAATACAGATGTTACGTTGCATAAGTTTTTGTTCGACGATTTGGGGAACCATCATTCAACTTACAAAGCTAAACTGATACTTTTATTAATTTACTAAATACTCGTTTTCTGGTCCAAAAGTTCCCATGTATGGCGAAAATACTTTCTATAGAACTTTAAATTTTAAAATTTAGTGTGGCAATCGGTTTTTAAACAGACCATAGCAAAAAGTGCCCAATAATGCCCCGAATATCACCACAAGAATAGGTAAAAACCCAGCTCCCAATAAGGTATACATCGGTCCTGGACATGCTCCTGCCAGTCCCCAACCAAGCCCAAACAACGTTCCGCCTATTGCATATCGAGCAAAAGATCTGTCTTTGTCCGCAATCCTAATCTTTTCTCCATCGATTGATTTTATCGCTCTTTTTTTTATCCATTGCGTAAAAATAACACCCAAAAATAAGGCTGAACCTATTATTCCGTACATATGAAAAGCATCGAATCTAAACATCTCATAGATCCTAAACCATGAAGCAGCCTCAGATTTAAACATTACAATGCCAAAAAATACACCAATAATCAAATAAACTAGACTCCTCATACTATCCAAAAATTAAAGGAAAAATAAAATGTACCATTACCAATCCTCCTACAAAAAAACCAACAACGGCTATTAATGAGGGTAATTGTAAATTACTCAACCCAGAAATTGCATGACCAGAAGTACAACCACCTGCATAACGTGCTCCAAAACCTACTAAAAAGCCTCCAAGAAGTAATAACAAAAGGGTTTTAAGATTTAAAAATGCTTCTTGTCCAAATAAAAGAGCAGGCATATAAGCATCTCCACCATCTACAATACCGAGTTTCTGCAAAGCTGCTATCGTGTCTTGATTAATGGCAACACTTGTATCTGCTGTCAAAAAATTAACAGCTACGAACCCTCCAACAACGGCTCCTATGGCTACAATAAGATTCCATCTTTGTGCCTTCCAATCAAATCTAAAAAAGTCTGCGAACTTTCCTGCTCCACTAATAGTGCAAAGCGTTCTTAGGTTAGAAGACATTCCAAAATGTTTACCCACCAACAGCAATAATGCCATAATCAGGGCAATTAGTGGCCCAGATACAAACCAAGGCCATGGTTCTAATATTTTTTCCATTATTAAAAATTTAAAAAAGAGGTAATGCTATTCTTTCACCCAGTCGTTATAACCCCCAGAGTAATCAAATATTTTTTTGAAGCCTTGCTCCTTAAGTAAATTAGCCGCTCTGTTACTTCTACCGCCTATTTTACAGTACAAATAAACAGGTTGGTTTTTATCCAGTTTTTGAATCTGGATTATAAAGGTATCCTTATTGAGGATGTTATAATTAACTGCATTGCCAATATGACCCGAGGCGTATTCTTCTGGGGTTCTCACGTCTATCAATTGGGTATTTTTACCAATTACATCTTTCTTAATAGCTGCTTTATCCACAACTTTTATAACTTGCCCCTCATTGGTCTGGCAGGCAAAAAACAGCATGCTAAAAAGTATTAAGGTGATTTTAAATTTATTCATCTGAGATTATTTTAAGGTGGAAGGGCAAACAAAATCGGTTACCGGGATTCCTGATTTTTTTATAGAAGCCATACCGCCAGCTACATCAATTAAATTATGAATTCCTCTACTTTTTAAGATTGAAGCAGCTATCATACTTCGGTAACCCCCTGCACAATGCACATAAAATGTTTCTTTGTCTGGAAATTCGGTTAAATGGTTATTCAAAAAATCTAGTGGGGTTAATTTTGCATTTTCCACATGCTCTGCGCTATATTCCGTTTCTTTGCGAACGTCAAAAACAGGAATGTCTTTTTCTAATCTTTCCTTAAATGTTTCTGCAGAAATACTTTCAACCGTATCAACCTCTTTACCTTCTTTTTCCCAAACTTTAATTCCACCATCCAAATACCCCAAAGTACCATCAAAACCTACTCTAGACAATCTAGTGATAGCTTCTTCTTCAGTTCCTTCATCAGTAACTAAAAGCAAAGGTTGCTTCACATCAGCTATCAAAGCACCTACCCATGGTGCAAAACCTCCTTTTAAACCAATAAAAATTGAACGTGGTATGTGCGATTTTGCAAAATCATCTTGATGGCGTACATCCAAAATCACCGCACCAGTTTCATTGGCAGCCCTTTCAAAAGCATTCGGAGAAAGTGCAGTTGCACCTCTTTCTATGACCTCGTGAATATCTTCATAGCCTTCCTTATTCATTTTAACATTTAAAGGAAAATACTGCGGTGGTGGCAAAAGCCCATCTGTAACCTCTTTAATAAATTCTTCCTTTGTCATATCAGCACGCAGTGCATAATTCATTCGTTTTTGATTCCCTAAGCTATCCACAGTTTCTTTCATCATATTTTTACCACAGGCTGAGCCTGCTCCGTGTGCTGGGTATACCGTGATATCATCTGCCAAAGGCATAATTTTAGTACGTAAACTATCATACAAAATGCCTGCTAAATCTTCCTGAGTCATCGTAGCTGCTTTTTGAGCTAAATCTGGCCTACCAACGTCTCCTAAAAACAAGGTGTCCCCACTAAAAATTGCATGGTCTTTCCCTTTTTCATCTTTTAGTAAGTACGTAGTACTTTCCATAGTATGTCCTGGGGTATGCAATACTTTTATAGTGAGTTTCCCTAATTTGAACTCTTCATTGTCTTTAGCTATAGTGGCCTCAAAAGATGGGTTTGCATTTGGTCCATAAATTATAGGTGCGCCCGTCTCTTTAGAAAGTGTAACATGACCACTTACAAAATCTGCATGAAAGTGAGTTTCAAAAATATATTTGATTTTTGCATTATCTCTTTTTGCACGGTCCAAATAGGGTTTTACCTCTCTAAGTGGGTCTATAATGGCAACTTCTCCTTCACTTTCAATGTAGTAGGCACCTTGGGCCAAACATCCCGTATATATCTGTTCTATATTCATCTCTTCTCCTATTTCTTTTTTCTGCTACAAATTTATTGAAAGTAGTTTTTACTATATGTGATTTCTGTCACACCCTTATTCATTCTCGACATTGTAAAGAAACCTTTTCTTGAATTGTTGACTTTCCTATTTTCTTAAGGCTATCGGAGTATGCCTCTGCTGTTCTTACATATATGTTCTCTTTACCAATACAATTTACAAGCCCACTTTTGTGCAAAATATCTCTTGTTGGGCCAATTGCGCCGGCAATTTTAAAAGTAATTTCTCTTTCCTTTAATTTCTCTACTATTTTTTTTAATTGATTTATTGCAGTATTATCTATGTAATTTACAGGTTCTGCATTAAGAATAACATATTTTAAAGCATCTCCTTTAGCATCAACTTCTTTCAATAAAGACTTTTTAAAATAATGAACATTAGCAAAAAACAATTGTGCATCAAAACGTATCATTAGAATTTCATCATCTACCTCAACATCTTCTGGAAAACGCTTTAGGTTTTTGAAATATTCCATCCCTTTTATCTTACCCAAAATAGCAATATGCGGTCGCGAAGTTCTATTGACTAATAGGAGGAGTGAAAACAGTACACCAAAAATTATCCCTTGAGATATCCCAATTAGTAAAGTCGTTAAAAATGTAACTAAAAATAGATAAAACTCATCCTTTCCCTGTTTCCACAATTGTTTAGGATATTTTAAATCAATAAGACCATAAATTGCCACCAGAATAATAGCTCCGAGAACCGATTTAGGCAGATAATAAAAAAATGGAGTTAGGAACACCAGAACCAGACCAACTACAACAACACTTATTAAGGATGCAATACCTGTTTTGGCTCCTTCATCTACATTAACTGCAGTTCTGGATAACCCGGCATTGGCAGGAAAAGATTGAAATAAAGACCCTACAATATTTGAAGCACCTAAAGCTCTTAATTCTTGATTTGGGTCTGTATGGTACTCATTACTCTTATCCTCAATTGCCTTAGAAATAGTCATAGCTTCTGCAAAGGCTATAAAAGCTAATGCCATGGCAGTTGGAAAAGCTTTAATTGTTAAATCGACATCTAATTCTGGAAGCTGAAATCCAGGTAATCCTTTTGGAATACTCCCTAAAATATGTACATCTGTTTCATTGACCATAAAAAAGTAGATTCCTATGATAGAAAGGACGACTACCACCATTGCAGCTGGTAGTTTTCGATGTAGTTTTTTTAACCCTAAAATCACCAAGACACCAGCAATACCAATCGCTAAATCATAAAAATTAGTTTCCCTTATCTGACCAATAATTGCTTGGATTGTTTTTAATGTATTTGTGGTAGTAATTTCTATACCAAAGAAGTGTTTTAACTGACTAATTGCTATAACTAAAGCTGCAGCAGATGTAAAACCACTTACAACAGGACGTGATAAAAAATTAGATAAAAAACCTAATCTCATAAAACCCATGACTAGTTGTATAAGCCCTACAAACAATGCCAAAAAAATAGCCATCCCTATATAATCATCAATACTTGTAAGCTTCATTGCTGCCAAACTAGAAGCAACAATTAGGGAATCTAATGCCACAGGGCCTACAGCAAGTTTTCTGCTAGACCCGGTGAAAGCGTAAATAAGATTAGGTATAAGGGCTGCATATAATCCATAAATTGGAGGTAAGCCAGCAATTAGCGCATATGCCATTCCTTGTGGAATTAGCATAATACCAACGGTAATACCTGCAGAAAAATCTCCTGCCAGATAAGCCTTTTTATACTTTGGCAACCATTCTAATATTGGAAAAAAGCGCTTTAGCATTTATGCAAAGGTAATTCCTTACTAGTATATAAAATTGCTATACTAAAGAACCATTATTTAGGTAAAACATAAATTGATGGAACCCATGACATACCGTTTTATATTTTTAACTTATCCTCATATTTAAAAAATAGTCCCTCATGATTGAAAGCCTCTTAGAAAATCAAGTCAATTTCTTTAAGACGCAGCAGACAAAAAATGTTAAGTTTCGCAAGCAATCGCTAATCAGATTAAAAAAACAGATTATTAAGTTTGAAGATGAAATATGCGATGCTTTACATCAAGATTTTAAAAAACCTAAGTTTGAAAGTCTAGCAACAGAAACTCAGTTTGTACTTTCAGAACTGCAATATGTGTTAAACAACCTGAAGATTTGGAGTAAACCGCAGAGAACCTCATCGAATTTGGTAAATTTTCCTTCAACGAGCCGTATATATTCAGAACCTTACGGTACTGTTCTAATTATTTCACCCTGGAATTACCCCTTTCTGCTTTCCATGTCCCCCTTAATTGGTGCCATTGCTGCAGGAAATACAGCGGTAGTTAAACCCTCAGAACTAACTCCAAATACTTCAAAAGTGGTGGCCAAGATTATAGCTAATGCTTTTCCAAAAGAATATGTTAGTACGGTTGAAGGAGGCATAGCTATCTCTCAAGAACTTTTAAAACAAAAGTGGAACTATATTTTCTTTACCGGTAGCTCAAGAGTTGGTAAAATAGTCTATAAGAACGCTGCGGAACATCTAACTCCTGTAACTTTAGAGCTAAGTGGTAAAAACCCATGTATTGTTGATAGTACTGCAAAAGTGAAACTGGCTGCAAAAAGAATAGTATGGGGTAAGTTTCTTAATGCGGGACAAACCTGTATTGCCACAGACTACGTTTTAGTGCATAAAAAAGTTAAAGACGAGTTTGTTTTGGCATTGCAAAAAAGTATTCTAAAAGCGTTTGGAAAAGACATAGAAAATTCAAAAGATTATGCTAGAATTGCCACTTCTGAACATTACCAGCGCTTAAAAAAAATGCTTCAAGATGAAACTATACTTTTTGGAGGCGTATGTAATGACGCTGACAATTTTATTGGTCCTACACTAATTGATTCGCCTAGTGAGGATAGTAAAGTAATGGAAGGTGAAATTTTTGGACCTATTCTACCTATAATACCCTACGAAACTGAAGAAGACATAGAAAAATATATTAGTAGGTATGGCAAGCCTTTAGGCTTATATGTTTTTTCGACAAACAACAAATTTCAAAAGAAAATCATAACTAAATATAGCTTTGGCGGTGGGGTTATTAATGATACTGTAATGCAAATAACCAATAAAAGTATCCCATTTGGTGGGGTAGGCAATTCCGGTATTGGTGGTTATCACGGTAAGCATTCATTTGATTTATTCTCCCATAAAAAATCAATCTTAAAACGTGGAAATTGGTTAGATGTTCCACTAAGATATCCACCTTACACTATTCCAATAAATTGGGTAAAAAAAATGAAGCATCTATTTTGATTATTTTAGAGGGTAATTATTTTTTTATCATTTAAAATGGGCTAAGTAAAAACCTATTGAATATGCAAAGAAGAAAGTTTTTAAAAAGAGGAAGTTTAGTAACCCTCGCCGCAGCTCTAGGAACTGAAATCGTTTTTGGGAAAAATATAATAAAGGGCTATCAAATATTAGGATTACAAGACCCAGATCCTTTTAAACTGTTCAAAAAAGACCCCCAAATGGTAGTACTAAATGATAAGCCCTGGAATATGGAGGCACAGGCACATCTATTGGATGATAAAGTAACGCCAAACAAGTTCATGTTTATTAGAAACAATGGAAAAATACCACCCAACATCAATATAGCCAATTGGAAAATTATATTTGATGGGGAATCTATAAAAACCAAAAAAACTTATACCCTCGAAGAGCTTAAATCCAAGTTCAAGCAACATACTTATCAACTCACGTTAGAATGTGGCGGTAATGGAAGAAGTGAATTTGACCCCCCAGCAAAAGGCAATCAATGGACTGTGGGTGCGGTTGCCTGTGCCGAATGGACAGGGGTTCGATTAAGAGATGTTTTGGAAGATATAGGTTATAAGCAAGATGCGGTTTACATTGGCTATCATGCTGCGGATACACACCTTAGTGGAGACCCAGGCAAAGAGCCTATCTCAAGAGGAGTGCCCATGGCCAAAGCCTTACAAGACGAAACATTACTAGCTTTTAAAATGAATGGCGAGGATATTCCATTAGCACATGGTTACCCTTTACGGTTAATTGCCGGTGGCTGGCCAGCATCTGCATCAGGTAAATGGCTCAATGGTATCAGTATTCGTAATAAAGTTCATGATGGTACAAAAATGACCGGCACTGCATATCGTGTTCCTTGCGAGACGGTCGCCCCTGGTGAAAAAGTAAAAGATGAAGACATGTGCATTATAGAATCAATGCCAGTAAAATCTTTAATTACCTATCCAAAATCTGGAGCTGTTCTAAACAACAAAAAAAACTTAACTATTAGAGGCCATGCTTGGGCAGGAGAGCTTCAAGTGAAGTCTATGGAGTACTCCATAGATTTTGGAAGCACTTGGCAAAAATGTACATTAGAAGTGCCAAAAAACAGATTAGCATGGCAGCATTTTAGCGCTGAAATTAGTTTTCCAAAAAAGGGCTATTATGAGGTCTGGGCTAGAGCAATGGATAGCAATAATAGAAAACAACCTATGATTTTACCCGGTTGGAATCCTAAAGGGTATCTAAACAACGCCTGCCATAGAATCGCTGTAAAAGTTAGCTAATGGATAATTCTGATAAACTAAAAAATAGTTTTAAGCAAATACGCCATTTAACCGTGGTAATTGTAGTTTTTTTTATGGCTATGGCGACTATACTACTTTATTTTTTAATAGATCCGAATTTATCTTCTTTTAAATCTAATACTAAAAAGATTACGCCAAATGAATATGAAATTATATCTGAGTTAGATGAAGCCGATTATGATAAAATAGAGAACGGCATTCATGTTCGTACTGGTTTTATAGAGGATGATGGGCTAATGCTTGTAGTGAACAATTGTACCAATTGCCATTCAGCCAAACTGGTAACACAAAATAGAATGTCAAAAGAACGTTGGCTTGCCACTATTCGATGGATGCAGGAGACCCAGAATCTGTGGGATTTAGGCAAAAACGAAGAAGTTATTGTAAATTATTTGGCTACAAATTATGCCCCTTCCAAAAAAGGAAGACGCCAGAATTTAACTGATATTGAATGGTATGAATTGGAGGAATAGTGTTGTTATAATTACCTTGATTTGCTGTCTTTCTTGTAAAAAACAGCAAACTGAAGCTATTACTCAGAGCACTATTTCCATTATTCAAGCTCAACTTGATAATTCTTCGCTTGTTGAAGCAGAATTGCTTGTTAAAGCCTCAGAGCTTCTTAATTTGAAGATTATTGATTTCAGAAAAAAAGAATCATATCTAAGCGGTCACATTCCGGATGCAATTCAAATCTGGAGAGATGATATCGAGAATCCCACATATCCTTACAAGGGCATGATGGCAAAAAAAGAGACTATTGAACAACTTTTCTCAAAATTAGGAATCAAAACCTCAGATATGTTGGTGCTTTATGATGATAAAGGCTCTTGTGATGCCGCCCGCTTATGGTGGGTACTTAAAAGTCATGGTTTCGATAATATTAGGATTTTAAATGGAGGTATACAGGCATGGTTGGCTGCCGGAGGAGTTACCTCTAAAAAAGTATTTATTTATGAAAAGACAATTTTTACCTTGCCTACTCAGGCATCTAAGCTATTGATAACTAAAAACGAATTAAACATGTTGCTAAGTTCGAGCAGACCCCCCCTATTGATAGACACAAGAACTTATGATGAATATACTGGAAAACGACAAAAATTAGGAGCAGCTAAGGCGGGTAGAATACCTAAAAGTAAGTTTTTAGATTGGGCAGAAACTATTGACTATGAAAATACCATGAAGTTTAAACCCTTAAACGAGCTAGAGAAACTATACACCTTCTTTGGTTATGGTAAAAGCGATACCATTATTACTTATTGTCACACTGGTGTTCGTTCTGCTCATACCACTTTTATACTTACAGAACTATTGGGTTATAACAACGTTAAAAATTATGATGGTTCATGGTCAGAATGGAGTTATTATGACGAGCTACCTTTTGAAAAAGATAGTATTACCGTAACTTTACAATAGCTATGGAGAAATATGTTGACGCATTTATAAATGCATTTAACGGCACAGTAAGTTGGACCTGGCAGTCTATACTCTTTGAAGTACCTTGGTATACCAATTATTTTTGGGGTCTAATTATTATCTCCCTTTTTGTCTGGGTTTTAGAAATCGTATTCCCCTGGCGCAAAGAGCAGTCCATTTTTAGAAAAGACTTTTGGTTGGATGGTTTTTATATGTTTTTCAACTTCTTCTTATTTGCCATTGCTATAAGTGGCGTTTATAAAATGCTTGGTGTTTTGTTCAATGATGTTGGTATTACAGCTAAAAGCTTAGCCCTTATTGACTCTTCTTCATGGCCTATGTGGTTACAGTTGGTCATCTTTTTTATAGTGCTTGATTTTGTACAATGGTTCACCCATATTTTGCTACACAAATTTCCTTTTCTATGGCAATTTCATAAAGTACACCATAGCGTAAAAGAAATGGGGTTTGCTGCCCACTTGCGATATCATTGGATGGAAAACATTCTATATAAACCTCTTAAAACTTTTGGAGTAATGCTGCTTGGTGGTTTTGAACCAGAACAAGCTTATATTGTACATTTTATAGCTATTACCATAGGTCACTTTAACCATTCTAACATCAAGATTACTTGGGGACCTTTAAAGTATCTTGTTAACAATCCTGTGATGCATTTGTACCATCACTCTTATGAACTTCCTAAGGGTAAATTTGGAGTGAATTTCGGAATTAGTCTCAGCCTATGGGATTATATATTCAAGACAAACTACATTCCTGAAAACAGTGGTAAAATTCTCTTAGGTTTTCCTGGAGATGAAGAGTTACCAAAAAGTTTTTTTGGTCAAGTAATACATGGCTTTGTAAAACGAAGAAAGAATACCTAATAATACTATTCTATGCCTCTAAAACTTGAACAATTCATAAAGAGAAGTGGTTTTTTTATAAAAATAGCTGGTTCTATTGTTTTATACTTCTTTTTTTCAATCAAAGTATGCGCTCAAACAAGCCCTAAACCAGATTTTTCAGATAAAACTACTTGGCAGTTATTTAAATATGATATAGGCAACATTTTTACTGGTATTGGCCATTCCTATACCAGACCACTGCACTGGAAAGGAAAACAATGGGGTACTTTTGGCGCCACTGTGGCGGGAACCGGAGTCCTTTATCTTTTTGATGAACAAACATCAGAGTTTACAAGACGGCAAAAATTTGGCGTTCCAAAGTTTATCAGGGATTATGGCACTAAATATGGTAGTCCACAATACAACTACATGTTAACCAGCGGTGTTTACTTAACTGGTCTATTCACCAAAGATGAAAAATTAAGACGAACTGGAGTGCTTTTGATAGCTTCGGCCTCATCTGCAGGTTTATTACAACAGTTGACCAAATCATTAGTGGGCAGAGCACGTCCCATAAGTGGTAAAGGTAAAGACACATTTGATCCTTTTAACTCTAGCAGGAATTTCCACTCTTTTCCTTCGGGGCATACCATGCTTGCTTTTACCAATGCCTACGCAATAGCCAAACAGTTTAAAAGTCCTTGGTTCAAAGGAGGTATATACGCAATAGGCCTTATTCCTGGAGTTTCTAGGATTTGGGATGGTGAGCACTGGCTTACAGATGTTGCTCTAGGTGTTGCAATTAGTATTTTTACGGTAGAATCTATTGATAAATACCTTGACCACAAATATGATGAGAAGTACAACAATCAACAGAAAGAGAAAAAAATAAGTTGGAATCTTAATATTGGTCCAGGGCAAATAGGTGTAGTTGGTCGATTCTAATTTTTTTAATCTGAGTATTTTATAATCATAATAAATGTTCAAAGAACTCATTGAACTAGACAAGCAACTTTTTCTCTATTTAAACGGAATGGGGGCTCCGTTTTGGGACAGCTTTTGGCTTTATATGTCAAGAACCTTGAGTTTTGTTACAATTCCTATATTTCTATTTCTAGTTTTTTATCTGTACCAGAAATTTGGATATAAAAAAACAGCTATCGCCATAATTACAGTAAGTCTATTACTGCTTTGTACTGAACAACTCTCGGTATTGG
The DNA here is from genome assembly GCA_947495075.1 of uncultured Croceitalea sp. Lineage (GTDB taxonomy): Bacteria > Bacteroidota > Bacteroidia > Flavobacteriales > Flavobacteriaceae > Croceitalea. The sequence continues at coordinate 391,837 of CANLXH010000002.1, forward strand.
TAAAACAAGGTACGGAAAGACTTAGACCATGCTATGATGATGAAATCCAAGAGGTAATGCGTTCGGTTAAAAGCTATTGCGGTGGCATATACAGCTATTTTTCCGCTCATGCTGCGAACTCTGTTGCACTTGCCAGTTTTTTTTCAATTCTGTTTAAAAAAGAAACAAAAGTATTAGGGTTTATACTATTGATTTGGGCCTTATTAGTTAGTTATAGTCGTATCTATATTGGAGTGCATTTTCCTTTAGATGTAATTACGGGCATTAGTGTTGGCGTACTTTTGGGTTGGTTTTTTGCCAAGTTATATGTATTGGTGTTAGGTAAAATTTAATTTTTGCTCCCTTGCCTCGTTTTAGAATACTTATTGGAGGGAACATCTGGTGGCAAGACCAACTTGTTTTCGTCCTTTGCAGTTGTCGTAACTGAAGATTTGGTACTTACACAGCTAGTTAATAAAATACAACAGCATAAAAGTAATAGCGATTTCATTGTTATAATTTTAATTAAAAATACAAAAAAATACAAATAATATAACAAAATATGCCTTATGGACGAAAGCCTAATATTAGAAAATTAGGTTTTGAAAAAGCCTGCAATACATTTATGATTATTTTTTAATACTCATCATCCCTTCGGCAAGCTCAGTAGAGCTCTTGGACTTACCTCGACTCCTCTCAGCGCAGGCTTCTCAACCAGAAATTCTCAGACACAAAAAAACCTTACCGGGATGGTAAGGTTTTTTCAATTTGCTCCTCCTCTTAAAAAACGTTGGATTTAAGGGACTTTCTTCTCAAGTGAATTTAATGAATCGGTTTATGTGACCTATCAAATTTTATGATAATTCAAATTGAAAAATTATTAACTAAAAATTTAATTAATTGTACCAAGATTACAATCCCTCCGTATACGAAATTTTTATCAACCCTCATAGCAGGAAAACCTTAAAATTCTAAGGTTTAAATGCAATGGTTTTAATTATTTTTTAAATAGACGATTTTTCCTACAATAAAATAAAGAGTATTTTATCTTTTATTTTCTAGTTTTAAACCATCAAACCAAAATTACTCCTACCAATGAGGATAAAAAACTTAATATTTTCTCTTCTTTTTTTATGTGTTCAAATTAATAATTCTCAAGAACTCTCAGAGATTACTCCGCCCTCACCAGAAGCAGCATCCTTTGGTAAATTTACCGAAGTACCCGTTTCTTTATATACAGGACTTGCTAATGTTTCCATTCCAATAACTTCTTTTGAAGTAGGCGGCAAATCTTTTCCTGTGAGTTTAAGCTATCATGGTAGAGGGGTTAAGGTTAATGAAATTCCATCAAGAGTAGGTATGGGCTGGGCGCTAAATGCAGGTGGTGCTATAAGCAGACAAACCAGATATGTAGCAGATGATAAGGCTACCTATGGTTACCTAAAGAGTACAAATAGCTTAATTACCAAACTAGCATCAGGAGATTGGTTTACCTCCCAAAGTGCTAGAACTAGTTACCTAAGTCAAGGAACTGTTACTAGAGAAGCTACCGACCGCCTTCCAGACATGTTTAGTCTCCAAGCAAGTGGTGTTTCTGCAAAGTTTATTATGGATTACAAATCTCCTCATGAGCCTATTCTACAAAAATATGATGATTTAGAAGTCACTTATGTTTTAGGTGTAGATACACAAGATCCTTCGGCAGGAGAACGAATCATCAGTTTTCAAGCAGTCGATGCCCAAGGTTTTACCTATTATTTTGGGATTTCAAAAGACGGTAATCGTATTGCTCGTAATTGGGACCAGACTTTGGGGAGTTATAATTTTCCCATGGTAGGTAGTTATGGCGCTACACCAGCAAGCGACTTTTATAGAGTTTACAATACTTGGCAACTCATGGATATAGAAAGTCCTCATGGAGAACTCGCCAGCTTTTATTATGCCCAAGAAGTTTCAGAATATTTCAGTAGGTCTTATGATAAGGTAGAAAACGAAAACGGTAGTCCCACAAACTACTCTTCAAAAATAGAAAGCCATCAATACCAACTCCGTAAAATAGTACATACCGATGGAGAAATTGTTTTTGAGCAATTCTTAGCAGATGATCGAGAAGACTTTCAAGGAAGTTATGCATTAGATAAAATTAGCATTTATGATCAGGATTTAAATTATGTAAAATCTTTTGAGCTCAACCAAAGTTATCAAACCGGAGTGAGTAATGGCAATCAAAATGCACAATTAACCAATTTAGAACCCACAGGAGAATCCTCTAAAAGACTTTTTTTAGATTCCGTTGTAGAACAGGGGAAAAATGGAGTAAGCAAACCCCCTTACGTATTAAATTATTATAAGAGAAACATGCTTCCTCACAGGTATTCCAATTCACAAGATTATTGGGGATACTATAACGGAGCCGATAATGGACAATTTCTAACTTTTGCGAACTATGGTTCTTTTAATATCAATAGAAGAGTAAATCTCGAAAAATCTAAGTACGGTATTTTAGATAAAATCACCTACCCCACAGGAGGTTCAACCACGTTTACTTATGAACATAATAAAGGAGTTTTGGGAGCTCAACATAACAATGTCTTTTTGCCAGATATCAATCCAATAGATGGTGACACCAATTATAGTGCTGGTCTTAATCATTTAATGTATACAGGTTCTCCTTTTTATAACGCTAGTACACATAACTATAGTAGAACTTTTACCATAAATAATTATGTAAATACTTCTTTTACATATAACATATGGTATCAAGAAGATACGGGTTGTAGCGAAACGGTAATTACGGGTGATTGTAGATTTAAGGCTTACTTAGATGGAAATGGCACTACCTATAATTTACTTAAAGGCAATCATACAATTAATATTTCCCCAGGAACCTATACCTTAAGAGTAGAACCCACTCCAATCGATCATGACCCTGTAAACAATACAGACGACCATTTTACAGTAGAAGTAAATTGGGAAGAACAAGTAAATGACTCCCAACTTTTTGCATCAGGAAAACGCATTAAAGAAGTGAAATTTTATGATGATGATGGGTCTTTAGAATCTTTTAAAGTATATGAATATGGGCCAGGAGCTATATTAGGCATACAATCTTTTAACACGCTGCAAAGTGTTCCTAGTGGTCCTTTTAATATTCTACAACCTTTAGGAGCAGTTCCTGGAAGTCCGTTAAGTACCTACCAAGGCAATACCATCGGATATCCTTATGTTACCGAATATTATGGAAATAAGGATACCAATATTGGCAAAACCGAATATGAATATACTATTCAAGCAGATACAGGAGATTATGCAAGTTTCCCTTACCACCCACCCACAGATAATGAGTGGCTACGAGGTTTACCTATATCTATTAAAAATTATAAAAAAGAAGCTGGCAATACTTATAGCTTGGTAAAGCAGACAGTATATAAATATCTATATGGAAATCATTTTGTTGGAAATATTCCTAGAGCTATCCCAGAAATCTTTACACCCAAACCAAAACGACTTGATATAGATCAAGATTACCCTATAGGGAACACCACAGGTTTATCAAGTGATGGGCTTCCGTATGCATATACAAACACCCTGTATAGATTACCACTGATACACTTATATTTTCCTGATGGTAATCCTTTTAATGGTCCATTAGATTATAAAATCTATCATTTTACAGGAGGTACCATGAACCAATTTTCAACAACAGAAACTTTTTATTATGTTAATGGGAACACCATCAACTATTCAGAAAACACTTATGATTATGCCAATCATAATCAAGTAGCAAGTACTTTAAGCCAAGCCAGTGATGATAAAGCAACAATAACTACCTATACCTATCCACAAAGTAATATTCCTACACCAGGATCTCCAATAGACGATTTACAAACACAAAATAGGCATGTTCCACTAGAGGTCAAGGCTTACAAAGATGAAGACGAGGATGGTATTGCCGATATTAATGAAGCTTTAAACTATCTAAAAACTACTTATGCATGGACAAATGGAATCTTAGAACCAAGTCTTGTGCAGGCAAGTAAGGCTTTGGATGAAAATTCCTTAGAAGATATCATTCATTATCATAGTTATAATGCATTGGGCAAACCTTTAGAGATCTCCAAAACAGATGGACTAAGAATCAGCTATGTGTGGGGATATAACGATACCTATCCTGTAGCTAAAGTAGAGAATGCAACATACGCAGAAGTAGTAGCAACTGGTGTAAACCTCTTTGTTCTTAATAACACTTCTAGTAGTGAAGTCGCTAAGAAACTAGAACTCAACAAAATTAGAGCTAACCTCCCTAACGCTATGGTATCTACTTTTATTTATAAGCCTATGGTTGGCATCACTCAAATGACCGACCCAAAGGGGTACACTATGACCTATCATTATGATGACCTGAATAGATTAAAGGAAGTTAGAGATCATAACAACAAATTAGTTTCTGAGAACAAATACCATTACAAAAACGAACAGTAGTAAAATGAAAAATCAAATCAATTTTAAAACAATATATTACCCCCTCTTCGTATTATTTATACTGCTGAACAGCAATCTGGTAGTAGCTCAGCAAACCAACGCTGAAAAAATAGTAGGTTCATGGGTATTCGAAGCAGAAGCCTCTTTTTCTAGTATGAATAAAAAGGCTAGTGATTTTATGAACAAGAATCCACAATTAAAATTGCAGATTCAATCGGCATATATCGGTAAGACCATCACTTTCCTTTCTAATGGAAATTATTCGCAAACATTAGGAGATGGTGCAAAATCTTCTGGTCAGTGGAAACTTAACGGAAGTACAGTCCTTATTGCCGCTCCTGACGGTGCTGTATTCAGTTATAATTTTAATCTCTCTAACACCAATCTATTGCTTACTGCTGTCCATGAGCAAGGGAAATCTGTAAGTATAGTACCTAACCAATATTTCATCAAAATTTAACCCGAACTCTATGATGATTACACATTCAAAAAAAATATTGAGTTCCCTTCTTGTTCTATTCTCCTTTTCTCTTGGTTTTGCACAGTTTGGTGGCGGTGGTGGAACAAATAGTTATAGCATATCAGGATCAACTTCGGTCTATGTAGGAGATACCAAACAATATGTGCTTAGTGGAAGTAATGCTACTAGTAGTACCTGGGGGATTAACTCCAGCTATGGCAGCGTAAACTCTTCAACTCTCACTACGGCCTCCATTAACTTTACTGCTTCGGGAAATACCGCTGTAGATGCTGCAGTACAAGATAATATGGGAAACTTTTATTTTGTGACCCTTAATGTTAGTGTTAATCCTGGGCTATCACCAGGGAATATCTCAGGTGCTCAAACCATTTGCTATAGTGGTAATCCGGGCAACTTAAGCAATAGTACTTCTGCTTCAGGTGGTCCAGGAGGCTATGCCTACCAGTGGCAAATCTCTAGTAATAATAGCAGCTGGTCTAACATTAGTGGTGCTACAGGTACAAGTTACAATCCTCCTACTGGCTTAACTTCTTCTAGATGGTACCGTAGAAGAGTAATTTCTGGTAGTTTTACAAAATATACACCATCAGTAAAAGTAACGGTGAAAGCTGCACTTACTCCGGGTAGCATTAACGGAGCCAAGACCATTTGTTATAACAATAGTGCGGGCACTTTAGGCAATAGTAGTTCTCCTACTAACGGATTAGGTGGCTATGCCTACCAATGGCAAGTTTCTAGTAATAATAGCAGTTGGTCTAATATTAGTGGTGCTACGAGTAGTAGCTATGCTCCAGGAAACTTAACAGCTTCTAGATGGTATAGACGTAGCGTAGTCTCATGTAGCCAGACCAAATATACTCTATCAGTAAAGGTAACTGTACAGCCGAACCTCTTCGCAGGAAGTATTAATAGTACCCAAACGGTCTGTTATTCCGGGAACCCAAGTACACTTGGCAACAGTTCGTCTCCCTCTGGTGGTAATGGTAGTTATGCCTATCAATGGCAGTACTCGGCTAACGGCAGTAGTGGTTGGACCAATATTAGTGGCGGAACATCAACCACGTATAACCCTCCAAGCGGGCTTACGGCGAACCGATGGTACCGCAGGCGGGTCATTTCCTGTAGCCAGACCAAATATACTCTATCAGTAAAGGTAACTGTACAGCCTAACCTCTCCGCAGGAAGTATTAATGGTACCCAAACGGTCTGTTATTCCGGGAACCCCAGTACACTTGGCAACAGTTCGTCTCCCTCTGGTGGTAATGGTAGTTATGCCTATCAATGGCAGTACTCGGCTAACGGCAGTAGTGGTTGGACCAATATTAGTGGCGGAACATCAACCACGTATAACCCTCCAAGCGGGCTTACGGCGAACCGATGGTACCGCAGGCGAGTGATTTCCTGTAGCCAAACTAAATACACAGGGTCAATAATGGTAACGGTAATTGGGCAGGTATCCACCCCGTCCACCCCTAGTATAACAAACAACTGTGGCAGCACGGTGCTGACCAGAAGCAACCCTCCCAATGGGATTACCTGGTATTGGCAGAGTAGTTCTAGTGGCACGAGCACTTCAAACTCATCGAGCTCTGTTACTAGAACCAGTGGTGCCGTATATTATTTAAGAGGTAGGACAAACACTGGTGGCTGCTGGGGCTCAGCAAGAACAGTAAACTATACAATAACCCAGCCTAGTACCTGGTATGCAGATACGGATGGTGATGGCTATGGAAATCCTTCTGCTTCCACAACAAGTTGTACACAACCTTCAGGATATGTGAGTAATAATAGCGATTATAATGACAGCAGTGTTTATTTTACAAACATCTCACCACAGACTTTTTATAGAGATGTAGATGGTGATGGTTTTGGAGATGCAAATGACACGGCTTCTTACAGTATAGCACCTCCTGGTTTTACTAGCAATAATACAGACCAATGTCCAGAAGATTATGGCACAGGTAATGGGTGTGAATATACAACGCCAACTTTGAGTAACGAGAACTATGTGTTTACCAGAAGCTATCAAGAACCTTTAAATAATGCCTCTGAATTAAAGAATAATAGAGAGGTTATAGAGTCTGTTACCTATTTAGACGGACTTGGCAGACCAAAACAAAGTATTGGTATTAAGGCTAGTGGAAATGCACCTATACGCAGTGTATCCGAATGGAATATAGATTGGTCGCTTGGTAGCGGAAGTACCCCATTCTTTAATCAAAATGGGTCAACTTCTGAGAATGAAAGAATCAATGACTTTAATCCCTTTGGTCAAGAATCCCTCATATGGCGATGTGGTAACGATGCTAGTAGTAATGCTGATGGAGGTTGGAATACCGATTATTTTAATGTGGATAAGAATATGAGCTATCGCTACAGCACCTGGGTAAAACGTACTGGTTCCCAAGATGGAAGAACTTGGCATGGCACACAAAACGTAGCTAATTTAAATGGAAGTAATAATGGCAACCCTTATTTTTGGGTAGGTGATTTACCGCAATTAGACACTTGGTATCTTTTGGTTGGTGTAGTGCATCCTAGTAATTATAATGGAGGTGATACTGGCGTAAGTGGCGTATATGATATACATGGAAACAAAGTACTAGATGGTACAGAGTTTAAATGGCGGGCAGATACCACTACTTCTAGGTTTAGAGATTACCTCTATTATGCTACAGATATTAATGTGCGACAATATTTTTGGAATCCCGTACTCCAAAAAATGGATGGTACAGAGTCTTCTCTTGATGCTTTAGTGTATAAAAAACAGGGAAAAGACATCATTACCCATATAGACTATGATAATTATGGCAGACAAACCAAGCAATGGCTTCCTTATCATGAGACTACAGGTAATGTGGGCAGTTACCGCATGGGAGATATTGGATTAGAAACCAAAGAATATTACCAGAATACCTATACGGATGATTTTACAGGGATGGCAGCTATTGAAATGAATCCATATTCTCAAAAAGAAATAGAACCCTCTGCTTTGGGTCGGGTACAAAAACAAGCCGCTCCTGGTAAAGATTGGAAAATGGATGGAGGCCATGAAATAGCTTTTGACTATGGAACCAATGTCTTAAATGAAGTACGCTATTATAGAGTAACCACAAGTTTTGCGAACAACACTTATACCCCTAGCTTAATAGATAATGAGGGTTTTTATGCTGCAGGCAAACTCAATAAAACCATTACCAGAGATGAAAACTGGACTAGTGGTAAAAACCATACTACGGAAGAGTTTACCAACAAGATGGGGCAAGTGGTACTCAAACGGACCTATGATGGTGGTGTTGCGCATGACACCTATTATGTGTATGACAATTACGGAAACCTTACCTACGTCATCCCTCCAAAGGTTACCACCGGTAGTGTAAGCACAACCGAACTTAATGAGCTGTGTTACCAATACAAGTACGACCACCGTAACCGTTTGGTGGAGAAGAAAATACCAGGCAAGGACTGGGAGTATATTGTGTATAACAAATTGGACCAACCCATAATGACCCAGGATGCTAATCTAAGAGCAAACAATGAGTGGTTTTTTACCAAATACGATGCCTTTGGTAGGGTAGTATATACAGGAAGAGATGATAATACTTCAGCAACTAGGATTGCAGCACAAAACGCAGCTAACAATACTACTACAACATATGAAACCAGACGTAGTACATCTTTAAACTTGGCAGGTACCAATGTGTATTATAGTAATGACGCTTACCTTAACAGCTTTAATAAAGTGTTCACCATCAACTATTACGACACCTATGTGGATACCGATGGACTTAGTGTTCCTGCTACGGTATTGGGACAGGCAAAGGCTACCAGTACCCAAGGCCTAGCCACGGTAAGCAAAGTGCGGGTACTGGGCACTAACGATTGGATAACTACCATTACAGGTTATGATGTTAAGGGGAGACCTATCTATACTGCTAGTAAGAACAACTACTTAAATACCACAGATATTGTGGAGAGTAGATTGGACTTTACAGGCAGGGTACTAGAGACCAAGACTACACATACCAAGGGTACAAACCCAGCAATAGTGACCACGGATTTATTTGACTATGATGCCATGGGTAGAATGACCTCCCAAAGACAAACCATTAATGGGCAAGCACAGCAGACTATAGTAGAAAATGGCTATGATGAGTTGGGGCAATTAACCCAAAAAACTGTTGGAGGTGGTCTACAAACTGTAGATTACGATTACAATGTAAGAGGCTGGCTCAAGAGCATTAACAATACCACAAGTTTGGGCAACGACCTCTTTGCATTTGATATTAATTACAACACGGCAGACCATGGCGCCACAGCATTATACAACGGTAATATTTCCGAAACGGAATGGAGGACAGCCAATGACAATACCTTACGATGGTACCATTATGGGTACGATGCATTAAATCGAATTACAGGTGCGACCGACAATACAGGCAATTATAACCTTTATGATTTAACCTATGATAAGAATGGGAACATCCTATCCTTAAAAAGGAAAGGGAGCACGAATGCCGGAGCAACTAGTTTTGGTACAATGGACAATCTAACCTACCATTACAGTAGTGGGGAAGTAAGTAATAAGCTCTTGAGAGTTCGTGATTGGACAACAAATGCAGAAGGTTTTAAAGACAGTGCCTCTCCTACAAGTGATGACTACACCTATGATGCTAATGGTAATATGCTTAGGGATTTAAACAAAGGGATTAACACAAATATTGGCTATAACCATTTAAACCTACCAACATCTGTAACGCTTAGTGGCGGAACCATTTCGTATATTTATGATGCCACAGGTGTTAAGTTAAAGAAGACTGTGGGAAGTTCTGTGACAGAATATGCGGGTAATTATATTTATGAAAATGGGAGTTTACAGTTCTTTAGCCATGCGGAGGGCTATGTAGATGTAGAAGGAGGCTATGATTATATATACCAATACAAGGACCATTTGGGCAATGTAAGATTATCGTATACCGATAACAACGGTACCCTAGAAATTATAGAGGAGAACAACTACTATCCCTTTGGGCTAAAGCATAAAGGGTATAACGGAAGCGTATCTCCATTGGGGAACTCCGTTGCACAACGATGGAAATTTGGAGGAAAAGAACTTAATGATGAGTTGAACCTCGATTGGTATGATGTAAGTGCACGGAACTATGACCCTGCCATTGGAAGATGGATGAATCTTGATCCGTTGGCGGAACAGATGAGAAGGCATAGTCCGTATAATTATGCGTTTGATAATCCGATTTATTTTACTGATCCTGATGGGATGGCACCTGTTGCAAGTTCTGAATATTGTCCTTCTTGTAAAACCGAACAAGATTGGATTGATTACCAAAATGAAATCGATAACATAGGAACAGCTCTGGGCTTTGATAATGCCAGTCATATGGCAAGCAATCTCGATCATATGCAATTGACCATAGATGAAAAGGGCAATCAGGTGTTATATGTCAATGGTTCTCAAGTTGATAGAACTGAAAGCAAAAGTAGATTATCAGCGTTTGGAGAATTCTTCATGCCACTTGTTGAGGGTGCTCCTAGAGCGATAACAAAATTATTTCAATCAAAATCAACTACTAAAGTTTTTAGAGTTCAAGGTGGAGATTTGCCAAATGCTAGTAAAAATCGTTTTATTTTTGACTCAAACGGAAATTTAAGTATTCAAGGTGATGAAATGCTTTTTGTTAATTTCAATGATGAAGCAAGAGCCATTCAATTTTTAGGAAAGCGAGGAAATAATGCAGAATTAATAAGTTTTGATATTAACTCTGATTTTGCTAAAACAATTAAGAAAGACGCTATTCCTCAAAGACTTGGTAGATTGAATCCAACAAAACCTCAACAAGTTGACCAGACAATATCAAATAGCTCGTTTGGAATTCCGAATAACTATTTTGATGATTTATTAAAAAGTATTGTAAACAAGAATAATATAAAACGTACTTCTAATTAATGATTAAGAAAAATATAGATGTTCCTGAAATAGGTTTGAATAAAACTCTGGAAACAGGTTTACAAATAACAATTAATTATATATTACCCCTAAACTCATTAAACAAGTTAACTAATTTGTTGGGAAAGGTCATTGAAATTGAAAATTCTCCGAAACTTGAATATGATAATTTTTGGGTTACGCATTTACCAAGTTGGTTTGTAAAAAAATCTAAAAATTATACTGAAGAAGATCTTATAAGCAATACTCAGCTATGGGAATTTGGCTCTTGGGTTGACTCTATTAAGCAACGTGGTTGGAAATGGTGGGAGTATAAGGAATTAGATAACAATTCTATTATCTATTTAGAGACATTTACTTTTCCTTACAATATTGATTCTTTTTTTTATATGCTGTATTGTGTTGGTGTAGATATAAAAAATATAGAAATCATAGAAATTTTCCCGAATTCATCTAATTTAAAAGTAGTTAAATAGATGACCCATGCGGTAATATCCCAAACAAGAGTATGAAGCAAAATAAATCTTTAACGCATTAAATTAACCACCCATTAATTTAGGTGGTTTTTTACTTTGTAAATGAAGATACTTTTGAAATGAGAAACGATAGTATTGAACAGAGCTTTCTGCGCATTTGCTCGAACTACGCTTTGCTTTTTTGATAATCTTTATTCCTTTTAAAGTAGTTATTTGAAATCTTCTCTTTCTTGATTTTTTCATGAGCTGAATTTCAGCTTTTATTCAAAGTATTACTAATTTGAACTTGTAGTTCGTTATTTCTGTTATTCCATTTTTACTGTTTTGTTACTCGTATGTTTTCGCATTTTCACTAGTTTTATCATATATTAAATACTAGAAATACTGTTTTTGTGTTGAAAAATTGAGAGTAGTATAATATAGAAGTAAGACAATATAGTAGTGTCAAATTTTGAAGTGAATTTGAGTATTTCTGTTATCTTGAATAGTAGAAATAATGAAAATGTAATTGAGAACCGAGAGCGATAGTCTTTAATGTGTAAAGAAATCCATGTAAAAACCTTGATTCACATCTAGCATCTTACTATAATACAGTTCATACTTTTTAGGAATTTCCCTCGCTACCGTTATTTTGTAACTAGTGTTGTACCAAGTAAGCTACAGCAGCAAGGAATTTAAAGAATAAAATAAGCCACGGTAAGAACTGTGGGGTTTTTATGCCTTAAAGCGAAGCTACATTTTTATTAAAAAAGCTCTTAAACTTCTTTTTGGAGATAAGAAAATCAATCAAAGTATAGATAGATTTTTTCTCGGTATCATCGAGAGAATCGAGAAACCTCAATTTTTCCATCAGAGTGGTATCTACAGAATTAAAATCCCCTGCTGTTGCTAGTATATTCTATCGCTAATTTGTCACGTTGAGTAAGAAATATAGAGTTATATCTACAATCTTAGCGACTACTTCAATAGACTCCTTTTATGTTATTATAATTAAAAATATAGATTTTAAATATAATGGGGTAATATCTGGGATAAGAAAATCATCAGAAATAAAAAACCCAGTAAGAACCATGTCTTACTGGGTATAAAAGCTCCTCCTCTTGGGCTCGAACCAAGGACCCTCTGATTAACAGTCAGATGCTCTAACCAACTGAGCTAAGGAGGAATGTTTTACCTTAAACGGGTGCAAATATAAATTTTTCTTTAAAACACCACAAACAATTCTAACAGGTTTTTGATTAAATAAAGCGTTTTATAATATTCCAGATATCATTACCAAAAATAACGAGCATTAATCCCATTAAAATAACAAAACCAACAATCTGTCCCCTTTCCAAAACTTTTTCACTAGGAGCCTTACCGCTTATCATTTCATAAAGCAAGAACATCACGTGACCACCATCCAAAGCAGGTATTGGTAAAATATTTAAAAAAGCCAGCCAAACAGAAAACATAGCCATAAAAGACCAAAAGAACGTCCAGTCCCAAGATTTAGGCATCATTTCTACAATACCTATTGGGCCTTTTACTTGCTTGTAGGCACCAGTGTCGGAGTTAAATATTACTTTAAATTGCCGTATTTGGTCTGTTAAAACTTTAATAGTTTTAGTAAACCCAGCAGGAATGGCTTCAAAGAATCCATAACTATCATTTACCCTTAAATCTTCTATATCTAATTGTACACCAATAGCTCCCTCTTTTGGAACTGTTAGGTTTAAGTTTCTTATTTGCCCATCTCTCCGAATAGCAATATCCAAATTCTTATTCGTAGAATTACCTATGATGCTTCTAAATTCATCCCAGTAAATTACTTCTTTCCCATCTACTCCTACAATTTCATCACCCGCCATAATGCCAGCAGTTTTTGCTATTGAAGAATCCCCCACAACAGCAATTGCCGCTTTTGAACGATAGCTCATGAAGTTTCGCCCCTGAGTTTGAAAAACTTCCTTTTTACCTTCAGCAGTAATTGGCATAGTAATTTCTTTACCATCTCTATTTACAGTAATATCATCCCCAAGTATAATATCTAAAATAGCATCATTGAAACGTTTAGCTTCTTTGCCATCAACCTTAAGAATCTTATCGCCAGTGCGCAATCCTAGTTTCTCACCTATGGAGTCAACTTCAATACCATATTTTAAACTACTAGAAGGGATATAAGTATCACCATTGTTAAAAAGTAAAAAGGTGTAGATAATCCAAGCTAGCAAAAAGTTTACGATAACTCCACCCAACATAATAATTAAACGTTGCCATGCTGGTTTACTTCTAAACTCCCATGGTTTAGGCTCTTCTTTCATTTGCTCCTTATCCATGCTTTCATCTATCATACCAGCAATCTTAACATAACCACCTAACGGCAACCAGCCAATACCATACTCCGTATCTCCTATTTTCTTCTTTAAGAGCGAAAACTTAACATCAAAAAAGAGATAAAATTTTTCAACTTTAGTTTTAAAATATTTAGCAGGAATAAAGTGTCCTAACTCATGTAGTATGACTAGAATAGATATGATTAAAACGAACATCACAATCTGCGTAAAAAGTCCCATCGGCAAGCTTTGTTTTTATCTAAGCTTGCAAAAGTAAACTTTTAACAAATGTTTGAAAAGGATTACGTGTGCTATTAGACGTATTTAAGAGTTTTTTAGCAAGAAATGTGCTAGCTTTTTCTTGAAAAAGGGTGTTTTGAGCAGTACTTTTACATTCTATGCGAAAATTCTTTGCGAAATATAAGTTCTTTGGAACGGTTTTATTTTTGTTATCTATTGTAATTATCTACCTAATTTACAATACTTTAAAACCTGTAGAACGTTTGCCTATTTATCAACCATCAATGCTAAATCCAGAATTGGTGGATAGCACTTTACACTACACTAAAAAATACCATACCATTGCAGATTTTAAACTGATAAACCAAAATGGCGATACCATTACTCAAAAGGATTATGAAGGAAAAATCTATGTTGCGGACTTTTTCTTTACTACCTGCCCTAGCATATGCCCAATTATGACTAAAAATATGGCACAGATACAAAGCTCTATTTTAGATGATAATAATGTAATGCTACTATCCCACTCTGTAACTCCAAAAATTGATTCTGTTCCACAACTTAAAAAATACGCTTTGGAAAAAGGGGTACTTGACAACAAATGGAATTTAGTTACTGGAGACAAAAAACAAATTTATGAGTTAGCAAGAAAATCTTATTTCGCAGTTTTAAATGATGGTGATGGAGGTCCTTTTGATATGATACATACAGAAAACTTTATTCTAGTAGATAAAGAAAGAAGAATAAGAGGTACCTACGATGGCACCAACAAAGAAGAAGTAGAAAAATTACTTAAAGACCTAGAAATTTTAAGAGCTTCTTATGCAAAGTAACTGTTCTATTTTAGTTTTTTTAATTTACATTTGCCTTTAATTATAATCAATCTAAATAAAAATAATTGGCAACTGTAGCAGAGTTAAAACCTGGTCAGAAGGGTGTAATTAAAGAATTTGCTTCAAATCTTCTTCCAATAAAGTTATTGGAGTTCGGTTGTCTGCCAGGAAATCATATTAAACTTCTCCAAATCGCACCCCTAAATGACCCACTATATGTTGATGTGAATGGTTCTCACCTAGCTATTAGGAGAAATATGGCACAGTTAATTGAGATTGACCTACTAGAAGACTCAGACGCCTTATGAGTAAGAGTATTAATGTAGCTTTAATTGGAAATCCAAACACTGGGAAAACCTCAGTTTTTAATCAGCTCACCGGTCTAAATCAAAAAGTTGGTAATTATCCAGGGATTACCGTAGAAAAAAAAGAAGGAATTTGTAAACTAGATAGAGGCGTAAAAGCACATATTCTAGATTTGCCAGGAACCTATAGTCTTAATACCACTTCTCTTGATGAAAGTGTTGTTGTAGAACTCCTTTTAAATAAGAACGATAAGGATTATCCAGATGTCGCAGTTGTTATAAGCGATGTAGAAAATTTAAAACGAAATTTACTACTTTTTACTCAAATTAAGGACTTAAAAATACCCACGATTCTAGTAATAAATATGTCTGATAGAATGTCACGTAAAGGCATAACTATTGACATTGAAACACTAGAAAATAAGCTTGATACTAAAATAGCACTAGTTAGTACTCGTAAAAATAAAGGCATCAATTACATTAAAGAATTGATTTCCAATCATAAAAATCTTTCTTCAAAATCAAATACTGATACTAAATTAATAGCTCCAGAATATTTTAAGCAATTACAAAACACCTTCCCAAATGAAGATTTGTACAAACTATGGCTCGTAATTACACAGGATGTAAACTTTATGCCTTTAGAAAAAAAGCAAATCGAAGAAGCAGTTTCCTTTTCTACTAAATCCAAAGACGAACTTAAAAAATTACAACATAGAGAAACCGTATTACGTTACCAATTTATTAATGGTATTTTAAAAGAAACCTACAAAGTAGATTTACAATCCGCAAAAGGGATTAGAGCTTCTTTAGATAAAATCTTAACGCATAAAGTCTTTGGTTATATTATTTTTCTAGGAATATTACTACTTATTTTCCAGGCAATATTTGATTGGAGTGGTTACCCATCTGACTTTATTGATGAAAAAATGTCTATTGCTGGTGAATGGATTAAGACCGCATTACCTCCTGGAGTTCTGACAAATCTATTAGCCGAGGGTATTTTTGCCGGTATTACGGGCATTCTGGTATTTATACCACAAATAGCCTTTCTTTTTCTATTTATTTCGCTTTTGGAAGAGTCTGGTTATATGAGTCGCGTTGTCTTTTTAATGGACAAGTTAATGCGCCCTTTTGGTCTTAGCGGTAAAAGTGTAGTGCCCTTAATTTCGGGAACTGCATGTGCTATACCCGCGGTTATGGCAACAAGGACTATAGAAAACTGGAAAGAACGCCTAATAACGATTTTGGTAGTCCCATTTACTACATGCTCTGCCAGGCTTCCTGTTTATCTTATTTTAATAGCATTGGTAATCCCAAAAGGCTACTTTCTAGGGCTAAGTTACCAAGCACTAACATTAATGCTGCTGTATTTGTTAGGTTTTGGAATGGCTATATTTTCGTCAATGGTCCTAAATAAAATACTTAAAATAAAAAGTAGCTCGTTATTTATGGTAGAAATGCCAACATACCGTCTCCCACTATTTAAAAATGTATTTTACACTGTAGTAGAAAAAACCAAAAGTTTTGTTTTTGGGGCTGGTAAAATTATTTTGGCAATTTCTATAATTCTTTGGTTTCTAGGCTCTAATGGGTTTTCTGACAAGTTTAAAAATGCTGAAACTATAGTAAAACAACGTATTGAAAAAGAAGGTTTAAATGCGTATAGTCAAAATTATATAGCCAACAATTTAGAAACATATTCAGATGCTGAAGAAAGGGCCGTTGCACAAGAAATAGCTAGTTATAAATTAGAGCATTCTTACATTGGCTATGCCGGTAAAGCTATTGAACCAATTGTACAACCCTTAGGCTATGATTGGAAAATAGGGATTGCCGTATTAACCTCATTTGCTGCAAGAGAGGTATTTGTGGGAACTTTAGCAACTATTTACAGTGTTGGTAATGACGAAGAAGAAACCATAAAAAGCAGAATGGCGGCAGAATTAGATAGTACTGGCACCAAACCACTATTTAATCTTGCATCTGGTATATCATTAATGCTTTTTTATGCCTTTGCAATGCAATGTATGAGCACTTTAGCCATTGTTAAACGTGAAACTAATAGTTGGAAATGGCCTATGTATCAGCTTACTTTTATGAGTGTATTTGCGTATATTGTAGCTCTAACTGCTTATCAAATTTTAAAGTAAAGAAAAATGCAAGAAATTTTAGTTTACATTATTCTATTTATTGCAGTTGGGTACTTAGCTAAAAAGTATCTTTTACCAAAATCCTTATTTGCTTCCTCTAAAAAGTCTTCTAAAGCTTGTGGTAACGGTACTAATTGCGGTTGTTCATAGGTCCATTTATTTTTTACCCTCTATTTTCCAAGTCTTATTTTCAGCTAAAAAGAAACTTTTTTAGCTGGTTGTGTAACCTTTTGTACTTTTCTGACTATATAGTATAAACACCAACAAAACTGACCATTGTTGACAACAGAAACTGACGAATTATTAATGGCCCAAGTAGCCCAAGGCAATTTAGATGTCCTTAAAATACTATTCGACCGCCATCATGTGCACATTTTTAATTTTCTATATAAAATGTGTGGTGATAAAATGTTGAGTGAAGATTTAACGCAAGATGTTTTTTACAAGGTCATTAAATATCGCTCGTCATACAAGAATGGAAAATTTGTGTCTTGGATTTTTACAATAGCACGTAATAGTTTAAAAACACATTTTACAAGAAATAAAGAAATGCATAGCGATTTGGAAAACGTGCAATATTATTTAACTGAAAATAGGAATGAAAGCCAAGAAGATTATTCTCAGTTACAAAGAGCTCTGGGAATGTTAGAAACATCAGATAGAGAAGTTCTTATTATGCATCGCTTTCATGAAATAAAATATAATGAAATGGCCGAAATTTTAAACAGCACACCAGGCGCTGTTAAAACCAAAGTAAGTAGAGCATTAAAAAAATTAAAGACTATTTACTTAGAAAGTATATAAACTATGGATACAAATCATATTACAGATTTACTTCCGGATTATTTGGATAAGGCTTTATCAGATTCCGAAAACAATAAAGTAGAATCACATCTTAAAACTTGTGTTTCCTGCAATCAGGAGTTAGAAGAGTACAAATCTCTTTTTACAGATTTTCAAAAAGAAGAATTGATAAAACCATCCATAGAACTACATAAAAACTTTGAAGCCCTTTTGGCCACAGAAAAAAAGAATTTAGTAAAAGTGGTTTCGTTAGAAAATCCTAAAAAAAGTACTCCCAGAAACTGGTTTTATAATAGTATGAAAATAGCTGCGAGTGTTGCTTTACTCATAGCTGCATTTGTTGGCGGGCGTTACTTTCAGAATCAAGAAACACAACAAGAAATAGCATTGATAGAAAATGAGAGTTTAGAGTTAAAGCAAACTACTATGATTTCTCTTATGGAAAACCAATCTGCTAGTAAACGTATACAAGGTGTACAGTTTATTGAAGAATTTAAAGAACCAGATGAAGCTATAGTCAAAGCACTTGCAGATAGAATGCTTTTAGATGAAAACACTAATGTTCGTCTTACGGCAGCAGAAGCATTATCAAAATTCAATCATTCTAAACTTGTAAAACTGGCTTTTATTGAAGCTTTAGAAACCGAGAAAGACCCAAGTGTCCAAATTGCAATTATTCAAAATCTAGTAAAAACACAGGAGAAAAAAGCTGTAAAATCTATGCAAAAGTTATTGGAACAAGAGGATACGCAACCTTTTATTAAAGAAGAAATTAATCAAGTATTATCAGAAATTATATAAACATCAAAAAACGAAAATCATGAAATTTATTACAACTATTTTATTTACGTGTGTCTTTGCCTTTAGTATGCAAGCACAATCAGACTACACCAAATCCTTAGGTGGGGTAGAATGGGTTAAGATTGAAACAAAATCTGGAGTCCGCATTAAAACCCATGATAAAAAGGAACTTTTAATCAAGGTTTCTGGAATGAAAAAAAGGTCGGAAAAAGCAAAAGGCTTAAAACTAGTTGGAGCTGGAGGCACAGATAATACCGATGTTGGTTTTTATGTAGTACAAGATGGTAATACTATGTTGGTTAAAAATCTTAGAAGGTCGGAAAATGCGGAAATTTTCCTTCCAAAAACACAAAACGTCTCTGTCACCAATTCTTGGCATGGCGATATTTATATTGAAGGGTTTTCTGGTGAAGTAGAGGCCAATGCAAATCTAAATGGCGGTCTTAAAATGAAGAATCTGTCTGGCTCGGTAACTGCATATTCCTTAAACCAAGGAATACAAGTAGAGTTTGAAAAAATTAACCAGAATGCTCCAATAGTAATCCGCACCACAAATGGAGAGATAGATGTCACATTACCTTCTAGCACAGCTGCTGACCTTGAACTGAGCTCATGGAATGGGGAAATCTACACCAATTTTGATTTAAAAAGACCCGATAAGAACGGTCTTAAATCTGTATCGGGTAAAAATATCAAAGGTGCAATTAATGGTGGTGGAGTAGGTATTAAATTAAAATCTACAAATGGAACAATCTACTTAAGAAAAGAATAATTAAATCAAAAAACGAACAATCATGAAAAATGTATCTACACTAATTTTATTGAGCTGTATGTGTTTTACATCTGTCGCTGCACAAAAAATAATTGAAAAGAATTTTCAATACAAAAATCAATATATTGACTTAGACGTAAAATTTGCAAATAATATAGAAGTAAAGACTTGGGACAAAAACACAGTTTATTTTAAAGCACATGTATATACCGAGGACCCACAGTTTGAAGATTTCTATAGATTAAATATTGAAGAAAAAACAAATAGGATTGAGATTACCTCAGAAGCTGAAGCTGTTTTTAAGGCCTACCGCAAGGATTGCTTAGAAAAAAATCCAAGTAAGAAACGTAATTGTTACAATACCGGGGATTTAACAGAATTTAATTATGTGCTATATGTACCAAATAATGCAAAGTTTAAAATCAGCAGTATTAATGGGGATCTAAAATCTGAAGTTATTGAAGGGAATTTTACAGCAGACCTCATCAATGGGAATATTGATATTAAAAGATATTCTGGAGATTTAAGTTTGAGTACTATTAATGGAGAAATAGATTTAAAAATTGCAAATTCCAGTTTTGTTGCAGAAACCATACATGGTGATATTTATGCTAATGAAAGTTTAGATTTAGTAAGTCAAGATAAACATGTGGGCCGTAAAGTATGGAGTGAATCTTCATCTGCAAAAAATAGATTAAAACTAAACACCATTAATGGCAATATGTATTTGAGATAGTACAAATTCCTTCTCATATTCCAAACATTTTAGTATATTACAGAAAAATGTTTGGAATATGAGAAGGAATTTCTTCACTTATCTTGCCTTTATTGGAATTATTACTGTTTTTAGTTCGTGTGGATCAAATTCTGAATCATCAGATGCAAATTTGAGTAACCTAAATAGAATATCTGAAATCACAGTTTTGAATGTCTCTGGAATTATTAATAGAGAAACAAATGAAATTTCTGTAATTGTTCCTGAGAATACAGATATTACTTCAATAGTTCCTACTATAAGTATTTCTAATGGAGCAACCATTAATCCCGCTTCTGAATCAGTCCAAGATTTCACCAATCCAATAACATATACTGTTACTGCAGAAGATGGTTCTACGGAGAGATTTGTCATTTCGGTTGCAACCGAAATTTACCCGTTTTCTAGTGAAGAAAAGCGATACGAATTAGTTAAAATAGAAATGTCATGGCCTGAAGCAGCTGCCTTCGCAGTTGAACGAGGAGGACATTTAGTTGAAATAAACGATTCAAGAGAGCAAGGTTTGGTTGTAAATGCACTACAGGATGCAAATATTGTCCTCAGTTCATTATCCACTATAACTGAGGTTTGGCTGGGAGGCAGTGACATAAATGAAGACGGAACTTGGATATGGGATGGCGACAACGACGGTGTTGGCCCTCAGTTCTGGACTGGTGGTCCAGATGGGATGGTCGTAGATGACCTCTATAGCAACTGGGGGAATATTGAACCAGATGGGCAAGATTCTCAAAATGCACTCACTATATTACTTGTGGATTCGCCTTTAAATGATGCAAGACAATGGAATGATCGGGCTGAAGAATTTCATGCTTTGTTTTCCGTTATTGAATTTGAAGAATAATTGATACTTTTTGTGAGTTTAAAGAAGTGTACTCCATTAATGATTTAGTAGATAATTTTAATGTAAAAAAAAGATAGAAATTCTTTCTAGTCAAGAAGCTTCATTTTATGGTTCTAGAGCAACTCAAAGGGTTATAAAAATAACTACGTATTAAAATTAATTTAAAATTTCTTTTCTTCTATTTTCAAATAAGAAACTTTAGCTTGCTGAGAAAGATATAAAGGTGATGTAACAAATAGCTTTTTGACTTGATTTTCCCAATCTCTAGCAACATTAAAGTAGCTAGAATTGTTTACAGCCATAATTTCATCACAATCTGGACAAGTGTGTTTATAATCTAGAAAATGATGTGCAAACTCGTGGAAAGCAACTACTTTGGTGATTTCTGGGTCCACTAAAGCCACCCAACTAATTAGGATATTTTCTATCTTGCCATTAGCATCTCTAGTTACCATTCCCATTACGGTATTCCCTTCTTCTAAAGGTAAATTATTAGTGATATCGATATTTTTTAATTGAAATAATTTCTCATGATACTCAATTCCATACCTATCACAATATTCAAAGAAGTCCTTTAATAGCGGTTGAAGTCTTCCATCTATATCAACAGTGTCTTGGGCTTGTAAAGAAACAGAAGATGTGAAAAGACACAATAATAACAGCTTAATTTTCATCTTGGTTGTGGTTTGGTGAAAAATGGTTCTGTTAGTGTCCTTCTAAAGAAACGCAGAATTATTGCTATTATTTCTAATAAACTGTATTTTAACTTTTTATAAAGACTGTTTATTTATAAAGAGACCGTAATCTTAGTGTCTTTTGCTACCTTAAAAACACATTCTTTAAAAGGTGGTGGTCCAAAAGTTTTCATCTTGGCATTGGAGAATGCTACCTTTTCTTTAGGTATGCCCAACCAATTAGTATCCAATTTATCGTTGCCATTCTCATCGTGAAAAATAGCCAAGGCATATTCACCCTCTGGCAAATCTTTAATTGCTATATGCGTGATACCTTTTTCTGCTATAATACTGTCACACTTAAATACTTTGTCAAACTTTAAAAAACCTTCTTTAGAATTATAAACTGCCACGCTGATTTTTCCTTTGGAAGAAGGAACATCAAGAACATCTATAGCTATTTGGTTTTGGGCCAATGTTATTACTGGAAATAAAAAAAATAAAAATATTACTCTTATCATAGTTTACTTGCTATCAACAATTATGCTAAACTTATTTTTTAACTAAAAAGTATACGAATTAAAAATAGTTTTAGATTTTAAATTCTAATTAACATTATCTTTTAACACAGTTAGTAAACTTTTATAAATTCTATCTGTTTCTATACTATCCTTAAAATTCACAAATAGCTTTAACGAGTCGTGATGTACTATTCTTAGCTTCTGTTGTCTTAAATCGTCCACAAAAACATAGACCTTGGTGTCTGTTAATGAGTCTTTAAAAACACCCTTTTCTTTTGCCAGCCATGAGAACCCATTCTTACGTTCCATTTCTGGTAGCTTATCCACAAAGCTTAAACTATCGATATCATCCAAAGGAATGCGCTGCTTATAAATTCCCGAAACTACTTGAAAGTTTCCTTCTTCAAATTTTGACCAGTTTTTGTAATGCAATACAAATGCCATAGTACAAACTATAAGCGTAACTATAATAACTATATTCCAGAACCAGTTTTTCTTATTCTTTTTCATTTTTTTTATCCGTTCTGTACTTATCAAACCAAGCAACGGTGTGCGCAATTTTAGTAATTAAATTACTAGGTCTACTTGCTATACCATGACTAGCTCCTGGTATCTCCACCAGAACTGTCTCTTTCTTTCTAAGTTTTAAAGCATGGTACAATTGTTTGGCTTCGCTGGGCGGCGTTCGCAAATCATTCATGCCTACCATCACCATAGTTGGAGTCTCTATATTACCAACGAGTGAAAGTGGGGAAAATTTCCAATAGCCTTCAAAATTTTCCCAAGGTTGTCCTGGATATCTAGAATTGGCATACCCATAGTAATTATCTGCAACTAAAGTTTTACTAATCCAGTTCATTACAGGCTTAGCTACCACAGCAGCCTCAAAACGGTTATTTTTACCAATCATCCATGCAGCCATAATACCGCCAGCACTTCCACCAGTAACAAACAATTGGTCTTCATGAGCTATTCCCATTTTTATACAATGGTCTACGCCGTCCATTGTATCATCATAGTCTTGACCTGGATAGTTGTTGAGTAATAAGTTTCCAAATTCTTCGCCATAACTGGTGCTTCCTCGTGCATTAGGGTAAAACACCACATAACCTTCAGAGGCATAAAGTTGCATTTCTATAGAAAAACGGTCCCCATAATTTAAAATTGGACCTCCATGGTTTTCTACCATAAAAGGATACTTTTTAGAAGCATCATAATTTGGTGGATAGACAACCCAACCCTGAATATCTCGCCCATCAAAAGACGATTTATACCATACTTCTTCCACTTTTGCAAGTGTCTTATAATCAAGTAGTGCTTTATTTAAACTGGTAATCTTTCTTAGTATTTTTTCTTTGGAATTAATAATCGCCAGTTCAGCTGGATAATTTGGTCTTGAGTGTGTGTAAGCAATAGTTCCGTTAGACGAAACACTATAAGAGCCACTCCCATATGGCCGTCCTAATGTTGTTCCTCCTCTATTATCTGCTAGTTTAGTTACTTTCCCAGAAAGAGAAACATGACCTATTTTACCATTTCCTTTATCATCATAATTAAAATAAAGTCCCCCACTTTTAGCATCCCAATGTATACCCGAAATAGTACGGTCTAAAGTATTAGAAATAGATCTTTTATTACTTCCATCTATATTCATTACATGTACTTTTCTAATCTGGTAAGCTTCGGACTTGTCTTCATATCCTAAATAAGCAATGTATTTCCCATCAGGTGACACCTGTGGGTCATAATCCGGTCCATTTTTGTCTGTTAGCACATTAATTTTACCAGTAGTAACCTCAACCGAGTAAATCTCACTATTTCTAAAACGGTATTCCCAATCTTCAACTCGGTTTGCAGAAAAGTATATCCTGGAACCATCTTTAGCCCAAGAAAATATACCACGATGATGCCAATCTCCAGAGGTAATCTGCCTAGGTGCGCCACCACTTGCTGGTATCGTAAAAATATGGTTAAAACCCGGTGTTATATAGCCTCGCCCGTCAGCTTCATGATACACCCTATCTGTAATCCTAGGAGCATCTGCCCACTGTGCCCCTTTTGGCTTTTTGGGCATTTTAGCCAGTATCGGAGCAGATTGTGGTACATTCATAGAGAATGCTAATTCCCTCCCATCTGGCGACCATGTTAACGAACTAGGCGAAAAAGGTAATTGTGAAACCTTAGCGATTTTACCAGAAGCTACCCAATAGATATAAATTTCTGAGCCTTCATCTGTAGTACTGTTAAAGGCAATTCTATCTCCACTTGGTGACCATTTAGGACTGCTCTCACTAACCTCTCTAGAGGTAAGTTTTTGGTGTTTACTACCGTCTACTTTAATCATCCAAAGATTTCCCCAGGCACGGTCTTTCATTACATCAAAACCCATCCGGCGATATACCGCCCAATCACCATTTGGTGAAATCTGTGGGTCCTGTACATATTGCAAATCAAAAACATCTAAGTAAGAGAAGTTTGTTTTTTGAGCTGTATTGATTTGTAGGGATAATACTAAAATTAGGAACAACAGAAATCTACGCATAAGACTTACTTTTTAGGTGTTTTTAAAGGTAACTGAAAGTGCTCTTTTTGCCAAAAGCAAAATTAATATGCATTACTCCCTATATTTATGAGCAATACCAACCATCATGATTATATTTTTTAAGACTGTTAGAGAAATAAAAAAAATATGCTAAATAGTTCTAGTTTTGACTTATGATTAGAAACATCCAATTACGGATAAGTTTAAAAGAAGAAGGGCAGCCAGGAGGGTTAAAAACAAAAACCGCAAAGTATCTAGGCGTTTCTGAAGATGCAATTAAAATTAAAGTAGAACGCAAGTCTATTGATGCGCGTAAGCCTAATATTTATTTTAATTATAAACTGGAAGTTTATATCAATGAACCCATGCCCAAATCTGATGGATTTTCTTTTGAGTACAAAGATGTTTCTAATGCAAAACCCATACATATTGTAGGTTTTGGTCCAGCAGGTATGTGGGCAGCACTTAGGTGCCTAGAATTAGGATATAAACCTATAGTGCTAGAGCGTGGTAAAAATGTGCAAGATAGACGACGCGACCTTAAAGCGATTAATCAAGACCATAAAGTAAATCCAGATTCTAATTACTGTTTTGGTGAAGGTGGCGCTGGCACTTATTCTGATGGTAAATTGTATACCCGTAGTTTAAAAAGAGGCGATGTACGTCGGGTTTTTGAAAGCTTGGTTTTTCATGGTGCAACTGAGGAAATTTTGATAGATGCCCATCCTCATATCGGCACAAACAAACTACCCAAAATTGTTCAAAATATTCGAGAGACCATTATCAAGTTTGGTGGTGAAGTGCATTTTAATACCAAAGTGACCAATTTTAAACTAAATGATAATCGCATTAATGCCATTATTCTAAACAATGAGAAAGAACTAGAAACACAACGTGTTATTTTAGCCACGGGCCATTCTGCTCGTGATATTTTTGAGTTGTTACACACAAAAAATATTGCTTTAAAAGCAAAGTCTTTTGCTATGGGAGTTCGTGTAGAGCATCCCCAGCATATCATAGATTCTATACAGTATCATTGCAATGGAGAACGCAGTCCCTTATTACCAGCAGCCGCGTACAGTTTGGTGCAACAAGTAAACAACCGCGGAGTATATTCCTTCTGTATGTGTCCAGGTGGCTTTATAGTTCCGGCAGCAACGGCAGAAAGTGAAGTTGTGGTGAATGGCATGTCACCTTCTAAAAGAAATAACCTGTATGCCAATTCAGGTATTGTTGTTGAAATTAATGTAGATGATGATTTGCCCAAATATGAACAGTTTGGTGCGTTAAAAGGTCTAGAATATCAAAAAAGTTTGGAGCGCTTGGCATTCACATCAGGTGGGAGAAGTCAAGTTGCACCAGCGCAAAGACTAACCGATTTTGTAGAAGGAAAAATATCACAAGATTTGAATTCAACCTCATACCAGCCTGGCTTAAATTCGGCTCCTTTGCATTCGTTATTCCCCAAATTAATTGGCAGTCGTTTACGTAAAGGCTTCGCTCAATTTGGTAAAAAAATGAAAGGGTATTATACGGAAGAAGCAAATATTGTTGGTGTAGAATCTAGAACCTCATCACCAATCACCATACCCAGAAATGAGAAATTAGAACATCCAGAAATTAAAGGCCTATTCCCATGTGGTGAAGGTGGGGGTTATGCTGGAGGCATAGTATCGGCTGCTATGGATGGTGAACGTTGTGCCGAAGCTGCAATTATTGGATTATAAACAACATTATGGAATTTAAAAATAAAAAAGTATTAATAACAGGAGGCTCCAGAGGCATTGGAAAAGCTACTGCCCTAGCCTTTGCCAAAAAAGGAGCAAAAGTGGGTATTAATTATAGAAGTAATACTCAAGAAGCACAGAAAACACTTGTCAAACTATCTGGCGAAGGACACCAGTTATTTCAACAAGATATTTCAGAAAAAGAAGGTCCTGAAGCACTGATAAAGGCTTTTATCAATAATTTTGGCCAGTTAGATGTTTTGGTAAATAATGCCGGTATTTCCATCTTTCATAAAATAGATGAAGTCGATTTTGAGCATTGGTCAAATGCGTGGGAAGGTACTTTTAAAACCAATCTTTTTGCGGTTTCTAATTTATGTTATTGGGGAGCAAAAGCAATGATGAAAACAGGTGGTGGTCGTATTGTAAATATTTCATCACGAGGGGCATTTCGTGGTGAACCAACCAAACCAGCTTATGGGGCTAGCAAAGCTGCATTGAATGCTATGAGCCAATCATTGGCAAAAGCTTTGGCTCCACATAAAATTTATATAGGTGTTGTAGCACCTGGTTTTACTGAAACTGAAATGGCTGCCATTACTCTAACTCCAACAGAACGTGAAAACCTATTACGAGAATCACCTTTTAAGCGTATGGCACAACCAGAAGAAGTAGCGCATGCTGTACTATTTTTAGCATCTGAAGGTGCAGCATATTCTTCAGGAACTATAATTGATGTAAATGGAGCGAGTTATTTAAGGAGTTAACTTTACAACTATGAAAGCAGCAACCGTAGTCCAAATTAAAAAAGAACTCCAGCACCGTAATCCAGACGAGATATTACAATTATGTTTGCGACTAGCTAGATTTAAAAAAGAAAATAAGGAACTT
The DNA here is from genome assembly GCA_947495075.1 of uncultured Croceitalea sp. Taxonomy (GTDB): domain Bacteria; phylum Bacteroidota; class Bacteroidia; order Flavobacteriales; family Flavobacteriaceae; genus Croceitalea. The sequence continues at coordinate 419,414 of CANLXH010000002.1, forward strand.
CTCACCTACCTTTTATTTGAAGCTGATAGCGAAGAAGGCTATATAGAAACGATAAAGGCTGAAGTAAACGAACAGTTTGAGCTGATTAATATAGCTAGCTTTTTCTACATTAAAAAAAGTGTTCGTAAGATTTTAAGAACCATAAAAAAATATGCCCGTTATTCCGGAAATAAAGAAACCGAAGTTGCACTACTGCTTTATTTCTGTGAACAGTTAAAGGGTTTTAATCCCTCGATTAAAAGAAATACAACACTAACAAATCTTTACGAAAGACAGCTCGTTTTTATTGCCAAAAAAATAAATGTTCTTCATGAAGACTTACAATACGACTATGGCCTAGCATTGGACGAATTAAAACTTTAACGGGAGGTGCTTTTTAAAATCTGCTGAAGAAATTTTCACCCCATTAATAGTATCTGTATCCCAATCTTGGCTAATCTTCCAAACACCGTTAATCCTCTTTAACACAATATGAAACTGCCCATAACTATAGTTAGTTTGAGCATTGGCATCGGTGAATCCAATTCTGTAAAAGCCAACTTCGTACGAGGTCTCTTTATTAGTTCTTCTACTATCAAACCAAAAGTCTAATTTAATGGCTACTCCATCTTTTTTATTCTGCTCAAAACGTTGAAGGTTAGCAGCTTTAAAGGCGTTATTGGTGTCAATTCCGTTTGGGGTTGCGCGCAATACCTCTTTTGCATAGGTAGCATTTAAAGCTTTACCATCTAAAGTTTCGAATGCTTTTTGAAAAGGTTTCCAAACTTCTTTATCAATAGTATTTTGAATTTCTTTGACTTTATTTTGCGCAAATCCAACTAAGGAAAACAGTATTAAACCAAAAGCGAAGTATTTTTTCATAAACTTTATTTATTATACATTTTGAGCACAGTCATTCATAAAATATTGGTTCAAGTGATTTTGAGATACGAAAAACTTTATCCTAGACCTACATCTAAAGTCATCATAACAATAAATCCAGCTATGAATCCCATAACGGCGATATCTGAATGTTTGTCTTGCTGTGTTTCAGGAATCACTTCTTCTACCACAACAAAAATCATAGCACCAGCAGCAAATGCCAACGCGTATGGTAAAATAGGTTCAAAAGTAATTACCGCCCAAGCACCTATAACAGCGGCTATTGGCTCTACTAGGGCAGATGCTTGACCATACATAAAACTTTTTCTTCTCGTAAGTCCTTGTCTACGTAACGGCATTGCCACTGCAAAACCTTCCGGGAAATTTTGTAAACCTATACCCAAGGCAAGCGCAACGGCACCACCTATGGTTGCTCCATCAAAACCAGCCGCTACCCCACCAAAGAGTACGCCAACGGCTAAACCTTCTGGTATGTTATGTAGCGTAATTGCCAATGTGAGCAATGTTGTTCTATGCCAAGGTGTTTTAACCCCTTCTGCTTCGCTTTCTTTAAAGTTGATATGTAAATGCGGTAGCACCTTATCCAATCCAAATAGAAACAGCGCACCAAGTAAAAATCCCACTGCAGCAGGAATTACTTTTACAAAACCTTCACCTGGGCTCATCTCTATACCCGGTGCTAAGAGGCTCCAAAAACTGGCTGCTACCATTACGCCACCTGTAAAACCAAGCATACCATCCATAACAGAACGCTTAGGATTTTTAAAGAAAAATACCAATCCGGCACCAGTAGCTGTTAAACCCCAAGTAAAAAGTGTAGCGTAAAATGCTGCTAAAATTGGATTTATAGATTCAAAATAATTGATTACCTGTTCCATACTATTTATAGTTAATCTAAAATGTATTGTTGCTTAATTGTAAAAAAAATAGGTCTTGCTCAAAGTAAAATTTTGTTCGTCTTGTAATACTCTATCAAGAACAGCATTAAACCGCAATTTTGGTTTAATTACTCTCAAGTACTTTAACATATAAATTTGTTGATACTTGGTTTGATAGTTGAAGGTTTCTTCCTTCGACCTTTACCCTCATCGACATGTCAAAATCTTCTTTTTCTATTACTTGAATTGAATTGCCCAAAGCAATATTATTCTTGTCTAAAAACTTTAAGAACGTTGCCGATGTGTCTTTAACACCTACACAAATTCCTTGGTTACCGGTTTTAAGTTCGCTCAATAACTGCTTATCTCTTTCTTGAAAATCTCCATTCTTGCTAGGAATAGGGTCTCCATGGGGATCATATTTTGGAAAATCCAGTAACTCATCAATTTTATCAATTAATTTTTCACTTTTAATATGTTCTAATTGTTCGGCGACTTCATGCACCTCATCCCAAGTAAAGTCTAGTTTCTTAACCAAGAAAACCTCCCAAAGACGATGTTTTCTAATAATGGAAAGCGCAGTTTTTATTCCTAAATCTGTTAAAGAAACACCTTGGTAGCGAATGTAGTTCAACAGGTTTTTTTCAGTTAATTTCTTAGCCATATCTGTTACCGAAGAGGGCTTTGTCTGCATCTGCTCGGCAATAGCATTTGTGGAAATTAATTGTGATTGATTTCCTCCTAGATGAAAAATAGTCTTGATATAATTTTCTTCGGTCCGTGTCAAAAAAATACTTTTGTCAAAAATACATTTTTATTTATAAAAACAAATTTTTAGATTTGTCTAAATTTTAATTTCAATCTATAAAAATTGAAATATCTTGTATACTTCTTTTTTCTGATACCTTTTGCTTATAGTTGGTCGCAAAATGCTTCTATAAAAGGTCTTATTTCTGCTAGCGGAGAAGGAATACCATTTGTTAATGTTTATGTAAAAGGCACTAAAAATGGTTCTGCAACTAATGAAGAGGGGGTTTATACTATTACTAATCTATCTCCTGGAAATTATGTGTTACTAGTATCTGCGATAGGTTATGAAGCTGTAAAAAAGTCTTTCTTCATCGGAAAAGATGATATCATCACCCTTAATATTGAGCTTAAACCTTCTGCCGAAGTATTGGATGAAATGGTGGTTACTGGAACACTAAAAGCGGTTAACAGATTGGAAAGTGCCGTACCCGTAGAAGTGTACTCCCCTACTTTTTTAAAAAAGAACCCAACCTCGAGTATTTTTGAAGCCTTACAAAATGTGAATGGGGTACGGCCACAAATTAATTGTAATGTTTGTAATACGGGTGATATTCATATCAACGGATTAGAAGGTCCTTATACTCTTGTTTTAATAGACGGCATGCCCATAGTAAGTGGTTTGGGCACTGTATACGGCCTCTCTGGCATACCTAATTCTTTAATAGATCAAATAGAGATTGTAAAAGGACCAGCGTCTACACTTTATGGAAGTGAAGCTGTTGGCGGACTCATCAACATCATCACCAAGAATGCTCTGGAAGCTCCTGATTTTTTTGCCGATGCTTTTGTCACCGGTTGGGGTGAATATAATCTTGATGTTGGTGCTAAAGTAATGATAGGTAAAAAAACCAATATGCTCCTTGGGGTAAACTACTTTAAATACGACCAACTTATTGATAATAACGGTGATAATTTTACTGACCTAACTTTACAAGACCGTATCTCCATTTTTCAAAAATGGAATTTTAAACGTGATAAATCTCGATTGTTCTCTTTGGCTGGCCGATTTTTTTATGAAGATCGCTGGGGTGGTGAGCTACAATGGACTCCAGAATTTAGAGGAGGTGATGACATTTATGGTGAAAGCATTTATACCAGAAGATGGGAGATTTTGGGGCAATACCAACTACCTCTCGATGAAAAAGTGATGTTGTCTTTTTCTTACAATGACCATAGCCAAAATTCGGTTTATGGCAACCTACCTTACCTGGCTGACCAACGAATAGGTTTTAGCCAATTAACTTGGGATAAAGTTATTGGCAAACACGATTTGTTATTTGGTAGTGCTCTGCGTTATAATTATTATGATGATGATACCGCAGCGACCCAAGATTTACGAGGAAACCAAGCCGATGAAATTGTAATACCAAGTCTTTTTGTACAAGACGAATTTAAATTCAATAAAAGACATGCTTTACTTGCTGGGCTTCGGTATGATTATGATAGCCGTCATGGTGCTATTTTTACACCACGAGCTGCATATCGTTTTAAATTCTCTGACAATGATATTTTTAGAGTAAATTTTGGAACTGGTTTTAGAGTGGTAAACCTATTTACGGAAGATCATGCTGCTCTTACCGGAGCTCGTGATGTAATAATTACAGAGGAGTTAAATCCAGAACGTTCTACCAACATAAATCTTAACTATCTGAAAAAAATATACGCGGATAATGGAACTTTTGTAAGCATTGATGCTTCGGCATTTTACACTCGTTTTTCTAATCAAATTTTACCGGATTATGACGCTAATCCTAATCAAATTATTTACGATAATTTAAACGGAAAATCAGTTTCTAAAGGGCTTTCGGCAAATTTGGAAACCGTATTCACCAATGGTTTGCGATTTTTACTTGGTGTTACTTACCAAGATGTGAGCCAAACCGAAAACGGAGTTACTACTCAGCAAATACTTACCGAACGCTTTACTGGAACCTGGAATGTTTCTTATGACCTACGCTCTTTAGATGTAAGCATTGACTATACTGGTAACTTATATGGTCCAATGCGCCTACCCTTAATTAGTGATTTAGACCCAAGGAGCGAATTCTCACCTACTTGGAGTATCCAGAACATACAATTCACCTACAAAGGAATTCCAAATTTTGAATTTTATGGTGGCATAAAAAACCTACTAAATTGGACACCAAACCGCAACAACCCTTTTATCATAGCTAGGGCCAATGACCCTTTTGATAAAAACGTTCAGTTTAGTCAAGGAGATGTGATAGCTACAGCAGACAACCCTTTTGGCTTAACCTTTGACCCTAGTTACGTCTATGGACCCAACCAAGGTATCCGCGGATTTTTAGGGATGCGTTACACTGTATTTTAACTACAAAGCGTCTAAAGGGCTTTGAATATTAGCTAAACTTCTGGGTGTTATCTTGGTATAAATTTGTGTTGTTTTAATAGAATTATGCCCCAACAGTTCTTGTATAAGCCGCATATCTGCCTCGGATTCCAACAAATGGGTAGCGTAGCTATGGCGCAAACCGCCGCTACGGCTTAACTACTCGACACATCAGGACGCTATATGCAATCTGGTCGACAAATTCTACTCCCAACATACAAAGACCAACACCCGCAAGAGCGGACTGCCTTGAGAACAATATCGTGTGATTGAACGGAAGCCAGATTCACACGATATTGTTACAGGAATTTTGCTATACTTCCGTAAAATTTGACGGACTCCATATAGCACAGCGTTAGCTGTAATTTGAAAACAGAGGATAATTTGATTTATTTACCAATTTTTGGTAATTTTAAGTAAAATTAAAATAATGAAAAATACATCTATATCACTTGGGAGTTATTTTGACCAATTTGTAAGTAGTCAAGTTTCAGCTGGACGCTATAAAAACGTTAGTGAAGTTATCAGAGCTGGATTAAGAATGTTGGAAAATGAAGAAAATAAGGTTATCGCATTGAGAAATGCTATACAAGAAGGATTGAACAGTCCTTTAGTTGAAGATTTTGACTTTGATAAAAACTTGAAAAAACTAAAAGCAGAAAAAAGAAAGAATGGCTAAAGTTATACTGAGACAAAAAGCCATTGATGACTTAAATACTATTTGGAATTACACTTTTGAAAAGTGGTCTGAAAAGCAAGCCGATAAATATTATGCAACAATTAAAATGGCTTGTAAAGGAATTGAAGAAAATCCTGATATTGGAAAAGAATATGACGGAATAAACAGAAATTTACTCGGACTTAAATCTGAAAAGCATATAATATTTTATCAACAGAAATCGAGTGATAGAATTGAATTCATAAGAATTTTGCACGAGCGAATGGATTTGAAAAATAGAATTATCGAATAAAAAATTACTTCCAATACATGCAAAATCTAGCAAGGGAACGTCCGCTATCGTGGACTCCTTAAAGAACTATTGTGCGAATCTGTACGGATGGCGAATATCCGCACAATAGTTAGAGGGTTTTACTATATTTCCGTAAAAATCGCAGCACTACGTTTAGCGCTGTAGATAAGTTAAATTTAGATGAACATAATAAAAGCAAAACTTTACTTTTTTATATTTAATTCACTGATTTTTTTAATAACTGCTTACTCGCAGGAAACCAAACCAATTACAGAATACGCACCAGAGGTGGAAATTGACTATGGAGAAATTCGGACAAAAAACGGTAAGTACGGAGTGGCAAAAGGTGATGGGACTATTTTAGTTCCATTTGAATACGATAGTTTATTATATAATGAACTCGCACGTCTCTATATAGCCAAAAAGAAAGGAAAAACGGGTGGTATTAATCAAAATAACGATATCATTATTCAATTCAAATATGAAGATATACAATCATTCGAAACATATGTATACGGATTTTTGAAAACGAAGCATAAGAACAAATACGGTGTAGTCAACTATAAGGGTAAAGAAATCATCAAGAATAAATTTGACAGCATTAAGTGGCATGAAGAAGGTTTTTTCATAACTGAAACTGGCAATAAAATTGGAGCTATTGATGAAAACGGTAATTATATACTTCATCCAGTTTCTTGCGATGAAATTCAAAGCAAGGTTAGATTAAATAGTATAGACAAATATTTCATTTTTAAATCAAATAATAAATATGGTGTAGTCGATTATAAAGGGAAAATAGTTATTCAACCAAAGTACCTTACTTTATTTTTTTGGTCTAGAGAAAATTTTTTTTATGTAAAAAATGAGCTTCATAAAATAGGCATAATCGATATAAAAGAAAATGTATTAGTTCCGTTGGACTACGACGTCCTTAGATTCGATGAACGTGATTTAATTGTGATAAAAAAGAATGGAAAGTATGGTGCTATCGACATTGAAAACAATGAAATTCTACCGCTTGAATATGATGATTTATATAGTTTTTCAACCAATTCATCCAATCGTTTAATTGCAACTAAAAACAATAAAAAAGCTCTTATAAATAAAAAAGGAAGTCTTTTGACAAAAATTAAATATGATAGAATCCACCCCATTAATGATGGCATTCTGAGCACTTTCTTAAATGAAAAATATGGTCTCATGGATGAAAATGGAAACATTATTTTAAATAATAAATATGAGAATGTTAATCTTACCTATGGAGATAGAATAATTGCAACTCAAGACTCTGCTTCCAGGTTATTCGACACCCAAGGTAATCTACTGACTAATCAGAGTTATGAAAAGATAGAATTTATTAATTCCCTACTTTATTTCGCAGTAAAAAAAGAGGGTAAATATGGATTGATAAATTTCAATGGTGAATTAATAATTCAATCAATTTATGATAAAATTTTCAATAAAAAGTATAGCTACGAAAAGGGTATTTATGGTAAAAAAAATGGTAGAAAAGAAAAAATTAATGTTATCGAATAACTTTTGCTAAAAAAAACCATCAGCCCGGTAGTACGAATGCAATTCGACCATAAAATTTGCTAACTTCACAAATTAAACTTCCGACGGAACTAATACTATAGGCACCCTACACATCAAACGGTTAAGTCGAATAGCATCTAAAGGCTTACATTGCCATGGTATGCAACTCGCCTTACCCGCTGGGCTACTAGATAAGATTTTCATGAAATACATCACAATTATCACGGCTTTAATACTGCTTAGTTGTAATCAGAATAAATATGAATGGGCATTAAAATATGGTCACGGTAAAGCATACAGTACCCCTAATCAAATTTTGTCTGATTTTGATTCATATTATGTTTTAGGAGCTAATCTTAAAAATAAAGGTGAGTCTCCATATGTATTGGTTAAACTGAGTCTAGAAGGAGAAGTCTTATGGGAACTCAGCGCGAATGATTATCTGGAATCTAATAATCTAAATGGTGGAGACTTCAAACAAATAGTGCAAACCAACACAGGTAAATTATTTATAATTGGAACACAAACAGATCAAAATAAAGTAAGCGCAGCATACCTTATTAGGGTTAGTAAAGATGGAAAAATTGAAGATAAATTATCTGTTGATGAGCTAAGTAGCTTTAATCTTGCACAGCCGCTTAATGGTACAATTGTGGTACTGTCTGGTTATATCACAGAAGATACTCCAACACTATTGTTTTATGATGAAAACCTAAATAAACAAAAAGAAAAACAGATCTCGTTTAAAGGAGATGGCAATACATCAAACAATCTGATGAAGGTGCATGATGATAATATATATCTAGTTCAATCTAGAGTTTCGACTTATTCTGGAGTTAGTTCTATTAATGTTAAAAAGTTGAATAGTAATGGTGAGATTGTTTGGGACAAATTCTTTTATGAAGATGACTTTGAAAACATAAAGGCTAAAGCAGGCCTGACTTACAATTTTGTAGCTGGAATTTTGCACTTCTCAGATAATAAAATGTACGTCATCGGGACCAACCTAAATAGACCTTACTCTCATTTCTTTTCTATTGATATAACCTCAGGAGAATTAGTATCTGAAAACCTCACTATTGCAGACCTCAATTCAATGAGAAATTGCTCAGAAAGTAATGTTCTTCTCGTTAAATCCCCATCGAAAATTATGAGTGATGGAAAAATTTCAAAAACGGTCTTCACAGCTATTGATAAAAATTCAAATGAGGTATGTTACTGTATTATGCAAAATATGGACTTCCCAATATCTGACTTTTACTTTAACAATAATGATAGCATTTTCGCTGGTTACGAAAAACTTAAGGATTATAAATCAAAGTGGAAAATTGTGAAACTGCAACAAGATTTGTCTAACAAATGATATAGCCAATTAAAAAATAAATATGGGATTAAAATCACCTTGAGATTTTGGCAATGAATATATTTCACCAAACAGCAATATGAAATTGGTATTCGGAATGATTGGAGAGGTGGCTATAGTGACCTTATTCCTCTCTTTTGTTCTTTCTGATTTATAATAACTACTACAATCTAATCAGAAACAAACTTAAGACGACTATAATTCATTGTGGCGAAATTTGCTACTTGGAAATTCTTATCTCGCAATGATGTCTTGGTATTCTCGGAATGTCCTAGAGGACGATTTCGTAACAAAACCAGCCCAATCGATGATGATGTAGCATTCACCTGCGGCGACTAAAATCACTACATCTCAATGCTTAAGATTAAGAGACTTATATGTAAATAGCGCCGCTACGGTTCAACTACCCGACACATCAGGGCGCTATATGCAATCTGGTCGACAAATTTTACTCCCAATACATGCAAAATCTAGCAAGGGAACATCCGCTGTCGCTGACTCCTTGAAGAACTATTAAGCGAATCTGTACGGATGGCGAATATCTGCACAATAGTTAGAGGATTTCGCTATATTTCCATAAAATTCGATGGACTGCACGTAGCGAGGTGTTGGCAGTAAGTGCAAGTTAAAAGACTATCAAACTTCTATTTTTTATGACAAGGTTTTATAAAGAATTACCATTATTTCATAAGACAATAAACAAGAAAGAATTAGAGCTAAAAGAAATTGAGCTTAAAATAAAGGAAAAGGAACTAAACAGCTCAAAATCCAAATGGACGGCTCCACAAATAACCTTAATAACTACTATTATAGGATTAATTGTAACGGTTTCATTATCAATATATCAGCAATTCTCTAAATTGGAATTAGAAAAACTGAAATTTGAATCGAATCTTATAACCAAAGTAATAACTCCCAACGATATTGAACAAAGCAAAAAGAATTTGAACTTCCTTATAGACCTTGGGTTAGTAATCGAACGAAAAGACAGTTTAATAAAAGCACTTAAAGATCCTGATTTCAATATTAGGATTCAAAATGAATTAGATAAGTTCTCAGCATATACTATAGTAATGGATGAGTCTACAAAGGCTCCACTGCCTAACATTCTAGTAACATTAGAGATTGACTCACTTAACATTGAAAGGCGTACTAATCGAAATGGCATAGCAAGTTTCACAGGATTACCATCAATATTAAGAACCAAGCGAGTTAAATATTCTGTTCGTGAAAGAGGCTATATAAAAACATCCTTTTCAACTTATTTTCTCGATAAACCCCAAAAAATACGATTAAAAGAACTTAGTCCTGAAATGAAAAAGTATCTAAATGAATAAAAACACCAACTGCCAACAACGCGTATAGCACATGCCGCAGGCAAACATAAACTCTTGAGCAGCACGAGTCATACACAGAACGATGGTGTCGAATACGCCTGCAGCGCACTTTTGTTGCGCTGCTACCGCAGCCATCACACCAAAAGCAAGTCGACACCATCGTCGCACTCTGTCAGATTGCAAAATCCGTAAGATAAGGGACCGGTTTGCCATCCCGATAGCTATCAGGGCAGGTCGGCAAATTTTATTCACAATACTCCAAAATCCAACAAAGAAACGTCCGCTGTCGCGGACTCCTAAACGAACAATGATATGTGAAAAAACGGATGTCTATTTCACATATCATTGTTAATAGTATTTTGTTATATTTCTGTAAAATTCGACGGACTGCACGTAGCGAAGTGCTAGACACAACATGAAAATGACCGATAAAACAAGTAACATTCTATATTACAGTGGACTGATTTTACTCACAATCGGAGTATTTGGATTGACTTTCGCTGCATTCTTTGCAATAATCGGACTACCAGTTTTTATAATTGGAGTTATTTTGGTTTTGGTCTCTTTAAAAAAGACTTGGAAACAAAGACTAATTCCAATTGGAATTTTTCTTGTTGGTATAATTGCCTTTTGGCCAATATGGATAGGAATAAATACTATTGGGTCTGAAGCATTCTTAATCTCAAATAATTACCGTGGACGAGTAAATATCATTTATAAAAAAGATTGCGGGATACAACTGGAAAAAACCAAAGAAGGATTAATATATAAAATCCCAAATGATGGAATATTAATTCTTGATAAAGAACAAAAATATGGTTTTATCGACCACAAATATTATTTGGTTGACCAAAATGGAAACCAAACTGAATTACCAAAAATGGATGTTCGAGATTTTAATGAGGAATGGACTTTAGAGAAAAATCTTAACGAACCACCAAGAGACAAACTTGGAGTTTTTCATTGGGGAAGAACAGGAAGTATAGGAAAAATGATAGACGAAAATGGAGAGGTTTCTAACAAAGATGACTTTTACACTTTTAGTGAATTTTACGTTTCGACCTATAGTGATTTAATAGAAAAATTTGATTTTAAGTATGAGCAAAAATTTGACTCAATAAGAGATAATAAAATTGAAAAATGTAAAATAAATACTGTGCCCAACAATAGTTATGAGTAATTGCTTGGCCTTGCTTACTTTAGAAATTCCTGTGGAATTCCCAACTTGGTATATACTTATAAAGTTAAGTGCTAATCTACACAACTTCTCATAGCCGAGACCGATAACTATCGGGGTGGGTTCGCAAATTTTATTCCCAATACATGCAAAATCTAGCAAGGGAACATCCACTGTAGCGAACTCCTAAACGAACAATGATATGTGAAATAGACATCCGTTTTTTCACATATCATTGTTAATAGTATTTTGCTATATTTCCTTAAAATTAGACAGACTGCACATAGTACGGCGGCGATGATGTAGCATTCGCCTGCGGCGCTTAATTATAAACAATAAATAACCAATGATAAAATTCTTTAGAAGAATAAGAAAACGATTGCTCACTGAAAATAAATTCAGTAGTTATCTAATTTACGCTATTGGCGAAATTATATTGGTGGTCATCGGTATTTTGATTGCTTTACAAATTGACAACTGGAACCAAAAAAAGCAATTAAAAGATGAACAAGTAAAAACCCTAAAGAGCTTGCACGAAGCTATTAAAATTAATAATACGGAGTTTGACACTATTTTTAATGCCCAAATTTTAAGAAACAGAAGCCTACAAGATGTTATTTTTTCTGATGTTTCAAACCTACCCAACACACATTTAGATTCGTTGATTAAGATTAATGTTAGAAACCACACCTTTGATCCCTCGACAGGAATTTATAATGCGATGATAAATTCAGGCAAAATAGAATTGGTAGCTAATGAATCTCTAAAGAATAGAATATCAAAATTGTATGATATTGTAAGAGACTATCAAGAAAGTGAAGATGAAATAACAGCGTACACCAAAGAACATTTAGAAGAGTATTACATCAACAATTATGAAATTGACCCAACGGTTTTAGCTGGACTCAGAGAGAGGACAGACCTAGAAGAAGAAAGAGATAAAACGCTTTATACTAAAGCCTTTACGTCTTTCAAAATTAAAAACATGTACATTTTACTTCTTAGTAAAATGGACGATGTAATACTAAAGGGAGTGAATATAAGCTCTGAATATCAAGAATTGATAGAAGATTTAGAAAATGAAATAGAGGCCCAAAGCTAACCATAATGCATTTGTGGTTTTTTAATTTGTATTTTTAGCCAATGCCCAACTATGACTATATCATCATCGGTGCAGGCGCATCCGGATTGCTTTTAGCAGATGCTTTGGGGCGTGATGATTTCTTCTCTAATAAAAGCATTTTACTTCTTGACAAGGATATAAAAAACAGTAATGACCGTACTTGGTGCTTTTGGGAAAATAGACCGGGCGAATTTGATACTATTCTTCATAAAACTTGGCCAGAAATCTATTTTGCAGGCAAAGCGCTTAAACTAGCGACAAATATTAGTCCATACCAGTATAAAATGCTAAGAGGAATTGATTTTTATGAATCTTATTTGGAAAAGATAAAAGGATACTCAAACATCACTTTTACCCAAGAAAAGGTAAATAGTATACTTGAGATAGAACATGAAGTTAGGGTAAATACAGAAGAATCTTCGTATACCGCTAAAAAAGTGTTCAATAGTATTTTTGATTATAAAAAACTTTTTAACCAAACCAAATATCCTATACTCCAACAACACTTTTTGGGTTGGTTTGTAAAAACAGAGAAGCCTGTGTTCAATGCTGAGCAAGCTACCTTTATGGATTTTTCCATTCCCCAAAAAGGAAATACCCGTTTTATGTATGTACTACCTTTTTCAGAAAAAGAAGCTTTGGTAGAATACACACTTTTTTCAGAAAACACTTTAGACAAAGAGGAATATGAAAATGCGATAAAATCATATTTGAAAGATAAACTAGCCATCGCTGAATATACCATTACCGAAGTCGAACAAGGCAATATACCTATGACTTGTTTCGACTTTTCAACAGCAAATTCAAATCGTATTTTAAATATTGGTATCGCAGGCGGTTGGGCAAAACCTAGTACAGGATATACTTTTTACAATTCTACCAAAAAAGTTAGGAAATTGATCTATCATTTAAAGTCGAATAAGCCATTATCCAAATTTTCTAAGAAAACGCGTTTTTGGTATTACGACTTACTACTACTGGATATTCTTAAAAAAGATAACAGTCTGGGACAATCTATTTTTGAAGCGATGTTTACTAAAAGAAAACCTCAGCTAATTTTAAAATTTTTAGATGAGAAGACTACCTTTTGGGAAGAGCTACAGCTAATTTGGGCATGCCCAAAAATCCCTTTTATCAAAGCATTGTTTGCACGACTTTTTTAAACTGTTCTTTTCATCAAGTTTTCTCCAAATATTCTTAAAACGTCTTTTCGTTCTTCAGGTAGATTAAGTTGATTTAAACAACTAAACGCTCGTTGTGTGTAGCTTTCTATTTCCTTCTTTGTGGCCTCCACGGAACCACTTTGTTCAAACACGGTTTTTATAGCGGTAATCTTTTCTGTTGGATTAGTAGGTTCTATAGAATATAAATGCTGTAACATTTCTTTTTCAGAACTATCACATAACTCTATAGCCCGTAAATACAAAAAGGTTTTCTTATTCTCAATAATATCCCCTCCAACTTGTTTTCCAAAAGTTTCTGGATTCCCAAAAGCGTCTAGATAATCATCTTGCAGTTGAAAAGCAATTCCTAAATTTCGACCAAATTGATAAATTAAATCTTGATTTTCTATAGAAGTATCAGCAATAATTGCACCCATCTTCATAGCCGTAGCAACCAAAACCGCGGTTTTATATTCAATCATTTTTAGATATTCTGGTATGGTAACATCATCTCTATTTTCAAAATCAACGTCATACTGTTGCCCCTCACATACTTCTATGGCAGTTTTACTAAATAGTTGCACCAATTCTTTAAAAGTATCATCAGCATAACTTTCAAAAAACTGATAAGAATTTATAAGCATTGCATCGCCTGAAAGAATTCCAGTATTTATATCCCACTTTTCATGAACGGTTGTTTTTCCACGTCTAAGGGGAGCATCATCCATAATATCGTCATGGACCAAAGAAAAGTTATGAAACACCTCAATAGCTAAAGCGGCATCCAAGGCATTTTTATAATCTCCATCAAAAAGCTCAGCTGTTAGTAGAGCAAGTACCGGACGTAAACGCTTTCCACCTAATGCTAAAATATAATTAATGGGCTCGTATAGGTTTTTAGGCTCTTTTGTTTCAACCTTACCTTCAAGATAACTAATGAACTCATCTCTATAGAATTCTACAGACTGCATGCAATTTATTTTTTTCCAAAAATACATTCATTGTTACAAATAGCTTTCATTTTAGTCTAACTGAATAGTTACATTTTAAAAAAAATGCAATAGATTTTAAATCTTTCGTCTTTATAAATGAAGACCAATACAAAACCTGTAGATGGGTTCTAAGAAAAGTAACACCCAACTTAACGATTTCTTTAGAGAAGAATATAACTCGCTCAAAGGGTATGTGCGTTCAAAAATTGAACATACCTCAGAGAGTGATGCTGAAGATATTATACAGGATGTCGCCTTACGGATATTTTCTAGACCTATAGATGCTTTACCCATCCATAATGTGGGTGGCTTTGTTTACAATGCTATAAAAAACAGAATTATAGACGTTATACGGGTGAAAAAAGAAAGAATCTCAAATGAGAAAGCAATAGAAGACTTATGGACAGAATTTACAGAGTTGTTTTATGGAGGTATTTCAAATGAATATTCAGAACAATTAAAAGTAAATCTAAAAAATGCGATACAGGATTTAAAACCACTTTACAGAGATATCATTTTAGCGGTAGATTTTGAAGGATATAGCTATAAGGAAATTTCAGAAGAAACAGGGATATCTCAAGGAACTTTAATGTCTAGAAGGCATAGGGCAATGTCTATTCTTTTAAAAAAATTAGAAATAAAAAATAATAAAACTTAAAATATATGGAACATAAAGAAAGGATTGAAAAAAGTGTAGAAAATAAAGTAGAGGTAGGTATCACCAAAGTAGTTAAGGTTATCTTCTTTATTATTCTTGGAATTCTCATAGCCTTTTTGGTAGGCTATATTGTAATGCGTCTATGGAACTGGCTAATGCCAGATCTTTTTGGACTTCCAATGGTTGGCTATTGGCAAGCTGTTGGTATCCTAATTTTAGCAAAAATAATCTTTGGTTTTGGTAGAGGCGATGGTCCTGGTGGAAATAAAAAAAGTAAATCCAAAAATTGGTCTAACTATAGAAAGTGTGGACCAATTAGAAGCGATTTTTCTGAATGGAAACATTATGACCAATTCTGGAAAGATGAAGGCGAAGAAGCCTATGAAAAATACTTAGCCAATATTAAAAATAAAAGAGAAAGTTATGACTAAAGACAAGAATAACCCAACATATAAGAAACATAGATATAAATACAAATCGTTTTTCTGGAGTTTAAGTAATAAAACGACAATTGAGTCCAATTCTAAACCTCAAGATCGTTCTAATACTGATATTTCTATAATAGAAAATGAATAATTAAAGATTTGTTAAAAAAATGTAAAAACTTAGGAAACTTTTTTTGTTTTTAAAGTTTCCAACTTACATTTGCTCTCCAATTATGAGAGATAAGATCTTACAAAAAGCAACGGACCTATTTTTAAACCTTGGGTTTAAAAGTGTTACCATGGATGATTTAGCCAATGAAATGGGGATTTCCAAAAAGACCATTTATTCCCATTTTATGAATAAGACAAAATTGGTTGAAGAAACAACCATGAATCTTTTTTGGGTTATTTCTAACGGGATAGATCATATAGTATCTCAAAAACACAATCCTATCGAGGAACTTTACGAGATAAAGAAATTTGTAATGGCACGCCTTAAAGATGAGAAATCGTCTCCGCAATACCAACTGCAAAAATACTATCCTAAAATACACCAAACATTAAGAAGTAAACAGTTTGAAGTTATGCAAGATTGTGTAGTGGATAATATAAAAAGAGGTATTGATATTGGTATTTATAGGGAAAATCTAAACATTCAATTTGTAGCTAGAATATATTTTTCTGGTGTAAACAGCCTTGGCGATGACGATTTGTTTCCAAATACCATGTTTACAAAAGTTGAACTTGAGGACTACTTTCTAGAATATCACCTACGTGGTATAGTTACTCCGAGAGGAAGAAAAAAATTAAATGAAATCATCAACTCAAATCAAGAATAAATGCAAAAAATAACATTAATAGCACTCATTTTATTTTTGCCTTGGTCGGTTTTATCACAAGACCAGGACAACAACTATAGTCTAGAAGAAGCTATTGCTTATGCCTTGGAGCATAACTATAGTTCCATAAATGCTAGTAGGGATTTAATAGATGCTCAAAAACAAAAATGGGAAACTATAGCAACTGGATTGCCCCAAATAAGTGGAGCAATAACTTATCAAAACCAAATAAAACAACCCATAAATCAATTTCCATCTATTCTAGTACCAGAAGAGTTTTTACCTCCGGGCGTAGTACAAAGTCCAGAAGTATTTGTACCTATTGTTTTTGGACCACCCCAAACTGCAACTGCAACTGCCACACTTAGACAGCAAATATTTGATGGGTCTTATATAGTTGGCGTACAAGCAACCAAAGCCTTCTTGGAATACAGTAAAAACAATAAAGAAAAGACAGACTTAGAAGTTCGTAAAGCTGTAGTTGAAGCTTATGGTAATGTGCTTCTAGCTAAGGAAAGTGTCAAAATTCTAGAGAATAACAAAGAAACCTTAGATAAGAATCTATTTGAAACTAAGAAAATATTCGAAAATGGTCTAGGTGATGAAGAAAGTGTAGACCAGCTAAAAATAACATTATCCTCTATTGAAAATCAATTAAAAAATGCCAAAAGATTAGAAAAAATAACCCTTCAAATGTTGAATTTAATGATGGGTATTCCTATTAACTCGGCAACGATTTTGACAGAAGATTTAGATGTCTTAACTCAAAAACAAATAGATTTTGGACTATTAAATACTGATTTTAATGTTGAAAATAATATTGATTACAAAGTAGTTAACAATTTAAATGAACAACGATATTTTGAGTTAAAGCTTGCAAAAAGTAGAGCTTTACCCACACTCAATGCATTTGTAAATTATGGGGGTTCATCGTTTAGTGATAGTTTTAATTTTTTAAGTAATGGACAAGAATGGTTTGGCTCTTCTGTTTTAGGAGCAGATTTACAGATTCCTATTTTTAGTTCTTTAAAAAGAAGCGCAAGTACACAACGCGCAAAGATTGCTTTAGAAAAAGCTAAAACACAATTAACAGAAATTCAAGACCAAGTTAGATTACAATTAGAGAGTGCTAAAAGTGATTATATCCTTGCTATTGAAGAATATGAAACTTCTAAACAAAATTTAGGACTTGCAGAACGTATAGAAAATAAAAATCAAATTAAATATACTGAAGGCTTGGCAACAAGTTTTGAGCTTCGTCAAGCACAAACACAATTATATACCACCCAACAAGAGTATTTACAATCTATGGTTAATGTTATTAACCGTAAAACTGCTCTTGAAATCGTACTTAATCAATAATCAAAAAACTAAACATAAATTACAATGAAAAACATATTCTATTTACTAACGATAACCATCATGCTATCTTCTTGCGGAGGAGGTTCCGAGGTGTCGACAGAAAGTTTGATAGCCGAAAAAGATGTAAATGCTATCAGAGCAAAACGAAATGAGATTGTAGGGCAACAAAAAGCACTTGAGAAAGAGATTCGACAATTAGATTCTGCAATAGCCACTTTAGATGATAAGGCCAAACTACCTCTAGTCACTACTTTTCTTGCAAAATCTCAAGAATTTAACCATTATCTAGAATTGCAGGGAGATGTAATGACCAAACAGAATGTTCTAATTTATCCAGAGTTACCGGGCACTTTATACCGAGTATATGTAAAAAAAGGGCAAAAGGTTTCGAAAGGGCAACTATTAGCTGCTATCGACGATGGAGGTTTATCAAGTCAATTAGCACAAATGAAAACCCAGACAGCATTGGCTAAAACTACTTTTGAACGTCAAAAAAGACTATGGGAACAGAACATTGGCTCCGAGATACAGTACTTGCAGGCAAAAACTACATATGAAGCCCAAGAGAGTGCAGTAAAACAAATGCAAAGTCAAGTAGCTAAATCAACCATTCGCGCTCCTTTTTCAGGAATCATAGATGATGTCATTAAAGATCAAGGTACTGTTGTAAGTCCTGGTCCTGGTTCTGAAGTTTTTAGAATTGTTAACCTTTCCAATATGTATATTGAAGTAGAGGTTCCAGAAAGTCATCTGCCCAACGTAACACCTGGTAAAAATGTGAACGTTTACTTTCCCGTTCTTGGGGATAGCGTAAATACAACCATTAGGCAAACAGGTAATTTTATTAACCCTAGCAACCGTTCTTTTACTGCAGAAATTCCAGTTCCAAACAAAAGCGGTAAGGTAAAACCAAATCTTACTGCAAAAGTTATGATTAATGATTATACCAATGAAGAGGCCATTTTAATTCCTCAAAGTATAGTCTCGGAAAATGCAAAAGGCGAGCAGTATGTATATCTCGTTGATAATGCCGATGATGAGACAGAAGCTATTGCAAAAAAGGCAATCATAATTACAGGTAAAACGCAAGGTGATTTTGTTGAAGTTCTTTCAGGCATTTCAAATGGTGATGGCGTCATAGATGAAGGTGCAAGAAGTGTAAAAGAGGGCCAAAAGGTGAAAATAAAAAATAGCTAAAGACTTAGATATGAGTAAGCAAAAGAAAAAAGTAGACAAAGAATTTAAATTGTCTTCATGGGCTATTGACAACAAAACAACAATGTATGTTTTAATTGCCTTGATTCTCTTTCTAGGAGCATCGGCCTATTTTAGTATGCCTAGGGAAAACTTCCCGGAGATAAAAGAAACAAAAATCTATATCAGTTCTATTTATCCTGGTAATACCGCAGAAGATATTGAAAAACTCATTACAGACCCTTTAGAAGATGAACTAAAGACGGTAAGCAATGTAGTTGAAATCACTTCTACCTCACAAGAAGACTATTCTATGATAGTTGTAGAGTTTGATGAAAGCATTTCAGTTGAGGCTGCTAAACAAAAGGTAAAAGACGAGGTAGATAGTAAAACCTCAGGTGAAGATTGGCCAACTTTTAACGGTGCCAAGGTAGAACCTAGCGTATTTGACCTAAGCATTTCTGAAGAGACCCCCATACTCAACATCAATATTTCTGGAGACTATCCTGTAGGAAGACTAAAAGAGTATGGTGAATATTTGGAGGATAAGATTGAGAGCTTACAGGAAATTAAGCAGGTAGATATTAGAGGTGCTCAGGAAAAGGAAGTTGAAGTTGCTGTTGATATTTACAAAATGATGGCTGCTCAAGTTAGTTTTGACGATATCATAAATGCAATAAACCGCGGGAATATGACAACATCTGCTGGTAACCTTATCACAAGCGGACAGCGTAGAACTATTCGTATTGTTGGTGAAATAGACAAGCCTGCCGAGTTGGAGAGTTTTGTGGTAAAATCAGAAAACAACAACCCTATTTACCTTAAAGATATTGCCCAGGTGCGTTTTAAGGAAGAAGATAAGACCACCTACGCTAGAGAATTCGGAAATCCTGTGGTTATGCTTGATGTTAAAAAACGTAACGGTAAAAATATGGTGGCTGCTGCTGAGCAAATAGAGGTTATTGTAGCCGATGCCATAGCTAATGTATTTCCTCAAGATTTAGAGGTTACTATAGCTAATGATCAGTCCTCAAAAACAATTGGACAGGTAGATGATTTGGTCAATAATATCATCTTTGGGATTATTCTGGTAGTAACTGTTTTGATGTTTTTCTTAGGTTTTAAGAATGCATTGTTTGTTGGTTTTGCAATACCCATGTCCATGTTTATGTCTCTTATGATTCTGAATCTGTTGGGCTATACTATGAATACCATGATTCTTTTCGGTTTGATTATGGGACTAGGAATGCTGGTAGATAATGGAATTGTTGTGGTCGAAAATGTCTATCGTTTAATTGACCAAGAGGGAATGAGTCGTGTGGAAGCCGCTAAAAAAGGTATTGGCGAAATTGCTTTCCCTATCATTATTTCTACACTTACTACGGTTGCGGCCTTTGTTCCGCTTGGTTTATGGCCTGGAGTCATGGGCCAGTTTATGAAGTATTTCCCTATAACTCTTTCAGTAGTTTTAGGCTCCTCACTCTTTGTAGCAATATTCTTTAACTCTGTTTTGGTGTCTCAGTTTATGACTACAGAGGATAAAAATATGCCATTAAAACAGATTATTAGAATTACTGTGATAGTGGGAATAATTGGGTTATTAATCACAATTTTAGGCGGTGCTTATCGTGGTCTTGGTACACTAATGTTATTTACGACGCTTATGCTTTGGGCGTACCGATTGTTTCTTAGAAAGTGGGCTAATGGTTTTCAAACCAAAGTATTACCAAGATGGGAACGATTTTATGAAAAGGTTTTAGGAAAAGCTCTTGCAGGTAAGATGCCCGTTTTTATTACAATAGGAACCTTTGTATTATTATTTTTAGCATTTGGGGGATTTGGTGCCTCGGTAGGTAGTCAACGTACCAAAGTTGAGTTTTTCCCAGATAATACTCCCAATCAGATTGTGGTCTATATCGAATATCCCGAAGGTACAGATATTGCAAAAACCAATTCCATCACAAAGGATATAGAAGAACGCGTATACAAAATAATCCAAGAAGATTCTTATAAAAATGGCAAGTACAACTTTCTAACAGAAAGTGCTGTATCGCAGGTTGGCGAAGGTGCTGGCAACCCTTTTACTGATGGCGGTTCCGCCGCTGAGATGCCGCATCGTGGTAAAATAACGGCTACAATGCGCGAGTACAAATTTAGGGAAGGTGCAGATAGTAAAGAATTATTAAAAAAGATTCAAGAAACACTTAAAGATGTATACCCTGGAGTTGCCATTTCGGTTGAAAAAGACCCTGTTGGTCCACCTGCTGGATATCCTATTAATATTGAATTGGAAGGTGATGATTATTCCGAATTAATTGTGGCCGCCGAAAAAATGCGCAACTACATTAATTCCAAAAATATCCCTGGTGTTGATGAGCTAAAGATTGATGTAAATAAGTCTAAACCAACCATGCTGGTTGCTGTAGATCGAAAAAAAGCTGGAGAACTTGGTGTATCCACGGGTCAAGTGGGTCAACAACTTAGAAATTCCATTTTTGGGGCAAAGGCTGGTATATATAAAGAAGATGGCGAAGATTATGATATCTACGTCCGTTTTGATGAAGAAAACAGATACAATACCAGTGCAATTTTTAACCAAAAAATTACTTTTAGAGACCAATCATCTGGTCAGATTAAAGAAGTGCCTATTTCAGCCGTTGCTAAACAGGTAAACAGCTCAGGTTTTAGCGCCATAAAACATAGAGATGTAGAACGTGTTGTCACTGTATATTCTGCCCTAGCTCCAGGTTTTACAGATGCGGCAGCCATCGTAAGTCAAATTCAGAATGAGATGGATAGCTTTTCTGGCATTCCAGCAGATATTAAAGTGGATTATACGGGTCAGATTGAAGAGCAAAACAAACAAATGACGTTTTTAATGGGTGCCTTTTTTACAGGACTAGGTTTAATATTCTTTATTTTAATATTTCAGTTCAACTCTATATCAAAACCTGGTATTATTATGCTCGCTATTTTCTTGAGTTTAATAGGTGTATTTGGTGGTATTGTTGCTACGGGTAGTGCATTTGTGATAATGATGACTATGATGGGTATTATCTCGCTTGCAGGTATTGTAGTAAATAATGGTGTGGTGCTCTTGGATTATACGCAACTACTTATTGATCGAAAGAAAGTAGCACTTGAGTTGGAAGACGATGAATTCTTAAGTAAGGCCGATTTTACCGAAGCGGTTATTAAAGGAGGTAAAGCTAGGTTGCGCCCTGTGTTATTAACGGCTATTACAACTATACTAGGGTTAATCCCTTTAGCAACAGGATTCAATATTAATTTCTTTTCTTTATTCAGTAAGTTCGATGCCCAAATTTACTTTGGAGGTGACAATGTTATCTTTTGGGGGCCTCTCGCATGGACAGTTATCTACGGACTATTAATAGCCACGTTCTTAACACTTATAGTGGTACCGATTCTATTTAGTCTGGTGTATAAACTTAAGTTAAGGGTCTATAAAAGAAAAATTCGTAAAATAGAAAAAGACAAACAAAATCTAGACCTTGCTGCATAGTGAGGTATTAAAACAAAAAAAGGTCCCATGATTTTATCATGGGACCTTTTTTATTTACTAAGAATTTTATTTGTCTACGGATACAACTTGAGCGTTGTTCCAATCTTTCATATAAGCAATTTTATTATCTTGGAAATCTACTTCTTTTAAAATATCATTTTTCCAAAAGAACCATTTCCCGGAACGTTGTCCATTTTCATAACTACCTGAAACTATTTTTTTACCCTCTACATTATACATAAACCATTGTCCATGTAATTTTCCATCAAGTAAAAACCCAGTTTGAGCTACTTCTCCATTATCATGGAAATAAGTTGCTTTTATCATTTTACCATCTTTCTCAAAAATTGGTTTAATATCCTGCGCATAGGTATGGACTGAAAATATAACTGCTAAAATTAATATCGTTTTCTTCATCATTTAAGATTTAAATTACTTCTCCTTTACATTAACGATACAAACATACAAATTATTTTACCTAAAATACATATTTAAATAACGAATAATTTACATTAATTTTACATTAATTATGTAAGTTATTGATTATTAATTTATTGAATTTTTTAAAAATAGAATTCTATATTAAAAAATTCAATGGATAGATATCGTTTAAATACAAAAAAGCCCGCGTAAAACGGGCTTTCATCACTTTTTATAACCAAAAGAAATTATTCTATTGAACCTCAAATGGCGGTATGGGGAATTGAGTATGAATAATATCCCCAGGTCTGTCAATTGGTAAAAAGGTATCATTTAAACGATCATATCTTCTCAAGTCGAACATCGCATGACCTTCTCCAAAAAGTGAATACGTTCTATTGTATAACATTTCATCAATCAAATCATCTTCTGTAACTGCACCAGCATAATCGCCTAGTCCATTAGCATTTCTAATAATATTCAGTGCATCGACGGCCTCTGTAAAGTTGGCTTGACGAATGTTCGCTTCAGCATAAATAAGTACGAGCTCTTCATTTCTAATATGGTCAATCGGCGAAGTGACCGACTCGTAAACATTGATTTCATGGGTACCATTGAGACCGTCTCTTGCCACTGGGTCATTTCTAAGCCTAAACTTATTGATTCTAGCATCCCCAGCTTCAATATCGCTTATAAACCTATTGTGCACTATATACTGGTCACCACTTTGTTGTGGTGCTTTGAAAATTGGATTTAATAGCTCTGTCCCTCCTTGTGCATAAATCCTTTTTGGTCCAGTTCCAAGATTAGCACCACTAAGTTCTAAAAACGAATCATTCAATAATGAAAGTGCACTAGCAAAATCCCCTTGTCTAACGGCTACTCTCGCTGCAATAGCTCTATTGAATTGTGCAAAAGTAGTGGGAGTATCAAAATCTTCAAAGCCTTCGGAAAACTGAAAAGTAAACTCTGCACTTTGCAATTCAGCAAAACCTTGATCAAGTAAATCACTTATGGCCTGAAAACCTTCAGCCCTACCTAAAAAAGGTCCTAAATTTTCAGGATCAGCTATATCAACCCTAACACCATTGTCTCCTAACAGCTCAAGTACATCTAAAAGCAAATATCCCTTAAAGGTCAATGCTATCCCTCGAAAACCGCTTTTTTGAGTATCAGAAATTTCTGATCTTTCAACTGCGTCAAGAATAAAGTCAGCACTTTTAACTGCTTGATATCGTCCAAACATCGTTCCAGTAAGCTGAGGTTCGGAACCCGTAAGCATTCCACCTTCTTTTCCAATCAATGTTTCTGTAGTGGTTGGATCTGATGCATTAAAAAAATACATCTCTCTTGAGATAGAACCCGTCGCCGTTATAAAACCGCCCCAACTATTGACAGCACGTGCTTCAAGACCTTGGGCCAATAAATTTAAATTCTGCAAGCTTGGGTCTCCGACCACACCTTCTAAGCTTGGTTGATTTGGATCCACTACTCCATCTAAACTACACGACAATACAAAGAGTGTCATGGTCATAATTACTAATCTTCTTATATTTTTCATGACTATTTTTTTTAAAATGTAAATTGTAAATGAAAGTAATATTGTTCAGCACTCGGGAAAGGTGCTACTTCTATACCTTGAGATAGACCTGATGGGCCAAAAGCAGATGTTTCTGGATCATAACCCGTGTAATCTGTAAATGTCAAGATATTTTTTCCTGATATACCAATCCTTGCCTTTTCTATAAAGTCGAATTTAAAAGGCAAAGTATAATAAGCCCCAACCTCGCGCAATCGAATATAAGACCCGTCTTCAATATACCCTGCTGCACCGAAGGTCCCAAATCTCGGATTTGCTATAACATCAGGATTATCTAAATCTGGTGTAACACCCCCAAAATCTGACAATAACTTAGTAAGATTGAGCACATCTCCTCCTTGCTTTAAGTGCCATAGAAACGTTATGTCTAAATTTTTGAACAATGTGATTTGATTAAACCAGCTCATTTCATAATCTGGAGCAGCATCACCAATAATAGTGGTTACACCATTGATATTGGCAGCCAAAGATGTTGCTGTCTCACCCTCACGAATAAAGGAGCTACCAAAAGTTAAGCTAAATCCTTCTCCTGTTGGCTGAAATTCTCCTACACCTAATCTCTCTACTTCAGCCTCATTTCTCCAAAAATTTAACGTGGTATTCCAATTTACATTGGAGTTACTTATCGGATTTGCATTAAGTGATATTTCAAATCCTTTATTGCTCAAGTCAAAATCATTTCTGATAGAATTAGCAAAACCTGAAGATAAAGGAATAGAAGAAAATGGGTAAATAAGATTTTTCACATCCCTGATATAACCTGTAAGTTCCAGTCCCAATTTATTGTTGAAAAATGAGAAATCAGCTCCAAATTCAAGTTCTTGGGAAGTTTCTGGTTCTAAGTTAGCCTCACCCAATTGAGCTGATTGGTTGTTTTGACCTACCGTTGGTAGTGCCAATCCTTGGGAACCTCCAACCGATGTTGGACCTAAAGGGGTAAATAATGAACCAAATCTTGCACTACTTCCCGTTTCACCATAAGCGACTCTCAATTTAAAAAGGCTAATATCATCAACATTCCAAAAATCAAAATTTGCAATGTTCACCGCTACAGATGCCCTGGGAAACGCAAAAAATTTGTTAGGATCCCCATTTAAGTTTGATTTATCAAAACGAATACCAGCGGTAGCAATAATTTTATCGTCCCAATTTAAGGTGCTCTGACCTATAATCCCAAACTCTTCTTCTTCGGTCAGTCTCTGAAATGTATTGAATTCACCTCCTTGTTGAAGGTTTCTCTGCGTAGGTACCAACTGCGTTGTCTGGCTAATAACTGCATCACTTTCAAAATTAAGATATGAGATACCAAATTGCCCATTAAGGGTAATTTTTTCAGAAGGAAGGTAATTTAATACTGCGAAAGCATTATAATTGTATTGTAACGAACTATTATTCCCAGCACTTATAAACCCTTGAGTAGTTGCGCGTTGTATTTGCTGCGTTTCTGGTATATATACAAAAGTCTTGCCCTGAAAATAATCCAATCCTCCATTCGCGGTTAATTTCAATGAAAAGTCATCATTGGTTATGGCTTTATATTCAATATTTGCTCCTTGTATGTATCTATTTATTTCTTCCGAATTATCTATTAAATCCCTATTAAAAATAACATTGGCTGCTGAAAACCTTGCATCAGGATAGATACCATTTTCGTCCGGAAAAAGATTTTCCCAATCAGCAGTAACTAAAGCAAGATTATACCCAACACTGAATCCTCCATTGTTTTCATTACCAACTGGACCTCTATCTGCCCTACTATTCACATAATTAGAAGAAAGACCTATTTTGAGTTCATCACTAATAATATGATCTAGATTTACTCTTAAAGAGTTTCTTTTGTATCCTGTTCTTTGCATGATTCCATCTTCATTCCTTCTACTTGCATTAAAATAAAACTTGGTCTTCTCTCCACCACCAGATACAGATACCCTAGTATCGATAATCAAACCTTCTTCTCCATACAATTCTTCTTCATAATTAAATATTCTTCCGGCAGCCTGTGCAGCCTCAAAAATTGGAACTTCAGCAGCACCAAATGTTGATGCTACAGTAGCAGAAGTAAACTGTCTTCTACCCGCAAAGTTTTGTATTGTGTTGAAACCAACATCCTGCTCAAACTTAATACTTGTCTTTCCGGCAGCTCCTCTTTTTGTAGTAATTATAACTACACCCGCGTTGGCACGAGTACCATAAATAGCTGCTGCAGAAGCCCCTTTCAATACCTCAATACTCTCAATATCCTCGGGATTTATGTCTGAGACCCTATTAGAACCTCCTTCTTCTCTACCCGCGTTAGCCCCAGAAGCTACTGCCGAACCGTTTGTTAACTGAATATTACTTATGTACACCCCATCAACGATAAAAAGTGGTTGGTTATTACCAGAAAGCGAAGAGATTCCTCTAAGGCGTAAGGCCGTTTGCCCTCCTGGAGCTCCACCAGCAGCATTGATGTTTACGCCAGTAAGTTTTCCATAAAGTGCTCCATCAAGCGTTGATCCTGTAGTAGCACCGGTCAATGCCTCACTATCGACAGTGGAAATATTATTTGCCAGATTTGACCTTTTTATACTAGATACAAGACCAGTTACGACAACCTCATCTAGGTTGGTGACGTCAACATTCATCTGTACATTGCTTGCATCTGAAGCAAGCACTTCTTTAGTTGAGTAACCTATATAAGAAAATACCAAGGTATCATCTTGAGAGGCCATAATACTAAAATTACCATCAAAATCGGTCAAAGCTCCAGTTATAGAGCCTTTTAGTACCACTGAAACCCCAACCAATGGGTCACCATTGGCAGCATCAGTTACAGTTCCGCTGATAGTATCTTGTGCAAACATCCCGATAGGAATTACAAGAAACATCAGTAAAAATACATTTTTCAAAAAAGTTTGTTTCATGTTCAATTGGTTTTTTGATTAATACTTAAAAAATATCATTTAAAGTACTAAAGTTTTTAAAATTTTAAAATTTTTTTAAGACTTTTCTGTAATAAAATCTTAAAAAAACTAATAATTGTTAGTCTTAAAATAGCTCAATATTTACAATGGATACAACGGAACTCATTACCTTTGCGAAATCATAAAATGAGTACATGTACAGAAGTAATACTTGCGGTGAACTGAACGTTTCATATATAGGAAAAAAGGTGACTTTGTGTGGTTGGATACAAAAAGTTAGGGATAAAGGTTTTGTTGCATGGATAGACTTAAGAGACCGCTATGGGATAACCCAATTGGTTTTTGATGAAGAACGTACTTCCAAAGAACTTTTAGAGTTGGTAAGGACCCTTGGTCGAGAAACAGTAATCCAAATAAAAGGAACTGTTATCGAGCGCGCTTCTAAGAATAAAAATATTCCTACTGGAGAAATAGAGGTATTGGTTTCAGAATTAACCATACTAAATGAGTCTTTATTACCTCCTTTTACCGTTGAAGATGAAACTGATGGCGGCGAAGATATTCGTATGAAATATCGTTATCTGGATATTCGTAGGAATCCTGTAAAAGAGAACCTCATCTTTAGGCACAAAGTCTCTATGGAGGTTAGAAAATACCTTTCGGACCAAGGGTTTATAGATGTAGAAACACCTTATTTAATTAAATCCACTCCAGAAGGTGCACGTGATTTTGTGGTGCCAAGTAGAATGAACGAGGGGCAGTTTTATGCCTTACCCCAATCTCCACAGACCTTTAAACAGTTATTGATGGTTGGTGGAATGGATAAGTATTTCCAGATTGTAAAGTGTTTTAGGGATGAAGACCTAAGAGCCGACAGACAACCTGAATTTACCCAGATAGATTGTGAAATGGCCTTTGTAGAGCAAGAAGATATCTTAAATACTTTTGAAGGACTAACCAAACATCTTTTGAAAGAAATTAAAGGAGTCGAGATTGTCAATTTTCCGAGAATAACTTACGATGATGCCATGAAGTGTTACGGAAATGACAAGCCGGATATCCGTTTTGGGATGGAATTTGGAGAACTCAATGAATTTGCCAAACATAAAGACTTTAATGTTTTTAATTCTGCCGAGTTAGTAGTTGGTATTGCTGTACCAGGTGCAAACACCTATACCAGAAAAGAAATAGACAAATTAATAGATTGGATGAAAAGACCCCAAGTTGGCGCCCTAGGTATGGTGTATTGCAGATGTAATGACGATGGCTCTTATAAATCTTCTGTAGATAAATTTTATGCCCAAGAAGACCTAGCCAAATGGGCAGAAGTTACAGGTGCAAATACTGGTGATTTAATCTGCGTACTATCTGGTGACAAGAACAAAGTAAGAGCACAATTAAGTGCCTTACGTATGGAAATGGCAGAACGCTTAGGACTGCGAAAAGCAGATGAATTTGCCCCACTTTGGGTAATCGATTTTCCATTATTAGAACTAGATGAAGAAACAGGAAACTACCATGCCATGCACCATCCCTTTACATCGCCAAAACCAGGTCAATTAGAATTATTGGATACCAATCCAGGAGAGGTAAAAGCCAATGCTTATGATTTGGTCTTAAATGGTAATGAAATTGGTGGGGGCTCTATCCGTATTTATGATAAAGAAACCCAAGCTACCATGTTTAAACACCTAGGTTTTACCCCTAAAGAGGCAAAAGCACAGTTTGGTTTTTTAATGGATGCCTTTCAATATGGCGCTCCACCACATGGAGGTATTGCTTTTGGTTTGGATAGACTGGTCTCCATACTAGGTGGGCAAGAAACTATCCGTGATTTTATTGCTTTTCCAAAAAACAATAGTGGTCGTGATGTAATGATTGATGCTCCTGCAAATATTGATAACGAGCAATTAAAAGAGCTAAATCTAAAATTGGATTTAGATTAGTATTTCAATATGATTATTTTATCGAGATGATTTTTAATACTTTTATTAGGAATCATCTACAATATGCTCAACACCAAAGGCTTGCTAAAAAAGTTTCTAAAATGGCGGTATAAAAATATCTCCAACAAGACTTTTATACATATAATGAGTCTTATGGTAGGGCTAATTGCTGGTCTTGTCGCAGTTACCTTAAAAAACCTAACCTTTTTTATACGGGCGTTATTAGAAAAAGGAATCGCAATTACAGAGAATCAGTTATACTTTATCTTACCCGTTGTCGGACTTACTCTGGTCTATCTTTACGTAAAATACATTCACAAACATCCTTTGGGGCACGCCGTTTCTTCCATACTTTTAGCACTATCAAAAAACAAGGGATTACTCGCTATTAAAAAGATTTATGCACCATTGATAACTGCTCCACTCACCGTTGGTTTCGGTGGTTCTGTAGGCTTGCTTGGTCCCGCGGTAGAATCAGGTTCCGCTTTAAGTTCCAATATCAGTCGTTTATTTCATATAGATGCAAAAATACGTTCGCTTTTAATTGCTTGTGCATCTGCAGGTGCCATTGCATCCATCTTTCAGTCACCCATAGCGGCAATCGTCTTTGCTGTAGAAGTTTTTAGTATCGATTTTACAATGTTATCCGTCCTTCCACTACTTCTAGCCTCTATTGCTGGAGTCTTAACATCCTATTTTTTCTTGGGAAATGAAGTCCTGTTCAAATTTTCACTTACCGAAGGTTTTGAATTAAACGATACGTTATTTTACGTTCTCTTGGGAGTAGGCACAGCATTTGCATCTATCTATTTCACCAAAATGTACTTTGGAATTCTGAATATTTTTAAACCATTAAAAAGCCCTAAATACAAACTTTTAGTAGGTGGTGTAGCCATAGGTATTATGCTCTATTTTATACCTCCACTCTACGGTGAAGGATTTGGTTTTATTAATAACCTCTTAGAGGGAAATCACATAAAAGCCTTGGGCAAAACTCCATTTGATACATATCTGGACAGTATTTGGGTGGTTATCTTATTATTGTTTGGCATTACCGTCTTTAAGGCCATTGCTATGACCACAACATTTGCCGCAGGTGGTGCTGGAGGAGTTTTTATCCCTACTATGGTGATGGGTAGTGCCTTGGGGAATGTTGTGGCTAAGGTCATTAACAACCTTGGACTGGGCTTTGACGTTTCCGAAAGCAATTTCACCCTTATAGGAATGGCCGGGCTCATCGCAGGGGTAATTCATGCTCCATTAACAGCAATTTTTCTTATTGCAGAAATTACTGGAGGTTATGAGCTTTTTGTACCATTAATGATTACAGCTTCTATTTCTTATTTAATTACAAAAAACACCTTAGATTATACTATTTACACCAAAGAGCTGGTGCAAAAAGGGGCTTTACTAACACATAATAAAGACCAAACAGTACTAACTTTAATGCAGTTAGATGATGTTATTGAAACGAATTTTAAAATCGTAAAGCCTGAGATGACCCTAGGGGAAATGTTGTATAAATCTGTTTCAAAATCTACCCGTAATATTTTTCCCGTTTTGGACAGTGATAAGAAAATGGTAGGCATTGTGCTCTTGGATGATATAAGGGAGTTTATGTTTAATACCGAAATGTATGAGACTACTTTTGTTAAAGATGTAATGCATGCTCCGCCAGAATATATTTTTTACGGGGAAGATTCTATGAAAAAAGTAATGTCGAAGTTTCAGGATAGCGGAGCATGGAACTTACCTGTAATAAAAGAAGGTAAATACATGGGTTTTATCTCAAAATCAAAATTATTGACTGCATATAGAAGAAAATTAATTAACTACTCTCGTTAACATGAAACTCAAATACATCATAGTTTTTATTGTTCTTACATCTTTTGGTGTAATAATTTATGGATTTACACTAAAGCAAGGGAACGAATTTTTAGCGCATAGGCTTATTGGAACCGGAACAGTTGGACTTTTCTTAATTGCAATGCCTCTATTTTTATTTAAAGAAAGTAAAGGCAAAAAGATGAAGGATTATATGTTAACCAAGGAAAATATTGAAAAAATGCAAAAGAAAGAACGTCAAAATACTGACAGTCAATAATTTTAAAGAGATTTAACTGCTATTTCTTATACTTTTTAATGAATTGTAGTACCTTTAAGTTTTAACATTTATATTTTTTTAATGACTGGCACAGTAAAATTTTTTAACGAATCAAAAGGATTTGGTTTCATCACTAATGATGATACCGGACAAGACATTTTCGTTCATGCTACTGCATTGAACGGCACTCAACTAAATGAGGGCGACAAAGTAGAATACCAAGAGGAAGAAGGAAGAAAAGGCATGGTTGCTGCACAAGTTCAGGTAATTTAATGCCTAGTATACTTGATAATAATATAAACCCTGACATATGTCAGGGTTTTCTATTTAATTTAGATTTCTCTTTTGAACAAAAAAGCGTTTAAGTAATTCCGATGCTTCTTTTTCCATTATTCCTGATATTACTTTAGTTTTAGGATGCAGGTTGGCACCCATTACATTATAACCCCTTTTTAAATCTGAAGCACCATACACCACCTTTGAAATCTGACTCCAATACAAGGCTCCTGCACACATTTGGCAAGGTTCTAAAGTAACGTAGAGGGTACATCCGGTCAAATATTTTCCACCAATAAAATTAGCGGCAGAAGTAATTGTTTGCATTTCGGCATGGGCAGTAACGTCATGTAATTTTTCAACCAAATTATAGCCCCTACCTATTATCCTATTATTAGCAACAATTACAGCACCAACAGGCACTTCCCCATTTTCAAAGGCCTGTTCTGCCTCTTGCAGTGCCTTTTTCATAAAATAATTATCATCTAATGGTTCTAACATAAATTAGCCTTATTTCGCAATAGTAGGAATTAAAAAAAACAAAACAAAAAAACCCTCTACATCTGTAAAGGGTTTCCATAAACTAAAGGCTAATTTTAGTTATTCTTTTTCGTAGTATACTTTGTATCCATATCCTTCTTCTTCTATCACTTCCTCATAGGTTAGTTTGTTTCCTTCAACCTTAAGTCCATCAGTTTCAACAAAAGCTTCTGCTTCACCTGGTTCATACGTATACGTTTGCGTTTGTCCATTATAGTTATATTCGACTTCGTATATAACTAATATAAAAGTTTCCGTATCTGAGTTATAAGCCCATTGACCACTACCAGAACTACTATCTTCAAATTCATCATAAATGGCATTACATGCAGCTGCCGTAGCATCTTGGTTTAAATTCTTGCTCGTATCATTAGAAGCAAATTCAAAAGTTCCATTATCATTAAATCTGATAAAAGCATCTCCAGTAATATAACAATAGAAACTTACTTCTATTTCTTCTTGAGAATCGCAAAAAAATGAAGTAACCTCGTTACAATCCTCTTCACCAACAAGTAATGTAGAAGTTTCCTCATTAAGTGTTTCTTCTCTTTTAGTGAAATTCCATTTGCCAACTACATCATTATTTCCTCCCCAGCTTTCAACAGTTACACATACTTCTTCTGGCGCACTAATGTTTCCTTCGGCATCATAAACACAGATTACATAACAAAATGTCCCTGGTTCAATATTTAGGTTAAAATCTACATCTAAAGTAGCATCATCTACTTGCTTTGAAAAAATGGAAGATTTCAGTTTGTTAGATTTAAATAAATTTCTTGTGGTTTTTGATGTAGTTGAATTTGCATTCAAGTCTACATCATAATAACTATCTGAAACTTGTCCATCATTAGATTTAAACTGAAGATAAGCTCCAGTAATATTAGCATTTGAATTAATAGATACATCAAATCCTTCGCCTAATAATGCCACAGTACTTGATGATGAAACATCTAATGAAATTAATTCATTAGGGGTTGGCGGTGTACCATCGTTTTTAGTTCCGCCAGGGATAACAACATTATCTGCTACATCATTTGCTTGTAAGAGCGTATTTTCTAATTCCTCAATAGCTTGTTCATTTCCATCGGGAGTGGTAGTCTCATCATTTGAGCAAGAGCCTAAAAATACAATAGAAGCTAATGCCAGCGTTTTAAAAGTGTTTTTCATGGTTTGTTATTAGATTATAATAGTCTACTAAACTAATTCTAAGGACTATGCTGTTAAACTAATTGTTGTAAATAAATATTAAACCGTTGTAAACTCACAAAAAATGTAGCTTTGTGTTTTAACTTATGTATGGTGCCAAACCTTCTTAAACATATTAATTCACCTGTAGACTTAAAAAAACTGTCAAAGAGTACATTAGGTGAACTTGCTATTGAACTTAGAAAATTTATTATTGATATTGTCGCTACCAAAGAAGGTCATTTGGGCGCCAGTTTAGGGGTAATCGAGTTAACCATTGCGCTACATTATGTTTTTGATACTCCAAACGATAAATTAATTTGGGATGTAGGACATCAAGCATATGGTCATAAAATATTAACGGGAAGAAAGGAAGTTTTTGAAACCAATAGGCAATTAAACGGTATAAGTGGTTTTCCAAAACGAAGTGAAAGCAAATATGATGATTTTGGAACAGGTCATAGTTCTACTTCTATTTCTGCGATTCTTGGTATGGCGATGGCTTCGCAACTAAATGGTGATGATAAAAAACAACATATTGCGGTAATTGGTGATGCATCAATCGCTAGCGGGATGGCATTTGAAGGACTTAACCACCTTGGGGTTACTAATGCCAATGTGTTAATAATATTAAATGATAATGCTATTGGGATTGATCCAAGTGTTGGAGCATTAAAGAAATATTTAACTAATGTAAAACAGGGTACGGCAAAAGATGAAAATATCTTTGAGTGTTTAAATTTAAAATACTCAGGACCTATTGATGGACATGACTTACCCAAGTTACTTAAAGAACTAGAACGACTTAAATCAATAGAAGGACCACGTTTATTACATCTTATTACTACGAAAGGAAAAGGGCTAAAACAAGCTGAGGAAAACCAAGTCACTTATCATGCACCAGGAAAATTTAATAAAGAAACTGGGGAACTTAGAAAAAAAGGCGCTGTAGAGCAACCTCCAAAATACCAAGATGTTTTTGGTCATACTTTGGTTGAATTAGCAAAGAAAAATGAAAAAATTGTTGGTATAACGCCAGCAATGCCTACAGGGAGCTCTTTAAAATATATGATGGAAGAAATTCCGAATAGGGCTTTTGATGTAGGTATTGCAGAGCAACACGCTGTTACTTTAGCTGCTGGCATGGCTACTCAAGGATTAGTGCCTTTTTGTAATGTCTATTCCACATTTTTACAAAGAGCATATGATCAAGTAATACATGATGTCGCCTTACAAAATTTACCAGTAATCTTCTGTTTAGATAGGGCTGGTTTAGTTGGGCAAGATGGCCCAACACATCATGGGGTTTTTGATTTAGCATATTTACAGTGCATTCCTAACCTTATTATTTTTTCTCCAATAAATGAAGTTGAACTTAGAAATATAATGTTCACGGCACAAAATGGTTTAAAAAACCCAATCGCAATTCGTTATCCTAGAGGTAAGGGCACCACTTTAGATTGGAGAAAAGACTTTTCAAAAATCGAAATTGGAAGCGCAAGAGAGTTAAAAACCGGAAGTAAGGTTGCAATACTCTCCTTAGGCCATATTGGCAATGAAGTTCAAAAAGCAATTGCTAGAATTAAAGACAAAACCAAAATTGCCCATTATGATATGCGTTTTGCAAAGCCTTTAGACATGGATCTACTTCACAAAGTTTTTGAAAATTTTAATCATATTATTACTATTGAAGACGGTTGCAAAATAGGTGGTTTTGGAAGTACCATCTTAGAAAATGCAAACAGTTTTGGTTATAAAGGGCATATTAGAATTTTTGGCATAGACGATACATTTATAGACCAAGGAACTATAGAAGAATTATATGATATTTGTGGTCTAAATGCAAAAGCAATTAAACAATATATCGAACAAGTTTTATAAAAGACTTTCCAGTTTTACAATTATTTCTTTGTTTGGCTTAACTGTATGTTTTGCTCAGAATACTACTCAAGATACTGTTGTTGCAAAAAGCACCACTCCTGATACTATTGTTATACGATGGGAGCAAAAGAAAATAAAAAACATACTACGAGGTGTAAAACTTAGAAGTCCCAAATATTCTTTCAACAGCACAAAACCTTTATTAAAAAAACCAAAGAAGTTTATTCCTTTATCTTTTTGGGAAAATAAGAATGACTTTGGCATTAACCTTAATGAGGTTGCTTTCGTAAACTGGAATGCTGGTGGAGACAATTCTATTTCAGCTTTAGGCAATCTAAATTTTATTCGTAATTATAAGTTTAGATATATAAATTGGGAAAACGAACTTCGTTTACGTTATGGCTTAAATGCTCAAGAAGGAAGAAAGCTCAGAAAAACTGATGATTTTATACGATTAGCTTCAACTTTTGGATTCAGAAGAGATACACTAACAAGTTGGTATTACTCCGTAAAACTAAACTTTAATACTCAGTTTTCTAATGGATTTAAATATCCCGATAGAACTACTCCCATTTCACGATTTATGGCTCCAGGATATTTATTTTTAGGTGCTGGTACTTCGTATATTCCAGAGGGGAAAGAATTCAACCTTTACATATCTCCATTCACACAAAAAGCAACTTTTGTATTAGACGACGCACTTTCAGAACAAGGTGCTTTTGGCGTTGATGAAGGTAAATCTATATTTATGGAGATAGGTTTTCTTGTAACTAACACTTGGGAAAAAGAAGTTTTTAAAAATGTATCTATGAACCATCGTATTAGTCTGTACTCTGATTATCTAAGGAGTTTTGGAAACATAGATGTAGACTGGGAGCTTGCATTTACTTTAACTGTAAATAAAAATGTGAAAACTAATATTGGTACACATTTAATATATGATGATGATATAAAATTTGATGAGGTTATTGCCGATGATGGTACCGTAAGTAATCCTGGAGAACCTAGAATACAGTTTAAGCAATTATTAGGTGTAGGATTTAATTACTCTTTTTAACATTGGTTAATTAGCGTTACCACTTTTGTATTATCAAGCAGATAAGTAATCACAGAGTAAGTTCGAGTGAATTTATGCAAGGTTAGAGTTGTTTCCCCATTAATTTATTATGAATATGGACTGCAGCACTATCTGAAAGGCTTGCAACAAAACAGCTTGTATTTAGTAAAATGCTATATACAGAAATAGCTGTTTGTTGATATCGTAGTGGTAAAGAACGTATTAATAATTTATCATAATTTGTCTCTTTATTCTCCTTTTTATTAATCAATGCATTAGTGTAAACTTCAAGAATATCTGATATAATTTTATAACCTGCCAATTCTTTCTCCAGAACTTCTGGAGATTTATAAATCTTTTCGATACTCAAGTTAATAATATCTGTTATTTGAGCATTATAAGCACTTTTATCGAGCAATGCGGTCTCAAAAT
Source organism: uncultured Croceitalea sp. (assembly GCA_947495075.1). Taxonomy (GTDB): domain Bacteria; phylum Bacteroidota; class Bacteroidia; order Flavobacteriales; family Flavobacteriaceae; genus Croceitalea. Next base: position 456,341 of record CANLXH010000002.1, read on the forward strand.
TACCCTGTAGTATTTCAGTTTCGTTCTCTTCAAAAACACGAGCAGCATCTTTAATTAGTGTATTTATCGCAAGTGCCCTTAGATAACTCAATCGGTCACTCATAGAATCCATGACTTGATATTTTTTAGTATTGATGTTATCTTTTACCAACTTAATCAAATACTCCAAGGCGTATTCTTCAGAAATTAACCCCAAATTAATACCGTCTTCAAAATCGATTATAGTATAACAAATATCATCAGCAGCTTCCACCAAATATGTTAGAGGATGACGGTAATATCCAATTTCTGGATTATTATTATTTTTTCTTAGCCCTAATTCATTAACAACATCTAAAAAGAATGTAGTTTCTGATTGAAAAAATCCAAACTTTTTATCGATGATGTTTTTTGATGGCTTTTTAGGCAAAGACTCCTTGGGATATTTCATAAAAGCTCCCAAAGTAGCATAACTTAATCGCAGTCCTCCTTCTACTCCATTTCTTGATTCGTTCAACAGTTTAAATCCATTAGCATTTCCTTCAAAATCTATTAAATCTTGGTATTCTTTTGCGGATAACTGCGCTTTATACTTTTGTCCCTCACCAAATTTAAAGTAAGTTCCTATTGCTTTTTCCCCACTATGTCCAAAAGGTGGATTCCCAATATCATGAGCCAAAGAAGCTGCAGCCACAATAGCACCAAAATCATTGAATTGGTATCCGTGCTGTTCCTTTAGAACCGGATATTTTTCGAGCAACATCTTGCCTGCAACTCTACCTAAACTTCTCCCAACAACGGACACCTCTAAACTGTGGGTTAATCTAGTATGCACAAACTCCTTTCTAGAACCAACTGTAATTGGCATTGGTACAACCTGCGTTTTATCCTGTAAGCTTCTAAATGCCGAAGAAAAAATTATTCGATCATAATCTACTTCAAAACCTAAGCGTGTTTCGTCTTGGTTTTTTCGTAATCTTTTGGTTGTATCACCAAATCGTTTTAAGGAAAGTAGTTGTTCCCAGTTCATATAGGGTAAATTTTACGCCAAGATAAGCTCCTTTACCATTTTAACAGCTATTTTTAAGGGGTATTTGGTAACATTTTATTAACCTATAAGCCAAATTATAATAGCATTTTTGCTTACTTTCAAAAAATAGTATGGGCGAAAATATTTACTTATTAATGATTATTGCTCTAGCAGTTTTAGCTATTGCAGATTTAGTTGTTGGTGTTAGTAATGATGCTGTTAACTTTTTAAATTCAGCTATTGGGTCTAAGGCTATTTCCTTTAGAACCATTATGATGGTTGCAAGTATCGGTATTGCTTGTGGTGCCATATTTTCTAGTGGCCTTATGGAGGTTGCAAGAAAAGGTATTTTTAATCCCGGAGAATTTTACTTTCAAGAAATCATGTTCATTTTTATGGCAGTCATGATTACGGATATTTTACTCCTAGACTTTTTCAATACCCTTAAAATGCCCACTTCAACTACTGTCTCTATTGTATTTGAACTTTTGGGTGCTGCTGTAGCCATGTCCTTGATTAAGATTGGAGTTGACAATGGTAATTTTGGGGATGTTGTTAATTATATCAATACAGCAAAGGCTACCGAAATAATCTTAGGAATTCTATTATCCGTAGTAGTTGCATTCTCTATAGGTGCAATAGTTCAATGGATTTCAAGATTTCTATTATCCTATGATTTTGAGAAAAAAGCAAAATGGGTAGGTGCACTTTTTGGTGGTGTTGCCCTATCTGCCATCACCTATTTTATCTTAATGAAAGGTATTAAGGGAACTCCTTATGCCAGTGAAAGTTTTGACTTTATTGGCGGAATGAAAATAGAAGACTTTCTAGAAGCGGAGTGGATATCCATTGCATTAGCCAATTTTATTGCTTGGTCTCTTCTTTCCTACCTATTCATCAATATTTTTAAAATAAATATTTACAAATTAATTATAGGAGCGGGTACTTTTGCATTAGCTTTAGCATTTGCAGGAAATGATCTTGTGAATTTTATTGGAGTACCTATTGCAGCGTGGCAATCTTACGAGGCATGGATGGTTTCTGGAGTCCCTGCAACAGAATTTGGCATGGATATTTTAGCTGAAAAAGTTCCGACACCCACTGTTCTTTTATTTATTGCTGGAATGGTTATGGTATTAACCCTGTGGTTCTCTAGTAAAGCAAAAGGGGTTGTTAAAACTTCTATTGACTTATCTAGCCAAAGTGAGACAAAAGAACGCTTTCAACCTAATTTTTTATCACGTAGTTTGGTTCGTTCGGCAGTTGGGGTTTCTACTGTAATTACTTCCATACTACCTAAATCATGGAAAAACAAAATTGAGCAGCGATTCCAAGTACCTGTAATTCCACCATCACATAATAAACTTCATGAATTACCTGCTTTTGATATGGTGAGGGCTGCGGTAAACTTAATGGTTGCTGGAATCTTAATTTCGATAGCTACTTCATACAAATTACCATTGTCTACTACCTATGTCACTTTCATGGTTGCCATGGGAACTTCATTAGCTGACCGTGCGTGGGGAGCAGAAAGCGCTGTTTATAGAGTAGCCGGGGTTCTTAATGTTATTGGCGGGTGGTTTGGAACTGCAATTATTGCTTTTATCGTATCTGGAATAATCTTAGCCGTTATTAGCTTTGGCAAAGGGGTTGCTATTGCAGTTTTATTATTTGCTGCCGTTCTTTTATTGGCTAGGAATTATATTTCCTACAATAAAAAATCTAAAGAAATAAAAGCCGAAGATCAATTAAAAAGAGCTGAGAGTAGTTCTATACAAGGAGTAATTGAAGAAAGTGCTAGCAATATCGCCAGTGTAGTCAAGAGAATTAATAAAATATATTCCAACTCCATAAATGGTCTTGCAAGACAAGATTTAGATTTACTAAAGAAAAATAAGAAGCAAGGAAATAAACTCTCTGCTGAAATTGAAGATCTAAGGGACCATACTTTTTATTTTATCAAAAACTTAGATGAAGCACACATAGGCGCTAGTAATTTTTATATAAATGCAATGGCACATTTAACAGATATGTCACAATCATTAGAATATATTGGCAAAATGAGTCATAAACATGTCAATAATAATCACCGAAAATTAAAGTACAATCAGATAAAAGAATTAAAAGAGATTGACTTAAAACTAGAAGATATTCTAAACAAGACTCAAAAAGCTTTTGAGGACCGCTCTTTTGAACAAATAGGTGCAATTTTAGGTACTAAACAAGAGTTAAATGATTTAGTTTCAGAAAAAATTCAGAAACAAGTTGCTAGGACTAGAACAGAAGAATTGAGTCCTAAAAATACTACGCTATATTTTTCTTTACTTGTAGAAACTAAAGATTTAATGACGGCAATTTTAAATCTATTAGAGCAATATTACAGTGAACATGACAGCTCTATCGAACCTGCTAAAATTGAAATAACAGAAGAAAACAATTAAATTTAAAGGGTATCTTAGAAGAGTTTTATTTACCTGATATGATAAGATACCTATTTTTTATTCTACTCTTCCTCAAGTTCTTTGATAGTAAAGCACAATTATTAAGCGGAACAGAACTTTTAGAAAAAGCTATTGCATTTCATGACCCTAACGGAAATTGGCAAAGTTTTAAAGGCAGCTTTAAAGTAACTATGGAAACACCTAATTCAAGTAGTAGAATTAGCACTATCCATATAGATTTACCTAGAGAAGAGTTTGTGTTAGATGTTGCCAAAGATAACGACACCTATGCTTACCTAATTGAAAAAGATAGTTGTAGCATATCTTTGAATGGGAGTTCAAAAATTTCTTCTGAAGATACTGGAAGGCTTCGATTAAGTTGTGAGCGAGGTACAATGATGAAAGATTATTACACTTATCTCTATGGTCTCCCAATGAAACTTAAAGACTCAGGTACAATTATTAATTCTAAAGTTGAAAAGAAAATATTTAAAGGTAAAGAATACTTAGTTTTAAAAGTAAATTATGCTGAAACGATAGGGAAAGATACTTGGTATTTTTATTTTGACCCTTTAACATACGCAATGGAAGTTTATCAATTCTACCATGACGAGTCTAAAAATGATGGCGAATATATTCTTCTTGAAGGTTTGGAAACTATAAATAATATAAAAATGCCTAAAACTAGAGCTTGGTATTATAACAAAGACGACAAGTATTTAGGCACAGATATTTTATCTATTAACTAATTAAAGCTATTAATCAGCATTGAAAATGTTTTCTATTCTTGCAATTACATCTTCATAATGGTATTTAGTTTCTTTATTAATTCTTCCGTTTTTAGCCGAAGTCAATTTGGACTTTAAGGCTTTAAGTTCTCCACGCACCAATGGTCTAACATCTGAGGCATTTGTATTATAATAAATCTGCCCTTCAAATCCAGCTCTTCTAAATCTACTAGGTTGCAATTCTTCAGTCATTAAATACGCCATCCTATCAACATAAGAACGTTGTAAGTTTCTTCTATGTAAGTCAACACTTACGCCTCTAGAAGTTTCTTTCCAAATACCGTTTCTTAAATCATTAAGCATATTTAAGGTGCTATAATAATTCTCATCTAAGCTTTCCCCATCTATAAGCCTACCTAGTCTTTCAAAACTCAACAATGAGTTTAACTGTCTTATTTGAAGCCTTCTAAGTCTCTCAAAATGTCCTGCATGGTCAATATTTTTTAGAATTTCTTTTTTTAGAAGCCAATCTGGAGTTTCAAAAATATTGGTATGTAACCATTGCATTGCTTTCTTCTGCCCTGCTACATCAAAATTAGAATATACAGTACCTTCCTGCTCTGGGGTTTTGATATTTTCATATACACCGCCAATAGTGTTTGTTACATGACCAGCATACCTACTATAAACTCCCATAAGTTCTCCATACAACTCCTCTAAATCCTGATAATTATTTGTAACATCTGATGTCCATTTGGGCAAGTTTTCAGCAACATACTTTAAATTATTTAGCCCGTATGTACTGGCTTTTATTGGGTCATCACCAATGCATTCTGTCTGCGATTGTGGATCAAAACGGCTAGACTGTCTTCCAAATTTATATTTAGGGTCATTTGCCTTTTCAAGTACCCAGGAGTTTAATGTAGTTCTTTCCGCTTCTGCACTATTAGAAGCTAAATATCTATACCCCCAATTAACCGCATAGTGGTCATATGGTCCCATTTGCCGTACAAATCGTATATTTTTATCCCCTGGTTGAGCAACATAATTATAACGCGCGTAATCCATTATGCTTGCTGCTATTCCATTCTTCTGGGTAAAAGCTCCATTACGTAAAGAGTCTACTGGATAGGCATAACTCGCTGCCATATTATGAGGAAAACCAAGTGCATGACCAACCTCATGTGCAATTACCATGCGCATCATCTCACCTATTTCTTCTTCGGGGGTATTCAAGGTTCTAGCAGAAGGGTTCGCAGCTCCAGTTTCTAATAAATAACGGTTACGATAGCTTCGTAAATGGTTATGATACCAAATAATATCGCTCTCTATAATTTCTCCACTTCTGGGATCAGATACACTAGGACCTACAGCATTTCTGGTTGTACTAGCAACGTAACGCACCACCGAATATCTAATATCTTCTGGGCTAAACTCTGGATCTTCTTCTTTTGTGGGAACATCTTTTGCGATTATCGCATTTTTAAACCCTGCTGTTTCAAAAGGTTTTTGCCAATCTTCAATTCCCTGTTTTATATAAGATTGTAAATTTTCTGGTGTTCCTGGGTCCAAGTAATATACTATGGGTTTAACAGGTTCTACCAATTCTCCACGAGCATAAGCCTCCGGGTCTTTAGGTTCTAATCGCCACCTGCGGATATAGGTTTTCTGATCTGCTTTTAAAGCTTCACTACCATAATCATATTGTGATACCGTAAAAAATCCAACTCTTGGGTCATAGATTCTCGGTTGCATTGGTTCTTCTGGAAGCAGAATCATAGATTGATTCATTTGAATACTTACAGATTGCGTGCTTCTAAAACTAGGTGGCTCAGCCGCATCATAAGTAAAGTCTTGCTTCACTTCTACATTTTCTGGAAAGCTTTTAATACTATTGATAAAACTACGGGAACCATCTAACTTTTTGACCTTATATTCTTTACGCAATCTTGATGACAAGCCACTTATTGCCGGAACATCTGAAATAAAAAACTTAGTAACATCAATTACAACCGCAGAAGAATCGGTACTAAAGGCTTTAATATCAAATGCGCGTAAAGTTGGTTCATAATTATTAACCCTAACAGAATTACTTATAGCCTTAGAACTATCTGCTGTATTTACGAAAGATTTTGACTTTAACAAGATTTTATTTCTAAATCTAGTCCATTGAACTACTTGCTCGTTTGTTTTAGACCCCGCATTTACATAACCACCTCCAAGACCATTTTGGATTTGAGCAATGCGGCTTACCCAAAGCATGTCTTTATTTAAATGATTCATAGGGATTTCATAGAAATAACTATCCTCAACTTGATGAACGGTAAACACGCCATCATCTGAAATTGCTTCTTTGGTTATAACTTTCGAGTAAGGCTTTATTCCATTTTTAGGTTTTGGCTTTGAAACTACTTCCGTATCTTTTTTAGATTTTTTTTTGGATCTCTTTTGAGCTTCAGCAGCGTTGGAAAACACAAGAGAAAACAGAACGAATGCGCAAAGAATTTTGTTCATCTATTTTTGAATTTTTTCCAAGATGCTCATATAAATAGTTAAACAAAATAGCAGTTTTATGGAATTAAAAGAAAATCACCTATAAAAGTTCATTTCGTCCATATACTTCCAAACAGCATCAGGCAGCATTGCTTTAATGTTTTTTCCTAGTGCGTGCTGTTTTCTAATAAATGTTGAGGAAATTTCGATAATAGGGGCAGCTACTTTATTTACTTTAGGGTGATTCTTAAATTGATGTTCAATGTTCCCTTCTAAAATTCTAGGATATACGTATAAACTATAATCCTTTAAAATAACTTCATAATTCTTCCATTTATGAAAGCTTTTTAGGTTGTCTTCTCCCATGATAAGGGAAAATTTATATTCGGTTTCATACTTATCCTCCAAATAAATTAAAGTATTTATAGTATAGTTAGGTTGAGGTAAATCAAACTCAATTTTACTTGGTTTTAGTTTAGGATAATCTGCGACAGCTTCAAAAACCATCTGATACCGGTGATGGTTATCTAATAAAGATTTTTTTGTTTTAAAGGGGCTTTGAGGAGTAATCACTAGCCAAACCTCATCCAAGTCCGAAAACTCTACCATGTGATTGGCAATAATTAAATGTCCAATATGTATTGGATTAAAAGTACCGAAATATAAACCTACTTTTTTCATTCTTCTGCGTCACTATCAATACTAGTAGCTCCAACATATTCAGCAACTAATTCATGTGCTTCTTTTAATGCACTATTTAGGTCATAATTTTTTATGATTTTATCAAACTGTGGAGCTGTCGCTAATTCCACTGAAGCTTTTGCAACCCGCATATTAATTTTATCATCACTTTCTGTGCTCCGCTTCTTTAATCTAATCTTAAGTTCGTCCACACTGGGTGGTTTTACAAAAACTGCTAAAGTTTGTTCTGGAAATTTCTTTTTAATACGTAATCCTCCAACAACGTCTATATCAAAAATTACATTTTTCCCTTCTGCCCAGAGTCGTTCTACCTCGCTTTTTAACGTCCCATAAAAACTATCTCTGTACACTTCTTCCCACTCTAAAAAATCATCGTTTTTAATATGCTTTTTAAAATCCGATACCGAGATAAAATAATAGTTCACACCATCTTTCTCTTCTCCACGAAGTGGACGCGATGTCGCCGATACCGAGAATGCGAGATTTAACTCTGGTTGTTTTAACAAATGGCGTACAATAGTGGTTTTTCCACTTCCTGAAGGCGCTGAAAAAATGATAAGTTTACCTCCCTTACTCATAAAACATTGAGCATTTGTTCTTTAATCTTTTCTAGCTCATCTTTCATCTGAACTACCAATTGTTGCATTGGTGCATAATTAGCTTTTGAGCCAATAGTATTTATTTCTCGACCTATTTCTTGAGATATAAACCCTAATTTTTTTCCATTTGAATCTTGTGAGTCTATGGTAGTTTCAAAATAATCTAAATGATTAGCTAAACGTACTTTTTCTTCGGTAATATCGTATTTTTCTAAGTAGTAAATTAACTCTTGCTCAAACCGATTCTCATCCAATTCTACTTTTAAATCTGAAACGGCTTTTTCTAAACGCTCCCTAATGGAATCTATACGTTCCGTATCCATTTCTTTAACCTGTTCTAACAAGCTAGAGAGAATCTTTAATCTGTTTTTAAAGTCTTTCTCTAACACATTGCCTTCTTCAGTCCTAAAGGTGTTTATGGCTTTTAATGCATCTTTCAGCGCCCCTTTTATAGTAGCAAATTCTTTAGAATCAATATCGCTTTTATCCGTTTTAAGCGTATCTGGCATTTTAAGTGCCATTTCAAGCAACTTAACTTCATTCCCTTCAGCAATGGTTCTTAATTGCTCCATATACTTTTTAACCATGGCAATATTTACTTCTGCCGTGGTTTCATCACCAGTTAGTTCTATATGGAGGTTAAAGTCAATTTTACCACGCATTAAAGAGTCTGAAATTAGTTTTCGTAATTCTAATTCTTTCTCCCGATAAGTCTGCGGAATTCTCGCATTAATATCAAGATTTTTACTATTTAATGATTTAAGTTCAACGGTAATTTTTTTTGATGGAAGTTGTACCACATGCTTCCCATAACCGGTCATTGATTGAATCATAAAAGATGGCTAAATTTTGGCAAAGGTAGCCAAAATAGACTTTTAGTGAATTCTTATAAAAAGCACGCACTAACTATAGTTCTCTCACCCAAATATTGCGAAAGCTTACGCGACTATTGTCCCTATGATCTTGTAACTGTATAGGGGCTTTACCATGAATTTCATACTTTGGCCAACCAATATATTTAATAGCACCTTCAATTTCAAAATGGTCTTGTATTAAAACCCCATTGTGTAAAACTGTAATATTTGCTGGTTGAAGTACTTTTCCACTTTTCCCAAATTGCGGTGCATGAAATATAATATCATACGTATTCCATTTTCCTGTTGGCACGGATGCCATTGCTAATGGAATAGATTGTTTATATATTGCTCCGACCTGCCCGTTAGTATATGTTGGATTACCATTATTATCCAGTATCTGAACTTCATATCGTTGTTGTATAAAAACGCCACTATTAGCTCTAGCTTGGCCTTCGTTAATAATCTCAGCTGGAGATTTCCACTCTAAATGCAATTGCATGCTTCCAAAATTTCTTTTAGTTTGTATAAATCCAGATTTATCTTTTACGGTCATGCTAGCGTCATCATTTATATGCCATTGTGCTGCGGTACTATCTGCAGCATTAATCCATTCGCTTAAATCTGTACCATCAAAAAGGACAATAGCATCACTTGGCACTCCATTATCATCTTGTGTAACTTTTGGCGGAACAGGCTCATAAACCTCAGTTGCTTCAGGAGTAGTTGGTTCCTCTCCTTGATATTTTTTGGTAACAGCTTTAGTTTCGCTATCGTCTATTGTTTGCGGTGTCGTCTTCGTATTTTCTTGACAACTGGATAAAATAAAAAGTCCTATTAAAACTAAGATGCCGTATTTCATTTATTATAATTCTTTAATTTTTATATTTCGGTAAGACACAATATCTGCATGATCTTGCAAACCTATTCTCCCCGTTTTATACTTACCAAAACCTTCCCAACCATTAAACTTAGAATTCGTAATCATGGTATCCCAGACTTCACCATGGACAGGGAACTCTACCACCATTTCTCCATTTAATTTAGCATATCCTTTATTGGTTTTATGATTTACCATTAGCTCCACGGTATTCCATTCTCCAGCTGGCTTTACTGCTTCTGAACTACTAGGCGGAACCATATCATACAAAGCTCCAGCCTGTCTTGTAGGTCCGTTTTTAGCATCTGGATGCCTTTCGTTATCTAAAACTTGAATTTCTGGACCAGTCTCATAGGGTTTTACATATTTCTCATCTTCAAAAATTCCCCAAAAAATACCACTATTTCCTCCTTCAGAAATCTTCCATTCTAAAGAAAGTATAAAGTTGGTATATTCTTTTTCTGTAACTATGTTATAACTTTCGTCATTTCTTTCTTTAGGTGGATAAAAAACCATAGCCCCGTTTTCCAACTTCCAAGGTTCGGTTACCTGTTCAGCACGATAATACTTCCATCCTTCAAAAGAATTCCCATCAAAAAGCATGGTCCACTCTTCTTTTTCGGATTTTAAATCGGTTTCAACTACCATTTCATCCTGCGTAATAGTTTTAGTCTTTTCTTTACAAGATGTAGTAATTAAAAATGTAATTAGAAGTATACTCAGTTTTTTCATGATTGTATATTTAATACTAAAATAAGTTGGAAAGATTAGGTTACATTCTTTTTTCTACGAACGACATCTTTCAAGAGCATTATGGAATTATATTCCTAATATTTTTTTCAGCATCTCTTTATCTGTTTCTCCTCCTGCAAAATCATCAAAAGTCTTTTGTGTAGCTTCAATAATATGGTCTTGAATAAAAATAGCGCCCTCTCTAGCTCCTTGTTCTGGACTCTTAATCACACATTCCCACTCCATAACAGCCCAAACATCACACCCATATTGAGTTAATTTAGAGAATATGGTCTTAAAATCTATCTGGCCATCACCTAAAGAGCGGTATCTACCAGCGCGGTCTTGCCAATCGTTATATCCACCAAAAGCTCCCTTTTTACCTGTAGGGTTAAATTCAGAATCCTTAACATGAAAAGATTTAATAAACTCATGGTAATGGTCTATGTAGGTAATATAATCTAATTGCTGTAGCACAAAATGGCTTGGGTCATAAAGTATATTAACTCTTTTATGATTACCAGTAGCTTCTAAAAAACGTTCAAAAGTATCGCCATCATGTAAATCTTCGCCTGGATGAATTTCATAACAAACATCTACCCCTTCTTCATCAAAATGATTTAGAATAGGCATCCAACGTTTTGCCAATTCTTCAAACCCCATTTCAACTAGACCAGCTGGTCGTTGCGGCCATGGGTGCATAGTATGCCATAACAGCGTTCCTGAAAAGGTGGCATGCGCTGTTATTCCTAATCTACGACTTGCAGTAGCCGCTTTCTTAACTGTTTCTACTGCCCATTGTGTGCGTTCTTTAGGTTTACCTTTAAGATGGTCTGGCGCAAAATTATCGAACATTAAATCGTAAGCTGGATTAACAGCGACCAATTGTCCTTGTAAATGTGTAGAAAGCTCTGTTATTTCCAGCCCATAAGAGTTTACTTTACCTTTGAGTTCATCACAATAATCTTGACTCTCCGCTGCCTTATCTAAATCGATTAAAAAAGATTCCCAAGTAGGGATTTGTATTCCTTTGTATCCCAAATCTGATGCCCATTTGCACATTCCGTCCAAAGTATTAAATGGTGCTTTGCTATCTACAAACTGTGCTAAAAAAACCGCGGGGCCTTTAATTGTCTTCATCTAAATTGTCTTTTATGTATTAGGTTACCTTAGAATTTTTGCTATAATCCACTATATTTAAAGAATATAGCAGAACTTTTATTTTATGCAAAGTGAAGTTATAAATATAATGATTAGTACTAATTTAATACTACTGTTTTGAATCAAGATACTGTTTATGATGCCATTGTTGTTGGCACCGGAATAACTGGAGGATGGGCTGCCAAAGAACTTTGCGAAAATGGTTTAAAAACACTTGTTCTTGAACGAGGTCCTATGGTAAAACACATTCAGGATTATAAAACCATGAATGATGACCCATGGGATTATCCATACAAAGGTGAATTATCAAGAGAGGATAAGAAAAAGTATCTAAAACAGTCACGAGTTGGATGGGCACCCCAAGATGATGTAAAACATTTTTTTGTGAACGATTTGGAACATCCATATCAAGAAACCAAACGTTTTGATTGGATTCGTGGTTATCATGTAGGTGGGCGTTCCCTAACATGGGGAAGGCAAAGTTATCGCTGGAGTGATATTGATTTTGAAGCAAATTTAAAAGAAGATATAGCAGTAGACTGGCCAGTTCGTTATAAAGATATTGCACCTTGGTATGATAAAGTAGAATCTTATATTGGTGTAAGTGGTGAAAAACTTGGTTTAAAACAATTACCAGATGGTCAATTTCTACCAGCAATGGATTTAAATTGTGTAGAAAAAGACCTGCAGACCGCTATGCAGACAGGTTTTGAAGATGGACGCTTGTTAACTATTGGTCGTGTAGCTCATATTACAAAAAATACTACCAAGTTTGAAGGGAGAGGCCCATGCCAGTATAGAAATAGATGTTGGAGAGGATGTCCTTTTGGTGGATATTTTAGTAGTAACTCCTCCACATTGCCAGCAGCAGAACGAACAGGTAATATGACCTTACGAGCTAACTCCATAGTTCATGAAGTTGTATATGATGAAAACACTAAAAAAGCTACAGGTGTTAAAATTGTAGATGCCGAAACGGGTGAAAAAATAGAGTTTAAGAGTAAAATTGTCTTTTTATGTGCTTCAGCGATGGCGTCAGTAGGTATTTTACTGCAATCTAAATCTAAAAGCTTCCCTAGCGGTTTGGGTAATAATTATGATGAAGTTGGTCGTAACATTATGGACCATCATTATCAATTAGGTGCATCCGCAAAAGTAGATGGTCATTTAGATAAATATTATAAAGGTCGAAGACCAAACGGTTTTTATATACCTCGATTTGTAAATCTTGATGATAGTACAAAACGTACTAACTTTTTAAGAGGTTTTGGGTATCAAGGAGGTGCAGGGCGTGATAATTGGGGTGAAATGGTTGCAGAACTTGGCTACGGAGAAGCTTATAAAGAAGCTATGTTAAAACCAGGCGGATGGCAGATTGGAATGACAGGCTTTGGAGAAATGCTTCCACATCATAACAATAGAGTTACGCTAAGCAAGGATAAAAAAGATAAGTGGGGCCTGCCGCAACTGGATTTTGATGTAGAGTTTAAAGAGAACGAACTTAAAATGCGAGAAGCCATAAAAGAAGAAGCCGTTGCTATTTTAAAATCTGCTGGTTTTAAAAATGTAAACTCCTTTGATACGGAAACTGGCCCAGGTCTAGGCATACACGAAATGGGTGGAGCACGTATGGGTTGGAACCCGAGAACTTCTGTTTTAAATAAAAACAACCAAATTCATGATGTCCCCAATGTTTATATAACAGATGGTGCATTTATGACTTCTGCTAGTTGTGTTAACCCTTCATTAACCTATATGGCTTTTACAGTCAGAGCTGCTAATCATGCGGCTGAACAATTTAAATTAGGTAAATTCGCTTAACTAATCGTATTTATAAATGGATAACGCTTCGGCTAGAAACCTTTGGGGAGATTTTTTAGATAAACACACAGAATTTGCTTTTGAAAAAGCACCAGAAGTAGGTTATTTTGGAGATAATGAAAAAGATGCCAACGAATTGGCAAACTTAGTTTCCAAAGACATTAAAAGAGCAACTTCACACTCCTTATTAGGACTACAGTTACGTGAAGAATCTATGCCCAAAATTGGTGACTTCTTTGTCGTAACAGATTGGGCTGGAGAAGCCAAATGTTTAATACGAACTACATCTGTTAAATTATTACCCTATTTTTCAATTCATTCAGAACACGCTCGTTTAGAAGGTGAAGGTGATAAGAGTCTAGAGTATTGGAAAAAAGCACATTGGGACTATTATACTCGTGAACTTGAACCATTCAATAGAGTTCCAAGAGAAAGTATGATTATTATTTTTGAACGATTCGAACTTTTATTCAAAAGATAATGGCCACTCTTAAGAGCAGCCATTATTGTATTTGAGGCGAGGTGTAAGAATAGAAACTAATCCAAATCTATCCAAACGTTTCCTTTTTTGTGTGATGCTACAGTGCTTTCGATAAAATTCATTCCATGTACGCCATCTTTCATCGTTGGAAATTCACCACTGTTATACTTTTCTCCTCGGATTGCTTTTGCAGCCCCTAAATAAATATTTGCCATAGAATCAAAAATACCTTCTGGATGGCCTGGTGGTAACTTAGTTCCTGATAAAGAAAGCTCCGAATTATACGCATGCCCTGGCTTGTATACTTGCAAAGGCTCAGTATCACTTAGTTTGTATAAAAAATTAGGACGTTCTTGTTCCCATCTAAAAGCTCCTTTCTCACCATAAATAGCAATGGCTAACCCATTTTCCTCACCTGTCGCCACTTGACTAGAACGTATTACCCCTTTTACGTGGTTATCCATTCGTATCAAAACTGTTCCATCTACATCCATTTGATTGTCTTCATAGAGATAGTTAAAGTCGCACAATAAAGATTTTATCTTTAGACCAGTGGTAAATTCCACTAAATTAAATGCATGTACTCCAATATCACCCATACAGGAACTGATACCTGCTTTTGTTGGGTCTAAGCGCCAAACTGATGAACGTTTCTCTTTATCATGAATAATGGTATTAATCCATCCTTGATAATATCTAGCGTCAACTTTATGGATTTTTCCTAAAGCACCTGCTTTTATCATTTCTCGCATTTGTCTTACCATAGGATAACCAGTGTAAGTGTGCGTTAAGGCAAATACTTTTCCAGATTTTTCATGAGCATCTGCTAAAACTTTAGCCTCCTCATAATTCATAGTCATCGGTTTTTCACAAATAACATGAAAACCATTATCCAAGAGCTTTTTAGCCATTGGAAAATGTAAAAAGTTAGGGGTCTGCACCGAACAAACTTGAATACGTTTATCTTCAGGAAGTTTTAGTTCTTCTTCAATAAGCATATCAAAATCTTTGTAGATTCTGTTTGTTGGAATATCAATCTCATGAGCAAAATCTATGCTCTCTTGATGCTCTGGACTAAATACAGCTCCAACAATTTCATAGTTATCATTAATTTGAGAAGCTACTCGATGTAAAATTCCAATTAATGAATCTCCTCCTCCTCCTAAAATTCCTAATCTTATTTTTTTTGGCATTGTATTTCTAAATTTTATGCGGTTTCCGTTTTTCTTTTTTTCATATAAATATAGAGTCCAATAAACGCTATTATTAAAATCGCAGGCAAAATGGACATTGTTCTTAGTGCCTCTGTTGCATTAGCATTGTCCATTAAATTCCCCATGACTGGTAAAACTACAGATACAGACAACATTCCTGCACCTCCCATAATGGATAATCCAAGTGCTCCTGTCTCGGGAAGATATTCTGCTACAAAACCAAGCATAGTTGGCCAGAAAAAAGTAACCCCAACAGCAAAAACTGCTGCAGCAACAAAGATCATTCCTCCACTTGTAATAGTCAATAGCCAAAGACCAATAAATGTAAATACCGCTGAAAATAATAGCATCCCAGCTGGTTGCAACTTATGGATTACTTGACCAGCAGATGCGCGACCAATTGCCATAATTCCATTAATAAAAGCAAGGACTAATAAAGGTATCGCAACAGACTCTTTTAATAGAGATTCTATCCGCTGGGTAGTACCCAATTCAGATGCAGCCGTCAAAAACATACACAATACCATAAATATAAAAAGTGGCTTTCCTAAACTAGATAGCATCTTTTTCGTGCTTATTCCCATTTGCACACGTTCTGTAACAGGAAATTTTTGTCCTAAAAATAGAAATCCATAAATAATTAATGGAATAAACAAGGCTCCCACCATAACTTGCCAGCTAAGCCCCATAACATCCATAATTAGCCAACCAACTAAAGACCCTATAACTATTCCACCTGGAAACCAAACGTGGAACCTATTAAGCATTTTGGTCTTATTTTCAGTATACATAGAGGCAATCATTGGATTCAATGCTGCTTCAACCATACCATTACCTATACCAACAAAAAGTGTGGCAATAAAAAGTGAGGTTTGATCATTAGCCAAAATCGTCCAAACAATACCAATTGCATGAGTAATAAAAGCTATCCATGTTATTTTTTTAATCCCTAAAGAATCAACTAAAGGTCCTCCTATTATCATAGCTAGGGTAAAGCCCCAAAAAGCAGGGGTAAAAGCCCATCCAATTTGTTCAAGCGTAAGTCCAACTCCTTCTGGTCCAAAAACACTTTCTAATCTTGCACGAATTGCAAAAGTCATAGCTGTTACTAAAAGTGCAACACAGGAAGCTATAAATAGTCTATTCTTATTAATGTTTTCCATGTTTAATTTATCTGATTGTCAGTTGGTTATTGTTTGTACTCAATTTTTTCATTCTTAAAAGCCACGGCAAAAAGGATTGATACCCCTAATGCGAAAAATGCCGGGAATTGCCAAATACTGGACCACTCATGCTTATTTTCCTCTATGAGATTTAAATCTGTAATTTGGCCTGCGACCCAAAAGCCAATAAGCATTCCTATTCCATAGGTAGCCAGGGTAATTAAACCTTGTGCTGCACTTTTATATTTTTCACCTGCTTTTGTATCAGTATATATTTGACCAGAAACAAAGAAAAAGTCATAACAAATTCCATGCAAAGCGATACCAACAAGCAACATAAAGGTAAGCTCACCAGCATTTCCATAAGCAAATAGCATATATCTTACCAACCATGCAACCATTCCTACCAATATGGTCTTTTTAAAGCCAAACTTTTTAAAGAAAAATGGCAAGAGCAGTAAAAACAGAGCTTCTGATATTTGTCCAATTGTCATCATTCCAGCTGGACCTACTTGCGAACCAAATACTCCAATAGAAGCCCCTATTTCCCCAAGGAATTGTCCTGCATGTTGATAATAGAAAGCTAAGGGTATACAAATTAGAATAGAAGCTATAAAAAAGGTTAGATAGTTTCGGTCTTTGAGTAATTTAAGAGCATCTAAACCAAGGATAGTTGACAATGATACTTCTTCTCCTTTGGAAACTCTAGGTGGTGTTTTAGGTAGTGTAAAACTAAACACTCCCAATATGCTAGAAGCGATTGCTGTCATCAAAAAGGTATTTTTTAAAGCTCCACTTGCAATATTCTCAGGTGAGTCCCATTTAAACAGTACGCTAATGAAAATTAAGCCTGCAACTATCCAACCAATTGTGCCAAATACCCGAATAAAAGAAAACTCTTTTGACGGATCCTTCATTTGATTAAAGGACACAGAATTAACTAATGCTAAGGTTGGCATATACGCTATCATATAGCCAAAAACATAGGGTATAAAAGCAGCAATGTCCGTCGCATTTGCCATTAGATACATTAGCCCTGCTCCTGCTAAATGCAAAACGCCTAAAATCTTTTCTGCGTTAAAATACCTATCAGCAATTAGTCCAATAATAAAAGGTGCTATTATTGCACCCCAAGATTGACTGGAGTAGGCAAAAGCAATTTGGCTTCCATCTGCGCCCAAGGTGTTAGGTAAATAAATACCCATAGTCACAAACCAACCTCCCCAGATAAAAAACTCAAGGAACATCATTAAAGACAGCTGAAATTTGGTTTTAAAATTCATATAAAATTTAGTTAGTTGGATTATCGTTTGTATGAAATGTAATCTAGATTTCCGGGCTCAACGTCGTTAGTCCTAAAATCTGCCAATACCTGCCCTCTATGATGCGTTGAATGATTAATTATATGAAACAAGATATCTTTTAGCTCATTTGCAAACACACGTCCCTCTGTTGTTTCATAATCAACTCTTTTCTGAAAATCATCACTATTTGTTATAATTTCAAATGTTGTTCGCTGATTCTCATAATGTATATCTTCCCATGTTTCCAATGGATGTATTTGCCAAACATCATATTTGTGCTCTTTCCCCAATAAACGCATATTCCAAATATGGTGCGCATTAAGGACATGACTAAAAAGAGAAACTGCTTTTTCAGGAACTTCTTTTAGTTCCTTACATTTTTCTATAAGATTCTTATTACAGTAAAAATTGTAATCGAATAATTGGTTAAATAACGTATTCATATATTAAAACTAGAACTAAGTAAGCTCATCTATTGTTTTTAATAGTAGGTTCTTGGTTGCGATAATTCCTTCTTCTTCCCCTAATATATCTCCTTCATATTCCACTCCAACATAACCATTATATCCTGCATCTTTTACAATCTGCATCATTCTAACATAATCTATTTTAGCTTCATTCCCTTCCTTATCAAAATCATAGGTTTTAGCACTTACGGCTTTCGCAAAAGGCATTAATTCCTGAACTCCTTGGTATTTGTCATACTCTTCTAGACATTTAGAATCATAATAAGACCCATTTTCTCTTACAACACAAAAATTCCCAAAATCCGGTAGCGTTCCACAATTATCCATGTTTACTTTTTGCATAACGGATGCAAGCCAAGAAGCATTAGAAGAAGGTCCTCCATGGTTCTCCACAATAATATTTATGTTTTTGTCTTTAGCATAAGTTGCTAGTTGCGTAAGACCATCTACTGATGCTTTAATCCAAGGTTCTTTCTCCATTGCTCCTTGAAGGTTTACCCGGATAGAATGACACCCCATATCTGCAGCTGCATTTACCCACTTATAGTGGCTCTCAATAGCTTCTTTACGCTCTTTGGCATCAATAGCTGCTAAAGGGCCTTCACTATCAATCATTATAAGAAGATTCGTTAATCCATATTTTTTTGCCTCAGCATTATTCTTAGCTACAAAATTTTGCATGGCTTCTTCGGAATAGTTAGTTTCTTCCAACTCTGGCTTATATAGTTGACTCACATATTCTAATCCTGTGAAACCCCAAGATTTTGCTTTCTCAGCAAATCTGTATGGATTCATACCATCTCGTCTAATCATTCTATTTATAGACCATTGTGCTAGTGATAATTTGAAAAAGGGAGTTGTATCTGGAATATTTATTGATTCATCAACATCAGTTTTAGACTTTTCTTTAGCACCATCTTTACAAGCATAGGCACCTAATAACGAGAAGGCAATTCCAGCTTTTGCACCGTTATGAATAAAGCTTCTTCTTTTCATGTTGATTATTTAGAGGTTGCGTCTACTAACTAAATTGCAATATACTACAACGTTATAGTACAGATTTCTCAATAAACATAGGGATTAAATGTAGAAAATTAATTTAATATTTAATACATTTAGAGAATAAACAATCATGTATAAATGAGTAAATTCTATTACAATGAAGAACAAGAATCGTATGATGCGATTGTTGTCGGAACTGGGATAAGTGGAGGTTGGGCTGCTAAAGAATTATGTGAAAATGGATTGAAGACTTTGGTCTTAGAGAGAGGCAGAATGGTGAAGCACCGAGAAGATTATCCAACTGCGAATATGGATACTTGGGATTTTCCACATAACCAGCAACCCACCAGAGAAGATGTTGCCAAGCAAGAAAAGCAAAACCGTACTGGCTATACAACAAGAGCCGCATCTAAACATTGGTTTGTAAATGATATTGAACATCCATATAATGAAACCAAGCGTTTTGATTGGATGCGTGGTTATCACGTTGGTGGACGTTCTATCATGTGGGGAAGGCATAGTTACAGATGGAGTGATATAGATTTTGAAGCCAATAAAAAGGAAGGTATAGCCGTAGATTGGCCTGTACGCTATAAAGATATCGCACCTTGGTATGATAAGGTTGAATCTTACATTGGTATCTCAGGAGAACTTTTAGGCTTACCACAATTACCTGATGGACAGTTTACTCCAATGATGCCTTTAAATTGTGTGGAAGACCATGTAAAAGGTAAAGTCGCCGAGCATTTTGATGGGCGTGTGGTAACTGCTGGTCGCGTGGCTCATATTACAGGAGATAAAAAATTTGAAGGTGATGGGCGTTCTAAATGTCAATTCCGTAATAGATGTATAAGAGGCTGCCCTTTTGGAGCATACTTTAGTAGTGTGTCATCAACATTGCCAGCTGCTGAGGCTACAGGAAATATGACCCTTAGACCAGATGCTATTGTTCATGAAGTTATGTATGACCCTGATACCAAAAAAGCAACTGGTGTTAAAGTTATAGATAGAGTTACCAAAGAAGAATATGTGTTTAAAGCAAAAGTTATTTTCCTTTGTGCTTCAGCAATTTCATCTACTTCTATCTTAATGCAATCTAAATCTGACCGTTTTGAAAATGGTCTTGGCAATGATTCTGGAGAACTTGGACATAATATCATGGATCACCATTTTCAAGTTGGTGCTAGAGGTAAAGTAGATGGTTTCAATGACAAATATTACAAAGGAAGAAAGCCAAACGGTATTTATGTGCCAAGGTTTAGAAATGTAGGAAGTAATACCATGAAAGATTTTACAAGAGGCTACGGTTATCAAGGCGGTGCTGGAAGAGGAGAGTACGATGATATGGTTGCAGAGGCTACTTTTGGAAAAGAATACAAAGACACTATTCTTACTCCAGGAGGTTGGAATATGAACATGTTAGCCTTTGGCGAAATTTTACCTTATCATGATAACAAGATGACCTTGGATTATGATAAGTTAGATCAATGGGGGCTCCCAACAGTGACTTTTGACGCTGAAATAAAGCAAAATGAACTTAATATGCGTAAGGATATGATGGACCAAGCAGTACAAATGCTTGAGAGATCTGGAGCTCGTGATATTGAACCTTACGATAATCCATATGCAATTGGACTAGGAATACACGAGATGGGAACTGCTAGAATGGGTAGTAATCCTAAAACATCCGTTGTAAATGAGTATAATCAGGTACATGCATGTAAAAATGTTTATGTGACTGATGGTGCTTTTATGACTTCAGCAGCTTGTGTTAATCCATCTTTAACTTATATGGCCTTTACGGCAAGAGCTGCTAATCATGCTGCTCAAGAACTTAAAAAAGGAAATATCTAATGGAAAGAAGATCAGCACTCAAAAACATGGGGATGGTATTTGGTTATGCCGTTGCCACTCCAACGCTATTAGGACTAGTACAAAGTTGTAAGGAAAAAGTTCCATTCGCTGAATGGGCGCCTAGCTATTTTGACAAGGATAAAGGTTATGCCTTAGCACAAATGGTTGATGTTATTTTACCAAAAACAGATACTCCTTCTGCCACTGAAGTTAATGTACATATATTTATAGATGAATTTGCAAAAAATGTTCTTCCTGAAGAGCAACAGGATTTTATGAATGTACTTATGGATAAATTCATGGGTAAAATCCTTACGGATTCTGGTAAAGATACCTTAGCAGATATAGAAGGTGTGGATTTTGAAGCTGCATTAACAAAATACCTAGCCAAACGTTCCGATGAAGATGAAGAAGCACATGGCAAAGCAATCGGCGAATATATGGAAGCGACTATCGGTGGTAAAGCAGCAGAATTAAATGAAGATGTTGCCTGTTACGAATTTGCCGGAAATATAAGAGGTATGGCAACTTGGGCTTACAAAACTTCCGAATATGTAGGTGAAGAAGTTCTTGCATACCTACCTTTACCTGGGGAATACATAGCTTGTGCAGATGTAAATGAACTAACACAAGGCAAAGCTTGGTCGCTATAAATTAGGTACAAACAAATAAGAGCTATAACCCTTTCTAAATAGAAAGGGTTTTTGTTTTTATGCTAAATCTTCGTTAAACCTGTAAGTTTTTACCTTTTATAACGTTCATATAGAAGTAGTTGTACATTCTATATCGTTTTCGTAATCTAAAATTGATTTCAGAGCGTATCTATATCACTATATATCTCGTTAAAATGGATAAGTATTTAATTTTCTTGGTAATCTATATAGCCATGCTAGTGCTTTCAGCTGTAGCTTTTAGGTTACTTATTAGGAAATAAGTTATATTTCTAAAAAAATACCCTAGGCGCTCTGCTGTGGGGTGAGCTTTCCTAGGGCATTAATCAAATAAACACTAGCGAATTATGATCCGCACATAAGACAATCATCATCCGCTTGACCCTCTTTTGCTCTCGCAATCATTTCTTTCATTTCAGCCGGCGTCATCGGCTTAATATCTACCTGCTGCTGAGCAACAGGAGTAGGGTTTACTTTCATATTTTCTGCCGCTTTTGGGTCTGCTGCAATTACCTCAGCTTCCGCAGCAACACTCACAGGAACTTCTTTCTTTTTTGTATTATCCAATGTAAACTTAATTGCATCTACCGCTGCTTTAGTTCTTAAATAATACATTCCCGTTTTTAAGCCACTTTTCCATGCATAAAAATGCATTGAAGTTAATTTGGAGTAGTTAGCATTCTCCATGAATAAATTAAGAGATTGACTTTGGTCGATAAAGTATCCTCTATGTCTGGACATATCTATAATGTCTTTCATACTTAATTCCCAAACCGTTTTATACAGCTCTCTAATATCTTGTGGTATTGTTTCTATATGTTGAATGGAACCATTTGCACGCATTAACTCTTGCTTCATATTCTCATTCCAAAGACCCAGATTAACCAAATCTTCTAAAAGATGTTTATTAACTACAATAAACTCGCCTGAAAGTACTCTTCGTGTATAAATATTAGAAGTATACGGCTCAAAACATTCATTATTACCAAGAATCTGTGACGTAGATGCGGTAGGCATAGGCGCAACTAAAAGTGAGTTACGTACTCCATTTTTCTTTACGTCCTTACGAAGTTTACCCCAATCCCAACGTCCAGAAAGTTCATCATCCTTAATACCCCAAAGATTATGTTGGAAATCACCATTAGCAATTGGAGAACCTTCGTAAGAAGAATATGCTCCTTCTGTCTTGGCTAACTCCATAGAAGCTGTAACAGCTGCAAAGTATAAGGTTTCGAAAATCTCTTGGTTTAATTTCTGTGCATCATCACTTGTAAAAGGCATGCGTAACATAATAAAAGCATCTGCTAATCCTTGAACACCTAAACCAATTGGTCTGTGGCGCATATTGGAGTTTTCTGCCTCTTTTACTGGGTAGTAATTCCTATCTATTACTTTATTCAGGTTTTTGGTAACTCTTTTGGTTACTTTGAATAGTTCTTTGTGATCAAATGTTCCATTCTTAACAAACATTGGCAAGGCAATAGAAGCCAAATTACATACGGCTATCTCATCAGGAGAAGTATACTCCAAAATCTCTGTACATAAGTTAGAGGAGCGTATAGTTCCCAGATTCTTCTGATTACTCTTACGGTTTGCTGCATCTTTATACAACATGTAAGGTGTACCAGTCTCAATTTGTGACTCTAAGATTTTTTCCCATAGATCACGTGCTTTTACCGTCTTACGACCCTTACCTTCTGCTTCGTATTTAGTATATAATTTTTCAAATTCTTCACTATGGTTAGTGAAAAGACCCGGGCACTCATTAGGGCACATTAAAGTCCAATCTTCATTAGCTTCTACACGTTTCATAAATAAATCCGAAATCCACATAGCATAGAATAAGTCACGCGCTCGCATCTCTTCTTTACCATGGTTCTTCTTTAAATCTAAAAAGTCATAAATATCTGCATGCCAAGGCTCCATATAAATAGCAAAGCTTCCTTTACGCTTACCGCCTCCTTGGTCTACATAACGTGCCGTATCGTTAAATACTTTTAGCATTGGTACAATACCGTTAGAAGTACCGTTAGTACCTCCAATGTATGAGCCTCTTGCACGTACATTATGTATAGATAAACCTATACCGCCAGCAGATTGAGAAATCTTAGCGGTTTGTTTTAACGTATCATATATTCCATCGATACTATCCTCCTTCATTGCTAGTAAAAAGCAAGAAGACATTTGTGGTTTTGGTGTACCTGAGTTAAATAAGGTTGGAGTCGCATGTGTAAAATACTTTTTGGACATTAACTCATAGGTCTCTATAGCAGCGTCTAAATCATCTACATGAATTCCTACGGAAACACGCATTAACATATGTTGTGGGCGTTCTGCTATTTGACCATTAACTTTTAATAGATATGAACGTTCTAATGTTTTAAAACCGAAGTAATCGTAGCCAAAATCACGGTTGTAAATAATAGTAGAATCAAGTCGTTCTGCATTTTCAGAGATTACTTTAAAAACCTCATCTGAAAGTAATGGTGCTTTTTTGCCTGTTCTAGGATTTACATATTCATATAAATCCTTCATAGTCTCAGAGAAAGACTTTTTTGTATTCTTATGTAGGTTAGAAACAGATATACGCGCCGCTAGTTTTGCATAATCAGGATGAGTAGTGGTCATTGTAGCTGCAATCTCTGCCGCTAAATTATCCAACTCCGAAGTAGTTACTCCATCATAAAGACCTTCAATTACTCGCATTGCGACTTTTAAAGGATCTACAAGGCCGTTAAGACCGTAACATAATTTACGTACTCGAGCTGTAATCTTATCGAACATTATCAACTCTTTTCTTCCGTCTCTTTTTACTACATACATGTGGCTACTGTGTTTTTATTGTTGTTTATCTACTATAAATAGTTGTCTATCCAATCAAAACTAGTTTGAGGGACATTTGGTAGCAGGCGTTCCTTAATTTAGGGCAAAAAAGGATTGAAATCTTCTTTTGAAGAAATCTATAGTTCTTAATCTTTATCTAGAAATCTGCGTCGAAACTAATTTTCTGCGCATCTTCATCTTTGTCTTTGTTAAGTACTCCAGCTTTTTGGTACTCTGATACTCTTTTCTCAAAGAAATTTGTTTTTCCTTGTAGCGAAATCATATCCATAAAGTCAAATGGGTTTGTAGCATTGTAAACCTTATCACACTCTAACTCAACAAGCAATCTATCTGTTACAAATTCTAAATACTGTGTCATCAGTTTAGAATTCATTCCTATTAAACTAGCTGGTAAAGATTCTGTAATAAACTCACGCTCAATATTTAAAGCATCTGTTAAAATCTGAGTGATACGTTCTTTAGGAACTTTGTTTATAAGATGTTTGTTATGAAGATGTACCGCATAATCACAGTGCATTCCTTCGTCTCTAGAGATTAGTTCATTAGAAAATGTAAGCCCTGGCATTAATCCTCTTTTCTTTAACCAGAAAATAGAGCAGAACGCTCCAGAGAAGAAAATACCTTCTACTGCAGCAAAAGCAATTAGACGCTCAGCAAAACTTGGAGATTCTATCCAATTTAGAGCCCAATCTGCCTTTTTCTTAATTGCAGGAAAGTTTTCGATAGCCTTGAACAATATGTTTTTTTCCTTCTCATCTTTAACATAAGTATCTATTAAAAGAGAGTATGTTTCAGAATGGATGTTTTCCATCATAATCTGGAAACCATAGAAGAATTTAGCCTCGGCATACTGAACCTCGCTTACAAAGTTCTCTGCTAAATTTTCATTTACTATGCCATCAGAAGCTGCAAAAAAGGCAAGAATGTGCTTTATAAAGTAACGCTCATCATCGTTTAATTTATTGTTCCAATCCGTAAGGTCTTCCCCAAGGTCTATCTCTTCTGCAGTCCAAAAACAAGCCTCACATTTTTTATACCATTCCCATAAATCGTCATGCTTGATAGGAAAAATTACAAATCGGTCTTCATTTTCTTCTAGGATAGGCTCAATGGCAGCTGACATAGTGTTCTATTTAAAATTAAAATATAATGGCTTGAAAATTACCTTGCGGTACGGACTAACAAAGATTCAAAAATGTTATTGATCTGTAAAGTTTGTTTCAGCTTATCATAGGCAAAGTTTTTAACACAGAATGTTGAAATCTAGGTTGACAAGTGATGTTTGCTAGGTTAAAGAAACTTATCTTGATGATAACTTTTAAATGTTAAAATGAACAAATAAAAAAGACCAAAAAGTATCTTTTTAAAGATACCTTTTGGTCTTAAAAATTTATCACCAAACCGTACGGCCTAGTCATTGGTTTAACTTTTACTCTTAAGATTGGGTAGTTCCCCCGAAACCCTCACCTAAAATCCAAGTTTTAAATGACCTAAACTATTTTTTCACACATACCATTGGCATGTTTGGCTGGCCGTACGCTGGTTGATATATCATATATAGTATAATATGCATTAGTTTCTAAATTCAACTGATGCTATCTCATTTGCCTCTTCAGCGATTTTATTTTCACTGATAGCTGCAAATACAAGCGCAATTAATAAAACTACAAACAGTATTAAGCTTCTTTTCATTAGTTTGGTTGATTGAATAAACTTCTTTAAAAATCTTTATTCGAAGATATAATGCCAACTAGCTGAATATTAGGTCAAATGTATAAATGGTAGCTATTAATGTATAAATGGACTCTGATGAAATAAATTGTTAATGTCTGATTATCATTGTGTTATACGCAATTCAATTAGCTTATTTGCTTTTTCATACCAATTATAATACATATCACACCATTAATACATATTTTTAAACGTACTACCCTTTTTAGTTCTATGTTTATGTTTTAGTTTGTTCTTATGTTAGAAGCCGTAATAGTTGATGATGAAATAAAAGCATTGGAGAGTCTTAGTTGGGAACTTACCAACTTAAGCGATGAAGTAAAAATTATCGCCTCATTTATAGATGCGAACGAAGCGCTAGCTTACTTAGAAAAAAATACGCCCGATTGTCTTTTCTTGGATATTGAAATGCCTATAATGGATGGGTTTCAGTTTATAAAAAATCTTACAAATAAAAAGTTTCCAGTTGTTATTACCACAGCTTATAACCAATACGCATTAAAGGCATTAAAAAATGAAGCTATAGATTATCTTCTAAAACCAATTGATACAGATGATTTAACTGAAACAATCGGTAAAATAAAAAGATACAATTCTAAAAATTATACTGCTGAGAAGTTTGAAAAAATCTTATTGAACTTTAACTCTAATTCTTTAGATAGAAAAATCACTGTTAATACTGACGGAAAACTTTTATTCCTTGAAGCTGACGAAATTTTATACGCAGAATCTGATGGAAACTATAGCACTATTTATTTAGCAGATGGTCAAAAAATAGTATTGACTAAAAAATTAAAAGAAGTAAATGCTTTGTTACCCAAAGATTCTTTTTTTAGAATACATAACTCGTATGTAGTAAACTTAGGACAGATTAAAGAGTTTCTAAAAACTGATGGTTATGTAATTTTAAAGTCTAATCATAAAATTCCTGTTTCTAGACAAAAGAAGTCGGATTTTTTAGATTTGTTATAATTTCTCTTAATGCCAAACTACCGCATACCTTACACAAACAAGAGGCACAATTATAGTTTTACACTACTTTTTGTTATCGTTTTATTATGCGCTTTTCACGGAACCACACAGGAAATTCCAGAAGATTTTAAAGAAAAAGTAGAGACTTTAGTTACAATTGCACCTAAATCTTATAAAGAAATAGATGCTGAATTAAAGTTGATAAAAAGAGATACCAATGCACTCAATTACTTTATAAAAATAGCATCACAAAATAACTACTTAGAAGGAGAATCTTATGCAATCAATCAATTAGGTAGAAGTTATAGATATGCATCTAACCTAGACAAATCTATAGAAGCGCACTTTAGAGCCCTCGCTATAGCTGAAAAAGCGGACAATAATGAACTTAGGGTCTTAAGTCTTAATTGGCTTGGTGTTAGTTATCGAAGAAAAGATGCTATAAAAACCGCCATAGATTATCATCAAAAAGCATTAGATATTTCAGAAGCTTTAGAAGTTAAAAGCGTACATATAAAACGAAGCATTAATGTTGCATTAAATAGTATTGGGAATCTATACCAAACACTAGGTCAGTATGATTTAGCAATTATACAATTTAAAAGGGCTCTTGAGCTGGAAAGAGAATTAAACAACAAATTAGGTCTTGCCATAAATAATCAAAATATTGGAGACTGTTATGAGCTAAAAGAGAATCTAGAAGTAGCATTAGAATATTACAGAAAATCCTTAGCTTACAATGAAGATATTAATAATAATTACGGTCGCGTAATTTGCAAAAATAGTATTGCTCGTATTTATACAAAGCAAGGCATGCCCAATGCTGCTTTAGTAATTTTTGAACCCTTAAAAGAACAGGCATTAAAAATTGGAGATAATTTTATTACTTCATCTGTTTTAATAAACACAGGAGATGCCCAAACTGCTATTGGCAAGTATGGTCTTGCGAAGAAAAACATAGAACATGGTCTAAGATTAGCAGAGGAAAGTAACATGCCTGCATTGATTATAGCAGCAAAGCGTTTCTTAGCAAATCTAGCTGAAAGCAAAGCAAATTATAAAGAAGCCTTAAAACAACATAAAGAAGCCGAAAACTATGAAAATGAAATTATAAACCAGCGTAATCTCAATTACATGAACGAGATGATTTTACGGTACGATTCTGAAAAGAAGAATAGCGAAATAATATCTCTTGCCCAAGAAGCGGAGCTATCTAAAATTAGACTCCGTAAAAACCAAACTACAATTCTTGTCGCTGCTTTAACCCTAGGTTTAATAGGTACAATGCTTTTTATTATGTACCGTAAATATCATTCTGATAATGAAAAAAAGGTGTTGAGTCTAGAGCAGAATATGTTACGGAGCCAAATGAATCCACATTTTCTGTTTAATTCTTTAAATTCTATTAAGTTGTATATCATCAACAATGATAAAAAGAATGCCGTGCACTACCTTAACAAGTTCTCTAAACTGGTACGGCGAATTTTAGAGGGCTCTTCTTTAAAAGAAATTTCGATATCGGAAGAATTAGAAACAGCCGAGCTTTATTTAAATATAGAAAACATTCGCTTTTCTGAGGAAATTAAGTTTAAAATAGATGTAGCAAAGGATATAGATGCTGAGCAGGTGAAAATTCCTTCCTTGGTTTTACAACCTTTTCTAGAGAATGCTATTTGGCATGGCTTGTCCTCAAAAGAGGGTGAAAAAAGAATATGGCTTAATGTCTATAATTATGACAGTTATCACATCGCAATTGATATTATTGATAATGGTGTCGGTAGAAACGCTTCAGAAAAAATTAAAGAAAGTAGGGTGCTTAAAAGAAAATCTGTTGGTATTGATATTACTACAGAGCGTTTGGCAAATTTTTCCAAAGATTACCAGAACGATTTTGAAGTCACAATTGAAGATTTGACTAATGATTCCGGGCAGCCATCTGGAACTAAAATCATCTTAAAAATTCCTACGATTTAGTATGTTCTTTAGCTACTTCTTCTAACTCCGCATACCATTTTTCTCCAAATTTTCTTATCAAAGATTCTTTAACGAATTTATATATAGGCATTTGTAACTCTTTCCCTAAAGCACAAGCAGCATCACAAATTTCCCATTTGTGATAATTGACCGCTGTAAACTCAGAATATTCTCGTACGCGCACAGGGTACATGTGGCAAGAAATAGGTTTTTTCCACTCGGTAGCATCGCTATTGTAGGCTTCTTCTAGACCGCATTTGGTAATTCCACCCTCTGAAAAAGTAACATAGGCACATTCTCTATTATTGACCAGAGGGGTCTCCCATTCACCATCGTCGCCTTTTACAAAGGTTCCTTGTTTTTGAATTGCCTTAATCCCTTCCGGTCTAAGAAACGGTTTTACCGAATCAAATATCTCATCGAGAATAATCGTTTCATCATCGTCTAATGGCGCACCGGACTGCCCATCTACACAACAAGCTCCCTTACAAGCATTTAAATTGCACACAAAATCATTTTCTATGATTTCTTCAGAGATTAGCGTTTTATCTATTTGAAACATTAAGTGTCTTAAAAAAGATTAATTAAAAAGGTAAATTTAAAACTTTCATTTAATACACATTCTTATAATCTAAATCCTTCTTTTTAAACGTAAATTTGCACGGATTTTTAAGAAATTTAAAAATGAACTTTAACTTTAAAGAGATTGTTACTGCTACAATGATTCTATTTGCAGTAATAGACATTTTAGGTAGTATTCCTATTATAATTGGTTTACGCAAGAAAGTAGGTCATATCCAGTCAGAAAAAGCTTCAATAGTTGGGGCTTGCATTATGGTTGCATTTCTATTTGTAGGTGAGAGTATTCTATCTTTAATAGGTATTGACGTTAACTCCTTTGCGGTAGCTGGAGCATTCATTATTTTCTTCCTTGCCATTGAAATGGTCTTGGGAATAACGCTTTATAAAGATGATGAGCCAGAAAGCGCTTCTATAGTTCCAATTGCATTTCCATTAATTGCGGGAGCAGGCACCATGACTTCACTATTATCCTTACGTGCTGAGTATTATGTAGAAAATATAATAGTAGCTATTATCATAAATGTAATTTTTGTCTACATCGTACTAAAATCATCTGTGAAGATTGAAAAAATTCTAGGTAAAAATGGCTTAAATATTATAAGAAAGGTTTTTGGAGTAATTTTGTTAGCTATAGCGGTTAAATTATTTGCAACCAATATTAATGCTTTACTAACTTAAATTAAGCACTATGAACAGAACCATAACTCTAATTCTAATTTTTATAGCTCTAGGGCTTATTACTTATAACGTAACCTTGTTGGATTTTAATGCAATATTTGAAGGGGATAGTTTAATTGCCGCTATTGGCATTGTAGCCTCTTTGTGTGCAATTGTTCTTTTACTAATATTTATGACAGCCAAAAAGATTGAAGAAAAGGTAAAAAAGAGCTAGTTTTTAGATTCTATTAAATCTGCTTCCTCCATTTTAATTTCTTCTTGATTCAATTCTAAGATTTTCTTTAGCATTTTATCCTCTTTGCTCTTAATTTCTGCAGCGAGATTAGGAGAATATAGTTGCTCAGCAATATTCGCTTTTAAATATCTTTTTATTTTCTCGTCCTGTCCATAAAAATCCATTTTCACATTTGAGTTTAGCGCATAATCTATAAAGCGTTCAAAGATGATATCATCAACTTTATAGTCGTTCATAAACTCATTCTTTGGGAAATTGGCAAACCTACTCCTATCTCTTTCAAGAAAACGAAAGATAAAATCAGAGAAGTAACCTCTACTATCGAGACTTTCTACGAGTTCTTCATCAATAGTACCAATTGGAACAAATACATCTGGGATTATACCTCCTCCACCATAAACGATTTTACCTTTTGGAGTTTTAAATTTTAAAGAATCTGCAACCTTAATACTATCTACAGAAACTAATTCTCCGCTATTGTAACGATCCATAAACTTTTGATAATAATCTTTATGCCCTTTATCATAAGCTTTTTGTATGGAACGCCCTGTTGGTGTATAATAACGTGAAACTGTTAACCGAACAGCAGACCCGTCTCCTAAATCCATTTCTCGTTGTACCAACCCTTTTCCAAAGGAGCGTCTACCAACAATAGTTCCAATATCATTGTCTTGCAAGGCTCCAGCGATTATCTCACTAGCAGATGCTGAACGTTCATTAATTAAAACATATACTGGTTTATCTTCAAAACTTCCTTTTTTAGTAGCAAACGCTTTATTTATTCTGCCTTTCTTATTTTTTGTAAATAATATTAGTTTGCCATCTTTTAAAAACTCATCTGCCAACTTCTCAGCTATTCCTAAATATCCTCCAGGGTTATCTCTAACATCTAGGACTAGTTTTTTAGCTCCTTTTTTTTGTAGCCTATGAAGTGCTTTTTTAAATTCATCAAAAGTAGATTCTGCAAAACGATTAATCTTAATATAACCTAAATCATTAGACAGCATAAAATTGGCTTCAACACTTCTAATTGGAACCACATCTCTTTTTATAGTAATATAGAAAACTTCATTTTCTGGCTTTTTTAGAACTTTTAAACGCACTTTTGTTCCTTGTTCTCCTTTTAATTTAGAAATTAGTTCATTATTTAAAATTTTCTTTCCATAAAGTGTATCCTTATCAGCCATTAAAATCTTATCTCCAGCTTTTATTCCTTTAATATCACTAGGACCACCCTTAATAGCTCTTACAACAGTAATAGTATCTTTAACTCTATTGAATTGAATCCCTATTCCCACAAAGTCTCCTTTCATATTTTCTGCAACAGCTTCCATTTCACTCTTTGGAATATATACAGAATGAGGGTCTAGTTTGCCAAGTATATTGTTGACAGTAACATCTACAATACTATCCGTATCAATATCATCTACATATTCATAATCTATGTAATCTATCAATCGGTTTAGTTTATCTTTCTTAGAATTGGTAGAAAAAAGTTTTTCTGGTGAATCGTTAAAATGGAGTTTTCCTCCAATAAAGATTCCAATGGCAACAGCCAATCCTAGTAGGGTAGGTAATATATAAGTATACTTTTTCTTCATAGCTAAATTGCCTAGACCACCTCTTCTAAAATGGGCATGTGCATTGTTTTAACCCCAGCTCGCTCTAAAAAACGCAACCCTGAGTCATCTTTATAAGCTGTTTGATAAACAACTCTTCTTATTCCTGATTGATGAATTAACTTACTGCAATCTCTACAAGGCGAAAGTGTGATGTATAGTGTGGCTCCTTCGCATGATTGTGTTGATGCCGCAACTTTTAAAATTGCATTTGCCTCAGCATGTAAAACATACCATTTGGTATCTCCTTCTTCATCTTCACATACATTTTCAAATCCAGTTGGTGTCCCATTATATCCATCAGAGATTATCATTCTATCTTTAACAATAATCGCACCAACCTGCTTTCGTTCGCAATAAGAAAGTTTACCCCATTCTTTTGCCATGCGCAAATAAGCCTTATCATATTTCTCTTGCTTACTTTCCTTCATATAATTAAATATACCTGCTTTGAAAATGCCTTACAACCTTATTCGCTTAAAATTAACTATTGCATTAGTTAGGGAACGTATCTATTAACATTGGTATTGTAACCAATAGAATTAAAATCGATGTAACGCCAATAAAAATGGATTGCTTTACTTTTAAAACCGATTGTACTACAAAAGCTAGTATTAGAATGACTAAAATAATTAGGATTTGAGAAAATTCAATACCTGTTGCAAAGCCTAAAAGTGGTGAAAGCTTATTTTCTTCTTCTGCCATTAGCATGTTAAAGTAATTGGAAAAACCAAAACCATGGATTAGTCCAAAAAAAGTTGTAGCTAAGATTTGGAAGTAAATACCCGTTGCATATTCTTTTCTAAAAACTCTAAAGAAGTTTAATGCAGCGGTTAAAGCTATGGTCACTGGGATTAAAAACTCTATCCAAGCTACATCAATAGATAAAATACCATACACCGAAAATGCCAAAGAAGTGCAATGAGCAATGGTAAAAACCGTTGCTAACACTACTACTTGTTTCCAACTTTTAAATGTAAAAGGAATAGCTAATGCTGATAAGAAAAGAATATGATCATAAGCAGCAAAATCTAAAACGTGTTCTAAACCTAGTTTTATGTAAAACCAAAAATCTTGCATCTAATAAAATTGTAAGTTATAAGCTTTGGGGTATTTTAAGCCGTTAACAAATTTAGTATTATCTAAATATAGTTCAATATAATGGAATGACTAATTCATTCCTCTTTCCTCTTGAATTACCTCGTAAGCTTTTTGTACTTCTTTAAACTTTTCTTCCGCACCTTTTTTAATGGCTTCGTTTTCTGTAATCACTTTATCTGGATGGTATTTTTTAGCCATTGTTCTATAGGCCTTTTTTACTTCATCATCAGATGCGGAACGTTGAATCTCCAATATCTTATAGGCATTATCAGCAGATTTTATAAACATTGCCATGATGCTTTCAAAATCATTTAACCCAACACGTAGGTATCCTGCCAACTCTCTTATTTTGGCAACCTCTTGCTGGCTTACCTGGCCATCTGCTTGTGCAATTCCAAATAAAAAATGAATGAGTTGTAATCGCACTTCATATCGTGTTCTTTGGTTTAAGTAATTACAAATACGTTGCGCAGAGATTTCTCTTTTCTTTATAACATCATTAAATGTTCTAAAAATAGCATTTGCCTTTTCTTTGCCATAAGTGCTAATAAAGTATTGACGCACATAATCTAATTCTCTTTGGCTTACTTGCCCATCTGCTTTAATAACAATAGAACAAAGCGATAAAAGATTTAGTTCAAAATCGGCTGGGGAAACGGTTTGTTTGGTAAAATCTCTAAAGATAGTTCCTGCTCCACCGCCTTTAGTTCTATTTAAATTATCAATAAAGCTTCCTAATAAAAACCCTAAAATAGCCCCTGGAAGGCGTAAAAAAGAATACCCTATAATGGCTGCAAACCACTTAATCATACTATAAAAATTGAAATTTCAAATATAGTCCTTTGAATAGTCAAAGGCATGTTAAGTCTCATAAAAAAATACGACAAAAATCCTATCTTTGTTGAGATTAAAAATAAGTCTATGTATCCAGAGGAATTAGTAAAACCAATGAGAAACGACCTAGCAAGTGTTGGGTTCGAAGAATTATATACACGTGAAGCTGTTGAAGCTGCGCTTGAAAAAGAAGGAACAACTTTGGTGGTTGTAAACTCTGTATGTGGTTGCGCTGCAGCAAATGCAAGGCCCGCAGCGAAATTAAGTTTACAAAACGATAAAAAGCCAGATTATATTACAACTGTATTTGCAGGTGTAGATACTGAGGCTGTAAATACTGCCAGAGCTGCGATGGTTCCTTTTCCACCATCGTCGCCAAGTATGGCTTTGTTTAAAAATGGAGAGCTTGTTCATATGATTGAAAGACACCATATTGAAGGACGCCCTGCAGAAATGATTGCAGAAAACTTAACTGAAGCTTATAACGAACATTGTTAAGAAACTATAATTTAGTTTATTCAAAAACCACTTCTTTTTGAGGTGGTTTTTTATTTTTACAGTATGCAAAAGTTGCTTTCATATCCGCTTACATTCCTTTTCTTTATTTCCTTTGGATTAATGCTCCTTATTTTTCATCCTATTCAGTGGATTTGTTTTAATCTATTCGGATATAACGCCCATAAAGGGAGTGTAGCAATTCTTAATAGGTTTTTAATGCTAAGTACTAATTTTTTAGGTACTCGGTATTCATTTGTAAATAATCAAAACATTCCAATAGGTAAACCATTAATCATTGTTTGCAACCATCAAAGTATGTATGATATTCCGCCAATTATATGGCACATGCGAAAATACCATCCAAAATTTGTAAGTAAGAAAGAATTAGGGAAAGGTATTCCTAGCGTTTCTTATAATCTTAAACATGGAGGTTCTGTATTAATAGACAGAAAAGATGGGAAACAAGCCATCATGGAAATAGGGAAATTAGGTTCTTATATTGAAAAACACAATCGGAGTGCTGTAATTTTTCCTGAAGGTACACGTAGCAGGGATGGTAATCCCAAACCCTTTAAGCCAATGGGGCTAAAAATACTTCTTAAAAAAGCCCCTTCCGCATTAGTTGTACCAATAACTATAAACAACTCATGGAAATTATTACGCTATGGTAAATTCCCTATGGGTATTGGAGCATATTTAAAATTTAAGGTTCACTCTCCTTTAGAAAATAACGGCAATGTAGATGAACTAATAACCAAGATAGAAGAACAAATCACCAAGGATATTATAGTAAATGAATGATTCCGAATTAGTTGAAGAAACCATCGTATTTGTAAAGAAAACCTTAAGAGGTGCTGAGGGAGGACATGATTGGTTTCATATTCAACGAGTCTTTAACAATACTTTGCTACTTGCTAAAGATGAAAAAGTAAATGTTTTAGTTGTTAGTCTTGCGGCTCTTCTGCATGATATTGCAGACCCTAAATTCTATGATGGTGATGAAAGCATCGGTCCACAATTAGCAAAAGATTTTTTGAGCTCTCTTAATGTGGATAATAAAACTATTAGCCATGTAGTTGAAATCATTAAGAATATGTCTTTCAAAAACTCTTTGGATAAAAAAAGAAAACCGTTTTATACAAAAGAGTTACAGGTTGTCCAAGATGCAGATAGATTGGATGCGATTGGTGCGATTGGTATCGCTCGAGCTTTTAACTATGGTGGGTTTAAGAATAGAGAATTATACAATCCTGCAATAGCTCCAAATCTAAATATGACAAAGGAGGAGTATAAAAAATCTTCCGCACCAACAATTAATCATTTCTATGAAAAATTGTTGTTGTTAAAAGATAAAATGAATACTAATACTGGCAAAAAAATAGCTGAAAAGCGGCATCAATTTATGCTGGATTACCTGGAACAATTTTATCAGGAATGGAACGGGCAACTCTAATGCCTTATTTAAGCACTTTTTGTACCTTCTAATTACTTAAATAAGTTATGAAAAAGGAAATAGTTACTTTTTGTCTTCTTTACACTCTTATATGGTGTAAAGGTATCGCTCAGGATTCCTTAACTCAAGACTATTGGAAACTGGTAGATGAAAAAAGTATTGTTTGGGATGTTACCAAAGAAAATAGGCTCCCTCACAAAGACAACATAGAAATGTCTGGAAGAAAAGTATCTGCTATTCTCTATTATGAGGTAGATTCTCTACGCAATCTATCCATTTCAAGAGATGTCATCTTTCCTCAATTAAGAACCTATACTAAATCCAACGAGCCAGATTGGAAGAAATATCGTGCCTATTTTAGAAGAACAACAAATGATGATATAGGACCATCTATAAAACTAGAAGATAAGCTACTAATTCCTTCAAAAATAGATTCAGTTAAAATATCAGGGAAACTTACTTTCTATTGTACTCCTGTAAATGGAATTCGAGTTATCAAAACTTTTTACCCATCTATGGAGGAACGCTTTTTGGTAGAAGAATGGCAGATAAAAAACGTATCCAATAAAAACAAAGAAATCCAATTTTCTAATATTGATTTTAAACAAAATCAATTAGGTTACAAGGGGACTTACAGTCATCAAATTTTCAGTATTGCTAAAGATTCTATTACGTTAGCTCCTAAATCTACCTACACTTTTCCAATTTATTATGGAGCGACATTAAATGATGAAGAAAAGACGGACTTTAATTTTGAAAAAGCTTCTAAACAACGAGAATCTTTTCTTGATGAACTTTATAGCAAGTTGGAATTAAAAACTCCTAATCCTATAATCAATACATTATTTTACTTTTCAAAAATTAGAGCTTCTGAAAGTATTTTTGATTCATCTATGGGTCTGGTGCATTCCCCTGGAGGTGGAAATTATTATACAGGAGTTTGGGCAAATGACCAAGTAGAATATAGCGGACCATTTTTTCCTTCATTAGGGTACACCAAAGGAAACATTGCCGCTTTTAATACCTACAAAAAGTTCTTAGAAAATATTCCAAAAGAAGATACACATATCCCTTACGCTTTTGAGGTTGATGGTATTTTTTCTATGGGACATTTAGATCGTGGTGATGCAGCCATGATTGCTTACGGAACTTCTCTTTACTTATTGTCTACCGGAAATAAAAAAGAAGCCCAAGAACTCTGGCCTTTAATTGAATGGTCTATTAATTACTGTCATAAAATGCGAAATGAAGAAGGTGCTGTACGTTCAGAATCTGACGAAATGGAAGGTAGAATTGAGACAGGAACCGCTAATCTTTCCACATCTACCCTTTATTATGGAGGTTTAAAATATGCATCTAGACTTGCAAAAGAACTAGGTTTAAGTGCAAAGGCAAAACTTTATCAAAGGCGGTCAACGGTAATGGAACGGGTTATAGAAAGTTATTTTGGAAGTACTATGGAAGGTCTAGAAACTTATAAGTACTTTGAAGAAAACAAACTATTGCGCCATTGGATTTGCCTACCACTTACCATGGGTATTGATACTCGAAAAGAAGGCACATTAGCCGCTCTTTTTGAGAAGCTTTGGACAGAAAACGGCATATTGGTGGAACTTAACCCAGAAGTCCCAGTAGAAGATGCTATTTTTTGGGATAGAGCGACTTTATATGCGTTACGTGGTGCAATGCGAGTAGGTGAGGTAAATCTCACTTATGAAAAACTAAGTAGCTATTCTCAAAAACGCTTATTGGGGAATCACGTCCCCTACGCTATTGAAGCATTTCCAGAAAATAATATGAAGCATCTATCTGCGGAAAGTGCTTTGTACTGTAGAATTCTAACCGAAGGCTTATTGGGAATAGAACCTCTTGGTTTTAAAACCACACAGCTATCGCCCAGTTTACCAAAAGGGTGGGGCTTTTTAACTTTAAAAAATATCTATATCTCTGGAAAACCTTTAGATATTTCTGCAAAAAGAAAAGACGATAAATTACTGGTACATATACAAACTCAAGGAAGAACCGTGGTTGAAAAGTATATTGCCAATGGAGAGAAATTCTTTATAAAGTTTTTCTGAAAACTAGAGCTATTCCAGCTTCTTTTGCAAGTGCTTTTTAACCAACTCGTTTTCATTTAAATCAATCGCTTTTTGCAAAATAGCTTGCTGTTCTGCACGCCTTCCTAATTTGAATAATAAATCTGCTTTAATTGCGTAGAAAAGGCTATTTGAAGTAAAATTTGCCTCTTTTTCTAGTTTTTTAAGTGCTTTTAGTGCTTTTTCTGGTCCATTCACCTGAGAAACAGGTATAATTCTATTTAAAGCAACAATTGGTGAGTACTGTCTTTTTAATTGTAAATCATATAGATATAGAATACTTTTCCAGTCTGTATCCTCAAAAGTTCTAGCCACACAATGATAATAAGACACAGCCGCTTCTAAATGGTAATTGGACGGTGACTTATCTTTAGTATTAGCATTTTCTAGATGATATTCCCCAATTTTGATAAGTTCTTTAGAAAATTTAGAACGGTCTTGGTATTCCAGTGAAACCAATGCGTCACTATCATCTATTCGAGCATCAAAACGGGCTACATGAAAGCACATTAAGGCAATTAAAGCTTCTAAATTAGGATGCTTACAATATTCGTTTTCTCTTAGAAGTAATGCTAATCTAAGAGCTTCATAACAAATGTCTTGTTTTAGAATTTGAGAACCTGTTGTTGTGGCGTAACCCTCACTAAATAATAAATAAACCACACGTAAAACAATAAAAAGCCTTGACTGCAAACCCATCTGATTTGGTATTTTCAAGAACTTTACTTCACTTTTAAATTTTTTCTTTGCACGTGTAAAAGATTTAGCAACAGTTTCCTCTTTCTTTAGTAAAGCGTCGGCGAGTTCCTTATTATTAAAACCTCCTATTAGCTTTAAACTTAAAACTAGTTGATGTTCTTCTGTCAATGAAGGATGACAGCAGGCAAAAATCATTTTAAGTTGACTATCTGTTATTTCATCTCTTGTAGTAATTTCTTCATCCAAAGCAGATTCTTCATATTTTTTGGAATCGGAAACATAAGCTATCTTTTTGGCTCTCCTTAATCCATCTATCATCATATTATTAGCAACGCGAAATAACCATGCCGTTGGGTTATCAGGAATATCTTTATACCCCCAAACACGCATTGCCTTAACAAATGCTTCTTGTACTGTATCCTCAATTTTCTCTAAATAGGTTATACCATATTTGTTAGTGAGTACAGCGACTAGTTTTCCATACTCATTTCTAAAAAGATGTTCTATGGTATTACTATTCTGCATATTGTATAAAAAAGCCCGATTTACATCAGGCTTCTATTTTCTTCTTTTATTAATGTTGGTCCATGCTAAGTATTTCCCTGACCTCAACATTACTTCCTTCATAGTCAAAAATGGGGCATCCTTTAGAAATCTCTACAGCCTCATCGATATCTTTTGCAGAGACAATTAAATACCCTCCTACTAGTTCTGCTCCTTCTGCAAAAGGTCCATTAGTCACTAATTCTCCCTTATTGTGAACTACTCTTCCATCCTCGGCCAATGGGAGTCCATCTAATAATTGGCCTTTTTCTTGGAGCTTTCCCATCCATGCTCCCCAAACCTGCATATGTGCTTGTTTTTCTTCTTGCGACAATTTACCATAAGCATCGTCACCTCCTCTAAATAAATACAAAAAATTACTCATTGGTTTTAGTTTTATGTTCGTTTACAAACGAACTGTTTTTTATTTGTTTTCATTAGCATGACGAAAACAAGGTTGGTCATTGGACAATATTCATTATAAATTTATTTAAAATAATTTCATCTGTCCATCCTTAAATTGCTCATGTAAATCTGTTCTAAGCTTTGGAAAAACCTTATTTAAAAAATACTTCTGTCTTGCTAATTTTGCCATAACATGAATCTGCTCAGCGATTTTACCTTCTCCGCGGTTTCTAAGTCCAAACCTGCTATCATTTACTGCACCTCCGTGACAATCTTGGATTAAGTGCAGTACTTTTTCAGCCCTATCTGGCATTGCTTTTTTAATCCAGTCCGTAAATATTTGACCAATTGCACCATTAAGTCTCACTACCGTAAAACCAAAAGATAAAGCACCATGTTCTGAAACTGTTTTTGCAAGCTGCAAAAGTTCGTGACTATTTATGCCTGGAATCATTGGAGCTAGCATCGCATTCACGGGAATTCCATTTTCTGATAAAATCTGGACTGTTTTTAGGCGTTTTTTAATTGTTGTAGTCCTAGGCTCTAAAAGACGCCTAGTTTTTTCGGACAAAGAAGTAATAGAAACATTTACACCTACTAATCCATCTTTAGAAAGCTCTTTTAAAATATCTAAATCTCGTAGCACTAAAGCATTCTTTGTAATTATCCCAACTGGATGGCGGTATTTTAAAAAGACGTCAAGACATTTTCTAGTGATTTCAAATTTCTTTTCTGCGGGTTGATAACAATCTGTATTCCCAGAAAGTACAATGGTTTTAGCCTTCCATCTTTTATTTTTTAATTTCTCCTCCAAAAGTTTGGGAGCTCCTTTTTTTATAAGAATTTTTCGTTCAAAATCTAGACCTGCACTATATCCCCAAAACTCATGAGCATTGCGAGCATAGCAATAAATACAACCATGTTCACAGCCTTGATAAGGATTCATGGAGTAGGACATCCCAACATCTGGGCTTGTCACTTTATTCACAATTGTTTTAGGAAAAATAGGTAAATACTGCGTACGATTATTATCAGACGCTTCGCCCTCTAATCGGCAAAATTCAAGAAAATCAGCTCTCTGCTCATAAATATGTTGTAAAAACCTGTTGGGTGTGTTTTGTTGAGCACCTCTCCCTTTAAGAAAATCTTGTTGTTTCAATTTAGGATTTATTCCAAATTTATGGATTATATCCTAATATTAATGTTAAATCTTCTTATTTAAAAACTACTTCTACCAATTGTTTTTTATTCCCACGCTTTGCGTAGAACAAGAGC
The DNA here is from genome assembly GCA_947495075.1 of uncultured Croceitalea sp. GTDB lineage: Bacteria > Bacteroidota > Bacteroidia > Flavobacteriales > Flavobacteriaceae > Croceitalea. Next base: position 497,456 of record CANLXH010000002.1, read on the forward strand.
TGGTCTTGAGTGGAATCTATTAACGGTTTAGAGACCATTAAGGGTAATCTGGCTTCTTCATCTCCAATTATTTTCTCATAATCAAGTTTACCAGATGCATCCAAAGAAATTAGAAATACATTTCTATTTCTACTTAGACCCTGTTTAAAGATTAAACGTTCACCGTTTATAAGCTGTGGATTTTCAGCAGCAGTACAAACAAAGAAATAGGTATTGCCATCTTTGTTATAGGAACTATAAGATGCGTAGGCCCCATCACCTTGGGTAACTTCAGCTTTATTGATATTTCTTGTCCATATCAAATCTCCGTTTGTATCTAATTTTGCACTTACAATATCGTTGTGGTGAAAGCGTTCTACACGCATACGTTGACCCGCTCCAGTAACCTGTAAACTATTCGTCACAAAATACTCTTCAGCATTAAATAGAATGTCTTTTTCCTTAGTAATTATTGCATTCTTAAACACCAAATTCTTAATCCCCTTATCTTCTTCTTTACCAAATTTATCTTCCATAAATTGATCGGAAAAAGGATGGTATTTTTTAGATGAAATAGCCAAAGAATAAGGATTCACATCAAAATAAGATATGCCATTATAGCGATTATCCTTCCTATCTGCATAAAAACCTACACATAGTAGTCTATTGTCATTAATGATTGGATATAAGCCTTCTGAATATTTTCCTGGGTCATCAAAAGATTGAGTTTTAGAAATTCCTCTAGAAATCTTTATTAATTCATACTGAAATTTGCGTTCATCTACCTGAAAACGTTTCTTTTTAAAATAAGCCTTCCCTACGATATAAGTATCTTCTAAGTTATTGGATAAAGCTATCTGCTCAAAAGCATAATTCTTTTCTTCTACTTCACCAGAAAAATCATGTTCCCATTTCTTATTCAAATTTGTATCAAACAAATGAATAGTATGTTGATTTTTTTTACCTTTTATGTGATGCGTACTAATTAAAAACCCTGTTTTTTTTGGATTAAAAAGCAAAGTAGTTGAAAAGCCGTTTTTAAAATTTCTGTTATAATAATTTTTTCCAAAGGCACCTTCAACAGCAGGAGTTTTAAACTCTAATAAGCGTTGTTTTTTAAAGTTATAGTCAACAAGATTTGAAGTATGTGCCGAATATTCATAGATTCCCTTATCAAAATCATAATTTAAAAAAATTAGGTTTAATTGACCATTTTTAGTGAACCCATCAACAAATTGCATTCCTTTTAACTTGTAGTTGTATTCTGAAACCAACTCTAAGTCTTTGTTATAATGCTCAATAAAATAGCCCTTAGGTTTTAAGATAATTCCTTGAAAATAAGCTCTGACTAAAATATAACCTCCATCACCATCATTATCTATAGTAACAAGATTAGAATAGCGATACCTATCACTAAATTTTTCACTAAAATCATAGGAAACTGGCATTTTTTGAGCAAAAGCACTCATGCCTATAATCATTGTAAATACTAAGAGTAGTCTTGCAATCATAAAAGTAGCTTTGGTTAAACCAAGGCTATGAACCGGGGAAATTGGCTTTTCGTTTCTCTAAAAAAGCAGCAGTACCTTCTTTAAAATCATTTGTACCAAAGCACGAACCAAAAGCATCAATCTCAACAGCATAGCCATCTTTATCATAGCTATAACCAGCATTTATAGCTTTTATTGCCTGTTTTATAGCTACAGCGGAGTTATTCGATATCTTGCTTGCTAACTTTTTACAAAGGGGTAATAACTCTTCTTGAGGCACTACATAATTTACCAAACCACTTGCTAGTGCTTTTTCAGCATCTAACATGCCTGCAGTCATTATCATTTCCATGGCACGGCCTTTACCAACTAACTGTGGTAAACGTTGTGTGCCTCCATAACCAGGAATTACTCCTAAAGTCACCTCTGGTAAGCCCATTCTGGCATTATCACTCGCCACTCTAAAATGGCAGGCCATTGCTAATTCTAAACCTCCCCCTAATGCAAAACCATTAACCGCAGCAATAACCGGAGTCCCTAAATTTTCTACCATATCAAATAAAAGTTCTTGCCCTTTTGCTGCCAATTTTCCTCCTTCTTTCATTGAAAAGTCTGCAAATTCTGAAATGTCAGCGCCTGCTACAAAAGCTTTTTCTCCACTGCCCGTAATTATGATAACTTTTGTGGTTGCATCTTCATCTAATTCTTTGAATGCAGTATGTAGTTCTCGAATGGTGTCTTTATTTAGTGCGTTCAATTTTTTTGGTCTATCAATAGTGATAGTTGCAATGCTGTTTTCTTCTTCTATATATATGTTTTCGTAGTTCATTCTTAGGTTTTTTAAAAAATTATTCTTTTGGAAATTTAACAGTAAAAACGGTTCCTTTGCCTTCTTTAGAAGTAAACGCAATAGTTCCATTATAATTCTCAACAATATTTTTTACCATTCCTAAACCAAGTCCCATACCGCTTGATTTAGTGGTGAATTTAGGCTCAAAAATCTTCTCTTTAAATTCGTCTGCAATACCAATCCCGTTGTCTGCTACAGCTATTTTTATTTGATTCCCTTCTGAGGCTACTGTAACCAAAATACGTGGATTTTCAACATCTGGGATGGCCTGTATGGCATTCTTAACCAAATTGGTAATCACTCGTATTAACTGGGTACGGTCCAATTTGGCAATTAATGACTCTTCTTCCGCAATAAAATGGATATAAGGCTCATTAAAAATATCTAAAGCCAGCTTAGACACCTTTACTACGTTTAAAGTTTCTTTTTGTTGTGCCGGCATATCCGCAAAATTTGAAAAAGCAGAAGCAATATTGCTCATGGTATCTATTTGCTGCACCAAAGTTTTAGAGAACTCTTTCATTTTTTTCTCTGCTTTGGGATCTTCAGGGTCAAATTTTCGTTCAAAACTTTGCACTGTTAAACGCATTGGGGTAAGTGGATTTTTTATTTCATGTGCTACTTGTTTTGCCATTTCACGCCATGCTTGCTCTCTCTCGCTACGAGCTAGTTTTGCTGCACTCTGCTCCAATTCATCAATCATAGCATTGTAAGAATCAACCAACTTTCCAATCTCCTCACTCGGGTCTTCAATGATAATCTTCTCATTCCTTTTATTCAAATTGGTCTGTCCCATCTTGTCTGAAATAGTTTGCAGAGATCTTGTGATGTATTTTGAGATAAAATAAGCCAAGAAAATCGCAGACAAAAGCATCACCAAATACACTCCTCCCAAACGAATTAAGAACTCACGCAATTCCATATCATTAAAGGAGTTATCTTCAAAATACGGCAAGTTCATAATTCCAATAGGTTTAAACCTAGGGTCAGTAATGTAGTTATAGGAAGCCTGATACTTGTCCCCAGCAGTTCGCTTTTTCTCTACATATCTTTTGTCTGTACTAGCTAAAAGGTTATTCAAAACAGAGGCATCTAAGCAATTAGCCACAGAGTCTGCTTCAAAAGCTGGTTTAGAGCTTTTTATTAAAGTTCCTTCTAAATCATAAATATTAAAGTTTACATTTTGAACGTCGGAAATTTTATAAATCTCATTCCTAAAAATAAACTCTAGATTTTCAGTTTTTGGCTCGTAGGTAGTTTCTTTTAAAACATAATTGATACTCTGCAGTATTTGTTCTTCTTTACGTTCTAACCTATTCTGATGATAATCTTTTGATTGCTCACGATATTGATAAATTGTGACTCCTGCAATTAGTACCGATGCAATTAGCACCAATAAAATCATAGTAAAAAAGATGCGTGACCGTAAAGAAAGTTTTTTGAACAAGAAAGCGCTAATTTGAATCTAAAGTTAGCAATAATCGAACCAAAAAAGCTCAAGCACAAGAATCAAGTTCAAATGTAAAATATGGGGCTTACAAAATTGGACTTTTCAGGCTTCTGGATTTTTGTTTCTTATTCTTTTGTAGAGTTTAATGCCCAGCATGAGAAGAATACCCAAAGAAATAATGCCTACGACACCATAAATCCAATTCACTGCACTTTTTAAAATCACGAGAAATACCACCGCGAACAAAATAAGTGTTGCACCTTCGTTCCAAATACGCATAAAATTGGAGCTATATTTCACCTCATCACGTTGCAATTGGCTAAAAATCTGGTGGCACTTAAAATGATAAGCAATTAATAAAACCACAAACCCGAGTTTTACTTGCATCCATGGTTGATATACCAAAGCTGTTTGTAGATGTAATAACCATAGTGCAAAAAACACACATAAAATTGCTGAGGGCCAAGTAATGATGTACCATAATCTTTTGGTCATGAGTTTTAACTGCTTGGTTAAAATCTCTTTTTCAGGCGATGGCTTCGCATTGGCTTCAATATGATAAATAAACAAGCGCGGAATATAAAAAAGTCCCGCAAACCATGTAATCACAAAGATTAAATGAAGGGATTTAATGTAATTGTATAATTCCATTAGTTTAAGGTTGACAGTTGTTAGTTGATGGTAAATTTAATCAAACAAAAAACCATCAACCAACAAGTATCAACTAAATACCTAATCTTCTACACTCAAATACTCCAACTTCAAAGCATTAAATCGAGCGTTGAATTCTTTCATTTCTTTATCAACCAAAGCATTAAAAGCATCTAATTGAGTGTTTATTTTATTCGTCATTTCATTTTTAACTGCTATATCCTGTTCTGTTGGCGGAAAATCATCAATTGATACCAAACTATTTAAATGTGCCAATTTATTGGTCAATTTGATAGGGAAGTTAAGTGGGTCTTGATTACTTCTATTTTTAGTTTGATACAAAGCCTTTTCTATTTCACCAAAATCTTCTTTCATTTTCTTCGCTTTTTCCACTAATGTTTTAGTAGCTTCATTATCCTTATTCTGTTTTGAGAAGGCATCCAATTTCTCATTGATTTTACGAATCTTTTTTATGGATTGATGAGCTTTGTCTACAGTTTCATTAATACTAGAAATAAAATCGTACTGCTTCTGCATATCAGTTACTGTAACCTCAGCACGAGGGTCAGGTAAAATTTTGAAGGTTTCACTTTGCATAGTTCCATTCACGTTTAAATGGACTTTATAGTTTCCAGGAACTGCTTTAGCACCATTTAAATTGGCCCACCATAATATCATTCCCTCTAAACGCTCTGCTCCTTTACCGCGAGTATCCCAGACATGGATATTGCCCCCTTTTTCAATCTTTAATTTATCCTTTTTCTCCTTTGCAAAAGTGCTGAAATTACCTAGTGTATCTCCCGCCATAGAGGTATAGGTAAGACTGATGCTGTCTTTTTCATTCTTATTTTTTAGATAGAAATGTGTAACCACTCCATTAGGATGGTTCTGTCCAGACGTTAAGCTTGGTTTCGTAGCTGCTCCTCCTTTTGTTCGATACGAATCTTTAGGGGCAAACAACTTCATCGTAGCACCTTTATCCGATGCATTTAATTGATGTAGCACCGTAAGGTCATCTAAAACCCAAACACTACGCCCTTGGGTAGCTACTATCAAATTATTATCTTTTAAAGTCAAATCAGTAATGGGAACGATGGGTAAATTCAACTGAAATTTCTCCCACTTGGCACCATCATTAAAAGAAACATACATTCCTGTTTCGGTACCAGCATACAATAGTCCTTTTTGCTTAGGGTCTTCACGAAGCACACGCGTAAAATGTTCACTCTCGATACCATTGGTAATTTTAGACCAGGTCTTTCCGTAATCAGTAGTTTTGTATAAATAGGGTGAAAAATCACCCAATTTATAACGCGTAGCCGCAACGTAGCAGGTGCCTTCATCAAAAGCGGAAGGTTCAATACTATTAATCATACTCCACTCCGGCATATTTGGTGGCGTTATGTTCTCCCAGTTCTGGCCACCGTCTTTAGTAACGTGTATTAAACCGTCATCACTACCTACCCAAAGCAAACCTTCTTTTAGCGGACTTTCATTCGCAGCAAAAATGGTACAATAATACTCTACACTGGTATTGTCTTGTGTTATGGGTCCACCTGAGCTTACTAGCTTATCTGGGTCATTTCTTGTTAAATCACCACTAAGTAACTTCCAGCTTTGTCCTTCATTTTCCGTAACATGTACATGGTTCGAAAAGGTGTATAATTTCTTTGGATTATGGCGACTAAAAATGATGGGGAAGTTCCACTGAAAACGATATTTCATTGCTTCAGCTCCAGCTCCCATAGGATTGTCTGGCCATACATTAATCCCACGAACAGTATTATTCTTATGATTCACCCGGGTTAAAAATCCATCATAACTACCCCCATAAACAATATCATTGTCTGTTGGATCTACTGCTATATGTGCACTTTCCCCTCCCGCAGTAGGTTCCCAATCGTCTTCGCTAATACTTCCACTATCTGAACGGTGCTTTACACGTATGGTAGAATTGTCTTGCTGAGCTACATAAATGCGATATGGGAAAGCATTATCGGTAGTCACTCGATAAAACTGTGCAGTAGGTTGGTTGTAATAGGTACTCCAAGTTTCGCCACCATCATAAGTAATCTGTGCCCCACCATCATCACCAATAATCATACGCTTGCTATTCTCTGGGGCAATCCATAAATCGTGATGGTCACCATGCGGAGCATTGAACGTACTAAACGTTTTCCCTCCATCAGAACTTTTATGATAGCGAACATTCAACACATAGACCACATCTTCATTTTCTGTATCGGCATATAAACGAGTATAGTACCAAGCACGTTGGCGTAATTTACGTTCGCTATTGACTTGAGTCCACTTTTTACCGCCATCATCTGAGCGGTATAAACCTCCTTTTTCTTTGTTTTCGACTATTGCCCAAACCCGTTCGCTATTTTTTGGAGAAACGGTTACTCCAATAATTCCTAAAGTATCTTTTGGAAAACCTTCATTTTTGGAAATTTCAGTCCATGTTTCTCCACTATCCGTACTTTTCCATAGGGCAGAGCCATCTCCACCACTACTTAAAGAATAAGGGGTACGTTTTGCACGCCACGTAGATGCATATAAAATACGTGGATTATTGGGGTCAAAAGTTAAATCCACAGCTCCAGCTTGGTTATTTACAAAAAGCTTTTTGCTCCATGTTTTTCCCCCATCAGTACTTTTATAGATACCTCTTTCTTGTGTTGGTTTATAAATATTTCCCAAAACAGCGGCATAAACCGTATTATAATCTGTAGGATGAATACGGATGCGTGGCACATGACGACTATTTTTCAGCCCTGCTGATGTCCAAGTTTTCCCCGCATCTTCTGTTTTCCATATTCCGTAACCGCTCGAAACATTTCCGCGCAAGGTCTTTTCACCCCCACCAACATAGATAACATTAGGGTCGCTTTTGGCTACCTCAACAGCACCAATGCTTCCTCCAAAATAGCCATCTGAAATATTCTCCCAAGTACGGCCACCGTTCATGGTCTTCCATACCCCGCCTCCTGTAGATCCCATATAAAATAGATTGGGTTCGCCAGGCACTCCAGTTACGGCAGCGGAACGGCCTCCACGGAATGGCCCTACCAAACGGTACTCCATACTAGAATACAATTCTGACGGAATTTCAGGATTAGATTTCTTTTTTCGTTGCGATTGAGAGGGGATTGCAAATAAGCTAAGTGCAAGTAATAACAAACTTGCTTTAGATAGAAGTTGTTTCATTATATTTTGAGTTGGAATTAGTCAGACTTAAATGTAGTGAAAAAGAGAGAAATTCTAGTAGTTCCTAATCAAATCTATTATAGTACTTCACTATATCTTTAGTAAGCTTAGTTTAGAATTCATCTGTATTAAGAATTACATGCAACACTATTTTGTATTCTTCGTTAGTTTAAGAAACCGTAACCAACCTGTTATATGACCAGAGCGGAGTATTTAACCTTTTGTAAAAAATGCAAGAACCGTAAGTTTAATCCTGATAAAGGAATTATTTGTGGACTCACAGATAAAATAGCAGATTTTAAAGGTGAATGTGCAAATTTCTCTTATGATAAGGAAAGTCAATATATACCAAAAGTAAAGGAAGCGATTAGACCCAACGAGCAAAGAGCGAAATGGGCCGAATATCTTATCTGGAGTATGCTGGGAATTGGTGTTATTAGTTTAATTTCTTCTTACTTTCAATACGACCTACTTCTTAAAGTACAGGAAGGTTTTCCTGTTTCAGATAGCCAACTTGAAATGAATGATATACGTGTAAGCCTAATAGCTTTGCTGTATATGGTTTTATATATTATTTCAGTAATTGTCTTCATAAGGTGGTTTAGAAGAGCATATTATAATTTGAACAGTAGAGCAAATGCAAATTATGATGAGGGTTGGGCAGCAGGAGGCTGGTTTGTACCAATATTATGTCTTTTTCGTCCTTATCGCATTATGCAGGAGCTGGATGATAAAATGGCATCACTAATAGAACAACATTCACTAAAGCTAGTTCAAAAAAGCAATGTGCTAATTGGGTTTTGGTGGATCATATGGATACTAAGCGGTATGATTGCCAATTTTTCATTTAGAATTAGCATGAGAGCAGAAAGTTTAGAAGAACTCATTAATAGTACAAGATTTGATATGGTTAATGAAACATTTGATATTCCTTTAACCATACTTGCAATTCTTGTAATACGAAATGTTGCCAAAAAAGAAGAACGCCTTGCAGAAGTAGAAGAAGAAAGTGCTAAAAAATTAGCCTTGCTAGATGAGAAAAGTATTTAAAATAGACTAGAATATTTTAATCGTTCAAAACGTATCTCGCTAAAATCTGAAATTACCTTATCTGCCAGAGCATATTCTTGATTTTTTGAGTGTGGACTTTTAAATCCAACACAGTAAATACCAGCAGCATGTGCAGCTTTAATTCCGTTTGTGGAGTCTTCTATCACTATACATTCTTCTTTTTTAAAACCAGAAGCTTCAGCGGCTTTTAGAAAAATCTCTGGGTGGGGTTTGCTCGCTTTTAGATCTGCTCCACTTAGTTTGGCTTTAAAGCACCTATCTAACTCGAATCTGGAAAATACATTGTTGATGGTAGGCATAGAGGCAGAACTTGCCAAAACCAAAGTGAGTCCATTATTATGGTAATCTTGTATCAATTCTCGAACACCAGTGATTAAATCTAAATTTGGGTCATGTAAAAAAAGCTGTTTAAAAATGCTTCGTTTTATATTGACCAATTGTTTTGGTGCTTGGTTTAGTTTAAAATACTGCACTAATTGTGTACAGACTTGCAAGGTAGTTTGGCCAGTGAAGCTTTCATATAATTCATCTGATACCATTATTCCCACTTCCCTAAACATACCATGATAGGCTTTATGGTGTAGTGGTTCGGAATCTATAATTACTCCATCCATATCAAACAATACCGCTTTAAATCGCATCTTAAAATTTTAAACGAAGATAAGAACTGGTTTCATCATAATACGAAATGTATTGACCTAGGCTTCATCGAACTCCCTCTTTCCTAATCCAAAAGGTGCGTTCCCTCATTCGTAGTTTTCTAGTAGTATTCTTAAACTTAGTTTAGCCCTAAATAACAATGATATGAGCTACAAAATAACCATACCAGAACCTTGTTCAGAAGATTGGAACAAAATGTCACCTACTCAAAAGGGAGCATTTTGTAAAAGTTGTGCAAAGGAAGTAATCGATTTTACAAATACTACGAACAGAGAGCTGGCAAGAAAAATAGCTAAAGGTGATAATATTTGTGGAAGGTTTAAACCAGAGCAATTAAACACCTCATTACCTATAGTATCTCAAAACCAATTTAGACGTAATGCGGCTATGCTTGGTTTTACCTCACTTCTAGCATTGGGTACTCCTTTGGTTGCACAACAAAGTGTTACACCAGTACAGACGCCACAACATTTTGTAGTAGGGCGTATTGCGCAGCAATCTATAAAAACAGAAAAGTATATTGTAACAGGAATAGTTAAAGACCTTAATAACATGCCTTTAGTTGGTGCTACTATTGTATTGGAAGGAAATACAACAGGTACGAAAACAAATATGAAAGGTGAATTTAATATTGTAGTTCCCATTTCAAAAAAACTGGAAAAGCAAGTGCTTTGGGTATCTAATCTAGGTTTTGAAACTCAGAAAATCATTATCGATAAAAACACCAAACCACTTACTATTGAATTGGTAGAGGAAATTATGATTTTAGGTGAAATTGCTATTCAAGAATACCCTGAAAAGAAAAATGACACCATCAATAAGGTGAAAAACTTATTTCGAAATAAACGTTCCAACTAATTATTTATAGTATCTAGTAGCTGTCAGTTTAGCTTTATTTTTACGACTTACTCCCAATAAACGTAAAAAGTTATTTTGCTATGCAAAAAGAAGCAATAAAAGTTGATGTGGTATCCGATGTAGCTTGCCCATGGTGTTATGTTGGAAAACGTAGACTAGAGTCTGCATTGAAACAATGGAAAGGTACTCCTGTAGAAGTTACTTGGCATCCTTATCAGCTAGACCCCAATATGCCTGCGGAAGGGTTAGATAGAAATACCTACCTCACCAATAAATTTGGTGACATGGAGCGCGTTAAGCCTATGACGGATAGACTCGTTGAAGCTGGAGAAGAAGAAGGCATTACTTTTAACTTTGGGGATAAATGGTTGGCAGTAAATACCTTACCGCTTCATCAATTACTACATGTGGCCGGAGAAGAAGGCTTTAGAGACCAATTAAAAGAGCGGTTTTTAAAAGCATATTTTGATGAAAATCTTCATCTAAACAAACCTGAAGTAATTGCTTCAATCATGGCAGAATTTGGTTGGAATGCTGAAAAAACAGCTCAAATAGTAGCTGATGAAAATATTGCTTACGCCGTAAAACAAGAGATTGCTCATTACCAACAGCTTGGGGTTAGTGGTGTTCCTTTTTTTATTATCAACGACAAATATGGTATTAGCGGTGCGCAGCCTGCGAGCGTATTTCTTGAAGCTTTTACTAAGCTCTCGTCAATCGAAGTTATCAGTGAAGGAGATAGTTGTGACCCTGAAACAGGTCTATGTTAATTTTCTAATTCCCTATTCGGAAGCATATTTGTGCTCTAATAGCATTTCAAAATCTACAATTTGTAAAGCTTTTTGATGGGTACCTTCGAGTACAACTTCTGGTGCCTTACCAGCTTTATAGGCTTGTTTCCACCTTGAAACGCATAAACACCATTTATCTCCCGGTTTTAAACCAGGAAATTGATACGTAGGTATCGGTGTACTTAAATCGTTACCCTGCATTTTAGTGTATTGTAAAAAATCTTCGGTCATAATAGCACAGACCACATGAGTCCCAATATCTTCTGAGCCTGTTCTACAAAAACCATCACGATAGAATCCTGTTTTCGGGGCATGGCAGCAGGCTTGTAATTGGGTTCCTAAGACATTCTTTTCCATAAATCATATTTTAAGTAAATTTAAGAAAGTTGTGTATGTAACAATAGTTCTGAATTTTATACTAATCCAATACGAGCTTAAATCATTTTTCATAGCTTTAGAACACAAATTAGAAAAACACGATTCCATGGATATTTTTAGTAAAATCAAAGAAAAACTCAGTCATGAGTTTATAGACATTGTAGAATGGTTAGATTACACAGACGACACCATAGCACACCGGTTTGAACGTTACCAAAACGAAATTAAAAACGGGGCAAAACTTATTGTTCGCGAAGGACAAACTGCAGTTTTTATAAACGAAGGGCAATTGGCAGATGTTTTTACGCCAGGCACCTACGATTTAACAACAAAAAATTTACCCATTTTAGCAACTCTTAAAGGTTGGAAGTATGGTTTTAACTCTCCCTTTAAAGCTGAGGTATATTTTGTAAACACCCATTTATTTACGGATGAAAAATGGGGCACTAAAAACCCTATCACTTTAAGTGATGAGCGCTTTGGCTTGGTAGAAATACGAGCTTTTGGAACTTATGCTTTTAAAATTGCAGATGCTGGGAAATTTATTGTTGATATCGTTGGTACAGATAATAATTTTACCAATTTTGAAATTAACGAGCACCTAAAAAGTTTAATTGCAACTCGTTTTACAGATACAGTTGGTGAAGCGAATTTGCCTATTGAATTATACGCTGCTAATACTTCTGAACTTTCAGATACATGCCAAGAAGTAATGAAACCGGAGTTCTTATCGGTTGGTATCTCCTTAGAAAAATTCTACATCGAAAATGTTTCGATGCCAGAAGATCTTAAGAAAGAAATCTTCGAATATAGCCGTATTGATAAGTTAGACTTGGATAAATTAACCAAGTTTAAAACTGCTAAAGCTATTGAAGCTGCTGCTAAAAATGAAGGTGGAACTGCTGGTGCAGGAATGGGAATGGGAATGGGCTTCGTACTCGCACAACAAATGGGTGGTATGATGTCTCCTCAGATGGGAGGTCAACAAGTCGCTGCACAAACTGGAGGTGCCATGCCTCCACCAATGCCGGTTGCCGTACAATACTTTTATGCCGTAGATGGAGCACAACAAGGTCCTGTGGGAATTGACCAACTAAAAGCACTTTTTGCCAATAGAACCATCAATAAAGAAAGTTTAGTTTGGAAACAAGGGATGGCTAGCTGGGCTGCTTTACAAGAAGTTGAAGAGTTAAAGTCATTCTTAGGAGGTAACACACCACCGCCATTACCTAATAACTAATTATATTTTATTGTCATTTCGAAAGAGTTTGCGACTGAGAAATCTACTATTTAGATTCTAGATTTTTCAATCATTGCGCTGCAATTCGTTTCGAAATGACTCTTTTTAAGTAAACTTTGGAACAAAAAACGCAACAAACCGAACTCAAAAAAGCCTGCATTAATTGTGGGGCGGAATTGAAGTATCAACCCGGGACTAAAAACATTAGTTGTGACTATTGTGGCCACAAAGAAGAAATCCATATAGATGAGAATGGTTTTGAGGAGCTAGAGTTATACCCTTACTTAAAAGAAATGGGTGCCTTAAAGCATAGTGAAGAAATTTCGATGCTCCATTGCAAAAATTGTGGTGCCAATCAGCATGTAGAAGAAAACTACAAATCACTCCATTGTGTGTACTGCAGTATGCCATTAATTTTAGAAGATGCATATAAGGAGGATTGGATTTTACCTGGTGCCGTACTTCCTTTTCAGATAGATCAAAAAAAGTCATTTCAGATATTTAAAAAATGGGTGAATAACCTTTGGTTTGCGCCCAATAAGCTTAAAAAAGCAGCTTTGGACCCGCAGTTTACAAAAGGTTTGTATTTACCTTATTGGACTTTTGATGCGCAATTAAAAGCTACCTACTCTGGACAGCGAGGAGATTATTATTATGAAACTCAGACCTATCGAGATAGTAACGGAAAAACTAAAACAAGACAGGTTAGAAAAACCCGGTGGAGATCTGCATCTGGACACATTTCTGGTTTTGTAGATGACACGCTAGTAAAGGCTTCGAAACAGAAAGCCGGGCGCATTCCCCAAAAAATTGCACGTTGGAATTTAAAACTATTACAGCCTTTTAGTTCTAGCTTTTTAAGAGGCTTTGTTACCGAAAAGTATACCATACCATTAAAACAAGGACACCTTTCTGCAAAAGGAGAAGCAGAACTAATAGCAGACCGCTGGTGCAGGCAAGACATAGGTGGTGATACCCAGCGTATATCCAACATGAATATGAGTTTATCAGAAGAAACTTTTAAACATATTCTGTTACCTGTTTATATTAGTGCTTATCGCTATAATAGTAAAGAGTACAATTTTTTTATTAATGGTGAAAATGGTACTATTTCGGGAACGCGACCTTATAGCTTTTGGAAGATTTTCTTTACTGTAATTCTCGTTTTACTAATCATCGGGTTAATTATATTTTTTGCTCAATAACAACATGTTTAATATGAAAACACTTTACATCATCCTTCTTTTTATATCAATGTCTTCTTATGCACAATCAGCTATCAAAATTGGAGATAAAAAAGCGATTACCGCTGTACTAACGGCCCAACAAGAAGCTTGGGATAATTATGATATTGAAACTTTTATGGAAGGTTATTGGAAATCTGAAGAGCTAAAGTTCTATGGCGCAGGTGGAGTTATAAAAGGTTGGCAAAGTACCCTAGAACGCTATAAAAAAAGTTACCCTAGCAAAGAACATTTTGGTAAACTTCGTTTTGTGCTAAACGATATTTCTAGAATAAACGATGACTCTTATTACGTATTGGGCGAATATTACCTTACGCGAGAGGTTGGTGACACCCATGGTATTTTTATGCTTATCGTAAAAAATATAAATGGTGAATGGAAAATTATTGCAGATACCTCAGCCACTGTTAACTAGTATAATTTTAAAATCTATTATATATATTTTCAGAAAAAAGGAAATATAAAGGCTCGCAAACACAAAACGATTGTATAGAGTTTACCTTAGCATCTGATTATTATTTAGGTGGGCTTTTTTCTAGATAATATCCTACTTAACAAATACCAAACAAACCGGACTTGGCAGCTTTTTCTCTTTTAAGAAGCTAAGTGTTCCTTTTTCTACATCCCTTTTATAAACCGTAATATTATTACTGCGTTGGTTGGCTACCAAAAGATAGTTGCCTGTAGGATCTAGTGTAAAGTTTCTAGGCCAATCTCCATTAACCGATGTACGGCCAACCAGAGAAAGTTTACCTGTTTCCCGAGTAATTTCAAAAATTACGATGGTATTTTCACCACGGTTAGAACTATACAAAAATCTTCCATCGTTAGATAAATGAATATCGGCACATGCATTTTCACCTTCAAAATCTTTTGGTAATGTAGCCTGGACTTCTATTTGATTATAGCTGCCTTCATCATCCCTTTTTAATACCGAGATAGAAGCATTAAGCTCGTTAAGTACATAGAGATACTCTCTATTTTTACTAAACTCAAAATGTCGCGGTCCCGCACCTTTCCCCATCTCAATAGTATTTTGATGTGCAGGCACCCATCCATACGGTTGTTTATCATATCGCTTTAAAGCACTTAATCCTAAGTCTGCCACAAAAAGACCATCTTCATTAAAATGAGATTTATGTACATGGGCAGTTTTTGTAGTATCCGCTGTATTATGCTCAATAAGTTGGTGTTCACCTAAACTGCCATCTTCCACCAAATCAAAAATTGCCAAATTCCCTCCAGAATAATTGGAAACCGCAATCTGACCATCATTAGAAACGGCGACATGACATGGATGAGCTCCCCCAGAGCCTTTACTATTTAAAAGTGTAAGTTCACGATTCTCTATAGCATAAGAAGTGATTCCACCTCCTATAGAATCATAATCTGCAGTTTCTTGTACGGCATATAAATTCTTTTGATTATGTGAAATTGCCAAAAAAGAAGGGCTTGGTAGTTTTGCAGCCAAAACTTCATCCATTAAATCTCCATTGTTAGCGTTAAAAGTCATTTTATAAATTCCTTCACTATCACCATCCGTGTAGGTACCTATAAATAAATCGTATGTTTTCATAGGTTCATTTTTTTCTTGACACCCAATTACAATAAATATACTTGATAAAAGAAAGCTCAATTTAAGTTTCATAATTCAAAGGTTGTATTTGATAAAAATACATAACTCTTAAATATTATCATGGATTAGAAGCTACTGTTAAAAATTAATATTGGAGAGGTCATATTTTTGTAACTTCAAGACCTAAATCAATCAATTAAAAAAATGACAAAAAAACTATCAAGCCTTCTCCTAATGGCTTTCTTTTTTACAGCAACCTACGCTCAAGAAAACTACTTTTTACTAGACCCAACAATTTCTCCAGATGCCAAGACCATTGTTTTTAGTTATGATGGTGACCTATGGAAGGTAAACGCTTCAGGAGGATTGGCTACAAGAATAACAGCCATGAACGGCGAAGAAACACTTCCTAGAATTTCACCGGACGGTAAATGGCTGGCATTTTCATCTAACACCTTGGGTAATAGAAATATTTACACAATGCCAATGTCCGGCGGAAGTATTCAACAAGTAACTTTTAATGACAAATCGGATGAAGTAGATAGCTGGTCTTGGGACTCAGAAAATATTTATTTTACCTCAGATAGGGAAAATAGGTATTCTGGTTATACCGTTCCAAGAAAAGGGGGAACGCCAAAACGCCTTTTTAATCATTATTTCCATACCGTCCATAATCTAGCAATGCACCCTACGAATGAAGAACTGTTTTTTAACGAGAGTTGGGAAAGCAAAAACTTTACCAATCGCAAGCGTTACAAAGGAGCTTATAACCCCAATATAAAATCATATAACGCGACTACGGGAGTCTACAAGGAATATACTTCTTATAACGGAAAAGACATGTGGGCTACTTTTGATGCCAAGGGAGCACTCTATTTTATATCCGATGAAGCAAATGGGGAGTACAATCTCTACACTTTTGAAGGTGATAAAAAAACACAACTTACTTCTTTTGAGACCTCAATCGGAAGACCACAGGCAAGTGCGGATGGCAAAGCAGTCGTTTTTACCAAAGATTACCAAATCTTTATATACGATGTGACCAATAAAAAAGCAAATAAAGTAGCTGTTCAATTGACTAAAAGTAATGTTTTAGACAATCTTCAAGATTTTAATGTTAACGGGAATATTACCAATTTTTCAATCTCACCAGATAATAAAAAACTTGCTTTTGTCTCTAGAGGAGAACTTTTTGTTTCGGACACAAAAGGAAAGTTCGTAAAACACATCCCTACCAAAAAGGGAGAACGGGTAAAGGAAGTTAATTGGTTAAAAGACAATACTACATTATGTTACACAAGGACCTACAATGGCTATTCAAATTTGTTCACTATCGCTGTAAATACAAACAGTAAAGAGAAACAAATAACAAAAGACTCAAGAAACAATGTGAATCTTACATTGAATTCTAAAATGGATAAGGCCATCTATATTAGTGGTCGTGACGAATTAAGATTGTTAGATTTAAAAACGTTCAAATCCAATTTATTGGTCAAAGATGAATTTTGGGCACTTTATGCACCGCAACCTTACTTCTCACCTAATGGAACCCATGTAGTATTTAACGCTTATAGAAATTTTGAACATGACGTTTTTACCATACGTATTGCCGACAAAAAAATAACAAACCTAACCAAAACAGGGGTTACCGAAACAAGCCCAGCGTGGTCACCAGATGGTAAGTATATTTATTTTACCTCGAACCTTACCCAACCCAGTTATCCTTACGGCATGCAAAACCCAAGTGTTTACCGGATGGCACTCGATAAATATGAAGATCCTTATACCCATGATGAATATGACAAGCTATTTGAAAAAGTAGAAGATGCTACTGATAAGGATAAGAAAGGTAAAGATGAAAAGAAAGCTGATGTAAAAGCAAAGGACAGTGATATCACTATAAAAATTAATGAAAAAGGATTGATGGAACGTATTAAAACTGTTGGTCCTTCTTTTGGTTCACAATTTGGACCTACAGCTTTTGCAAAAGATAAAGCCACCTATCTATTTTACCTAAGTAACCATGGTGAGGGAAAAATGAAATTATGGAAGACTTCTTTTGAGCCTTTTGAGAAAAGTAAAACCGAAGTTGTTTTGGATAAAGAAATACAAGGGTATCAAATTGAAAGTGCTAAGAATAATTATTACTTACTTGTGAAAGGTGATATCCATACCCTTGATATTAAGAGTAATAAAACCGATAAAATTACTATTAATCATACCTTCAGAAGAAATTTATCTAATGAGTTTACTCAAATGTTCTATGAGGCTTGGGCAGGTTTTGAAGAGAACTTTTACGATGAGAATTTTCATGGCGAGGATTGGGCAAAACTTAGAAATCAATATGCCAAATTTCTACCTTACATAACCAAACGCTCTCAGCTTCGCCTAATTTTTAATGATATGCTCGGCGAACTAAACACCTCGCATTTTGGTTTTTTCTCCAACGGAAAAGAAGAAAGCGCTTTTTATAAAACTGCAAGTATGAGCACTGGCATTGTCTTTTCCAATAAAGACCCTTATGTTGTTGAGCACATTATAACAGATGGTCCAATGGATGTTTCTGGAAAGAACATCAGAAAAGGTGATCGTTTAATCAAGGTAAATGGTGAAAAGGTAAATGAAACCATGAACAGAGAATCTTATTTTGTTAGACCGTCAAGAGACCAAGAATTGTTCTTGACTTTTTCTCGCAACGGAAACCCTATTTCCATAAAGCTACATCCTACTAATACCAATGCCACACGTACTCTTTTGTATGATGAATGGATGGATAAAAATCAGAACTATGTAGACCAAAAAAGTAATAAAAATATTGCCTACATCCACATGAAGAACATGGGCGGTGGAGAACTTGAGCGTTTTAAGCGCGAAATGGTATCTGAAACAAGTGAACGAAAAGCATTAATTCTAGATTTAAGATATAATACAGGTGGCAATGTACATGATGAAGTACTTCAGTTTTTATCTCAAAAACCCTATTTAAAATGGAAGTACCGTGAAGGGCAGTTAGCTCCTCAACCCAATTTTAGTCCTGCAGCAAAACCCATTGTTGTTTTAATCAATGAACAATCATTAAGTGATGCCGAAATGACTTCAGCGGGCTTTAAAGAGCTTGGTCTTGGGACCCTTATTGGTACAGAAACATACCGATGGATTGTTTTTACTTCTGGGAATGGTCTGGTCGATGGGTCTTTTTATAGGTTACCATCATGGGGATGTTATACACTAGATGGAAAAAACTTAGAAAAGGAAGGCGTTCAACCAGATATTATGGTAAAAGAAACATTTAAGGACAGATTGGATGGGAAAAACCCACAATTGGATAGAGCAATAATGGAGATTGAAAAGCAATTAAATGGGCAGTAAAGTAAACTAGAATATATCGTAAAAACCCTAGGTTAGAATTTACTATAGAGTTAAAGAACATACTTTTGGAGCATCTCTTTTTTCTATTAAAAAGACTCGAGGAGGAATGGGAAATTATACGTAAAGCTATCACTCAAATTACAGAATAGACTGTACTAATTATGCTATAAGTTTTGTGTTAACTTCTTTTCTTAAATAAAGCCCTGTTACAATAGTTGCTAAAACGTCGGCAATTGGGAAGGAAATCCAGATGCCAAGTTCACCAAAATAATTAGGCAGAATTAAAATAAGTGGAATAAAAAAGAAACCTTGTCTGGTTAAGGTCAAAAGTAATGCCGGTATGGCTTTACCGATTGCTTGAAAATAAGCTGCTCCAATTAATTGCAACGCAATAATTGGTGTTGCTGCAAACACCCATCTAATGGCGTTTGGGGTATGTTCTAAAACAAAAGTGTTTACCAGTTTATCCTCAGCAGGCAAATCAGATCTATTACTTAAAAAAAGTGAGGTAAGTGCTTCTGGAAAAATTAATAACCCAAGAAAAACTATACTTCCTAGAACAGAGGCATATTTTATGGCGATATAGATAGATTCTTTTACCCTATTATATTTTTCAGCACCATAGTTAAACCCTGCAATAGGTAAAAAACCTTGCGTAATACCAAATACTGGAAATAATGCAAACATTAAAATACGACCAATAATAGCGTAAACGGCAATCATTGCCTCTCCTCCTAAATTAAAGAGGATATTGTTCATTAATAAATAAGTAAAGCTCACCACCGCTTGTCTGGCCAATGTTACAAAACCCAATGAACTTATTTCTTTTAAAATAGGCAGATCAAAACCTAAATGATTCCAATTAATTTTTAGCTCAGAATTTTTAGATAGGAAAAAGTACAACACATAACTAAAAGACATAAAATAAGCTATTGTTGTAGCCCATGCCGCCCCTGCCATACCCATATCAAAAATATAAATGAGTAAATAATCCATAAAAAGGTTCGCCACTGATGGAATTATCATGGCATTCATGGCAAACTTAGGTTTACCTTCTGCACGCATTACATTATTCCCCATCATGGTGTACGCCAAAAATGGAACCCCATATAAAATAATGATGTAGTAAATCTTTGCTGGTGCAAAAATGCTGCCTTTAGCCCCAAAAATTGGAATTAGGTCATTTACATAGATTAATCCCAGAATAACCATACTCATGGTCATTACAAAAGTTAGGGTGACTTGATTTCCAAAAGTCTTTAATGCTTTTTCAGGGTCATCTGCTCCTAAAGCACGTGATATAATACTAGAACCTCCTACCCCGATAGACATTCCTAAAGCAGCGATAAAAAAAGTAATTGGAAGCACTACGCTAATAGCGGCGATAGCGATGGACCCTATCCACTTACCTACAAAAACCGAATCTATCAGAACATTTAATGACATTACCAAGATACCAATGGCAGCAGGTACAGATTGCTTTACCAAAAGTTTACCGATGGGCTGCGCACCTAATTCTTCTGAAGATGTATTTGCCATTACACAGGCAAGGTTTCCTTAGCTTCCCATTCGTTAATCCATTTTGCCATTAAAGCTACCCAGGCATCGTTATCATTTAAACAGGATATGTGCTTGTAATGCTCTCCTCCAGCTTCTTCAAATTGTTCTTTCCCTTCCATGGCAATTTCTTCCAAAGTTTCAAGACAATCGCTAACAAAAGCCGGTGTAATTACAGCCAAACGCTTTTTTCCTTCTTTCGGGAAACGTTCAAACTCATAATCTGTGTAAGGTTTTAACCATGGGTCACCCGCCAATCTAGACTGGAAAGAAGAGCTTACTTTATCTTCTGGTAATCCCAAATATGCTTTTACCAACTCTGTAGTATCATAACATTGGTGACGGTAGCATGTATAGTGGGCTACCGAATTTATGTTACAACAAGAACCATCTATTTTACAATGGAATTTTGTGGGGTCAGATTTACGAATATGACGTTCTGGAATACCATGATATGAAAACAATACATGGTCATACTCAAAGTCTTTTAAACCTTCGGCAATACTTTCTGAAAGTACTTTTATATACTCTTCGTTGTTATAGAATGCAGGCATTGTTGTCATTTTCATCTCTGGAAAATGTTTCTGTTGATCTTCCATAGCTTTTACCACAACCGTTTCATAAGAAGACATCGCGTAATGCGGGTATAACGGTACCAAAAGAACCTCGTCTACATTCTGGTTTTTGAGGTCTTGAAGACCTTCTTTAATACTCATAGACCCATAGCGCATACCTAATGCAACAGGCATCTCTGTATGTTGTCGCACCTTTTTTGCAAAACGCTTGGAAATTACAATTAATGGTGAACCTTCTTCCCACCAAATTTTTGAATATGCCTTTGCCGATTTTTTTGGTCTTGTTTGTAAAATTATTCCACGAACCAAAAGATTACGTAATAATGGTGGAACATCTATTACACGACTATCCATTAAAAATTCATCTAAATATGGCTTTACATCTTTTGGTGTCGGGCTGTCTGGCGAACCTAAATTGACCAATAAAACTCCTTTCATTAATATGTGTTTTTTCTTTATCTGTCAGATGTAATTTACCACTAAATAGTTTGATAAGTATTCAAACCCGAGGTGGCTCATTTCATAGCAGGGAAGTTGGTTATTATTTTAAGTCTTAAAAATACAACAGCAACTTCATATTACATTTAAAAGCACGAAAAGTTTTGTTATTCCAGCATAGAAAAAGTCAATCATAGCTTTTAATGTATTTTAGTAGTATGGTTCGTAAGTGTATTCTTGTGTTTTTAGTAAGCATTAGTCCAGTTGCTTTTGCTCAAACCACCTGTTCTCCAGCAGATAGCGCGTTGTATACTATTAAGATTGCAGCTTTGAAGGAATTAAAGGCCGCTACTTTGGGGGATAGTATTGTCAAAGTTGGGGTTTCATTTTTAGGAACTCCTTATGTTGAAAAAACATTAGAAATTGGTACTACTGAGAGTCTTGTAATTAATTTTAAAGGTTTGGATTGTACCACTTTTGTAGAGAATGTATTGGCTTTTTCTGCTACACTTAGAACCCAAGAAAAGTCATTTGATAATTTCACAAAAAATTTAGAGACCATTCGGTATAGAAATGGAAAATCAAATGGTTATCCATCTCGTTTACACTACTTTACAGATTGGATACGGGATAATCAAAAATTAGGACTAGTAAAAGATATCACTGCTAATCTAGGTGGAAAAGAATTACATAAGCCCATTAATTTTATGGGAACTCATCGCAATTTATATCCTTTTTTAAAAGGCAATGAAAATTTTAACCGTATACAAAAAATAGAATCTGAACTGGCCAAAGAAACTATCTGTTATATCCCTAAAAATGAAATTAAAAATATAGAAAATCAATTACAATCTGGCGATATTATCGCACTAGCTACATCAATCAAAGGTTTAGATGTTACTCATACGGGATTTGCCATAAGACAACCAAATGGCAGAATTCATTTATTACACGCTTCTAGTTCTGGAGAGGTGAAAATTAGCAAAGAACCCTTATCAGCATATCTAAAAACTATTAAAAGTAATATTGGGATTATAGTAACTAGACCACTTTAAAAAGCTCTATTTCAAAATAAATTCAAAAGCGTTTTGCATCAATATTATAAATTCTGGATTGGAGTATTTACTTTTTGCATGCCCCATACTAGAATAAAAGCTTATTCCACCTTCTGGTCTTTCCCAATAGTGAGCAGTCATTCGAGAGTCGTCATAAGAGTTAGAGCCTGTATCGGAAACACGTAATAACTCTGTAAATTCATCATTTATATAACCTCCCTCCCAATAATACCATTCTTCATTATCATCCCAAGGAAATCTAATCTCAGCAGTTAAATCAAGATTTTGATTTTGAATAGTTACAGTGGCAGCAAAATTATTTGAAGTGTGATTGGGGTCGTTTCTAACACTACATCCTGTTATATTTTCTGCGTACCAATCCCATTCTCCTTTTCCTCCTCCGTTTACGGTACTAGCTGAGCTATGTCCATAGGAATCACTAGCTGCATGATTCGAAATAAAATTACCCCCCTGCTCCGCATAGCTTTCAACGGTATTTCGTTGCGATGCATTTAACATATTCCCTGAGGTATTGGTGAAGAAAATAACATCAAAACTATTAATGTTGTTCTGGTCATCAAAAACCGATGCATTATCACTAACCTCAACATCAAAGTCGAGTTCATCTGCTATTTTTTGAACCATTGCAACAGATTCTTCTTTCGTATTGTGATTAAAGCCAGAGGTCTTTGTAAATACAAGAACCTTATTCCTATCACTAGAATTTTCTTCATCTACAGGTTCATCATCCACTTGCTCTTCATTATTTTCTTCGACAAAAGAAGGCTCAGAATTCGAACATGAGAAAAGAAAGAGTGCCATAAGAAAATAGGCGACAGGTAAATAAGTAGATTTCATAACAATGGGGTTTATCTACTATTAGATACGAATAACTAATACCAAATAGCCCATATTAAGAGTTTTCTATGCTAATCTTGGTAGTGTTATCTTTTTAAACACCATTCTATGGCACCCAAAAGATGATTTACAAAATCGGGTTCAGTATATGATTCGTTGGTATGTCCTCCACCAGTATAGTATGCTCTCCCGCCATCATATTCGTGGTACCAAGCTATTGGGTGGTTATCGCCATTTGTACCTCCTTCATAACTGGTTTCGTCTAACTTAAGAACTGTTGTTACGTTGGGATTTAAACTCTTAAAATTGTACCACTCATCATTTCTTGTCCAAGTATCTTTAAGGTGGGCTGTAGAACTATGGTCTTTTGTTAAGACACTAATTTTTGCTTCTTTAACATTAGGATTACTTGGGTGACTTTCAAAATAAGCACCTACCAACTTACCATACCAAGGCCAATCATATTCGGTATCCGTAGCAGCATGAATTCCTAAAAAGCTACCTCCGGATTTTATATAATTTTCAAAAGCAGTTTGTTCGCTATCATCTAAAACATCCATAGTGGTACTCAAAAACACCACCAATTGGTAATTTGTTAAATTTTCCTGTGTAAAATCTTCTGAACTTTCTGTTCTTAAAACAATAAAGTTATTTTTTCTACCTAGTTCTCGCAAAGCCTTAACGCCTGTGGTAATGCTTTCATGACGATAACCATCTGTCTTTGTAAAAACCAATACTAAATCTGGCTTTTTTGGTTGTGGTGTTGCTTTGATTTCTTGTCCGTTTACTGTAATTGAAATACTAAAAAGTAAAATGATTAGTTTGATTGATTTGATGAATTTCATTTTTAATACGTGTTTATGTGGTTGAAATTAAATATTTTTTAGGTGTGGTTCCATATTTCTTTTTAAAGGATGAGATAAAGTGACTCGCAGTACTATACCCTATTTTTAGACCTACTTCATTAACATTGTAGCGTCTTGTCTCTAACATTTTCCTCGCGTATTCCATCTTATAATCAAAAAGGAATCCAAAAACAGAATCTCCATAAATTTGTTTAAAACCTTCTTTTAATTTTTTTAGACTAAGCCCTATTTCTTCAGAAAGTTCTGCTAAAGTTGGCGGTTCTGACATTCTAGCAATCATAATTTCTTTTGCCTTGCGTATACGCCTTATATTGTCCTCATCTGCCAAAAATGGACACTGTTCTAAATCAGCATCTTCAGTCTTATTAAAATACAACGATATTAATTCGTATACCTTGCCTTTTACATACAAACTTTTTATAGATGGGTGTAAACTATAACTCATTAACTGACTTAAAACTACGGCCATTGCTGGTGTTAAAACTTCTTGAGAATAATATTTTTTTTCGCTGTTTTCATCACTCAAAAAAGGAATATAATCAGCTTCTGAAGAAAATAAAGAATGGAATTTTTGAATTGTCATCACAACAGAAAGCAACCATGACTCTGGCTCTAAAACAACATTTAAAGGCAAGTCTTTTTGAGTATTGTATAATAAAAGTGAATTTTCTTCTGAAACTTCTAAAGCATAATTGCCTTCATTAAATAAAAATTTTGCATGACCTTTTAATGAAAAATGAAATTGAATAAAAGTACTGTCTATCGCACGCTCTACACGTTTTAGATTACTCGTATCATTTTGAATTTTAAGTACATAGAAGTCTTGGTCTATTAAAACTTCATCATAAGAACCTACAGCGATATTTTCTTTCATATTTCTCTATTTCTAAATGACAAATATAGCTATTTAGAACAACTCTAAACAGTGTTCTTAATATTATATTTATCAATAAATACAGTGTTTGGTATAGATTTTAGAGAAAATATCTTCTAAAATCACGATTGTTGTTATTTATAGTACCGCTAGCGTTATTTTTTGACCAAGGTGGAGTCTATTTTTGCAACGCTGTTTTTAGTGCAATGAAGAATTACCACCTTTCCAAACACAGTTCTTTTTATGCCATTGGCCTAAGCTACAAAAAAGCGGATGCCAAAGTGCGTGGGAAATTCTCTTTAGATGTTCCTAAAATTGACGCTATTACATTAGATGCTAAAAAAGAAGGTATAGAAGGTTTGCTTGCTATATCTACTTGTAACCGTACAGAATTATTTGGTTTTGCCCAACATCCTTTTCAACTTATTCAATTGCTTTGTAAACATTCTAATGGTACTGTAGAAGAATTTCAAGAAGTTGCTTATGTTTATAAAAATCATGATGCGTTTAATCATCTTTTTCGTGTAGGTACTGGCTTGGACAGCCAAATTCTGGGAGATTTTGAAATTATAAGTCAGATAAAACAGAGTTTTTATAGGTCAAAAAAACATGGGATGTCTAATCCGTTCTTAGAACGTTTATGTAATTCTGTAATTCAAGCGAGTAAGCGAATTAAAAACGAAACCAAACTTTCCACTGGTGCTACTTCGGTGGCTTTTGCTTCAGTTAAATATATTTTAGGCAATGTTACTGATATTTCTGAGAAGAATATTTTGCTTTTTGGTACCGGAAAAATTGGAAGAAACACTTGCGAGAATCTTGTAAAGCACACAGATAATTCACATATAACTTTAATAAACCGAACCAAGGAAAAAGCAGAAGCTATTGCCGGAAAATTTAAATTAGTAGTTAAAGATTATGGCGACTTGCAAACTGAGATTAGAAAGTCTGATATATTAGTAGTAGCTACCGGAGCGCAATTACCAACAGTTTCTAAATCTATTATACACTCCAAAAAACCATTACTAATTTTAGACCTTTCGGTTCCTAAAAACGTTAATGATGATGTAATGGAATTAGATAATGTTACGCTAATTCACCTAGATCAGCTCTCACAAATTACAGATGAAACTTTAGCCAACAGAAAAGTATATATTCCTAAAGCAAACGCCATTATTGAAGAAGTTAAGACCGAATTCGTAAAATGGTTAGAGACAAGAAAATTTGCCCCGGTAATTAATGCGCTCAAAGAGAAGTTAATGACGATGAAGGAAGAAGAGTTGGATTTTCATTCAAAAAAACTAGTAGATTTTAATCAAGAACAAGCAGAAATAGTTTCGGAACGTATTATTCAAAAAATTACTAGGCAATTTGCCAATCATCTTAAAAAACCAGAAGTAGATACGGACGATAGCTTAACTTTGATTCAAAAAGTTTTTCAGTTAGAAATTAACTCCAAATGAGCAAGGTAATTCGCATAGGCACACGTGATAGTGAACTAGCTCTTTGGCAAGCTAACACTGTACAAAAAAAATTAGATGAGCTAGGGCTAAATACACAATTAGTACCTGTTAAATCTACTGGAGATTTGGTTTTAGATAAACCACTCTACGAACTTGGAATTACTGGAATATTTACTAAGACTTTAGACGTTGCACTCTTAAGAGGTGATATAGATATTGCGGTGCACTCCATGAAAGATGTACCTACACAACTCCCAACGGGAATAATTAAAGCTGCCGTTTTAGAGAGGGCTATAAGTTCTGATGTTCTTGTGCATTCAGGGTCAGATTTCTTAAAAGGAGAAGGTACTATTGCAACGGGGAGTTTGCGCAGAAAAGCACAATGGCTTAGTAGATATCCAAAACATAAAGTGGTTGATTTACGCGGAAATGTAAATTCAAGACTCTTAAAACTGATTGAAAACCCCTGGAACGGAGCAATTTTTGCACAAGCTGGGCTAGAGCGTATAAAATTATTACCTAAAGATGCGCTACCCTTAGATTGGATGATTCCTGCGCCAGCTCAAGGTGCTATGTTGGTAGTATGCCTAGAAAAAGATAAAGAAATTCTATCGCAAATTTCTTCTCTAAATCATGAAGAAAGTGATATCTGTACCACTATAGAACGTGAATTCTTACGTACGCTAGAAGGTGGTTGTACTGCACCAATAGGAGCACTTGCAACTATAAAAAACCAAAAAGTATACTTTAAGGGTTGTTTACATGCTTTGGATGGCAGTACATGTATAGAAATTGAAAAAGAACGACCCATTTCTAATCATGAAGGTTTTGGAAAAAGTTGCGCTTATGAAGTTTTAGAAAATGGTGGTGAAAATTTGATGGAAAGTATAAAGAATGAGCTCAATACTATCCACTAAATTATTATCTGCTTCACAAAGAGAATTGCTCTTGAATGCAGATCAGAATTTTTTAGCATACAATGCAATAGCAATTGAGTTTTTAGAATTTAAAGTTGAGAGTAGTCTTAATTATTATGTATTCACTAGTCAAAACGGTGTACATTCATTTTTAAAAGACAGAGCAAAAATTAAAAAGCCTGCTTTTTGTGTTGGGGGAAAAACAAAACTATTATTACAAGAAAATGGGTTTAAAGTTGAAGAATTGGCTTATAATTCATCCGATTTGGCCGATATCATTGTAAAAAAATATAAAAACGAATCATTCTCTATCTTCTCAGGAAATCTAAGAAGACCCGAATTAACTGAAGAATTACAAAAAAATAATATTCGGTATAATGAACGCATAGTGTACAATACTTTCTTAAATTATAAGAAATTTGATAAGGTTTTCGATGGTGTTTTGTTCTTTAGTCCTAGTGGAGTAGAAAGTTTTAGTAAAGAAAATAATTTAAATTATAGTTGGGCATTTTGTATTGGTGAATCTACTGGAGTAGAAGCAAAAAAACATACAGAGCAGGTACTAATTGCTAACAAACCAACAGTTGAAAATGTATTAGTGCAAGCAATTAAACATTTTAGAAACCCATGATTAAAAACGACTTATTCTTAAAGGCTTTAAAAGGGGAAACAGTAGATAGACCTCCAGTATGGATGATGAGACAAGCAGGCCGTTATCTTCCAGAGTTTATGGAAATAAAAGCTAAATACGATTTTTTTACGCGTTGCCAGACTCCAGAGTTAGCATCAGAAATTACAGTGCAACCTATTAGAAGGTACGGCATGGATGCGGCTATCCTTTTTAGTGATATTCTGGTGATTCCGCAGGCAATGAACATCGATGTAGAAATGAAACCTAATTTTGGTCCTTATTTGCCCAACCCAATTAGAGAAGCCAAACATTTAGACTCCGTAATCGTTCCAGATATTCAAGATACATTGGGCTATGTAATGGATGCTATTAAAATGACCAAAGAAAAGTTAAACGATGAGATTCCACTTATAGGTTTTGCAGGCTCTCCCTGGACCATTTTATGTTATTGCGTACAAGGCCAAGGAAGCAAAAATTTTGATTTGGCTAAAGGCTTTTGTTTCACACAACCTAAAGCAGCCCATCAATTATTGCAAAAGATAACAGATACCACAATCGCTTATTTAAAAGAGAAAGTAAAAGCAGGTGTCAATGCCGTTCAAGTCTTTGACTCTTGGGGTGGGATGTTATCTCCAACAGATTATCAAGAATTTTCCTTTAAATACATCCAACAAATAGTTGATGCATTAAAAGACGAGGCACCTGTTATAGTATTTGGTAAAGGATGCTGGTTCGCATTAAATGATATGGCAAAATCTGGAGCAGCTGCACTGGGTGTAGATTGGACATGCTCCGCACGCAACGCACGCTATTTGAGTGGCGGAAAAATAACTTTACAAGGTAATTTTGACCCATCAAGATTATTATCTCCTCCTTCCAAAATTAAAAAAATGGTACACCAAATGATAAATGAATTTGGAAAAGACAACTATATTGTAAATCTGGGTCATGGTATTTTACCAAATATTCCATTAGAGAATGCGGGAGCTTTTGTAGAAGCTGTAAAAGAATATACTGTTTAGAATATTTATGCAAATAGATTTTGACGACTATAGTATTGCACCAATCCAAGCAAAAGACGCATGGAGACTATGCGATTTAATGGTTTCAAATTCAGATAGATTTAAAGATTATTTCCCTGAAACTTTAAAAGAAAACCTAACCCCTACACTTTCTGAACTTTTTGTGGCAAAAAAGGTAAAAGAATTCAGCAATAAAGAAGAATTTCTCTTTACGATAAAAGAAAATACCAATAGGACTATTATTGGATTAATGTACGTAAAAGAACTTCAGAAAAGAAAAGGGCAAGGAGAATTGGCCTATTGTATTGGCTATCAAAATACCGGAAAAGGAATTATTACAAAAGCAACGCATAAAATTATTAATTGGTGTTTTAAAGAGATATATCTCGATACTTTACAGATAATAGTCAATCGTTCCAACATTGCAAGTGTAAGAGTCGCTGAAAAGAATTTATTTACTTGGAAAAAAACCGATTCTAAAGTATTTCAATTATCAAATGGGGAATTTGTTGATATGGAGCTTTATGAACTGTATAGAGAAAACTGGATTAAATGAACATCTTTAAAACCATAAAGCTAATTAACGTTAAAAGCTTTTGGCAATTGGTCCTATTGGGGTTTAGAAATCCTTTTTTTATTTATCCAACTATAAATGCTACAAAACAATGCCTCTCCATTTCTACAAAGTACTACGGAAGATTACATTACCAGAACACTCCTGCAAATGCTTTTAGGCATGCCTTTTGGAATTACTTAATTGCTAAGAAATGTACCAAATGGTCTAATAAAATAAATAAAGTAACTAATTGGACTAAACTGATAACAGATTGGCACGAAAATGCTTTTAGAAATAGGGAAATTGCACGCCAAATGGACTTTCATAATAACAAAGTTGGTAGGCTGGTTTTTATAAAACACGAAAATGATAGCATTGAAAAAGTCATTGATATTTTTATAGAAATGGCTTTAAACTCCATAAAAATTACAGAACAGACTACGTTTCAAAATCATAAATTCTCATTGGTTCATCTAAGTGAATAATCATGAAAGATAAATTTTACAACTACATACAAGAATTACAAGATACCATTACATCAAAATTGGAAGAAATAGATGGTGTAGAAAAGTTTAAGGAAGATGTCTGGAAAAGACCAGAAGGTGGCGGTGGCAGAACCCGTGTAATTGAAAATGGTGCTGTATTTGAAAAAGGCGGTGTAAATATTTCGGCCGTGCATGGTGCTTTACCAGAAAGTATGCAAAATTATTTTGGTGTTAAAGATGCGGATTTCTTTGCTTGCGGTCTAAGTTTAGTCTTACACCCAAGAAATCCAATGGTGCCAACCGTACACGCAAATTGGCGCTATTTTGAAATGTATGATAAAACAGGGAAACTAGTTGACCAATGGTTTGGAGGAGGGCAAGATTTAACTCCATACTATCTTTTTGAAGAAGACGCCATACATTTTCATCATACTTGCAAAGAAGCCTGTGACAAACATCATCCAGATTTTTATGCCAAGTACAAAAAAAAATGCGATACCTATTTTTGGAACGCACATAGAAACGAGGCTCGTGGTATTGGCGGCTTATTTTTCGACTACTGCAAGCCAAATGAAGAAATGAATATTGAAGCTTGGTATAACTTTGTCACAGAAGTTGGCAATAGCTTCCTAGATAGTTATATACCAATTGTTACAAAACGTAAAGAACTCAAATACAATAAAGTACAGCGAGATTGGCAAGAAGTTAGGCGTGGCAGATATGTGGAGTTTAATCTAGTACATGATAAAGGCACTCTTTTTGGTTTAAAGACCAACGGTCGTATAGAAAGTATCTTAATGAGTTTGCCACCGCATGTGCAATGGAGATATAATCATTATCCTGAAGAAGGAAGTGAAGAAGAAAAATTAATTCAGGTTTTAAAGTCACCTAAAGAATGGGTTTAAAGGTGTAGTTTTATAAAATGAAATTAAAAATTTACCAGATAGATGCTTTTACGGACCATATTTTTGGTGGAAATCCTGCTGCTGTTTGCATTTTGGATGATTGGTTAGATACTAAAGTGATGCAAGCTATTGCCCAAGAGAATAATTTAGCAGAAACTGCGTTTATTGTACAACAAAATGCAACATATGAGCTGCGCTGGTTTACTCCTGAAACCGAAGTTGATTTATGTGGACACGCTACTTTAGCAAGTGCGTATGTGTTATATCACTATCATGGCCATTTAGAAAATACCATACGGTTTTACTCTCATCGTAGCGGGGAACTTCTTGTTCAAAAAGCGAATAACAATTACATGGTAATGGATTTTCCTTCGGACAAAATAGTTGCTATTCAAGGAAATACAGAGCTTAATAAAGCTATAGGTTTAACACCTGAACGTACTATAAAAGGAAAGACAGATTATCTTTTGGTTTATAATTCTCAAGAGGAAATTGAACAAATAGAGCCAAATTTTACATTATTGGATAAATTAGATTGTCGTGGTGTCATAGTTTCGGCTCCTGGAGATGAGGTCGATTTTGTATCTCGATTTTTTGCGCCTCAATGTGGAATACTAGAAGATCCGGTAACAGGTTCAGCACATACAACCATGACCCCATATTGGTCTAAAGTATTTGGAAAAACAGAAATGACGGCAAAACAACTTTCTAAAAGAGGTGGAGATTTGGTATGTGAGTATTTAGGAGAACGTGTTAAAATTTCAGGTAAAGCCGTTCCGTATTTAATTGGAGAAATAAATATTTAGTGAAAAGCTGAAAGTACTAAGTTAAAAGCTATGGTTAATTATAAGAATTATCAAGTGTGGCAACGTTCGCATAAGCTTGTTCTTAGTATTTATGCTACTACTAAAACATATCCTAAGGCTGAGCAATTTGGTCTGGTATCACAAATAAATAGAGCGGCATTATCAATTCTCACGAATATCGCAGAAGGCTGTGGCAGAGAAACTCAAAAAGAATTAATTCGCTTTCTATATATTTCATCTGGTTCCACTCATGAATCAGATTATCTGATTTTAGCATCAAAAGAGCTGAGGTTTATCGATGAAGAAAAGTTAAATCTGATATTATCAGAAATTGATGAAATAAAAAAATGTTAGCCGCTTTGATAAAAACTATCAAAAAATCACTTAACTAAGATTACTTAAAACTTTTCACTTAAAAAATACTCGCATGTACCCACTTATAAGAAATAGAAGATTACGTACTTCAGAAGCTATTCGTCACTTAGTAAGAGAAACTATTATTACTCCTAGCGATTTTTTAGTACCTCTTTTTATAGTTGAAGGCAAAGACATAAAAGAAGAAATAGCTTCTATGCCTAATTACTATCGAATGAGTCTGGATATTTTACAAAAAGAAGTGAAAGAGTTGTGGCAAATGGGGCTCTGCGCTGTTTTACTTTTTGTAAAGGTCGATGACAAATTAAAAGACAATAAAGGGACTGAGGCTTTAAATCCAAATGGTTTAATGCAGCGTGCTATTAAAACAGTGAAGAATGTCTGCCCAGAAATGTTGGTGATGACTGATGTTGCTTTGGACCCTTTTTCATCCTACGGACATGATGGCATTGTTGCCGAAGGTCAAATTTTAAATGATGAAACCTGTGAGGTGTTAGCAGAGATGAGTGTTTCTCATGCCACAGCGGGAGCAGATTTTGTTGCCCCTAGCGATATGATGGATGGTCGTATTCTTACCATTAGAGAAGCTCTGGAAGACGAAGGTTTTCAAAATACAGGAATTATGAGTTATTCTGCTAAATACGCTAGTGCTTTTTACGGGCCATTTAGAGATGCTTTGGATTCTGCTCCAGTAGCTATTAAAAATGTCCCAAAAAACAAAAAAACCTATCAAATGGACTCTGCAAATCGTTTTGAGGCCATAAAAGAAGTACAACAAGACATAGATGAAGGTGCAGATATTGTTATGGTTAAACCTGGACTTTGTTATTTAGATATTGTTAGAGAAGTAAAAAATGAGGTAGATGTTCCTGTGGCTGTATACCAAGTCTCTGGTGAATATGCTATGGTAAAAGCTGCCGCTGAAAAAGGATGGCTAGACCATGATGCTGTTATGATGGAACAACTTTTGGCCATTAAAAGAGCTGGAGCTAACATTATTGCAAGCTATTTTGCAAAGGACTTTATCCGTATTTTAGAATAGTCCATCAACTTTATTGTATTCTATTGAGACAAAATGTATTTCAAATTATACTAATTGGTTTTTTTATCTTTGCTATTTTTAGAAATTATAACTGCCATTTCAGGCAAGGAGTATCAGACTTATCTACAAAGGCGAATTTTACCAACCTTTAAGTGTAAAAACACTTAGTTTTAATCCAACTAGAATGGAATTTTCTAATACGATAGTTCCAACAGAAATAGATGTAGTATTTCGAAAAACTATGGTAAAAGGCTTTGTACATGATGAAAACGCGGCTCTTTTTGGTGGTATTTCTGGTAAGCTGGATTATTTGGAACTGCCGATGATTTAAGTAAAATAATGTATCAAAATTATAGAGAAGAAATCTTGGTTTTGATAAGTCGCTATTAGATAATGATACTTTGGATATATCTAAGGCTTATCCTTCTCCAAAAGCGAGTTCTAAAAGCTTTGGACATTCTAGTTTTACGGGAACTTTTGTTTGGGCTGACCCTAAAAACCAATTGGTGTTTATATTTCTATCTAACCGAATTTACCCAGATAGAAGGCATAAAATTTTATACAATCTTAAAGTTAGAAAAACAGTGCGAGATTTATTTTATCAAGCGAGGCTTTCATTTAAGAACGAATCATTACTTTAGTATTAATTAGATATTATTATGGGTCTTCTCATTTTTTACGCATTAATCTCTATTTTCTTTTCTTTTCTATGCTCAATTCTAGAAGCTGTTCTTCTAAGTATTACACCTACTTTTTTAAACGTAAAAAAACAGGAGGGGAAATCTTATGCAGTTGAACTAGAAGAGTTAAAGAAAGATGTAGACAAACCGCTTATTGCCATCTTAACTTTGAATACAATTGCACACACCGTTGGAGCAATTTTAGTAGGTGTACAGGCTAAAGTAGCTTATGTAGAACTTTATGGCAGTACTACTAGATCTGTGTTCGGAATAGAGTTTACCGAGGACCTCATGGTAGGAGTCGTATCAACAATAATGACTATTCTCATCTTAGTTGCTTCTGAAATTATACCAAAGACAATAGGTGCTACGTATTGGAAACAATTATCCAATTTCACTACAAAAGCACTTAAGGCTATGGTCTTTTTTATGAAATGGACAGGGCTATTATGGATTTTACAGCTATTTACAAAGCTAATTGGTAAAAAGGGGGGGCATGGTAGCGTACTGAGTAGAGCAGATTTTACAGCCATGACCGATATTGCTGAGGAAGAAGGTGTCTTTCAAGAATCGGAATCTACTGTAATTCGAAATCTTTTAACTTTTGATGAAATACAAGCTAAAGATATCATGACCCCTAGAACGGTCATGAAAATAGCTTCTGAGGATACTACAATCCAAGAATTTTTTGATAATAATCGCCCTTTTCGTTTTTCGCGTATTCCAGTCTTTAAGGACCGAGCAGATAATATTACTGGATTTTTTCTTAAAGATGAATTGTTAGAAGCAATTATCAATAAAAATGGAGACAAAGCGCTTGGAACAATTAAAAGGGAGATTTTAGTTACAAATCGTGATAAGCCAATTCCTGAGCTATTCAAGAAATTTGTAGAAAAGAAAGAACACGTTTCACTCGTTGTTGATGAGTACGGTTCTGTAAGTGGTTTGGTTACTATGGAAGACGTTATTGAAACCTTACTTGGTTTGGAAATTATGGACGAGAGTGATAATGTTGAAGACCTCCAAGTATTAGCAAGAAAGAATTGGGAAGCACGTGCCAAACGTCTTGGGATTATAGAAGGAGAAAGCTCAAACGAAATTAAATAATGGAGACGGTTTATCTACAGACTCCTATTGGTTATGCAGAGCTTAAAGGCGATGAAGACGGATTGGCATCAGTAACAGTTTTTGATGGAGAAAAACAAATGGATGTTATTCCTGAAGTATTGGAAGATGCTTTCTATCAATTTTCTGAATATTTTGAAGGCAAACGCAAAGTGTTTAATCTAAAACTAAACCCTCAAGGGACAGCTTTTCAAAAAAGAGTTTGGAATGCACTCCTAGAAATTCCATATGGAAAAACCACTTCTTATTTGGAGCTCTCTAAAACTTTAGGTGATGTAAAAGCAATTCGCTCTGTAGCTTCTGCCAATGGTAAAAACCCTCTTTGGATTGTAATTCCATGTCATCGCGTGATAGGCAGTAATGGAGATTTAACTGGTTATGCTGGTGGGTTGCATCGTAAAAAATGGTTGATAGAACATGAAAGTCCTGTAAAACAACAAAGCTTGTTCTAATATGCTTTACAAAATTAATTTAGAAAATCTATTATTCTTAGATATAGAAACTGTACCAGAGAATCCGTCTTTTAATGACTTGTCTGAAGAAAAGCAGTTGCTTTGGGAACAGAAATCAAAATATCAAAGAAAAGAAGAATTTACTCCTGAAGAATTTTATAATAGGGCTGGGATTTGGGCAGAATTTGGAAAAATCATCTGTATATCTGTAGGCTATTTCGTAGAAAAAGGAGCAGATAAAAATTTTAGAGTCACTTCTTTCTATGGGGATGAAATAACCCTATTAAATGATTTTAAGAAATTACTTCAAGAACATTTTAATCAGGCAAAGCATTTACTTTGTGGACATAACGGCAAAGAATTTGATTTTCCATATATAGCAAGACGAATGCTTATAAACGGAATTAAACTCCCTTATAAACTAGACTTATTTGGTAAAAAGCCCTGGGAAATTCCACACCTAGATACTATGGAATTATGGAAGTTTGGCGACTATAAACACTTTACCTCTTTAAAATTAATGGCTAATGTTCTAGGAATACCTTCTCCAAAAGATGATATGGACGGGAGTATGGTTCGTGAAGTTTACTATACAGAAAATAATCTGGATAGGATTGTCATCTATTGTGAATTAGATGTAGTTACAACAGCTCAGGTCTTTTTGCGTTTACGTGGAGATGATTTATTGACTGATGAGCAAATTAAGAAAATATGAAATCAGAATTCTTAAGAATAATCCCTGTCTTGCCTTCACAAGATATTAAAAGAGATATTTTATGGCATAAAAAATATACTGGTTTTGAGTTGGTCTTTGGGGATAAAATGTATGCTGGTTTAAAACGAGAACAGCTATATATTCATTTGCAATGGCATGCAGATACTAAAGAAGATCCTTTACTAGGAGGCTCTGTTATTAGGATATTTGTTAAAAATATAAAACTAATTTTCAAAGAATTCATAGAAAGGGGTATTGTAAAAGAAGATAAACTTCATTTGAATACCCCTTGGGGGACTCATGAATTCGGATTTTATGACTTAAATAACAATGCCATATTTCTTGTTGAAGATGCTAACTCTTAAAAAACTTAGTGCTTTTAACTCCAGCATAATCTTGTACGGTAATTATATAAAGACCAGCCTGTAAACTAGTAACATCTATTTTTTCATTTGCCTTTCCTTTTTTAATAATATTCCCTGAAGATGTAGAAATCATGTAAACAGCATCTTCGGAAACATCTGCAGCAATATCAATCTGAGAAACTGCTGGGTTTGGATATACTGTAATTGCAAGTTCTTCATTAAAATTCACTGGCAATTCTTCTTCTATTTCCGTTTCTGCTCCTTTAAATACAAACTCAATTACTTCACTAAACTCGGAACTTAGATTTGTTGAACAAACAGAACGCAAACGAATTTGATACCTTTTACCAATTTCCAAGTCTGAAACTTTCATGGTACTATCCCATGTTAATTCTGCACTCCAACTGCCGTTGTTAACTTCTTTGTATTGAACTTCATATAATGTTTCTTGGATACTACCCCACGACCATGAAGTGCTATCATCATCTTTATCATCTAGTTGTACATCTTTAGGGGCAATTAATTTACACGCTGTTAATTGAATCCCTGAAACAATTAATGAAAAATCTTGTAAATCGTTTGTAAGTTCTCCTTTATGTGTTACTGTAATAGTGTACTCACCCTCTGCATCATAAATATCTATACGTTCAAAAGGATCCACTCGATTATCTCCTTTAGTTGCATTTGCATTTGCTTCTGCGGCACTCATTTTCCATGGAAAATACGAACCTCCGTTTTTAGTAATTCTTATATCCAAATCATTTATTAAAGCTGACGTAACATTATTTAAGTCTCCTTGGTTAATAAAATTTCCCTCAGGATCCGTCCAAGAAATAGATGCTATTAATGGCTCTATACCATTCGCTTTAACCTTAATAGAGAAAGATTGTCCGTGTTGCAGTGTTTCTTCTGAAACTATACTTGAATATTCTCTATTTGTTAAAACCTCTGCTGCCTTTTTTGTATTAAGTACTCCCCAACCCATCTTATAATCCGGACCAGCCTCTTGAACATCATCAGCCGTATGCAAAGCAAGACCTTTTAATGTTGCCGCTTTCATATACGAACCATTTAATTCTCCATGATATTCTTGAAGAAGTAATAATGAGCCCGTGACAACAGGTGCTGCCATAGATGTTCCCATTGAGCTACTGTAGCTTTGATTATTATCAGAATATGTTGAATAGATTAATGTGCCATCACCTGCTAAATCTGGCTTTATTCGGCTATCATCAATAGGTCCAAAACTACTATACCCAGAAACTGAAGCTTCTTTTAATTCCCCTTTTTTATTCACTTTTACATCTGCTCCAGCTACTACTAGTCCGTTTTTAGCAGTTGTAAATCCAAGTAATAGATCAAAACCATCTTGTGATTTTCCAAAACTCGGTAAAGTATTGTCTTGCTTAGTTTGTGAGTTACCTGCAGCAACTACCATTAAATAATATGGAGCATTATACATTATTTTATCCCAATCTTGAGATACTTTTATATAAGATCCAAAATACCAATCTGGGACTCTACTAGAGTTTATGCCATAGGAATGATTTGATAATAACAAACCATTTGCAGCCGCTTGGGCAACTTCAATTTTATCTCTAGTCCAATCATGACTTAAAGCAGTAGCTCTAAATGCTACTCCTTTTGCATTTTGTTTTATTCCTGAAGAAATCATAGTACCTGTAACCATTGTTGCATGTGAACCTAAATCACCATTATTAGAATCCGTATTAAGCACCCTATCATCGAACTCCTGATGCGTGGTTAAAGCAACACCCGCATCCCAAACCCCGACTTGCATATCTAATCCATCAAGATTTAAACCCAAAAGCCCTCCTTTATGTAGCGTATTTGCTCTACTTACTTTACTGCTAGAAGTATTAAATGTTGAATAAAACAATGGTGTACCATCTGTTCCAAAATCGCTTAACTCTGTAATTGTCCCATCTTCTGACTTTGTAATTAATTGAAAGTTGCTGGATTTTGAAGCTTGCGTCATTTTAACAATAGACATCTTAAAGTCATTTTCAAAACTTGAAATCAAAGTATGGAGCTTATTGGTATCATAAGTTTCAGATATAATTTCTCTTTGCTTTTTTGATTGTGCGAAAAGTGTAGAAAAACTTAAAATCAGCACTACAAAGAAAAGTATAACTTTTGTTGTGGGAACAAGTTTTAGGTAATCCATAATTATAGGTTAAGTAAGAATTGGACTACAAATATAATTTTAGATGTTGTTATCACCGTCAAAAAACATCATTAATTCGACGAAATACACAGGTTTTACTGAGGAATTGTGGTGAACTATTTAAATATTGTGGTGAAAATTCTTACAAATTGTTTTTTAAGATGATATAAACTGGAAAGTGATCGCTATATCCTCCTAAATACTTTTTACCTACAAAAGTGCGAAATGGGTTCCCCTTATATTTACCTTTCCATTCCTTTAAAAATTTAGGCGCGTAGATTTCTGCTTTTTTAAAACTATGGGTTCCTTTCTCATAATTTAAGAAACTATGTGAAATTATTATCTGATCAAAAAGACTCCACTCTCCTTTATAATTAGCACTTCCACGTATCGGCGAGAGCATCTTCTGCATTGGGTTTATAAATCGGTCAGATGCCATTAAAGTTTTTATACTTTCAGAATTTGGGTCATCATTAAAGTCTCCCATTATTATCATATTAGATATATCATTCTTAAGAGAAAGTTGGTCTAGCTTTTTTAAAATTGTTTTTGCAGCGACTATTCTTTTGTGCGAAGTAGTATCTTCCCCATCACGTTTTGAAGGCCAGTGGTTTACAAACACATGCACCTCTTCATCATGGAGTTGCCCCTTAACATATAATATATCTCTTGTAAAATCTCTTAAGCCATTTTCGTTCGTAATCAATAAAGGAATCGTCTCTGTTGCAATAACCTTAAAATGGTCTTTGTGATAAATTAGAGCAGTATCAATACCTCGTTCGTCAGGAGAGTCAAAATGAACAAAATCATAGTTCATCTCTTTTAGTTTACCTGTTTTGAGAAGGGTTGCAATTACATCTCTATTTTCAACTTCTGCTATACCAATTAACACAGGTGGGGCATCAGAGTCATCTGTACCTATTTGAGCAATTGTTTTAGCTATCTTCTTTGCTTTTATACCAAATTTTCGGTCATCCCAGCGTTTAAATCCGTCAGGTGTAAAATCATCATCAAGAGTTCCATAGTTATTTACCGTATCAAAAAAGTTCTCTAGGTTGTAAAAGGCAATGGTATAGTTATCCTTCATTCTATTTTTAATTTAAAACCACGAATATCATATAGATTATAATTCTAATTTTAGCATTTTGCGTATTCGATATCTACGATAAAGTGGAAGTATAATTGGTATAAATATATAAGCCATACCTGCGTAACCAGCTGCTCTACCACCAAAAATAAGCACTATTGATATAGACAATACACAAACCAACATAAGTAACAAATATTCGTGAATAAAAGTTTTGGTGATATACCTTTCTTTAGTACTAAGCTTAAGTTCATTAGCTTTTTTATTCGCATTAATATGCATCAATACAAGAATAAGATAAATTAACAATAATCCTAGGCCAAAACGTATTGTAAGATCTTTCCATTGTAAAACAGTTAAGCCTGCAGCATTTAAGTTATCCCAGGCAACTTTAAGCGCTTCAGAGCTATCGCCTAAACTTCTTTTTATAGTTGCATAAATTGCCGTTCCAATATATGAAAAGAGATATTTTAAAGGGTATATGTAGAACAAGAGCATAAAAATGAATAATGCGTTGAGCACTTTCGTAGTTTTATCCTGTAATCCATAATACAGGAAAAAATTACTATGGTTATTCCATAGACCTAGTAACAACATCGTACAGAAAATAAACCCGATAAAGCTATACATAGAAGCCTGCAACTCTATATAGGTAGTTGGCACCTGAGAGGAAATCACCAAAAGCGTAATAGAAAAACCAAAAACGGCATCGGTCAGATTCTCTAGCCTAGAACTGTTTAAACCTCTATACCTAAAACCATCACTAGAGATTTGGTCTCGTTCTACAAAAAACTTTTTAGCCATACTATTTTAAGTTTTTACTTGGTAAGAACTGGAAAATACAAAAAAGCTATTACAAACATTGTTTAGCTTTGCACTTTACTTGATTTATGTTAGAGAAGAAATCCATAGTATACGAAAAAGCGATTTTAATTGGTGTTATCAACAAATCGCAAAATGAAGAAAAGGTAACCGAGTATTTGGATGAGCTAGAGTTTTTGACCTACACTGCTGGTGGTGAGGTAACCAAACGCTTTGTTCAACGTATGGAAATTCCTAATCCAAAAACTTTAATAGGTAGTGGGAAGATGGAAGAGGTTGAAGCTTATGTAAAAGCGAACGACATTGGTTCTGTTATTTTTGATGACGAACTTAGCCCCGCACAACAACGCAATATTGAAAAACTATTACGTTGCAAAATTATAGACCGTACCAGTCTTATTTTAGACATTTTTGCGCAGCGAGCGCAAACTAGTTATGCCCGAACCCAGGTTGAATTAGCACAATATCAATATTTATTACCCAGATTAACTGGGTTATGGACTCATTTAGAACGTCAAAAAGGGGGTATTGGCATGCGTGGTCCTGGGGAAACAGAAATTGAAACAGACAGGCGTATTGTACGTGACCGAATTTCTCTATTGAAGAAAAAATTAAGTAAGATTGACCGCCAAATGGAAACACAACGCGGCAATAGAGGCGCCTTGGTAAGAGTTGCTTTAATTGGCTACACCAATGTTGGCAAGTCTACCTTAATGAATGTTGTTAGTAAAAGTGATGTTTTTGCAGAGAACAAATTATTTGCCACTTTAGATACAACGGTAAGAAAAGTAGTTGTAGGTAATTTACCATTTTTATTAAGCGATACTGTTGGTTTTATAAGAAAGCTCCCTACACAATTAGTAGAAAGTTTTAAAAGCACTTTAGACGAAGTGAGAGAAGCAGATTTACTGTTGCATGTGGTAGACATCTCTCATCCCAATTTTGAGGAACATATTGCTTCTGTTAATCAAATTCTAGATGAAATAAAAAGTTCCGATAAGAAAACCATTATGGTATTTAATAAAATAGATCAATATTCTCCTGAAATTATCGAAGAAGACGATTTAATAACCGAAAAGACTAATATGCATTTTACTTTAGAGGAGTGGAAAAAAACGTGGTTCAATAAAATTGGAGATAGAGCCCTCTTTATTTCTGCTTTGAATAAAGAGAATCTAGATGAATTTAGGAAGCGAGTTTACAATGAAGTTAGAGATATACATGTTACTCGTTTCCCATATAACAACTTTTTATATCCTGAAAATTTAGATGAATATTAGCTAGAATACCGTTCGTCGATGCGGTTCATCGATCATATCTTACCTTTCATTTTTAAGACCACATTTTAGGTCTAGTTGACAACATAAATTTTAAATTCAGTGCCTTTGCACGTAGTTTTGGAGTGTTGAATTATTAGTGTTGTCCCCAAATCTTTCACTCTTAATTTGACCATTAAAAAACTTAATGCCCCAATTTTTTATACCTACTTAAATAAAAAAGCCTCGAGAATTCTCGAGGCTTTTTTGATATACTATGTTTTTTTTAGAATGCGTAGCTTAATCCTACAGTATAAAAAGATTGCAACTCATTATCAGCTGCATCTAGGTCTACCCCTTGAAAGTTAGCTGCCTCTTGTCTATTGTTTCTTAAACCGAAATCAAAACCTACTCCTATACCTTTCCATAATGTATATGAAAAGTTATTGGTCCAAGTCCAGTTACTTAAATCACTTTCTTCATAACTAGCAAAAACTGATAAATTAGTTTTAAAGGCTATGTCTTTTATATTACGTGTATAATCAACTACAATTTTAGCCCCTAAAGAAGAATTAAAAACAGAGTCATTATCTGCAAATACAAAATTATAGTTTAAAGGATGAATTACGACAAATAAGTTTTCTATTGGCGTCCATGTTCCTCCAATACCTAAGTCTAAATATCCTGGGTCATTAAAGTTATCTAAAAGCGTAGTTCTATATTCGCCTAAAGCAGAAACTGCAAAGTTTTTACTAATATTTCTACCATACAAAGAACTAATTTGAAAAACGTCTGTAAGCGCTTCAAAACCTTCTGTATCTGTATCAATATCCTTATCATCTAATTTTACCCAACCAAGATTAATACTTAAGGAGTTGTTCCAAAAAAACTTATCTTGTTTTAAGTTAGCAAAAGCATTCCCTGTAATTACTATGTTACCAGAACTGTTGTTTGGTGTGCCCTGGCTAAACCAGTTGCTAAACTCAGATATACTACCCCCAATGGTCCCAAAAGCACCTGTTTTCCATCCAGGTAACGCATCTAATTTTGCTTGTAATGCATCTACACGACCTTGTATTGGTCCTGTTAAAGCAGCAATAGAATCTTTCTTAGCTGTAATTT
This sequence comes from uncultured Croceitalea sp., assembly GCA_947495075.1. Taxonomy (GTDB): domain Bacteria; phylum Bacteroidota; class Bacteroidia; order Flavobacteriales; family Flavobacteriaceae; genus Croceitalea. Next base: position 540,510 of record CANLXH010000002.1, read on the forward strand.
GAGCTTTTAGTTCTTCTTCGGTCTGAGCTTGGGTAACTAAGACTGTTAAAAATGTGGCCACGGCCAAAAGTGATTTTTTCATAATGTAAGTGTTTCTGTTCATTAGAAACACTAAGGTAAGAATTGTCACATTCTTTTTATACAACGTCTACTTTCTCTTAAAAAGAGGAACAGAAGAACACGCTTCGCCATACATAACACTTTTTGCAACCGTCTGTATTTTTGCTATGGCATTGAGGTATGCATTTTGCGGAACTGGTTTATTAGCACATCCTTTAATAATAACAGGTTTATCTTTAAAGGATGAAACATTAAGAGTTGCAAGTATTTCTTGGTAAATAGATGATTCTAATTGTTCTAAATCTCCGACAACAACTTTGTTAGCAAAAGGATTTAATCTAGAAGAAATTAACATAAAAGCCCAACCTGGAATAATAGCGTCACTTGAACAAGTTAATGCTACATAATTACCTTTATATTGTTCCCAATCATGATTTTCAACAAAAGTTCTAAATTCTTTTTCTCTAAGAATTAGACCTTCGTATAACCAATTTTTGATGTCAAAAGAAAAACGTTTTCCTTCTGGATATAGTTCTTCTAAATCAAAAGTGACCAGTTTGCTTTGAGCAACTCTATTTACAATTTCATCTGCCATTTACAACAAACCAAGTTCTAGCTTAGCCTCTTCACTCATTAATTCTTGAGTCCAAGGTGGGTCAAAAGTAATTTCTACCTCGACATCTTTTAATTGATCTAAAGACTTTACTTTTTCTTCTATTTCTACTGGTAAAGACTCCGCTACGGGACAGTTTGGAGAAGTTAATGTCATTAAAATTTTAGCATCATACTCCTCATTGATAAAGACATCATAAATTAGACCTAATTCATAAATATCAACTGGAATTTCTGGGTCATAAATTGTTTTTAAAACCCTTACTATTTTCTCGCCTAGCTCGGCTGTATTTATTGTTGTTTCTTCACTCATTTTAATTCAATTGCGTTTGGTAAGCAACCGCATATAATTTTAATTGCTTAATCATACTTACCAAACCGTTTGCTCTGGTTGGAGACAAATGTTCTTTTAAACCAATTTCATCTATAAAGTCGGTATTGGCATCAATAATATCTTGAGGTTTTTGATTGCTAAAAGCTCGTATTAAAATGGCAATGATACCTTTGGTTATTATAGCATCACTATCTGCGGTAAAAACTAATTTTTCATTATCTAATTCTGCATGTACCCATACTTTACTTTGGCAACCCTTAATAATATTATCTTCCGTTTTATAATTTTCATCTATTAAGGGAAGGGACTTACCTAAGTCTATCATATACTCGTAGCGCTGCATCCAATCCTCAAACATGGAAAACTCATCTACTATTTCTTCTTGTATAGCCTCGATATTCATTTAATCTCTTTGTGCAAAAGTACGATTCAAAGAAGTGTTAATCAAAAGATTGGCAAAAAGTTAAGTATGCTTATAGCAGCATATTTTTAGCTCTATTTACACCTGCGACCAATACATCTACTTCTTCTATGGTGTTATAGAAACTAAAACTCGCCCGAACGGTTCCTGGAATCTTATAAAAATCCATAATAGGTTGCGCACAATGATGCCCTGTACGTACTGCAATTCCTAGTTTGTCCAATATACTCCCAATATCATAAGGATGTACACCATCAATATTAAAAGATATAACTGAAGTTTTGTTTTTGGCAGTACCATAAATTTTGAGTCCGTCTATTTTCAGTAATTCTTCAGTAGCATATTCCAATAACTCATACTCGTAATTGGCAATAGCCTCAAAACCAATTTTATTCATGTAATCCAAAGCAGCTCCAAACGCGATTCCTCCGCAAATATTTGGCGTTCCTGCTTCAAACTTATGTGGTAAATTCGCATAGGTAGTTTTTTCAAAAGTAACCTCGGCAATCATTTCTCCACCACCTTGGTATGGAGGTAACTTATTTAACCATTTCTCTTTTCCATAGAGCATTCCAACCCCTGTTGGGCCACATACTTTATGGGCTGAAATGGCGTAAAAATCCACATCTAATTTTTGTACATCAGCAACTAAATGAGGGGCAGCTTGCGCACCATCGATTAAAACTGCTGCACCAACATTATGGGCTTTAGTTATAATTTCTTCTATAGGGTTTATAGTTCCTAACGCATTAGAGATATGGTTACAAAAAACAAGCTTGGTTTTATCTGATAGCAGTTTATCATAAACATCCATTTGCAACTCCCCTTTTTGATTCATGGGAATAACTTTTAACACAGCCCCAGTTCTTTCACTTAGCATTTGCCATGGGACTATATTAGAATGATGTTCCATTGCCGAAACTAAAATCTCATCTCCTTTTTGGATAAGTGAAGAAAAACCATTGGCCACAATATTTATGCTGTGAGTAGTACCTGATGTGAAAATTATCTCATGAGCTTTTGCAGCATTAAAATGTTGTTGAATCTTATTACGTGCTTCCTCATATTTATCTGTTGCTTCTTGTGATAAAGCATGTACACCTCTATGGATATTAGCATTGTAATTTTGATAATAATCTGTGATTACATCTATTACCTGTTTTGGTGTTTGTGAAGTGGCTGCATTATCTAGATATACCAAGGGTTTCCCATTAACTTCTCTTTTGAGAATTGGAAAATCTTTACGGATTTCTTTTACATTAAACATAGTAGCAGTTGGTCTACAAAGATATTGAGGTTATGCTATAAAATTATCTGAAAACTAACAGAAATATCTATTTAAACTTCTTGAAAAAGGGAAATATTAGCTTTTATTGTAGCATCATATCGATTCCTATAATTCTTAAGCTCCCACTTATTTCAAAAATCTCATTCTCTTCTTGTTTATCTATTACTTCTACAGTATCATTAGGTACTGTTAACGACAAAGTAAGCTCTCCATTTTGTATTACCACATTTCCCATTACCGTCTGCTCAATAGGTCTTGTCTGGCTTAATACAGTGATAACTATAGTGTTTTCTTCATCTGTACTGACTATTCCAGAATATTCACGGCTAAATCCAGAATCGCCCAATGCCCTAATAGTAAAATTATCACCATTTCTAGAAACATTGACACCACTATTAAGGATATAACCAAAACTAGTTTGAGGTATATCTGCAACTGAAATTTCTCCTAAAAAAGTTCCTAAGTTCTCATCTAGTGTTTCAGAAGGACCTCCCCCTCCTTCATCACAACCTATAAAATAAAATGGGATTATTAGAAAAACAATAGAAACTACCTTTTTCATATTACAAATCAAACCCTAAATTAACTCCTAGTTTTTTGGCAATCAATTTGTTGATTCTTCTTTTAAGCTCAGGAATACGTACGCTCTCCAATACATTATTGGCAAAAGCATACATTAATAATGCTCTTGCTTCTTTCTTAGGAATTCCGCGAGATTGTAAATAAAACAGCGCATCTTCATCTAACTGACCAATAGTACAACCATGTGAACATTTTACATCGTCTGCAAAAATTTCTAACTGTGGTTTGGTATTTATGGTTGCCTTATCACTTACCAAAATGTTATTGTTTTGCTGAAAGGCATTGGTCTTTTGAGCTATCTTATCTACAATAATTTTACCATTAAAAACACCTGTAGAATTTTCACCATAAATTCCTTTATAATCTTGGTGGCTTTCACAATTAGGCTCTATATGATGTACTAAAGTATGATGATCTACATGTTGTTTTTCACCTAAAATAGTAACTCCTTTCATGGTAGAATCCATATATTCCCCATTTTGATAGAAGTTTAGATTATTACGAGTCAATTTTCCTCCAAAAGAAAAAGTATGCACATTTACATTACTCTTGCTTTTTTGGTTGATGTAGGTATTATCTATCAAGGAAGCTCCACTAGCATCATTCTGTATTTTGTAATAATCCACAATAGCACTTTCTGCTGCAAAGATTTCTGTAACAGAGTTCGTAAGTACTTCATTCGCTGTTAAGCTCTGGTGTCTTTCTATAATCTGTACCTCGGCATTTTCTTCAACTATAACCAAGTTTCTTGGTTGTAATAAAAGAGAAGCTTCATTACCAGTAGCAAAATGTAAAATTTCGACTGGCTTTTTTGGCATTTTATTTTTGGGAATATAGATATAGGCTCCTTCTCTACTAAATGCTGTATTTAAAGTTGTTAAAGACTCGTCTTTTGAAGCAACTTTATTAAAATAAACATCTATGATTTGCTTATACATAGGCTTAGTTAATGCCGAGCTCATTAAGCAAATATCTACTCCATCATGTGTTGTTTCTGATAGGTACGAGCTATAAATACCATCTACAAAAACAATTTTATAGGTATCTATTTCATGTAACGAATAACGTTTAACATCTTTATACTCCAAAGCATTCTCCTCTTTTGGAAAAATACTAAAGTCTATCTTTTGGAGACTGTTTAAAGAAGTGTACTTCCATGCTTCTTCTTTTTTGCTAGGAAAACCTTTAGTCTCAAAATTCTTTATAGCCTCTGTACGTATATCGTGAACAGGATGTTCTACATCCACATTGTTCTCGAAAGCCATAAAGGAGGAAATTAGTTTCTCTTTTAAATCCATCTTAAACCGTTGCTTCCTGTTTAATCCAATCGTATCCTTTTTCCTCTAGCTCCATGGCCAATTCTTTACCGCCCGATTTTACTATTTTACCATTGTGTAAAACATGTACAAAATCTGGAACTATGTAATCTAACAATCTTTGGTAATGCGTAATTACAATTACTGCATTGTCTTTACTTTTTAGCTTATTTACGCCATTAGCAACTATGCGAAGTGCATCGATATCCAACCCGGAATCCGTTTCATCCAAAATGGCAACTTTAGGTTCTAACATTGCCATTTGAAAAATTTCGTTTCGCTTTTTCTCACCACCAGAGAAACCTTCATTTAAAGAACGAGACAAAAACTTTCTATCGATTTCCAATAGCTCGGACTTTTCTCGAATAAGTTTCAACATATCCTTTGCGGGCATGTCTTCTAGACCTCTGGCCTTACGAGATTCATTGATGGCCGTTTTCATAAAGTTGGTAACCGACACTCCAGGAATCTCTACTGGGTACTGGAAAGAAAGAAATACCCCTTTGTGCGCTCTTTCTTCTGGAGCTACATCTTCTAAATCTTCCCCATTTAGTTCAACAGAGCCTTTGGTAACTTCAAATTCTTCTTTACCAGCAATTACAGAAGCTAAGGTGCTTTTTCCAGAACCATTTGGTCCCATAATAGCATGGACTTCTCCTGCATTGACCTCGAGGTTAATTCCTTTTAAAATCTCTTTATCTTCTACTTGAGCGTGTAGATCGTTAATTTTCAACATCGTCTCTTAATTTAAATATTTAGGTGCCTTAGGCATTTTATTAAAATCTTCTTTTTGGTCCTGTAAGTACACTTTTGCATTTTTCATTGGTCAATAATGTATTTGAACATGGTTTATTCCTTGTACTTTTTCTTGGTCAAGAATATGTATTTTTATTATTCTCTGCCTTTTACTTCTCAGTATTTCAAACTGTTTCAATCCTGATTTATCATAGATCGTATCCCTATCCTTGAATTGAAATTCTTTAAAATCTATGTCATCGAATTTCATTTTAACATCACTCTTGTCATGTAATGTAATTTCCGAGTCCAAAATTTCCAATATAGCATTCCTATCGGAATTTAAATCTTTGATGAGCCAATTCTTTTCTTTTTTTTTCGTCATTACAAGAGATACATTTTCATAACTACCCTCTTTGAATTCATCTTTGCTCAATTCTCCAACTTCTTGGATATAAGAAATTCCTAATTCGTTAGATTCAACGCCAACAGTATTCACAGCAATCAACAACATTAGAAAAAGATATTTATCCAACATTGCTTCTTAGTTATCCTACAGACCCTTCAAGGCTTATCTCCAATAATTTTTGCGCTTCTACAGCAAATTCCATTGGGAGTTTGTTCAGCACTTCTTTACTAAAACCATTCACAATTAACGCTATCGCTTTTTCTGTATCTATACCTCTTTGGTTGCAATAGAAAATTTGGTCTTCGCCTATCTTACTGGTAGTTGCCTCATGTTCTATTTGGGCCGTTTTGTTTTTAGCTTCGATATAGGGGAATGTATGAGCTCCACATTCATTGCCCATTAACAAAGAATCGCACTGCGAAAAGTTACGTGCATTTTCTGCCCTTGAACCAATTTGTACTAATCCTCTATAACTATTTTGAGATTTACCGGCCGAAATTCCTTTAGAAATAATTGTACTCTTTGTGTTCTTTCCTAAATGAATCATTTTAGTGCCGGTATCCGCCTGCTGAAAATTATTGGTGACCGCAATAGAATAAAATTCTCCAACGGAATTATTGCCCTTTAATATACATGAAGGATATTTCCATGTAACGGCAGAACCTGTCTCTACCTGTGTCCAAGAAATTTTGGAGTTGGTTTCGCACAAACCTCTTTTGGTCACAAAATTGTAAACTCCTCCCTTACCCTCTTTGTTTCCTGGGAACCAGTTTTGCACTGTGGAATATTTGATTTCGGCACCATCCATTGCAATTAATTCCACTACTGCAGCATGCAATTGGTTTTCATCGCGCGAAGGTGCCGTGCAACCTTCGAGATAACTTACATAACTACTTTCATCAGCGATTACCAAAGTACGTTCAAACTGCCCTGTTCCTCCTTCGTTGATTCTAAAATAAGTGGAAAGTTCCATAGGGCATTTTACTCCTTTAGGAATGTAACAGAAAGAACCATCTGTAAATACCGCAGAATTTAAGGCCGCATAAAAGTTGTCTTTTTTAGGAACAACGGTTCCCATGTATTTTTTTACCAATTCTGGATGCTCTTGGATAGCTTCGGAAATTGGCATAAAAATGATTCCCTTTTCTGCAAGTGTCTTTTTAAATGTAGTCGCCACAGAAACAGAATCTACTACGATATCTACCGCTACATTTTGAAGTCTTTTTTGTTCATCTAAAGAAATACCTAATTTCTTATACATGGCCAACAACTCTGGGTCAACATCATCTAGCGACTTACTAGGGTCTGCTTTTTTAGGAGCAGAGTAATAACTTATTGCCTGGAAATCTGGCTTTTCATAATTTACATTAGCCCATTCTGGCTCTTCCATTTTCTCCCAGATGCGAAATGCATCTAAACGCCACTCTGTCATCCATTCGGGTTCATTTTTCTTCTTAGAAATTGCAATTACAATTTCCTCATTTAAACCTTTTGGAAAAGTATCAGACTCAATATCCGTGTAGAAACCATACTCATATTCTTGGGTCTCTAATTCCTTTTTTAAATCATCTTCTGTATACGCCATCTTCTAATGTCTCAATTTATAATGAAAAGCTTTCTCCACAACCACAAGTTCTTTGAGCATTTGGATTGTTGAATACAAAACCTTTTCCGTTTAATCCGCCAGAATACTCTAAAGTAGTTCCTACCAGATATAAAAAGCTTTTTTTATCTACAATAATTCGAACATCGTTATCCTCAAAAACCTTGTCCGTTTCCTTCATCTTATTATCAAAATCTAATTCATAGGATAGCCCACTGCAACCACCACTTTTAACTCCTACCCGAACATAATCTGTAGTAGCATTAAACCCTCCTTCAGCCATTAACGTAATGACTTTTTGCTTTGCCGTTTCTGATACTTGAATCATAATTAACTAGATTAAATCTAAATAGCTTACAAATATAGGTCATAAGTAGGGTTTTCGCCTATTTCCTAACATTATAATAACGAATAATTTGATAAGAGTTTTCTATGATACTAGACTGTATCTTAATTCACCTTAATGAGTACTAAATCTACTCCTCCTTTATGATTGATTTTAGGGAAATTATCACTTGCAGTTTCTCCCACTAGCATTATACTACCATCATTAGTTTGGATAGCATCATAAGCAAAATCCAATCCTGTACCTCCTAGAGAGAATTCACTTATAATTTTGCCATTGGTATCTGTAGTTAGCATCCAAAAATCATTTTCTCCTTGGTTTTCGCTTGCATCCTTATCAGAACTTTTAGAGTTCCCAGAAATAACAAAACCTCCATTTAAAGTTAGATTCACAGAATGAGCGGCATCAAAGTCACTACCTCCATAACTATGTTCCCAGATAAGTTCACCAGAATCATTGATTTTAATAAGCCATATATCGGATGCTCCATTATTTTTTGTAACCTGCGTGTCTGCACTAAAAGTATTCCCTACAATAACATAATTTCCATCAGCCGTTTTAGTAATATCTTGTGCTTGTTCTATCCCGGTACCTCCAAAGGAACGTTCCCATTCAAAATTTCCGTTCTTATCTATCTTGACTACCCAAAAATCATAACTCCCTTTTGGGTTAGAAATATCAAAATCATCACTTTCTGAAGCTCCTGCTAAAATATATCCTCCATCATTAGCATTTATAACTCCAAAAGAACGGTCGTTGTTAGTTCCTCCAAAAAATTTACGCCACTCAATATTTCCATCAGCGTCTAACTTTGTTCCCCAAAATTCTCCTACTCCATGTCTTGTAAGCCCTGATGATTTCCCTGTACTACCTTCTCCGTTAGAAGAAGTAACATCTAAAAAACCTGTAAAAAATATACCTCCATCTGGAGTCTCCACCAAATCATAGGAATGGTCATGACCAGAAAAACCAAAACTTTTTTCCCAAATAATTTCCCCAGAGTTATCTAGTCGTAAAATCCAATTATCATGAAAACCTTCATTATTGCTACTATCTCCATCATCACTCATTGCATATCCAGCTATTGCAAAACCTCCATCTGAAGTTTGAACTACTTGCTGACCCCTGTCATCTTTGCTCCCACCATAAGTTCGTTGCCACTCTATATTTCCATTGGCATCTACCTTCAATAACCAATAATCGTTAACTGAAAGTGTTTTATTTTCTAAATCGTCATCTGTACTATCAGAAAACCCAAGTATAGCATAACCTCCATCAAAAGTTTGGATTATGGCTCTAGGTGTGTCATCACCAGTACCTCCAAAATTTTTAACCCATGCAAGCTGTTTCACACCTTCTAAATCTTCTAACTTATACTTATCCTTAGTACAAGAAACAAGGAAAATAATCACTAAACTTAGAATAATCTTCTTCATAGCTAAAAGAGTATTATTAGTTTGATTTTTTTATTACAAATAAGCCTGAGTTAATATCATTAATTAGGATTTTTCCACTATCAAAATAGGGATATACACTCCACGCCCCATCAAAACTTGTAGCATTATTTGAAGGAAAAGTATCAAAAAAACCAGTTTCGGTAATTATTTCACTACCAATCTGGGAAATATCCAAAACTCGTATGCCTGCGGAATAATTGGCCAAGAAAAATTCATCCCCTAACACGTATCCATTATGGTCAATGGCAGCTGTTGGGCCAGTATAAGTGGTATGCAAAACAGGATTGTCCAAATCTTGTAAATCAAAGACCAAAGTTCTTGAGTTAAAGCCAAAATCCCGTTCATCAAGTTCATCTCCTAAAAGAAAATACCGTTGATCTTCGGTAAACCATCCTTGATGTGTATAACTAAGTTGGTTATAGTTTAGGGTTGAAATTCTTGTTGGGTTCGCCTTATCTGTAATATCAACAATCGCAATCTGATCTTCGTTTGCTCCGATAAAAATTTCCTTTCCAGAATAATCTGCATCTGGCCCTGTGTACGAAATTACCTGCGCATCATGACTGTAACCATCAGCTCCATATCCACCAGCTGCAGTAGGGTTTAATGGGTCTTGAATATTAATAAAGTGAACGCCCCCATTAAATGCATCATTACGGGCAGTGCCAACTGGATAAGCAAAACCCATAGTCTCGTTAATAACAATATTATGTGCATTCCCAATACCCGTATAACGCTGATCCGCCGTAAAAGTCTGCGGTGGATCGCTTACGTTTCTAAGTTTTGTTAAATCAAAAATTTGCATACCATGACCCGAAGCTTCTGCAACTATAAAAGCATAGTCTTGGTAGATTTTGACATCACGCCAAGGGCTTAAACTCGTGGCAGTCGGTAATTTGCCCAGATAAATTGGGTTTTCATCATCTGTAATATCAACAAATGCAGTACCATTATCCAAACCAACCAGAGCATACTCATTGTTGGTGGAACCATCTGTCCATCCCCAGATATCATTTGCAGAAGTAGCCGAAAGTTGCGTTAGTGTTAACCTCGCTAATAAGTCATATCCACTACAAGGAAAATCACCTGCCATTCCATTATCACAAGGTATTATTCCAAATTGAATATTATCAGGGTTAGAGCTATCAACCGAAGGCGTATCGTCATCACCACTAGATGAACATCCAAAAAAAACCAATAAAAGACCTAGTAGGCATATCTGTCTCATAACATTGAAACTTTAATTAAACTATAAAGATACTAAATGCAAAATTTGCTGTTCAAAAACTTGAAAATCTACTTCTCTTAAGTCATAAAATTAAATTAACTTGAGAAACATATCGATTAACCTCAAAATAGTTTTGCTTTATGGCTAAAAAGAAGACTTTTTCACATAAAAATTCTCGAAGAAAATTTCTGAAAAATACAGGAATCGCTGCTACTGGATTTATGATTGTTCCTAGACATGTTTTGGGTGGTCGAGGTTTTATTGCTCCTAGTGACAAACTTAATATAGCTGGTATAGGGGTTGGAGGCAAGGGTCAAAGTGATATTGCTTCTTTTGCTGAAAGTCCCAATGTAAATATAGTTTCCCTTTGTGATGTTGATGACAGACTTGCCATTAAATCCAGAGAGACCTTCCCAAAGGCAAGTTACTTTGCAGATTTTAGGGAAATGCTAGAAAAAGAAGGGAAGAATATAGATGCGGTATCTGTTTCATCACCAGATCATAATCATGCTATACAAGCCTATCAGGCAATGGCAATGGGCAAACATGTTTATGTTCAGAAACCTCTTACACATGATATTTGGGAAGCAAGGATGTTAACCCAAGCTGCTAAAAAATTTAAAGTAGTCACCCAAATGGGAAATCAAGGTAGCTCTGGAGATGGGGTTCGTAAAATGAAGGAAATTTACGATACTGGCATTATAGGAGACGTACATACAGTAAAGTGTTGGACCAATCGTGCTATTTGGCCACAGGCGCTGCAAACACCCACTAAAAAAAATAAAATCCCTAAAGGACTTAATTGGGATTTATGGTTGGGCACTGCCAAAATGAGGGATTATAATGATGCATATTTACCATTTGATTGGAGGGGTTGGTCAGATTTTGGAACAGGTGCCTTAGGTGACATGGCTTGCCATATTATGGACCCGGTATATAGAATTTTACCTATTCTTTATCCTAATCAAGTAGAATGTAGTGTTTCTGATTCTTTTAGTGGAAACTTTGAATATAAAGATTATCCAAAAAGTTTTCCTAACTCTAGTAAGATACATTTAAAGTATCCAAGAACAGACGGGAAAGGGTCTATTAAAGTTACTTGGATGGATGGTGGTCTATTACCGGAAAGACCCGAAGAATTAGGTGATAATGAAGCATTAGGTAGCTGGGATGGCGGAGTCTTATTTATAGGAACCAAAGGAAAACTAATGGCGGATTGTTATGGTGCCAATCCAAGGCTCTTACCTTTAAGTCTTAATGAACAATTTGAAGTTGAAGAAACAATAGCCCGTGTGCCAGAGGGTCATTATTTACAATGGGTAAATGCCTGTATAGCAGGTTATGGCAATGCAGAACTGAGTTCTTCTTTTGATTATGCAGGACCTTTTACAGAAAGTATCCTTATTGGCAACCTTGCCTTAAAAGCTTATTTTGAAGTTGATCCAAATGCAAAAAATAAGGGCTTCTGGGGAGGCGGTGCTCAATATTATGGTAGAAAACGTTTACAATGGGATGCCACAAATATGAAAGTGACTAACTTTGCTCCAGCTAACAAATATGTAAAACGTACCTATAGAGATGGATATTCTTTAGGATAGAATTAGTGTATTAACAAATTTAAAACTGGAGCTTCTTAGTTCCAGTTTTTTTATGCCTATTTATTGTGTTAACTCCTTACTTTTGCAAAATGCTAGCGGATAAAAACGAACAACTAACTTCAATAGAAGAACTAGGAGAATTTGGTCTTATTAAACACTTGACCAAAGGTTTTGAATTAAAACAAAAATCTACCCTTAAGGGTATTGGTGATGATGCCGCTGTTTTAGATTTTAAGTCAGGCAAGATAGTTGTATCAACAGATTTATTGGTCGAAGGCGTACATTTTGATTTGAGTTACATGCCTCTAAAACACCTTGGTTATAAAGCGGTAATCGTAAATCTATCAGACATTTATGCAATGAATGCCGTAGCTACTCAAATTACAGTTTCTCTTGCCGTTTCAAATAGATTCCCTTTAGAAGCCTTAGAAGAATTTTATGCTGGTGTAGCAGCAGCATGTAAAGTATATGGAGTTGACTTGGTGGGTGGTGATAGTACTTCATCTACCAAGGGAATGTTAATAAGTATTACTGCTATTGGTGTTGCTAATGAAGAAAAACTTGTTTACCGTTCTGGTGCCAAAGAAAATGATTTACTAGTAGTGACAGGAGATATTGGAGGCTCCTATTTAGGGTTACAAATATTAGAACGTGAAAAAGAAGTTTTTAAAGTTAATCCTCAAAACCAACCTGATCTTGAACCTTATTCTTATTTAATAGAAAGACAATTAAAACCTGAAGCTAGAAAAGATATTGTCGAACTTTTAAAGAAGTTAGAAGTCCAACCCACTGCTATGATTGATATTAGTGATGGATTATCTTCAGAAATCTTACATCTATGTGAGCAGAGTAATGTGGGCTGTAATTTGTATGAAGAAAAAATTCCACTAGACCCAACGGTAATTTCAGCTTCGGAAGAATTTAAAATGGATAGTACAATGATTGCCTTAAGCGGAGGCGAAGACTATGAACTACTTTTTACTGTAGCACAAAACGATTTTGATAAAATTAAAGGAAATCCCAACCTAACCGTTATTGGGCATATGACCCAACAGAGTGAAGGTGCCCATTTAGTGGCAAGGAATAATACCAAAATACCTATTACAGCTCAAGGCTGGAATAGTTTTAATGCTTCTTAAGCTACTTGTCTTCTTACCGTTCTTCGGTTACGCTTTTGGTACATTTCTTCTAAGGTCTTGTTTATCTCCTGCATCACAGGTGTCAAAGCAGAAAGTTTACCACGTTCGTCTGTAGTAACTTGTTTTTGACAATGCAGGCACTTGTACTCTTTAATATGTTCCGTAACTCTTTTAGAAACAGTGTAGTGGTGACCAAATATGTGGCAGAAAATACCAGTTAATTTGTTTCCTTCTGGGGTAATTTTTTTCATAAGCCGGGGAGCTTTTGGCATATCGATTTGGGGACCGAAATGACTTTGGTTAATATTATTTTTTGTTGATTTGATAAGACAAATAAATCGTCTTGTATAAGGTGAACGATTTGTGCTTGTGTTTTAGTATACGTATTTAGTTGACAATTAGACTTTTCGATGAAATGCATCGATAAAGTGTTAAAAAGCATCGATGATTAACACCGAAAACAATATACAATTTTGACCTATCTTAACAAATAATTTAGACACATGTACAAGAAAAAAGTCACTATTGTAGTTGCTTTCGCACTTTTCTCGTTGTTTTTTGGAGCAGGAAACCTTATTCTACCACCTCAACTCGGTTTTAAGGCAGGAAGTACTTGGTGGTTAGTTGCACTTGGATTTTGTATTTCAGCAGTTTTAATTCCCATATTAGGTATTCTAGCTCATGCAAAATTACAAGGAAGTATGTTCGATTTTGCAAAAAAAGTTTCCCCAAGGTTTAGCCTGGTCTACTGCTATATTGTCTACCTAATTTCAATTAGTTTACCCTCGCCAAGAACAGCCTCTGTTACACATGAAATGGGTATACAACCCATATCTGATTCTTCTGCGTTATTAACCAGTGTTATCTATTTTATTTTAGTGTTCTTATTTGTAATCAACAGATCTAAAATTTTAGATGTTATAGGTAAATTCTTGACTCCAGCTATCATATTAATACTGGTCGCCATAGTAGGCGCCACACTTTTTAATTTTGATTTTAGCTTTTCAGAAAATATGTTTCCTAATCCTTTTTCAAGTGGAATATTAGAGGGTTATCAAACTTTTGATGCCATTGGTGCAGTAGTTGTTGGTGGGGTAATCATTATTTCTATCAACCTAAAACATACACAGGCAGATTATACAGCCAAACGAGCCTTAATTGCCAAAGCAGGATGGTTAGCAGGTTTGGGTCTTTTCTTAATCTACGCTGGTTTAATTATAACAGGGGCTATGATGCACAAAACCTTTGACGCCGATATTTCTAGAACAGCACTTTTAAGTGGTATTAGTATGAAAACTTTAGGAGGTATCGCCAACTTCTTTTTAAGTGTTTTGGTAAGTCTTGCTTGTTTTACAACCGCAGTTGGTATTGTGACCGGCACTGCGGATTTTGTAAAAGGGCAATTTAATGATTCTCGTAATGCTTATATCATTACTGCAGTAGTTGGGTGTATTTTAGGGGTACTTATGGGGCAGTTTAATGTGCATTACATTATTGCTGTTGCAATTCCAGCATTGATGTTTATTTATCCTATAACAATTGTACTTATTCTACTGAATGTTCTCCCAGATAAATATGCGTCTAAACAAGTTTTTAGAGCTGTAGTTTTAACAACCATCATCTTTACTATTCCTGATTTTTTAGGAAGTATTGGTTTTAGCGAAACCCTCTCTGGACTCTCCAAATGGATTCCTTTGAGCAAATATCAAATGGGGTGGGTATTGCCAGCTTTGCTAGTTTTAATTGGCACCAATGTTATTTCTAAAAAATCGATAAAACAAGAAAGTTAGATTTCTCACTTTTATCTCGACAAAGCCTGTCTTGAGGGCAGTCGAAAGGCTCAACATGAAAGTTCTAAATGACTCAGAATACTTTAATGTCATTTAGATATAAGCACAGCGATTGAGAAATTTCTTTTTTTATCAACCTTTGCCATAAAACATTCGCTTTCAGAAAAAAGAAAGTTAGATTTCTCACATCCGTTCCAAATGACCTAAGAATAGGTATAAGTTATTTTGACATGAGTTCCAATTAAGTATTGGAACAATTTAGAAATCTATTATCAATCTTTCCAGAACCAAGATGATACTAAAACAAGCTATGCTTGCATCAATTCCTCTATCTCATCTGCTTCAATAGGAATATTCGCCATTAAATTAAATGGCACTCCTTTTTCCTGAATCACAACATCATCTTCTATACGAATCCCCATATTTTCTTCAGGAATATAGATTCCCGGTTCTACCGTAAAAACCATATTCGCTTTTATAGGTGTTTTAAGTTCCCCGTAATCATGCGTGTTTAATCCAATATGGTGACTGGTGCCATGCATAAAGTATTTTTTATAAGCAGGCCAGTCTGGATTTTCATTTTGCACATCAGCTTTGTCTAGTAAACCTAAACCTAGCAATTCTGAGGTCATGAGTTTTCCGCATTCTTTATGGTATTCTGCCCATAATGTTCCGGGAACCAAAAGTTTTGTAGCTTCATTTTTTACCCGAAGTACTGCGTTATACACTTCCTTTTGGCGTTTGGTATATTTTCCGTTTACGGGAATAGTCCTTGTCAAATCACTCGAGTAGTTCGCATACTCTGCCGCGACATCCATAAGAATCAAATCTCCATCTTTACATTGCTGATTGTTCTCTATATAATGTAACACATTGGCATTGTTGCCCGAAGCAATAATGGGCGTATAGGCAAAACCTTTTGAACGGTTGCGAACAAACTCGTGCAGCAGTTCCGCCTCTATTTCATATTCCCAAACACTCGGTTTTATAAAACCAAGCAGTCTACGAAACCCCTTCTCTGTAATGTTGCAGGCCATTTGCATTAATTGGATTTCTTCGGGTTCTTTTACCCCTCTTATCTCATTTAAGATGGGAAAGCTTTTTGCCCATTGATGCGCCGGAAAATCTTGCTTACATTTTAAGATAAAACGATTTTCTCGGGTTTGGGTTTCTACCGCCTGTCGGTAGTGCTCATTGGTATTAAAGTAAACCGTATCTACTTCGGTCATGATATCAAAAAAGATTTTGTCAAAATCTGATAGCCAGTAAATAGTTTTGATACCCGAAACTTCTGTTGCTTTTTCTTTGGTCAATTTTTCACCTTCCCAAACGGCAATATGTTCGTTGGTTTCCCTAACAAAAAGAATTTCACGATGCTTTTTATCCATAGCATCAGGAAATAAAACTAAAATAGTCTCTTCTTGGTCAGCACCACTCAAATAAAAGATATCTCGATGCTGCTCAAAAGGCATTGTAGCATCCGCACTTATCGGATAAACATCGTTAGAATTAAATACCGCAATGCTTTTTGGCTTCATCTGTGCCATAAATTTCTTACGGTTTTTAATAAAAAGTGCATTATGAATCTGTTCGTATTTCATTAGGAAGTATTTCCTCAAAAATAGCGATTCCACATGCCCTTACAAAACAAAAAAGGGCCCTAAGGCCCTAAGTTTAAGTTGGTCGTTATTTAGTTATTTTGACATTGCACCTTTTATTGCGCCAATTATTGCCATAATTACACCGCCACCAACACCACCGCCAGCCACGCTGCCGAGAATACCCGCTACATCCATGCCTCCATCACCTGCTAGTCCGAGCATTCCTAAAAGGTATCCTCCTAGTCCTCCACCTAAAATTCCTGAAATGGAATTTCCAAGTGTTCCTAAATTCAATTTTGGCAATAACTTACCTGCTACGTTTCCGCCTACAGCTCCAGAAATAAGCTGAATAATTAATGGCAAATACTCTTCCATGTTTATAGTTTTAATGGTTACTTAACAATAAATAAACGTAATTTTAATGAAAATCACAAAATATAATATATATAATTATCATATAATCAATTATTTAGATTCTTTTTTGAGTTCTTGTTAGTTTGTTGTAGTAAAGAGTTATTCATAACTTCCACTTCAAATTAAATCAACCCATAATGAGACACTTTCTATTCCTTTTTTCTTTGCTTATTGTACAATTAGGTTTTTCACAACAGGGTGCCACTTCAGCATCTGAAATCGAAAAAGCTTTAAGCCAAAAGGTCATAATGGCAAAGAATTCAATTATAAAAAATATTCCTCTAAAAAATATTGGTCCTTCTGTGATGAGCGGTCGTGTGGTAGATTTAGAAGTGAATCCTAACAATTCTACTGAGTTTTATGTTGCTTACGCTTCTGGTGGATTGTGGCATACAACCTCTAATGGTATCTCTTTTGAACCTATTTTGGATAATTCACAAACACAGAATATTGGTGAGATTGCTGTGGATTGGAAAAACGGAACTATTTGGGTTGGTACAGGAGAGAATAATTCATCGCGTTCATCATACGCTGGTATCGGAATTTTAAAATCCACCAATAAAGGTAAAACCTGGGAAAATATGGGTTTAAGAGATTCTCATCATATTGGCAGAATTATCATTAATCCAAACAACCCAAATGAAGTTGTTGTTGGTGTAACCGGTCACCTGTATTCAAAGAACCAAGAACGCGGAATTTATAAAACAACAGATGGTGGAAAGTCATGGAACAAAACCTTGTTTGTTAATGATGAAACCGGCATTATCGATGTGGCTAGTTCACCTTATAATTTTAATATACAATATGCTGCAGCTTGGCAAAAAGACCGTAAAGCCTGGAATTTTACTGGTAACGGTTCGGGCTCAGGAATTTATAAGAGTGAAGACGGAGGCTCAACTTGGGAACTTTCAACTACTGCGGAAAGCGGTTTTCCTACTGGTAGTGGCGTAGGCCGAATAGGTTTGGCTGTTTTTGATGATACTACGGTTTATGCAGTACATGATAGTCAGTTTAGACGCGAGTCTGATGGAAAAAAGAAAAAGTCTTCTGACGAGTTGACAAAAGACGATTTTAAAACGATGTCCACAAAAACACTTCTGGCATTGGACAACAAAAAGCTGAATACTTATCTTAAAACAAATGGTTTTCAAGAAAAGTACCGTGCAGAAAACGTAAAAAATATGGTTAAAGATGGTGCCGTAAAACCAGCTGATTTGGCCAAGTATCTCGAGAATGCAAATTCTGCTTTGTTCGATACGCCAGTTATAGGAGCGGAAGTGTATCGAAGCGATGACACCGGAAAAACCTGGAAAAAAATGAATCAAAACTATATTGATGACCTTTTCTACAGTTATGGGTATTACTTTGCGCAGGTACGTGTAGACCCTTCCAATAAAGACAAAATTTATTTGGCTGGGGTCCCATTAATTATGTCTAACGATGGTGGAAACACCTTTACTTCAATTGGCAAAGAGAATGTACATGCAGACCATCATGCGCTATGGATTAATCCTAAAAGACCTGGGCACTTGATTAATGGAAACGATGGTGGTGTTAATATCACTTACGATGATGGCGGTACTTGGGTGAAGAAGAACTCACCGACCGTTGGTCAATTCTACGCCATAAATGTAGATAACGAAAAACCGTATAATGTTTATGGAGGTCTCCAAGATAATGGTGTTTGGAAAGGGGCTCACACTTCAGAAGAAAACAACCGTTGGCAGCAATCTGGTAAAAACCCATGGGAAATGATTATGGGTGGCGATGGCATGCAGGTACAGATTGATAACCGAAATTCAAATATTGTGTATACAGGTTTTCAATTTGGGAATTACTACCGTTTAGACTTAGCAAAAAATAAACAAACACGTATTCAGCCTAAGCACGAGTTAGGCGAAGCACCATACCGTTTTAATTGGCAAACCCCAATCTTGTTGTCATCTCACAATCAGGATATTCTGTATTTGGGTGGAAATAAATTACACCGATCGTTGAACCAGGGTGATGAGTGGGAAGCAATTTCAGATGACTTAACTCAAGGTGGAAAAACAGGTAATGTTGCCTATGGCACCATAACAACAATCTCAGAATCGCCGTTTAAATTTGGTTTGTTATATACTGGTAGTGATGATGGTTTGGTTCAGGTTTCAAAAAATGCTGGAGGTAGTTGGGAGCAAATTTCAACATCGCTGCCAAAAAATTTATGGATAAGTGAAGTAGCCGCTTCAAAACACAAAAAAGAACGTGTTTATGCCACATTGAATGGCTACCGTTTTGATGATTTTACTGCTTACGTTTATATGAGTAATGACTACGGAAAGACCTGGAAAAACATTTCAAATAACATTCCCACTTCACCAGTTAATGCTTTGGTGGAAGACCCAGAAAATGAAAACTTATTGTTTGTTGGTACGGATAACGGACTTTATGTTTCTTTTAATCAAGGTTCATCATGGGAATTATTTCAAAGCGGAATGCCCAATGTCGCCGTACATGATTTGGTGATTCAGCCCAAAGCCAAGCATCTACTAGTTGGTACGCATGGTCGCAGTATTTACAAGGCGGATATCTCTAAGCTTCAAAAAATGAATTCTGGAATCATGGCTGAAGATTTGTATGTTTTTGGAGTTGATACTATAAAACATTCTAAACGTTGGGGAAGTAGTTGGAGCAGTTGGGGCAAACCACAGACGCCAGGATTGGATGTGACTTTCTATTGCTCAAAACCTGGAACGTGTTCGGCAGCGGTTAAAACATTAGATGGAATTGAAGTAAGCACTACGGAAATTGAAGCTACTAAAGGACTGAATATTTTGTCTTATGATGTTGCCTTCACCAAAAAGGGTAAAAGTAATTTTCTTAAAAAGAATAAGATGAGATTGACAGAGGCTAAAAATGGGAAAACTTATTTGCCAAAAGGGAAGTATACCATTGAGGTTTCTGGTAATGGCAAAAAAGAAACAATCGAATTTGAAATAGAGTAAATGCAATTGACCCTTAGCATTCCTGCATTACTATTTCCGGCTATTTCTTTAACCATGCTAGCTTACAACGCTCGGTATTTGGCTATTGCAGCCCTAATTCGAAATCTTCACGGGCAGTATTCAAACGACGCTACTACACCACTAAAAAAACAGATAGAACAACTACGGAAAAGATTAGATATCATTAAAAATATGCAGGCTACAGCCATCGTAAGTTTTTTGTTGGCAGCGGTTACCATGTTTCTGGTTTATGTGGAGTTAGAAGTATGGGCAAATATCATCTTTGGAATTAGTCTGGTCTTTTTAATGATATCCCTAATTCTATCTTTGATTGAAGTACAATTATCCACCAAAGCATTGGGTATTCAACTTAAAAACATGGAGAAATAAAAAAGCCCAAGTAAGTTCTTACTTAGACTTTTACATTAAAATCTACAATTAATTTAAGCTAATTGTAATTGCTTTACAGCTTCTAAAATGGCCGTGGTATCAGCTCTTTTAGTATAATCTTCATTAACAAAAGAATACAACACTTCTCTATTTGAATCAACCACCAACGTTGCAGGCATAGGCAGTTCAAAATTTGAATTTTCATTATGGGCTTCTATATCAATACCAAAAGAATTGTATACTTCTTGTAGGGCCTGTGGCATTTTAAACACTAGACCAAGCTCTCTTGCATACGAATTATCATAGTCCGTAAGCACATCAAAAGCAATTTCATTTTTCTCTGTAGTAGTAAGTGAATTATCTGGTGTCTCTGGTGTTATCGCGACCAAATTTGCCCCCAACTCCTTTAGCTCTGGTAAAATCTGTTGTAAAGCTCTGAGCTCAAAATTACAATATGGGCACCATCCACCACGATAAAAAGAAATAACCAATGGTCCATTATCCAATAGTTTACCAAGGTCTAATTTTTTTCCTTTCGCATTAACAAATTCAGTTACTGGAAGTACATCTCCTTTTTTTATACTATTGCTTATAATATTTTCATTTACCAAGGCTTGGGTAGCCGCATCCATAATAGCCAAATTAGCCGCAGGAATTCTTCCCCTACTCTTTTTGTTATAGTCCAACAATGTTTGTGTAAGTGACATAATTATAATATTTACTCACTTAAGTCGTGTAAAATTTTAATCATTATCCTGAAATGGGTTAAAATACTGTTAAGGCAAATTGGCTTTTGAAAAAGTAATAACTAATATTATCGCCCCACATGAAATAATGCATCTCCTTGATTAATCACTGCTTGGTGATTTATGCAAAACATATAACCATCTAAAGGAGCTAGTATCTTTTTGCTTCTTTTTGCAAAAGTATCGGTAATGACTCCTAGCGTCTGTCCTTTTTTTATGGCAACACCGTTCTCAACTTCCGGAATAAACATCCCAGCCCTTGACGCCCTCACCCATCGTGTAGTCTGTAAATGAACCATCTCTTTTCGTGTTGATTTGGAGTTGGTCAACATCCCATAATCGCAAAGTACATTCTTGATTCCCGCAATGGCGGTTTGTATCGAGAATTCATCAAAGCGCATACTTTCTCCAGCTTCATAAACGACCATAGGTTTTTGCATATTAAAGGCCGCTTTTCGAAAAGAACCCGAAATCAATTTTGAAGCAAAATAGAGTGGGGCATTAAAAATTTCTGCTATTTTTTTACTTGTTTTATCTTCGGCGGTATAACGTACTTGTGGATAATTATGTCGCTGTCCTCCACCTGTATGTAAATCGATTCCAAAATCTACCTGTGGTAAAATCTCATTGGTATAATGATAGGCCATTCTGCTGGCTAAAGAGCCAGATTTTGTACCAGGAAAACTTCTGTTCACATCTTTACCATCGGGCACATCTCTAGAAAAGTGGATGAATCCAAAAATATTCAAAATTGGAACTACAATAACGGCACCTTTTTCAAGTTTAAAATCATTTTTCTCCAACATTCTTCGCAAGGTTTCTACACCATTAATTTCATCGCCATGAAGACCCGCCTGAAGTAAAACTGTTGGTCCTGGTTTTTTAGCATTAAAAACATGAACAGGAATATCAATTAGAGTTCCTGTCGGCAAACGTGAAATTTGAATTCTTACCAGCTTATTTTCCCCTGGTTTTATTTCATCACCATTGATTTTTAATATTTTATTTTCTTCTTCTAAAGGCATTTTTTTCTACAAATTGAATGATGTGTTTTGCAACGTTTACCCCCGTTGCACCTTCTATTCCTTTTAATCCAGGAGAAGCGTTTACTTCCAATAAAACTGGTCCATTCTTAGAGCGCATTAAATCCACACCGGAAACTCCTAAGCCTAAATATTTTGTTGCATTAAGAGCAATGTATTTTTCTCTTGGTGTAATCTCTACTTCTTCCGTTTTTCCACCCCGATGCACGTTAGAACGAAACTCTTCTATTTCGCTAGAGCGTTTCATACTTGCTATAACCTTATTGCCCACAACTATAATTCTAATATCTTCTCCATTGGCTTCTTCAACATAACGCTGCAATAAAATGCTAGTATCCATTTTGTAAAAAGTGTCGATGATAGACTTTGCAGACTTTTTGGTTTCTGCCAAAATAACCCCCATCCCCTGCGTACCCTCCTGAATTTTAATGATGACCGGTGCACCACCCAAAATTCGTATCTGTTCGGCGATGTTATCAGGATTTATAGAAAACAAGGTTTCGGGAATAGGAATTCCTTTTCGAGCCATAATCTGAAGGGTGCGTACCTTATTTCTTGCTCTGGTAATCCCTAAAGAGCGAGCGGTGCTAAATACACCATTCATTTCAAATTGCTTTACAATAGCTGCACCATGCCGAGTTACTTTTGTACCTATTCGGGGGATTATCGCATCAAATTCATTGGTTACATCCTCCTCTCCCAAAAATATTTTTGGTTTACCATCCCCAAGTTTTACAGAGCATTTAGTATGGTCAATAAGTTCTACATAGTGACCTAAATTTTCAGCTTCTTCAGCAATTCTTCTGGTAGAATGTACATTTAGACTTACCGACAAGAGGGCGATATCCATACCTATAAAAAGCAAATTATATACCTTGTCAATATCGTTCAAAATTTTTTGATTTGACACGAAAGTGTTTTTTATTTTTAAAACGACTATACAAAAAATAGTGATTTAAATTTATTTTGTTTAATTTTTTGATGTTATTATGCGAACAAAAAAGTTATACTTTAAACAATTCATAACCTTCACTTAAACTGATTATAAATAAAATACGAAAACGTTGTAAAAGTTGTTAATAACTTGCCCGTACCGTAACTTTGTAATGTTAAAAAACTAACAAATGAGTGGATTGATTAAATCTTCGCTGGCCAGAAAAGTAGTGATGGCACTTTCAGGTCTTTTTCTAGTCTTTTTCTTGGCACAACATTTTACCATCAATATTACTTCTGTTATTGACCCAGAAACATTTAATACATGGTCTCATTTTATGGGCTATAATCCTTTGGTGCAATATCTGCTTCAGCCTATCCTTATCGCTGGGGTAATCATCCATTTTGTGATGGGGTTTATTTTAGAGATACAAAATCGAAATGCCCGAGGAATAAGTTACGTTAAATATAAAGGCAGTGCTAATACACCTTGGGTGTCACGGAATATGATATACACTGGTTTAGTAATCCTTGCATTTTTAGGGCTTCATTTCTACGATTTTTGGATTCATGAAATGAGCTACAAATATGTAGATATGCTTCCTGAAAACCCAACAAGATATTATGAAGAAACTGTAGAGAAATTTGCTCCTTTCTGGAGAACCGTTATTTACGTAATCTCATTTGTTTTGCTGAGTCTTCATTTATGGCACGGCTTTGCATCATCATTCCAAAGTATGGGTGTGAACAACAAATACACACCAGCTATTAAAACATTTGCTAAAATCTTTGCGGTGGTAATTCCGTTAGGCTTTGCTTTTATTGCATTGTACCACCACCTTAACCCAATAACACATTAATTATGGGAGTATTGGATTCTAAAGTTCCTGAAGGGCCGTTGGCCGAAAAATGGACTAAACATAAAAATGACATTAATCTAGTTAACCCTGCTAACAAACGAAATATAGATATTATCGTTGTTGGTACTGGTTTGGCAGGTGGTTCTGCAGCCGCTACTTTGGCAGAACTTGGTTATAACGTTAAAACTTTCTGCTACCAAGATTCTCCTAGGCGTGCACATTCTATTGCAGCGCAAGGAGGTATTAACGCAGCAAAAAATTACCAAGGTGATGGGGATAGCCCATACCGATTATTTTACGATACCATAAAAGGAGGTGATTACCGCTCTAGAGAGGCAAATGTATATCGTTTAGCACAGGAATCTGTTAATATTATTGACCAATGTGTAGCGCAAGGTGTTCCTTTTGCTCGTGAATATGGAGGTCTTTTAGACAATCGTTCTTTTGGTGGCGTATTAGTTTCAAGAACTTTTTACGCCAAAGGACAGACTGGACAGCAACTATTGTTGGGTGCTTATTCTGCAATGAATCGCCAAATAAATAGAGGGAAAATTAAATCTATGAATCGTCATGAGATGATGGATTTAGTTTTGGTTGATGGAAAAGCCCGTGGTATTATAGCACGTGATTTAGTTTCTGGTGAAATTCAAAGGCACTCCGCACACGCTGTAGTCTTAGCAACTGGTGGGTATGGAAATGTATTCTTCTTGTCTACTAATGCTATGGGAAGTAATGTGATGGCTGCTTGGAGAGCTCATAAAAGAGGAGCTTTTATGGCGAATCCTTGCTTCACACAAATTCATCCTACTTGTATTCCAGTTTCAGGCGAGCATCAATCAAAATTAACGTTGATGTCAGAATCTTTGCGTAATGACGGTCGTATTTGGGTTCCCAAAAGAAAAGAAGATGCCATAGCTATACGAGAAGGAAAATTAAAACCGACGCAACTTGCGGAAGAAGAACGTGATTATTACTTGGAACGTAGGTATCCTGCTTTTGGAAACTTAGTGCCTCGTGATGTGGCTTCCCGTGCTGCAAAAGAACGCTGTGATGCTGGTTTTGGGGTTAATAAAACAGGTGAGGCAGTTTACCTAGATTTCTCTGCTGCAATAAAACGTTATGGAAAAGAAAAGGCGCTCACTTCTGGTATGAAAGGTGCTGATGAAGCAACTTTAATAAAATTGGGAGAGGAAATCATCGAAGCTAAATACGGAAACCTTTTTCAGATGTACGAGAAAATCGTAGACGAAAATCCGTACAAAACGCCAATGATGATTTACCCTGCAGTACACTATACTATGGGGGGACTTTGGGTTGATTATAATTTACAGACAACAATCCCTGGATGTTATGCAGCTGGAGAAGCTAACTTTAGTGATCATGGCGCAAATAGATTGGGAGCTTCTGCTTTAATGCAAGGTTTAGCCGATGGTTATTTTGTACTTCCTTATACTATTGGAGATTATTTATCTGACGATATTAGAACAGGTCCCATTTCTACAGATAGTCCTGAGTTTGAAGCTGCAGAAAAAGATGTTCGAGATAGAATGGAAAAATTGATGTCTGGTAAAGGCGAACATTCCGTTGATTATTACCATAAGCGGTTAGGTAAAATAATGTGGAACAAATGTGGAATGTCTCGTAATGAAAAAGAGTTAAAAGAAGCCATAGCTGAAATCTCTGAACTGCGAAAAGACTTCTGGGAAAATGTTAAGATTCCTGGAGATAGTAATGCTAAAAACCAAGAATTGGAAAAAGCAGGTCGTGTTGCAGACTTCTTAGAATTGGGTGAGTTATTCGCAAAAGATGCCTTAACAAGAAACGAATCTTGCGGAGGGCATTTCCGTGAAGAATACCAAACTCCTGAAGGCGAAGCTTTACGTGACGATAAAAATTTCAAATTTGTTTCTGCATGGGAATATAAGGGAGAACCTAAAGATGCCAAGCTTCATAAAGAGACTTTGAAATACGAAAACATTGAATTAAAAACACGCTCCTATAAATAATTGCTATGATATGAAGTTAAATTTAAAAATTTGGAGACAAAAAGATGCTAACTCAAAAGGTAAAATGGTTGAATACACCCTTGACGGTGTGGAAGGCGATATGTCTTTTTTAGAAATGCTAGACATTTTAAATGAAGAATTAATTACTAAAGGAGAAGAACCCGTCGAGTTTGATCACGATTGTAGAGAAGGTATTTGCGGAACTTGTTCTTTGCAAATAAATGGTGAACCTCATGGTCCAGATAGGCTAGTGACTACCTGTCAATTGCATATGCGTAAATTCAATGATGGAGATACTATAGTTATAGAGCCATTTAGAGCGAAAGCTTTTCCAGTGATCAAAGATTTAATTGTTGATAGAAGTTCTTTTGATCGTATACAACAAGCAGGTGGTTTTATATCTGTAAATACTTCTGGAAATACAGTTGATGCCAATGCCATTCCAATTGATAAACATGATGCTGATGCAGCTATGGATGCAGCTACATGTATTGGTTGCGGTGCATGTGTGGCAGCATGTAAAAATGCCAGTGCAATGCTCTTTACCTCAGCAAAAGTTTCTCAGTTTGCCTTATTACCACAAGGCCAAGTTGAGGCTACAGATCGTGTGCAAAATATGGTTCGCCAAATGGATTTAGAAGGTTTTGGTAATTGTACCAATACTGGAGCATGTGAAGTTGAGTGCCCTAAAGGAATTTCATTAGAGAATATTGCCCGTATGAATAGAGAATATTTAGCAGCAAATATTAAGGGATAATATATCTTAATTCTTATAACCTTTGAAAGCCTATCAACAATAAATTGATGGGTTTTTTGTTTTATATAAATCCCCCAATCCTGATAGAATGCTAAAAAATTATTTTGTTAGAGTACTAATCCTATTATTTATTTCTACGTCTAGCTTTAGTCAAATAGATGCCAACTCTGTAATGGGTATTCCAACCGGAACTCTTTCAGAGATTACAGCAATTACTGATGCATTAGAAGGAGCTTTTGCATATGCAACAGACACAGATAAATTATACACTTTTAATGGTGCAATTTGGAGTGAAGTTACCAATAATATAGGATCGGCTTATATGGGCGTCTTTATTATATCAGCAACTGGTAACCAAACTATAACAGGAATACCCTTTCAACCATCACAAATAAGTTTTGTGGCTCATGCAAATGTGGAAACCCTAAATCTAAATTCTGATAACGGTACAAATAATAACAACTCTGGTATATCTAACTCTTTTGGTACTTCTAATGGTTTTGCACGCGATGATAGCGGAACTATAATTCAGCAAAACATCTATGTAGGTGGTTCAGGTAATTCTATAAATGATATTTCTAGATACGCCTCTAGCGCTCACTGTATTGGTGTCAGGTATGGTAATCAGAACGGTGATTCTCTAGGCTTGACAACTGCTTCAGTTATTTCTTTCAATCTAAATGGATTTACCTTAAATGTAGACAACTTAGCAGATAATCTTGTTGTTATTTACCAGGCATACGACTAAGCATAAAATACAACATCCAAGATTATATTCTTACTCTAAGAATGCTTAAATTCAGTCTTTAAGCATTTTAAGAATCATGATTCAGCATAATTCCAAATTACCAAATGTTGGTACTACAATTTTTACTGTTATGGGGAAATTGGCGAATGAACATAATGCCGTAAACTTATCTCAAGGGTTTCCAAATTTTGGTGCGGACCCTAAGTTATTGCAGTTGGTTGATGAGGCTATGAAAAATGGTCTTAACCAGTATGCTCCAATGCAAGGCATTTATTCTCTCAGGGAGATTATCGCTGAAAAGATTGAAACCCTTTATAACAAAGCTTACCATCCAAAACATGAAATTACCATAACCGCTGGTGCAACACAAGCCATTTTTACAGCTATAGCAGCTTTTGTAAGAACTGATGATGAAGTAATTGTCCTAAAACCAGCTTATGATTGTTACGAACCGGCTATTGAACTAGTTGGGGGGAAAATAGTACCACTACAATTAGGAGGAAAAGGTTTTAAAGTGAATTGGGAGGAGTTTAAATCCAAGCTTACGGATAAAACTAAAATGATTATCATAAATACTCCGCATAACCCTAGTGGAACTATTTTCTCTTCATCAGATATGCGTGAGCTTTCTAAAATCCTAAAAGACACTAATATCATTTTATTAAGCGATGAAGTCTATGAACATATTGTCTTTGATAAGCAATCCCATGAAAGTGTAGCAAAATATCCAGACTTGGCAAATCGCAGTTTACTATGCGCTTCTTTTGGAAAGACTTTTCATGTTACTGGATGGAAGTTAGGCTATATTGCTGGTCCAAAAGCCTTAATGGAAGAGTTTCAAAAAGTGCATCAATACAATGTGTTCTGTATTAACCATCCCATGCAGAAAGGTATTGCCAACTATTTAAAAAAACCAAACCACTATCTAGAATTAAATAATTTTTATCAGGAAAAGCGGGACTATTTTTTAAAAGCTATAGCGTCTTCTCGGTTTAAATTTACACCTTCTGCTGGCACTTATTTTCAGGTGGTTGATTATTCTAATATCACAACGGAAAGTGATATAGCATTTTCAAAACGACTAATCACAGAGCATAAAATTGCTAGCATTCCGTTATCAGTATTTAATTTAAACAACGCGGACAACCATCAACTGAGATTCTGCTTTGCAAAAACCGTAGAAACTTTGAATACAGCTGCTGAAGTAATTAACAATATTTAAGCAGTCATCTGTTTTTTAACAACATGATATACTTCAATAATATCAGAAATTTGTACTTCGAAATTACTGTATTCAGGAGATTTGTTTAAACTTTCGCAATAGATGGTCTCTTTCCTAGCATTATATCCTGTAATTCGTTTACAGATAATCCTATCCTTACATACTACAATAGCTATTTTGTTCAATACAGCATCCATTTCATTTGCATCAACCAATAAACCTAAAACAATCGTTTTATTTGGAATGGCTTCCAAAGTACCATCATTCATTGAATCACCACTGACTTCAAAGGCTAAATAGGCTCCATCTTCAATAAAGTCTACTATAAAACCTATTTGAAAAGTATCCTTTAAACTATCCTTATCAGCACCACTACCTACAAATCCTTTTTGTTGTTCAACAGCAAGTAAGGGCGCCATAATTAAGAACTTACCATATTCCAATGGGTAAAAGATATTCCCATAGCGGGAAAATGCTCTTTTTTTAGAATACATTAATTCTTCCTCATTAACTTCATACAAATACAATTCTGCAATACTTAGATCAAAAAAAGTCGCTATTTTATTAAGATTCTTGATTGGGATGTTTGCTTCTCTCTTCTCATAAAGCTGTATTGTACGCAAGCTTACCCCGATTTCTTTGGCCAAATCTGTTTGACTAATATTTTTTTTACGCCTCAGTTGCTTTAATATAAACATAATATCGTAAATTGTGTAATATTATTGCGCATTAATTTATTTTATGTAATAAATACGTATTTATCTGTAATTGGATTACAAACAAATATAGAGAAATAGGGATTGATCTGTTGTTTTAATATATAAAGTGTTCTTAATCAATTGTATGGGTCTACTAAAAAACTGTGGTATGATCATTAAAAGTGAGAATATATTTCTCGAAGAGGATTATGGAAAACCCATTAGTGAAAAGTTATCCATAATCTTGCGACGTTATATCTCAAAAGATGATTTTGCTAATGTCGCTATCAGAAGTAATGTTAGCTTTTCAACTATACGCGATGTTATTTATAGGACTAATAGTCTAACAAAGGCAAATTCTAAAGCTATCTCACTTTTGATTTACACAGCGTTCGAAAATAGCATTGCAAAAAAATTGCAAGCTGAGGGGGATATTATATTTATGGATAATATATTGAAGTTATAGTAGCAAATTTTACTATTTACCTGCAAGTGCTATTTTCCTCATAAACTCTCCTATTTTATTAGGCTCTAGCCAGCGGGTGACTACGACCAAATCATTCTCCTTATCAATCACAATAAAATTGCCTCCAAAGCCAGCAGCATAGTATATGTTTTCTGAAAGACCCTCCCAATGACGACTTCCTTTTTTATTAAGCCACCACATATAACCATAGTTTACATTTGGCGCTGAAGGTTCAATGGCTTTTGTAATCCATTCTTTACTAATTAATTGCTCGTCTTTCCATCTGCCATCGTTTAGAAATAGAAGTCCAAAACGAGCCATATCTTCGGTAGAAATAAACAGTCCTGCTCCAGAATGCCCTCCACCAGTAACGGACTTCATTTTTATCCCATCAATTTCTGTCCAAGCATGATTATATCCATGCCAGCGCCATGTTGTTGAGACCTCTATTTTATCCATTAAATTTTCTTTTAAAACCTTTGGTACTGGCTGTCTCCATATATGAGTTAAAGAATACGCCAAAACATTTACACGAACATCATTATATTCCATAACGGTGCCAGGCTCTTTTGGCTTTTCAAACTTCCAATCGTCTATCCCACCCTCTCTTGGTGGTCTATCTGCCCAATCTTTTCCTCCCCAAAGCTCTCCTGACCAAGCAGAATTTTGTTGTAGCAAATGTTCCCAAGTTATTTTTGAATTATGGTCACCTTTAAAAGTGCCATCCCAAATATAGGTTCCAACCTTATCCTTAACATCCGCAATTAAATTTTGGTCAACAGCTAAACCTGCAACCGTAGAAAGAAAACTCTTAGTCACGCTAAAAGTCATATCTACCCTTTTAGTATCACCCCAAGAGCTTACCAAATAGCCCTTCTTTAAAATCATCCCTGCGGGGCCTCCTCGTTTTTTTGTAGGTCCTAAGATTTCATGAAAAGGCTCTCTTTCAAACCCTTTTAAAATAGCAATACGTAGGTCTTTTGAACCTGAGTATTCGTTTTCTATTGCAAACTGAACTGCTTCATTAAGTTTTTCTTGATCAATTTTAAACTTATCCGTAGCCTCTTCTTTCCAAACTTCATTTCGTTCTGGAAAATAGTATTCTTGTGAAATACTAAAATTAAAAATCAATACTACTAGTATACAACTAAGACTAAATTTATTCATATTATAATTCTTTTCTCATTAACCAATCTGTTTGCTTATCACTACTAATATAATATGGATGCGTATCAAATTTAATGAAGCCATGCCTTTTGTAAAACCGAATAGCATCCAAATTATGTTCCCATACTCCGAGCCAAATATATTCCTTATCTTTTTTAATTACCATTTCCAGAATCTTTAAAAGGGCTTCACTCCCAAGGCTTTTTCCTTGATATTCTTTTATGATATAAATGCGTTCTAACTCTATTCCTTTCTTCTCTTTTAGTTCAGTTTGCGCATCAAACTCATTCAATTTAAAATATCCAATAAGTTTTTTATCTATATAGATAAAGAAAAAGTGAGAGGCTGTATTACATAGTTCTTTATGTATGGCCTCCAATGAAAATGCTTTACTAATATAATTCTTAAAATCAGTTGGGTCATTTTGTTTTTCAAAAGCATCGATGAAAGTTTCTCGAGAAATTTTTGAAAGAACCTTTACATCTTTCTCGCAACATTTTTGAAAATTCAGTTTCATAAAACTAATGTAATGTAAATAGGAATAATGAAAAAAGGCGGTATCATTGATACCGCCCTTTTCTAATTTTAATATTTTAAACAGACTGCTATTTTAAATTTAGTCCATTAAAAAAGCCTGGCATGCCAGGCTTTTTCTTAACAATTGAATGAGTTTTATAACATAAAAAGCTTTTTTACTAAAAGTGCAAAGCCAGCATAAAAATCATTACGATATACCTTGATTTCTTCTTCAATAGGCATATGGTTAAATTCTGATGTCATGGGGTAAATTTTAAGTGGTTAATTTGGGTAAATATTTTCTAAAATCAAAACTAAACTATAACTATTAATAGTTAAAATTTATGTTGTGAATTTGAATTAGGTTGTTGTCAATAGAACGACTAGTATGTTTTATGGCTTTAATTAGTCTTAAATTGCCATTTCTGGAATGTCACCTTTAACCTCTAATCTACCTTCTGTTGCTCTATTAATTTCTTCTACTGTTACTCCTGGTGCTCTCTCTAATAATTTAAACCCGTCATCTGTAATCTCCAATACAGCCATATTGGTAACTATCTTCTTAACACAACCAACACCTGTTAGAGGGAGACTACATCTCTTTAGTAGTTTTGAGTCTCCAGCCTTATTGGTATGCATCATAGCTACAATGATATTTTCAGCAGATGCGACTAAATCCATTGCGCCACCCATACCTTTTACCATCTTCCCAGGGATTTTCCAATTGGCAATATCACCATTCTCAGCTACTTCCATCGCACCTAAAATAGTAAGGTCTACATGTTTACCTCTAATCATCGAAAAACTCATAGCCGAATCAAAAAAAGAAGCTCCAGGTAGTGTCGTAATGGTCTGTTTACCTGCATTAATAACATCTGCATCTTCTTCCCCTTCAAAAGGAAAAGGACCCATACCAAGCACGCCATTCTCACTCTGAAATTCTACACTAATATCATCTCGCACAAAATTGGCAACTAGGGTTGGAATACCTATGCCGAGGTTGACATAATACCCATCTTGTACTTCTTGTGCTATTCGCTTGGCGATTCCGTTTTTATCGAGCATAATCAATGTAATAATTTATCAAAATATAATGTAATAATATTGAAAATCACTTCTGACATCTCATTTGATTTTTCTTGCTTGTACTTACTATCTTATACATTATTAACCCAAGTTCATTAATACTGTTTTTTAAATCTATATTAAAAGGGTAAGTTTTAGCACTTTCACATAAAGTAAGCTAGTATTTAGTTTCTTCCAATTCTTTTAGGGCAATCTTCATTTTATGTATAAAGTCTGCTCTACTTTCAGCATTTTGAGACTCATGAACATTTGCTCCAATACTTGTTCCCGATTTTAAAAGCTGATTGGCAACTACAAATTTTCTCTCTTTCTCTAACAACTCACAAAATTCAATAACCATAAGTGCAAAGTTGATTGATTTATCAACTACAGGATTATCTTTTTTAACCATTGTTAGATTAGTAAATTAAATAATTTATGCCGTACGAGTACGCACCGTTCGCTGTTCTATTCGTTTTTCATACTTATCTCCTTGAAAAATTCGTTGCACAAATATTCCAGGAATATGAATTTCGTTTGGGTCTAAACTACCTGCTGGAACTAACTCTTCTACCTCAGCTACTGTAATAGTCGCGGCACCGCACATAGAGGGGTTAAAATTACGAGCAGTTCCTTTAAAGATTAAGTTCCCTGCTTCGTCACCTTTCCAAGCTTTAACAAAAGAATAGTCTGCCTTAAATGCAGGCTCAAGCACATACATTTTACCATCGAACTCCCTTGTTTCTTTTCCTTCTGCTACTTCTGTTCCATAACCTGCTGGCGTATAAAAAGCCGGAAATCCTGCTTGTGCAGCTCTACATTTTTCTGCAAGTGTTCCTTGAGGAGTAAGTTCTACTTCGAGTTCTCCACTTAACATTTGACGTTCAAACTCATCGTTTTCTCCAACATAGGAAGAAATCATTTTTTTTATTTGATGTTTTTGGAGTAGTAGGCCTAGTCCAAAATCATCCACCCCTGCATTATTGGAGATGCAGGTGATATCTTTTATTCCTAACTGTACCAGTTCTGCAATCGCATTCTCAGGAATTCCACAAAGACCAAAACCGCCCAGCATAAAAGTCATTCCGTCTTGCACTCCATGCAAAGCTTCAGAAACACTAGAAACTACTTTTTTTATCATCTCTTGGTATTAAAAATCCAAATCATCAAGATCATCCTCGGTATCCAAATCATCTTTCATCTCCTTTATTACCTTAGTACAATCTACATTTATGGATAGATTACTAGGTTTTTCAAAAGCTTCTTTGGAAACGCCCAATTCTTCATTAGCATAATTAGCTTTCATATAAAGTCCCCATATTGGCAAAGCCATTGCCGCACCTTGACCATATCTTATCGACTTAAAATGTGTTGCGCGATCTTCGCCACCAACCCATACGCCAGTAACTAAATTGGGTACCATACCCATAAACCAACCGTCACTTTGGTTTTGTGTTGTACCTGTTTTTCCGGCAATAGGATTTGTTAATTCATAAGGATATCCTGTAATTATTTCATCATATTCTGGTTTCCATTTATTATGCCCAACTGTTCTAAGTCTGGTACCAGAGCCTCCCTGAGTAACTCCCTCCATTAAATTTACCATCGCATATGAAACGTCTTTGCTTAGTACATCTTTAGTCTCGGGAACATATTCATACAAGACGGTACCATATTTATCCTCTATCCTAGTAACAACAACAGGCTTTACATAAACGCCTTGATTAGCAAATGTGCCATAAGCCCCAACCATTTCAAATACATTCATTTCTGGTACACCTAGGGCGATTGCTGGCACTTCTAATATCTCGCGAGTAATGCCCATACTTTTTGCAATTCTTGCTACAGAACCTGGTCCAACTTGATCTATTAACCTTGCCGTAATTGTATTTACAGAATTTGCTAATGCATTCTTAAGTGTCCTATTCTTACCAGAATATTTCCCATCTGAATTTTTTGGGCACCATGATTCCATATTTCCATGCTTTCCAGCCTCTATACAATACTGTGTGTCTGGCAAAGAATCACAAGGTGAATATCTTAGTTGATCTATTGCTGCTGCATATACAAAAGGTTTAAAAGTAGATCCCGCTTGCCTTGCTCCTTGAATTACATTATCATACTGGAAGTGCTTGTAATCTGAACCACCCACCCATGCTTTTACATGACCTGTTTGTGGTTCCATAGACATCATGGCTGTACGTAAAAAAGTTTTATAGTAACGAATAGAATCCATTGGTGTCATCACGGTATCTTTCTCATAAGAATCACTATTCCAATCAAAAACCGTCATATTGATTTTCTTCTTAAAAGAAGCCCTTATCTCATTTTCTGATTTTCCTTCTGCTTTTAATGCTTTCCAACGTAGGGATGTCTTAATAGCACGCTCCATTATATTATCTATCTCATACTTCTCTAAATCTAAAAATGGAGTTGTAGGGTTACGTTCCTTTGTGTTTTGAACAAAAAATTCGGCTTGCAATTTTTTCATGTGTGCAACAACAGCATCTTCTGCATTTTTCTGCATTCTAGAATCTATGGTAGTATAGATTTTTAGCCCATCTAAATACATATTATAAGCCTCACCATCTGGCTTTTTGTTTTCTTTAATCCATTTCTTAAGCCAACTCTGTTGCAGGTACATCCTTAAATAAGTAGCCAATCCTTCTTTGTGGGACTCTGGACTAAAATTCAAGTCCATTTTTAGCTTTTGTAAAGAATCTTTTTCCTGTTCTGTTATGTAATCGTATTTGGCCATTTGTCCTAAAACCGTATTTCTACGATTAAAGACAAGTTCTTCTCTTCTTAAGGGATTAAACAACGAAGAATTTTTAAGCATCCCTACTAACATTGCAGATTCTTCTATCCTTAATTCATTTGGTTCTTTCCCAAAATAAATTCTAGCAGCGGAACGAATACCATCTGCAGCATATCCAAAATCATAAATGTTAAGATACATTGCAATAATCTCCTCTTTGGTATAATTACGTTCTAAACGAGTGGCAATCACCCATTCTTTTATTTTTTGGGTATATTTTGTCCAGTCTTTTGCTCTTATTCCAACAAACAACTGTCTAGCTAACTGTTGAGAAATAGTACTTGCGCCTCCTTTTTTTCCTAAATACGCAAAAGCTCTTAATGTCCCTCTAGCATCAATCCCTGCATGGTCATAATATCTTGCATCTTCTGTAGCTACTAAGGCATCTACCAAATTTTTAGGAAGTTGATTAAAAGACACTGGTGTTCTATTATCATCTAAATAGAGCTTGCCCAGCGTTTGCCCATCTGAAGAAATGAACTCTGTAGCTAAGTTTGTTTGTGGGTTTTCTAAGGTTTCAAAAGTTGGCATTTCTCCGAAAGCTTCCCAGGAAGCCAATAAAAAAACTAGTCCAACTAGCACTACTCCGGTACCAAATAAAATCCAAAACCATTTAATAAATTTAAAGAAACCTATACTTTTCTTTTTTGTAGCTTTTGCCATAGCTATTCTGTGCTTTTAGTAATTTCTACTCCAATGTCTGTTAAACCGTTTAGGTTTGAGATACCTTCAACGTTTCCATTCTGCCGCATTGCATGTGTGACCTTAAGTTTATATACGCCTGAATCTGGAAAAACGATGTTTTCCCGATACCAAAGTTTACTTTCTTTTATGCTTCCAATACCCTTTCCTAGCCAAGTCCCGTCTGGCATCGCCATTCGATACTCCAAAGTATCAGAGACTACTTCTCCATTTGGGTATCCAAATTCTGTAATTAAAAACAAATTGCTGTATGCAAAATCATTGTCATTTCTGATGTTGATAAACATATTATATTTTTCTAGAGTATCAACCTCAGAAAATTTAAATTGTATCGTGTCACCAACTTTCCAAACACCGTTGTCTAATTGATAATATTCTGAATAAACGGTTTGTGTTTCACATGAAAGTGCAAAAACAAAGACACAGCAAAATAGGAGGTTTTTAAGAGTTCTTTGGTGCATTTTGTTTATTTCTTCTTCGCTTTTTATTTGGTCTTTTCTTCTTTGTATTCCCCTTAGGTCTATCAAAACGATTAAGACTGTCTTGTCCAACAACATTCTCAAAGACTAGTTTTTCTTCTGAAATAGTTTCTACAACATACTGCTCTAGACTAGCTACAGACTCTTTCTTCTTGTTCTTTTCAAGTATTTCTTGAACCCTTTCTTTACTTAGCACATACCAATTAGATGAATCATTTTTATAGGAGAACCATAGTGTTTCTTTAAAAATATCTGATTTCTGGCAAAAAGCCACTCCTTTTTCGGTATGTAATTTAGTGTCTGAAGGCGGAAAATCTTTTAACGCATCCAAATACATATCCAACTCATAATTTAAACAACATTTTAGCTTTCCACATTGCCCTGCTAATTTCTGCGGATTTAAAGCTAACTGTTGGTATCTAGCGGAAGAAGTACTCACAGATCTAAAATCATGTAACCAAGTTGAACAACATAGTTCTCTTCCGCAAGAACCTATTCCACCCAAACGCTGGGCTTCTTGTCGATAACCAATTTGGCGCATTTCAATACGTATAGAAAATGCCTTTGCCATATCTTTTATCAACTGCCTAAAATCTACACGGTCTTCTGCTGTATAGTAAAATGTTGCTTTAGAACCATCTCCCTGAAACTCTACATCACTAAGTTTCATCTGTAACTTTAAAGAAATAGCAATCTCCCTAGAACGCTTTTGTATCTCAGATTCTTTGTCTCTACATTTTTGCCAAATGTCTATATCTCGCTGAGAAGCTTTTCTATAAATTTTAGGTAAATCTTGGTCAGTAGCATCTACTTTTTTGCGTTTCATTTGAACCTTTACAAGTTCTCCTGTCAAGGTTACCATTCCAACATCATGACCAGATTTAGCTTGTGTCGCAACTACATCGCCAATTGCCAATGAAATCCCATCTGGATTTCTAAAAAATTCTTTTCTGCTATTTTTAAAACGGACTTCTACACAGTCAAAAGGTTTTTGCCCATTTGGCAAAGACATGTTAGAAAGCCAATCGAATACCGTGAGTTTATTACAACCATCAGTGCCACAAGTACCATTATTCTTGCATCCCCGCGGTTGCCCATCCTTGCCGGTTGAACAACTGCTACATCCCATATTTTATATATTGAATTAAGAAAAAACCTTGGTTACTTTCTTAATAAGGGTTCATAAATTTATTAGAAGTAAATATACTATAAATGTATTAATATAACTTGTTGAATTTTGGTGGAATAACTTTTCAATAGTAATGTGCCAGTTTAATAAATATGTTTATACTTTAAGCCTTTGTTTAAATTTTAATCTCTAATTGGTACCATGCTTATAGAAAGATTAAACAATTGGTTTAACCTATCGAAACAATATTTTTTTACGTATAAAGATGGTTTTTTTAACCTCTCATATTTATCGAATTCTCCCGAAGTAATGGTTAAGAGCTTTGCCAAAATGCCTTTTATGAAGAATGATGAGGAAAGGCAATTGCTCCACTCAGACACTCCTTTCGTTAAAGGTGATTTTCACTATGCAGAATTAGAAAAAGGATTATGGATTATGAGCTCCGAAATGTTTTACAAAAACAATGTATCCTTTAAACCTATTTATGATAATTTCTTGCCTGTCAATTATTATTTTGTGTCCATTAATCTAGTCGAAAACAGCTATAATAAAGGTTCTTATGAATTTAATAATTTTAAAATTCAAAACAACTCTATCTCATTTTCAAAACCGCGAATAGATTATATAAATTATCATTTTAAAAATTCTAAAGAAATCATGTACATCGCTTATTTTGATGAGGCATGGTTAAAAAAGAATATAATGGAATCCCTTGTTATACCCGTAAGTTTTAATGAATTCTTACTAAATAAAGACAAAGGTTTTTTCAACTATAGCCTTACTAATAAAAGTTTTGAGCCTCTAATACAAAAGTTTTCAAATCTGTTTAAAAATTCTACAAAGCCCAACTTATTTGAATTAAAAAAATTGACATATGAGTTTTTTACCCTATTTCTTTTATCGCTTAAAAAAAACGAAACCCTAAACTCAAATAACTTAAAACCTCGAGACCGTTTTAAAATAGAAAAAATTGAACATTATTTGTTGGGTAAATTGCATGATAAATTCCCTGGTATAGAACATATTGCTATGAAATATAAAATTTCACCTACAAAACTAAAACAGGATTTTAAAACTTTGTATGATTGTTCTATTTTCAATTTTTTCCAGCAAAAAAAAATGGACTTGGCCTATACTGTTATTAAGGACTCAAATTTGAAAATCAAGGAAGTCTCTTCAAAGTTTAGTTATGAAAACGTGAGTAAATTTTCAAAAGCATTTTATAAACATCATAACATATTGCCTTCAGACATAAGAAAACAATGAATGTCTTATCGGGTCATTTAAGCCTGATTGGAGTTTTTCTCTGCATATTTAGATTGTAGTTTTAACATTGGAATAAACTAGCCCTTATCAACCTAAGGGTAATTAACAACCAGTGAAAATCAACAAATCAAAACAAGCTCTCCTTTTGGTAGGAGCAGAGCATTTATTTGGCAATTATATAACAGAGGAACTAATTAATCGAAATATTCCGATTAAGGCTCTTAATACCAATCTGTATCCAAAAAGAAATGATGAATTGTTATTTTCCATATCTGATAAAAATTCAACAGATAGTACTAATTCCTTAAAATCTTATTTATGTGATGTGAAAACCGTTATTTCTTGTATAGAAGGTGCAACCATTTATGATTTATGCACTTGCTATAGGAACAACACTCGCCTAATACAAGAAACCAATAAAATAAAGGTCGAAAAAATTGTTTTTGTATTTTCTACGGTTTGTAGCTTACAGAAAAACGCACATGTTCTAGCAGAAAGAAAACGTTTCTTAGTTGAATTAAAGAAATCTGGAATTAATTATACAATTATTAAAACTCATGGTCTTTTTGTAAATTTTGTTGACTTTTTAAGTATGGCGAGCAAAGGCAAAGTATACCTTTTTGGGAATGGCAAACAACAATTTAATCCAATACATTTAAAAGATTTGGCGATTGCCTGCATAGACGCTATAGAAATTAATGTGAATGAAATTTGTTTAGGAGGTCCTGAGATTTTGACCTCTAACTACATAGCCGAAATGGCTTTCAGCGCTCTTGGAAAACCGGCTACAATTATACATCTCCCAAAATATATTGAGAAGTTAATAACCTGGAAAACAAGGTTGTTTAAGCCTTCTCCTTATTTAACTCCAATTAATCTTTGTACCGTATCACTAAAAGAGAATTGTATTTCATTAAAATATGGGACTCAATCTCTGGCTACATTTTTTAAAGATGAAGTAAACGCCTTAAAAAAATATTCAAAAAGAGAAAATTTATTCAACTCTTAGATGAATAAACTTTACTTTTTAAACTTTAAAACATCTGAGCGACCTTTTTTAAAGATTTTATTACTCGCATGTTTCCCTTTTCTAAGCTTTTTTTGTTCTTCGTAAGGAAGCTCATGAACTTCTTTGCAAGCATCTGAACAGCAGTTATTCATTAAAGTTGCACACTCCTTACATTGAATAAATAACAAATGGCAAGCTTCATTGGCACAATTTACATGCTCATCACATGGATTACCACATTGGTGGCAACTAGCAATCACATCATCAGAAATTCGTTCTCCACGTCTGTAGTCAAAAACAAAATTTTTTCCTAAAAATTTATTCTCTAAATTTTTCTCATTTACCTGTCTTGTATATTCTATTATACCACCTTCTAATTGAAAAACATTCCTAAAACCTTTATGCTTGTAATATGCACTTGCTTTTTCGCATCGTATTCCACCAGTGCAATACATGACCAGTTTTTTATCTTCTTTATGATCTGCTAAATCTTCTTCTATTATATCTAGAGAATCTCTAAATGTATCCACATCTGGAGTAATGGCATTTTTAAAATGTCCTATTTCACTTTCATAATGATTTCGCATATCAACTAATACCGTATCAGGGTCTTCAATCAATTCATTAAATCTTTCGGCATCAACATGAATTCCTTTATCAGTAACATCAAAAGTGTCATCATTAAGACCATCTGCCACAATTTTATGACGCACTTTTACTTTCAATTTTAAAAAGGATTTATTGTCTTGTTCTATAGCAATATTAATTCGCACATTTTGCAAAAAAGAAATACTGTCTAAATGTGCCTTAAAGTTTTCAAAATTTTCTGCAGGTACTGAAAGCTGAGCATTTATTCCTTCATTGGCAACATAAATGCGCCCTAAAACATCTAAGGCTTCCCAATTAATAAAAAGATGATTTCTAAAAATCTCTGTGTTCTTGATGTGTGCATATCTATAGAAAGAGATAGTAAGCCGTTCTTTCCCGGCTTCCTCTATTAGTTT
Source organism: uncultured Croceitalea sp. (assembly GCA_947495075.1). Taxonomy (GTDB): domain Bacteria; phylum Bacteroidota; class Bacteroidia; order Flavobacteriales; family Flavobacteriaceae; genus Croceitalea. The sequence continues at coordinate 581,454 of CANLXH010000002.1, forward strand.
CTCCCTTTCTTTTGCACTTAAGGTATTGTACAGTTGCATGCTATACTAATATTTTAAGTTTATAAAGTGATGCAAAAATAAGAATTAAATAAAAAGGCGCACCTCACTTTCGGGTGCGCCTTTGACCACTAATATTCTTTTTCATAGATAAAAATACGATACTGTGGTCTCAAAAATTTAGAGAAACTTATTGATAAATATTTGAATTAGTCATACTTAAGATGTAAACCGTTTAAAAAGGTTGCGTAGTCATTTTTAAATGCAAAAGAAATGGTATTTTAGTCATCTAATTTTTGAAACATGGCTAACGAGAACGAGGCAAAATTAAAAGCGTTAAAACTAACACTAGATAAACTTGATAAAACTTACGGAAAAGGAGCTGTAATGAAACTCGGAGATAGTGTAATTGAGGATGTAGAAGTTATATCTTCTGGCTCTCTAGGTTTAGATTTAGCATTGGGTGTTGGTGGGTATCCAAGAGGAAGGGTGATTGAAATTTATGGTCCAGAATCTTCAGGAAAAACAACCCTTACTTTACATGCGATTGCTGAAGCTCAAAAAAATGGAGGTATTGCAGCTTTCATTGATGCAGAACATGCTTTTGATCGTTTTTATGCCAAAAATTTAGGGGTTGATATTGATAATCTTATTATCTCCCAACCAGACCACGGTGAGCAAGCCTTAGAGATAACTGAAAACCTTATTCGCTCTGGCGCTATTGATATTGTTATAATTGATTCTGTTGCTGCACTAACACCAAAGAGTGAGATTGAAGGTGAGATGGGAGATTCAAAAATGGGACTTCATGCCAGACTAATGTCTCAGGCGTTAAGAAAACTTACTTCTACCATTAGTAAAACACATTGTACCGTTATATTCATTAACCAATTACGAGAAAAGATTGGAGTTATGTTTGGTAATCCAGAAACTACGACTGGAGGAAATGCTTTAAAATTCTATGCTTCTGTAAGACTAGATATTAGACGTTCTACTCAAATTAAAAGTACAGATGGTGATGTTTTAGGGAATAAAACTCGTGTAAAAGTGGTAAAGAACAAAGTTGCACCTCCATTCAAAACAGTAGAATTCGATATTATGTATGGCGAGGGTATTTCTAAGGTCGGAGAAATTCTTGATTTAGGGGTAGCCTATGAAATAGTTAAGAAGAGTGGTTCTTGGTTTAGCTATGGTGACACTAAATTAGGTCAAGGGCGTGACGCTGTAAAAGCACTTTTAGAAGATAATCCAGAATTGTCTGAAGAACTTGAAGAAAAAATCAGGGAAGCTATTAAAACATTAAAAGAATAGTTATTACTATAAAAGTCTTTTAGGACGCAACCTTTCTAGGCAAAACGCATCTTTAATTTTGAAATTGAAGCCTATGAAAAAAGCATTTTTGATTTTTTATTGCGTTTCGTTATTATTTAGTTTTAATGGTTGTTCGCTAGATACTACCGAGGAAAACTTTCAATTTACCACTTTAGAGGTAGTAAGTGCAGACTTTCCAGAAGCATTTGATCACAATCAAATCTATGAGATTAATGTAGTTGTGCTAAGACCAGATACCTGTACTTTTTTTGAAGGTTTTGAGGTAACCGCGTCAAATATAACAACAAGAGAGATATCAGCCGTTGGGACTGTACTCACTAACGAAACCTGCGCTCAAGCTATTGAAGAGGTTACTGCTACATTTAACTTTAGGGTGGATTATACTGATACCTATGTTTTTAGATTTTATACTGGAAACGATGAGACTGGGAATGCGGTATTTCTTGAATATGAAGTTCCTGTAAACCAATAACAACCAACAATTTAATTTTTAAACCTAACCAACAAATAAGTTGAGTCTTGAAAAACTCATAGATAACTGCAAACAGGGCAATCGAAGGGCCCAAGAAGAACTCTACAGAAAATACTCGGGAGTGCTTTTTGGAATGTGCTTAAAGTATTCGCGCAATAAAACTGAAGCAGAAGATAGTCTTCATGACAGTTTTATGACCATATATGACAAGATTGGCCAGTTTACAGGAAAAGGTTCTTTTGAGGGGTGGATGAAACGGATTACTGTAAATACAGTGTTGCAAAAATATCGTAAAGAGCAACATCTAAATGTAGTGTCTGAAAATATGGGTGATGAGATAGATATTGAAAGTGACAATACTAACAATATTAAACTCTCTACATTATTGGAGTATATTCAACAATTGCCGAATAAATATCGCCTCACATTTAACCTCTACGTACTTGATGGCTATACTCATAAAGAAATTAGTGAGCTTTTGGGTACCTCAACAGGAACATCCAAATCAAACTTGGCTAGAGCTAAAATGATTTTAAAAGAAAAAATTGAAAAAGAAAATATAAACATTGCTTAAGCATTTTAAGAATGGAAAAAAATAATTTAGAAAAACTATTTCATGAGAAGTTGAAAGACTTTCGTGAAATTCCAGGCGAGCATGTTTGGGAATCAATTTCGACCTCTTTGGATAAGAAGAAAAAGAAAAGAGTAATTCCTATATGGTGGAAACTAGGCGGCGTTGCGGCTTTATTGGCTTTACTGTTTTATGTGGTAAATCCTTTTGAATCAACTATTCCTGTTAATCAAACCACAGATATAGAGAAAAATACTCCCCAGAAATCTAATGAAACGATTGATATTCAAAAGCTTTCTAATGATTCTATTAACAAAATAGACAATAGTAATTCCATAGAGTTAGCTGATACGGAAAGTAATAAACAGGATAAGGAAAAAACTAAAGAAGTAGAACTGGTTAAAACTAAAAAAAATGTGCAAAGCCGAGTTGCTGTAGCTGATTCCAACACCAAAGGTTCTACGAATAATAAACTTAAAAATGATAAACAGAAAAATGCTATAAAAAATAAAGGAAGAGTTGCTGTAACAGAAAAAGGAAATCTGGAAGAAGAAAAGCTTAAAAAGAATACAGATAAAATTGATTTTAATAAGACTATTGGAAAATCAGAAACCGGTGAAGTTGTATCTTCCAAAATAAATAAAGAAAAAGTCAGCGATAGTCAAAAACAGAACTTAGAAAAAGAGCTTTCTAACAAAGAAGATGCTGTAACAGTCGCAATCACAGAAAAAGAAGATGACAAAAAATCAGTTTTCGATGTAATTAAGGAAAAGAAAGAAGATGAAGAGAAGCTTGAAATAGCAGAAAATAGTAAAAATAAATGGTCAGTGGGACCATCTATTGCACCTGTCTATTTTGATGCTGTAGGGCAAGGCTCTCCTATACACTCAAATTTCGTAGAAAATTCTAAGTCTGGAAATATAAATTTAAGTTACGGTTTAACTGTTGCTTACGATTTAGGAAAACGTTTAAAAGTACGTTCTGGAATACATAAAGTAGATTACGGATACGATACTAATGAAATAGTGTTTTCTTCATCTATTGCAGCAAATAGTACTGGAACAATAGATAATATTAATTTTTCTCAAACATCGAGAACAATCGTTGTTCAAAGTAAGAAAGCTAATACTAATGAATTAGCTAGTCCAAGCTCCAGTGATTTTTCTGCTCTAAGTCCACAAAGAGATGGTCGTATGTCTCAGCAAATTGGTTATTTGGAGATTCCGTTAGAATTAAATTATGCTTTGGTTGACAATAAACTTGGCGTAAATGTAATTGGTGGTTTTAGTTCTTTATTTTTAGTTGAGAATTCCGTTTCTCTAGAATCTGAAGGGTTTGTAACAGAAGTTGGTGAGGCAAACAATATTAACTCCGTTAATTTTAGTGGTAATTTAGGTTTTGGTATTAATTACCAATTCTCTCCAAAAGTCCAAATTAATCTTGAACCAGTTTTTAAGTATCAATTAAATACTTTTTCACAAACAGCCGGAAATTTTAATCCTTATTCTATTGGTGTATACAGTGGGGTTCGATTTAATTTTTAAAAAATAAGACCAGAATTGGTCAACAAAGTTGGTTAGGTTGTGTCGCACTATGCGGCATCTAAAAAAACACCTCATAGCAGTTATGAGGTGTTTTTATTAAAATCAGTTTTCTAAAACAACTATTAATAATTTTTAGACAACTCTTTAAGTATTGTTTCACGGACCTCTTCCCTTAAGGTAGAGGTGTCTTCTACTCCTAATAGTTGTGTATCTACAAATTCATGGACTTTAACTCGTAATATACCTGGGCCACCGCTAAAAAAAGTCCACGGAAAACGTTTTTTACAATCCAAAAACGTTATTGGAACAATTGGTATATTATGTCTAATTGCCATTCTAAATGCACCATCTTTAAAGGAGTCCAAAATCACTTTTTCATCGGGAACACCTCCTTCAGGGAAAATACAGATACTTAAGCCTTGGTTTAATCTGTGTTGCACACGCCGGTATACGGCAGTTCTACTTTTGGGGTCGTTCCTATTTACTAAAATACATACTCGCTTATAGAAAAAACCAAACAAAGGTATTTTGGCCAGCTCTTCTTTACCAACAAAAACAAAGGGATTCTTACTTACATATAGCATCAACATTATATCTAGCATACTTGTATGATTAGCTACCTGCATGTAACTTTCTCCTTTGCTAATTTTTTGCTCTGTGCTTATCTTAGGAAAACAAAACATACCGAAAAGTATAGTTTTAGCCCAAAGATTGCGTGCTAGCCAAAAGAATTGTGGGTAGGTCTTTTCAGAAAGCGTCGTCACCAATAAAAAAGGGAAGAAAACTACTATTGGCAGCGCTACCATTACATAAAACCAAACTCTATAAATAGCTTGACCAAAATTTTTCAATAGTTTGAGCATAAATCAAATGTACCAAATTGTGTAAGTTTTTTGGTATTACATTACCTTTATGCCTTATCAAAATTGAAAAATGGCACGAATTTTAACAGGAATTCAAAGTACAGGAGTACCACATTTAGGAAATATTTTGGGTGCAATTATACCTGCCATAGAAATGGCAAAAGACCCAAAAAATGAGTCTTTTCTATTTATTGCAGATATGCATTCCCTAACTCAAATAAAAAATGGAGATGAATTACGTAATAATACGTATGCTACGGCTGCCACTTGGCTTGCCTTTGGTTTAGATATAGAAAAAACTGTTTTTTACCGTCAAAGCGATGTTCCACAAGTAACGGAACTTGCTTGGTATTTAAGTTGTTTCTTCCCTTATCAACGTTTAACACTTGCACATTCTTTTAAAGATAAAGCAAATCGATTAGAAGATGTAAACTCAGGTTTATTTAGTTACCCTATGCTTATGGCTGCGGATATTCTATTGTATGATGCTCATATGGTGCCTGTTGGAAAAGACCAGTCCCAGCATTTAGAAATGACAAGAGATGTGGCTTCTCGATTTCATGCTCAATTTGGAGAAACCTTTGTACTCCCGGAAACCAAACTTCAAGAAAGCACCATGTATGTGCCTGGTACAGATGGTGAAAAAATGAGTAAGAGTAAAGGGAATACCATAAATATATTTCAGCCAGACAAAAAATTACGCAAGCAGTTAATGGGTATCCAAACAGATAGTACTCCCATGGAAGAGCCTAAAGACCCTACAAACGACAATGTTTTTGCGTTGTATAAACTGTTAGCTTCACAAGAACAAATTGAAGATATGAGTGCTAATTACTTAGCGGGCAATTATGGATATGGTCATGCTAAACAAGCATTATATGAGGTGATTCTCCAAAAATTTGAAGAGCCTAGAGAGAAGTTTGACTATTACATTAATAATCTAAAGGAAGTAGATGAAGCCCTTACCATAGGTGCGGAAAAAGCTAAAAAAGTAGCTGATAAGGTATTGGAGAGAGTTCGTGAGAAGATTGGGTATTAGTCTATTCCTTTTTTGATGTTTAAGTTTCTTAATCCTAAGTTAAATTAATCTTAAAACTCTATGTAATACCTTATATTAATGTCTTTTGTAATTCTATTTCATATGAAAAGACATTTAGCTTCTATTCTTTTTACTTGTTTCTGTTTTACTTACAATCTTACTTTAGCTCAAAACAATCAAGTTTTTAATGATATAGTTGGTAAAATTACCACCTATAAAGAACTTAAGAATCCAGAAAAAACATATATAACAACAGATAAGGATTTTTACATCAATGGAGAAACCATTTGGTATAAAGTATTTCTCTTAAACGGATCTAATCATACAGCGACTGATAAAAGTAATGTAGTTTATATAGAACTAATTAATGATAAAGACAGTATTGTAGCCCAGCAGAAACTAATTAATCAAGGGTTTGGTGTACACGGGAGTATGGATATTGCCGAACCGCTAGAGAAAGGACATTATATATTGCGTGCATACACAAAATATATGTTGAATGAAAAACAACCTATACTCCACCATAAAAAAATTACTGTTCAAGCTCCAAGACCTGATAGTTCCACATTAAATCTAGCAGAAAAAAATACTCCTCAAATAAATCAAAGTAATTCTAATTTAGAAAGGCTCAATGTTTCTTTTTTCCCAGAAGGAGGAAGTCTTATTTCAGGAATATCAAGTATTCTTGGAATAAAAATAACTGATAATGAAGGAACTGGTATTGCTTTAAAAGGGAAAATATTTGATGATACCAACAATCTAATTTCTGTTTTTAAAAGTCATGAATTTGGTCTTGGAAAAGCAGTTTTCACTCCAAAATTTAATAAAAAATACTTTGCGCAAATTGTTGTAAACGATAAAACAGAAAGATATCCTTTACCAAATGCATCACAAACTGGATATGCATTAAGGATAAGAAATTTAGGCAAGTCCATAGAGCTTGATGTTGCGACTAATTTAATAGAAGGACTTAAAGAAACCATGTTGGTAGGTCATATAAGAGGGCGCACATTTTTTAAACATATAGAAAAAACCTCAGATTCGATTTTCTCTGTAAAATTACTTACCAAAGAATTAGAAGATGGTGTCGCTCATTTCACACTATTTACAAGAAATGGGGAGCCTGTATGCGAAAGGCTAATTTTTATAGAAAATACAGAAAATGTTGTTGTTTTAACTGCCAAATTAGATTCTACTGTATATGACCAAAGAGAGAAAGTTTCAATAAAATTAGATTTAAAAAACAAAAAGGGTTTCCCATTAAAAGGAAACTTAACAACTAGTATAATTGTTAATACCAACTCATCCAATAACTCTGGTAGCGAAATAAAAAGCTGGCTGTTACTTAACTCTGACGTAGGCGGAACCGTTCCTAATGCCAATTATTTCTTTGAAAAAAATAACTCAAAAAGAAAGTATCTCTTGGATGCGTTGATGCTTACCCATGGATGGAGAAGGTTTGTCTGGAAAGACCTATTAAATAAAAAAGTAAATAAAACCTTAGAGTTTGAGCCTGAAAAAGGAATAATGATAGAAGGTAAAACTACTAGTTTTAAAAATGAATATATGTCAAAACAGTCTTTAGTTAATCTAAGTTTTTTAGGAGAGAGTTTATTTCAAGAAGAGAAAGTAACCAATGCTCAGGGAGTTTTTAGTTTTGGTCCTTTTAACTTTAATGATACTATAAACATCCTATTACAAGCTAAGCCATTAAAAAAGATTGATAAAAATGAGTTTTCAATCTATACTGAAGATTCTTTTCCAAAGCCTTTATTAGATAATAAAAGAATATCTGAGTATCCTACTAAAAAAATTAATTTTCCGGAAAAATACTTAAAACAAGCCTATAAGAGTAAAGTAGAAAAGTTTAGATATGACCCCAAAATTATAGCATTAGAAAGTGTTAGCGTTGAGGCTAAAAAAAAGAAGACGCATAAAGAATTAGTTAATGAAGAGATTCAAGAATTTACGAGATATAGAGCTCCTGATTCTAGAATCTTTACAGATTCTTTGTACGCAGGTCCAGCCTTAAGTGCTCTTGATTTATTATTATTTGTCCCAGGGGTTCAAGTTACTGGGTATTATCCTAATCAAAAGCTTGTAATACCGAGAGCTATAGCATCCAGTTTTACAGGTTCCACTGGACCTCTTATACTATTGGATGGCATTCCAGTAGACATTTCTTTTATAGCCAATATGAGAGCAAATGAGATTATGTTTGTAGATCTTCTTGTCGAAGCATCGACTACCCTTTATGGTCTAAGAGGTGCATCTGGTGTAATAGCATTCTATTCCAATAAACAATTAAGAGTTAATCTTTATGCAGAGCAAGAGTATCCTAACATACTCAATTTTAAAATAGGTGGATTTGCAAAAGTTAGGGAATTTTACAGTCCAAATTACGCTGTTCCTTCACCTAAACATATACGAGCGGATTACAGAACAACATTGCACTGGGAGCCAAATATTACTATTACAGATTCCGATAGTGCAAGTATTGATTTTTTCACAGGAGACCTTTCGGGAACATATTCAGTAAAGGTGGAAGGTATTACAATGGATGGCAGACCTGTAAGCGCTATTGAAACCTTCATGGTAAATTGAAATAGTTATAATAGCAATTTTTATCAATTAAATAAAATACTCTGTAAAATTTGAGAACGGTATATTTATTACAATTCGACTATATAATATAGCGGTTCATAGAATTCATTACACTAAATGATTTCCTACCTGAATTTTATAGATTTAAGTGATTAAGCCTTTTTGGTAGTTTATTGAAATAGCCTTATTTCCTCTACTACAAAAACATTCAAAATTTTAATTAAAACCAATATTTTATGCATAATAACTGCTTATTGGTCTTTTAATTAAATTTAAATGGCTTTAGGAATAGAACACCCTTTCTGTCTTTAAAAAATCGATAAAGTGAAAAATTGATGCTATCTAGTTCTATACCGCTTCAAACAATTTACCAGGTAACGGACGAACCACCCCTTTCATCTCCATATTCAATAGGGTTGCTGAAACCTTAAAAATTGGCAAATTACACTCCAAAGCAACGGTATCTAGTAGTTGTTTCCCGTTATGTTGCAGATAGGAGTAGATTGACTGTTCTGTTTCATCGAGCTCCACAAATAGTTGTTTTTGAACAGGCTCTTTTTGCTGCTCATCGAGCTCCCAACCTAGTAAATAAACCAATTCAGCAGCTGAAGTGAGCAATTGCGCCTTTTGTTGTTTAATTAAATTATTACAGCCTTTACTATATTTATCGCTTGTTCTCCCTGGAACGGCAAATACATCTCTATTATAACTATGTGCAATGTCCGCAGTTACCAAACTACCTCCTTTTTCTGCAGATTCTACCACAATAGTAGCTTCTCCCATACCAGCAATAACACGGTTTCGTTTTAAAAAATTCTCTCGGTCCGGATTGCTACTACTCCAGAATTCAGTTAAAAACCCGCCATTCTTTTCTATCTGTGAGACATGCTTTTTATGAGCTTTTGGATATACTTGGTTTAAGCCATGAGCTAAACAGCCTATGGTTTGCAAACCATGTTCTGCTGCAGCACGCTGAATGGTAATATCAACACCATAAGCAAAACCACTTACAATTATGGGATTTAAAAGGGCAATTTCAGCTATAAACTCTTCACAAAAAGCTTGACCATAACTGGTAATTTTTCGAGTTCCTACAATACTTATGATTCTCCGTTCTTTTAAATCAATATTTCCAGATTTAAAAAGTAAAATAGGACTGTCTATGCAATGTTTTAAATGCCTTGGATAGTCTTCGTCTAAAAAGTAAGAATATGCTATCTTGTTTTTACTAATAAAATTAAACTCATCATATGCAGCATCTAGATATTCTGAATCATTAAGGTTCTGTAATGCGTAAGTGCCAATTCCATCAATTTTAAGCAAGTTTTGCTTTTTTTCCTCAAAAATTGCTATGGCACTACCACACCTATCTAATAACTTTTTCGCGTTAATATCACCTATATTAGGTATTCGCTGTAGCCTAAGTAAAGCAATTAACTCATTTTCAGACATGAATTTCAGGTAATCGAGTTTTCAACAAAGTTCAACAAATAGAATGTTAATAAAAAGTTATCTAGCCTATTTTGCAGGTGTACAAATTTTGTAATATTTGTCTCTATGCGAACCGAACACTATATAGAAGAATTATTATACAGATATAACTGTGTGGTTGTCCCAGAATTTGGTGCTTTTTTAGCACATACAGCTTCTGCTCGTATAGATTCGGTTTCCAATACTTTACACCCGCCAACTAAGATTATTTCTTTCAATCAACAGCTTTCTAAAAATGATGGTTTATTAGTTTCTCATATTTCTAAAGCTAAGAAATTATCCTATGAGGATTTACTAGAAGAAGTTACAACTACCTCTAAGGAATGGATAGAGCGTTTACAAAATGATGAAACCATAGATTTGCATGGTATTGGGCAACTATCTATGAATACTGAACAAAAAATTCAGTTTGAGCCAGAGGAAAAAATTAACTATTTAGCTTCTTCGTTTGGTCTTTCTGCATTTTCTGCTCCTCCTATTCTTAGGGAAGAGTTAAAAGAAGAAGTGGAAGAATTAGAAGAACGTATTCCTTTTATTATTACTCCTGAAAAACGTAAAGAATCTTCTTTTAGACCTATATTAAAATACGCCGCAGTTTTTCTTCTTTTTTGCGCTACTGGAATTTCTGGATATCAATTTTACAATCAAAATCTAGAGAAACAACAGCTGGTACAACAAGATGCACAAGAGCAAGTTTCTAAATACATACAAGAAGCTACTTTTTTTGATACTACCCCCTTAGAATTACCAGCTCTAAGTCTTAAAGTGAGTAAAAAAGAGCCTATTTCTGGACCACAGCATCATATTATCGCTGGTGCTTTTCGAATAAAGGAAAATGCCTCTAAAAAAGTGAAACAGCTTGAGAAACTGGGTTACAAAGCAAAATACATTGGGGCAAATAAGTTTGGTTTACATCAAGTCTCCTACTCTAGTTTTTGCGATTCTCGTGAAGCACTTCGTTTTTTGAGAAAAATAAAACGTACCGTATCCAAAGATGCGTGGATGCTTTCTGAGAAATAGCAATTCTTTCTTCATTACCGAAGTGCACTTCAATATCTTTGTTCAAAATTTACTCTCATGCGTCCTAAAAACCCTAGTGAATCGCGAACAATAATGACAGATATGGTTTTACCCAGTGAAACCAACCCTTTAAACAATCTTTTTGGAGGAGAATTATTGGCAAGAATGGATAGAGCTGCCAGTATTGCTGCAAGACGCCATAGTCGAAGGATTACCGTTACTGCGTCTGTAAATCACGTAGCTTTTAATCGTTCTGTACCGTTAGGGAGCGTAGTTACCGTAGAAGCAGCTGTTTCAAGAGCTTTTAAGACCTCCATGGAGATTTATATTGATGTTTGGATGGAAGATCGTTTTACAGGTGAAAAAACCAAGGCAAATGAAGCCATTTATACTTTTGTTGCTGTTGATGATACGGGTATTCCGACCGAAGTTCCACCTCTAAAACCTGTTACGGATGAAGAAAAAGAACGTTTTGATGCTGCCCTTAGAAGAAAACAGCTGAGTTTGGTATTAGCAGGAAAAATGAAGCCCAATGAGGCCACAGAATTACGTGCACTTTTTATAAATTAAAGCCGATAGATCCAGTTCTCAGGATTTAGTCTTTTAGTGTCTTGATACAAATAGAACTTTAAATTTGTCGCACCGCTAAACCGATTGGTATAAATCTCTCCCAAAGCTTCTTTAACAGCAACTTTATCTCCTTTTTGTACATAAATTTTAGACAAATTGTAATACATGCTAATGTAATTACCGTGTCTTAGATATACTCCTTTTACCCCCATTTTATTAGTGAAAATGGTAATTACTTCGCCTTCAAAAATTGCTCTTGCTTGACCTCCCTTATCTGTTGAAATGGTAACGCCATTATTTTGATGCTTTATCCCAGGATATATCTTATCTGCATATACCCCAAAACCTTGACTTTTTACTCCTTTCTCTACTGGCCATATTAATTTTCCTTTGTTGGAAGAAAAGTTATTCGCTATTAGTTTTGCTTCGGGAGTAAGCGCAAAAGAAGTGGTATTCCTACTTCCAGATTTTTTATTAGAGCTCGCAATAGCAGAACGAATTAGTTTTTCTATCTCCCTATCTATTCTTCGAGATTCTTTTTTCTTTTTATCTATTGCTTGAGTATACTTGGATTCGTTTTGTTTGATGGTTTTAAGCAAGCTTTGTTGCGAACCTATTTCTTTAGACAAAGCATTTTTAGCACTCCTATTTTCTGCTAACAATTGGTCTTTTATTTTTCTTTGCTCAACTAAATCTTTATTTAAGGCTGATAGTTCTTGAGTTTTTACTTCTATGTTTTCTCCTTGTTGTTTGCGATGCTTTGTGTATTGTTTCATGTATTGCAATCGCTTAAAAGCCTGAAAAAAATCATTTGAAGACAGTAGAAACATTAAACGATTATTCTGAGTTTTATTCTGATATGATTTTCGAATCAATTTCGCATAATCATCCTTAAGCAGCACTAAGTCTTCTCTAAGCTTTCCTATACTTCTAACATTGGCATTAATTTGCCTGTTTAAAAGGTTAGATTGTTGGTTGGTAACCCTTATTAACTCTTGTCTTACGTTTATTTTTTGATCCAAAGCTTCCATTTGCTCTAAGACGTTACCTTTTTCTTGCTTTTCAGCAGAAAGTAACCGATTCATTTCCCGAATCTCTTTTTGGAGTTTAGTACGTTTTGCTTCTAAAGCTTTTTGTTGGCTTGTTTGCGCGGAGAGGTTTGTTGAAAAAACTAATGCAACTATAAAAAATCCAATATGATAGCTAAATATACGCTTCATTATTCTAAAACAATCTCTTTAAAACCTTTTGGTATTTTATATGGGAAGTTTAGTTGCTTGCCAAACTCCATTCCTTTATATTCTAGTTCAATTATAGTTTTATCCTCCTTATTTAAAGCTTCAATACCTATTTTACTTGGTAATACTTTTGTATCTAAATCTTGATATTGATAGTTCATCTTGAGAAATCTATTTTCCCATGGCTGTGATAATTCTTGCGAAGAAACTTTAAAATTCTTTGGCTCAATAAAAAATAATATCTTAAAAAGATCATTTACCTTTTTAGGTTCAAGCCCATAATTACCATCTTTAATACTAGAAGAATACTTTTCTTCTCTTAAATCTAGGACAGCGTTGCCTAACAGCAGGTTTTGTACCTTATCGAAATCGAGTTCTGTTCCTAATAGGTTACTTAGATAAGAGAAATCACCATCAAAATATTCGTTCTGTAATTTGTTATAGAACGAAACTTTATCAGGAGTAATCTTTGCTTTTACTACTCCAAAAGGAGCACTTATCCAAACAGTTTCATCTTTTTTCATTCTAAGACTAACACTTACGGTCTGAGAATTTTCACCATCATTATAGTCAATCTTTAATCTACCACTAAGGGTTTCAAAATTAAGTTGATTTTGATAGTGATTTTGAATTATCTTTTTCGTGGATAAAGAAGCGTCTACTTCACCTGCTGCAATTGTTTTAGTCGATTTACAAGATGTAATAAAACCCAAGAGCAATACCAGCCCTATTCTTTGTGCTTGTTTCAAGGTAATGCTCATATTAAAAACCTGGTTTTATCTTACTAAGATACAGATTAGCCTTTGAAAAATTGTTTATTTTAGTGTAGGCATCCGCTAAGGTTTGATATATTTTATTTGCTAGTGAGATATCATCAAACAAATAATCTAAAGAACTCTCCAAGATTTCTATGGCCTGACTATTCTTATTATTCTTATGGAGCGCAAGACCATAGGCATAGTAAAAATAAGGCTGTAATGGATATGCTTCAACAGCGTCTTTTGCAGTCTTTTCTACTATACGATACTGCTCTAATCTTATCTGATTCTTTATATTCATCTCCATCCCTTCAGTAGTAGATTCATTGTTTTCAACTGTAAAGGTTGCTGACTTAACTGTAGGTTGCTCTAGAGGTTTATTTAATGAATCATTGATTTTTAAGGTAAGCTCATCTTTAAAATCGGAATTTGATATACCATTAAGTATTTTTAATGCTTCTTGATACTTCCTTTTCTTATAATAAATAAGTGCAAGATTTTCCTTTAGCTTATTTTCATTAAAAGGTATGTTAGATTTTACAGCTTCAATCGAGTTTGATTGTTTGTCAAGTATTGAAATTAAAGTGTCTAAATACCAGTAGTTTTTTGGTGCAGCAATAAGTGCTTCAATTGCATATTGCTGTGCAGAAATATACTTTTTATCTAAGTAGTAGGCTTTTGCTAGCTCATGGTCAATAACAACACTATTCGCATCCAGTCTTTTACATTCTAGCAGTAAGTTAATTGCACGGTCGTAATTTTGTATTCCCTTCTGTTTTAAGGCTTCGAAGAATTTTTCTTGAAAGTCATCGGTATATTCCTCTAGAAAAACCTCAGCACTTTCCTCTTCTTCAATAGTTTTAGAAGGCTCTTCTTGGGCGTAGCTTGGGCTTAAAATCAATAAAGACAGCACGCTAATCCCAATAAAAAAGCAACTTCTCATGTTACAATTGAAAAGGTTTATATCTTAACTCTACTCTAATACTGAATAATCACCAATACTGATAGTTTCAAAATTACCATTGTATTTTACGTGATTCCCAATCATAGCATTATCCAAATTAGCATTTTTGATGCTGGTATGGCTTTGGATTATGCTATTTTTAACGGTTGAGTCTTCAATAACCGTATCTGCTCCTATTGATACAAAAGGGCCAACTGTCGTGTTTTTTAGCACCACATTTTCTCCTATAAAACAAGGCTCAATAATATTAGCATTCTCCTTTTTAACGGAAGCCGCAATCATGTTTTCCCCATCTTTCTCTAAAAAGCCGAGCATTCGCTGGTTGGTTTCTACAGTTACTTTTTTATTGCCGCAATCCATCCATTCATCTACTTGGCCCGTAACAAATTTTTTGCCATCTGCCATCATACGCTTAATACCATCATTAATTTGGTATTCTCCTCCGTTAATTACGTTGTTATCTAAAACATACTGTAGCTCTTTTTTTAACGCTCCAACATTTTTAAAGTAATAAATACCTATTACCGCTAAATCAGAAACAAACTCTTCCGGTTTTTCAACTAATTCCACAATCTCATTAGTTTCATTTAATTTAACTACACCAAAAGCTTCTGGTTCATCAACTTGTTTTACCCAAATTACACTATCGGCATCTTTATCTAAATTAAACTCAGCTCGTATTAAAGTATCGGCATATGCAATCACCGCCGGACCGCTTAATGAGGGTTTTGCACTCATAATAGCATGCCCAGTGCCTAATGGTTCATCTTGTCTATAAATAGAAGCTTTTGCTCCTAAACCTTCAGCTAGGTCTTTTAAACTAGCTACAACATCTTCGCCAAAAAAAGCAGGATCTCCCAGAATAAAAGCAACTTCTTCTATGGGTTCGCTTAAAACTTTCGCAATATCGCTTACCAGACGGTGAACAATAGGTTTACCTGCGACAGGAATTAACGGTTTTGGTACTGTTAAACTATGTGGACGTAATCTTGAGCCTCTACCGGCCATTGGTACTATTATTTTCATGTTATGCAAATTCTAAGCTTTCAGCTCTATGTTTTAAGTTCTTTTTATTTGATAAAATTCCTGCGAAAGCAGAAATTATTTTGTTCCTGTGCTTCCAAATCCACCAGCTCCTCTTGCTGTATCTGATAACACATCCACCTCATTCCAATCTGCACGTTCATGTTTAGCGATAACCAATTGCGCAACACGCTCACCATCTTCAACAGTAAAATCTTCATTGGAAAGGTTTACTAATATCACCCCTATCTCTCCTCGATAATCAGCATCAACAGTACCTGGTGCATTTAAGACGGTTATTCCTTTTTTTGCGGCCAAACCGCTTCTAGGTCTAACCTGTGCCTCAAAACCAACAGGGAGTTCTATAAAAAGACCCGTTTTTACAATAGTCCTTTCTAATGGTTGTAACGTTATGGATTCTGAAATATTGGCTCTTAAGTCCATCCCCGCAGAAGCATTGGTTTCATAATGCGGTAAAGGGTGTTTTGATTTGTTTATGATGTTAATTTGCACGCTTAAAGAATATGGTTTTTAATTTGTCTCCTTCTAGTTTATAAATCAGCCCCAAAAATACTAAAAGCAAGATGCTTCCAACAATTAAGTTTCGGTTAAAAACATAGAAAGAAAGGGCAGAAAATACTATGGATAAACCTCCGTAAAACAAGATTTTACGCATATTATAAGGAATAGGATAATGTTTTCTCCCAAAATAATATGATAGGCTCATCATTGTTCCGTATGCTACCAAAGTTGCTGTTGCAGAAGCCATATATCCAATTTTAGGAATAAAGATAAAATTGATTAACAAGGTTAAAATAGCGCCTGTAGAAGAAATGTAAGCACCGTATTTAGTCCTGTCTGTTATTTTATACCAAACAGACAGATTATGATAAATTCCTAAACAAAAACTTGCCAACAGTATTATTGGTACAATTTGAATTGCCTCTCTTAAGGATTCATTTCTAATTAAAATTGGGGAAAGTACATCTATAAAAACAACAACTGATAACAAAATACAGCTTCCTAAAATCACAAAATAGTTAGTGATTTGCGCGTAAGTTTTTTGCGGGTTCTCTGTGTTAGAATGGCTAAAGAAAAATGGCTCTACTCCCATTCTAAATGCTGTGCCAAATAGCGTCATAAATAGTGCTAGTTTATAACAAGCTCCATATTTACCAGCCTCACTATCGGAAACCAACTCCGTCAATAATATTTTATCTACAACTTCATTAATAGTAAAGGCAATACCAGCTATCATAACAGGCCCTGCATATTTTAGCATTTGCTTTAACACCCCAAAATCAAAAGAATAATTCCTTTTTAAATAAGTTGGAAGCAGTATTAAAAGGGTAACGGCGCTTGCAACAACGTTGGAGATAAATATGTAATTAATTTCATTCCCCTTCTTATAAATAGCGCTAAATATATTTTCCGCGTCTTCACTAACTAGCTTAGGTAATACTATTAAAAAGAAAATGTTTAGCCCTAAGTTTATTGCTACATTGACTGTCTTTAGTACTGCATACTTCATTGGTTTCTCATTCGCGCGTAAAAGTGCAAATGGAATAATTACCAGCGCATCTAACACTAAAATATAGGAAGTGAATTTGATATATGCTACATTGATATTTGTTACCTCAGCTAACACATTCTTAAAAACTAGTGCGATTAATAAGAATAGAATAGAAGTACACACTAATGAAATTAACGAGGTAGAAACCACTCTGTTTTTATCATCTGTCTTATGATAAAATCTAAAAAAAGCTGTTTCCATCCCATAGGCCAGAAAAACATTAAAAATGGCTATCCATGCATATATATTAATGTATTCTCCATATCCTGAAGCTTGCTCAAAAACAGAGGTATAGAGTGGAAGCAAGAATACAGAAAGCATTCTAGGGAACACCGTGGCCAAGCCATAAATTGCCGTTTGCTTAAAAAGCTTTTTGAGCGGATTCAATAAAAAGTGCTTTTAAAAGAAACCCCGAAGCTGAACTTCAGGGCTTATGTTGTTATAAAAGTAGTCATAAACAACCTTTGTTCAAAGGTTTGGCGATTTACTATTTATATATCAAAGGTTTCTTCTCCTTAATATTTTCTATCTTGAAGTACTTGACCTTATCACCATCTAAATAACTTACTACACATTCGTCCTGTGAAATTTCAAAAGGAAATTTCTCTTCTAGTTTAGGAGGTTGATTCCCGACTTCTTGTTTTGCGTCCTCATGCATTATAATATCTGGTTTTTCTAAACTCTTATTCAAAAAATTGGCAGTAGCAACCAATTTTCCATCTTTAGACCTAACCTTTATATTTGCCATCTTACCTCTAAAATAGGCTTGCTGCATTTTCATATTATCCGTATTCTCCAAAAGTATAGGTATTTCTAGTTTAATTCCAGAACCGCTTTCTGGTCTGCCCCCAACCCAAGATTGACAAGTTGCTTGTCCCATTTCAAATGGTGGGTTTTCAACTAGTTTTTTCTGTGAAGAACAACCTGATAAGGAAAACGTCATTACTAAAATAGTTCCTATTAAGATTTTCATAGCTTCAAAATTTGAATGTTATAAAGATATAAAACCAAAAGTAGTGCCAAAATTCGGTTTTACTCTTTTCCGTCACGATTTATATATTTCATATCTTGTTGTTCTCATATGAACTCCCTTTCTCTATTAATATGAAAATATTCATTATAAAAGTAATTTTTTTAGGCATTATTACTTGTCTGTTTTCCTGTAAGGAAAAAGTAAAGGAGGTTGTCGTAAAGCCTCGCCCCAATATCATTTTCATCATGTCAGATGATCATGCCTACCAAGCCATTAGTGCATATAGCAATCATTTAATTCAAACCCCTAACATTGATAGAATCGCAGAAGGAGGCATCACCTTTACAAATGCCAGTGTTACGAATTCTATCTGCGCTCCTTCTCGAGCAACTATTCTCACCGGCAAGCATACCCATATTAATGGGAAGACAGATAATCGACGGCCTTTTGATACAACCCAAGTTACTTTTCCAGAGATTTTTCAAAAAGCGGGTTACCAAACTGCTATGTACGGAAAATTACATTTTGGCAATAATCCAAAAGGAGTTGATGATTTTATGATTCTACCTGGACAAGGGAGCTATATAAATCCGGATTTCATTTCAAAGACTGGTGATACTATTAGAAAAGAAGGCTATGTGACCGATATTATTACTGATTTAACTCTAGAATGGCTAGAAAAGAAACGAGATACTGCAAAGCCATTTATGTTGATGTATCTACATAAAGCACCTCATAGACCGTGGTGGCCAAGACCAGATAAATTTGAAGAATTTTTAAACAAAGAGTTCCCCGAGCCAGCCTCTCTTTTTGATGACTACGAAAACCGAGGTACAGCGGCAAGAACAGCAGAAATGAACTTGCTTACGGACATGATGTATAACCATGACAGTAAAATTCGACCAGAATTGACCAAACGTATGAATCCAAAACCAGAGGTTCCTGAATATGAAGGGGGTTTTGATAACCCTTATACCAACAGAATCAATGCAGAGCAAAAAGCAGCATACGAACCTATTTTGGATAAAATCAATAAAGACTTCGAAGAAAACTGGGGCAAAATGACCAAAAAAGAGAAAATGCTATGGAAATACCAACGCTATATGCAAGATTATTTAGCTTGTGTTTCTTCCGTTGATGATAATGTTGGAAGAGTTCTGGATTATTTAGATCAGAACAAACTGACTGACAATACTATGGTAATTTATACCTCAGATCAAGGGTTTTACTTAGGGGAACATGGTTGGTTTGACAAAAGGTTTATTTATAATGAATCATTTAAAACCCCTCTTTTAGTTCGTTGGCCAAATGAAATTAAAGCAGGTATAACCAATGAAGAAATGGTGCAAAACTTGGATTTTGCTCAAACAATGCTAGAAGCTGCACAAATACAAGCTCCAGATGATATGCAAGGGGAAAGCCTAATACCTTTATTGACATCTAATAATGCAGATTGGACCCGTAATGCGGTCTATTATCATTATTACGAATACCCGGCGGTACATCAAGTAAAACGCCATTATGGTATTGTGACTATTGATTATAAGTTGGCTCATTTTTATCATGATATTAATGAATGGGAACTCTATGACCGTAAAAATGACCCCAATGAAATGAACAATGTTTATAATAATCCAGATTATACCGAAATAGTTACAGAACTTAAATTAAAACTGGATAATTTAAGAAAAGAATATGGCGATTCTGATGAGTTGAACCAAAAATATATAGATATTCATAATGCAAGTAATATTGATTCTCCCTTGAATAAGAAATAGCACTAAATGTATTTTATAGTATTATTGAGAATCTTTTAATATCCTTAAATCTTCCAGTTCCTTCTTAATTTGTTTGGCTATAAATAGACCCAAAATCAATAATGTTAAAACCGAGGATGCGAGAATATAAGTGTAAAAACTAGCACTAAGGTTGACTTTAAACAGAGGCAAGAGAATAACAAAGCCAATTGCATAAAACAATACAATTAATGGGGTTATTACGATATGTATTATCCTTCTTTTGTTGTAATATTTAGTGAGTTCTTGTTTAAACAAGGTATTGTCCATACTCCTGTTTATTCTTTGAAGCTTTTTAATACTTAGGAGTTCAATAACAACTCGAATAATTAAACTTCCAATCATTAGCAATAACCCCAAAATGACTTGGTGGTTGTTATACCCTGAGATATAAAAGAAAAAGCCCCCTAAAACTAGAACTGTAGCAAGCAGCACACCGTTAGTTATTTTTTGCTTGTTCTTAATTTCTTCTATTCTCTTCATTAATGATTTAAATCCGTCTTTTGGGGCTTTTATTTTATCCTGATCGTTCCATTTGGATTGTATTTCTTCAAAACTATTCATTGTTTACACATTTAATAAGTTCATTTTTTATGCGATGTATTCTTGTTCTTATTGCTTCATGTTTTATCCCTATAACTTCAGCAATTTCTTTTTGTGGCAATCCTTCCAATTCCAATAAGATAATTGCCCTATTTGTTTCTGAAAGTTTATTTATACAGTTATATAAACCTTCGTACATAATCTCTTTATCAATTGTTTCATTTTCTTGAGGTACATCAATTACAGATTCTACATCGTAATTTTTTACTTTCTTTTTTAATTTTCTAAGTCTCGTTAAACAGGTGTTCACGGTAATTCTATAAATCCAGGTAGCCATCTTACTCTCATTTCTAAACTCATTAAGACTACTCCAAACTTTTATAAAGACCTCTTGGGTCAGGTCACCTGCTTCGTCATTATTCCCCGCAGTATAGCCTAAGCAAATACGCATTACTTTATCATAATTAGAATGATAAATATTTTCAAATATTTCTTCTTTTTCCTTCATTAGTTTTTTAATGCTGCAACTATCTTTTCTAAAAACCATTCTGGCTTGTCATACATAATAAAATGGGCAGAACCTTCTGCAAATTCTATCTCGTATCCTTTTAGGTTTTTATATTGTTTTTCATAAGTTGCCTTAGCCATTTCAAGACCATATGGGTGCGTTGCGCCAAGCACTTTTACAGGAATTTCTATTTTAGCAATATCCTCTCTTAAATCCAGTTTTAGCAAATCTGTATACCCATAAACATAGGTTTCTCTATCTGCCTGTATTATCCAATCTGTTATTTGTTGTTGTTTTTTGGTATTTAAAGTCATCCCAGCTGCCATTTGGGAAGCCATTTTTTCAAAAGAAACCTCATTCATCCCTAACAATTGGTTATTCCAAGGACTCTCATAAGCTATGTTTTCGCTGTTGAAATTTGGCATCATTAATGCTCCTGTTGAAGGTAAAGCATCTACCACAATTAATTTAGAATAAGGATGGTTTTCATCTGTAGCCAGCCACAATCCTAAAGCACCTCCTAAACTGTGGCCTATAATAATTGGGTTGTTTAGATTTTGCTGTTCAACATAATCTATAATTGCTTCTTTAATTTTAGGAAGCCACGGTTTTTCAATAGCTGCAACATCACCAAAACCTGCAAAGGTAAATACATGGCATTCATTTGTTTTGGAAATTTCAGTAACCAAGTCCTTCCAAACTTCTCCAGTACACGTAAAACCTGGAAATAATAGAATCGGGTTGCCTTTACCTATAACATTTACCTCAAATACTTTATTTTGAGAATTTACAGAAATACTTAAAAATAGAATCGATAAAATAATTGTTCTTTGAATTGGTATCATTCTTTGAGTTTAAATTGATTTTTCCTTTAGATTCAATTTTCAAAAAATGTTACATGCTAAAACAAAAAAACCTCACATTACTGTGAGGTTCAATTATTTTATTTCAAAAAATACTTAGTTATTCAAAGCTTCAGCTCCGCCTACTATCTCTAGTATCTCGTTAGTAATAGCAGCTTGACGCGCTTTGTTATACGTTAACTTTAATTGGTCACGTAATTCGGTAGCATTATCCGTTGCTTTATGCATTGCTGTCATACGAGCACCGTGCTCACTAGCAAAAGAATCTCGAATTGCCTTGTACAATTGCGTCTTTAATGATTTTGGAATCAATTGTTCTACAATCTCTGGCTTGGACGGTTCAAAAATGTAATCCGCAGCACCAGAAGCATCTCCTTCTACCGGAACAATTGGTAAAAACTGCTCAGACATTATAATCTGAGTAGCGGCATTTTTGAATTTGTTATACACCAATTCAATCTTATCATACTCTCCTTCAGTAAAACGTTGCATTAAGCTTTCTGCTATTTCTGCAACATTATCAAAAGTCAAATCATCATACACATTACTGTGGTTAGAAAGTATGGCATTACTCTTTCCAAGGGCATCGTTTGCTTTCTTACCAACAGTAATAAAATCTACCTGCTTTCCGGAATAGGTATCTAACAATACAGAACATTGTTTAATAATGTTCGTGTTAAACGCGCCACATAGTCCACGATTAGATGTAATTGCAACTACTAGAACTTTATTTACCGTTCTGTTATCTGCATATTTGCTTCCTGCATCTCCATCTAAACTAGCACTTAAACTTTGTAAAAGTTCTGTTAGCTTATCTGAATATGGGCGCATTGCAGTAATAGCATCTTGAGCTTTCTTCAATTTTGCAGCAGACACCATTTTCATGGCACTAGTAATCTGCATCGTTGAAGAGACGGACGCTATTCTATTTCGTATTTCCTTAAGATTGGCCATAGATCAATTTAAAGAATGATTATGCTCTATATTTACCTGAAAGGTCTTTACAAACCGCCGTTAATGTATCGGTAACCTCATCAGTTAATTTTCCAGCTTTTAATGTATCTAGAACTCCTCTATGCTTCGCATTTAAGAATTCTATAAAATCTCTTTCAAACTCTTTTACTTTATCAACTGGTACATCACGCAACAAGTTTTTAGAACCTGCAAAAATGATAGCTACCTGATCTTCTACAGTAAAAGGGTCATTTTGAGCTTGCTTTAATATCTCTACGTTTCTACGTCCTTTTTCAATTACGTTCAATGTAGCTGCATCCAAATCAGAACCGAACTTAGCAAATGCTTCCAATTCACGGAACTGTGCCTGATCCAGTTTTAATGTACCTGCAACTTTCTTCATTGATTTAATCTGAGCCGAACCACCAACACGAGATACCGAGATACCTACGTTAATCGCTGGACGAACACCTTGGTTAAATAAATCTTGTTCTAAAAAAATCTGACCATCCGTAATAGAAATTACGTTAGTTGGAATATAGGCAGAAACGTCACCTGCTTGTGTTTCAATAATTGGTAATGCTGTTAAAGAACCACCACCTTTTACTACTGGCTTTAATGAATCTGGAAGGTCATTCATGTTCTTCGCAATTTCATCATCAGCAATTACTTTAGCAGAACGCTCCAATAATCTTGAGTGCAAGTAGAAAACGTCACCAGGGTATGCTTCACGTCCTGGAGGTCTTCTTAATAATAAAGATACCTCACGATAAGCTACCGCTTGCTTAGATAAATCATCATAAATAATTAATGCTGGTCTACCTGTATCTCTAAAATACTCTCCAACTGCAGCCCCTGCAAAAGGAGCATATACTTGCATTGGAGCAGGATCAGATGCATTTGCGGCAACAATAGTTGTATATGCTAGTGCACCTTTATCTTCTAATGTTTTAGCAATGGCAGCAACAGTAGACGCTTTTTGTCCTATTGCTACATATATACAATATACCGGCTCACCAGCATCGTAAAATTCTTTTTGGTTTAGAATAGTATCGATACAAACTGTAGTCTTACCAGTCTGACGGTCACCAATTACCAACTCACGCTGACCTCTACCTACAGGAATCATAGCATCAATTGCTTTGATACCGGTTTGCAATGGTTCGTTTACTGGTTGACGATAAATTACACCGGGAGCTTTACGCTCTAATGGCATTTCATAAGTCTTACCAGCAATTGGTCCTTTACCATCTATTGGCGTACCTAAGGTATTAACAACACGACCAACAATTCCTTCACCTACATTGATTGAGGCAATTCGCTGTGTACGTTTAACTGTAGCGCCTTCGGCAATTTCTCTTGATGGGCCTAATAGTACCACACCAACATTGTCTTCTTCTAAGTTCAAAACGATACCTTGCATACCGCCATCGAACTCAACAAGCTCACCATATTGAACATTAGCCAAACCATATACACGTGCAATACCATCTCCTACTTGAAGCACTGTTCCTACTTCGTCTAGAGAAGCCGTAGCTTCAAAACCTGATAATTGCTGCTTTAATATTGCTGAAACCTCAGCTGCTTTTACTCCTGCCATTTTTATAGACTATTTGTAAATTCTCGTTTTAATCCGTTTAGTTTGTTTGCCACACTGGCATCATATTGTAAATCTCCAACTCTTAAAATGAATCCCCCTACAATACTTTCATCAACCTTATTCTCTATTGTAACCTTGTTGCCTGTTAGTTTGGTTACTTGAGCTAAAATCTTTTTTTCTAACGCTGCCGTTAATGGAACGGCTGAAGTTACATATGCAACATCTTCACCTTTCATTTTCTCGAAAAGGATAATGTATTTGTATGCTACTTCTTGAAGCATTTCTATTCTTTTATTAGAAGTTAATGTTTCAAAAAGACCTAAAGTAATTTCATTACTTCCTTTAAATATGGCATTCAAAGAATTCTTTTTAACATCACTCTTTACAACCGGACTAGCCAGTACATTTTGCAATTCTGTATTCTCAGAAATTACAGAAGCAATAGTACGCATGTCCTTTTCAACTTTGTCTGCTGATTTTTTCTCAACAGCAAAGTCTAAAGTTGCTTTTGCATATCGTAAGGCTGCTCTAGCTTCGTTCATTGCTTAGTTCAATTTGATGTCGCCCAACATATCATCAACTAATTTCAGTTGCTTCTTTTTATCAGACAATTCTTCTTTGATTACTTTTTCAGCGATATCTACTGAAAGGTTAGCCACTTGTGCTTTAATATCCGCAACAGCTGCTTTCTTTTCACTTTCTATAGCTGCTTGAGCTTGCTTCATCATTTTATTTCCTTCAACCTGAGCTTGCTCTTTTGCATCGGCAATCATTTTTTCCTTGATTTCACGCGCTTCTTTAAGCATCGTTTCACGTTCTCCGCGAGCTTCTTTTAAAAGTTTCTCACTATCCGCAGTAACATTCTGCATTTCTTTTTTAGCATCCTCGGCAGCTGCAAGTGCATCTTTAATTCCGTCTTCACGATCACTTACCGCTTTTAAAATTGGTTTCCAAGCAAATCTCCACAATAGGAAAAACAACAATAGGAATAAGAGTGTTTGCCAAAAAAACAGTCCCAGTGAAAATTCTTCTAATAACTTTTCCATAATTATCTTATCGTTATATTTTTAAACAAAGCAAGGGCTGTAACCAACCGTTACAGCCATTTGCTTAGATTTTTTGATTATACAGCAAATAACGCTGCGAAACCAATACCTTCAATCAACGCCGCTGCAATTAACATCGCTGTTTGAATCTTTCCATAAGCCTCAGGCTGACGTGCGATGGCCTCCATAGCAGAACCACCGATTCTACCAATACCCATACCTACACCAATAACTACTAAACCTGCACCTACCATTACTGGAATTTCCATATCTATCTAGTTTAAAAATTAAAAATTCAATTTAGTGAGACAATTCTGCCTCATGTTCATGTTCGTGCTCATGTTCTTCAGACGCAAATCCAAAATACAGTGCACTTAACATGGTAAATATATATGCTTGTAGCAATGCTACTAATACTTCAATTAATGATATAGCGAAAGCTAATCCAAATGAAAGTGGACTACCTAACCAACTTTTAAAAATGAACATTAGTCCTATTAAGCTCATTAATACAATGTGCCCAGCTTGCATATTTGCATACAGACGGATTAATAATGAGAATGGCTTAATTATTAAGCCCAATAATTCAATTGGTACTAAGATGATATACAATAATATCTTTCCGTACCACGGTAATGAATCCCCTAGAGGATCAAACTGGTGTTTCCAGTAATCTTTTGTTCCAGTAAAATTGGTAATCAAAAACGTAATTAATGCTAATGAAACTGTAACTGCTATGTTACCAGTTACGTTAACCCCTAGTGGAGTTAATCCGAAAATATTTAAAAACCATATAAAGAAAAACACAGTTAATAAAAACGGCATGTATTTATTATAGCGTTTTTCACCAATATTTGGTCTTGCAATATCGTCTCTTATATATAGTATAATTGGCTCAAAGAAGCGTCCAGCTCCAGTAGGGATGCTTCCATTCTTAGCATATGATTTTGCTAAGCTTGTAAACAGCCACAACATTAATAAACCTGTAATAATAATCATCACTACATTTTTAGTGATTGAAAAATCTATTGGTTTAATATTTGTTGCATGATGTTCTTCATCATAATTAATTGTTCCCTCAGCATCAGTTTTATAAATTTTACTGTGGTATAACTTGTAGTAATTACCATCAACCTCAGCTAAAGTTTCACCATGATGAAATTTAGAAGAGGAAAAAACTTTTAAACCTTCATCCCATAAAATAACTGGCAAAGGAAAACCAATATATTTATGTTCTCCATTTTCATCTGTGTAAGAAAAAAGTGAAAAATCGTGTGAATCTTGAAGGTGATGGGTGATGTATTCCTTAATTTCTGTCTTAAGGTCTTTGCCATGTTCTTCTGTTTTTTCATCAGAGTCACTTGCAAAAGTGAATTGCCCTACAAAGAGTGCTAAAACAAGAAGAAATTTAGTTGTAAAAGTATTTCGCATTTCGCTCAAAATATCGGTCTCTCAAAATCGGTGCAAATGTAAGCCTTTCCTTTAAAAAGAAAAAAGCTTTAGGACGTTTATTTTTAGCGGATTGTAATACGTCGGTTATTTAGATTCCGACCCCGATTTATTAAGCATTTTTGAAGTGAAATAAGTCTCTAAAATCAAAGCAATTGCATAGGGCGCAAAAAAGGTTGCAAATTCTATCTTCTGCATTTCCCCATCACTCTTATAAACTGGATAGAAAAGCAAGAAGAAAACAATAAACTTTAAAAAACTACCTCCCATAAAAAGAAAACCAATAGCATTTTTAAGCTTTTCTTTAAAATGAAAAAGAGTGTAGAAAATTGCAGCTGCCAGGATAAAATTAATGACATAAGCGAGTATTATTCTGTTTTCAAACAGTGGCAATTCTAAAAAGTTTAATAGTAAAAGATGAAGAAGAAATGAAGTACTAAGCGCTACAAAAAGTAATGTAATTACTTTAATTGGAAGTTGATATTGCATTAATATTTAATTCTTTTTAATTGCTGCAAAACTACCCAAATAGAAATTGCCACTCCTAATAGAGTGGCAATTACCGTGAAAATTTTTTTTTCGGTTCCGTAATGCGCATCCAACCAGTTTCCACCTTTGACAGCTAAAAATATGATTGCGCCCATTTCAAAAGCAATGCCCGAAAGCATAGCAGCGTTCTTTAAATTATTCTTCTTAGGAGACTTTTGCTGGCTCATTAGATTTTGTTGACCCTATCTTATGTGTAGTGCCAGAGTTAGATGTTGGAGCAGATACACCTTTGCCCATGCTACATGATGCATTAAAGGTAGCGCCTGGCTCTACGGACAACTTAGATACGTTTACAGTTCCTTCAATCTTAGCAGATGACTTTAAGGATAGTAATTCAGAAACAAAAAGCTCTCCATCAAAATTGCCTTCTATATCAGCATTTACACATTCTACTTTTCCTTTTATCAATCCGTCTTTACCAATTACTACTTTACCAGAGGTTTTTACATTACCATCTAGTTTACCATCTATCCTAAAATCTGCTTGGGATGTAATGTTACCTTTAATTACGGTATTCTTTTCAATTCTGTTTGGCTGTCCGCCAAAGCTCTCCATAGGTTTTTTGTTGTCTGAAAACATTTTGCTCACGGTTTTGGGGTTAAAATTTGTGATTTATACTCGTCTATATTCTTATGTACTTGTATGATTTTATAGTTGGATGATAAAATTACAAAATTCTCATCCTTAATGCGGTAATCCTTATTATTTTTTAATAGTTCCGCATAACCTAGTGCAAAGTCTTTAGACTTAAAGCCATGCACTACTATAAATTGATCTTCCAAAGTATAAATATCTTTGGATACTATATTTTTATATTTTAAATCCTTAATGGATTCTTCTAAACGCTTTTTAAGCTTTAAGGCCGCCTCATTATTATGTATCTTAAATGGGAAAATTACCTTCCAATTTCCTGTTCCTTTTGCACCAGTTTCTGAAGAAAATTCTTTTACAGCTAATTTTGGTAATTGCTCTGCAACCATTTTTTCAGCCTTTTTCCCCTCAGGGTTGTTTGGATAAGTTAAGGCGACATAGTTTAGTGCTTCTTTAAAAGATTCAAAACCACGCAATCTACCAATCGCATTTGCTTTCAGCATTTCAAATTTTGGAACAATTGGATCTCCGGTAAATTTGTTAATATACTCCTCTGATTTTGTGATGACATTTAAAAAATCCTGAGCTTGAAACAATTTATAAAGTTCAGTGTATTTTTTATCTGGACTATCGGAATCATCAGCCAATACTGCCTGTGGATTTAAAAGAATCTCTGCATAGCGAGAATCTGAATGATTCTTAATGATCTCCTGCTTTACAGTAGTCGCCAATGGACTTCCAGATTCTTCATAAATTTTATACAAATTGTATTTTGAAGGAAGGATTAAACGTTCTTCGGGGTAAGAGGCTAAAACGGATTCTAATTTGTCTGCTGCCAGCATGTTTTCCTTGAACTTCTCCTTGTAAATAAGTCCTAATTGATAATTTGCAAAATTTCTTTCTGTTCTTAAACTATCTATTATAGTAATATCTGTTGGAATAGCATCAAGATAAAAATCTAAAGAATATTTTTCTTCTGTAGTTGGCTCCGCAGTTGTAGTTCCATCAGTAATTATTTCACCTGTAGCTTCAGAAGGTAATGTCTTGGCTTTACTACTCCAACGCCAATCGTCCTCTAACTGGCGGTCTCCCCAACGAGTTTTAAAATCGTTTTTTCCATAGCCTAAGCTAGTCACATTATAAAAATAAAATTTACCCTTATTTTTCTTGCCAGATTTGGTTTCACCAAAAGCAGCAAAGCCTTTTGTGGTTCTTTCTTCTTCTTTTTTAGCAGCAACTTCTGCTTTCTGCTTTAGGTCAGCAATATAATTTTCAAAATAAGTTACGCGTTCATCCGGAGACATTGCATGTAACAGTAGCACACTATCCGCTCTAAAGACAATATCTTCGTATTTAATTACATCTTCTAGGTTATCAAACTTTTTCTTTACAGACCTATACTTTTTAGTATTAACAACTAAGTTCGTAAGTACACTATCGTAATAAGCACCTGAAGCTTTGTATTCGTTTTTGTCAAAATTATACTCGGCTAAATTTTCATAGTTTCTGGCATTCAACTTTTTATCTGCTTCAGTAGCTCTTAACGACTTGTTGTAATACACTAAGGCCAAACTGTCTGAACCTAGTGCCAGATGATATTGAGCTATCTCATGATATATTTTATCTAAAAATGGACGGTTTTCTCGGTCTTCCTCTAAATCTGTTAAATAGTCAAATAGATCTTCCTTGTTGCTATCTTTAATTACAGTATTTCGGATTTTCTTTAAGTGCGCATTTATCATATAAACACGTGGAGATTTTCTGTTTAATGCAATAACCTTATCGAAAGCATAGTTCGCACTATCCTTATAATTAAGTTGATTGTAAAGTTGCCCTATTATAAATAAGTACCTTCCTTTTTCAGAATTGTTTTTAGTATAGCCTTGTGCGATTTTTAATTTTTGGATAGCTGTGTCTACAACTCCCATATTTAAATATGCTTGAGCTATAACCGCATTTGCATCTGCATATTCTTGGTCCTTTAAAGCATCGTATTTAAAAAGCTGTTTTAAATTTTTAATAGCTAACTCCGGATTGTCTAATCGCATATTGGTTTTTTCTCTCCAAATGCGGGCTTCATTAAACTTATCGCTCTTTGTATATTTTCTTAAAACATAATTAAAGGATTCCAATGCTGGGATATAGCGTTGGTCAAAGTAACGTGCTTTGCCTAATAGTAAAAAAGCTTCATCTGTCTGTGGATTACGCTCCTCATCCTTAATAACCATACTGTGCTTTTGTATAGCTTTAGTTGCCTTTTCTTCGGCGATTATAAAATTGGGGTTATTATTCTCTGAGTCTAGTTTTATTTCTTCCGTGACCTCTAAACGTTCTACTGGAAGCACCTCCCAGAAATCATCACGATAGCTATTGTTTAATTCTTCTCGCCCTTTTTCAAAGGCGACATTACCATTATACAATGTATTGTACTTGGTATTTAACGAATGCCAATTACGGTTTATAAAGGCATCTTTTTTTGTTGAACATGCTGTAATTAGCATGAACAATAGCATCCCCGAAATGATACGATTAAAATAAAACTTCAATGTAAAAATCTTTCCTACGTATCATAACTAAAAAAAGCCTTATTTAGTATAGGGTTTATCGATAAAGTGTATGTATTTTTTAGTTTAGCCCCCAAAGAAGGTTTCAAGCTCTTTAAGCGTTTCTGTTGAAGTCTCAATATCTTTTACAATTTCACCTTTGTTGAGTACCACAATTCGCTCGCAAACTTCTGTAACATGGATTAAGTCGTGACTTGAAACCAGTACCGTTACTTCTTCTTTTTCTGCCAGTTCTTTTATGATTCCTTTTAAGCGAATCTGTGTAGTAGGATCTAAATTTGCAAAGGGCTCATCAAGAATTACCACTTCAGGGTTACCAATAAAACTAGCAACAATACCTGCCTTTTTCTGGTTTCCTTTAGATAAATCACGCAAGTACTTTTTCTGACCTAAAATTTCCCCATGGAAAAAATCTTCAAACTCTGACAACAAAGCATCCACATCAGCCTTATTTCTACCTCGTAATTCTCCAATAAAATAGAAATATTCTTCTGGAGTCAAATAACCAATTAAGAAGGTTTCATCAATAAAAGCCGAAGTAAAAGGTTTCCAAGCTTCGCTTTGGTCTACCTGCACATCATTACTTATAATATGACCGGTGCTAGGTTGAATTAAGTCTAACAACAAACTAAACAAAGTAGTTTTACCAGCTCCGTTATTACCTACCAAACCAAAACTTTGCCCTTTAGGTATTTCTAAAGATTTAATATTTAAAACGGTATTAGCTCCGTATGTTTTTGACAAATTATTGACTGTTATCATAATTGGTTATGCTTTTTGTTTGTACGCCAATAGCGTTTTATATTTTTCTTTTTTATAGATTCTTTCAATAATGGCAAACATTTTATTCTTGAAAACAAAGCCTAGAAGACCAAATACTGCTACGAAAATATAACCCGCTGCTGGGCCTAGCGTAAAATGACCTATCGTATAAATTATAATTGGTAATAATAGTTTTGGTAATGTTATTAAAAGAGTCTTTGCATTAAAAGCTTGCTTATCACCAAAGGCTTTTTTATTTGAGGTTAAATCTATAGGGGTTTTTACATAAGCCCCACCCCATAAAACTAAATAAGAGTTTATGCCAACATTATAAACGGCACCCGCCAAAACAGCTGCATAAGCTTCCCAACCAAAGTATAAGTAGAACGATGCTAAAACTGTTGAAATCACCGTTGCAATGATGACCAAATACCATTTTGAAGTTAAATATTCTCGGTACTGAATGTTCTGACTCATCATTAATGGGTAATAACTACTGTCCCAACTAGGCACATATTGCCCAAAACTGAAGAGAAACCCACCAGTAACAAAAATGCCTGCAAAAATTTTCATAAACGGATTATCATAGGAGTCTACCGCTCCGGTAAAAAACAAGAGTCCATAAAAAATAAAAAAGAATCCCGCTATTACGGCTGAGCGTGCACGTTTATTTCTTTTAATTAGCTTAATATCATTCTTTAAAAACGTACCCAAGTTTCCAAAACGGTTTAGCCAATCTAAATTCTCGGTTTTAGCCTCAGTTACTTTAGTTGCCAGACCACCATCTAAAAACATGTTCTTTTTGAAATAATTGAAAGAAGTTACAAATAGTGCTATTAAAATTGCCCAAGGAATAATCGCCGTTATTGGAATATCATAAAGTTTATCAAATAATGGTCCTGTATACGCTGTAATATCAAACCAGCCATAATACTGAGACACACCAAGTAAAATAAAAACCCCCGCAATAAGATAGAAGACATTGTCTTTGTTATTGACCAATACATTTATGAAGTTATTACAGTAAATGAGCGCCATAAAACCCAAATGCCAACCTATCACATTTATGACCTCGTAGCCTTGAGTCAATAATATTATACTGAATGGTACAAAGAAAAATGCATGTGACCAATTGAAAAAAGAAACAATAGTCTTACCAAGTGAATAGTGCACTACCTGACTCTTTTTAAACGGCAGATACAAGAGTGGTTTAATATTGGTGACTGGCATTTTCTGTAACATATATCGAAAAACCAAATCGAATACGAGATAATAAATCAAGAACTTATTTACCACACGCAATGGGTCACCTAGTTCCGCTTTTTCAATAATAAAGTAAGTACCAAAACCCAGACTTAAAAACACCGCAATAAAATATAAAGCTCCAAGAGCCATTAGTATTTTAAACCAGATTTCGGTTCTAAAAGAAGCTGACCTAAAAAAGGATTTCCACTGAAGGTTGATAAAATGTTTGAACATTGTCGTTGGTAGTTTTGTTCGGAAGATTAGTGGCTAAAATAGATTATTTGTTACAAATCAAAAGCATTTTAAAATAATGAACCTTAAAATAGTATGAATCCTTAAATTTGCAGCCAAAATTGATTTCATGAGTGATTTTCATAAATTAACTGTTGCAGCAGTTGATACCTTAACACCAAATTCCGTTGCTATAACTTTTGATATTGCGGCAAATCTAAAAAACACTTTTTCGTATTCGCCTGGTCAATATATTACCATAAAACATACTATAAATAATGATGAAGTTCGCCGAGCATACTCTATTTCTTCTGCTCCTTCTTCAGGAAAGTTAACCGTTGGCATAAAGAAAGTAGAAGGCGGTACCTTTTCTGTCTACGCAAATAGCAAAATTAAAGTAGGAGACGTTTTAGAGGTAATGCTTCCTGAAGGTCGTTTCACTTTTGAACCTAATCAAAAAATACAAAACATAGCTGCTTTTGCTGCGGGTAGTGGCATTACTCCTATTATAAGCATTGCTCAAACGGTATTGGAAAGTAATGCCTCAAATACTTTTGTTTTGGTCTATGGTAATCAAAATCCCGTTGAGACCATGTACCACTCCCAAATATTGGAGCTACAAGAAAAATTTGGAGAGCGCTTTTTTGTGCAATTTGTTTATAGTAAAGTTTCTGAACCCGATTGTCTTTTTGGACGAATTGAAACCTCGACGGTTAACTTAATCCTTAAAAATAAGTTTAAAGAAATATCTTTTGAAGCCTTTTACTTATGTGGACCAGAAGCAATGATTAACTCTGTTTCTGATACCTTAAAAAGTAATGGTGTTTCTGAAGATAAAATTTATTTTGAACTTTTTACAACTTCTGACACAGAAGATACCCTTGCTGAAAACTTAGATGGGAAAACCAAAATTGAAGTATTGGTCGATGATGAAACCTTCTCTTTTGAAATGGATCAAAAAATATTGATTTTAGATGCAGTCCTAAAAGAAAATATTGATGCCCCATACTCATGTCAAGGTGGAGTTTGCAGTAGTTGTATTGCTCGAGTTACCGAAGGAAAAGCAGCGATGGTAAATAACCAGATTCTAACAGACGGGGAAGTTGCCGAAGGTTTAATTCTTACTTGTCAAGCACACCCGACCACTGCTACTATAAAGGTGGATTATGATGATGTTTAAGGCCCCTTCTAGCTCCCCCAAAAGAGGAGAACTCTTACTAAGACGTATGATGTAGTGCTTATAAAGATAAATAGTTAAGAGACAAGCAGATGTGACCCGTTTTCGTTTTAAGTTACTACTTTATCTAAGGCCCAACAAGCACGGTCATAGCCGATAGTATAAGCTTTATCAATGTCTTTTTTATCCAGTATGCCAATATGTTCCAATTCTTGTGGTTCTATGAGCACATCACATTCCCCAATTTTCTCTCTACACGAGGCATAAATCATGAGCCCTGTAATTCTTCCTGTCAATTGAAAGGAATTACGGAGGTGTTTCTTATCTAGCTTACCATTAATAGATACATTACTACCTATAATAAGCTCACAATTTTTTTCCAGATATTCTTTAGGAAAATTGTTCATTATTCCACCATCCGCATAAAGCGTTTCGTCCACTTCCACAGGGCTAAAAACAGGCGATAAAGCCGCAGAGGCAAGCAATGGCAAAATAAGCTCTCCGTTAGTAAAAACCTTCTCTTTGCCATTCATTAAATCGGTAGCAACTACATACAAGGGTTTAGCCAAAGACTCGAACGTATTAGCAGAAAAATGTTTTTGAAAAACGCTGGCAAACTTAGTAGTATCGATTAGCCCCGGTTTTCCGATAGCGAAATAATTGTATTGAAACAGTGGTGTACCTTTAAAGAACTGAAGCATTTCATCAGTGCTATTTCCATTAGCATAAAGAGCTCCTATCAAAGCTCCTACGCTAGCACCAGCAATTTCGTGCACATCAATATGTCTTTCTTGCATCGCTTTTAACAGACCAATATGGGCCATACCGCGAATGCCGCCTCCTGATAAAACAAGTCCGATTTTCTTTTCTGAATTCATTAAATTATTCAACAGCTTGCAATTCCTGTTAAAGTTAATAGTTTAACGTAATCTTTTCTATCTCTAATCGACAAAAACCACTCTTAAGTTTTTGTCGTAAGTTTACACCACAATTGCTATGCTTTGCTAAAAGCCGTCCAACATAACACTGCAATACTAATTTTTGCTCATTCTGCTGCACAAGAATTTGAGCAAAAACCTTTTGCTAAAAACACAGTATTATTTGAGGCACTTAATAAAGAGACCCTAACCAAGGTCAAAAAAACTGGACTACCTTATTTTCATTTTACAGAAAAAGAGCAATTTGGAGATACTTTTGGGGAGCGCTTTGTTAATGCCATTCAAGAAGTATATGAAAAAGGGTATAAAAATGTCATTACCATAGGTAACGATAGCCCACAACTAAAAACATCTCATCTACTCGAAGCTAACAAGCAACTTGAATTAGGGAAAACAGTTCTAGGACCTACATTCGATGGTGGATTTTATCTAATGGGGCTTCAAAAATCAACCTTTGATGCTTCGCTATTTGAAAGACTCCCATGGCAACGCTTCGGTTTATTCAATAGAATTTCGCAACTGTTTGAAAACAGCAATTCAAATCTGTTTAGATTGCCAGTTTTTGAGGATATCGATACCGAAAGAGATGTTGCTATTATACTTAACTTTACAAAAACACTTTCTTCGTTTATTTTATTGCTGTTGAATAAAATTAGCAGCTATTTAGATACTATTTTCCCTAAACAAGAAAATATTTCTCATACTAATTTTTCACTGTCCTTTTACAATAAAGGATCTCCTCTTCTTTAGATTTTCTAGCTACTACCATTTTAGGTGGTTAACTAATCTTTTTTAATGAATTTTATCGCTACTAAATTCCTTAGTGATATCATTCAACAATATCAATATCTCTTTTAAAACATTTTAAATACAGACAATGGCAAATTCATATTATGACCCAGCAGATTTAAGAAAATTTGGTAAAATCACAGAGTGGAGCGAAGAGCTTGGAACAAAATTCTTTGATTATTATGGTAAGGTTTTCGAAGAAGGTGCACTAAGTGCTAGAGAAAAATCTCTAATAGCCTTAGCTGTGGCACATGTAGTAAAATGTCCCTACTGCATTGATGCCTATACGAAAGATGGATTGCAAAAAGGAATTACTAAAGAAGAAATGATGGAAGCAGTGCATGCGGGAGCAGCAATTGAAAGTGGAGCTACATTGGTGCATGGTGTGCAAATGATGAATAAGTATAACAAACTATCTATGTAGTTAGTCAAGTCCATGGTATAAAAAAGATTAAATGGAAAAAAGTATTCTACCAAAGAAAAAACCAATGCAAAAGTCCCTTAAAGCAAGGGATAATGAATTGGCAGTTACAAATAAGCAACTACAGATATTGGATGGCGGCCTTTTTGCAGATGGAGAGCTTCCTTATTTTAAGGATAAAATAGGAGAGATAGGACATTTTCCACTTCGCCCAAAGAAATTAGAAATTCTTCAAATAAATGTTGGGTACATGTGCAATCAGGTTTGTGAACACTGTCATGTAGATGCTGGTCCAGACCGAAAAGAGATAATGACGAGGGAAACCATGCAACTTTGTTTGGAAGTGATAAAAAATACCGGAGCACATACCTTAGATTTAACGGGTGGAGCTCCAGAAATGAATCCTGATTTTAGATGGTTTGTAGAAGAAGCTGCCAAAGCGGGCATCAAAGATTTTATCGTTCGTTCTAACCTTACTATTATAAGAGCAAACAAAAAGTATTATGATTTACCTGACTTCTTTAAAAAACACAATGTCCATGTAATTTCTTCCATGCCACATTACACTCGTGGTAAAACAGATAAACAACGAGGTGATGGCGTTTTTGATAAGTCTATAAAAGCATTACAAGAACTTAATGAAAGAGGCTATGGAATGCCTGGAAGTTCATTGCGATTAGATTTAGTCTACAACCCATCTGGAGCCTACTTGCCTGGAGACCAAATGGCTATGGAAAAGGACTTTAAAAAAGCGTTGGATGAAGATTTTGGAATTCAATTCCATAATCTATTTGCTATTACCAATTTGCCCATTGCTCGCTTCTTAGATTATTTAATTGCATCAGAAAACTATGAAGACTATATGTATGCTTTGGTGGAGGCTTATAATCCTGCTGCCGTAGCAAATGTAATGTGTACCAATACTATTTCTATTAGTTGGGATGGTTGGTTATATGACTGCGATTTTAATCAGATGCTCGATTTAAAAGTAGCAAGCAAAGTAAAGCACATTAAAGATTATAACGAAGATTTATTAAACGACAGAAATATTATCATTTCCCAACATTGCTATGGTTGTACCGCTGGTGCAGGTAGTAGTTGTCAAGGAACCGTAGCCTGAAAATAATATAAAAACCAATGTCTCCTCGAGCGCAGTCGAGAGGTCATAAAAGAACATTAATTTTAATTAGGTCTCGACTGCGCTCGACCTGACAAAAGTTTTACAAAATGAGTTATTTAGAAGCAACAAACGATTTATATAGAGAAGCAGCTTTAACCCCAGATGTTGGTTTATGTTGCACCACAAACCCAATTTGGGAATTACCTGGATTAAAGATTCCGAAAATCATGCAAGAGATGAACTATGGGTGTGGTAGTACTGTTCATGCTCGCGATTTATCAAACAACCCAAAAATGCTTTATGTAGGCGTTGGTGGCGGAATGGAACTATTGCAATTCTCTTATTTCAATCGCCAAATAGGCGGTGTTGTTGGTGTAGATGTTGTTGATGAGATGTTGGAAGCCAGTAGAAAAAACTTCGCAATAGCCGAAGAAGAAAATGATTGGTTTAAATCAGAATTTGTTGATCTTAAGAAAGGAGATGCATTAAATCTTCCGGTAGAAGATAATAGTATAGATGTTGCGGCTCAGAACTGCTTGTTCAATATTTTTAAAGAGGAAGATTTAAAACGTGCTATTGAAGAAATGTATCGTGTTTTAAAGCCGCACGGCAAACTGGTAATGAGTGATCCAACTTGTGAGCAAGAAATGAATACTACGCTTAGAAACGATGACCGTTTACGTGCACTTTGTCTTAGCGGAAGTTTACCTATAAAACAATATGTAAAGGCTTTAACCGATGTTGGTTTTGGGACTATAGAAATCCGCGCTAGAAAGCCTTACCGTATTCTAGCTCCTGGTGCTTACCCAACAGACGAACTCATCTATATCGAATCTATTGAGGTAGCAGCTATTAAAGATCCCATGCCAGAAGATGGCCCATGTGTTTTTACAGGTAAAGCTGCAATCTACTATGGAGATGAAGATTATTTTGATGATAAAAAAGGGCATGTCCTTCTAAAAAATCAGCCTTTAGCTGTTTGCGATAAAACCGCTGGTGCTTTAGCAAGTATTGGCAGAGATGATATTTTTATAAGTGAATCTACTTTTCATTATGATGGAGGTGGTTGTTGCTAAAACGCGACCATAATCATTTATTTATTTTCAAAAATTAATCCCTAGATGAAAAGAATTTTCATGCTGGTTGTTCTTCTTTGGACAACAATGAACTACGCTCAAGAAACAACAGGCAAGTTAGAAGGAAAGATTACCTCTATAGAAGGAAGCCCCATAGAACTTGCAACAATAGTGGTAGTAGATACCCAGACCAATTTTAAGTTTGGTGCCATATCACAAGAATCTGGTTATTATTCGGTAACAAACTTACCTCCTGGAAATGCCTACGCCATTACCGTTAGTTTTATTGGGTACCAATCGGTATCAATGGAAAATGTAAGCATAAA
This sequence comes from uncultured Croceitalea sp., assembly GCA_947495075.1. Classification (GTDB taxonomy): domain Bacteria; phylum Bacteroidota; class Bacteroidia; order Flavobacteriales; family Flavobacteriaceae; genus Croceitalea. Next base: position 620,034 of record CANLXH010000002.1, read on the forward strand.
TCTAAGTGAAACTTCATACCAAGACTTTGTTTTAGAGGAAATGAGCGAAGCCTTAGAGGAGATTGTTGTGGTAGGAGAAAAGAAGAAGAATACTAGTATTGAACAGACAATTAATTCAAAGTCAATTCAAAACACACCAACAATTACAAGAAGCATTCAAGATTTAACCCGGAACCTTCCAGAAGCTAATTTAAACTCTTTTGCTGGGGCCAGTAATCGTTTTAATAATTTAAATATTGATGGTGTTGCCAATAATGATGTTATTGGTTTTCAGGAGCCTTCCAGTGGGGCTTCAGGCTCTTCAGCGAATGGAAGTCCTGGTAGTTTGGCGAGAACACAGCCCATAGGTTTTGGAGCCATTAAACAACTTTCTATTAAAACAGCTCCATTTGATGTGAGCATTGGTAATTTTTCAGGAGCTAATATTGATGTTGTTACAAAAAATGGAACCAATAAAAGACAAACTGAAGCCTATGCTTTTGGTAACAATCAATTACTAGTTGGTCGTTTTTCTGATGGTATTGAGCAAAATGTACAGTCCTTCTCAGATTTTCAATTAGGTTTCTCTACCGGAGGTGCCCTTAAAAAAGATAAGCTCTTCTATTTTGTAAATTTTGAACAAGCGAATTCTAATAATCCTGTTTTAAATGCTCCTGGAAGTAGTAGTTCCAATATTTCCTCAGAAACAATTGACTTAATTGTAAACAAACTCCGAGACGATTATAATTATGACCCAGGAACTTCTACGAATGCTAGCCTAAAAACCAATAGCACCAAGTTATTTTTACGTTTTGACTTTAATATCTCAGACAATACCAAACTTACTTTACGCAACAACTACGTGAATAGTTTTGCTGACAATTTAGAGTGGAACGAGTCAATCTTCAACTTTGGAAATCAAGGGTTTCGCCATAATAGCGTAGCAAATAGTTTTACTGCAGAACTTAACTCAAATTTTAAGAATAACAGCTCCAATGTGCTTAGTATAGGCTATAATATTGGGCGGGAAAATCGTGATTTTGATGGCGAATTGTTTCCCCATATACAAATCTCTGACGCATCTAACAGAATCTTTGCAGGAACGTATAGAGAAGCATCTGTGTACAATACAGACTTAAATACCTTGCAAATTTCTGATAAATACACCTTATTTAGAGACAAACACACGTTTACATTTGGTGGTTTAGCACAGTACAACGATATTGATTACGGGTTTTTATCCGCCTGGAACGGTCGCTGGGAATACAGTTCTCTAGACAATTTTTTAAACGATAGTCCTTCCCGTATACGTGGGGTTTACCGTTTGGAAAATAACACGTTTGATTTTGTACAGGACAACCCTTCAGCTACTGTAGATATTCTTGTGGCGGGACTTTATGCCCAGGATAGATATAGGTATTCAGATAAACTATCCTTAAGTCTGGGTCTACGATTGGATTCGCAATTTCTACTAAACGAAATTCCGTTAAGTGAAGAAGTAGGTCGTACTCTAGAGTTTAGCCAATTCAGTAATAAAATCAGAACATCACCGCATATTAACCCAAGGTTTGGTTTTGAGTATACATTTGATGACTCTAGGAATATTAAACTACATGGTGGCACTGGTCTTTTTACAGGTAGGTTACCTTATCTGTGGTTTGCTTATGCAGAATATATTTCTGGAACGCAATATTTTAATATCGATACCAGACCAAACGGAGTGCAGACCATTGTGAATGATGTTTCAGAATTAGCAGGAGATTCTCCTATCGCAGAAATTAACCTTGTAGACAATGATTTTGAATTACCACGAGAATGGAAAAGTAATTTAGGACTTAACGTTGCCTTACCAAATAATTACGATTTAACATTTGATGCGTCCTATACTAGAGTTTTAAAAGGAATTTTCTTTCAGTCTATAAACCGGCAAGACAACAAAAGTAATTTTGATGGTGCAGATAATAGGTCTTACTTTTTGGAGACTGGTGACGCTATTAAAATCAATCCAAATTTTACCAATGTTTTTCTGTTGACAAACTCAGAAGCAGGATTCAGATACAATCTAACTTTAGGTCTATCTAAAACTACCCAAAATTACAACGGATACATTGGCTATACTAATGGGAGAAGTAAAGACATTTCGAGTACCGTACGTAGTTCTCCTGCTGCAAATTTTGAATGGAACCAATCTATAACTCCAAACGCACCAAGTTTATCTGCATCTAATTTTGATCTTAGGCATAAAATTGTGAGTTCACAATCCTATACGTTTAACTTGGGTAATAAAAGTCAGTTTGAAATTTCTGCTCTGTATAATGGAACTTCTGGGAGTCCTTTCTCTTTTGTTTACCAAGGTGATGCAAATAGAGACGGTTCCTCTAGAAATGACTTGATTTATATTCCAAGAGACGCCTCAGAAATTAATTTAATTGATATTGTAGATGGTAACGGTACAGTTACTCAAACAGCTGCTGAGCAATGGGAACGTTTAAACGCATTTATTGAAAGTAATGATTATTTAAGAAGCAATCGCGGAAGTATTGCAGAACGTAACGAATCTAAGACCCCTTGGAATCATCGCTTAGATGCTAAACTAGGTTATAATATTAAACTAGCAGGTGCAAAAAGACTTCGCTTTTCAATGGATGTTTTTAATGCATTTAACTTAATCAACAAAAATTGGGGGAGATTGGTTTTTGTACCTAATGTGGTAAACTCCAATTTTAGTTTACTCCGCTTTAGGGGAATTGAAAATAATCAACCCTTATTTCAATATACCAATACCGATGATACGCCTTGGGTAGTAGACAACCAAAACTCGCGATGGCGAATGCAGTTTGGGGTAAGTTTTGGATTTTAAGCCCTAACCTTTGTTGTTAATTATCGTGACTATTTTTTGCGCTACCTTTTTTGGAGAAATAGTCTCCATAACTTTTTCATACCCTTGTGGTACTTTGTTTCCATAAATTGATGTGGGAATCATAGGATACTTTTCTATATCTGATGTTAACCCATTTTCTTCTGGCTGACCAAAAGGAGCAAAACCAGCATAAGGATGCGTTACACCCCAAAGCGTTACTACAGGAATACCATAGTTTGTAGCCAAATGTCCATTTCCACTATCCATAGAAAGCATAACGTTCAGATTGGAGATTAAGGCAAGTTCTTCTTTAAAGCTTAGCTTGCCTGCACAATTAACAACTTTTGATTCGTGGTTACTCTCAATCTCGTTTAGTAGGGAGGCTTCTTTTGTTCCACCACCAAAAAGCAAAATTTTGTTGGTTTTTTCTTTAGCTAATCTTAAAATTACTTCTTTCATCGAATTTAATGGATACATTTTACCGTTATGAGCTGCGAAAGGAGCTATACCTATCCATTTGTGGTTTTTATCGCCAGTAACTCTAGTGATATCTGTACTTAATTCTTCTCGTTCTAATAATTTTACCTCAACTAAATCAACCAGAAAACCAAGTTTTGTAAAAACATCGGCATAGCGCTCGTGGGTAGTTTTCAATTGCTTGAAACTCTTATTTTTAGTTCTGGTCAACGCTTTTTTTTCGCGCCTTCCTTTATCAATTTGAACAAATGGAATTCCAGTTACTCTAAAAAAGACTTTTAAAATGTTACTGCGTAAAACGTTATGCAAATCGGCAACCGCATCAAACTTCAAAGGTTTTAATTCTTTGAATAAGCGGTACAATCCTAAAATTCCTTTATGTTTTTCGTTTACATCAACAACAGACACGGTGACGTTTTCCATTTGAGAAAACAAAGGTTTAAAAAAAGCCCTGGTCAATACAGTTACCTTAAGATTAGGATACGAATTTGTAAGTGAAAGCAACACGGGCACGGTCATAGCAACGTCACCCATAGCGGATAATCTAATAATAAGAATATGGCCTTGTTTATTTTTGTCCACGAAGGATGGGATTTAGTTCCTCATCATTGTACATCTTCATTTGTTTGTAGACCTTCATATACTTTTTACCTGTTTCAATATCTGCTAACAATTGGTCGATTGCTATAGAAAGGTCTTTTTTTTGTTCTAAAAGCACTTGAAGTTTAGTGCTACATTTTTCAATATGTGATGGCGTAGCGTCCATTCTATTAGCTTCTTCTTGCATATGGTAAATTTTCAATGCAAGAATAGACAACCTATCAATGGCCCATGCCGGGCTTTCTGTGTTTATAGTAGCATTGTTCTTTATTTCTACCGTTTGGTATTTTTTAAGAAAATAACTATCAATAAATTCTACCAAATCTGTTCTGTCCTGGTTGCTTGCATCAATTTTTCGTTTTAAAGTTAATGCTGCATTAGGCTCAATTTCTGGGTCTCTTATAATATCCTCATAGTGCCACTGTACTGTATCAATCCAATTTTTTCGATATAGCAAATGTTCAATTTTATCTTTATCATATGGATTTTCAAAAGCCTGGTCAACATCATCCAAAACATGGTATTTTTTGATACTCTCCTCAAATACAGCAAAAGCAGAACTACTAAACATGATAAAAATTTTAGCAAATATACCTTATCTCATTATCATTTAATGATGTCAACCAAAAGCAATACGAATGGAAACAAAACACAAATAACCAGAACTAATTCTTTTAAACGTTTTCTTTTAAATGTTTCGATAAAATTAGTTGCGAAGACTGCTGCTGGAAAAAAAGAATATAAAATCAGTATGTAATTATTTGCTTCTACAGTTTGAACAATAAATGTGATAATCGCTACTAAAAAATAAACTAAAAGAAGGCGTAAATGCACGATACGACCTACGCCTTGATATCCTTGCTTTATAAATACAATAAGAATTAAGGAAATAACCACAACAATATATACAAAGGGTTTGATGCTAAAATTCTGAATAAAATCGTTAGAAAAATTCCTTGATATTGGAAATATGTAGTGTTCCTCTAAAAAACCAATGTTCTTTGTTAAAATTAGAAATGCCCACATCAGTAGTAGAAAAAAAGTAATAGCTACTAATGGAACCAACCAATTTTTAAACTCCTTTGTGCCATAAACATATACCGCTAGAAATACTACTATTAAAAAAAGTAAAACCCAAGAGTCAAAAATACTTGCCACACAAATCCATAATGTAGCATCAAATATCTTCTGCTTTACTTGTTTTAAATTTTTTAAGGCAAGTAATCTATTTATAGATAACATTAAAAATAGATTGCAAAAAACAACTTCTTTATTATTTACAACTTGAGGAATTGCCATGCATAATAACACAAAAAACAACATGGAGAACGATGTGGGATTTGTTATCTTTCTAGTACGAACTATTTCCTGAACTCCTATTACTTGAAGTAGAATAGCTATAAGAAAAGATATAAGTAAAATAATATTACCAATCTCAACCTGTACTGTAAACAGGTTTATGAGATAGAATACAAGTAAAAAAATCAATAAAACTAGATAGTTGATTGGTTTAGTTTTGCTAAAAAAACTTGATATCATGTTTGGTTTTACTATTTTTGCCTAGTAAATATAGCTAAGATGAGTGCATTTTTTTATTGGATAGAGGACTTATTTGTAAACGTACTTTTTGCTCCGTATGACTTTTTCCGTTTTATGGAAAGCTGGTGGGGTGCTAATGCTATAAACTGGTTGTTTATGATTATCGGTTTTGTAGCTATGGTTTACTGGATGGGTCAGCTAAAAATATTTAATGATAACGGAGAAGAAGACAAGAGTAGTACTTCGCATTCTTATATATAATCCGGATTTCAGTAAACTTAAACTTACTGCCTTTAGAGGTCAAAACCGATATCCTTTCGATAGTACATTCCATCAAAACCAATATCCTTCAGGGTTTTATATGAAGTTTTAAGTGCTTCTTGGTGGTTTTCTCCATAAGAAGTAACCGCCAGCACACGACCTCCATTAGTATGGACTTCATTTTCAAAAATCTTGGTTCCTGCATGAAAAACTATAGATTCATTCTGTTTGTCTAAACCACGTATTTCTTTTCCTTTTTCATAAGCTTCTGGATACCCTCCAGAAACGGTCATTACTGTAACAGCAGTCCTTTCATCAATTTCTAAATCTATACTATCTAAACCTTGATTAGCTACTGCTTCTAACACCTCAACAAAATCATTTTTAACCCTTGGGATTACAACCTCAGTCTCTGGGTCGCCCATACGCACGTTGTATTCGATTACCTTAGGGTCATTACCGACTTTTATCAAACCAATAAAAATAAAACCTTTGTAAGGGTATTTATCTTTCTTTAGTCCCTCCACAGTGGGTTTAACTATGCGTTCCTCAATCTTTTGAAAAAATGCTTCATCAGCAAAAGGAACTGGAGAAATTGCTCCCATTCCTCCTGTATTTAAGCCAGTATCCCCTTCTCCTATTCGTTTATAATCCTTAGCCATCGGTAAAACCTTATAATTTTCGCCATCCGTCAGCACAAAGCAACTCAATTCAATTCCGTCTAAAAACTCTTCGATAACAACCGTTGCGCTTGCATTACCAAATTTAGCGTCTAAAAGCATCGATTTAAGCTCGTTTTTTGCTTCTGTAATGTCATTGAGTATTAAAACCCCTTTCCCAGCAGCTAGACCATCCGCTTTAAGTACATAAGGTGGCTTTAGGCTTTCTAAAAACGAATATCCTTCTTCTAGATTTTTTGAAGTGAAACTTTGATAGGCTGCCGTTGGAATATTATGACGCATCATAAACTCCTTAGCAAATTCTTTTGAGCCCTCTAAAGTTGCAGCCAATTTTTCTGGCCCTATAACCGCCACTTCTTTTAACTGAGTATCATTTAAAAAGAAATCATGAATACCATTTACCAGTGGGTCTTCAGGTCCTACTAGAACTAAATCGATATTCTCTTTTAGCACGAGTTTTTTAATGGCTTCAAAATCGTTTACCCCGATAGCAACATTCTCTGCAATTTCATTAGTACCCGCGTTACCAGGAGCTACAAAAAGCTTAGTAAGTTTATTACTTTGTGCTATTTTCCAAGCTAGAGTGTGTTCTCTGCCACCGGAACCAAGAATAAGAATGTTCATCTCCAAATTTTTGGCTAAAATAGTTTAATTCAAGTTCAATCAATTAGTAAAAGTGTCATTTCGACCAAAGGGAGAAATCTCATCACCATTACTAGATTTCTCAGTCATTACATTTCTTCGAAATGACATTTTTGATTTTTCTAAAATATACGATGTTCTTTCTTTTGAAGCTCTTCTGTAGATAACGATTTAAAATATTCAAATACTTTCTTTAATCCTTCAGAACGATGTACTTTAGGTTCCCAACCAAGTACTTCTTTAGCTCGAGAAATGTCTGGTTGCCGTTGTAGAGGATCATCTTGGGGTAATGGTTTGTAGATTATTTTTTGATCTGTCCCAGTAAGGTTAATAATTTCCTCAGCAAACTCTTTTATCGTTGTTTCATCCGGATTCCCAATATTCACAGGCTCCACATAATTGCTCATTAAAAGACGATAAATACCTTCTACCTGATCATCTATGTAGGTAAATGACCTTGTTTGGGAACCATCTCCAAAAACGGTTAAATCTTCTCCTCGTAAAGCTTGTCCCATAAATGCGGGAACTACACGACCATCATTCAATCGCATCCGAGAACCATAAGTGTTGAAAATACGAACGATACGTGTATCCAACCCATGATGACGGTGGTACGCCATGGTAATTGATTCCATAAAACGTTTAGCTTCATCATAAACGCCTCGCGGTCCTATTGGGCTTACATTACCGAAATACTCCTCGTTTTGGGGATGCACCAAGGGATCGCCATAAACCTCAGAGGTAGAAGCCACTAATATTGTTGCTCCTTTCTCTTTAGCCAACCCTAGTAAGTTCAATGTGCCCAAAGAACCTACTTTTAAAGTTTCTATTGGTATTTTTAAATAATCAATAGGACTTGCAGGTGATGCAAAATGCAGGATATAATCTAGGTCGCCTTCTAAATGTACAAATGTGGAAACATCATGATGATGAAACTCGAAGTTTTCTAAAGGAAATAAATGTGCTATATTTTTAAGGTCGCCCGTAATGAGGTTATCCATCCCAATTACATGATGCCCTTCGGCAATAAACCTATCGCAAAGATGAGAACCTAGAAAACCTGCAGCACCTGTTATTAGGGTTTTTTTCATTTCTATAATTAATATGCTTTTTCCTCACCAGCAATACCATTAAGTATTGTTTGAAAAATAATTTTTAAATCTAATAGAAAAGACCAGTTCTCTACATAGAAAATATCAAACTTAATCCTGTTTTGAATATCGCTGTCTTTTTCAATTTCTCCGCGATAACCTCTCACCTGCGCCAGTCCAGTAATTCCTGGTTTTACAAAATGTCGCAACATGTATTTATCTACTTTATTTGCATATTCGTCTGTATGCTTTAACATGTGCGGTCTTGGCCCTACAACAGACATGTTTCCAAAAAGCACGTTATAGAATTGAGGAAGTTCATCAATACTAGTTCGTCTAATAAACTTGCCTATTTTAGTAACTCGCATATCATTTTTGCTTGCCTGAACGTTATCTGCATCCTTGTTCACAGCCATTGAACGAAATTTAAAGCATTGAAATTCTCTATTATCAAATCCTGTTCTCTTCTGAATAAAAAAGATTGGTCCCTTTGACTCTAATCGGATTAATAATGCCAACAATGGTGCAAACCAAATTAAAATTCCAAAAAACACAAAAAGTGAAAATAAAACATCAAAAGCTCTTTTAACAAATGCATTTATTGGGTTATGAACTGGTATATCTCGTAAAGAAAGTATTGGCAAATAATCATAATATTCAAACTTTAATTTTTTGGAAAATATGTTCTTATTGTCTGGCAGAAATTTTAGCGTTTTAAGATTATTATCTGCAAAGTTGATAAAGGCACTTATTTGAGTATTCGTAAGCTCTGATATGGAACAATAGATTTCATCTACATTATTTTTTACTATAAACCGAAAACAATCCATCATATTAAATTCGTCTGTTTTAGGAGAAAATTGTCTTTTAAAATCATATCCATATTCAGTTCTTTCCGTAAAGACATTTATAAGTTGTTGCGTTTTTTTATTGTCTCCAATCACCACTACATTTCTAATATTGCCTTTTACCTTCTCTCTGTATTTCATTAAGAGGTAATAGCTGATAAACTTTAAAACAAATACTGCCACGAAAACAAAAGCGATGTATTTTGCTAGGGCCAGTCTACTCATATTTGGCTGCTTAAAAAACCCAATGAAAGCGTAAACAACTAGTCCATAAAAAAAGAACTGTCTAAAAATGAGTTTTAAAATATGAGTGACTTTTGTGTAGCGATAGATGACATAAAAATCTAAAGTAAAAGCAATAAATATCCAAGCTAAAGAAATGTAGGTGTGAAATAAAACTACCTCAATTATGTTTATTGGAAGTAAATAAGCTAGATAGTTAATAATTACAAGATCTAGCCCATAAGAGAAAGGGGTGATAAATCCAGAATATCTGCCTTGTCTAAAAAACATATTTTTAATTTAAAGCCTAAATATAAGTTTAATAGATTAGTTTCTTAAATGACGATGTTTCCTTTACAAGTATCTATCTATTTACCTAGTTTAGAAGTTAAACATTTTTGCAAGTACTCTTCATACTTATTATTAATATGATCCCAATTTAGTTCTTGTTTTATTTTTTTTAAATTATTTCCAATAAAGGAACTATATTTTTCTTTTTGCCTTTCAAGACAATTAACAATATCTTCTGAATTCTTAAAGTATAATGCGTCATCTCCAAGTACGCCTTTATTGAATTTGTTGTCATTCGCTATAATGAAGCAATTAGATGCCATTGCTTCTAGAAGTGAAGGGTTTGTCCCTCCTACTGAATGCCCATGAAAATAACGGTTAGAATAATATCTTAAATTATTTAAGTAATTTAAGTTGTATATGCCTCCTAAAAATCTAACATTCTTATTTGATTTAAACTTATCTTTTAAGTATTCTCCAAATTTAGTCTCATGTTTTCCTATTACTAAGAAGGGGCTTTTGTTTTTTTGATGAACAATACCATCAAGTATTACCTCTATATTGTTTTCAGGTTCTAACCTTGCAATTAGAATGTCGTACTCATATTTTTCTACATCATATTTTTTTAAGATTTTTATGTCTGGCTTTTCAAAAAGCTCGGCACCATAAGCAATATATTCAGAGTTTTTATTGTATTTTTCTTTGAGATATTCTTTAATGCCTATAGAATCAGAAACTAGAAAATCACTGGTTTTAATGGCTAAGCGCTCTGCAATCTTAAGAAAGCCTTTTACAGGTTTGGAATATTTGCTCCTTTTCCATTCAAGGCCATCCATATTAGTTACAATTACAGGTTTTTTTGGTAGTAACCATCCCCAAATCGAACTGCTGGTGTATCCTAGCTGTAAAATCACATCGAAATTTCTTTTTCTGGTGTCCATAATACAATATAAATCATAAATGAACTGCCCAGGTGTGCCTATACGGTCCTCAGGATCAATGCAATGTACAATGTTTACACCATTCCAAACCTTTTCTTGATAGGGATGAATATGAGAGTTATATACAAAAACCTCATGGTCTTTACTTACTAAGTATTTAGAGAGATATTCTGCACATTGTTCAAACCCACCATGATTATTGGGTATGCCCCTTGTGCCTATTATAGCTATTTTCATTCTTATATAAAATTAGAAACAATGTATTTAAGAAGATAAAAATCACTATCCCTTTATTTCTCGAAAGAAGACATTCAAAAAGAAAAATGATAGAAATCAATATTAGAAAAAATAAATGTAATTGGTTTTTGTTCAAAATAGCCAAGCGAGCACTGTAATAAATGTATGCGCAAAAAAATAGAAAAACAAAAATTCCATAAGTCACTAAATATTGGAGGTATTGATTATGAAGGTTATATCCCTCAAACCAGCCAGGAGCCAGACCGTAAAGCATATAATAATAGTCAATATGATTTTGTACATCTCCAATACCATAACCAAAAATTAATTTGCTGTCATCGATTACATGGAACGTCCCCATTTTGAACATTAAATATCGAAGTTCTAAATCGCTAACATTTGACTTTTCATAATTGTCAAAAACTACAGCTTCTTCTACTTTATTAGTTGGTGAAAATTCAGAAATATCAAAATGTAGGCCTTGTAGAAATCTATCTGCTAGTTTTGGTGTTTTAACTACCACAAAACTTATTAGCAATATACTTGTAAACATTGCAGCTCTATAAGTCAAACTCCTAAAAACTCTATATAACTGAACACAGTATAACATCGCAAAACAAAAAATGACAGCTTTTGATGCACAAAGAAAAAGTGCAAAAATGGAGAATGCCAGAACTAATACTATTATGAAACGCTTTTTTGATCTATAATCCTCCCTTATTAAATATTCATCAGTAATAAATAAGGTAGTAATACATAAATTTATAGCCATATACACTGGATGCAAATCAAAAAAACTACCCAATTCATGAAAAAAAAGAACCTCAATACCTTCACCGTTGAAAATCCGAGTAATGCCAATAAAGACCAATATTAGCGTGCATACTAAAGTCGAAAGTGAAAATACTTTTAATGTTGATCTTATATTAATTTGTTTTGTCGAATTAATTACAATTAATGTCAAAACTATTAGTGGAAATAACATGTTTTTTTCAACTTGCTTTAGACCAGAGGCAACATCTTTGCTATAAAAAGTACTTGCCAGCACGATTAAAAAAAAACCCATAGGGAACACAAATTTAAATGACATTCCTTCTTTAAAAAGTTTGCCTTTTGAAATTATTAGCAAATATAGAGTGTACAAAAATCCTATGATAAGTGATATATTCCCAAGCTTTATGGTAAATGGTATGCCAATGGACATTAAAGCTAAAATCAAATCAGAAATTGAAATGTTTTTATTGGAATTCATCAAAAGCTTTAATTTTTTTGCAAAAAAAGCAGAAGTTTTCTTGCCTTAGAGGCCCATGAGTGGTTATTAATGTCCAATGGAAGTTTTTCATTTTTCATTTTTGATAATTCTTTAGAAAAATCTTCTTTTGTATCCACTACATATACATGCTCTGTCAAGTCTTCTAGCCCATTGCCATTTGTACCCACCACTTTCTTGCCAGCCAATAAATATTCATAAGCTTTCATGGAGTCACCTCCGTGCTGTTTTTTCTTAATATTATAAGGAATAATGCATATATCAAAACTCCTTACATAGTTAGGGTAAACGTCATACTTTTTATCTCCCAAGAAGTAAACGTTTTTGCGTTTAATTATTTTCTTGTAGACATGCTTATCCAATATCTGGCCTACAAAAACAAAAGAGGAATTGGGGTTATCCAAGGTTATGAAATTAATTAATTCCGTATTTATTAAATACGATATTTTACCACCAAAACCTACCCAAGGTCTTTTAATTAACTTCAAATCCTCCGGTAAATTTACTTTCCCCTCGGCAAAATTACCTTTGACGCCGTTTTTTAATAATTCAATATGTTTAACATTGAAATTCTGCTTATAAAAAGCAATATTCTCATTTGAATTAGTGATCCAATTAGCTATTTCTTCAGAAGTTAAGGCATATCCTCTAATAAGTTCTTTCTTTAAATGGGCATAACCTGGAAATTTTAGAAAATTATCCCATGCATCGAACACTTTACTGCTTGCGGACAGAGAAACCGCTAACTTATGTGCAAAAATATTTTGCGAAACTAGTGCTGGATTCTCAAATTTGAGATACTCGCAGGCTTCCATAATAAACTTTTTGTAGCTTTCCTTATCATAGGTATCTATAAACCATTTGAATCTGTGCAAGGCCTGACCTAAAATATCTTTAGAATGATAGTCTACTACAAAAATATTGTTGTCTATCTGAGTGAGGGTGCATCTTCCATCTTTTAAAACAAGATTCCCTTTAAGGCGCTTTTTAAAACCTTTATAAACTAGTTCCAATTTTGTAATTGGCCTATTTATGACCAATATTCTATTAGAAAACTTATCGTTGGCCAAGGCCCGTATAAAATGTACATCTCTTGTCCTAAATCCTTCTTTTTCACTTTTCCTCCAATCGTGAAAAGGAATTACCATTATGTCCATCGTTAAATATTATAAGTTAGAAAAATTTAAACCTTACATGGTAAGCATGTACCGCTCCACCCTGCAAGAAATGACAACTTGGGGCTTATACAAATCTATGAGATTTTCGTTATAGATTTCATTTACGTATACAACCTCTGTAAAGTGTAACGAAATGAACTGCACGAGCTGTGTAGTAAAAGAATCTCTAAAAATCAACACTCTCATATTTTTAGAGGCTTTAGGGTTTCGCGTAACAATAGAACCTGGAGGAAAACGCGAATCAGGAATCACCGCAAAATTAAAATCTTCATCCTTAAGATTATATTTTGGCATCAACTCATTATAGCCCCATATTTGGTCGACCCCCATTTGCTTGGTCAAATCCCCACTTCTTACATTTTTATATATAATATTGAACTTATCTTTATGAAAGGGTGTTAAACCCAAAATTGAAGATGTCTGTTCACAAAAGGCCTTATAGCCAATATAAGCACCATCAGAATTCCAATGTGTATCAAATTTTCTATAAAGTAGTTTGTCCTTTGCTTGTTCTAACAACGGTTTCCTCACATCAAAAAACTGCTCTTCCTTGGTGTTAAAATAAGTTATTATCTGATCTGCTAAGCTTTTAGTTCCAACTATCTGCTTGGTCATACTTGCGGGTAGTTTCCCCTTATAAATTGTATGCTTGTTAGGCCAGAATCCTTTTATATATTTTATGTTTTTCTTAGCCAAGGAATCTTTTCTAGCTCTAAACATTCTATAGTAACTAGCAAGATCATTTGCTGAGATACGATTATTGTTCGTATAACTCGCATAAACTTCATCTTCAAGCGCGTTATAGAACAGAAAGTTGTCATGACCGAACTGAGCCAATTCCGGTTTAGGAGAGGACCTGAAAATATTGGTTTTGATTTGACCTGCTAAGGCTATCATTTGTGGTCTGAGCCCAAAATTATCATTGTAATACGTCTCGAATTTTTTTGGAAATTCGATTAATGACCCCATACTTGGCCATTTGGATAATTCTCTTTTTTCCAAGTTGCTTTGTTCGAATTGTATTCCTGCAAATTGAACAAACAACGGTGATACAATAATGGTTAGAAATAGTATAGAAAAATAACTCGCTCTTGCTGGTTGTATGGAGTAAAGCAAAGTAAGGATAATAGCTAAGGTAAGAACTAGCGAAAATAAATAGACCCATTTGTCTGCTATCATCCTTGCGGGAAATCTTAATTTATCAAGTCTTGAGCCGAGGTTAACGTCTGAAACCAGAAATGGATCATATCTGCCATCCTTCTCCTTTGTGAAATAGGTGTTCTTATCTTTAACGGTATAAATATTTGGTTTGAAAATGCTATCTATACGGTCTGTTAAAATAATTTTACCTGTCTCAGAGGAAAACGAAATTGTTTCGATTTTAATGGGAAGTTGTTTTTTATTTGCGCCAATATCTACTCTAATTCTATTTATTTTTTTGCCAATTGGAATAGTAAAGTGCAAATTTTGTATTTCGTTACTTCCTTTTATTCTTAAGTAGGAGCTGTTATCATCACTCCAATTTTTAATGCCTTCTTGCAAGTAATAGACGTAAAAAATATCATCCTTTGGCACATTGGCCTTTACTTCTACAAGTATTTTTGTAGGCTCCACCTGCTGGCTTTTAAGAAAATTAACAGTTAGATAAAAACATAATGCTCCTATCCCAAACGACATAACATTTTTCAGAATTTTCAAAACCTAAAATAAATAAATGGGTTATACGTCGATTGGGCAAGTTCCATAATGGTAAAAATAAAGAATATCAAATAAAACGCATCTCGAAAGAATGTATTGAAAATGCCCATCTTGATTATACCATTATATTTATTAGAAATTAGTTTTCTAATTGGGGTAGCCAGGATAAAGCCTACCAGTATAACTATAGTACTATAGCTATCCATATACATTAGTGGAGAATAGTCGGTGCCTTTTGTAAAAGAGAACATTTTCCTTAAAAAAAGTAACGCTTGTGAAAAATCCTCGATTCTAAAAAACACCCATCCTATAAGTACTATGAACAATAAATAAATGTGTTTAATAAAGTCTAAATTTTTGGGAATCCTAATTTTAATGTTTCGCTCCAACAAAAGAAATAATCCATGAAAAAGACCCCAAATAACAAAGTTCCAGCTAGCACCATGCCATAATCCCGTAATAAAAAAAACAATAATTAGATTCAGGTAAGTCCTTAATTGTCCCTTTCTGTTCCCGCCTAATGGTATATAAAGATAATCCCTAAACCAAGTGGACAGAGAAATATGCCATCTTCTCCAAAAATCCTGAATTGATTTGGCGACGTAGGGATAATTGAAGTTTTCCTTGAAGTTAAACCCCAGCATTTTGCCTAGTCCAATAGCCATATCGGAGTAACCAGAAAAATCAAAATAAATTTGAAGAGAATAACAGATAATCCCAAGCCATGCAACAGGAGTAGAAATATCGTCCGGAGCTATATTAAAGATTTTATCCCCTATAAGAGCGGATGTGTTAGCAATAATTACCTTTTTGCCCAATCCCCTTATAAATCTTCTTATTCCTTCTTTAAATAATACTTTGGAAATTCTTCTCTCTATAATTTCCTTCTGTATATCAATATACCTAACAATAGGGCCCGCAATCAATTGTGGAAATAGAGAAATATACAGTCCTAAATGTATTAGGTTTTTCTGTGCCTTAACCTCTTTCCTATACACGTCTATTAAGTAAGAAATATTTTGAAAAGTAAAAAAAGAAACTCCTATTGGCAATGCGACTTCTTTCAAATCCCAACCAATATCCATATTAATATTGTTCAAATTTTCTAAAATAAAATTAGCGTACTTAAAGTAAATAAGGATAGATAGATTTATCGTAATTCCAATGGTTAGTACTAGGGTAGATATCCGTTTATTAACAATTTTCTGAATTAGTAAACCAACTAAATAATTTACACAAATGGAAGCAATCATTAAAATTACTAAGTACTGCTCTCCCCAAGCATAGAAAAATAGACTGCTGAACAGCAAAAAAAGATTACGAACGTTTTTCTTTAACAGGAAATTTCCAATTATGACAAAGGGTAGGAAAACAAAAAGAAAAATCGTTGAACTAAAAACCATATCTGCGTAATATCAAATGGGTTAGGAAATTTTAAATAAATTAAGTTGTAGTCTTATTTGTAATAGTCTTACGATTAAATAGGGTAACCAAAGTAAACATAATTGCAATATCGGACAATATGGTTGTGTAAACTGCATATATCAAAAAGAGTCCCAATGCAAAAATATAAGGAATCCCTGGCTCTATGTTCAAATAACGTGTAAGAAATACTATATAGAACAAAACTATTAAAAGGCCTAACAACCCTAGGTCATAATACGTCCAAATGAGTTGCGTAAAGTGTCTCGTCTGGGTAAACTTTCCTGTACGGATATCAAAATAGGAATAGGGTCCATCTCCCAAGTATTTAGTTTTTATTTTCTTTGCGGCGACCAGAATAATCTGAAAACGTTTTGCCGTACCCAATTCATAGAATTTCTCTGCACTCTCCAGTGAGAATTGCCTTTCCAAAGTGCCTCCAAGCTTGTTTTGGATAAACTGCTTTTCTCTTAAACTATAACCTGCTAAAATAATTGATCCAGTTAAAGCGAGAACGCTTATCTTAAAAATAAGTGTCCCCTTATATTTCTTATAAATTGGTATAATTACAAATGTGGATATTAGAATCACCACAAACAACTTGGAAATATTAGACTCCGTTAGAAATAACGTCGCTACCAGATATAACAAAGCCAATTTGGGAAATCTAATAATACCTTTTACATTATTTTCCCGAAATAAAATTATAGCGATGATTAGCAATAGGAATACCCCAAGGGAATGGTCTGACTTAATAAAAAAACTGCCGAACATGAAATCAAACCATTCTATGGTTTGACCGCTATTATTAAATTGTATCAAAAAAGAGAAGAAATACTTCTGCACCAACATAATAGGCAGCTGAAATAAAGCTATTTGATAAAAGATTTTTAGTATCTTCTCATGGGAAATATAGTTTTCCTTATAATTTATATAACTAAACAAATAAACCCCTAGAGGCAACAAAGGAAATATAAGATACGTCAAGGTCAACACTAAGGGGCTTTGCTTTAAAACAGCGGTGCCGAGCACTACCCCAATATAAAATATTGCTACAAGTACTATCCTATTGAATACCACTTTTTGCCTAAAAATTGCATAAAACATATAGACAAAAAATAATAAGCCTGTCAAAAAAAAAGTGAGGATGGTGTTGGAAACACCTAGTAAGAATTGTAATAAACCTCCAAATATAAAAACGGTTCCTAAAATAAGACAAAAGACTAATTGGTATATATTTTTAAAATTTTTCAATCTGAAGTTTTATCGTGAATTCTCATAATATCCCGCGCACCTTCTAAAATATTTTCGGCACCCCAATGCTCACGCACCTTTTCTTTATTCATCTTTTTCTCCTCTAAATTAAGCTCTAACCCTGCCAAAGCCGTATCCTTGTCCAAATCAAAGACTATAAAATTAAGTTGTTTTAGATAAGAGTATAAAGGACTTTTATTGTTTAGAAAAACACGCATTCCGCCAAAAAGGGCAAGCAAAATATTACCTAATCCCTGCTGTCTAATATGATACATAATCATTGTATTACAAGAAAACACTAATTCAATGTAAGCGTCAAAAGTCATAAAATCTTTAATAGGTATAAATCTATTTTCAAAAATTTCATGGCCTTTCCTTTCTATTTCTTTTGCGTAGTTCATGTCCCCATAATTTAGCGGTACGATAACCCTAACTTTATTTTTTATTTTATGAAAGATATCTAAATGATTATTGGGTGGTGTAGCAGAATTACCTATTAGAATATCCTTGCCTAAGACAATTTCATTATCATTTAAAAGTACTGGTGTAAGACTGTCATAACTAAATTTAATAGGCTCTACATGTAATTTAAACTCGTTTTTAATAACTTCAAACTCGGGTGGTATAACCGTTGCAAGATAATTTAGGTTATTTAATGCTTTTCTCTCCTTGTTTATAGTAGAAACGCCATATTTTAAATAATGAAAAGCATTGTATAGAAAACTTTTCTTTAAAAATGTTTTAAAACTATTTCTTAAAACCCTTTTAGTAAGTTCTTCATATTGCTGAAACGAACCAAAATAGTCATAAGCATCTTTACCCCAAACCATCCAAACGACTTTAACATGTTGTGGTTTGCGTTTTAATAAATGAGTTTTAATAGGTGTTAAATAGTGAATTGCCAATACGTCGCAATTGTCATATATCGTATCAAGGTCTAGTTTCCGGTAATTATTTGGGAGGATTTCAATTAGCTTAAGGTTTTTGGGATGTTTTAACTCTTTCGAATTTGAAAAAACTATATATTTATTTTTCCCTGCCCCTACAGTCTCAAAGGTTTCAATTGTACTATCAACAAATTTTTCGTCATCAAACAAATGAACTATCATTTAAATAAGTTTTATTTCTTATGATTTAGAGTCTTGATTGCCTTTGCAGGTATTCCGACAACCACAGTGTTGTCCGGTACATCTTTAGTTACAACAGCTCCTGCTCCAATAACTGCATTCTGTCCGATTTTTATATCTGGCAATATTGTCGCACTTGTACCTACAAAGGTAAAATCCCCAATTTCACAGTTGCCAGATATATTTACATTAGGACAAAGCTCTACAAATTTGCCAATAGTACAATCATGACCAATAGTGACATTAAGATTTACTAAGCATCCTTCTTTAATTATAACATCGTTTGTGATTACCACCCCGGAACCAATATTACAGCCTTTGTTAATTACGTTCCCATAATGTCCAATATCTGAATTTGGACTTATTGTAGAGCACAAATCACCTCCTAATTTGGTGAATTTAGAACAAACAATGTTTCTCAGTCTAGGGTTCCCTATCCCTATGGTAAATTCATTTCCATTTTCAATAAAGTATTCCTTAACTCCTTCAATACTCTTTAATATTGGAAATTTATCAAATACCAATCCTCGTACCTCATCATTAACATCATCATAAAATGCAAGATTATTTATTGAATTATTTTGATGTAATATTTCAAGTATTTCTTTTGCTAACCCCTTTGCTCCGATTATTATCATAATTCTCTGTTTATAATTTCACATATACTTTTTAAATTCTTTTTACTCAAGCCTACAAAAAGTGGCAAACATAAAATTCTAGAAGCAACACTCTCGGATATAGGCATATTTTCACCTTCTAAATAACAAATTCTGTTTAATGATGGATAAAAATATCTTCTAGGAAAAATATTATTGTTATTCAACATTTGTTTGACCTTAAGCATCAATTTTTCATTTTCAAAAATGATAGGGAAATAGCTGTAGTTCCATTCTGTATGTTCCCTGATTTTAATGCTCTTTAGATTTTGAAAATTTAAATTTTCTTGATAATAATCGCATATCACCTTACGAGCTTCTATGATTTCATGCATATAAGGCAAAACCGCTAAGCCCATTGCTGCTTGAAGCTCAGAAATTTTCGCGTTAATTCCTAACCCATGAAATTTTTCAGGACCATCATGCCCAAAATTGTGACTATAAAACAATTTATGGTTAAGTTCTTTGTTATTGGTAAATACAGCTCCGCCTTCCCCTGTATGAAATAACTTAGTGGCGTGAAAACTACACGTGCTTACATCCCCATAATTAAAAATCGATTCCCCTTTGTATTTGACCCCAAAACAATGCGCCGCATCATAGATAATACTCAATTTATAATTATTAGCTATTTCTTTAATTATTTCAACATTACATGGATTACCAAAAACGTGAGTCGCCAAAATAGCCTTGGTGTTGTTGGTTATAGCGGCTTCTATCTTGTTTTCATCAATTGTTAGGCGTTCTGAATCTATATCTACAAATACCGGAGTAGATCTGTCCCAAAGAATAGCAGCTGTAGTAGCTACGTAGCTAAAAGGTGTTGTAATTACTTCTCCTTGATTAGCCAATAAGCGCAATGCCATTTGAATTGGAACGGTGCCATTGTTAGTGATAATTATATTTTCTATACCTAGAAATGTTATGAGTTCCCTCTCCAAGGTCTGTACTAATTCTCCACGATTGGTTAACCATTCCTTATCAAATGCTCTTTTAACAAAAGCATTATATTCTTCAATAGGCGGTAAAAAAGTTTTTGTAACATTTATCATTAAGGCCGTCTGTTTCTAATTAATTGGGTTATATAGCTCAAAGCTTTCATTTTAAAAATATAGCTAATTCCTAAATAGATAGAAAAACCAAAAAACATTGTAATTAAAATTTTGTAAAAGTCTGAATCCACAACAAGATAATAGTTTAATAGCTTTAACATGAAATATAAAACAACTGCGACAATTAGTGTTGGGGACAAATCCAAAACCTGACTTCTAACTGAGTAATCGATAATTCTTGCGCTATAGTAGCCGTTTATAATTATAGCTCCAAAAGAGGCTAAAACACTAGACCATAGCAAACCATAAATGCCAAAAATGAAACCTATAGATACGCACAATAGAATAAATACTTTTTTAATAATTTCTAACCTTAAAAAAAGATCAGTTCTGCCAAATACTTTTAAAATATTTAAATTGAATACATTAATGGGGTAAAAGATGGCCCCAATGCTTAAAATCTGAAAATAGGGTACGGCGGGTAACCACTCTGGTCCCAATATTAAATTAAAAATTGGTTTTGAACATGCAACAACTAAAACCATTACACCGGAGGTAATAAAAAAAGTAGTTCTAAATATTTTGCGATACACTTCTTCTATTTTTTTTGAATCTTCTCTGATTAATGTTAACATTGGATATGTTACCTTACTTATTATTCCAGAAAATATACTAACTGGCTGGTTACTAAAAGCTGAAGCCCTTTCATAGTATCCTAAAGCTTTAAGCGGGAAAAACTTTCCAATTAGAATGTTATATATATTGTTGAAACTTACATTCAAAATCGCAGAAATTAACAACTTGTAACCAAAATTGAAATGGTAGCTGACTTTTGTAAAATTAATTTTTAAAATAGGTCTCCATTTTGAAAATATCCATAACATTAAAGACTGGAATCCCTGTGTAACTAAATACATAACGACAATGCTCCAAACCCCATAATCATTATAAGCCATTACAACACCTATTAAAGATCCTATTATAGATCCTGGCACGTTTAAGACTGTAAGCTTTTTAAACCTTAGTTCCTTTATTAGAATAGCCGTCTGGACCGAAGAAAATCCTGAAAATATAAGACACATGCTATATGCCTGTATTAAGTAAATCAATCTAGGTTGTTCATAAAAATGAGCTATGAAAGGTGCTGTAAAAAAAAGTAAAGAATATATTAATAAACATATTAAAATATTCATAAAAAAAACCGACGAGTAATCATCTTCTTCCAAGCTATCTGACCTTATTAAAGATTCTGACAGACCACTATCAACTAATGCGAGCCCAATTGCAATAAACAATGCCATCATCCCTACTAATCCAAATTCCTCAGGACCAACTAGTTTTGCTAAATAAATTGAAGTTACAAATGCAAGACCCCTTATCATCAATACATCTAAAGACATCCACATAAAACCTTTAAGAGTTCTCCTTTTCAACGACATACAATCTAGTTTTTAGGCTCTTCAGAAATCAATTTGTATTTTTTTATGCAAAAGTGCTGTAGATTCTAAGAAAGGGTCGTATCTATTATCTAAGTTTTTTCTTTCGAAACCATTTTCTGATTTTATAGCATAAATATTGGGTGAGAAAAAACGATGTATTGATTTTTCATTTATGTCAATTGAATCTCTTGTTGTTCCTATTATTATGGAGGTAATAGAAATAGGAGTTTCATGCTTATCCTCTCCCAAGTCAATTCTCAGCTTTTTAGGGATTTGATTGAGAATTATCTCAATGCTTTGTACTTCTATAGATCCTTTAACTTTGGTCTCTATCATATTATCTTCACTATAGGTGTTGCTATGTTCTGGGATATAATAAAATTTAATTCTATCGTCCTCTAACAATCTAAACATGATTTTTATGGTCAGCTCCTGACTAGTTTTAGTCATATCATTGCATCCTAAAAGAAAACAACATATGAGTAAAAGCCAATGAGATTTTATGTTTACAGTTTTTCCATGCATTTAGATAAACTTTGTCTCCATTCTTTAATAGGTTTTTTCAATAAGTTCTGGGCCTTAATTGTATTCATTACAGAATATTGAGGCCTCAACGCTTTTACTTTATAGTCTATAGACGCAATGGGATAAACGACCGTATTGTTATTTGAGTACGCTATAATCGCCGTTGCAAAATCAAACCAACTTATATTTCCTCGGTTGCTAAAATGGTAGATCCCAAAATCCTTGGAATCTTTATGCACCAGTGCTATAATGAATTCTGCTAAATCCCTAGCGTATGTGGGAGATCCATATTGGTCTGAAATAACATCTAAGCGCTCCTTTTGTGCTCCTAATCTTAGCATTGTTTTTACAAAGTTGTTTCCGTATTCAGAATATACCCATGAGGTGCGCACTATAAAATACGAATCTAAATATTCTTTTATGTAATTTTCACCTTTCAATTTAGACAATCCATAAACATTCAACGGATTTGGTTCATCGGTTTCTATATATGGCTCAATTTTTTTGCCATCGAACACGAAATCTGTTGAAACATGTATTAGAATACAACGATGTTTCGCACAAGTCTTTGCCAATATTTGAACTGCCTCGGCATTGATTTTATAGCATGATTCTATTTCTGTTTCTGCTCTATCTACAGCAGTGTAAGCTGCACAGTTAATACAGTAGTCGAAATCAGTGTTATTGAAAAAAGCAGTAACCTTGTTTTCATTTGTGATATCCAATTGTTCGGAATCCGTAAAAACAAATTTATGGATGTTAGAATCTTTAACTAATTCTTGAATGGAACTACCTAGCTGCCCTTTTGCTCCGGTAACTAATATGCTCTTCAATATTTTGCGTTTTTAAACGATGGGAGCTCTAAGTCCTTGGACGATAAAATAATTTCATCCTTTGGAATTTTCCAATTTATGTTTAGTTCCTCATCATTATATATAATACCTGCCTCAGCATCTTTATTATAATAGTTATCACATTTATAGAAAAATTCTGCCGTTTGGGAAAGCGTTATGAAACCATGTGCAAAACCTCTAGGAATAAACAGTTGTTTTTTATTCTTATCACTAAGTTCCACAACTACGTGTTCTCCAAAGGTCGAAGATTCTTTTCTTAAATCTACGGCTACATCCAAAACAACACCACTTAGTACACGAACTAATTTTGCCTGAGCATGTGTGCCTATTTGATAATGTAGTGCGCGAACTACGCCTTTTACGGAAAAAGATTGATTATCTTGAACAAAATTTATCGTCTTTTTAATTCCTTTGTTGAATCTTTCATTATTAAAAGATTCCAAAAAATACCCCCTTTCATCATTGAAAATGTTTGGTTCAAGTATAAAACAGCCCGCGAGCTTGGTTTCGATAAAATTCATCTATTTCTTCTTTAAAATGCCCAATAAGTTTTTACCGTAACCACTTTTCATTAAAGGTTCAGCAAGTTTTTTAAATTGGTTTTTATCTATATATCCCATTTCGAAGGCAGCGCCTTCTATTGCGCCAATTTTAAGTCCTTGGCGTTCTTCAATTACCTCAACAAACTGGGATGCCTGCATTAAAGATTGGAATGTACCTGTATCTAGCCAAGCAGTACCTCTGTCTAAAATACTAACGTTTAGTTTTTGTCTTTCAAGATAGACTTTGTTAACATCAGTGATTTCTATTTCTCCTCTATGACTTGGCGAAATGTTTTTTGCAATTTCTATAACATTATTATCGTAAAAGTAAATTCCTGGAACTGCATAATTGGATTTTGGTTGTTCTGGTTTCTCTTCAATACTTATTGCCTTTCCCTCTTCATTAAACTCTACTACTCCATATCTTTCGGGGTCATGAACTCTATAAGCATAGATAATTCCTCCATCTGGGTCATTATTTGACTGCAATAACTTAGCAAGACCTGAACCGTAAAATATATTATCACCAAGAATTAAGGCCACCTTGTCATCTCCGATAAATTCTTCACCAATTATAAAAGCTTCGGCCAATCCATTAGGCGCCTCTTGAACAGCATATGAAAAACTACATCCGTATTTCTCACCATCACCTAATAAATCTTTAAATAATGGTAAATCTTTTGGAGTTGAAATAATCAAAATCTCTTTAATGCCAGCGTACATTAAGGTTGATAAAGGGTAATAAATCATTGGTTTATCATAAATAGGCATCAATTGCTTACTTACCGACAAAGTGAGTGGGTGGAGTCTAGTTCCCGAGCCTCCAGCTAATATTATTCCTTTCATTTTTTATATGAATTTATGAATACATTTTGTTGTAATACTCTTGATAGGCGCCAGAAGTAACACGTGACAACCATTCTTTGTTTTGTAGAAACCAGTCAACGGTTCTTTCTAATCCTTGCTCAAAAGTAACAGATGGATACCAACCTAATTCTTTGTTTATTTTATTAGCATCAATTGCATATCTTAAATCGTGACCTGGACGATCCTTTACATATTCTATTAATTTCTCTGAGGATCCAGCTGGCTTCCCAAGTTTCCCATCCATAATTTGACAAAGTAATTGTACCAATTCAATATTCTGCCATTCATTAAATCCTCCAATATTATAGGTTTCGTGGTTTTTCCCTTTATGAAAAACTAAATCTATGGCAGCTGCATGGTCTTCAACAAATAACCAATCACGCGTATACTTTCCATCACCATAAACAGGAAGGGATTTCCCTTCAATAATGTTGTTTATAAAAAGGGGAATCAATTTCTCAGGAAAATGATTGGGTCCGTAATTGTTAGAGCAATTTGATATAACGTAAGGCAAATTATATGTTTCGCCATAGGCCCTTACAAAATGATCAGAACTGGCTTTTGAGGCAGAATAAGGGGAATTAGGGTCGTAGGGAGTGGTTTCTGTAAAAAGTCCTGTTTGACCTAAGCTTCCATAAACCTCGTCAGTGCTGACATGATAAAACTTTTTACCATCCTTATCATCTTTCCAAAATTCTTTTGCTGCATTTAAAAGGTTGACCGTTCCTATAATATTGGTTTTAACAAAAGCTAGTGGGTCTTTTATAGAACGGTCTACATGGGATTCCGCTGCTAAATGAATAACCCCATCAAAACGATACTCTTTAAATATTTCACAAACAGATGCTTCATCTACGATATCTCCTTTTAAAAATTTATAATTAGCAGCTTTCTCTATATCTTTAAGGTTTTCTAGATTGCCTGCATAAGTAAGCGCATCTAAATTGTAAATGTTGTAACTGGGATAAGTGTTTACAAATCTCCTAACTACATGAGAGCCTATAAATCCTGCGCCGCCCGTTATTAAAATGTTCATTATTTATTCTTTTAAATATCTACCCTATTGATTTATTTCAGCTGCTTTAGTATTTAGGTATTTTATGGTTGAAATCAAAAAGAAAATTCCCAACAACACTAATGGAACTAAAACTAAACTTTGTCCAAAAACTGATTTTTGGACAACTTGCGTTTTTCCAAAATTAATCACCTTAATTGGGTCGGTTTGTTTTTGTAGCTCTATGTTTTTAGCCTCAATATCCTTAATCAAATCATTTTTTAAATTGAATAAGCCAGTAATATTAAGCTTCTCTTGATTGTCCAGAACTATGCGCTGATTACCTGATAATTCGTCTTCTTGAACCATTTTTTTAGAATAGTTGGCAATTAAGTTATCTACTTGCTTTAAAAGTATTTTATTTTCTTCTATTCTACTTTCCGCATTTGTTTTGTAAATAGCTGTCAATCCTTCAAAATATTCATTAGTATTTAAGTAATCAATAATAGCTTTTGCAAAGCTTTGCCCAAAAGCCGAGTCCTCATAGCAAAAGGTAACTCTATGATTAAAAGAGCTTTTGTTTTGCAATTCTGCCCTTAAAATATCTGAAATTGCTTCTGTATTTTCAAAGCTTTGTAATAATTCTAGATACTTAGTATCATTTTCAGAATTGGAACTTCCCTCTACTCGACTAATTTGAACTTTTAAACCTCTGAAATCTATATTCTCGATACCAATACTCTTAAAAAATGTAGTGTCTTTTGCCTTTATGTTTGCTTGTATCTCATCAACTACATCATATAAATAGTTTTTACTTTCCAAATTTGGCCTAACTATTACCTCCGTTTTAAGTTGTTTAGAGCTAATTTTATTAAGTCCATACCCCAATGCCAAGCCAATTATTATTAGTCCTCCCAGTATAAATATGTTCTTCTTCAAATAAAGAAAAACTCTAAGAAAACTGTTGAAAATATTTTTTAATCCATTTCCTATAAGGTGAAACAATTGTCCCAAATCTATCTCTTCAGAATTGTTATTATCTGCCATTATTAGTTGCTAAAAAGTTGTTCTAAAATCTTGTCCGTTATTAAATACGTAGGCTTAACCCCTGTAGTCCCTAAACCTCCAGATGCTAAAGTACTGCCTGTTTCTAAAGGATTATCAGAAGCATAGTAGGCATACCTTACTTTTACGTCTTTCTTTATACTCTTTCTTATTTGGGATGCAGATTGTATGGCTTTTTGATAATGTACCCCTTCCATTTCCAAACCAATTACATTCCATGTGGAATCATAAAAGAATTGTAGAATGTCTTTATTTTGTAAAGAAGTTCCTAAAACAGTTACCATTGTTCCTTCCAATACTTTTAGGCCAAAACCTTCAAAATCCTTTGTACAAAGTTCGTTTTTAAAAGGGTAATTGTCTGCAGTACCTTCAAAAATATGGGCAGAAGGTATCATTAAATCTCCTTTACCTCCCTCTAAAATCCCTGCTTTACCCATTACGGATACTGAATCTACGTTTAAAAACAATTTCTTGCCATTAACTTCATAAGGCTTAAGCAACTCATCAATAGTTTCATAAGCTTGCTCACCAAATGCATAATCCATTACAAATATAATAGGTTTTTCTGCCTCTGGCGGGTCTTCTTTAAAGTCATAACAACAAGCTTCTTTACTTGCTTTTGCCATGTCAAAAATCTGAACATCTATATTAGCGCCAGACTTGTCATCTATATAAATCATCCCGTTGTTAACCGCAAGTTTGGTTACTTTTTCTCTTAAATCTTTATTAGATGATGAACTAAGTGTTTCGTAGATGTCCAAGGAACTTGTATCTGGAAATTCCTTCTTTAAAGCTTTCTTTGCAAACAAAGAGTTCATAACACTATGCATGTTTGCACTTATGATGTGGATTGGTCTGTGCAATAAACCATTCTTTTTTAAAGTTTCCTTTATGGTTTCCGCCCAGCGTTCTCCATGGATATGGTGCCCTATTCTTTCTCTTAAAAGTGGAGTAAATGTAACCGTCCTTTTATCTCCTGTAGTTTCTTCTTCTATTGCTAATTTACCTAGCCAATAAACAATATTTAAAAAACGATCTGGACGATCTTTGGTTTTTAACTTATCATGCGTATCAGAAACTTCATCAAAAGATCTACCTAGGATATTTGCTGTATGGATTAATGCGACTTCTCTTTCTGCTTCTGCTTTCTCTTCTTTAAGAACAAACTCAACCAGTTTCTCCCAGTCACGGACAGTAGCTTTTCCATCCTCAATAAGCACACGATTACAAATCTTTCCAGATTCTACATATAGAAAAGTTAAGTGAGTAAGAATATCATAAATATCTGAACGCCCTCTGGTAATTTCAATATTCATTTGCTCGTCATCGATACGATAACAATTTCTTCTTCTCTTTGGCGGAACAATAGGTTTTAAGTGTGATTTTGAAAAGCCTTCATCTGAAGTCAAATTGATAAAACGACATTCTTCAATACCTATGGGAAGCCTTTCTAAAACATAGATTAAACCATTTAATTCTGCTTTTTCTTCAGCAATGGTGCCATAAATCTCTGGTCGTAAAGAAAGAAGTGCGCTGCGTAATGCATTTCCAGAAACTCCAGAAGGCTTGTAAAAACCTCTATTTAAGAGGTGGCGCATGGTTATATACAACCGTTCTATGGCGTTTGTTGATTCTTGCGCTCTTGTAGTCTCTTTTACTTTTGTATTCATATAGTGTTCTTTGCAAAAGTACATGGAAATTCCTTGAAAAGTAAATTGGGTGATTAGGTTTTATAAAATGAAAGGGGCTATCCCTTCAGCCACCTTTCTGTCATTAGACAGTCGCTGTACTTTATTCTGCCCACCTAGTTTGCCCAATGTTTTCATGTAATTTTGAAAACCATCTTTAGAAACCTTTGTGACTTTAAGCTGCTGCAGAATTTTACCATCTATCAAATCAAAATAATAACTGTTCTGCTCTTGCATAGATTTATCGAGAATTAAACAAAATTTATCCATATCCGTAGGTTGCTTTTCAAATTCAATGAACCACTCGTGATAAGGTAGTCCATTTTCTGGAGCTGTTTGAGGCGCAACTGTAAATTCATTTATTTGAGCATCAGTTGCTTCAATAGCTCTTCGCATGGCTTCCTCTACTTCTTTAGCGATAACATGTTCTCCAAAGGCAGAAATAAAGTGTTTAATGCGCCCCGAGACGATTATTTTATAGGGTTTTAAGGAAATAAACTGAACGGTATCTCCTAAATTATACCCCCATAAACCAGCATCTGTACTAATTATCATGGCATAATTAACCCCTAATTCTACATCTTTTATGGTAATCCGTTCTGGGTTTTCTGAGAAAAAATCATCTGTTTTTACAAATTCATAGAAAATTCCGGCATTTAAAAGCAACAGCATTCCTTTTTCTTTCTGCGAATCTTGGTATGCAAAAAAGCCCTCACTAGCCGGAAACAATTCTATGCTATCGACTTTCCGTCCAATAAGGTTTTCAAACTTTGAGCGATAAGGTTCGTAATTGACCCCACCGTAAATGAACAGCTTGAAGTTTTTAAAAAGTTCTCCTACCTTCTTACCCGTTTTAGTGTTTAGTTTTTCAAAATACATTTGTACCCAAGATGGTATGCCAGCAATAACAGACATATCTTCATTTTGAGTTTCTTTGATAATTTCATCCACTTTAGTCTCCCAATCTTCTATACAATTGGTTTCCCAACTTGGTAAACGATTTTTCTGTAAATAACCTGGAACATAATGAGCAGATATTCCTGAAAGCCTACCAAGTTTAATTCCATTTTTCTCTTCTAGAACTGGACTTCCTTGTAGGAATATCATTTTTCCATCTACAAAATCTGTATTTCCAGTCTCATGAATGTAGTTTAAAATAGCGTTTCTTGAAGCTTCTACTTGGTTTTTAATAGAGTTTTTAGTGATAGGAATATATTTTGCTCCAGAGGTTGTGCCAGAAGTTTTGGCAAAATAGATTGGTTTTCCAGGCCATAAAACGTCATCTTTCCCTTCTAGTATTTTCTCAATATATTCTTTTAGTTCTTCATAATCACGTATTGGAACCTGTTTAGCAAAATCACTATAGTTCTTAATTAAACTAAAATCGTGGTCTTTACCAAACTTGGTATTTTTGGCATTTGCAATAAGTGCTTTAAAAACCCTTTCTTGTGCTTCGTGCGGATTAAAAATCCATTTGGTATTTTTTTTATCTATTCTTTTTGCGAAAAGCTTTGCTGCTATGGCTTTAAGTGACATGATTGTTAGTTGAAATCAATGTAGTTTTGAGGATTTAAAGGTTTTCCTTTTTTCCATAGCTCAAAATGTAAATGTGGTCCAGTGGTTAATTTTCCAGTATTTCCTACAGCAGCGATTACTTCTCCTGCTTTTACAACATCCCCTTGTGATTTACTTAAAGACCCATTATGTTTATAAACAGAAATTAAATCATTTTTGTGTTCTACGATTATCACATATCCTGTATCAGTGGTCCATTCTGCAAAAATAACAGTACCATCACCAGCAGACTTTACTGGAGTTTCTTTTGGAGCAACAATATCTGTAGCATAATGCTTTTTCTGTAAATCATATCCTTGAGTCACCGTACCACTAACCGGTGAAAATAAAGCTTCTCCATTATTTCCTATGTTCCTTTCAAAAAGGTTGTATTTATCTTCTAGTTCTACCTGTTCTCTTAAGGCCAAATCCTCGCGTATTGGTTTTAAATCAATTGTAGAAGGATCTAATTTAAACTGCTCAAACAAAGAATCTCTGTTTATCTCATTATTTTCAATATCTCCTCGAAGCACTAAGCGTACATTTTCTAAATACTTATTGGTATATTCTAGAACAGTTACTAAAGAGTCGGTTTTATAAGTGAGCTCGGTAGCTTGTCTTTTAAGTCTTGTCGAAGAATACCCAGGAATGTACTCTCTTAAAGGTGTAAATGCTACCAAAAGTGTTGTTAATCCAATTAATACAATAATAAAAAGCGTTCCAGTAACAAAAACATTTAAGCGGCTAAGTTTAAATGAAATCTTTTCTTCAAAAGTACTTTCATTAAGAATCACCAAGCGATACTTATGCAGTAGCTTGCGTTTTATTTCTTTGCCTTTTTTATGTTTCTTGGCCATATACAACAAATATAATCTTAGATTTTAATATGGACGCTATGACTTTAAATTTGTGAAACTTTTAGCAAATCTCTAAAAATCAGCAAATACTACAATTCTTAGTTTAATTTTTCGTTATCAAAAATAGCAATGACTGCTTTTTTTGTAACTTTGAATACTTTTAAATCTCTTAGATTATGATTGCTCAAAATATATTTCTTGGTTTAGTTGGCCCTTGGCAAATAGCTATTATCGTTTTATGCATTCTTTTGTTATTTGGGGGTAAGAAAATCCCTGAGTTAATGCGTGGCCTTGGTAGTGGGATTAAGGAGTTTAAAGATGCTTCTAAAGAAGATGAAAAACTCGAAGATAAATCTAACGAAAACTCTTAAGTTTTCAATTTTAAATTTCTTTTGAAGACACCCATTTAGCGGGGTCTTATCGTTAAAAAACACCTTAAAAATACGATTCACCTCATAATCTTCCCTTTTCACAACAAAAACTAATTCTTTTATGTGCGATGACGTAATTTCGACGTTGTTACTAAAATAGTTATGTCTTAAAAATACAGAACTATACCATAGTTGAATGAAAGTTTATCATGACTAAAATAAATTTCCTCCTTCTTTTTCTACTTACAATTGGACTTAATGCTCAAAAATTGTCTGGAGATGAAATCGCCAATCTTGAGTTAGATTCAACTTCACAGATTGATACCACTATCAATATTGACACTACAAATAATACCAAGGTCGTTAAAAAAGAGAAAAGTAGACTTGTGAGAAAAGCTGATGAGCTTTTTGATAAGATGTGGTATGCAGAGGCTGCTAAATATTATGATTTGGCTATTGAAGAAAGTGAAGTTAAACCCTCTAAGTATTTATTGTCAAGAGCTGGTGATTCTCACTATTTTAATTCTAATATTAAACAGGCTTACGAATATTACAATAAGTTATACAAGGACCATGAAAATGATATCTCAGAAAATACTTTATTTAATTATG
Organism: uncultured Croceitalea sp.; assembly: GCA_947495075.1. Classification (GTDB taxonomy): domain Bacteria; phylum Bacteroidota; class Bacteroidia; order Flavobacteriales; family Flavobacteriaceae; genus Croceitalea. The sequence goes on from CANLXH010000002.1 coordinate 651,727, forward strand.
TGCATACCTTAAAAGGTACTGGAAGAAAGAGAAGAGCAAATCGTGTAATGGCGGTTCTAAATAAAAAAAACGCTAGAGACCTTAAAGAAGATGCTGTCTCACTAAGAGAAAGTTTAGAAACCGATTCTAGATTTAACTTAAAGAATCTTAAAATAAATTCTAAATACTCTGATTTCTCACCAGTATATTACGGCAAAGACAAACTACTTTATACTTCTGCAAAAGACACTTTATTTTTAAATACCAGAAAGTATAAATGGGATAATCAACCTTATTTAGATCTGTATACTGCAAAAGTTGATACCGCTAATAATGATGCTTCTGGCACATATCGGTTTTCAAAAAATGTAAACACAAAGTACCACGAAGCATCAGCATGTTTTTCTCCAGATAAAAAAACAATCTATTTCACCAGAAATAATTATGGTAAAAAGAAAAAGATTAGAAGAGATAAGAAAGGTGTTAATCACCTAAAGCTTTACATGTCTACCAAAGTAGACGGAGAATGGACCGAAGCTGTAGAGTTGCCATTTAATAGCGACAATTACTCTACAGGTCATCCAGCACTAACCGCTGACGGCAAAAAATTATTCTTTGTTTCTGATATGCCAGGAGGATATGGAGGGACAGATATTTACGTAGTTGATGTAGAAGAAAACAATACGTTCTCTGAGCCAAGAAACTTAGGTATGGCAGTAAACTCTTCTAGGAAAGAAATGTTTCCCTTTATTACTAAAAATACCCTTTATTTTTCTTCAAATAGAGCAGCCGGTTTAGGTGGTTTAGATATCTACAAGTCTGGTTTTAGTGCAGAAGGTTTTGATAAAGCAGAAAATTTAGGTGCTCCTTTTAACAGTTCTAGGGATGATTTCTCTCTAATTATTGACGAAGAGACAGAGAAAGGATATTTTGCATCTAATCGCCCAGGCGGGAAAGGTAAAGATGATATTTATTCTTTTATTCCCACAAGAAAAGAAATGCCAAACCTAAACGAAATCTCAGGCTATATTATTGATAGAATTACAGGAGACTCCTTACCTAATGCAATGGTTTCACTATACAATAATGAAAATGTTAGAGTAGGTGAAATTAGAACTAATGAAAAAGGCAGCTTCCGTTTTAATAACCTTAAGTCGACCGTAGACTACACATTACAAACTATACTAGATGGTTATTTTGAAGAAACAACCTCAATTGCTACAAAGGATAATGAAGTGATAGACTTTATACAGCCAATGAAACGTCTACAAGAAATGATTGTTGTTGAAAAAGGAGTTAAGAAGTTAAAAACAGAAATGATTTTCTTTGACTTTGATCGATTCAATATTAGAACAGATGCTTCAAAAGAACTCGACAAACTTGTTGAGGTGATGACCGAATATCCAAGTATGGTTATTAAAATTGAATCTCATACAGATGCAATTGGTAATGCCGCTTATAACAAATACTTATCTGGTAAACGTGCCGCTTCATCTAAAGACTACCTCATCTCTAAAGGTATTGATGCTTCAAGAATTGAGAGTGCCATTGGATATGGTGAAGAAAGACTCCTAAATGATTGTGGTGATGGTGTAAGATGTAGCAAAGAAATGCATAGAAGAAATAGACGATCAGAATTTATTATAGTAAATATGTAATACATATCTAACCTCAAACAAAAAACCACGTTTTAGCCAAAACGTGGTTTTTTGTTTATGATGCTTTTCATCGAATAAATTAATCGATAAAATACTGAAACGTATAAACCACCTATCGAACAAATGACAACTCTTGTCTAGCATTTAAAATAATTTAGGTTGCTTACCCTAATTATAATTCCATTCGTCTTAAAATTATAATACGCTTCTTCATAAAACTCATCTTTACTCTTTTGAGCATGTATAAAAAACCTATTTATGAAGAAACTATTACTTATTAAAGAAATTTATTTAGAAGGATTTAAAAATTTAGGGAGTATATTAATTGAGAAGTATTTTAAAATATTTTCTTGGTTCTGCTTTATTATGTTTTTTGTAGTTATTTATGCTTTTGTGTATAGAATAGCAACAGGATTTGCATTTGAATAATAAGGTAGCTTTCTATTTTAGATTTAAAGACAGGCTATAAGAACATTCTGATTATAAAAATAGGCCCAACATTAATTACATCGCACCTCTTTCTTTAAGACTGGGTGGTTTCTATTTTCAAGGTTTTCATTATAGCCTCTAATTCTAATAAATCGTCTCTTTTGTTTGCTGAAGGAGCAAAAATAAAACCTTCTAAAACCAACTTTCTATTATTAGCCTTATCGCTTATTATATAGCTTAAGAACGGTCCGGCCATTGGGTATCCATTAATTTCCCATATGCCTCTAACCTCAGCTGCCATTAATCCACCAACTTCAGCTGGGAAGACGTATGGTGCAAAAGCCCTTTCTGTTATCATAAAAGTACCGTCATAAGGTCCAGGGACGTATTTTTTCCCTATAGAATCTCGCATTTTTACAATATCTCGTACAAAAGTAGAATCGTTAGAAAAAGAATCCCAAGGCATACTATATGCTATAATATTCATATTGCCCTTTAAAATCTGCCTGTCTATCCAAACAAAGTTTTCTTCATGTTTTCCTACGCGATATACAGAAGGTATGTCTAAATGTATTCCCAATTCATCCTTAAGATCTGTTTCACTGTTTAATGACCTTTTAAAGCGTCTTTGTGCTTCGCTTATCTCATTATTTCTAAACGATGCTATAGCTTTGGGTCCTACACTATCTAAATTAGCAAGTAATTCTTCTGTAGTTCTGCCTTTTACCACTGCTACTTTTTGAGGTATCGCATATACATTAGATTTTACATGCCCTATAGATAAGCTATCTCTTTGTACATATAATACGGATCTAGAATTACTAACTGCACCACTAAATACTTGCGGAGGAATCTGAGTTAAAGAAAAAATAGCTTCGCTCTGGGGTACTGCCAATACTCGGTCGGCAAAAATGGCTCTTACTTTATCGCCAACTTCACCTTGCCAAAGATTGTTGTCCATAACGACCATTAACGAGTTTACCGCTCCAGTCGAAGGTGGAAGATATCTTTTGTTTTCCGAATTTTCTTTACAAGAAGTACATGCCAAAGAGGCAATTAATAGAAGTGTTCCAAGTTTTCGCATCATAATTCTAAAATAATCAATTTATATAAACCGACTATACTAGAATGAGTCTAATGCTACTTTTAATGAGTATTTGGAGCTAAACTTTAAGTGTAATGTGCATCTTTAAGAAGAACAATTACATAATCTTAATTTAGTTCCAGGCTTTAGATTATTTCCTGTGAGACCATTCCATTTTCTAAGATTGTCAATAGAAATTCCAGGGTATTTTCTTGAGATTGTCCAAAGAGAATCACCAGATTGTACTACATGGACCTTTGATGGGTCTTTAGGGAGTTTCCCTACAGGTTTGGAGGTTGTGTTTGTGGAAGCAACTGCGCTTTTGGTAGTAACTGGTTTTCTAGGGTAGATTGTTAGTCTTTGCCCTACTCTAAGATTATTGCTTCTAAGTCCATTCCAGCGTTTAATTTGGCTTACACCAACGCCGTAACGTTCCGCTATTTTACCAAGATAATCGCCACTTCTAACTTTATAACGAACTCTATCGTTATTCGTAATTAATTGTGGTAAAGGTTTCTCCGTGGTTTCTAGCTCTTTTTTGGCAAAAGCATAAATTGCTTCTTCATTATTTACAAATGCTCCTACATGTTTAATTGGTAAGCGCAAAGTATATGTTTTGCCTTGAACTTTAGGAATAATATTTAATTTATAGGCTGGATTTAATACTTGAAGTTCCTCAACAGAAATTCCCACCATTTTAGAAACTTGGTCAAAAGTAATTGTGTTTTTTACATGTATTGTATCTGTCTCAAAATAAGGACGTTCTACTTTCTTACCTTTTAAACCGTGTTCTTCTGCATACTCAAAAAGATACATAGTAGCTAAAAAGGCTGGAACATAACCTGCCGTTTCACGTGGTAGATTACCTCTAATATTCCAATAATTCTTATACCTTCCAGAACGTCTTATCGCTTTATTTACATTTCCAGGGCCAGAATTATACGCAGCTAATGCTAAATCCCAATCATTAAAAATTCCATGTAGTTTTTTTAAATATTTAGCAGCAGCGGTGGTTGAATTAATTGGATCGCTACGTTCATCCACATAACTACTCACATCTAATTTGTACATTTTTCCAGTACCATACATAAATTGCCACAGCCCAGTAGCTCCAACTCTTGATTTTGCCCTTGGGTCTAACGCAGATTCTACTATAGCCAGATATTTTATCTCTAAAGGCACATCATAGTTGTCTAATTCTTGCTCAAAAAGTGGAAAATAAAATTGACTCTTGGTTAACATTTTTTCCATCAAGCCTCTTTTTCTAGAAAGAAAAGATTTAATAACACTCTCTAAAGAAGGATTATAAGCTATGTTAAAAGGTGTTTTTTCATTAAGCCTCTGTAATCTTGCCTTTAAAGTATCTGTTGGTAAATCTGTAATATATTCAGTGGTAGTATTTGAATCGCTTACTTCTGCATACATCTCATTAAAATGAGAGGCGTTTTTATGCAACTCTGCAATCCACAAACTATCGTAAGTGTAAGCTTCCGCTAAGTCTTTAAGCCTGCTTTCTTCGCTCTTTTCTTCAATTGCTGGAACGTTAAGCGCGGTTTTATCACTTTCATCTTTAGAAATAGCTGCTTTTTTCTCTAGATTAACTAAAAGAGAATCAACTGTTTTAACTGCAGTTGTATCTGCTTGTTGGGCGCTAACTGTAACTGTAGTCAAAAACAGCACAACGACCCAAAAATGAATTTGTCTTCGTGTCATTTTGGTCATAGTTTGTTTGGGACTAACGAAAATGCAGCTTTTTATTGAAAAAATAAAGGATTCTGGATAAAAGCATCAAAAATTAAGATAAAGTCCGTTAATCGATAACGTCTTTACTAGCCTAATATTGCAGCGATACCTGGTAATGTTTTGCCCTCTAAACTCTCTAGCATGGCACCGCCACCAGTAGAAACATAACTTACCCTATCTTCAAAACCAAATTGCTTTACGGCGGCTACGGAATCTCCACCTCCTACAAGTGAAAAAGCACCATTTTGTGTAGCTTCATCAATAGCATTACCCACAGCGATTGTTCCTTTTGCGAAACTTTCCATCTCAAAAACGCCAACGGGGCCATTCCAAAGAATAGTTTTTGACTTTAGAATTACTTTTTTAAAGTTTTCTAGTGTAGCTGGGCCTGCATCTAAACCTTGCCATCCGGCAGGTATAGTTTCAACTGCGACAATCTGAGTTTTGGCAGCATTGTCAAAAGCATCGGCCGCTAAAACATCTACAGGCAAATGTACTTCTACTCCTTTTGTGGCCGCTAGTTTTAGAATATCGAGTGCTAGTTCCATCTTATCATCTTCACAAATAGAATCTCCTACTTGCCCGCCTTGAGCTTTAATAAACGTATAGGTCATTCCGCCACCAATGATAAGGTGGTCTACTTTATCCAAGATGTTTTCTATGATAGTTATTTTAGAAGAAACCTTAGCACCACCTAAAATAGCAGTTACTGGTTTTTCACCAGTTTGCATTACTTTTTCTATTGCCTTAATTTCTTTGGCTAATAAATACCCAAAACACTTGTTATCAGCAAAGTAATTGGCAACTATAGTTGTTGAGGCGTGCGCACGATGTGCTGTTCCAAAAGCATCGTTAACATAAATGTCCCCATATCTGGAGAGTTGTTCCGCAAAAGTGGTGTCACCATTTTCTTCTTCGGCATAAAACCTCAAGTTTTCTAACAATAAAATTTCACCACTTTCTAAGTTCGCATAAGCTTCGTTTACTTTTTCGCCAACACAATCTTCGACAAATTTTACTTGTACCCCAATAATATCGGAAACTACATTACAAATGTGTTTTAAAGACATGTCTTCATTACGTTGCCCTTTTGGTCGCCCTAAATGACTCATTAAAACAGCACTACCCCCATCTTCCAAAATCTTCAAAATTGTAGGTTTTGCCGCATCTATTCTACTGGTGTCCGTTACATTAAATTCAGCATCTAACGGTACATTAAAATCTACGCGGATTAAAGCTTTTTTATCTTCAAAATTAAAATCTTCGAGTGTTTTCATGTGGTAACTAGGTTTGAAGACCAAATGTAAAGATTTCAATCGCTCCAAAGAAGTTAGTAAAACCCTATTTTCTAAAGAATTTGTAGTTTTTTTAAATACTCGCTTTTTACAATTTTCAATTCAAAATACTGAAAACAGAGTGGTTTTTGTTAAAATGAAGCTTGTGTTCTCGTATTATTTGATACAAGTGCTTCCCCACCAACCAAAATCAATGCTAAAATTCTTCAGACATGTCTGTAAAAATTATGTTTTGTCATTCCAGCAGAGCGCTGTGACGAGGAATCTCACAATGAGATTTCTCAAATCCATTCAAAATAATAATTTATTATGATTAAATTCTTTTGAAAAACACGGCACTCCGGAAACAATTGAGTAATTGGCTAACCTTAATTATTGACTGCGAAGAGAATATCCTTTTTAATGAAGCGATTTCCTTTTGTTAATGGGGGATTACCAAAAAATTGCCTTTCAAGTTTAGTTTGTCTCAACAGGATATTATGGAGTTAGAGAATCAAATTTGGCATCATAAGCACAATCAGGATTATGTGATTATTAACGAATTTAACCTAAAGGATTTTATTTTGACTACCATAGATATGCTGGAAAACGAGCTAAAAAAACAATAACCGTAACTAAATTCTTCCTTAAAATCCTTTAACACTAAAACGTATCTTTGCTTTATGCTATTTAAAGAAGTTTTGGGGCTCACCCATTTAAAAAAACATCTAACCACTACGGCAGAAGCTGGACGCATTCCACATGCACAACTTTTTGTGGGTGCAGAAGGGTCGGGAACTCTTGCTTTGGCCATCGCATACGCGCAATATGTGCTTTGCAAAAATACTAATGGCGAAAACGAAGGTGAAAACCAGGTTTGTAATACTAAATGTGCTTCTTTAACACATCCTGATTTGCATTTTGCTTTCCCCGTTTCTAACTCGGATAAAGTCAAAACTCATGCGGTCAGTGATAACTATATTCAAGAATGGCGACAGTTTGTAAAAGAACAACCCTATGGAAACCTTTTTGATTGGTACCGTACTATTGGTATCGAAAAAAAACAAGGTCAAATTGGGGTTGATGAAGCCCAAGATATCGTTAAAAAACTCTCCCTAAAATCTTATGAGGGTGGTTACAAGATTCTACTAGTTTGGATGGCTGAGAAAATGAATATCGCTGCTTCCAACAAACTGCTAAAACTTATTGAAGAGCCACCAAAAAATACCGTTATTCTTTTTATTACCGAAGATGAAGAGCAAATCATCAATACGATTAAATCGCGGTGCCAAGTTATTCATTTTTCACCCCTTCCCCAAAGCGTAATAGCCAACGGATTAATAAAAAAAGGGCTTTCTGAGGCTGAAGCAAACCATTTGGCCCATGAAGCAAATGGAAACTTTAATAAGGCTCTGGATCTAATGAACAATGATTCTGAAGATTTGGTCTTTGAAAAATGGTTTGTACAATGGGTGCGCAGCGCCTTTAAGGCCAAAGGCAATAAAGCAGCTATTCACGAACTTATTCAATGGAGCGAAGAAGTTGCAAAAAACGGTCGTGAAGTTCAAAAGAAATTTCTACACTATTGCATTACCATGATGCGCCAAGCAATGCTATTGAACTTTAATGCCAATGATCTAGTCTATGCCAAGATTCATATGGCTGGGTTTGACCTAAAAAAGTTTGCCCCTTTTATACACGAAAACAATATTCAAGATATCACAACAGAATTAGAAGAGGCAATTTTTCACGTGGAACGTAATGGAAATGCTAAAATAATTTTTACCGATTTATCTATAAAACTAACCAGACTTTTGCACGCAAAAGTCACCTAAAACTAGTTAATATGCACCTTCATTTTTACGAGAATGCTACTGAGACTGTATTGTTGTTATTCTTAATTATCACTTTTCTACAAAGCGGAATTGATAAGGTTCTCAACTGGAAAGGAAACCTCTCTTGGCTCAAAGAGCATTTTGCTAAATCTCTTTTTAAAAATATTGTGCCTTTAGTACTGAGTATTTTAACAGTTACAGAAATATTGGCTGGTCTATTATGTATAGCTGGCCTTATTCATTTACTACTACATGATGATAAAGTTTTTGCACTTTACGGGACTTTAGTTTCTTCTTTAGCCTTAATCATGCTGTTCTTTGGTCAACGAATCAACAAAGACTACGCTGGTGCAATGACTATTGTAATTTATTTGGTGCCTACTGTATTTTTATTGTTTTTGTTGCAGTAGATAGCATGCTTAATCGTTTATGTCAGTTCGAGTAATTTTAAGGAACGAGAAATCGTATCAAGAACAATTTTTCAACATTCTATTCTGCTTCTCTATACAAACCTTTTAGTTTTCAATAAAAGGTTTACTCGAAGTGACGAATTCTTTTAAACACAATAAAAAAGCTCTTGCATATTGCAAGAGCCTTGAGTCTTATAAATAAAAGATTGCTTTGTATCTCGCAATTTTTATTTCTTGTAGCTATCGTTCAATATTTTAAGCACTTCTTGTGTAAGGTCTTGTGCATCAGTGCCATACAATACACTTCCGCCATCGCCACCACCTAAAATATAAGTGTATCCATTGGCTTTACCGTAAGCTTTAATCTCTTTTTTAACTTTACTTACAACAGTATCCATTTCTACTTGGCCAGCGGTTTGCATCTGCTGTTCTTCTTGTTGCAATTGTTGCCCCATAAACTGCCCTCTCTGCTGTATTAAACCATACTCTTCTTGTGCTTTTTTCTGAGACATTTTTTGAGCTTTAGCTTGAAATGCTTGAACTTCAATCTGGAATGCTTGAGAAATACTATCTCTCTTTTTAGACAAAGCATCTGCCTTAGTTTTAAATTTGGCTTCAATATCTATTTTTTCTTGATATCCATCCATCAACTTTATGTTGTCCACGTAACCAATTTTATTCTGCTGACAAGCTGCCAAGAAAACAACCAATACAACTACTAGTAATCTTTTCATCGTTTAAATTTTAGATTCGGCAAAAATATAAAAAGGGTTGTCAAATCCTTGAAAGTTTATGATTTTATTGTTTTTAACAATAAATAGAAAAAATCTATTTTAATTCTAAATATCAATTTATTCTGTCTATAATTTATTGCCTTTTTAAACGCGGTTATTTTGAATAAAAATCTATTTTAAATAGTGTTAATAGCTGTAATGGCAAAACACTCTTAAAAAGGCTTAAATGCGTTTTTTAAGGATATAAATGTGTGAAGAATATTCCTTAGATGTAATTGCCTTGATATTAGATTTTAAACCAACCCAAAAAGCTTTGAACATGTTTTGTTTTCCAGATTTATATTTTTCTGAAAGTAACGAAACATAAAAGGAATCAAATAGCATTGGTTTAATGTCTGTCAATTCCATATCATACTTTTCAAAAAGCAACTCTATACTCTTTTTAGAAAAATGCCAAAGGTGTCTTGGCACGTCAAATGCTGCCCAAAATTTTCCGTAATGGTTTGCATCGTAAGATTTAAAATTTGGAACAGCAATTACCAAAGTTCCATTTTTCGATAATAAGGAAATTAATGTTTTAATCTGATTTTCCAAATCCGACAAATGTTCCAGTACATGCCAAAGCGTAATTACCTCAAACTTATTATTAGAAATTTCATTTAATTCTGAATGAAGATGTACTCCTTTTTCACTAGCTCTATTTCTTGCAGAAGAGTTTGGCTCTACTCCTGCTATCTTCCAATTTTGCTTTTTTGCTGTAGCAAGAAAATCTCCTGTTCCCGCTCCAACATCTAAAAGTGTTCTATCCGAAGTTGAAAAAGAATTTAATAGAGAAATCTTTTTCTTTAAACTATGGCTTTTTACGAGTTGATAAATCTTATCTACTAAATTCTTTTTAGAATCTGTATGTGAAATGTAGGCTTCGCTTTCGTAATACTTATCTAGATTATTGGGTGTTGGTTTGGTAATCAACATGTCCAAATCTTCCTCGTAAAAAAGTTCAAACTCTTCTTGAGAAATAGAATAATCTTTAGTTTTTAAATACAACTTCATTGTAGTTATGCGTAGAAAGGTATTCTTCTTTTAGGTTTCGAAGATAAGGCAAAACAACTTCCCTTGAAACGGAATCTTCATGAAGACAATCTTTCTCTGCAGTACTAAAAACTTCAATAGCGATATACCAATTCCCAGACCTTGATTCATAAGAATCGGTAAGGATAGCATCGCTATCAGATGCTATTAAAGCAGCATCAAGCACCATTGGCAATAAGTTTAATGTTTTGCTTGGTATTTCTACCTCATAAAAGGAAAGAAAGTATTCATTATCCTCTATTTTAAAAGGGACTTCTACATCTACATAATAATCTTCTAGATTGTATTTAGTATTAATGTAGTTGTAAAAAGCATCTGCTTCTTTTGGGTCTTCAAATACAAAAGTAGTCTTCTCCGGCAGGCCTCTTTCAAAGCGCTTTCCTTTTGTTAATTTATAATCTGAAATACTTGGGGCAATACGGATTGGAATACAAGAATTTAGGAGTAACAACCCTAATACTATCGTAAAAAGTTTTTTCATTTTGGTTTTGATTTAGCTGGAGAAACTATTTTCAAAAACCAAGCCAAAAATATGTTCCACGTGGAACATCTAGTCTCTAAAATGAATTTCAATCTTAAGAAGCTTGCCTATTTTTTCTGCATTGGACTTAGCTAATTCATAGGATTTAGTTCTATACAAAGAAAAATATTGGGCTCCTTTAAATAACCTTACTACATAACTATGGTCATTAATTTGCTTGCCCATAGCAGCTATTGGACCCCATTCAGAATTCTTTACCCCAGTAGAAGAAAAAACCGTTACATATTCTGGTTTGAAAAAGTTTAATTGACTTTTAAAAATCGTTATTCCAAAGATTCTAAAATGCTTTTTATGGCTGTATGCATCATTTATTTCAAAAGAAATTGAATATGCTAATAAGAGCATGCCAATGCAAAACATACCTACAATAGGTTCTAGTTTATTGGAACCTTCTAATAAAGCTAAGAACGCAAATATTAGCAATACAATTCCTAAAATTACAACGGTAAGTGGTTTCTTTTGTTTAAAAAAAAGAGCCTTTTTCATCTCCCTAAAAAGACCAATAATACGCTAATATCCGAAGGAGAAACTCCACTAATTCGAGAAGCTTGTGAGATGGTAACCGGTCTAATTGCTTCCAGCTTCTCCCTTGCCTCGTAGGACAAGGATTTTAATATTCTATAATCAAAACCCTCAGGAATTTTAATGTTTTCTAAACGCAATAATTTATCTGCATTATTCTTTTCTTTGGCTATATAGCCAGAATATTTTACCTGAACTTCTGCTTGTTCTAATGCCTCTGTGTCTAAACCATGCTCGTTTACGAAATTAGAAACTGCATCTAATCGCAGCATGTGTTCCATGGTTACACTAGGTCTGGAAAAAACCTTGAACATCTTATCTGATTGTTTAACAGGAGCAGAAGAAACCTCCTCTAGGATAGGGTTTATTTCTTCTGGATTATAACTCGTATTCTTAAAGAAGTCTACGAATTTATCAGAATTAGTTTGCTTTTTCTCCATGCGTTCTAGGCGCTCTTTACTTGCCAACCCTAGTTCAAAGCTCTTAGGCGTTAACCTTAAATCTGCATTGTCTTGGCGCAATAAAGTTCTATACTCTGCCCTAGAAGTAAACATACGATACGGTTCTTCAGTTCCCTTGGTAATCAAATCATCTATTAAAACCCCAATATAGGCTTCATCTCTTTTTAGAATAAAAGATTCTTCTTCATTAATCTTTAAATGTGCATTTATTCCCGCCATTAAACCTTGAGAAGCAGCTTCTTCATAACCAGTAGTCCCATTAATCTGTCCAGCAAAATATAAGTTATTTACTAGCTTGGTTTCTAAGGTGTGTTTTAATTGTGTGGGTGGAAAATAATCATACTCTATAGCATAGCCCGGTCTAAAAAATTTTACATTTTCAAAACCAACAACAGATTTTAATGCTTTGTATTGTACATCTTCTGGTAAAGAAGTAGAAAAGCCATTCACATAAACCTCGACAGTATTCCACCCTTCCGGCTCCACAAAAATTTGATGGGAACTTTTATCAGAAAACCTATTTATCTTATCTTCTATCGATGGACAATATCTGGGTCCAATGCTTTTAATTCTTCCATTAAACATTGGAGACCTATCAAACCCTTCGCGTAATAAATCGTGTACCAATTCACTGGTATGTGTCATATGACAATCACGCTGTTCTTTTAACTTAGGAGTCTCCAAATAAGAAAACTTCTCAGGGTTGGTATCTCCTGGTTGTAAAATCATTTTAGAATAATCTAAAGAACGACCATCTACTCTTGGTGGTGTTCCTGTTTTCATTCTACCACTTTCAAAACCAAAATCAACCAACTGCTCTGTAATACCTATAGCCGCTTTTTCTCCTGCTCTACCTCCACCAAACTGTTTTTCTCCAATATGGATTAAGCCATTTAAAAAAGTGCCATTTGTAAGCACAACTGCTTTTGCCCTAACACCTATCCCTAGAGAAGTTTTTACGCCAACAACTTTATCTCCTTCTACCAATAAGCCCGAAACCATCTCTTGATAAAAATCTGCATTAGGGGTATTCTCCAAAGCCAAGCGCCATTCTTCTGCAAATCGCATTCTGTCGTTCTGAGCTCTTGGACTCCACATTGCAGGTCCCTTAGACTTATTCAACATCTTAAATTGAATTGCAGATTTATCTGTTACTATCCCGCTATATCCCCCAAGTGCATCTATCTCTCTAACAATTTGTCCTTTTGCTATTCCGCCCATAGCAGGGTTACATGACATCTGACCAATAGTTTGGAGATTCATGGTTATCAATAACGTCTTAGAACCCATATTAGCAGCAGCAGCTGTAGCTTCTGCCCCAGCATGCCCTCCACCAACTACAATAACATCGTATTCTTTATCAAACATAATTTCTATTGTTCCACGTGGAACAATCCCATCATTTCATTTTCTTTTTCTCGCATTAGATTCTTTCCAGATTCTGTCTTATCCTCGTAGCCTAACAAATGTAAAACCCCGTGGCTCATTACCCTGTTTAACTCCTCTTCCAAAGTAACGTTATAGTCCTGTGCATTCTCTTTAACTCTATCGATGGATATAAATATGTCACCAGCGATTATAGCTTCTTCAGAATAATCAAAAGTTATAATGTCCGTAAGTGTATCGTGATTTAAATATTGAAGGTTGATTTGACTTAAATAATTATCATCACAAAATATATAATTAAGATTTCCTAGTACCGAATCCTCACTTCTTATAATCCTAGTAATCCAATCGGAATAATCTGATTCATTACTAATGCTAAAATCAGTTTCGTAGTTAAACTCAATCTTCATTTTTAAAATAGTTCTTAACCTTAAGCTTATAATTTTGCCGCAAAGGTAAGGCTTGTCTATTTAAAATTTCAATCGTGTTACTTTTACTCTTAAGTAAAGCCGGTTTGGTAGTAATAGGGTTATTAAACTTGTTAGTATTTGTATTACTTTCACGCTCTTTTTTCTCACCTTGCTTTAAAGCGGCATTCTCTAGTTTTAATAGTTGATGTTGTATTGTATTCATCTTATTTCTTGTACGCTGCGTTATTCCGTTTTCGAGCAAATCGTTCTCGAAATTTTCCATTTGGCGAACCAATTTTTTTGCTAATTCCTGTTTATCTTTCTGCAATATATTCTCCAACTGTCGTTCTAACTTATTTCTAAGTACTTGTTGTTCCTTATATATTTCATAAATCTCTTTTAGTTCCTCCTCTGAAGGGCCATTGCTACTACCTTCTCCATCACCTTGTTTGTCCGCTCCTTGTTTGCCGTTTTTGCCATTGCCATTTTTACCTTCACCTCCATTCTTTCCTCCATTACCATTTTCTCCAGAATTTCCTTCCTTGCCAGATTTGCCTTCCTTTCCACCTTGCCCTTCTTTTCCACCTTGCCCTTCTTTTCCTTCTTGGCCTTCTCCTTGTTCTCCATCTTTTCCTTGTTTTCCAGATTGTCCTTGTTGCCCCATCTTCTCCTGTAAATTCTTCTGTCCTTGAATAATATCTGGAAGTTGAGAGTCTCCTTGACCACTTCCTTGACCAGGATTCATGCTTTGTTGCATATTGTCTAATAGTTTAGCAAGAAAATCTGCTAATGAGTTAGAAGCCGTTAATACATATTGCTGATATGAAGCTCCTTGATAAATTTGATTTTCCGCAATACTCCCTAAAGATTTATCGATATTGTAATATACCTCTGTAATCTGCTCGTTTACAAATTCTGAAAGTTCTGCACGACGAAGAGAAAGCGCAAATAAGCTATCATCTACATGTTCAAACAATCCTCGTAATTGTTTTTGTTCACGAACCGTATTAGAGAATTCAGAGATTTCTCCTCTAGAGTGTTGAATCTTATCAAATAAATTCTCTTGTTTAAAAGAAAATGTAATTAAGTTATCTAGAATTTGGCGTAACATCTCTGCATCTTCTGAAATTGATGAACCTCCCCCAGAAGATGAACTCTGTTGCAAACTTTCGCTCATTTCTTTTATCTTTTGAGCTGCAGATTTTTGTTTTTGGGCTGCCTTGTCTTTTGATTCTTGTTTCTCAGAGCTTTCTGAAGATTCTTCCATCCCCTGATGCTTATCTATTTCTTCTAAAGCATCTTCCTGGTCTTTTTTGACACCTTCCTCTTTCTGCTTACTAATATCTAAACTTAAAGGTTTCTTAAGGGCTTGATTATCTTTTTTGAGCTCTTCTAGCTCTTTTGTTAGTTCATTAAAAAGTCTATTTAATTCTTCTTGTTGCTCTTTAGAAAATTCCTCGTCAGATTTAACTTCAGATAATTTTTCTTGGGTCTCAGCCAACTCATCTAATTCCTTTGCAAGCTGTGATGCTTTTTCGGTTACGTAGTATCTTTTTGTTAGTTCTAATAACTGTTCCAAACTACGTTCGCTGTTGCTTTGTTTTTTACTAAGTTCCTCCAGTCTTTTCTTTAAATCCTCTTTACTAATTTTGTCTGCTATCTTATTTAATTCTTCTAAAAGCTTTTTGTTCTTTTCTGCTTCTAACTCCTGTCTTTCTAAACGTTCTTTAAGCAGGTCGTTTAACTCATCATTCGTTTCGCTTTTATTTAAGTTGTCCTTTAACTCTTTGCTAAACTTTTGCATTAGGGATTCCTGACGCTCTTGTTTCTGAAGAAAGTCCTTTATCTGATTCTGGTCGTTATAATTAAGCTTGCTATTTTCTTTTTGTTTGTCATTGATTTCCTTTAGGACTTCTTTTTGATCTTTAAAATCTTGAAGGGATTTATCTAAATTCTTTAAAATGCTCTTTTGAGATTCTAACTCCCTGTCTTTCAGTTTATTAACATCTAAAAGAGATGTCCTAAATATTTGACTTTTAGTGGATTTGCCCTTTCGAAGACCATCATTATCAAAAACCTCAAAATACAGTTCGTAATCCACGCCTTCCTCTAAATTTAAACCAGAAGGAAAAGTATAGTAGAACTGCTCCACATTACTTTTTGTACTTATGAGATTCAGATTTTCTGCCTGTTGTGGCTTATTTTCTGGATAATAAACTATTTTAATATTCTTTAAACCTATATCATCCGAAGCCAGCCCTGAATAATAAGAAAGATTCGGGTTTAACGAATCTAGCGTCTGTTCTACTTTTAGTGTTGGATACCCATCTCTTATAACCTCAATGCTATATCCCAAACTTTCATAATGCTTTACATTAATATTAGAAGTGGCTAACTCATATTCTAAATTAGCATAGACCGCTTTTGTCAACTTAAAGTTCCTTTTATCTTTTACAAATTCTATTAAAGTATCTTCTTCTATAAAATCCAATTTGTCTGTATGGAACCCATCAATATTCCAAGTAATTCTTGTTCCTTCTGGAACAACCGCATTCCCTGTTCCTTTTAAGGTTTCAGTGCTCTTGTTTAAATAATTAGGATAATTGAGTTTCATTTCAAAATTTTGAATACCTGGAACTTTACCAACGGTTACACTGTAAATTTTGGAATCAAATCCGTTTGCAGAAAAATAAAAATCTGTCGATTTTAATGGTGCTTCAAAAGTAAATTGGAATCTTCCTTCACTTTCTTTCATCAATAATTCCTTACCGTCCATCACAATAGAAACATTCTCTGGCTTTATTTTTCCTTCAGTGACCAAATTCAATGTTAGTGTTTCATCTTCTAGAATATTTAAATCATCATTTAATAATTGAAAAGAAAATGGCGCTGGTGGCTCATAAGCAATATCATAATTTACGACGCGTTTATATGAACCAAAAAAGTCGGCAATGTTTCCTGAAACCCATATCAATAATAACAATACAAGGGGAACAAGAATAAACTTCACGTACCTTAAATTTTCTTTAAAATTAACTGCTTTCACAAACGGTACTAGCTCCATCTCTTGGGAACGTTGTTCAATCGCAGCAAGCAATAAATCTGACTCTTTATTATCCTCGGCTAAATCTAAAAGGTTAACAAGTTTATCATCTACATTTGGAAAATGCTTTCCAATTAACAGAGAAGCCTCTCTATTAGAAATCCCTTTTTTTATCTTAAATAAATAAAATAACGGTGTTAGAATGTACCGATATAACAAAACGAATCCTAGTCCAACAAAAATTAATAATAACACTAATCTAGGGGTAGAGCCAAGCCATAAAAAATATTCAACAGTAGTAATAGATAGAAAAAATAGAAGACCTAATGTAAAAAACAACAAACATCCTTTTATCAAAAGTTTTGTATAATACTTTTTTACAAAGGCGTTTAGCTTAGCTAATATCATTTTAAAACTACCCAAAATCCGCTTTATTTATTACCAAGATACCTTTTAACTGAAAATCTTATAGAAAAGATTTTGTTAAATACGACTATCTGTGTCGCTTTATGGGTTTTCATCATCATGTACAAACCCTATCTTTGTGGTTCAATTTTTAGAAATGAGTCAAAAAGTTCGAGTTCGTTTTGCTCCTAGCCCCACTGGTCCACTCCATATTGGTGGTGTCCGTACAGCCTTATTTAATTATTTATTTGCAAAAAAACATGGTGGTGATTTTGTGCTTCGGATAGAAGATACTGACCAAAATAGATATGTTGAAGATGCTGAAAAATATATTGTTGATGCCTTAAATTGGTGTGGAATCCCGTTTGATGAAGGACCACAAAAGGATGGGGGTTTTGGACCTTACCGCCAAAGTGAACGTAAGCACTTGTACCAACAATATGCTACAGAACTCATTGAAAAAGGGCAAGCATACTATGCATTTGATACTTCAGAAAAGTTAGATTTTCATAGAAAAGACCATGAAGCTAAAGGCAAAACATTTATTTACAACTGGCATAATAGACTAAAACTCGATAATTCACTTTCACTTTCTGCAGAAGAAACCAAAGTTAAAATCGAATCTGGAGACCCCTACGTAATTCGTTTTAAGTCTCCACAAGATGAAAAGCTTCACTTAAAAGATGTTATCCGTGGAGCTATTGAGATAGATACCAATGTGCTTGATGATAAAATTCTTTTTAAGAGCGATGGGATGCCTACCTATCATCTGGCTAATATTGTTGATGACCATTTAATGGAAATTACCCATGTTATTCGTGGTGAAGAGTGGTTGCCTTCTTTGGCACTACACCAGTTATTGTACAATGCTTTTGGTTGGGATGCACCACAATTTGCTCACTTACCATTAATAATGAAGCCTATTGGTAAGGGTAAATTAAGTAAGCGTGATGGTGAAAAAGGTGGCTTTCCTGTCTTTCCACTGTCATGGAACGAGTCTCAAGGCTACAGAGAGGCAGGCTACTTTCCAGATGCCGTTGTAAACTTCTTGGTAATGTTGGGCTGGAATCCAGGCACTGAACAAGAGCTGTTTTCACTTAAAGAATTAGTGAACACCTTTAGTTTAGACCGTGTAAATAAATCTGGAGCACGTTTTGATCCTGAGAAAACCAAATGGTATAATCATCAATATTTGCAAGATAAAAATGATGCTGAGTTAGCTAATTTGTTCCAGTCAGTGTTAGTTAATAAAGAAATTCCTAGCGGTGCTCAGAATAACGTATATGTTGAGCAAGTTGTTAGTCTCATAAAAGAACGTGCAGATTTTGTGTCTGATTTTTGGGAATTAAGTAGTTACTTTTTTGAAGCTCCTAAAACCTATGCAGAAAAGCCCGTAAAAAAGCAGTGGAAAGAAGATACTCCTGTACTCTTAGAAAAAGCAGCAGAAATTATAGCGCAAACCACAGATTTTACCTCTACAACAATAGAGGATAATATAAAATCTTGGATTACCGATGGTGAGCTTTCTTTTGGTAAAGTAATGGGGCCGCTGCGTTTAGTTATTGTAGGCGATTTAAAAGGACCTCATCTATTTGATATTCTTGCCATGATAGGAAAAGAAGAATGTGTATCTAGGATTAACAACGCCTTATCTGTTTTAGGATAATCCTAATTCAAGTCTTCATTGGTTAACATATAGTCATACTGATAAAAACGTTTTGACGGCTCACTTTGTTGCCAAAAGCTATCTATATTATAAATATTCTTGCCTGCTGAGTTTTCTTTGTAAACTCTTAAAATCTCATTTGATTCGGTCTGAATATAAATGGAATCGTACTGTGTTAAAACTGGGCTCAGAACACTCCCCGTTGTAGAAAAACCATCTTGAAACAATACTTTCTCATTAGTTGGTATTTCTAGTGTTTTATTTCTATCTGTAGCTGATACAAATATAATTGTTAAATTCTGTGAAGTTGTGTTCGTGATGTCTGCGTCCATTTGAGAAACAGGATCACAACCCATCATACATAAAACTAATACACCAATAAAAGCTATTTTTTTCATCATCATCGTGTTTAAAATATAACAACCCAAAAACGAATTCCCCTAACTACTTCTTTGTTATAAGTATGTTAAATCTTAAAGAGACCTATTTAAACATAACCTGTTATTGCGGCAAGGAAACCAACTATAAGAGTTGCCATAAAAAAGCCAAAGCCAATAATATAGATTGTTAGTATTTCTGGATTGGTAGTGTTCTTATCGCTAAAATATTTATGTAAAAATGGAATTCCTAACACTGTGCCAAATATAAGTACTAATGTAAAAGGAGTGGCGCTTAAAAACGTTGCCTGTTTGTTGCTTTGTTTAACCACAGTTGCCAGTGCTGCGTAGTGGCAAATAATAGGATAGGCAATTATGATTCCACCAAAATTTATAACTTCTTGGGAAGCAGAAATTAAATATAAATACTCCCTCCAACCGCTGTTTTCTAAATAGCTTTTAAGAAGCGGTGCCATGAGATTGAAAACAATAAATAGCCATACTATAATATAAGCAATTTTAAACCATCTTCTACTTATGCCGATTTCTGTTTCTTGCACGGCATAGACTACGCTCCGTAGCCACAACATCCATAATAGCAGTAAAGCACCAAAAAAAGTAAAAATAATACTTAAAAAAATAGTTGCTGTAGTTTGGTTTGCAGGAGAGTTTTGGGAGATAGTCCCAAAAGCTATAGTTACAATGGTATGTGCTAAAAATAGAATTAAGGGGATTAACACCAAAAAGATGGCCATCTTTTTTGGGGTAAAACTAAAAACATAATCGTTTATTTTTTTCACTTTCTATTTTGTAAGAAGGTATGTGTTTTAAAGCCTGTGTCAATGAAACAAAACGATTTGATGTACGTTTAATTATTTATCCAATCGGTGTTTATTATACTTTAAGATAAGTCCTTCAACAGCTCTAAGCATCATGGGTTCTGCGTGAGTTGTCCAATTAAGGGCACCTTCTTTTTCTAAATCTGAATGTCTTTCGGTATCAATTGCATTTGCATTTGATGAAGATATGAGAGTTCCGCTCTTTAAATCATATATTTTAATTGTCACCGAGGATTTATTGCTAGTGGTATAACTAGAGCTATGGTTATTGGTATAAAAGCTACTAGCATTATTTGATATAATTTCTCCTCTCACATTAATCAGAAAACCACAATTAGAATTTTTGTACAATTCTCGCAGCTCTGACCGAGTTGGTTCAAACTTTATATCTGGTTTGACCAAGTTTTTATTTCTTAACGCTATTAAATCAATTAGCGAATCGCCAAGTATTTTTTTAAACTCTTCATAGGTTTCTTCGTAAAGTTTTTTGTTGTCTCTAATTTTTGAATTGGATTGCGTGTTATTAAGAATCCATTTGCCCGTGCTAAAATCTAGTTGTTTTCCAGAATCAAACTCATAGGTATATTTTCCCCCGACACAAGATGAGTAAAGTAGAATTATTAAAATACAAAGCAGGTTTATGCAATTTCGGATGCTCATATAAAATACTTCCTTCGGTTCGTTGATGTCTAATTGTTAATTCTACTAACAGAAAAGCTTAAATGAAAGTTAAAGATAATTTGGTTATATCTATGTTGTCAGTTTAAATAACATATGATGTTATACACAACTGTTCACAAAAATTGCCACAAGCATCATTTTGTAACAATTCTTTTATAAAAGCGACAAACCTATTACTCTCTTTTGTATTTTAATCACGTAAACTAAAAACACTATTACTATGGGCAGTTATATTTGGATTCCAGTTGCATTTTTTATCATTTTAACCATACTCTCAGGCGTATTCATTGTTAAACAACAGACAGCTGTTATTATTGAGACCTTTGGTAAGTTTACCAGTGTACGACAATCTGGTATTCAATTTAAAATTCCATTTGTACAGCGTATTGCTGCAAGGGTTGGCCTAAAAATTCAACAATTAGATGTCATTATAGAAACTAAAACTTTAGATGATGTTTTTGTAAAACTCAAGGTTTCGGTGCAATATGTAGTTATTAAAAGCAAAGTATATGATGCTTTTTATCAATTGGAGTATCCGCACGATCAAATTACTTCTTATGTATTTGATGTTGTGCGTGCCGAGGTACCTAAAATGAAATTAGACGATGTCTTCGTAAAAAAAGATGACATTGCTATTGCAGTAAAAGGTGAATTGCAAGATGCGATGCTAGAGTACGGTTATGACATCATCAAAACTTTGGTTACGGATATTGATCCTGATGCTCAAGTAAAAGAAGCGATGAACAGGATTAATGCTTCGGAGCGTGAAAAAATTGCTGCGCAATTTGAAGGTGATGCTGCTCGTATACTAATTGTAGAAAAAGCAAAAGCTGAAGCTGAAAGTAAAAGGCTTCAAGGGCAAGGTATCGCCGATCAACGGCGTGAAATTGCACGTGGATTAGAAGAATCTGTAGAGGTATTAAATAAAGTTGGTATTAATTCACAAGAAGCTTCTGCGCTTATTGTTGTAACGCAGCACTATGACACCTTGCAATCTATAGGCGAGGAAACCAATACCAATTTGATTCTTTTACCTAATTCTCCACAAGCAGGAAGTGATATGTTAAATAACATGGTTGCTTCTTTTACTGCAAGTAATATGATTGGTGAATCTATGAAGAAAACAAATACACCTAAAAAGGAAAATAAATAAGTTTTTTAGCCTTTGAACTCAAGTTCGACCCTGACGCTTCTGCTGTTGGGGTTTAATTTTTTAGAAATATTGCCCAATACCAAAAACAAGTCCGTTTGTGGCATTGTTCCCTACGCCAAAGCCGTAGTCTAGCCTGAAGACCGCATTAAAAATACGTTTATGTATAAATCGTATCCCCAAGCCTGGATAAAGTCTGGTAGAACTTCCATTGAACAATTGCGAAAATCCTTCCCCTGGATTTCTCCAAGAACCGGCATCGATAAAAGTATTACTCTGTATCACAAACCACCCTTTCTCATACAACGTATGGCGGTATTCCGTATTTAGGACAATGGCTGCCGTGCCACGGTCAACCACATTACCAACGCCTCTAATATTTAGCTGATTGTCCAGTGTAAACGGTGCAAAAGGAGAATCTTCATTTCCTAGAGCAGCTGCCAAGCGCAAACGGTTAGCCCAGTTTCCTTTAGCACCTAATTTCTTGTAATAGATAACATCATTCCGTAACGAAAGAAAATCATTTAAAAACTCTTCTCCGGCGGTATCACCGTTTTGAAAATGGATGTACTGACCTATAAATTCGCTTTGGACACCATCAAAATATTGATAATCAATATCAATATCTACATATCTATACGCTGTTCTATAAAACCATTTGTCGGCGTCGAGATTTGCAGGGGTACCTAGTATAGGGTCATCACCCTCGAACCTATAATTTTCTTTTACCCAAACCGCTCCTAGTTCTGCCTCGTTGTTAAAATCAAAAGAAAAAAGTAATTTTCCTTCCAGCATTTTAGAATTAAAACGGTAGTCTTTTTCACCTTCTTCAAAGAAAATAGGTTCTTCCCTCGTTATATCTTGGTAATTAAACCCAAGCCCAATCTTGTCACTAAACAAAAAAGGATGCTCCCAAAAAGCCCCATAGGAATTAAATACGTTCTTTTCATAAAAACCACCTATTAACTGGTTATTACCCAAAAAGTTAAACTCGAACAGGGAGAGTCTATATGCAAAACTACCATCGCTGGCGGTAGAAATACGTGGACCGGGTATTATGGTGAAATTCTCTTCAATAGTATAGGTCAACGTAACTCCATCACTATCTGTATTTTCTTTAAAACTGGCATTGGCTATTCCTGGCAAACGCTTTAAACGTTCAATATCTAAATTTACCTTGTCCTTATCGTAAGGCTCGTTTTCCTTAGTCTTTATTAAACGACTTAAAAAAGCTTCTTTGGTTTTTTTTAGACCTTCAAATTCAATTTTTAATACTTTCCCTTCTTGAGCAGCTACCTGTAAAGACAGCAACACCAGCAAACTGGCTATTATTTTTTTCATCTTATTAATTCCTAAAAATCGATATGACGAAAAAAAAAGTGCTTCCATACTTTTGTCCAAGAGAAATCTAAAAAATGTTCTTGGTTTAGGTGAGAAATAAAAATATCCACACAAAAACCTCTGTATAGGTGTTTTTCTACAAGAATTTTAAAAAAGTTATTTTAAAGAGTTATAATCGCCTTTTAACCCAAAGAATATACTGTTGGGTTTCTTCTTTATAAAATCTCTGGAGACTTCATATCAAGAAGTCATTATAAATCACTAAAAACAATTGTAAATGCTGTTCTGTATAAGGAAATCCTATGTTAGTTTCTGTTTTGGATTTTTGCCCAAGTATCTCTTAAAGTTACCGTTCGGTTAAAAACTAAATTTTCTGGTTTTGAATCAGTATCAACATTAAAATATCCTAACCGTTGAAATTGAAATCTTTCCCCAATTTTTGCATTTTTAAGACTAGGTTCTAAATATCCAGTAATTGTAGTTAAGGAATCTGGGTTTACAAAATCCATAAAATCCCTTTCCTTGTCGCCATCCGGCGTTTCATTATTAAACAAACGATCATATAAACGAACTTCGGCTCTTATTGCATGCTTAATGGATACCCAATGCAGTGTACCCTTAACTTTGCGCAAGCTCTCTTCTGTTCCACTACCGCTCTTACTTTTAGGGTCATAGGTACATTGAACTTCTGTTATGTTTCCTTTAGCATCTTTGGTACACGATTCTGCTTTTATAATATAACCGCTTTTTAAACGAACCTCTCCTCCAAGCTTTAATCTAAAGAACTTTCGGTTAGCTTCTTCTCTAAAGTCTTCTTGCTCAATATACAGCTCTCTAGAAAAAGGTACTTCTCTAGTGCCTGCATCCTGGTCTCCTGGATTATTCTCTGTCTCTAACCATTCTTCTTTATCTTCAGGATAATTTGTAATTATGAGCTTCAATGGGTTTAGAACTACCATGACACGTGGGGCAATTTCATTAAGATGTTCTCGAATATGAAACTCCAAGAGAGAAACATCTACTACATTCTCCCTTTTTGCAATCCCAATAGTATGTGCAAAATTCCGAATTGATTCCGGTGTATAGCCTCTTCTTCTTAAACCAGATATTGTTGGCATACGAGGATCATCCCATGAAGAAACAACACCTTCTTCCACTAATCGAAGCAACTTTCGCTTACTAACAACCGTATGACTTAAATTTCTACGTGCAAACTCACGTTGCTTTGGCTTTAATTTATTCGAAGATACCAATTGGTTTAAAAACCAATTATATAGTTCTCTATGTGGTAAAAACTCTAAAGTGCATAAAGAATGAGATACTTCTTCTAAATAATCACTTTGCCCATGTGTCCAATCATACATTGGGTAAATACACCAATCGGTATTTGTTCTGTGATGGGCTTTATGCAAAACCCTGTACAGTATTGGGTCTCTCATTATCATGTTTGGCGAGGCCATATCTATTTTAGCTCTAAGGACATGCTTTCCTTCCTCGAACTCGCCGTTTTTCATTCTTTGGAACAAATCCAAATTTTCTTCTACTGACCTATCACGAAACGGCCCTGCCACTCCAGGTTCTGTAGGTGTTCCTTTTTGTTTTGCCATCTCCTCAGAAGACTGACTATCTACATAAGCTTTTCCTTCCTTAATCAACTGTATAGCCCAATCATAAAGCTGTTGAAAATAATCTGAAGCATAACACTCCTTATCCCATTTATACCCAAGCCATTCTATATCTTTTTTAATTGCATCAACATAGGCTTTTTCTTCTTTTGCAGGATTTGTATCATCAAAACGAAGATTTACTGGTGCATTATAGCTTTCTCCCAAGCCAAAATTTAAGCAAATTGAGCTCGCGTGACCAAGATGTAAATACCCATTCGGCTCAGGTGGGAAACGAAAACGCAAATCATCTGGTTTGTAATTATTTGCTAAATCTTCTTCAACAATATGTTCGATAAAATTGAGGGCTTTTTCAGGCTTTTCCATCGGAATAAATTTGTAGTCGCAAATGTAGGAAAAATGCAGTGTTTCACACGTTTTTCCAATGCACTCCAACAAAAAATTCGTGTTCACAACATATTTGGGGCACTGTACAACAATAAATTTCCACTGCCCTTTATATGAACCATATTTGTATAGATTAATGTATAATCGTCTGAGGCAGCCAAATATGCCGTCTCACAAATCTTAAAAAGCAAGAAAAGCGACCCCAAAGCTAAACCATTGCCTTATGAAAGATGTAAACCTTTGTAGAACACTTATGCTAAGCTTATGCATTATGCTGTTTATCAGCTCAATGACATTTGGTCAAGTATTAAACAAACCTGAACCTGCACCCAATCCAAATATTGGTGCTACCTCACCATGGACCGCAGCTTGTGCGTCTGTAGATTTTAATGAATACTTTGTAAACTTTACTTGGAGTCCACCATTAGTGGATGCTAACAATGAGTTTATTTTAGAATTGTCTGACGCTACCGGTAATTTTGACTCCGCAACAGAGTTGGACAAAGTGAGTAATCAAAACACCACTTTTGATTTTGACTTTAGCTTTAATCTTGCGACGAATGTTCAAGGTGATGGCTATAAATTTAGAGTTAGAAGTACTAACCCTGCATTAACAAGTCCAGAGTCTGATGCTTTCTCTATGTATTTTATAGGATACAAAGATCCTATTTTAATAAGTCAAGATGGAGACGGAACCATTCCTCCTGGGGGTGTTATTGAAAACTGTAACAATGGTAATGTCACACTTGCTGCCCACAATGTGCCAAACCCTGAGAATTACACCTATAAATGGTACAGAAGTGCTACTCTTTTAGGAGAAACAAGTAATACCATTACAGTAACGCAAGATGGAATGTACTTTGTTGAAATAGATTATGGACCAAACTGTTCAGGTTCTGCCAATACCTTGTCCAATACAATAGAAATACAGACTGGAGCTTCTTCTGGCATTGCTATTGCTGCGTCTTCGGGAACTGCTTTGTGTGTAGGACAAACTGTAGATTTAGTTGCTAATATAAATGACCCTTCATGGACTTATACCTGGTTTCTAGATGGAGCAGCAATTACTTCGCCTACTGTAGGTGATAGCTCTTATACTGTAGATAGCTCTACAACTAATTTTGATGGTGATTATACGCTACAAATAGAAGGAACTGGTATTTGTACTGAAACCACAAATGCCATTAGCATAACCGACGCAGGAAACTTTACAGTTTCCTTAAATAATGATACTAACATTGTACTACTCCCTAGCCGAACAAGAACTTTAAGTGCTTCGTCTACAGCTACCACACCAGGTTATCAGTGGTATAGAGATGGAAGTCCTATTGCTGGAGCGACAAACGCTACACATGAAATCTCAACTGTTGGTACGTACTTTGTTAGAGTAACCGAAAACGGTGGTGCTTGTTCTGGAAACACAATAGATTCCGAAAATATTACAGTAGTGCTTCCAGCTAGTTTTGAATTTGTTGTTGCTTTTTCTAGCACTTACACTTCGTGCGAAAGTACAAGTGCCGTTATAGCATTAACGCAAATAAATGCTGTAGCTTCCAATGGAACAAAAACAGATGTTACTACAGACCTATCTGGGAATTTTTCATACCAATGGACAAGAGGTGGAAATGCTGTAGCCGGAGAAACTAGTAATACTATTTCTTTAGCATCTGCAACAGAAAACGGAGATTATGCCTTAGAGGGTAATCTTGAGTCTTTTAATTCTACATCTAACGAACTTAATGCAACACTGGCTAGCGGTGAGACTGTTACTATTGCAAGTACGGATTTAGCACTTTGTGATGGTATCAATAGTATTACCATAACGGCAGATATGGATTTATCTTCCGAAATTTTTACATGGTCTAGAAATGGCAACACCGTTTCTACAACAGACCAAGACTTTACAGCGACAGAAACCGGTGTTTACGAGTTACAAGTGCAACGCACTGGATGTCCAATACGCTCTAACACAATTACGATTGTTCAATTTGATGAGTCTATTGTAACAACTGATTCTGAAGAGAATATCATCTTTCAAGAAGGAAGCTCACAAACCATTATGGCTTCTGGTGCTAATTCTTATGAATGGTATGATGAAAGCAATACAAGAATCGCAAGTACAGACACTGTTACTCTTAGTGAAGAAGGAACCTATTTATTGGTTGCGTCTATTGGAAGTTGTTCTGTGTCAAGGACCTTTACAGTTTCATTCAGAGACAACTTTGCGATACCTAATGTGATTACAGCCAATGGAGACGGAATAAATGATTTATGGGTTTTACCTAATACTTTTTCTAGAGATCCAGACATTACTGTAACCATTTACAATGAAAACGGAGAAGAAGTATTGAATGAAACCGATTATCAAAACAATTGGCCACAATCATCTACTGCTTTTATCAAACAAAATATGATTTTCTATTACCGTATTAGAAACGGTGGAAAAACATTGAACCAAGGAACCATAACAGTTATTCGTTAACCTCATCATGAGAAAGATTCAATCACTTATTATTCTCCTACTAGCACTTTTGTGTTCGGGTATTTATGCTCAAGAGGAAAATCCCTTTTTGACATATGAAGCCCCGTCTCAGAATCTGATAAAGTTTAATAGGTTTTTAATTAACCCTACGTTTTCAACAGTTAGAGAAGATAAATCATATATAAATCTTTTTCATAGAAACCAATCGGTATCTTTTGATGATAACAACCAAACCTACTATTTAAGTTATAGTGGTAGAATAGGTGATAGGAGTGGTCTTGGCGTTAGTTTATATACACAACGAGAAGGATTATTTAGCAATGTAGGGCTTTTGGCAAATTATGCTTACGGTATTAAATTAAGTGAAAAAAGCAATTTTACTTTTGGTGCTAACTTCTCTTATTATACTAGTGGTTTTGACCAGGATAGAGCAAATACCTTAGACCCAGACGATGTGCTTTTAAACAGCTTGGATGATAGCTCTCTAATATCATTTCAACCAGGTTTTAATATTTCTTATGGCAAATTCGATTTTGGTGTGTTTGCGGAAAATCTTTTTGACTACAATCTAAAAACCAGTGAATCCAATACAGAATTTAATGAAAAAACTTATTCTGGTCACCTACAATATACTCATCAGTTTAAAAATGCAAGTGGCATACTGGAAAGTGGAAGGTTAATGCCTTTAGCCAGGGTAAAAAGAATAGGAGAAGACGGTTATACCCTTGGTGGGAATCTAATTCTTGATCTTCCTAAACTGGGGTGGCTACAAGCTGGTTATGATGATTTTTATGGTGCAGCAGCCGGTATTGGTTTCAATCTAACCAAAAATATCTCTCTTGGGTACACCATTGAAAAGGGAATTAACAATGATCTTAGAAATTTTGGTACAACTCATGAAATTTCTCTTGCATACTCCTTTACGCCTAATCTAACAGAGGATAGGGTAATGCTGGAAAAAGATAATGAAGATTTGGTTGTAAATGATGAGCCAGAAATTGATGAAATCTCCTTAACGGAGAAAGATGCTTTAATTGCTGATCTTCAACAAAAACTAGCAGAAAACGATGCTATCCTAGATGAATTACTTCTTCGCCAAGACTCTATAGAAAAAACTAGAGAGGCTGATTTGGAACGTAGATTTAATATGGTAATGCGAATGGTTCAAAGAGAGACTAATGGCAATACTAATTTGAAAGATGAAGCTCGAAAGGCATATTTTCAAGATTCGGATAGCTTTGGTATAGCAAATAATACAAATACCAACAATCCTATTTCTAATCAAGGAATAACTAGCGCTGCTTCAACTAAAAAAGTAATTTCTTTAAAAAAGCCTAAAAAAGAGACAAGTATTGCTAATAGAGAAAATACTGTCTCAACAACATCAGAAAAGGATGCTATCTCTTTAAAAAACAATAAAAGAAAAAACACTTCTTCAATTGCTGCAGCAACTGAAAAACCAAGCAGTATCGCTAAGGATAAAATTTATAAACCTAAAACTGTTACATCATCTAAAAAGATAAATAGCAGATTAAAAGCTTTTGATATTCCAGACGTAGAAAGTGGTTATTATATAGTTGCAAACGTTTACAATGGGGAAAAATATATGAATAGTTTCATGCGAGATTTAGAATCTCAGGGGCATACTGCAGATTATTTAGAAAACCCACGCAATGGACGTAAATATGTGTATTTAAAGAAATTTAAAACCAAGCAAGAAGCAATAAATGCTTATGCCTCAAAAATGGATGGATCCTACAACAAAGATATGTGGGTAATGAAAGTTAAAGGCACAGATAATGCTTATACAGATCTAGCAAATAATGACTCTAAATATGGTTCTAACACACTACAAAAAAACATAGTTGAAAATAATAAACAGAATCCAAGCGAGGTAACCACTAGAACCTATAATTTAAATGGTGTTGGTAGTGGATATTACATTATTGCAAACGTATTTGCTAATACTTCTAATGCAAATCGTTTTGTGAAAAAACTAAATGCACAAGGCTTAAATGCTGGTTACTTTATAAATCCGGAGAACAATTACAAATATGTCTACTTGAAAAAACACGAAACTTGGAATAATGCCCTTGTTTCTTACTACGATAGACTAGATAGTGCATACGATGACAAAATGTGGATTATGCGCGTAAAACCAAACTCCATTTCATAAATGAAAAATAGCTTTTTTCGATATATCCTATTCTTGGGCATAGGTTTACTTAGCTATGTTTCATATGGGCAAGAATACAATAATTTTGAGGTCAGATACCAAAATAATCTACGTGGTGATCTTACTTTTATTGGCAATAACATTTTAAATAGGGATAGTGGAACCGCGGGTGAGGGTCCTAATGACGCCTATAATAATCAGCGCAACAACGATAACGGTTCAACTAACAATGACAACAGTGGTTTCTTCAACTACAACGATTTTAAAAACATGCAATACATTGATGTAGATAGTGATCCATCTACATTTAGTTCAAGTACATCTACTTTTACCTTTGAACAAACAGATTGTAATTTAATACGCTACGCAGGTTTATATTGGTCCGCAACTTATCCTAGCGCAACAGCTAATGGTTCGTACAACAGTTCTGGTTACACCGCTAATACTGTGGCAGTGGGAACTGGAAGACAAACTGACTTTAATCAAGTAAAATTTAGGGTTCCCGGAGGTGCATATGTAGATATTACTGCGGATGAAGTCCTTTTCGATGGTTTTACTAGCACGGATAATACCGTAAGACAAAACAGTCCTTATGCTTGTTATGCGGATGTTACTTCTTTAATAACCGCACTGGCTAATCCTGAAGGAGATTATACCGTTGCAAACATTAGGGCTACAACTGGAGGACTAACTCCAGGGGGAGGCACAACCGGTGGTTGGACGCTTGTAATTGTTTATGAAAATCCAACAGTGACCGGTAAATTTATAACAACATTTGATGGTTTTGCAAGAGTAAACGGGACAAACACTATTGATATTGACTACAGCGGCTTTGAAACCATACCAGTAGGTCCAGTAATCGCAGATTTGGGTGCAGCTACACTTGAGGGGGATTTTAGAATAGATGGCGATGGTTTAGGCATTGAAGCTTCAAGTAACACTGGTTTCACAGCAATAGGTAATGCGACTAACCCAACAGACAATTTCTTTAACAGTAACATTACGTTAGACGGAGTAGTAACTACCAATAGAAACCCTGCAAGTACAAATACGCTGGGTTATGATACTGATATCTTCCGATTAAACAATGCTGTCAACTCCATAATCCCAAATGGTGAAACAGCAGCAACTTTCAGGTTCTCTACTGATGGTGATCAATACTATCCTTTCTTTAATTCATTTAACGTTGAGGTTATTGAGCCAAATATTGTTTTAGAAAAAAAGGTAGAGGATATTGCAGGTAATGATATCACTGGGGCGGGTGTTAATCTAGGTCAACTTCTGGATTATGTACTCTCTTTTCAGAATGTAGGAAATGATAATGCAACAGATTATACCATACGTGATATTTTACCAATAAATGTAACACTAGACGAAACCAACCTTACTCTACCAACTGGAGTAACATATGTTTATATGCCAGCAACAAGGGAGATTATCTTTACAATTCCTAATAATTTAGTGGAAGAAAATGATCCCTCTTCTAGTATTAGAATGCGAGTTCAAGTAGCAGAAAATTGTTTCGATTTTATTGATGCTTGTACAGATCAAATCCAGAATGTTGCATTTTCTACTTACCGAGGTGAAATTAATACAGCACAAATAACAGATGATCCGAGTGTTAACGATTTTGATTCTTGCGGTTTTGTAAATGCAGGTGCAACCAACTTTTTGTTAGATGATTTGGATGCCTGTGATTTTTCAAGAACGGTACAATTATGCGGTGATAGCGTAGTACTAGATGCAGGTGATAATTTTGATGCCTATTTCTGGTACGTAGATGAAAATAATGATGGCTTAATTGATGCTGGAGATACACTTATTTCTGGTGCAAATACAGACACCCTTCTAGTTACTGAAGTGGGAACCTATATTGTTGATAAACAAGTTGCCGACCCATGTAAGGGTTTTCAGGAAATTATAACTGTAACACTGTTTGGGACTACACAAAGTAACCCAATAACGGCATTGATAAATGACACTACTAATACCGTAGAGGGAGAAGTTGTAGTATGCCCAAATGATGGTGAAGAACTACCCGAAATATTTCTTTGTGGTCTAAACGATACAGAACTTATTCAAATTAACATTCCTGATGCAGATAGTATTGAATGGGAACAATTAGACGAGGCAAGCTGTTCTGCTGCAACAGAAGATTGTGCCAATAAGAATAATACATGTACATGGAATATTATTGCAACCGGAAATGATTTTACAGCATCAGATGCTGGTCAATATAGAGTAGTAATTAACTATGCTAATGGTTGTTTTTCAAGATTCTATTTTAACATCTTTAAAAACCCACTTAACCCACAGTTTAATAGTAGTGATATTATTTGTACTACTCCAGGAAATATAACGGTAACCAACATGCCGTTGGATTATGAGTTTCAACTTGTAGACACTACCAATGATAATATTCTAGTGCCATATAGTGCCAACAACGGACCAAGTTTTACTATTGCAACCAATGGTGCATACCGCGTTGAAATGCGCCAACAAGGGGTGACAGACGGTTGCGTTTTTGTGCTAGATAATATTGGAATTCTTAATAGAGACTTTCAGGTTGATGTTACGGCTAGAGATACAGATTGTAATGGTCTTGGAGAAATATCAATATCTGTTCTTAATGTAGAGGCTCAATATTATTATGAAATTTCACAAGGAGGAACATCTGTAGATACTTTTGGCCCTTCTAATGACAACAACTACACTTTTGAAAATCTCAATGATGGTATTTATGATATTTTAGTTACCACAGATGATGGTTGTAACTATACAGAACAAGTAACTATAAATGATTTATCAGACTTAGATCTTAACGCAAGGGTTTCACAACACATTTCATGTAGGGAGGGCAACATTCAGATGGAGTCTACTGGTGGTCAAACCCCACACACTTATGCAATTTGGTCTTTTGTCGACGAAAGCGGTACAACTATAACCTCTTATGCAGATGTTAATGATATTCCACCGAGCGAATACCAAACCAGTGTAATTTTTGATGTTCTAATCCCGGGAGATTATACTTTTGTAGTGGTTGATCGTAATAACTGTCATGCTTTTTCAAATACAGTGACTATTATTTTGGTTCCGGCAGTAGAATATACAAGAGATTCAACCGATGAAACGTGTTTTGGCGCAAATGATGGTACTATAAATATTAACTTAACAAATAGTAACGGATACAGGGTTGCCTATTATTTAATCGATAATACTGGAGTCGAAATTGCAACAAATAATTCTGGCTTTTTTGGAAATTTAGCTCAAGGCGATTACTCTGTAAGAATTAATCAGAGAAGGGGAGGTTCAGAATGTGATTACTTCGAAGATTTCACAATTAGTGGGCCAGTAGATTCGGTTACTGGAACCGCAACAATAACACAAGATTACACCTGTATCCAAGATGCTGTAATTACAGTACAAACAGCAAGTGGTGGGACGGCTCCCTATGAATATAGCATTGATGGTGTTAATTTTGATGGTACAGCAGGTGCAGATGTTTTTCCTAACCTTACCGATGGTACTTACAACATCCATATACGTGATGCTAACAATTGTGTTTTTATAACCCCAGACATTATAATTGCCCCTTTAAATCCACCAACTGACTTAACTTTTACGGCTACAAATCCTGTATGTCCTACTTTGATATCTGATGTAACAGCCACAGTAGTAAATGGCAACGCTCCTTTTGTGTTTGAAATTATTGCGCCTTCTGCAATAGCTGCTACATCCATTACAGGGTCTTCAGCAGATTTTGATGGGCTTTCTCCAAATACGTATACATTTAGAGTAACGGACGCAAAAAATTGTGTCTATGAAGAAAGTTTTACCATAAACCCTGTATCACCAATAACTGCGGTTGAACAATTGGTAAGTAATATTACTTGTTTCGATGATACAGATGGTGAAGCTCGCTTTACCATTGCAAACTTTAATACCTCATATGACTATTCCGTTGCAGGACCTTCCAATTTCACTGGAACCAATGAGACGAATGGAACAATAGATTTAACCAGCCTTGATGACGGAACATACACGATAAATGTTACAGATAACGATACTAATTGTACAGCTACCGCAACAGTAACTATAAATGGCCCTCCAGCAGCCATTACAATCACAGCAGTTGAAACCCAACCAACATGTACTACTGATGGTAGTGCACAAATTACTGCATTAGGTGGATGGGGAAGCTATACTTATGTACTTAACAATCCCGACACTACACCTGTATCTACCAATACAAATGGAACCTTTAACAACTTAACGCAATATGGTGTTTATAATGGTACTGTAACCGATGTAAATGGTTGCGTTGAGCCATTCTCATTTGAATTATTCGAAGCTTTTCCACCTGTACTTGCAATTGCACCAAATGATTTCTGTTATGATGACGCTACCGGATTAACTTTGACTGCAACAGTAACTTCTGGTGGTGATGGGAATTTTGAATACAGTCTAAACAGCGGTCCTTTTGACACGCCAAATGTTTTCTCTGGTCTTGGTCCAGGAACCTACAGAATTGATGTTCGTGACGGAAATAATTGTACTGATTTTGCAACCATAACTATTAATCCAGAGCTAAGCGTTATTGCTTCGGCGCCAAATATAACGGCTTGTGCTACAGCAACTGATGTAAACGTAACGGTAGCAGGTGGTGATGGAAACTATGTATATGCTATAGTCGCTGATGGTGCTTCTCCAGGAACTTTTAGTACAACTAATCCAATCGCTATTACTGGAGCTGGGGATTATGATGTGTATGTAAGAGACAATTCGGGCAACGCTGGGTATTGTGAAGCGAATTTTGATTTGACCATCGCTCAAGATGCTCCTTTGGTAATTTCTGTATCAAATACTGATATTTTATGTAGCGGCTCATCAACCTCAACAATTACGATAACTGCCTCTGGTGGCGAAGCGCCATATAGGTATAGTATTGATAATGGTACAACTTATGAAACTACAAATACATTTGTTAATCAGGCAGCAGGAAGTTATAACATCCGTGTACTAGACGCCAACAATTGTGATGTAACACAAACTTATACGATTACGGAGCCTTTTACCCTTTCTGCTTCTGCGGCGGTAACCGCGCTAGTGGAATGTAACCCTACTGCTGGTGCCGAGGTTAGAATCACCAATGCGCAAGGAGGTACTGCTCCATACGAATATAGCTTTGATAGCGGAACGACTTATAGTGCAAGCGCCATAGGTTTTTTATTAGAAGGGACGCACACGTTATATATAAGAGATGATAATGATTGTACTTTTGAGATGACCGTAACGGTTGATCCTCAACCGACTCCTCCTACATTGTCGGCAGCTGTTGACTATGAGTGCGATGGGGAAGGAACAATTACGGTAACCCCAAGTAGTACGGATTTTGATTATACCTATTCCATCTCTGTTAATGGTGGAGCCCTAACTCCTAACACTCCTAACACATCTAATATTTTTAATGATGTGGCTGTTGGCAATCACACCATAAGTGTAGATTATATAAGCAATTCGGCACCCGTTAGGAGCACATTATTATTAGAAGATTTTGGAACCGGCCCAAACATACCGCTTCCAGAAATTGACACAGATTATTACTGCTATGATCCACAAGACGGAACTGCTTCGCCATGTAGTCCTTTAGATGGGCGTACTACGAATAGTGCAAACTCAAGAATTAACGATTTAGAATATAGCGTTACCAGTACTATTGTAGCTCCTTTTGGAACATGGGTAAGCCCAATAGACAATTCGGGAGATCCAAATGGAAGGTATTTGGCCATAAATGTTGGTAATCCTGGAGTAAATACGGTTGTTTATACTAAAGAAGATATTGAAATTATACCGAATAGGAATGTCGAAATTTCTCTGGATGTAATCAATTTGGTAAGACAAGGCTCAGGTTTAATCCGCCCAAATATATTAGTAGAGATTGTAGATTCATCTGGCAATATCTTAGATAGCGGAACTACTGGCTTGATTGATGAGAACACTGGAAATACAGATTGGAGAAACTTTGTTATTCCACCACTAGATCCAGGAGTAAATACAACCGTAGATATTGTAATTAGAACTATTGGTACTGGTACCAATGGAAATGATGTTGCTATTGATAATATTCAAGCGTTCCAAACTCCTGAACAATGCGCAGGAACGGTTACAATTGACGTAACTGTTGAAGATGGCCGTGCTTTTGATGCTGAAATTACTACATTCTCAAACACTAGCTGTAACGCAGGAACAGACGGGGCTATCACTTTTGAAGTTGAAAATTTTGATGCTACTTTTGAATATCAAGTAAATGGGGGTGGTTTTTCTGCACCACAAAACACAAGTCCTATTAGTCTTACCGGTCTGTCTGCTGGTAATTATGACATAGATGTAAGAACAACAGATAATCTAGGGAACACCTGTTCGGTATCATTTAGTCAAACACTTTCTGAACCAACTCCAGTAGTAGCTTCTGTTGTATTAACATCTCCCGTTACTTGTAATGATGATGCTATACTTACAGCTTCAGCTTCTGGCGGAACACCTAACTATGAATACCAACTAGAGATAAATGATGGTGGTCTTACCGAGGCTGCTTATAACATTACTTCTATTTTAAGACCCTTTCAAAACGCTGCAAGCTTTACAGGTGTTCCAGAAAATATAACGGGAGAGTCGTATGTTGTTCGTGTAAGAGATGCAAACGGTTGTATAGATGTCATAGATAATGCTATTATTGTTACGGGTCCTCAGCCTGTCACATTTAATGCCATTCCAATAGCTTGTTATAGTGGTAGCAACAACGGAACCATAGAAGTTACCGTTACAGACGGAAATGGAGGATATCAATTCCAAATTAACGGAGGTCCTTGGTTAGCTCCTACAGTAGCTGGTCCACCAGATTATATTTTTGAAAATTTAAGTGCTGGAACCTATACTATAAATGTTAGAGATAGCTTTGGTTGCGAGGGAACAGCTGTTCCAATTACAATAAATCCACAACTAAATGCCTCTGCAAATTTACAGAGTAATTTAACCTGTCTTGCAGACGCATCTATTGAAGTAACTGCTACAGGGGGTTCTGGGGTATATGTTTATGAATGGAGTAATCTGTCAACAGGACCTTGGAACAACACGCAGTTTACTGGTAATATTTTTACTACTAGTTCTGCTGGCGATTTTTATTTTAGAGTTACAGATAATACAACACCTACCGTTTGTTCTGATATTGTTGGACCAATCACTGTTACGCCAGCTCCAAATCCAGTCATATCTTCAGTCACACCAACAGACATTTTATGCAATGGCGAAAACACAGGAAGTCTTGATGTTACAATAGACACTTCAATTGGCAATCCGCCTTATACAATTGATGTTATTGAAATAAATGGTCCTACAAATTATGGAACACAAACTACTGGTCTTCCAGCGGGAGATTATGAAGTAACGATTACTGATGCTAATGGGTGTATTTCTAATCCATTCCCGGTTACTATCAATCAGCCAGATGCAATTACATATACCATTGACCTGCAGCCAATAACCTGTGATTCTTCTACAGGAACTAATCCAGGTTCTATTACGGTAGAAAATGTAGCAGGCGGAACAGCTGAATACAACTACTACCTAACTGGAAATAATGGCTATTCAGATACTTATTTAACCACTTCGGGAGGTGAAGATTATACTTTTACAATTCTAGAATTTGGAATATATGAAGTTGATGTTGTAGATGCAAATGGATGCTCTGTTGTAACTACGAATATTATTGCTTCTCCACCAGACGATTTAGATATTGATGTTTCTGCCGCAACAGTAAGTTGTGCAAGCGGAGGTACTGCTGAGGTCACTGTTACCACGGCGATATTAGGAACAAACTATGAATTTGGTATCTTAGATGCGTTTGCTGTTCCTTATGCCTCAACCTACTTCCCCCCAGATACCCCAGGAGGCCCTACTCATACATTTACGGGTCTAACGCCTGGTATAACATACACTTTCGTAGTACACGATATAACTACAGACTGTTACTACTTTGAAGAAGCTGCTACACCAATAAATTCACCGTCTAGCATGACAGCTATTCTGGATGTAGTTAACAACGTTACTTGTACAGGATCAGATAATGGCAATGTAACTTTTACAATTGAAGATTATGATGCTGGTGCTACGCAAGTAGATTATGAAATTTTTAATGCACAGTCTAACGGAAGCATTGTCCCAACTGCTATAACTGGTAGTATAACCGTAAATCCACCTACAGGACCTCAAACTGTATCAAACGTAGGTCCACTAGCTCCAGGGATATACTACATTCTTCTAACAGAAAGAAACGGGGCATTTGATGGTTGTTCTATTAGCACAATAGATTTTACCATAGATGAATCTACCAATCTTTTAAGTGTTACCGCAGATTCGCCAACAAACGATAATTGTAACGTTAATGCTGGTGTAATTACAGCTCTAGGACAATTTGGCACAGCTCCTTATGAGTTTCAATATTTATTAGATACCGACCCTACCGCTGCTGTATCACATACACCTCCTACTGCTACCTCGGCAGGTTGGACGAGCAGTACAACCGCAAATGTTGAATCTGGTGATTATAGAGTTTATATAAAAGATGCAAACAATTGTATACAATTTGATGATGTCACAGTTTTATTAGACCCGTCACTAGAAATCTCTTTAAGTATTGTAGATGAATGTGTGGATGAAGGTACTTTTCAAGTGACTATAACAGTAGATCAGGTTGGCGTTTCGACCACAACACCTCCTTCAGCTCCGGCTGAAACTTATTTGATAAGTGTTAATGGCGGAGGCTTTCAAACCGTTACGTTTACAGCTGGTCAATATACCATTTCAAACTTAAGTTCTGGATTAGGACAAACTATTGCTATTCAAGATTTAAACGGTTGTGGCGAAACCGAAACATTTGACATTCAAACTCCACTAGAGTTTACAGTTATACAAACCGTTGCTTTAGATTGTGAGCCTGGAGTTTTAGCCAATGCTGAAATACAGATTAATGTTACTTCGGGGTCAGGTAATTATGAATTTCAAATCGATGGCCCTGGGGCAGTAGACCAGGCAAGAACCGTCTTAACTTCAAATCCATTTACATGGACAGGAGCTAGTGCTGCTGGTCCATACAGCGTAACAGTATTTGATTTGGGTACTACACCTCCAAATTGTTTTGAAACCATAACAATTGATATTCCAGATGCCGTTCTTCCAGATTTTACAGAAACCAACATAGATGTTACATGTAATGGGGGAGCAGATGGTAGTATTACATTAATCCAAGTAGACAATGGTATAAACCCATTAGTTTTCACCTTAACGCCAATGCCCGTTGGTGCTGTATTAAATGGAAATACTTTTGAAAATTTACCTGCTGGCTTTTATGATGTAAGAGGTACTGGAACTAATAATTGTTTTACCGATATTTTTAATATAGAAATTTCTGAACCTAATCTAATTACTGTTCCCAACCCAACTATCGTTGAGTTTGGTTGTACTTCTGGTAATAACTCAAATAACGCTTCAATCACTGTAAACGATATTGCTCCTTTTGTTCAAGGTGGTAGTGGAACTTTTATTAGATATGAATTCATTGAAGAAGATGATCCTAATACTGGTCCTGTCGAAGCTCCTGTAGTTGTTCAATCTGGTACAAATACCACATTTATTGAAACAGATTTTGCTGGTGGTGTTTACACAATTAATGTATATGACGATAATGGCTGCGTTGGAACCACTACCGCAACAATAGTGCCTTTTGATGAATTACAGTCAGCAACTATTACCATTGTTGACCCTATTTCTTGTATAAACGGAGGTGAGGATATTAGTATCAACGCTACAAGTTCTATCACAAACTTTGGGGCTAATCCCGCTAACTATCAGTTTAGACAACTGCCAAGCGGTACTTTTTCTGCTTCAAATACTTTTGATGATTTAGCACCAGGAACACATAATTTTGAAGTTCGCAACGTGGCAACAGGGTGTATAATTCCTATTTCACATACTGTAGTAGCCCCCAACACTTTTACAATTGATGTTGTTAAGCTAAGAGATGTTCAGTGTTTTAACACAGAAACCGGTGAAATTACATTAGAGTTAATAGATGCCACATACACCGGTGGCTTTAATTGGACAATCTATAATACCAATGGTACTGCAGATAGAGTAGACGATACCGTTTATACTGGGGCAGATGCCACAGGAAGCATAGCTACAACTGGTCCAACAGGAGTTTTAAATTTAAATGCCGGAAGTTATATCGTTGAGATTTCACAGGCTGCTTTCCCAAATTGTACAAATATTGAAGCATTTACAATTAACGGTCCTTCGGCAGCAATTACAGGAGATACAGAAGTAACTCAAATCACATGTGCTACTGACCCTGCTTTTAATGATGGTACAATAGAAGTGATTGATGTTGCAGGTGGATGGGGAGGTTACCAATACTATGTGAGCACAACACCAAATCCTGATGAATTTGATCTTTCAAACTATTTTGCCAACCCAAGGTTTTCAAACCTAACTGCTGGTACTTATGAGGTTTGGGTAATCGATGTCAATGGTTGTCCGGAACAATTAACAGATGTTGTTTTAGTTAATCCAACACCGATTATTGCAGATTTACAAATCAACGACTTTAACTGTATTAATCTACAGGGAGAAATAGAAGTTGTGGGTATTCCTGCGATTAACCCCGTTAGCGGTGGTCAAGGAAGCAATTATACCTATCAATTAATTAGAAATGGTTCAAATGTAGGTTCGCCTCAAAATACCACTATATTCTCCGGTCTTGGCGCTGGATCCTATGAAGTATATATCCTAGATCAATGGGGTTGTGACACTACTGTTGGACCAGTGGTTCTTACAGATGCAATGACCGCTACTGCATCGGTAATAAAACCTATTGATTGTACCGTAGACCCTGGCGCCCATATTACTCTTACAGTAAATGGTGGTTCTTCGAACTTAGATTATACGGTTACTTATCCAGACCTAACCACTACCGTTTCTCAAAATAATGGGGTGTTTACCAATCTAACTCAGCCTGGTGAATATGTCTTTGTGATTACAGACTTAGACACTGCAACTCCATGTACCTTTGAAGTGAGGCAATCATTAGATGATAAAGTTGACCCCGTACTGTTAGATGCCGCCGTAGAGAATGTTAGTTGTTTCAATGGCTCTGATGGAAGTATTACTGCGATTTTAGATACTGCAACAGCTACTAATCCTGACTATACTTACGAGCTTTATAGAACTTCAGATTTAGTAACTCCTATAAGAATAGCACAAACAAGCCCATTGTTTGATAATTTAGACCCTGATTCTTACCAAGTACGTGTAATATCGGGCAGGAATTGTGTAGATACAAAAACAGAAATTGTAACGCAGCCAACTCAATTATTAATTGATGCTACAGCTACTGCCTTTGTTTGCGCAGCAGATAATACCGTTAATACTTCAACAATAACAGTTGTCATTTTAGACGGTGCAACAACTCCGGGAACACCTTCTGGAACGTCACCTTATTTGTATAGTATTGACAATGTAAATTTCCAAACATCCAACACTTTCCAGGTTATTGATAATGGAACTGACCAAACAATAACTATTTATGTTACTGATGGCGAAAGCTGTCCAGCTACAGATACGGTTACCATAACTGCTTTAAATACTTTTACGGCTTCAGTGTCACAAAACACTGCTATTTCTTGTGCTAATCCTGAACAAATAACTATTACAGTTACAGAAACAGGAACCCCTGGGGATGTATATACTTTTGAATTGTTACCTATTCCAAACACAAATGGGGTAATGACTTCAAACACAAACACTACTGCGGTTTTTGAATTATCTGCTGTTGGAAGTTATACTTTCCGTGTTACAAACTCAACTACTGGGTGTTATGTAGATACTACACCATATGAAATAGCTCCATTTGATTTAATTGATGTTGTCGCAACAGCAACAGACCCAATCTCTTGTTTTGGCACGGCTACTGGGGCACTAGAAATAAACATTACTGGTTACTCTGGAAATTACGATTATCAGATTTTTGATACTTCAAACAATCCTTTTGGAGGTGTAGTGAGTACAGATACCAATATTAATCCAAGGCCAATTCCTAATGTTCCTGGCGGAAATTATTATGTGAGAGTAACAGAAACTGGATTGCCATTGTGTATAGAGGATTCTAATACTATTACCATTGTCTCCCCAACAGCCCCTCTTAGCACTGCAGTTTCTGTGGAAGCTCCTGCAACTTGTGATAATAATCAAGGTGAAATTTTGGTTGTGCCAACTGGAGGGTATGCACCTTACGACATAACGTTAACAAACACCACAACCAGCCAGGTCTATAATATAACTGGTGTTACTGCTCATACATTTACAAGTCTTTCTGCAGGAAACTTTACAATTGAGGTTTCTGATAGCGGAAGCGTTCCTTGTCTTGATAATGAAACTGCGATTATTGTTCCTGCAATTCCAATTACAGCAGACATTACTGCAACACCTACGACCTTAGTTTGCTACGGAGATACCAATGCAATTGTAACAGCAATTAATGTTTTAAACGGTGAAGGAGTTTATCAATATCAATTAAACGAATATGATCCCACAGGCACAACTATTGCCTTTACAAGTGGTTCTCAGAGCAATCCTTCCTTTGGAAACCTCGGAGCTGGTATTTATACCATAACTGTTTCTGATGGTTGGAATTGTGATGTAGAGACAGTTCAAGTAGTTATTTCTGAACCAACGGATGTAATGGCTTCTTTAATACAGTTAACCCAAATGACCTGTACAAATAATGCACAAATTCAGCTATCAGCATCTGGTGGAATGGGTCCTTATGAATACAGCACAGACGGTAGTGTTTATACTATAATGTCTGGTAGCAACACACATACGTTTAGCGTAACAGATGGGGTATATCAATATTTTGTGAGAGATGCCTTTGGTTGCGAAGCAATGATATCCAACCAAGTAACCGTAGACCCTGTTCCTCCATTAACAATTACCATTGATGATAGTGCAGCGTTTATTAATTGTACTGGTGAAGCATCTGCAACCATAATTGCCAATGTTACCAGTGGTTTAGGAAACTATAGTTACGAGTTATATACAGATGCCGCGCTTACTAATTTAGTTGGAGGTCCGCAAAACAGTGATACTTTCAGTGGTTTACTTGCGGGAAGTTATTATGTTAGAGTTACAAGTCAAGATTGCGAGGAAACTTCAAGAGAAATTTTAATTATCGACCCAGCCCCTTTACAAATAGATAGAGAAGAATTTACAGACGTTACATGCTCTGGTCTTGAAGACGGAACTATTACTGTGGAAGTTTCTGGTGGAACTGGAGAAATCCTTTATGCCATCACACCAAATTTAAATCAGTTTGATGATGTAAATACATTTGATGATTTAGCACCTGGTGTTTATGATGTAATTGCGCAGGATAGAAATGGATGTTTTATTCCGTTTCAATTTACAATTGAGGAGCCTCAACCCCTTGTTGTTGATACCTTGTCTGTTATAAATGAGATTTGTGAGGGTGATGAAGATGGTTCTATTGAGGTTGTAATGTCTGGAGGTACTGCCCCATATAGCACAGCTTTCAATTCCAGCAT
The DNA here is from genome assembly GCA_947495075.1 of uncultured Croceitalea sp. GTDB lineage: Bacteria > Bacteroidota > Bacteroidia > Flavobacteriales > Flavobacteriaceae > Croceitalea. The sequence goes on from CANLXH010000002.1 coordinate 695,112, forward strand.
GGATGCTGATTTTATACAAGACCAAACTTTATTTACAGATTTAGCTGCTGGGACTTATGTAATCTTTATAAGAGATGCTCAGGGTTGCGAGGAAAACATCATAGTTGAAATTGAATCTGGTGTAAACCTAAATGCTGTGGTAACCCCAATATATGAATGTTTGGGTGACACTCCTGATAATTATATTGATGTTGTCCTAGAAGATCCTTCTGTTGGTGTTAATGTTCTTTACGGATTAGACACTAATCCAATGCAATTAGCTCCAGATTTCGCGAATATGACTCCAGGAATGCACACATTAACTATAGCACATGCAAATGGGTGTGTAAATAGCATAGATTTTGAAATTCAAAACTTTGAGCCGCTGACATTAGTATTAGAGCAAAATAACATCAATGAGATTACAGCAATAGCTAGTGGTGGTCTTGAAGATTACACCTACTATTTTGATGGAAATGATAATGGAAATGAGAACACTTACATCATTAATAGAACAGATACATATACTGTACGTGTTGTTGACCAAAACGGTTGCGAAATGGTGGCTCAAATTGAAATGGAGTTTATTGATATTGAAATTCCTAATTTCTTTACTCCAGATGGAGATGGCGTAAGAGATGAATGGACTCCTGAAAACTTAGAAGCATTCCCAGACATACTAACTATCATCTTTGATCGTTATGGTAGAGAGCTCTATAGGATGAAATCGAATGATGCTCCGTGGAACGGTAATTATCAAAACCATGCCCTACCTACAGGTGATTATTGGTATGTAATTAAGCTCCGAGGAGAAAATGATGACCGCGAATTTGTCGGACACTTTACTTTGTATAGATAGTTAAGAAGTATTTACCTATAAGCCATGAAAAAGACCCAAATCTTAATCCTTTTGATACTGCTGACCTTCAGCGCAAAAGCACAGGAGCTAACCATTCCTCAACTTTCACAATATATTGCGGACAATCCTTTTTTAATGTCTCCAACCTATGCTGGTGTTGGCGACCATATTAAAGTTCGATTAAACGGATTAACCCAATGGGTAGGCATAGAAGATGCCCCAGATACTCAGACTCTAGCGGCTGATGCTAGAATAGGGAATCGTTCTGGTTTAGGTATGCTTATGTATAATGATAGTAATGGAAATACTAGGCAACGTGGCGCCAGAGTATCTTTTGCCCATCATTTAACGCTAGACCGTTATGATGATGAGTTTTTATCTTTAGGTATATCATACAATTTTAATCAGTTTAGAATTGATGTAGAAAATTTTAGAGATGAAAACGGTCAAATTCCAACAGATGATAAATCTACGGTAAACCACAACTTTGACATTGGTGTTTTATACCGTTTAGACAAGTTTTATCTAACTCTAAATGCTTCAAATATCCTTCCCAAAAATCTAGAAAGTTTTAATCCTACGTTTGAGCCAAATACCTTAAGAAATTACTACGCTTATGCAGGTTATAGTTTTTCTAAAAATAAAAATAGTAAAATTGAGGTAGAGCCCTCCATATTTTTTCAATGGTTTGAAAGTGATGGCCGTTCTGTAACAGATTTAAATACAAAGGTTCGTTTTCATGATTATGAAGATTACTATTATTTAGGTTTAACATATAGATTTTTAAATGACCAAATAGGTACACCGCTATATGTTGCTCCAATAGCCGGACTTAAAAAGAACAATTTTTACTTTGGTTATTCTTATCAAGTCATCACCAATGAAATTTTAGGTTATAGTTCCGGAACTCACGTAGTAACTGTTGGTTTAGATTTATTCCAAGGGATTAGTAATTGCCGTTGTACTTATTAAAATAATATTCGCTTAAATTTGCTCATCTACTTTTTAACATGGGTAAAATTAAATTGAATAATATTAGAGTTCATGCTTGGCATGGGTGCTTAAAAGAAGAAAGTATCATTGGCAGTGATTATCGTGTTGATTTAGAAGTTTCTACAGACCTAACGAAATCGTCACTATCAGATAAATTATCAGACACTGTTGATTATGTTTATTTAAACAATATAGTTAAGGAAGAGATGGCTATTAAGTCTAAACTTCTTGAACATGTTGCAAAACGTATATTAGATCGTATTTTTAAAGAAATTAAAGCAATCTCAAAAGCTGACGTCTCTGTTTATAAAATAAATCCCCCTATTGGTGGCGATGTTGAGAGCGTTTCGATAAAAATGCAATTTTCTAGATAAACTTGAGTTATAGTCTTTTTGCGTTCTTAATTAATCCTTTACTTTTGTTGTTTTAATTGGCATTGTGGCTGAAATGGATAGGCAAAATCCCGCAAGGATTTTTATAGTGGTTCGAGTCCACTCGATGCCTCAAGTCTTTTAAAGTTTCCCCTTTAAAAATAATTTTAAAAGACTTAAAAATGATTTGCCTTATAGTCTTTTAACTCCGTTTTATTTTATAATTTTGCAATCTCTGGCATCGTGGCCGAGTGGCTAGGCACAGCTCTGCAAAAGCTTGTACAGCGGTTCGAATCCGCTCGATGCCTCAAAAAAACCCAATGAATATTCATTGGGTTTTTTGTTCTTGAATTCGCTCAATGCCATCCTGAATATTAAACTGTTCTTTTGGTAAAAAACCTTTTACAATTAGCACTATACCACAAATAGTTAGTATAGCGCCAAGACCTTTTTTTATAAGCTTAATTCTATCTGAGGTTAATCTTCTTTTTAGCTGTTTTGCTAATAGAATTTTACATAAATCAGTAGCAAAATACACGGCTAACATTGTTCCAAAGAAAACAAAAATTCTATTGGGTTCATTGTCTAAACTTGGACCAACAATAATTAATACGCCTAGCCAAAAAACCAATACACCAACATTTATAAAGTTTAATAAAAAACCTTTTACAAACAAACTTAAATAGGTGCCCTTTGTATTTTTTACTTTCTCTTTTTTAGAAGGCTTCTTAACAATTATTACTATCCCATACACTAACAATATCATACCACCAAAAACATAAAGTCCTGGCTGATTGCTTAGATTTTCAAGTAATTGAAAACTACTAAAATATGCTATAAACAAAAAAAGGATATCAGCAATAATAACACCAATATTTAAAGCTAATCCAGCTCTAAAACCTTTTGTGGCACTTGTTTCTAACAGAACAAAAAATACAGGTCCAATCATAAAGCTTAGAAAAAAGCCTAATGGAATCGCTGCCTGTATATCTTCAATCATTTTATTCTATTCTTTCTATAATACCACCAAAAACCGTTTTCTCATCCATCTTCTCTGGGTCGCCATAAACTTTTACATTTCCACCAGCTTTTACATCAGCTTTTACATATTTGGTAGCATAAATTTCTGCATTCCCACCAGCACTAACTGTGATCGTAGTAAATTTTGTTTTAAAAGTCTTTCCATTATATGTTCCTCCAGTATTAATTTTTACATCTTGATTATCTGAAAAACCTGTTGTTATGATATCGCCACCTGTAATGGTTTTAACTAATAATTGCTCTGTTTGGCAGTTTAAATTTATTTCTCCTCCTTCTTGTGCTTTTAATTCTAAAACATCCTGAACAAAAACATCATCTGATGTTATTAAAGCGTCTTCATTAACATCTATAACTAAAAGTTCTTCATTATAATAAAGATTGACAAATGTTCTAAAACCACTAAAAATTTTATCGATTTGCATTCTAATTTTTAGAACCCCTTTGTTATTAACAATAGCTACTTTTTGCGTATTTGCACCAGAAATTACAGCTCTATTTATATCTGACTTAATAAGTTTAATAGATATTCCATCAAACCCTTTTAATTCTTTAAAGGGTTCTAGCTCTTGAGTTATTTTTTCTTCTTGACCATAGCTAAAGAAAAAAGAAAAAAACAACGTACAAAATAATATAAATTTGATTGTTTTCATATTTGTTCTTGATTGATATTCAATAACATAAACAAATTTTATTACAAAAAAGTATTATTCTTTCTTACCAATTAACGAAAAGTCTAAATGTCTTTTTATTAAATCTGTATTCTTTACCATTACAAAAACTTCATCCCCTAATTGATACGTTTTTTTTGAGCGTTCCCCTACAATAGCATATTGTCTCTCATCAAAATTATAGTAATCATCTTTAATATCTCTAATTCTTACCATTCCTTCACATTTATTCTCAATAATCTCAACATAAATACCCCATTCTGTAACACCAGAAATTACTCCTAGAAATTCCTTATCACTATGGTCTTGCATAAACTTAATCTGCATGTATTTAATAGAATCTCTTTCTGCACTTGATGCAAGAATTTCCATTTCTGAAGAATGCTTACATTTTTCTTCATAGACAGCTTCTTTGACTGTCTTTCCACCATCTAAATAATGTTGTAGTAATCTATGTACCATTACATCTGGATAACGTCTAATAGGTGATGTAAAATGGCTATAATAATCAAAAGCTAGTCCGTAATGTCCTATATTATCAGTAGTATATATTGCCTTGCTCATACTTCTAATAGTAAGTGTATCTACTAGGTTTTGTTCTTTTTTGCCTTTAACGTCTTTTAATAATTTATTTAAAGAACTACTTATGCTTTTTTTATCTTTTAAGTTAACACTATGTCCAAATTTAGAAATGACACCATTTAAAGCCATTAATTTATCTTCATTTGGTTCGTCATGAATTCTATAAATAAATGTCTTTTTTGGATTCTGCTTACCAATAAATTCAGCAACTTTTCTATTTGCTAAAAGCATAAACTCTTCTATGAGTTTATTTGCGTCTTTTGACTCTTTAAAATATACCCCTTCTGGTTCATTATTATCATCTAAGCTAAAGCGTACTTCAATTTTATCAAAAGAAATAGCTCCATAATCCATGCGTTTAGAACGCATAATTTTGGCTAGTTTATTAAAAGTTAAAACTGCATTAACAACATCATTAGCTATAGAATAAGCATCTTTTCTGATTGATATTTCCTTAGGAATAGTATTTTCACCTGTTTCTATAATGTGTTGTGCTTCTTCATAAGCAAAACGTTCATTAGAATTTATTACCGTTCTTCCAAACCATTGATTTTTAATTATTGCATTCTCATCTAATTCAAAAATGGCTGAAAAGGTATATTTTTCTTCGTTTGGTCTTAATGAACAAGCGTTATTTGACAAAACCTCTGGAAGCATAGGCACAACTCTATCTACTAAATAAACAGAGGTGGCTCTATTATATGCTTCTTCTTCTAAAATAGTATCTGGTAAAACATAATGCGAAACATCTGCAATATGTACACCTATTTCATAATTTCCATTTTCTAAAACTTTAAAAGACAAAGCATCATCAAAATCCTTAGCATCTTTTGGATCAATAGTAAAAGTTAAGACCTCACGCATGTCTCTTCTTTTAGCGATTTCTTCTGCTTTTATACTTGTATCTAAAGTTTGTGCATATTTTTCTACTTCGTAAGGAAACTCATAAGGTAAACCATACTCTGCTAAAATGGAATGTATTTCTGTATTATGCTCTCCAGGTTTGCCAAGAACTTCTACTATTTTACCATAGGGAGAATCCCTGTCTTTTGGCCAGCTTTCTAATTCTACAAGAACTTTATCTCCGTCACCAGCTTTATTAAGATTATCTAACGGTACAAAAATATCTGTATACATTTTAGAATCTGTAGGTCTAACAAAAGCGAAAGTCTTTTGCTTATCAACAATACCTACATATGTAGTTTTTTTACGCTCTAAAATAGTAGCTACCTCACCTTCTATACGTTTTCCACTACCTTTTCTTTTAAAAAAAACTTCAACAGTATCTCCATGTAAAGCCCTATTTAACTTATGTTTTTGTACAAAAATATCATCCTCAAGTTCTTCTACAATTATATATCCATTACCACTTGTTGTTAAATCTACTTTACCAATTAAAACATTTAATTCGGACGGTTTTTGTTGATATTTTCCACGTTCTACTTCTATAATACGCTCTTTGGTTTTTAACTGCCCCAGTCTTTTTATTAAATCGTTTCTACCTTGGGTATCTTCTATCTTTAATTTAGAAGCGATTTGCTTATAATTGAAACTTTTGGATGGTTCTTTTTCTAATACTGTGAAAATGCCTTTTGTTATCTCATTCTTCCTTTGACTATTGGCTCTCCTTTTCTTTTTTGACATTCAATCTTTAATTTTTTGAAAATTACAAATTATAATTCGTGAAACTTAAATTTATGTTATACATATACAAATCATCTTAATCTTATGAACATTATATATAATCATATTTTTCTTTTTATAAATTTTAAATAAAAATGATTGTTATGATTGTTTGTTGAAATGTGGAATAAAAAAAAGTAGAATTCCTTGTTTTAAACTACTAATAGTTTTTGTTGACATGTTATATTTTATTTTTAGCTGTAGAAATCAGATAGTTGAATAGTTTGTAAACATTGTTTGATAACTCTTCTCAACATTAAATTTTTAATAAGTACTTCTGTTAATAATGTTGATTACTATAAATTTATGTTTAATAAGGGTTGATTAAATTTTTATTGAATAATAGAGAAATAAAATAGTAAAGATTGTAATGCGAAAAAATATGTTATTTAAGAAAGACTTTATTTAATAGTTTTCTTCTTCTTCTTAACAAAATCTTTTTAGAAGTAATTAGCTGATACAAAGAATAGTATAATTATTTCTTAAGATTTATGAACATTGCCCATTTAAAAAGTGTTGTACCTTTGTTGTATACCTGAATACATAAAGAGAAAACCATGAAAATAGCCATTGGAAACGATCATGCTGGAACAGAATACAAACTTGCAATTGTTGGTATGCTTAAATCTAAGGGAATAGAAGTAAATAATTATGGTACAGATGGTACAGACAGTGTAGATTATCCAGATTTTGCTCATCCTGTAGCAAGCGACGTAGAAAAAGGAATAGTCGATTTAGGAATCGTTGTTTGTGGTAGTGGTAATGGTGCAAATATGACTACAAATAAACATCAATTTGTGCGTAGTGCACTATGTTGGAATAAAGAAATAACCGCTTTAGCAAGAGCACATAATGATGCTAATATATTAAGTTTGCCGGCGAGATTTATTGCTCTACCACAAGCTTTAGAAATGGTAAATACTTTTATTAATACAAAGTTTGAAGGCGGTAGACATGAAAGAAGAGTAGAGAAAATTCCTTGTAAGTAAAATTAAAAATGCTAATACAAGTTAAAACCTACCAAGAACTTACAAGAGAAGATTTATACGAGCTTTTACGATTACGTACGGAGGTTTTTGTTGTAGAACAAGATTGTGTTTATCAAGATATAGACAACAAAGATCAAAAAGCAATTCACGTTATAGGTACTAAGGAGAATCAAATTGTAGCATACACGCGTGTCTTTAAATCAGGAGATTATTTTGATAACCCCAGTATTGGAAGGGTAGTTGTTGATAAATCCAATAGAAAACATGGTTATGGAAAAGACATTATGTTAGCCTCAATAGAAGCTATTGAAAATCTTTTTGGAAAAAATAATATAGAGTTGTCTGCTCAAGTTTATCTTAAAAATTTTTATAACGACTTAAATTTTAAAGAAAAGGGTGAGGAATATTTAGAAGATGGTATTCCTCATATTAGAATGATTAGACCGGCGAATTAGACCAAGCGCTTCGCTATTTTAGTATCTAATAACCAATCTAATTTTAAAACTAAATTTAAAGGATGTTCGGCTTTATTTTTAGTAGAAAGGAATAAATAACCCTCTTTTTTTTGATTGAGTTGTTCAAGAAGAATGCGACCATGAGTTTCTTTGGTTCTATAATCTTTAAGAGTAGAAAAATTAAGGTCTAGACTAGTTAGTTTTTCAATTAGTTTTCCACGATTTACAAGGGTGATTTTACAAGAAGAGTATTCGCCGGAATCTATAAAAATACTGGTTACTAGAGCATAAAAATCTGTTTTTTTTCTTTCATCAAACAACCAACCTTTTTTCTCTTCTCCATCTTTCATATAGGATAATTCAAAAGCAAAAGTAGGCAGGTTTTCATTTACATAATCTAGTTGTGCTTTTTCATCAATAAAAAATTCTTTTTTAGATGTTTTGTGCTCAAAAATCACATCTACTCCTTTTAGTTGTAACCCATACTCGTTAACTCTTTTGTAAGCATAGTTTTTGAGTTTTGAAGTATAAATTTTGTCTAACAAAATTATCAAAGCCTGTTCTTTTTTAAGGTCAGATTTAAAATTGCTTTTCAACGACATTATCTACTAATTTTTTGGAGTAGTGCACTTCCAATTTTTTCAACGACACCAACAACTAGAGCATTACCCATAAAAAAAGCTCTTTTAGTATCAGAAATTCTCTCAAGCTTTGTATGATTATCAGGGAACATATTTAAGCGCTCCAACTCTATAGGAGTTAGCCGTCTAAGCCCCTTTTTTGTATGAACAACATGTTTGAATCTAGAAGGAGATTTACCACCTTCTCCTGTGATTATTGTTCTTGAAGGTTTATCTAAAGCATCCGGAAAAACCATGTTCCCTTCTGCATAATTATACTCAAAACCATCTTTGGTTATCCTCACTTCTTTTTTAGCCCCTTTTAGATATTCCCATTTAGGCAAATCTTTTGAGGATATATAATATTCATCGTCTACTTTTTTATTTTGAAGAAGCCTTGCAATTGTTGTGATGGGACCATCGTAATTGGGTGTAGTTTTAATGGTAGACACAACACCATTTATGTAAACTCCAGAATTTTGAAATGGAGATAATTTTTGACCTTTATTGAATGCTTTAGAAATTGATTCCAAACCATCACTAAGAGAGAACTCGACTATATTTTGATTATCATTTTGCACAGAAAAAGCTGAGCTAAAAACTCCATGCTTGTATAGTAACCCTCTTGCTGAGTTTCTAGAGAAAGAAGCATGTAATTCGGTAGATTTATGAGCAGCCACTATAAAAATTCGCCTACGCCGTTGTGGCATTCCATAATCTGCAGCGTTAATTACCCGCCACTCCACTCCATAACCTAAATCCCCCAAGCATTTAAGCATAATAGCAAAGTCTCTTCCTCTTTGGTTTGAAGGTGACTTTAACAAGCGGTCTACATTTTCTAAAATTAAATAATTGGGTTTGCTTTTTTTCTCTTTTAAAATTCTATGAATAGACCACCATAATACACCTTTTTTACCAACTAGACCTTTAGAATTTTTTAAGGTTGTTGCAACGGAATAGTCTTGACAAGGAAATCCACCAACCAATACATCATGGTCTGGAATATCTTCTGTCTTAACTTGCTCAATATCTTTATTAGAGTGGTTTTTAGGACCAAATCGCGCCTCATAGACTATAGAGGCATGTTGCATTTTAGTAGAAGGTTCCCATTGATTACTCCAAACAACCTCAAAGCCACCACATTTTTCCAAACCTAGTCTAAATCCACCAACTCCAGCAAAAAGTTCACAAACTTTTAGTTTTTGCATATGCTAAAAGTAGTGATTGTTAGAGTTCAAAAAAAGCTCTTAAATCATATCATTTAAGAGCTTTTTTAAAATATTTTTAGTTGGAAAAATGGATTTAAATACGCTACCTCTATCTAACTCACTATCAACCTTGATTTTACCCTTCATGAGTTCTGCTTGATATTTTGTTAAGTAAATATTATACTATTAAAAATCACACATAATTGTAAGATAATAAAATGGGATTCAAACTAATTCTTAAACTTTAAATTTTCAGTTTTATAGTAAGCCTTCAAATTAGTTTGGAAGTAAAAGAGTATTATATTTATTGGCGTTTGACAATAAATATGTAGCCGAAAGAATAGCCTCATCGTTTTTCAGATTATAATCGTAAAGACCGTCCCTGTAGAAATAACGCTTTATAATTTCATCTTCAATTTTTTTGGTGATTTCTTTTTTGTATGTGTCTAAAGCTGAAATTTTACCCCTATTTACAGCAAGTAATAAATCTTTATATTTTTCCTGAACATCTGGACCCAAAAGAGAATCGTCTGAATTTAAAGTCTCTTCTAATAACTTTTCAGTCTTAGTTTTAAAGGAGAAATCTTTACTGTTTGCAAAATTCTTAAAGTCCTTATAGTGTGCTTCAGAAAAATTGAAGTCATCAACAACATTAAATGTGTTTTTATAGTAAAACTCAGTAGCGAAATCAAAAATCACATTATTACCGACTAATGCATTTGTTAATACATTTGACTTTGAAGATGCAATTTCTATATCTGGCATTACCCCACCGCCATCTTCAACAACTCTCCCGTTTCTGGTTTTAAACTGTTTAAAGTCTGTATTTCTTACAGCATTGCCTTCTTTATCTCTGTTCCAATAATCTAAAGATTGAATACACCTACCTGAAGGTGTAAAATATCGAGAAATGGTAACCTTTAATTGAGTTCCATAAGTAAGTTTTAAGGGTCTTTGAACAAGCCCTTTACCAAAACTACGAGCCCCCATAATAACAGCTCTATCTAAATCTTGTAAACTACCTGAAACAATTTCACTTGCAGAAGCACTTCTTCCATTAACTAAAACAACTAGAGGAATTTTTAAATCTTCAGGTTTGTTCTTGGTTTTATAAGTTTGGTTAAACTTCTTTACCTTGGATTTAGTAGTTACTATTAGTTCACCTTTAGGAACAAATAAATTAGTAACATTTATAGCTTCTGACAATAAACCCCCTGGATTACTTCTTAAATCTAAAATTATTTGGGTTGCGCCTTGTCCTTTTAAATCTTGTAAGGCAGATTTTGTTTGGCTAGATGCTTTTCTATTAAATTTTGCTAAAACAATATAACCAGTTTTGTCGTCTACCATATTGTAGTACGGAACAGCATCAACCTCAACACCCTCTCGGGTTATCGTTGTTGTTTTGGTAGCTCCTTGTCTTATAAAAGTAACTTCCACACTACTGTTATTTGCCCCTTTTAACAGCTCACTGGCATTATCATCAAAATCTGAAACGGTAATATCTCCAATTTTAATAATCTCATCACCAGCTTTAAGTCTAGCCTTATCTGCCGGATAGTCTTTGTATGGTTCAACGATAATTAGCTTGTCATCGTAAGAACGCACCAGAGCTCCTATACCAGAATATTCACCTGCATTATTAATTTTATATTCTTCAACATCTTGCTCATTTAGAAACTTAGTGTAAGGATCAAGTTCATCCAACATATTCTTTATGGCAGAATCCATTAATTCTCCTGGGTTGGTTTCATCAACATAATTCATATTTAGTTCTTTGAATAGTGTTGTGAAAATTTCAATCTGTTTTGCAATTTCAAAAAAGTCACTTTTAAAACTAGTGCCAGCTATAAAAATTACAACCGCAAAAACAGGAACTATAATGTGTTTTCTATAAAGATTTTTCATGAAGATTTTTTTCGTGAAATTTTGTTAGAAGCCCCTTCATTTTTTCTTCAACAAGTTGATAATTGGGCATATCCTTGCCAAGATATAAAATCATGAACGCAAAATTTCCCTCAATGTTGTTAAAAAGTAATGGCTTGTTTAACCTATAAACCTCTCTTAATAGACGTTTAATATGATTTCTGTCTGAAGCTTTTTTAAAGTTTTTTTTTGGGGCAATCACCCCTGTTTTCACTATCGAATTATCATCAAAAACAGTTTTAAGATAAATAAGTTTAAGTGGGAAGTGATTGATACTTCTACCTTCAATAAAAAGCTGCTCTATGAGTTTTTTACTTTTGAGTTTTTCATTTTTTGGGAAGGAAAAGTCCATTTTTAAAAGTAAAAAATCCGTTCGAGAAAAGTATATCCCAAACGGATTGATTATCAAATTATTATTTAATTACTCAGGTTGATAAGTATTGTTCTCTTGATTAACATCAGCCATTAGTTTTGATGGGTCAACCAAAATGCCAGCTATGTTTTCCACAGACTTGTCTATAATTAGCTCGTAAGTGGAATTTGTCCAAGGCCAATCTTCTACTATAGTTCTTTTTAAAGATGGATATGGATTTTCTTTTTCACCACGCATCATTCGTAGTGGAACATAATAAGTTTCTTGATTCCCTTCAGCATCTACAACCAATATATCTAAAGGCATTGGCATAAGCCCAATACGCTCTAGAATAACCTTAGTTTTGCCTCCATTAGCTACCACTTCTTTTATGCCATAGTCAATCGTATTCGTAGTTTGTGTCCAATCCATTAGATACCAATCTAGTTCCATCCCAGAAACCTTTTCAGCAGTTCTTTTTATATCATTAGGTACGGGATGCTTAAACTTAAACTCGTTAAAATACGTTCTTATTGTTTCCATTAATTTGTCTTGACCTATAACATAACCCAATTGAGACAAGAAAATAGAACCCTTACTATAAGCAGCTATCCCATAAGGTGTATTTTCATTATATCTATCTGCATGTGTGGTCTGTGGCTGTTCTTTCCCTGAATTTACTAAGTAATAGTAACCTTTGTAAGAACCTTCAAATGGATTTTCTTTATTTTTTTCTAATATTTCATTACTACATAAAGAAGAGATGAAAGAAGTGAAGCCTTCGTCCATCCACTCATGTTTTGCTTCGTTTGTTGCTAGAACATGCTGAAACCATGAATGTGCAAGCTCATGAATCATTGTACCAATAACACTTCCTGGTTTGTCGCCTCCTGTTATTAAGGTAGACATGGCATATTCCATACCGCCATCACCTCCTTGAATTACTGAATATTGTTTGTATGGGTATTCGCCAATATTTTTACTGAAAAAGCGCATTGCTTTTTCGGTTAAGGGCTGGACCTTTTCCCAAGTTTCCTTATACTTTTTATCATTTTTATACAAGAAATGTAATGTGGGACCATTTTCCATTTGTAAAGTATCATGAACATAGTCAGGGTCTGCAGCCCACATAAAATCATGTACCATTGGAGCTTTAAAGTGCCAAGTTAAGGTCTTCCCTTTTGTTTTAACTTTAGTGCCTGGAGCTTCATACCCATGGCCTATTTTATTTGGGTTTTGCAAATACCCTGAACCACCTACAGTGTAGTTTTTATCAATAGTTAGTTTTACATCAAAATCCCCCCAAACACCGTGAAATTCGCGAGCTATGTAAGGGTCTGCATGCCAACCTTCAAAATCATATTCTGCTAGCTTAGGATACCATTGACTCATAGATAGGGCGACACCATCTTTGTTATTACGACCAGATCTACGGATTTGTATAGGAACCTGACCCTTAAATTCCATATCAAAAGTTGTTTTTCCACCAGAAGGAATAGGTTTTGCTAAATCTACAACCAAAACGGTACCTTCTTCATTATAATTGACTGATTGTCCATCTTGAGTTAGAGCTGTTGCATGCAAATAACCAATTTCCGTTGGTGACAAAGAAGCAATTCTACTTTCTTTGTTTGAATTAACCATTCTCCCGTCTGGATCTGCAATGCTTTGCAAACGCATATCCATTTCGCTGCCTGGTTGAAAAGCATTAAAGTATAAGTGAAAATATACACGATTCAACTCATCTGGGGAGTTGTTGGTATACACTAATTTTTGAGTGCCGTTATATTGGTAATTTTCAACATTCATTTCAACATCCATAGTATAGTCAACATGTTGTTGCCAATACCCGGTATTATTCTGTGCTAATAATGATGTTAACCCACAAAGGAGGATGAATACGATTTTCTTGACTAGTTTAATCATTTTATTCTGCGTTAGAATCTAAAGTTATTTTCCCTTTTGAAATATTTTTGGCTAAAAGTAATGCATTATATGCGTTGACCATTTTACCAGATTTTGAAATCCCTGAAAATGATTTGCTTTTAGATGGGTCGCCGGCAACAATTACGGAAGCTTTTGAACGTAAACCAGACTGCATTAATACGTTTTTAACTTGCGAAGCAGATAAGCTTGGATAATACGAACGAATTAAAGCAGCAACTCCAGCCACAGCGGGGGCAGCCATTGATGTACCTCCCTGAAAGTCATATTTGTTATTTGGCATGGTAGAATAGATATCATCTCCTGGAGCAAAAACATCTACATTAGAGTTGCCATAGTTAGAAAATGTGGCAACCATTTTAGAACCATAAGCAGGTGCTAATGCGCCAACAGTAATTACATTATCGCTTATTTCCATACCGGCATACTTATGGTCATTTGGGAAATTAGGATTATTTGCATCATCTAAATCAGCACCATCATTACCAGCAGCATGCACAATTAATACATCTTTTGAAGCGGCATATTTAATGGCGTCATACACCCACGCTGCATTTGGCGAAAAAGATTTTCCAAAACTGCAGTTGATGATTTTTGCACCATTGTCCACCGCATAACGAATACCTAATGCAATATCCTTATCATATTCATCACCATTTGGCACAGCACGTATGCTCATTAGTTTTACATTCTTGGCCACTCCATTAACACCTTTGCCGTTATTACGTTCTGCAGCAATAATTCCTGCTACATGAGTACCATGACTTTCATCTTCAACACGGTTTTTAGGATTGCCATTACCGTATGTTTTATCATTAAAATCATATGGTTTATCACCAACTATTTTACGCCCATTAAACTCTTTGTTTAAATTGTAATTGGCCTGCTCTGTAAAATAGGTTACACCATCTGTAAGTTCTGCAATAACCTCATCAATAGTATCTGCATATTGATACATTTGAGAAAGGATACCAACATTTTGCTTCATCTCTTCTGAGGCTGGTTTCATGGCTAAAAGCTCTTCTTTGGTATAAGAATCTTTGTCCAGTGCTGTCTTTACTTCCTTATCTGCATTTTTAACGGCCTGAAGAATCTGCTCATATTGTTGTTTATTTTGAAGTGCCTTTGGATATTCTTTGTCCAATTTCATTTGAGCTTTTGCCCTTTCTGAAGCATCACCTACTCCTAAACGTAGCATTCTTACATATTCTAGTTGTTCATTGTAAGATTCCCCTAAAAAATTGTATCCATGAATATCATCTATATAACCATTATTATCATCGTCTTTTCCATTTCCAGCTTTTTCTGCTTTGTTAGTCCAAAGCACATCATCTAAATCTTCGTGATCAAGGTCCATTCCGGAATCTAAAACCGCAACAATAACCGTTTGCCCTCGCTTATTTCCTATTAACTCAGAATAGGCCTTATCAATACTCATACCAGGAATAGTGTCTAAAACTAAATCTGTATGCCCCCAATTCTGTTTTTCAGTATGTGTAAGCTCTGTAACTTTTAGGGGTAATGTATCTATATTTTCTAAGGGAGTTGAAACCAATGAAGTAGCCCCACACCCTATTAGAAAAAGACTTCCAGAAATAAGAGTAAAAAATGATTTTGAATATGTAGTCATCATATTAAATGTGATTTAAAAATATAATATTAACCGAAAAAGCCTTTAAAAGAAAACAATTCGTTAAGCCGTTCGCCTTTTTCGGTATTTTTAAGTGTGCATAGCTCATTATGTGCATCGTGTTCAAAAAATAGCACAAACTCATTATCTACTGCACTTTTCAAGAATTTGGCTTTTTCATCCATACTAAGCAGAGGACGAGTATCATAACCTGTTACATATGGTAGCGGAATATGACCAACGGTTGGCATTAAATCTGCCATAAAAACAACTGTTTTGTCTTTGTACTTGATGTGAGGAATCATCTGTTTTTCTGTATGCCCATCAATAAATAGAATGTCAAAACCTAATTCAGACTTTTCTAAAAATGAATTCTCTCCTCTTTCCACAAAGCGTAACTGTCCACTTTCTTGCATTGGTATAAGATTTTCTTTTAGAAAGGAAGCCTTTTCCCGAGGATTAGGTTTTGTGGCCCAATCCCAGTGATTCTTGTTGGTCCAGAAAGCAGCATTTTTAAAAGCAGGCTCATAGCCTGTTCTATCCTTGTTCCATTGAATACTGCCACCGCAATGATCAAAATGCAAGTGGGTCATAAAGACATCTGTAATATCATCTCTATGAAAACCTACTTTTTTAAGAGATTTATCAGTAGAATGGCTTCCCCATCGGTAGTAGTAGTTAAAGAATTTCTCAGATTGTTTATCTCCCATTCCAGTATCAATCAAAATTAAACGATCTCCATCTTCAATAAGTAGACTACGGGCAGCAATATCAATCATGTTGTTATTATCTGCTGGATTGGTTCTTGACCATAGGGATTTTGGAACTACACCAAACATAGCTCCGCCATCAAGTTTAAAATTTCCAGTTTCAATAGGGTATAGCGTCATCAAAAACAAAAAGTATGCACAAAATAAGAAAAGACAGCAGTAATTGTCTTATAAACACCTTTTTATTGGATGTTTTTTAACAGAAATAAATTTTATTACAAAGCATTGAGACGCTATTTAGGTTTTTTGAAATAAAAACCTATTTTTAGAGCTTAGACCAAACTTAATTGAAAAAACTAGAGCGCAGTTTATCTTTAACTTCGGTTATTGCCATTAGTATAGGAGGAATGCTGGGCAGTGGTATTTTTGTTTTGCCTGGTTTGGCAGCAGCTAAAACCGGATCTTCAGTTTGGATGGCCTATTTAATAGCTGCAATCTGTATTCTACCTGCAGCATTATCAAAATCGGAACTTGCAACTGCAATGCCTTCTTCTGGCGGGACGTATGTTTATATAGAGAGAGCTTTTGGCCCTTTATTTGGAACTATCGCTGGTTTTGGTCTTTGGTTATCATTACTTTTTAAAAGTGCGTTTGCATTAGTAGGTTTTGGAGCTTACCTATCTATACTTATTAATATTGACGCGAGCCTTACAAAGTATATTGCAGTACTTTTTTTAATGCTTATCTTGTTTTTAAATATTCTAGGAGTAAAAAAAGTCGGCAAGGTTCAGGTTTTTATTGTTAGTATAAGTCTTGCTGCTTTGGCTTTAATTCTTTTGTTTGGTCTTCCTAGAACTTCGTCTGAACTATTAGACCCTTTCCTACTTAAAGGAAAAATGGGCCTCTTCTCAACAGTAGCTTTTGTATACATCTCTTACGCGGGGGTAACTAAGGTGGCAGCTATAGCGGGTGAAATAAAAAATCCAGGAACCAATCTGCCAAGAGCAATGATTTTATCATTGTTTATCATGACCATTATATACGTCTCTGTAGCTTTTGCTTTGGTAGGGAATTTACCTTTAGAAGAACTTAAATTAGATATAAAACCTATTTATACCATCTCAAAACTTTTGGGAGGTGATATTATAGGTTATACAGCTGCTTTAGTGGGAGTTATCACATTAATTTCAATGGCAAACTCTGGAGTTTTGGCGGCATCAAGGTTTCCTTTTGCAATGGCAATAGACAAATTATTGCCTGATTTTATGTCAAAGATTCACAGTAAATATTTGACTCCGGTAGTGACCATAATAATGACCTGCTTTTTAATGACGCTGGTAATATTGTTTCTTGATGTAGAAAAAATTGCCAAGTTGGCAAGTGCCTTTATGGTAATGATGTTTATTTTGGTAAATGCTTGCGTAATTGTTTTAAGAGAAACTTCAGCGCAATGGTATAAACCACCTTATCGTTCGCCTTTATATCCTTTTGTTCAGTTATTTGGTATTTTCAGTGGGATAGCGCTATTGGTTTTCTTAGGTATAGGTCCAATGCTAGCGATACTTGGAATATTTATTTTAGGGATTATTATTTACTACTTTTTTGGAAAGAATGCCACTAGAACGGGTATTCTTAGAAAATATGGGCACAGACCTGCACTTTATTTATTGTATAAAAGAAAGAGAAATAAACAGATTACTTATAGAAACAATCAATCAGAAAGTCTTCAAAATTTAGATGGAGAACTAGCTTCCAACGCCGGTGTTGTAGTTCCACTTTTAGGAAATGAACGTTCACCGGAAATGCTTGTAGAAATTGGAGCTGCGATTAACAAGAGAGAAAAAATACAAGTAGTTAATGTTACTGAGGTTCCAAACCAAACCTTCTTGGATGCTATGGTTGAAGAAAACCCTAGGATAGCTTCTTTAGAACGTCGTGTTACTAGATTAGCTGCATCGCAAAATATTGATGTTGATTTTGAAGCAGCGGTTACACATGAAATTTCGGACACTATACATGAACTTAGTAACCAAACCCATTGCGATTGGTTAGTTATGGGTTGGAATGGGAGAGCGCATAGTGGTATTTTGGTGAGCAACCCTATAGGATGGTTATTGACTCACATTAACTCTGATTTTGCCCTTTTTAAAGATGATGGTGTTCGTTATATAGGCAAAGTGCTCCTTGCCTTAAGACCCGGAAGAAGAGATAAAAACTTTATTGCCGTTGCAGATAGAATATGTGCTTTTTATAACGCATCACTTACGCTTTTGCATGTTGTTTCAGAAAAGACAGACGCAGAAACTATTTCTGAGATGGAGGCAAATTCTAAAAAATTACTTCAAAAAGTGGAAACACCGAGCATGGTTATTGTTCAAAAAGATGACGACCCCATTAATGCAATCTCTATAGCGTCTGCAAGTTTTGATTTACTTATTCTTGGAACTCCGCAGAAGGATAATTGGGTAGATATTTTATTTGGAACAGGAAAAGATAAATTTACCGAAAAATCTGCGTGTTCTGTTTTAAGGCTTACCATGAGAGAAAAATAGGGTTAAAGCAATTGTATAATTCTTATTTTTACTAAAATTCAAATTAATGCTGGAATTAGCCGGAATCATCATTTTAGGAATTATAGCTCAGTGGATGGCTTGGCGATTAAAGTTGCCCGCAATCTTACCTTTAATTTTAATAGGCTTATTGGTTGGTCCAATAGCTACACTATATACAGAAGATGGGGCAAAACTTATAGAGCCAATTTGGAATGGGGAGAAAGGGCTTTTCCCTGGAGAAGGGCTTTATTACTTTGTTTCATTAGCAATAAGCATTATCCTTTTTGAAGGAGGCTTAACCCTAAAACGTTCGGAGATAGCTAACGTTGGTCCAGTCATTACAAAACTGATAACATTAGGGTCAGTAGTTACTTTTTTTGGTGCAGGAGTTGCCGCACATTATATTTTTGGACTTTCTTGGCAAATTTCCTTTCTCTTCTCCGCTCTTATTATAGTTACTGGCCCCACTGTAATTACGCCAATTTTGAGGAATATTCCACTAAAGAAAGATGTTTCAACGGTACTCAAGTGGGAAGGAATTCTAATTGATCCTATTGGCGCATTAGTTGCAGTATTGGTTTTTGAATTTATTAGTGTTGGTGAAGGAAGTGGGTATACTAGAACTGCTTTGATTGAGTTTGGTAAGATTTTGCTTTTTGGAACCACTTTTGGCTTCACTTTTGCCCATGCTCTGGCCTTTGCAATAAAGAAGAATTTAATTCCACATTATTTAATGAATGTGGTATCACTATCTGTAGTACTTTTAGTTTTTGTGGAGTCAGATATTTTTGCCCATGAATCTGGTCTTTTAGCTGTTGTTGTTATGGGGATGGTTTTAGGTAATATGAATCTTCCTAATATTAAAGAACTACTCTATTTTAAAGAATCATTGAGTGTTTTATTGATTTCTATTTTATTTATCCTACTAGCCGCAAATATTAATATTAGTGATTTACAACTATTAATGAATTGGAAAACGGCTATACTTTTTGCTTTGGTAGTATTCTTAATTCGCCCATTGGGAGTATTCTTAAGTACACAAGGGTCAAACTTAAAGCTAAAAGAAAAATTATTTATTGGATGGGTGGGTCCTAGAGGTATTGTTGCTGCTGGTATTGCATCCTTATTTGGATCTAAACTTCTTGCTAAAGGAGAACCAGGAGCTGAGTATATTACACCGCTGGTTTTTATGATTGTTCTTGGGACAGTCTTACTAAATGCTACGACCGCAAGGCTATTTGCGAAGTTAGTTGGGGTTTTCTTAACTAAATCTGAAGGAATTTTAATTATTGGCGCCTCTAAGGTTTCAAGGCTAATTGCTAGTTACCTAAAAAAGAACAAACGCCATATTGTACTTATTGATAACAACCAAACTAATGTTGACAAAGCGAGAAAGCTTGGGATAGAAGCAATGACAGCCAATATATATTCAGACTCACTCACAGATAATATTGAGCTCAACGATATGGGATATTTAATGGCATTAACAGGAAATTCTGATATTAATAAATTTGCCATTGATAAGTTTAAAAAACAGTTTGGCGAGAATGGAGCCTTTAGAATTGTAAATACCGATGAAATGAACGATCCAGAAAACAACCCCGAAGAAGGCTTGTTTTCACATACGGACGATTTCATAAAATTAACAGACGCAGCGCGTAAATACCCATCTGTAAATGAAATTGAAATAAAAGACCAAGAACACTATAATGGGTTAATAGAAATAACGAAAGCAGATAACGACACTATACCTTTATTTCTTAAAAATGCAGAAAACGAACTTCAAATTATATCTGCATTCAGCAAAGAATTTACAGATATACAAGAAGGTTATAAACTGGTTTATCTAGGTAAAGTTTTTGATTTTGATGAGGAAGCTGAGGAAGATTAATCATTCAATTTCAACACCGCCATAAAAGCCTCTTGCGGAACTTCCACATTGCCAACTTGACGCATACGCTTTTTACCTTTTTTCTGTTTCTCAAGCAGCTTACGCTTTCTTGAAATATCACCTCCGTAACATTTGGCGGTAACATCTTTTCGAAGTGCTTTGGTAGTTTCTCTAGAAATAATTTTTGCTCCTATCGCAGCCTGTATAGGAATATCAAACTGTTGTCTTGGAATAAGTTCTTTTAATTTTGCGCACATTTTTTTACCAATGGTAACGGCACTATCTGCGTGAATTAATGCTGAAAGCGCATCAACTGGCTGTGCATTTAGTAAAATATCAACGCGAACTAATTTAGACACACGCATACCAATAGGGGCATAATCAAAAGAAGCATAACCTTTAGAAACAGTTTTTAATCTATCATAGAAGTCAAAAACAATTTCGGCCAAAGGCATGTCAAATGTTAACTCGACCCTTTGTGTAGTTAGATAAGTCTGATTTGTAATCTGCCCTCTTTTTTCAATACAAAGCGACATTACATTACCTACAAAATCAGACTTTGTAATAATAGTAGCTTTTATATAGGGCTCTTCAACCCGGTCTATTCCAGAAGGGTCTGGCAAATCTGTGGGATTGTTTACGATGATAATTTCATCAGGGTTCTTTCGCGTAAAGGCATGATAACTAACGTTAGGAACTGTTGTAATCACAGTCATATTAAACTCACGTTCCAACCGTTCTTGAATAATTTCCATATGTAACATCCCCAAGAATCCACAACGGAAACCAAAGCCTAAAGCCGCACTGCTTTCTGGCGCAAAAACTAGTGATGCATCATTTAGCTGAAGTTTCTCCATAGAGGCGCGCAATTCTTCGAATTCATCTGTATCTACGGGATAAATACCAGCAAATACCATTGGTTTTACATCTTCAAAACCACCAATTGCATTTTTAGTAGGTTTTACCGCATCGGTAATGGTATCTCCAACTTTTACCTCTCGAGCGTCTTTAATACCAGTAATTAAATACCCAACGTCACCTGCTTTAATACCTTTTTTAGGATGTTGCTCTAGTTTTAAAGTTCCTACTTCGTCGGCAAAATAATCTTTGTCGGTAGCAACGAACTTTATTTTTTGCCCTTTTATAATTTCTCCGTTGATAACTCTAAAGTAGGTTTCAACCCCTCTAAAAGGATTGTAGACGGAATCAAAAACAAGGGCTTGTAAAGACTCATCAACATTGCCTTCAGGCGCAGGAATACGCTCTATAATCGCACTTAATATTTCTTCAATACCAATACCTGTTTTTGCACTGGCAGGGATTACCTCTTCAGCCTTGCAGCCCAGAAGGTCTACGATATCATCCGTAACTTCCTCAGGATTAGCGCTTGGCAAGTCTACTTTATTTAGTACCGGAATAATTTCTAGATCATTCTCTAAAGCTAAATACAAATTACTAATTGTTTGAGCTTGAATACTTTGTGCAGCATCAACAACCAATAAAGCTCCTTCACATGCGGCAATAGACCTAGAAACTTCGTAAGAAAAATCGACATGGCCTGGAGTATCGATAAGATTTAGAATATATTCTTCCCCTTTGTAGGTGTATTCCATCTGAATGGCGTGACTTTTTATGGTAATACCACGCTCACGTTCCAAATCCATACTATCCAATAACTGATCCTGTTTTTCACGTTCGGTAACAGATCCGGTAAAATCTAACAGCCTATCTGCCAGGGTACTTTTACCGTGATCAATATGTGCAATAATGCAAAAATTTCTAATCTTTTTCATACCAAATGCAAATATAGGTCTTTTGCTCAGCAGGATAGCGAATTATCAATTTCTAGTCCGAAATATTTTCTTAGATTTGATACTCGACCCAAACCTCAAATGAAGAACCCGCTACTCCCCATTTTATTGGTATGCTTTGCAATAGGAAGCTGTTTCTCTCAAACTTTTAAGATTACAGGAAAGGTTATTAATACAGATAATGAGTTGTTGCCTTTTGCCAACATTCTTCTCTTAAATGCTACTGATTCTACTTTTGTAAAAGGCACATCTGCTTCTGAGAATGGCGTCTTTGAACTTACCGATGTTGAACCTGATTTATATCTGCTTCAAGCGAGCTATATTGGTGCCGGGTCAAAACCTTTAGCTTTAGATGTTCGAAGAGATGTTGCTTTAGGAGCTTTAATTGTGCCGACGGTGAGCGAAAATCTGGATGAGGTTGTGGTTACGGCGCGTAGACCTACTATCTCCCGAGAGAATGATAGGCTTGTGTTTAATGTTGAAAACACAGTGGTATCTCAAGGCAGCACATGGGATATTCTAAAGCAAACACCAGGTACAATATTGAATGGTGAAAAACTCATAATCAAAGGAGAACCAGCTAGGGTATATTTAAATAACAGGAAAATTCAGTTGAGCTCTCAAGAAGTTAAAGAATTACTAGAAGGCTTGTCAGGGGTTAACATAAATTCAATTGAAGTAATTTCAAACCCACCTGCTGAATATGATGCCCAGGGAGGTCCAATTTTAAATATTATAACCAATAAAAGTATTGTCCCTGGATACAAAGGCAGCGTAAATGGGTCTTATACTCAAGCTGTATTTCCAAAATATAGCCTTGGTACGAGCCATTACTATAAAACAGATAAGCTCAATCTTTTTGCAAACTATTCGATAAACCCAAAAAAGGAATTGCGGAAGACAGCAAAAGAAATAAACTTTATTGATGATACAAATACAATTTTTTCAGTGTGGGATACCAATAATGAGGAGATTAAAAGAGCAACGACACATAATGGAACGTTTATTTTAGATTACGATTTTGATGATAAAAACAGTTTAAATTTTACCTCTAATATTTCTTTTAATCCAAATCAAGATTGGCAAAGTAAATTAGATACGCAAATAAGAAATTCTGGAAATCAAATCGACTCTACTTTTGTTACAGACAATATTGCGGAGGCAGACAATATAAATTTAGCCTTTGACCTTTCTTATATTAAGAAATTAAATAAAGAAGGAGCTCAACTATCGTTCAATAGTCATTTTACAAACTATGACGAACAGTTTGCGCAACGTATAGATTCTCGTTATTTTGATAATAATCAGAATTTTATAAGAGATTTTGGATTTTCAACCACTTCAGACCAAAATATTAAAATTTTTACTGGCCAAGTAGATTATGCCACCCCAATAGGCAGTGCTTCTTTCGAATCAGGAGTAAAATTCTCTTCGATTAATTCTGAAAATGAAATTAACTTTTTTAATTTTTTAGGAAGCAGCGATACTGTTGATGCTTCCTTATCTGACGATTTTTTGTATGATGAAAAGGTATATGCAGGATATTTAAGTTTTGTAAAAAACTGGGAAAAATGGTCTATGAAAGCAGGGTTAAGAGGAGAATTAACTGATGCTAGAGGTGTTTCATTAACGCTCAACCAAACTAATAAGCAAGATTTTTTTGAAGCTTTTCCTTCCTTGTATGTACTATACACTGCTTCTGAAAAACATAGTTTTGCCTTTGACTACGGAAGAAAAGTGGATAGGCCAAGGTACAATGATTTAAATCCATTTCGAAATTTTATAAATGAGAATGATTTTGAACAGGGAAATCAAGGACTTATTCCCAGCTTTTCAAATAACTTAAATTTTAATTATACCTATAACAGTGAATTTTTTGTGGACTTGTATTACAGAGATAATGGAAGAATAATAGGGGATTATGTTTTTCAAGACAATACAAGTTTAACGCTGCGGGAGTTAAAACAGAATGCAATTGAGAGTGTTTCTTATGGTCTGGATTTAACTTTTAGCAAGGGAATTTTGAACCCCTGGTATGTGTATGCATATACATCACTTTTTTATGAAGACAATACCTTTTTGGCAGAAGAAAGTGGGAACCAAGAATTTACCGTTGATGTTGACGGTATATATGTGTATTTGGCGAATTATTTAACGCTTTCAAAGGATGGTTCATTTTCAGGTGAACTAGCTTTGACCTATTTCTCTAATTTCATATTTGGATCTTATATTTCTGATGAACAGTTGAATCTTACATTGGGTTTAAGAAAAAGCCTTTGGGATAACAAAGCAATAATATCAATTGCAGCGGAAGATATTTTAGAAAGATATGTACCCACATATACATCACAATATCTAAATCAAAATAATTTTTATCGAAGAAGGCCAGAAACCCAGTTTATCAGACTTGGTTTCACTTATAATTTTGGAAACTTTAAACTTCAAGATAATAAGCGTGGTATTGATAAAAAGGAACGCGACCGTTTAGATGAAGAGTAGCTCTTACTTAATACCCGCTCATTAAAACACCACAAACCCCCAGACTAATCAAAAGGTAGACACCCGTAAGAATAAAAAATATTTTCCCTGCTTTTTTCTTTTGTTTGGCAAATAAGATGAGTCCTATAATAAGAAACAATAAGGCGGGACCAAACATCACCAAAAAGATGAGGACAACCAAACCATCTAAATTACCTACTTCTAAAAACATACTTCCAATGTTTAATTTAGTTTAAAATTAGCCATCAAAACACCTCTTTTTGTAATTCCTTTAACCGTTCAATTTTATCATCTCGATAAAAAAGATTCATGGTCTCGAATGGAATGATTTTATAGTCTTTGTTTACAATATGTACGCATGACTTTTTAATGGCTCGTATATCAAAATTATGCGCATCTATAAATTGCATGATAATAATACGAAACAGATTGTCATACCCCAATTCTGGCGCATCGATTTCAGGTAGGCAACACATTATGCTTTTCAGATTTTCCGAGGCTTTCTCAACTGAATTCCCAGTACTAAACAAGTCAATCATTTTACCATGAAGTTGTTCGTCTTGCTCATAGATTATGGTATTCTTGCCTTCATTCAATAAATCATCAGGATTTATATAGCGCGTTAATGGACTTACTTCATCCCCTAATTTTAATGCATAAGCCATTACCAATGCGTCTGGGTTGCAGGGAACAGGAATAAGATCATCAGCTTCAAAAATGGGAGATTGTTCTAATATTTTTCTACGTACTTCAGTTAGGGTAATTCTGTTCTCATCTACTTCAAAATTTTCTAAACGACCAGCAATTTGAGTAGGCTGAAAAGTAACGCCACGAATACATTTTTGTTTTAAGGCAAAATCTATGGTTTTTCCCATTTCGTGATCGTTTAAACCCTTCTGTAGAGTAACGACTAGTGTAGTAGACAGGTTTAGCTTGTTGAGGTTTTCTATAGCTTTCAAGCGTGTATCCGCAAGGTCTGCGCCACGTAGTGCCTGTAAAACCTGATTATCCAAAGAGTCGAACTGTAGGTAGATTTCAAAATCAGGAGCGTAGGTTGCGAGCCGTTCGGCAAAGGCAAAATCTTTGGCGATTTTGATACCGTTGGTGTTAACCATCAAATGGCGAATAGGCAATGTTTTTGCATAATCCATGATTTCAAAAAAATCTGGATGTATGGTAGGTTCTCCACCACTAATTTGCACAACATCTGGTTCATCTTCATTTTTCACGATAACATCGAGCATCTTTTTGATTTCTTCCAATGTGCGATGCCTACCATAGGTGGGTGATGAGCCTGCATAACAAATGGGGCAAGTAAGATTGCAACGGTCCGTAACCTCAACCACGGTTAAACAGGAATGTTGCTCATGGTCAGGGCATAACCCACAATCATACGGGCAGCCGTAATGTGTTTTCGTATTGAAGGTCTTGGGGTATTCTGAGACCTTGTTATAATTTCGGATATTCTTGTAATATTCAATATCATCAGCAATAAGCACTTTACTTGTCCCATGTTCTTTACAGGTTTTAAGCATGTATACCTTATCATTCTCAAAGACAATTTTAGCATCAACACGCCTAAGACATTCTGGACAAAGACTTAAAGTAAAATCATAATAGGTGTAATTTCTTTCTGGCATATTTTACTCCTTGAACAATGGTTTTATAGTAGTATAACCAACAAATTAAGCATAATAGTTGAATGCTGCTCAGGCCAAGAAAGAAAAAGGTATTGGGTTTGAGAAATTCAAGACAAAACCGGAAACCAAAATAAGCTATCATAAAAATCTTGAAAGAGGTTCCGCTTTCGACGGAATTGGATTTCTTTTGAAATCCTAGAATCACGATAAAAAGAAAAACCAGAAAAACAATTTCATACAATGCTATAGGATGTCTGCACATGCTATCTCCCAAATCTATTCCTAAAAAAGAAGAAGTCTCAACACCATAGGTAAATTCTTTTACCCCGGATAAAAAACAACCTATGCGTCCAATGATAATACCCAGAATAATGGGAAGGGTAAATAAATCACCTGAAGATTCTTTTTCCCCTATAATTTTTTTAGCAAGTTCGACCCCGAGCAAACCTCCAAAAAGCCCACCCATGATGGTTTTGTTGTTAAGGATAGCCAACCATCCTTGTTCAAGGTGTAAAGTCGGATTTTCTAAAAAGGCAATTAGTCTAGAAAATAGTAAAGCTCCAAAAACAGCACCAATAATAATAGAAAGTCTATTATTAGAGGAAATAGTATCTGAGCTCCTTTTTCGAATAAAAACATAGTGTCTAAATGCAATAAAAAAAGCTAGGTATTCTAGCACAAGATGTACATTTATTTTTATTCCGAAGAGAATAGGCTCAAAAGGAAGGTTTAGTCCTGCCACTCTGCTATAAAAAGATTGGTGTCTCGTGTTCCGCCATTATTTCTATTGCTAGAAAAAGCCAAATATTTACCATTGTTTGAAAAAACTGGAAAGGCATCAAAGGTTTCTCCATAAGTTACACGCTCTAGATTTTTACCATCAATGTCAATAAAATAGAGATTGAAAGGAAAACCCTTCTCTACCTCAAAATTACTTGAGAATAATATTTTTTCTCCTGAAGGATGAAAAAAAGGACTCCAATTTGCGTTGCCTAAAAATGTCAATTGCTCTAAGTCTGAGCCGTCTGCGTTACAAATAAAAAGCTCCATATCGGTTGGCTCTACTAAGCCTTCTGCTAATAAATCTTTGTATTTTTTAATCTCCTCGGGAGTTTCTGGGCGCGAGGCTCTAAATATTAGTTTTGTACCATCTGGAGAGAAAAAAGCACCGCCATCATAGCCTAGCTCGTCAGTAATTTGTTTCACGTTAGAGCCATCTAAGTTCATAGTGTACAGTTCTAAATCTCCGCTTCTGTCAGAAGTAAATACAATTTTATCGCCTTTAGGCGAAACAGTAGCTTCCGCATCGTATCCCTTCTCATTTGTTAGTTGCACAGTAATATTTCCTTCTAAGTCGACTACGAAAATGTCAAAAGAATCATACACTGGCCATACGTAAGCACCGTTTTTTCGTAGAGGTACTTCTGGGCATTCCTTATCTACTAAATGCGTTGAACCGTATACATAGTGTTTATTATCTGGCAAAAAGTAAGCACAAGTGGTACGCCCAAAACCACTACTTATCATAGGGGGTTTATTGTCTTTAAAACTTTCTTCAATATTCATTAAAAACATTTAATCACATTCCATACCCCATGCGGTGTTATTAGATTGAAAAATCATTTGTTTGTCGTCCCAACTCCAGTAAGCTTCTGCATTGTCCCCGCCAAAAGTGATTTGGCGAATGCTTTTAAAGTGTTTCTCTTCAGGATAGATTAAAGTATCGCCCCCAGCCATTAAGGAAGTAGTTTTCTCTTTTTTAACAGGTTGTTCTTTATGCTCTGTTCTACAGCTTGCTGCTAGAAATAGAAGAACCAAAACAAATAGAATTCTCATTCGATATGTATTTTTGAGTAAAAATAACTGCTATGTGGGGTAAATTATCATTTCTATTTATAATTTTTGCTGTTTTTACATCTTGCACAGATGTTGAATCAAAAAAAGTCACCTTAAAAGAAGACATTGCTTTTTTGGCTAGTGACAGTTTAGCAGGGCGGGAAACAGACACTCCACAAGAATTACAAGCTGCGAATTATTTGAAAAAACGGATGGAAGATATAGGATTGCTGCCTAAAGGAAATGTAGGCACTTTTTTCCAAACCTTTACTTTTAAACCTAAGACAAATCCACATGAAAAAGTACAATTTGTATCTGGAGATAGTACTATAACAGGAACAAACATTATAGGGTATTTAAACAACAAAGCAGATAAAACAGTGATTATTGGCGCGCACTATGACCATTTGGGAATGGGTGGAGAAGGTTCGCTCTACGTGGAAGATGAGGCTATCCATAATGGTGCGGATGATAATGCTAGTGGGGTTGGGGTTATGCTAAAACTAGCAGAAAAACTCAAGGATACTTTAGTTGGTAGCAATTATCTTTTTATTGCTTTTTCGGGTGAAGAAATGGGACTATTAGGCAGCAACTATTTTTGTAAAAACCCTACAATAGAATTAGAAAAATCTAATTATATGATTAATATGGATATGGTTGGTAGACTGCGAGAAGACAAAACGCTATCCATTAGTGGGACGGGCACTACGCCTATTTGGAAGCAAGTGCTTAATGCTAATAATCCAGGATTTAAATTGGTATTAAGTGAGTCTGGAGTTGGTCCTAGCGATCATACTTCATTCTATTTACAAGACATACCAGTATTGCATTTCTTTACAGGTCAACATGAAGATTATCATAAGCCATCCGACGATTTTGAAAAACTGAACTGCAAAGGAATGGAGATGATAAGTGATTATATTATTAATGTTATTGGAGATTTAGATGGTTCGGATAAACTTACATTTAGAAAAACCAAGAATGAAAGTGAAGAGGTTCCACGTTTTAAAGTTGGGTTAGGCGTAATGCCAGATTATCTTTTTGATGGAAAAGGAATGCGGATTGATGGAGTTACCGAAAATAGACCCGCTTCAGTTGCCGGACTCTTAAAAGGGGATATCGTTGTGAAATTAGGAGATAGCACGGTCACAGATATGATGAGTTATATGAGAGCACTTTCTGTTTTTGAAGAAGGTAGCACTGCAAAAATTGTTATAGATCGCAAAGGTGAAAAGATAGAAACTGAGGTGAAATTCTAAATTTTCGTATTTTTGCAACCCTTTAAAAATCAAGATATAAAATGCCAAAAATAGGCGACATACAACTCCCAGAATTTCCATTGCTCCTAGCGCCAATGGAAGATGTTAGTGATCCTCCATTTAGAGCGTTATGTAAAGAA
The DNA here is from genome assembly GCA_947495075.1 of uncultured Croceitalea sp. Taxonomy (GTDB): domain Bacteria; phylum Bacteroidota; class Bacteroidia; order Flavobacteriales; family Flavobacteriaceae; genus Croceitalea. The sequence continues at coordinate 724,750 of CANLXH010000002.1, forward strand.
CAAGGAGCAGATGTGGTTTATACCGAATTTATTTCTTCAGAAGGCTTAATTCGGGATGCTGCCAAAAGCGTCATGAAGCTGGATATTTATGAAAAGGAACGTCCCGTAGGCATTCAAATTTTTGGAGCTAACCTAGATTCTATGTTACAATCTGTGGAGATTGTAGAGAAGTCCGGACCAGATATTATTGATATCAATTTTGGATGTCCTGTAAAAAAAGTAGTCTCTAAAGGTGCTGGCGCGGGTATTTTAAAAGATGTTGATTTAATGGTTTCGCTAACCAAAGCGATGGTCGAGCACACCAAACTTCCTGTAACCGTTAAGACGCGGTTGGGTTGGGATGAGAATTCCATTAAGATTGTTGAGGTGGCAGAGCGTCTCCAAGATGTGGGTTGCAAAGCAATTGCAATTCATGGCCGTACACGAGCTCAGATGTATAAAGGCTACGCCGACTGGAAACCCATAGCTGAAGTAAAGAACAATCAAAGAATGCATATTCCAGTGTTTGGTAATGGCGATGTAAACACGCCAGAAGCAGCTATGAAAATGCGAGACGAATATGGTTTAGATGGTGCTATGATAGGTAGAGCTAGCATTGGTTATCCATGGTTTTTTAGAGAAGTAAAACACTACTTTGAAACAGGGACTCATTTGTCACCGCCAACTATGATAGAGCGGATAGAAGCAGCTCGTAGACATTTACAAATGTCTATAGATTGGAAAGGAGAGAAGCTCGGTGTTTTTGAAACTCGCAGACATTATACCAATTACTTTAAAGGCATTCCAAATTTTAAAGAATATCGTATGAAAATGGTAACTAGCGATGAATCTAACGATGTTTTTGCAACTTTTGATGAAGTGTTAGAAAAGTTTGGAGATTATCAGTTTGCTTAAATACTACTACTGAGTTATTAGTTTTTTAGTAATTCTACTACTAGCAATTTTTGATGAAATTAAACCTAAGACTAGAATAGTAGCTAGAACAACCAATACGTTCATAAAATCATATTCTACAGGATAAGCTAATGATGGCGTTATTTTTAGCCACTCAAATGCAAGTTGAGAACCAATTAATGCGGAGCCAATTAAAACCCCGATTAAACCTCCTGAAGCTGTCACTAGAATACCTTGTACAAAGTAGATTTTTCGTAACTCTTTTATAGTTGTACCAAGAGCAAATAGCGTTTTTGAGTTCTGTTGCTTATCTAAAATCATCATGATAATGGCACCTACAACATTAAACAATGCGATTATTAAGACTAAAGTAAAAATCAAATACGTAGCAAGATTTTCAGTATTAAGCATTTTATAAAGTGTGCCGTTTAGTTCACGACGGCTAAGAACTATAACTTTGTCTCCCAAAGTGTTTTTTATGTTTGAACGAACTTCTTCTAAAGGAATAGTAGTATCCAATTTAAAATTAACGGCAGAGACTTTGGTGCTATCCTTTTCTAAAAGTTCTTGCACTAAATGCAACTGAGTAATCACATATTTTTTATCCAAACCTTCTTCAATAGCATAAACACCGCTTACAACAAGTGGTAAATCATTATAAAATTTTGTGTTTAGTGATTGTGGAGAAAAAGAGCCTTCTCCGGGTTTTGGCGCAAGCACTTGCATAGGTGTTCTATAATTATTCATAGGAACTCCAAGGGAGTTGTAAATGCCAATTCCCATAATACCATTATACTCCGTTATACCCCAATTTCCAAAGTATAGAGTGCTATCAATACTGGTTACAGAACGGTAATTTTCATCAACCCCTTTTATATATGCGAAATCACCTTTTTCACGAAAGGTGAGATAGACCCTATCTTCTATTTCTTTTGAATAATTTGCTACCCCATTTATCTCGGATAAGACTTTTTCGTCTTCTTCTGAAATGGAGAAAAACTTTCCAGTAGCAGGTATTGCTTTTAAATCTGGATCAAAAGTGTTTGTAAATTGTAGACTGAAGGTTTTTAATCCTGCAAAGGCGGAAAGTACTATAAACAATGCTGCAGAGCCTATAACAATGACTAAGAAAGTAATAAAATTGATAATATTCACCGCATTTTGGCTGCTTTTGGAACGCAAATACCGCTTAGCGATGTATAATGGAAAGTTCAATACTTAAGATTTCTTTCGTTTATCCAGCAAGTCTCTATTTTCAATAGGATTTTCCTCTCCTTTCAGTGACTTTTCTATACCATCGATATAATCTAAAGAATCATCTATATAGAAGGTTAAATGTGGCACACGACGTAGTTGATTTCTGGTGCGTTGCGCCAATTCATGTTTAATGAGTGGCTCATTAGATTTCATACCTTCCAAGAGCTCTGATGCTTTATCGTTAGGAAATATACTTACATATACTTTTGCAATGGATAAATCTGAAGTAATATAAACCTTAGAAACAGAAATTAGGGTTCCTTTAAGTCCACCATCTGTAGCTGCTCTTTGCAATACTTCGGCCATATCTTTCTGTATAATACCTGCAATTTTTTTCTGGCGCTGTGTTTCCATAACTGCAAAAATAAGGTAATAATGCTATCTTAGTCGAGAAATGGATAAGATAGAACACATAGGAATAGCGGTTAAAGATTTAGAGACTTCAAATAAATTATTTGAAAAGCTTTTTGGTGCTCCGCACTATAAGATTGAAGAAGTAGCCTCTGAAGGAGTACGCACTTCTTTTTTTAAAACCGGACCTAATAAAATAGAGCTATTAGAGGCGATAAAAGAAGACAGCCCAATTGCTAAATTTATAGAGCGAAAAGGAGAAGGTGTACACCACATTGCTTTTGCTGTTGAAGATATTGAGCAAGAGATAGAAAGATTAAAAGGCGAAGGTTTTACAGTCTTAAATGAAAAACCTAAAAAAGGAGCAGACAATAAGTTGGTGGTTTTTTTGCACCCAAAGACAACAAATGGAGTCTTGGTAGAGCTTTGTCAAGAAATCAGCACCAATGAAGGTTAAGAAAATGTTGGTGTATAGAAAAATATATCCTAATTTTGCTGCCCTAGAAAACAGGTCCTATAGCTCAGTTGGTTAGAGTAGCTGACTCATAATCAGTTGGTCCCTGGTTCGAGCCCAGGTGGGACCACGAAAGTGGTAAAAAGTCTTAGCGCAAGCTGAGACTTTTTTATTTACTATTAGTCAATCAAAAAGAGTATTGAAATAAAGCTTTTTAAAGCTTCGCAACAGCATTATCCAAGTCTGGTAACGCTTCAACAATTGCATTAGTAACTTCTTGGCTAATTTCAGTAGAATATTGGGAGTACACAGTATACCCAACTACCATTAAACCTATAACAAGAGACCAGATAACTATTCTTGCTGGGAGTAATTTTTCAGAAGCTTTCATTTAACAATGATTAAGTTAGTTAACTAAAAGTAATCTAAAAAAATTAGATTAACAAATCCTTAACAAATGTAACGTGTTGTTAGTAAGCTAAATATTAAAAATAGAAGTTTTAATTACTTGTTGTGTGTTCTGTCAAAGTATGTATGGTGAGTTACTCGTTTTTTACAAGTACATAGGCATGCTCTTTATCTTCTTCAACACTAAAACCCATAGAAGGTGCTAACGCAGTAAGATTGCTATTGCTCCAATAGCAGTAACTACCAAAATAAAAATACGATATTGTTTTTCGTTAATAAGCTTTACCAATTTTACACCAGTAAGAAGTCCCAATAAAATGGCTGGGACTAATTTTAGATTTATGGTTAGTGTTTCTATAGAGATAGTTTCCCAAACAAATAAGTGAAAGGGGAGTTTAAAAAGGTTGGTAATTAGAAAAAGCCATGCGGCTGTTCCCACAAATTCATTTTTAGGCAAACGCATAGCCAAAAAGAAAAGATTGGTAAAGGCACCTGCTAGATTACCTATCATAGTACATATACCAGCTATAATTCCAGTGCTACCTGCAAACGCCCAATGATGTGGGACAGATTTAGATTTTCGTCTTTCCCAAAAAATTAGAATACCAAGACTTATTAATATAACAATGACCATTCCAATTTTAAATTGCTTTTCTGGTAAATCTTTTCCGACAAGAACTCCAATTATAATACCAGTGAGCATCCATGGCAAAAACTTTCGAATATACTCCCACTGAGTGTGCCTGTTGTAGTAGATTACCGCAAAAACATCTCCCACCAAAAGCAAAGGCATTATTAATCCTGTTGACTGTTTTGCACCAAAAGCAAGCGCCATTAAGGTTACATTAAAAATAGAAAGCCCTTTTAAACCTGCCTTAGAAATACCTAAAAGGAAAGAAGCTGTCGCTGCAAAAATCCAACCCATTAAAGAAACTTCAATATTCATGCTGTTGTTGTTATTTCTAATTTTGTTAATGGGCGCGCAGTTGGGGTTGAGCGAATCTAAGGCAAAAATATTCTAAAAAACTATATCTTTAAAAATCAACCAACAACCAAAATATGGAACTCAGTACGCTTGACTACGGTTTTATTATAGTTTTCTTTTCGCTCGTTTTAGGAATCGGAATTTATGTTTCAAAAAAATCGGGAAAGAACTCTTCGGAATTTTTTCTTTCGGGTCGCACCATGCCTTGGTGGCTCTTGGGGCTGTCTATGGTGGCCACAACGTTCTCGACCGACACGCCTAATCTGGTTACCGATATTGTAAGAACATCTGGGGTTTCGGGCAATTGGGTCTGGTGGTGTTTTCTCCTCACTGGCATGCTAACAGTTTTCGTTTACGCCAAGTTGTGGAGAAAGTCTAATGTAAAAACAGATTTAGAGTTCTACGAGATGCGCTACGGTGGTAAGCCAGCCAGTTTTCTGAGAAAATTTAGATCTATTTATCTGGGTGCCTTGTTCAACATTATTACTATGGCATCCGTTACTTTGGCAGCTATAAAAATAGGAGGCATTATGCTGGGTCTTGAACCTTGGGAGACTGTTGTCGGCGCAGGTCTAATAACCGTTGTGTTCAGCGCTCTAGGGGGTTTTAAGGGAGTGGTATATACTGACTTTCTTTTATTCTTTGTGGCGATGGCGGGTGCAATTGGAGCAGCATTTTATTTGGTGAATATTCCTGAAGTAGGAGGAATAGAAGCCTTAATTGCTCATGAAAATGTAGCAGGAAAGCTTAATATACTCCCAGATTTTGACAACACGAATGTCTTAATTACTTTGTTTATTATTCCCATTGCGGTGCAATGGTGGAGTTCTTGGTACCCAGGAGCAGAGCCAGGCGGCGGCGGGTATATTGCACAACGTATGTTAGCGGCAAAAGATGAAAACCACGCTATTGGCGCCACCTTCTTTTTTAACATAATGCACTATGCACTTCGTCCATGGCCATGGATATTAGTGGCTTTGGCTTCTTTGGTGGTTTATCCGGATATTGCCAGTATTGCCCAAGCGTTCCCAGATGTGGCCGAAAGCAAATTAGGGCATGACCTTGCTTATTCCGCGATGCTGACCAAATTACCAAGCGGACTTTTAGGAGTGGTTTTGGCATCCTTGGTTGCTGCTTACATGAGTACGATTTCAACACAGTTAAACTGGGGCTCCTCTTATATTGTTTTTGACTTTTACAAGCAGCAAATAAACCCTGATGCCACAGAAAAACAAATGGTAGCAGTAGGTAGAACTTCAACAGTAGTACTAATGGTGCTTAGTGCACTGTTAGCACTAACACTTCAAAATGCATTCGAAGTTTTTGACCTTTTGGTAACCTTTGGTGCAGGAACAGGATTGGTTTTTATTTTACGCTGGTTCTGGTGGCGCATAAATGCATGGAGTGAAATTACGGCAATGTTTGCTTCGGGAATAATTTCGATTCTATTGGTAAAAACAAGTCTAGGAGATATATTATTTGACCCTACAACGGGAGTATTACCAGAATGGACCAACTATCCTTTTGTAGTTGTGGTTACTACAGCGATTTGGGTTGCGGTAACTTTTATGACAAAGCCAGAATCTGACAAAACTTTGCGTTCTTTCTATAAAAAAATACAACCTGGTGGTCCGGGTTGGTCTAAAGTAGTTGCTAAGGCAAAAGCAGCGAATGAAGAAATTTCTATTCCTAATGAAAAATGGAGTGTACCATCAGGAATTACCGCCATGCTTCTTGGGGTTATCTTAATTTATACGATAATGTTCGCAACCGGGTACTGGATATATGGGGAAACTAAATTGGCTTTGATTCTAACAGGCGTAGCCATTGTATCCGCATTTTTATTAATACGTGCTTGGGGTAAAATGAAATCAACTATTTTATAAATTATGAAAAATAGGATACTATCGGTTGATATTTTTAGGGGAATGACCATCGTTTTAATGATTTTAGTCAATACTCCTGGCACATGGTCAAACGTATATGCTCCTTTTTTGCATGCAAAATGGCATGGGTACACCCCAACAGATTTAGTATTTCCTTTCTTTCTTTTCATAGTTGGAACCTCAATAGTTTTTGCATATCAAAATAAGGAAACCAATGCTGGCACATATAAAAAAATCACTGTCCGAAGTTTAAAATTAATAGGCTTAGGATTATTCTTGGGAGCATTTACGCTCAGTTTTCCGTTTATAAAAGACTTTGCAGAGATTAGATTTCCTGGCGTATTACAAAGAATAGGAGTCGTTTTCTTTTTTGCTTCCATTCTTTTTATAAACCTTGGTTGGAAAAAGCTTATAGGTGTTTCAGCCATTCTTCTAATAGGATATTGGTTATTGATGACACTGGTTCCAGTAAACGGAGTAGAATCTACCCTAGATCGAGCTCCTAATAATTTTGCAAATTGGCTAGACGTAAAAGTATTTAGTACCCACAATTACAAAGCAGATTATGACCCTGAGGGTTTGTTGAGTACAATTCCGTCGATCGTAAGTTCGTTGTTAGGTATTTTTACTGGGCTAATATTACTATCAAAACAAAAGAAAAAAGCAACTATTTTGTTTGGACTAGGAGGGTCGTTATTATTAATCGGCCATTTGTGGGATTTTGTATTTCCGATAAACAAGGCGCTTTGGACAAGTAGCTTTGTATTGGTAACCGCGGGTTGGGCCAATGTAGTTTTAGCATTGATTTACTATATAACAGATGTAAAAGAAGTAAAATTTGGAAGTATTTTCAGATATGCGGGAGCCAATGCTATCGTGCTTTACTTTTTATCCAGTTTCATTAGTAAAATAATGGGAATGATAAAGGTTGGGGAAACTTCATTACATGGGTGGTTGTTTCAAAATGTTTACGTTCAAGGGTTTATCTCTTTAGAAATGTCTTCACTCCTCTACGGACTAAGTGTGGTTGCCTTTTATTGCCTACTGGCTTATGTATTGTATAAACATAAGATTTTTGTAAAAGTGTAATAGATTATAGGCATAAGACTTTAGCCTGCTTCGCTTTTAGATATTCCTTAAAAATCTATCAGTCTAACATCTAACAATGGAGTGCTCTAGTTTCTATTCTCTATCAACCTTGCCACATACTTTCCAATAACATCGAACTCTAAGTTTACAATTGTTCCTACTTTATAGGTATTAAATCTGGTGTGTTCATAGGTATATGGAATTATGGCCACGCTAAAAGAATCTTTTTTAGAATCAACAACGGTAAGACTAGTGCCATCTATAGTAATAGAACCCTTTTCTATAGTTACATTATTTAATTGTGCATCATAGGTAAAGGTAAAAATCCAACTGCCATCTTTCTCTTCAATATTTTGGCAAGTAGCAATTTGATCAACATGACCTTGTACTATATGCCCATCTAATCGTGCACCTAAAACCATGGCTCGCTCAAGATTCATCATATCACCAATTTTTAGTTCCCCTAGACTAGTTTTATCCAAGGTTTCTTGAATGGCGGTCACAGTATATTGGTTATTATCTAACGCCACAACAGTTAAACAGACCCCATTATGCGAAACGCTTTGGTCTATTTTAAGTTCTGAGACAATTTCAGAAGCTAAAGTTATATGAAGGTTTTCTCCTTCTTTTTTTAAGTTTTTTACCTCTCCTAAAGTCTCAATAATACCTGTAAACATGTCTTTTCTAAATTACCTAGCTTTGTAATGTAAAAGTAGTTATTCGAATAGGGATTTTTATGGACGGAAGTAAAAAAATACGATTAGGCATTTCAATTGGAGATTTAAATGGTATTGGCTGCGAAGTTGCACTTAAGACTTTTGAGGACCCTCGAATGCTAGATTTTTGCACTCCGGTTTTATTTGCCTCTAACAAAACGGTATCACATCAAAAGCAGACATTAAACTTAGAACTGAGCTTTAATGGAGTCCATAACGCCGAAAAAGTATTGGACGGCAAAATTAATGTGGTTAATGTTTGGAAAGAAACTCCAGAAACCTCTTTTGGTCAAGCAACCCAAGAGGGAGGTAAGTATGCTATAAAATCACTTAGAGCAGCGGTTGAAGCTTTAAAAAACAATGAAATAGATGTTTTAGTCACTGCACCTATTAATAAGAACAACATACAAGCAGAAGATTTTAAGTTCCCAGGTCATACAGATTACTTAGCCAAAGAGCTCAATGGAGAAAGTCTAATGTTTATGGTGACCGATGAACTCAGAGTTGGTTTGCTAACAGATCATATAGCGGTTAAAGATGTTGCTAATGCGATAACCACAAAACTGATTCAGGAAAAAGTAGCTACCATGTCAAAATCTTTGCAAATGGATTTTGGTATTAGAAGGCCCAAAATAGCTTTGCTAGGAATAAACCCACACAGTGGAGATAATGGGACTATTGGTAAAGAAGATGAAAAAATAATGAAGCCGATAATTGAAAAACTATTTAATGATGGCCATTTGGTATATGGACCTTATTCTGCGGATAGTTTTTTTGGCTCAAACGGACATAATAAGTTTGATGCTGTTTTAGCTGCCTATCACGACCAGGGATTAATACCGTTTAAAACACTTTCATTTGGCAAAGGAGTAAACTTTACTGCAGGTCTTAGTAAAGTAAGAACGTCTCCAGACCATGGCACAGCGTATGAAATAGCAGGTCAAGGCAAAGCAAACGAAAGCTCATTTAAGGAAGCTGTATTTACTGCTATACGCATTTTCAGGAATAGAAAAGAGTTTGAGGAGCTTACCAAAAACCCTTTAAAAAAACAAAGAGTAAAGCGTTCTGCATAACAGTAAGTTATATTTTTATTTAAAGATTGCCTTTTTGTAAATAAATACTATCTTTGCACCCGCCTTAGTGGCTGGTACACAAACCATACGCGTAAAAATGAAGAAGTTGAAGGAGTTTTTTATTCCTTTTTCAGGATTGAAGTTAGGAAAACACGAGTTTGAGTACACAATTGATAATACGTTCTTTGAATCTTTTGGTTATGGAGAGTTTAATTCATCTTCAGTTAACTTAAAAGCTGTGCTAAATAAGATGAATACGATGATGGAATTAGACATCAAAGCATCTGGCAGTGTAAACGTTAATTGTGACTTAACTAGCGAACCATATAATCAAGAAATCGAATCAGATTTGCAATTGGTTATAAAGTTTGGAGAAGCTTATAATGATGAAGATGATGAGATTTTGATATTGCCTCATGGAGAATATCAACTAAATATCGCTCAATATGTTTATGAAATGCTTGTTTTGGCAGTTCCACAGAAGAGAGTACACCCAGGCGTACTAGACGGAACCTTAAAATCTGAGGCATTAAATAAGCTTGAAGAGCTACAACCAAAAGAGACAAAAGAAAATAAACAAGATACAGACCCTAGGTGGGACGGATTAAAAAAATTATTAACGGATAAATAGGCAATAATGGCACATCCTAAAAGAAAAATATCAAAAACAAGAAGAGACAAAAGACGTACGCATTACAAAGCGGTTGCACCGACCATTGCGAAAGACTCTTCAACAGGAGAAATGCACTTATACCACAGAGCTCACTGGCACGAAGGTAAATTATATTATAGAGGTCAGATTCTTATTGACAAAACGGAGGAAGAAACTGCTGCATAAGCAACCCTATTTGTATAGAATAGCGACTCCCGATTTAATTATCGGGAGTTTTTTTATGGAATCATCTCAATTTTAAAAACGAATGATTTTAAAGCTAAAAGTCGTAAAAAATCACTATTTTTCACCACTTTTTGGTCTATTTTCATCTTTTTTGACAAAAACGGACATAAGCATGATAAAAAAAACAGCAGCGATTACAGCTGTAGGGGCATATTTACCAGACTTCGTGTTAACCAATCAGTTATTGGAGACCATGGTAGATACCAATGATGAATGGATTACCTCTAGAACCGGAATTAAAGAGAGAAGAATTCTAAAAAAGGAAGGTGCAGGAACATCTTACATGGCGATTGAAGCAGCCAAAGATTTAATCCAGAAGAAACACATAGAACCTTTAGAGATAGACCTGGTTTTAGTAGCAACAGCGACACCAGATATGATGGTTGCATCAACGGCTGCATATGTAGCTTCTGAGATTGGAGCATCTAATGCATTCTCTTATGATTTATCAGCAGCTTGCTCTAGTTTTTTATACGGAATGTCAACAGCATCTAGCTATATAGAATCAGGCAGATATAAAAAAGTATTGTTAATAGGAGCAGATAAGATGTCTTCTATTATAGATTATACAGATAGAACTACATGTATCATTTTTGGAGATGGGGCGGGAGCAGTTCTTTTTGAACCTAATGAAGAAGGACTAGGATTACAAGATGAATACCTTAGGTCTGATGGAGTTGGAAGAAACTTTTTAAAAATGGATGCAGGTGGATCTATTTTACCAGCATCAGAAGACACAGTTAAGAATAGACAACATTACGTTTTTCAAGATGGGAAGTCTGTATTTAAGTTTGCCGTTTCTAATATGGCAGATGTATCTGGTAAAATAATGGAACGTAACAATCTTTCTCATGATGATGTGCAATGGTTGGTACCGCATCAAGCTAATAAAAGAATTATAGATGCCACTGCTAGACGTATGGGTGTTGATGATAGTAAGGTAATGATGAATATTCATCGTTATGGAAATACAACATCGGCCACTTTGCCATTACTTTTGGCCGATTATGAAAATCAATTAAATAAAGGAGATAATCTGGTTTTTGCTGCTTTTGGTGGTGGATTTACTTGGGGATCTATTTATTTAAAATGGGCATATTAACTAACTAGAATAACTAAATCAAATTCAATGGATATTAAAGAAATTCAAAGCTTGATCAAGTTTGTTGCTAAATCTGGTGCAAGTGAAGTGAAGTTGGAAATGGAAGATATCAAGATTACCATTCGTACGGGTGATCAGTCAAGTTCTCCAGAGACAACAATAGTGCAGCAAATTCCAATGGCTCAAGCCACGATGGCTGCTGCCCCTCAAGTTCCAGTTGTTACTCCAGAAGCAACACCGGCTGCTCCTACTGCAGAAGCTTCTGATGATGATTCTAAATATATTACTATAAAATCCCCTATAATAGGAACGTTCTATAGAAAACCAGCACCAGACAAGCCTAATTTTGTTGAGGTTGGTAAAGATATACAACAAGGCGATGTGCTTTGTGTGATTGAAGCAATGAAACTTTTTAATGATATTGAGTCTGAAGTTTCAGGAAAAGTTGTCAAGATTCTTGTTGATGATTCTTCACCAGTAGAGTTTGACCAACCATTATTTTTAGTTGATCCATCATAATTTTAAGTTTAGAAGTTTTAAGTTTTAAAGTTTAAAGCAAATGCATTTAAACACATAAACTGCTAAACCGTAAACTCTTAAACTAAAAAAATATGTTTAAAAAAATATTAATTGCCAATAGGGGAGAAATTGCACTTCGTGTGATACGAACGTGTAAAGAAATGGGCATTAAAACCGTTGCTGTTTACTCAAAAGCAGATGAAGAAAGCTTACATGTACGTTTTGCAGATGAAGCTGTTTGTATTGGTCCTGCTCCCAGTAGCGAATCTTACTTAAAAATTCCAAATATTATTGCTGCTGCGGAAATAACTAATGCAGATGCGATTCACCCTGGTTATGGCTTCCTTTCGGAAAATTCTAAGTTTTCTAAAATTTGTGCGGAACACGACATTAAATTTATTGGTGCTTCAGGAGACCAAATAGATAAAATGGGTGATAAAGCTACTGCAAAAGAGACCATGAAAAAAGCAGGTGTTCCTTGTGTACCTGGATCAGATGGATTGCTTAAAGATGTGGTAGATGCAAAAAAGACTGCAAAAAAGATGGGCTATCCTGTAATGATTAAAGCAACTGCAGGTGGCGGTGGTAAAGGAATGCGTGCTGTTTGGAGTGAAGAGGAAATGGAAGATTTATATAATAGTGCAGTTCAAGAAGCTTCTGCAGCTTTTGGAAATGGCGCTATGTATATGGAAAAATTAATTGAAGAGCCACGCCATATAGAAATTCAGATAGTAGGTGACCAGTATGGCAAAGCGTGTCATCTTTCAGAACGTGATTGCTCTGTACAAAGAAGACACCAAAAGCTTACAGAAGAGACACCATCTCCTTTTATGACAGACAAGTTAAGGGACGATATGGGGAAAGCAGCTGTTAAAGCAGCAGAATATATAAAATACGAGGGTGCAGGAACGGTAGAATTTTTGGTAGACAAACACCGTAATTTCTATTTTATGGAAATGAACACACGTATTCAAGTAGAGCATCCAATAACAGAACAAGTTGTGGATTACGACTTAATACGCGAACAAATTTTAGTTGCTGGGGGCGTTCCAATTTCTGGAAAAAATTATATTCCAAAACTTCACTCAATAGAATGTAGAATTAATGCCGAAGATCCCTATAATAACTTTAGACCTTCACCTGGTAGAATTACAACACTACACACACCTGGAGGTCATGGTATTCGTTTAGACACCCACGTATATAGCGGCTATATAATTCCACCTAACTATGATTCTATGGTGGCAAAGCTAATTACCACTGCACAAACTCGCGAAGAAGCTATTAATAAAATGAGACGCGCCTTAGATGAATTTGTGATTGAAGGTGTTAAAACCACTATACCATTTCATAGACAGTTAATGGATGAGCCAGATTATTTGGCGGGGAATTATACCACCAAGTTCATGGAAGATTTTGAAATGGATAAAAAATATGATTATTAAAATAGACCCCGATTTATCGGGGTTTTTGCTTTTATGGAATTAAGTTATTGGGAATATAAAACATGGCTTTCTAATGTAGATTTTACTATTGTTGGTAGTGGTATAGTAGGTTTAACTACTGCAATTAACCTTAAAAATTGTTTTCCAAAAGCTAAGATTTTAGTTCTCGAGAAAGGTATGCTACCGCAAGGCGCAAGTACAAAAAATGCAGGATTTGCATGTTTTGGCAGCGCTTCTGAACTGCTCTCAGATTTAAAAACACATTCAGAAGATGAACTGCTTAAGCTTGTTCGACAACGCTGGGAAGGAATACAAGCTCTTCGAGGGTTGATAGGTGATAAATCACTTAATTTTGAGCAAAATGGAGGGCACGAACTTTTTTTAGAGAAGGAAACTAAACTCTTTCAAGAATGCAAAGAAAAGCTACCATACTTAAATAAGCTTTTGCTTCCGGTTTTTAAAGAAGAAGCTTTTGAGCTAAACAGAAACACATATAATTTTGCAGGAATTATACCTTCATATATTACACAAAAGTTCGAAGGTCAAATAGATACAGGAAGTATGATGGTAGAACTTCTTAGTATCGCAGGTAAAAAAGGCATTCTGATTTTGAATTCGGTAAACGTTGAGGGCTTTTTAGAAAAAGAAGATAACGTTTCTATAAAAACAAATCAATTCAAGTTTAATACTCAAAAACTTTTTATCACGACAAATGGTTTTGCTTCACAGTTCTTAAATGAAAATGTAAAGCCAGCAAGAGCACAAGTATTAATTACCAAACCAATTTCTGATTTAAAAGTAAAAGGTGCCTTTCATTTTGATGAAGGCTATTATTATTTAAGAAATATAGATAACAGAATCTTGTTTGGGGGCGGTCGAAACCTAGACTTTGATACTGAAGAAACCTCGGCATTTGGTAAAACAAAATTGATACAAGAGCAGTTGGAACAGTTTCTAAAAACAGTCATACTACCAAATTCCGCTTTTGAAATAGAACATCGTTGGAGTGGAATAATGGGCGTAGGAAACCAAAAGAAACCAATTATAAAACAAATGTCAAATAATGTGTTTTGTGGAATTCGTTTAGGAGGTATGGGTATTGCTATAGGAAGTTTAGTGGGTAAAGAATTAGCAGAACTAGTATAGTATGAAGGAAGAAGCATACCAATTTTGTAAAGCGTATATATTAGGAAGACTTCAAAGAATTACCAAAAATATTATAGAGATAAATGCATCTCTAAATTCCGAAACTAAGAGTAGTGCTGGAGATAAGCATGAAACAGGACGCGCTATGCTTCAATTAGAACGAGAAAAGCTAAGCCAGCAGTTATTAGAGGCAGAAAAAACGGCACAGTTACTTAAAAGAGTAAAGGCATCTAAGCAGTCTAATTCTGTAATTCTTGGGAGTTTGGTCAAAACTTCAAATGCCACTTACTATATTGCAATTTCAGCTGGAAAATTTGAGTATAAATCTGGAATTGTGTATTGTATTTCTGCAAATACGCCAATAGGTAAACTACTTTTAGGAAAGGTTAAGGAAATGTCTTTTGTGTTTAATAACAAAGAACATAAGATACTGGAAGTCAATTAATAATGCTTTGCCTCTTTTAACTATTTCTTAAAATTTTATTTACTGTTGTTCACTATCTTTAAGAGGTTAACCAAAAAATAAATAATCATGACAACTAAAGAAGTAGCAGATAAGTTTGTGAACTTATGTAAAGAAGGGAAGTATGATGAAGCATACGGAATGTATGCCGATAATGCTGTAAGTGAAGAAATGCCTGGTGTGCCAAACAATGTAACCAAGGGCAAAGCAAATATCTTAAAAGAGTTTCAGCAATGGGGAGAGAGTATTGAAGAAATGCACGGTGGTTCTGTAGGTGAACCAATGGTCGCAGGTAATCATTTTGTGGTTCCTATGTCTATGGATGCCACTTTTAAGGATAGGGGAAGGCAACAAATGGATGAGTTATGTGTATATCAAGTTGAAAATGACCAAATTACAAGAGCCACGTATCATTACCAGTTACCGGATATGGGCCAGGGAATGTAAATAAGCTAATCTAAGTTTGGCTTTTTCCGATTTGCTTTTTTTGAAGCAGCTATTTTTTTAAATTTTAGTCGCTTCTCAACAGACGATTTTGAAGGCTTTGTAGGTTTCCTTTTTTTAGGAATATACAAAGCCTTTTTTAGCACATCTAAAAAACGTTTTACAACAAGGTCTTTATTCTTATGCTGACTCCTAGCTTCATCACAATGTAAAATTAAGACACCATTTTTTGTTAATCTAGCATCTAACTTCAAGAATAAACGCTCTTTTTCTGTATTGGATAAGCTCTCGGAATCTAAAATCGAAAAACTAAGTTCAACCTTTGAAGAAACTTTGTTTACATGCTGCCCACCAGCACCACTGCTTCGAATAGCTTTAAACTTTAATTCGGAAATAAGATTCTTGGAATTCAACCTTCTTATTTTAAATTGATAAAAATAACACCCTAATTCTTATGTACCATGCGTTTGTTTACAAGCTGTAGAGAAACGTTAAGATACACTCTGGCATGTATTTTTAACGCGTTTGGGTTTGTAAAAAACACAGTTTGACTATTTTCTGCCAGCCCCTCGATTACAAAATGTCCTCCTTTAAAATGATTGTTTATCACATAAACTTCAAATCCAGATTCTTTAGAGATTTCAAATTCATGAGGATAGATAAGAATGGAAGCATCTACCTCTGTGTATTCTTTTAATAAAGAGATTGGTAGTTCGTTCACCTGCCCAAAAAGCGAAGCCACATATTTTTCTTTGGGTTTTTGGTATAATGCTTCTATACTTGTGTTTGCGACTGTTTTACCATCTTTTAAAACAAGGATATTATCAGCAAAAGAGAGTATATCGTTAGGATCATGAGTAGCGTTTAAAATGGTTATGCCCTTTTCTTTTAGATAAGGAAAAAGACGATGCCTCAGTTCATTTTTTTTAAACTGATCAATACTGCTAAAAGGTTCGTCTAACAGCAATACTTCAGGTTCTTGTGCTAGAGCTCTGGCAAGAGCAACGCGTTGTTGTTGGCCACCGCTTAGATTTTTAACTTTTACATCTGCGAAGTTTACTAGTTCTATCACCTCTAACAGCTCGTTTATTCTACTTTCATGATTTTCTTGGTCAAAAACAGAGAGGAATTCCCCAATATTTTCGGCTACAGAGGTAAAGGTCATTAAATTAAAATCTTGAGCTACGTACCTCATATATTTTTCGCCAGGAACTAGATTAAAATTAGGTCCCAAAACTTGTTGTTTACCCCAAAAAATTTCACCAGAATTTAAATCAAGCAAGCCATAGATAGCTTTTAGCAAAGTGCTCTTGCCCGACCCGCTTTCCCCCATAATGGATAGGTGACTTCCTTTTTCAAGAGAGAAGGTTATATTCTCAAGAATGGGTATATCTTTATAAGAGAAAGAGACGTTGTTTATATGAAGCATGTGTGTTTTAAAAAATAAAATCCGCTTCCAAAGAAACGGATTTTATGCAATTATTATGTTATTATTAAAATTAGTCTCTAAACTCTTTTAATACTGCTTGATTAGGTAATTGATTATAACCCATATTGAACAAAGTAAAACCAAAAATATCTGCATATTGTTCTATGGTTTTACTTACTGGGGTACCTGCGCCGTGCCCGGCATTAGTTTCAATACGAATTAATGTTGGGTTAGTGCCTGTCTGTTTTTTTTGAAGCTCAGCTGCAAATTTAAAACTATGTGCTGGCACTACTCTATCATCATGATCACCTGTTGTTACCAAAGTAGCAGGGTATTCAACTCCTTTTTTTACATTATGTACGGGAGAGTATCCTTTTAAATATTCAAACATTTCTTGGCTATCTTCAGCGGTACCGTAGTCGTATGCCCAACCGGCTCCTGCAGTAAAGGTGTGGTAACGCAGCATGTCTAAAACACCTACGGCAGGTAATGCTACTTGCATTAAGTCTGGGCGCTGCGTCATCGTGGCACCAACTAGAAGACCACCGTTAGATCCACCACTAATAGCTAAATATTCCTTAGAAGTATATTTATTAGCGATGAGGTATTCCGCTGCGGCGATAAAATCATCAAAAACGCTTTGTTTTTGTGTTTTTATACCGGCATTATGCCATTTTTTACCGTACTCCCCACCACCTCTAAGGTTTGGTACGGCATATATGCCGCCTTGTTCCATCCAAACGGCGTTTACTATGCTAAAAGATGGTGTAAGGCTAATATTAAAGCCACCATAACCATATAAGATGGTAGGGTTTGTCCCGTTAAGTTCAACGCCTTTTTTATGGGTAATAATCATAGGCACTTTTGTGCCGTCTTTAGAATCATAGAAAACCTGGGTAGACACGTAATCAGCAGGATTAAAATCGATATCCGGTTTCCAGTATTGCTTATATTCACCAGTTTCTACGTTGTATTTATAAGATGACCCTGGAGTATTGTAATTCGTAAATGAAAAGTAGAATTCTTTATCTTCTTTTTTGCCACCAAATCCACTAGCACTACCAATACCTGGAAGTACTACTTCACGAACTAGTTTTCCATCAAAATCATACTGCAATACCTTAGAAATAGCCTCGACCATATATTCTGTAAAGAAATAACCCCCGCCAGAACCTGCAGTTAGTACGTTATCGGTTTCAGGAATAAAATCTGCCCAGTTTTCAGGCGTAGGATTTTTAGCATTGGTAACTACTATTTTTTTGTTTGGCGCATCCATATTGGTGACCATAAATAGTTTCGACCCTTCATTCTCTATTACTCGAGTGTCTGAATTGGTATGATTTAGAATAGTGATTAAATCTCCATCAGTTTCAAGATCTTTTAAGAATAATTTATTCCCTGATGTTGAAGTAGAAGCTGTTATCACCAAATACCGTTCATCTCCCGTAAGATAACCACCAACATATCGATGCTTTTCTTCAAGAGTTCCTCCAAAAATCAATTTGTCTTCTGATTGTGGGGTACCTACTTTATGATAATACAGCTTATGTTGATCTGTTTTAGCAGATAACTCACTGCCTTTAGGCTTATCATAGCTAGAATAGTAAAAGCCTTCATTACCTTTCCATGAGATTCCACTGAACTTTATATCTACAAGCGTATCTTCTACTTGTTCTTTTGTTTTTGTATTTATTATTATAGCTTTTCTCCAGTCACTTCCACCTTCAGAAATTAGATAACCGGCCAAAGAACCATCTTTTGTAAAATTTAAACCTGCAAGAGAAGTGGTGCCATCTTTTGAAAATGTGTTAGGGTCAAGAAACACTCCTTCTGCACCGTCTCCTTGTTTACGGTAGACTACATATTGGTTTTGTAGACCATTGTTTTTATAGAAATAAGTATATTCTCCTTCTTTAAAAGGCGAACCCAACTTTTCATAATTCCATAGTTTTTGCAATCTATTTTTTAAGTCTTCTCTAAAAGGAATGCTGTCTAAGTATCCAAAAGTGGTTTTATTCTGGGTTTTTACCCATGCCTCGGTTTCTGGACTACGGTCGTCTTCTAGCCAACGGTAAGGATCTTGTACTTTGGTTCCAAAATAGGTATCTACGGTATCAACTTCTTGGGTGGTAGGATAATTCACAACGATAAGGTCTCTCTTTTTTTCGGTTTTGCAGGAGGTTATTGCCAAAACTGACAATAAAAAAGTAATTTTTTTCATTTTGGGTGATTGATTTAGCGCGCCTAAATTACCATAAATACCTCTAAAAGGAAGTAAAATGAAAAATGCTTAACTTTTTTTAACGAATGTCAAATAGACATTAAATCAGGAGAATTAGAAAGTGAAAATAATACATCAAGCAAAAACATCGTAATGCACTACTTTTTCTTCAAATTCTAAAAGATAATTATCATCTTCGGGATAGTATTTTGCCTTTTCAAAATCTTCACCGGCAAAATTCTTAATAACTGCTAGATTTTCCCAAAACGTAATTAGGGTAAAATGCCCTTCATTATTTTCCAATCTTTTTAAAAAGGTAAGACTTACGAACCCATCAGTTTTATTATAGTCTGGTACAGCAACTTTTTTCAGAAAAGCGGTGTAATCATCAAAATTTTTAGCTGATGTCTTTCCTTGCCATATGCGAGCAATCATATTACACTAAGTTATTTTCTACTAAATACTCAGCAATTTGTACCGCATTGGTTGCAGCTCCTTTTCTGAGATTGTCAGACACAATCCACATGTTGAGGGTATTGCGTTGGGTTTCGTCTCTGCGGATACGCCCCACAAAAACATCGTCTTTATCATGGGCATATATGGGCATTGGGTAAGTGTTGGTATCTGGATTGTCTTGTACGGTGACTCCAGGAGTTTCACTCAGTAACTGGCGAACTTCAGCCAGGTCAAAATCATTATGAAACTCAACATTTACCGATTCTGAATGACCGCCTGCAGTTGGTATACGCACAGCTGTAGCAGAAACAGAGAAGGTTCTATCATCCATTATTTTTTGTGGTTCTCTAGCTAGTTTCATCTCTTCTTTAGTATAGCCGTTTTCTAGAAAAACATCACAATGAGGCAATGCATTTCTATTTATAGGATATGGATAGGCCATTTCACCTTGTACGCCTGCCATTTCGTTTTCTAATTGTTTTACAGCTTTTACTCCTGTACCAGAAACTGATTGATAGGTTGAAATGACCACACGTTTCATCTGATACTTTTTATGAAGCGGGTTTAGCGCCATGACCAATTGTATGGTAGAACAGTTTGGGTTGGCAATAATTTTATCAGCACTGGTTAGTTCTGAAGCATTGATTTCTGGAACTATTAGTTTTTTGGAAGCATCCATACGCCATGCAGAAGAATTATCTACTACAGTAGTACCTACCTCGGCAAATTTTGGAGCCCATTCCAACGAGGTATCACCACCAGCAGAAAATATAGCGATATTTGGTTGAGCTGCTACTGCAGTTTCTAAACCAATAATGGTATGCTCTTCGCCTTTATAGCTCAATTTTTTGCCTACAGAACGTTCAGAAGCTACCAATAACAATTCTGTAATAGGAAAATTACGTTCTGCCAATACTTTTAACATGACCTCGCCAACCATACCGGTCGCACCAACAACTGCTACTTTCATTAAAAATTTATTTTAAAGGAACAAATGTAGTCCGCAATTTGGAAAATACAAGTAAAGAAGATAAGAAATATTAAAATACAACAAAAAGTTATATTTACAACAAATTATATTAAATGACGCCTAGAATTTGATTATCATTAGGGTGTATATTTTTTCACTCAATCTACAGAAGAAATAGAGAGTATTATTTTATAAAACAAACTCATTAGCTTACTCAAGCATTGCAATTAGCAATATTTTAATCCTGGGGCTAAGTGTCTAGGTTTTTTAATAGTTATCTGGGTTGTTAAATAGATTCAATTATGAGGATAATGCCTACCAAATAACCGCTTCCTGTTCGGGTTTTCTTTTGCTCCTGCGAATGTCAAAAAAAGTAGAATAGCAACAATTAATATAATTCCAATGAAAATATTTTCTAAGACAGATACTTATAATATTAATTCTTCATAAGTTTTAATTGTACACAACAATCGTATATAGATGATTAATATACTTTTTATGTGCAGAATTAAGATAGTATAACAAACTAGATTCCTATATAAGTAGTAATAAAAAACAACCCTTAATTTGTTCAGCTAACAAATTGAGGGTTTTAGTTAAATGTGTGATGTAGCGGTTTGCTCAATTAGAGCATTTACTATTTATTTTTTTAAAGCATCACGAATCTCCATTAACAACTCTTCTTGTGTTGGACCTGCTGGTTCAGCTGGAGCTTCTTCTTCTTTTTTCTTCATTTTGTTCACACCTTTAACAACCATGAACATTACAAATGCCACAATAATAAAGTCGATAACATTAGTTAAGAACTCTCCGTAAAGTACAGCGACTTCACCAACCTTTTCACCAGCATCATTCATAGCTCCTTCTTTAATAACATATTTTAAATCATTGAAGTTAGAATCAAATAATAATCCTATTAGAGGAGAAACAATTCCACCCGTGAAAGAAGCTACTACTTTATTAAAAGCAGCACCCATTACGAAACCTACGGCAATGTCTACCAGGTTTCCTTTCATTGCAAATTCTTTAAATTCTTTAAGCATTGTTTTTATAGTTTAAATGGTTATTAAGACTACAATGTACAAAAAAAGCCAAAGAAACATTGATGAGAAGACAGTAAGAGTCTATTGAATGGTTCGTTTTACACGTTGAGATATTGATGTAAGTATTTCGTAAGATATCGTATTTGCAGTATTTGCAAAGTCCTCAGCAGAGAAATTTTTACCAAAAATAATTACCTCATCTCCTTCTTTACAATCAATATCAGTAATATCTATCATAACCATGTCCATACAGACATTTCCGATGATTGGTGCTTTCTTGCCCTTCACAGAAACAAAGCTTTTACCATTACCGTGTTGTCTGGAAATTCCGTCTGCATGCCCGATTGGTAAGGTGGCTATTATTCGATACCCGTTAGATATGTAACCACGATTATAGCCAACACTTTCGTTAGGTTCAATCTTATGAATTTGAGAGATGATTGTCTTTAAGGTAGCAACAGGCTTTAGTTGGGTATCTATTTCTATATGATTGCTGTAGCCATACATGCCTATTCCACTGCGGACCATTTCAAATTGTGCTTCAGGATAATTAATAATACCAGAAGTATTTAACATGTGTCTCATAGGTGAGTAGCCTAGCTTATTAGAAAGCACCGTGTTTATTTTTTTAAAGATTTTTATTTGTTGTAAGCTAAATTCATGTTCTTCTTTATCTTCTGAAGCTGCCAAATGAGAGAAAATAGATAGTATTTTAACTTCAGCTCTATCCTTTAATTGTTCTAAAATATAGTCAGTGTCGTTTTCGCAAAATCCAAGGCGGTTAAGACCAGTATTAAATTTTAAATGTACTGGATAATTGGTCTGTCCTTTTTCTTGGGCAGTTTTTAAAAAGTTCTTTAGAATTCTAGGAGAATAAAGGCTTGGCTCTAAGCACCGATTAATGAGTTCTTCAAAATTTATAGCCTGTGGGTGTAAAACTAGGATAGGGGATTTTATGCCAGCATCACGTAACAAAACACCTTCTTTTACATAGGCGACAGCAAAATAATCTACATGTAGACTTTCCAATTTTTTTGCCACGGCAACCATATCACTTCCATAAGCAAAGGCTTTTACAACAGCTAAGAATTTGGTTGTCGAATTTAGTTTAGATTTTATAAAATTGATGTTGTGTTCCAGTGCGGAAAGGTTAATTGCTAAGGTGGTCTCTCCAATATTACTCATTAGCAGCCTTTTTTTTAGAAGTAACCTCTTCAGCATCAACATCCATTTGGCTTACTTTTTCTCTAAGCATTGCTTTATAAAAAGCGGCTCTACTTAGTGGTTCATACTCTTCGGTCTCTCCTAGTAAAACCAGTTTGTCATCGTCAGATTTTCTAAAGCTATAATTAGCCAAATTCCCTGTTCGGGTACATACAGCATGTACTTTAGTTACGTATTCTGCAGTAGCCATAAGTGCGGGCATTGGGCCAAAAGGATTACCTTTAAAGTCCATATCAAGACCTGCTACAACAACGCGAACACCACGGTTAGCCAAGTCATTGCAAACAGTTACTATTTCGTCATCAAAAAACTGAGCCTCGTCTATTCCTACTACTTGGCAATTGTCTGCCAATAAGCGAATATTAGCTGCAGCGGGCACAGGTGTAGAACGTATTTCATTGGCATCGTGAGAAACCACCATTTCTTCATTATATCTAGTGTCGACCTGCGGTTTAAAAATCTCTACGCGTTGCTTTGCAAATTGGGCACGTTTTAATCTTCTAATAAGTTCTTCGGTTTTTCCTGAAAACATGGAACCACAGATAACTTCTATCCATCCAAACTGTTCTTTATGGTTTACGGTGTTTTCGAGAAACATATTGTACTTTTAAACGAAAATAGGGGTTTATTCGTTCTTGTTATAAAAGCAGTAAAATTAGTAAAAAAATACCCCTAGATTGTAGTATTAAATTTAACCTTTCGTTTTTAAAAAGGCATAGAATTTGGTAGTACATTTATATAGTTAAAGATTAAGTTGATGAAACGACAGATAAGAGAAGAGTTAGTTAAACTTTCTACAGATATTATTACTTCACGTGAAGACAAGGAGTTAGCAGAGTTGTATGATGTAGCGAAGAATTTGTATGAAAAAATAGCTGTTTTAAAATTTATAGATGAAAAGCTAAATGATATTGAGGTCGATGTTTCCAAAAATGTGCTTGCTACTCGTTTTGAAAAAATGGCTGATGCGGTGATGAATGAGAATAGACAGGTGCCAGAGAATAATCCTCATGAAGAAGATATTATATCTCACCCTGGTATGGATACTATAAAAGGAATGGTTTCTGAAATGCCCACGGAAGCTATAGAATATATTTTTGGGGATTTTATAGCAAAGCCCGAGACTATTAAGAATGATAAAGATTTACTATCTCCAAAACCTACAAAGGAGAATATAAGTCCTAAATCTTTAAATGATAGACTAACAAAAGAACTTCAAATAGGTTTAAATGATAAATTGGCTTTTGTAAAGCATCTTTTTAATGATAATGTAGAAGATTACAACCGGGTGCTTTCACAACTAAACACTATAGATACAGAAGAACGTTCCATCGCTTTTATTACGAACATGGTGAAGCCCGAGTATAATAATTGGGTTGGCAAAGAAGAATATACAGAACGTTTTATTGGTATTATAGAACGTAAATTCGCTTAACTTTTTCTTTTTGTACATTTAGACTAACTAACCCAATGAAATAGCCATGGTAAAAAAAATTCTCTTTTGGGTTTCGACAGGAATACTGACCTTAATCATGCTTTTTTCTATCTATAATTATTTCTTCAACCACCAAGGGATAGTAGATTTTTTTGTGAATATGGGTTATCCTACCTATCTAATTTATCCTTTAGCAATCGCTAAAATCTTGGGATTAGTATCCGTTTGGGGAAACTTTTCCAAGTGGTTAAAAGAATGGGCCTATGCTGGCTTTTTCTTTAATACTATGTTAGCTTTTTTTGCACATTATATGGTGAGCGATGGCCAACATCTGTTTGCTATCGTTGCTTTTTTTGCAGTTTTAATCTCATATTTTACAGGAAAGCAAGTAAGACCTTAACTTTGCCTAATGGGGAAGTTATATTTAGTGCCCACTCCAATAGGTAATTTGGAGGATATTACACTTAGAGCAATTACTGTTTTAAAAGAAGTAGATTTAATTTTAGCAGAAGATACACGCACTAGCGGTAAGTTGTTACAACATTTTAGCATTGGAACACCAATGCAAAGTCATCATATGCATAATGAGCATAAAACGATTGATGGAATTATAAAGCGTTTACAGAATGATGAAACTATCGCACTAATTTCCGATGCTGGAACACCAGCTATTTCTGACCCTGGATTTTTACTAACTAGAGCTTGCGTTGAAAACGACATTCCTACTGAATGCCTTCCTGGTGCAACGGCTTTTGTGCCAGCTTTAGTGAATAGTGGTCTACCTAATGATAAATTTGTGTTTGAAGGTTTTCTGCCTGTAAAAAAAGGGCGCCAAAGTAGGCTTGAGATTTTATCAGAAGAAAAAAGGACAATGGTTTTCTATGAGTCTCCTCACAAATTACTAAAGACATTGGCTCAGTTTTCTAAATATTTTGGAGAAGATAGACCTATTTCAGTTTCTCGTGAATTAACCAAATTATATGAGGAAACAGTTCGCGGGACAGTGGTTGAGGTTTTGGAACATTACACACAAAAGCCTCCTAAAGGAGAATTGGTTGTTATCGTTGGGGGGAAGAAATAAACATGATATAGAAGTGTAATTCGTACAATAGTTTATCCATTTGTCATGGCTTTTTAAGTTTTACGACTAAAGATTAAAACCAACTAGTAAGTGGTCTCAAAACTTCTTCCTGAAATTGATAAAGTTTACTTTATCAATAAATACACACTAATCCATATCCTTTCTGGAAGAGGGGATATTCAGGTCGATTTTGAAAATTATGCCGATTGGCAGGATAAGGCCATATATTTAGAAAAGGGACAATACATTAAATTTCTTTCAGATGAATTTATAGTTAGAAAAATTGAGTTTCCAGATGAAACTATGTTCAGGAATAAAGATGTACGCGTTCTTTTTAAGCATCTAATATCCTTAGGTTATATTGATTTTAATGAATGCTCTGATTGTCAGAATTTTTTAAATAATTCTGTTTTTGCCGAGAAAACCCAACAAATTATTGACATTTCATCAAAACAATGGTATTGGCAAAACCCATTTAAAGCCAGTAGAGATGAATATCAAATCATCTTTGATGTTAAGGAAGTAATAGACAAAGAATTTTCAAATCATTTGTCCAATAATGACTTAGTTCATTTAATAAGTAAAAATGGGATTAATGCCCAAGCCCTGGTTCAACAGAAAATAGGATTATCAATCACAAAACTTTTAGGAAAGAAAAGATTGGTAGAGAGTAAGCGAAAAATAGCTTTTACAAATAAAAACATACAGGAGATTTCGTATGAAATGGGGTATAAGGACCCAGCATACTTTAGTAGAGTTTTTAAGAACACGACAGGCAACACCCCAGCCGAATTTCGGGAAGGTTTTGATTTTGAGAATAGAGACATTTTTGTGCAAGACATCATAAACCTTATTCAAGAGCATCACAAGGAACAAAGGGCATTAGAATTTTATGCCGAAAAAATGAAACTTTCTGTTAAAACACTATCCAAAAAAACCAGAACTAAAATGAACGCTTCTCTTGGCCAATTAATAAGAAATGAAATCATTTCTACTTCTAAGGATTTATTGAATCAAGGAGCTTCTATAAAAGATATAGCCTTCCATTTGGGTTTTGAAGAAACCAATCACTTCTCCCAATTTTTTAAAAACTACACGGGCAGTACCCCTTCCAATTTTAAAATTAAAAAGTACAATTTTTAGCGTCTTTTTTATACCTATTCCGCAGCGTTCTATGCTGAAATTTGCAATGTAATTACAAAATAGAATTTGTTTTAATCATTAAAAATATCAGAAATGGAAATTAAATCATTAGTTGCCCAAATGGATAGCATAGTAACAAAAGGAGCTATTGTAGATGCTGTAAAGCAATTTTTTGCTGAAAATGCAACAACATCAGACTATAACGGCGTAGCAACTAGAAACAAACAGCAGATGGTAGAAAAAATGGAAGGTTTTGCAGATGCAATTGCCCAGGTAAATGGAATCACTCATCACCATACCATTGTAGATGGTAATGTATCAGCTTCAGAATTCACATTTGATTTTAACATGAAGGATGACAGTAAAATTTACTGGCATGAAATTATTAGAAGAGTATGGAATGATGAGGGGAAGGTAATACAAGAAGAATACTTTAACGCAGCATAAATGCACCTATATTTTTCTAATATAAAACAAAGAAATCAAGGGCATAATAATAGCCGAATAGATTTAGGAACCTTATTAATAAGGACAAGATGGTATTACCAGGCTAAACTTGATAATAGGCTTCATATGGCCAATGCAGCAAGTAGTGAAAGCGAAAGCTGATTATTAGAAAAGTATAAATGAAGTTATTCTTTGGTATAGAAGTAAAAACAACAAGTAATAATTTAAAAAACAACAAATGAAAACATTAAAAATAACACTAACGGCTTTCATATTTTTATTTGCTATTGCTTTATCTGCTCAAGATAAAATGGCTAATAATATAGACAATAGTAACATAGCTCTTCAAGGATATAGTCCTGTATCGTATTTGGATTTAGGTTTGGCGCAAAGAGGAAATAAAGCGTTTAAATCTGAATATAAAAAAGTGATATACTACTTTACATCTGCCGAACAAAAAGCTGCTTTTGATAAGAAACCAAGTAAATATATGCCTCAGTATGGCGGGTTTTGCGCTTTTGGAATGTATGCGGGAGCAAAATTTAGAGTAGACCCAACAAAATTTATAGTTAAAGAGGGCAAATACTTTTTATTC
Source organism: uncultured Croceitalea sp. (assembly GCA_947495075.1). Classification (GTDB taxonomy): domain Bacteria; phylum Bacteroidota; class Bacteroidia; order Flavobacteriales; family Flavobacteriaceae; genus Croceitalea. The sequence continues at coordinate 751,924 of CANLXH010000002.1, forward strand.
TTAAATAATGTAGAGCTTGATGCCAAGCAATTATGGCTTGCAGAAAGCAACCATAATAAACTAAAAGATGTTGCAAACACTAACTGGAAAAAGTTAGGTATAACACATAACTAAATCATTAAGAATTAAAACTTTTAATCATGAAATTCGTAACCAAAAGAATTCACGCATTTTTAGATTATCCAGTAGCTATAGCCTTAATAGCACTTCCATTCCTATTGGGATTAGGGGGTTCTAATCCAATTGCGCTCCAACTGTCTGTAGCTACCGGAATAGCCGCTTTTGTTTTAACACTATTAACAGACCATCATTTAGGGGTTTTTAAGGTTATTCCTTATAAGTTTCACTTAATAGTAGATTTTGCAGTGGCAATTGTATTTATTCTGGCACCTTTTATTTTCTCATTTGAAGGAATCGATGCCTATTTCTATTGGATAAATGGTATTGCTGTACTTACTGTGGTTAGCCTACATAAAGCAGAAATGACTCCTTAAAGTGATTAGCCACCTCTAGGAATATAGAACACCTAGAAAACAATGTTCTTTTTCACATAAAACAACTAAAGATTTTTGGTTGGTTATGGCTCCAAGCACGTTAATCTTAGGATTGATGTGCTTTGGTGTTTTTTATACATTTAGACAAATGAAAAATTTACTTTCAGAAATTCGAGATTGTAAGGTTTGCGATGCGCATTTGCCTTTAGGCCCAAGACCCATTGTGGCAGCACACCCAGAAGCAAGAATCATTATAATTGGTCAAGCACCAGGCACTAAAGTTCATGAAACAGGAGTGCCTTGGGATGACCCCAGTGGAAGACAATTGCGAAAATGGCTTGGGGTTTCTGATGAAGTTTTTTACGATGAAACTAAAATAGCTTTAGTTCCTATGGGTTTTTGCTACCCAGGAAAAGGGAAAGGAGGTGATTTACCACCAAGACCAGAATGTGCACCATTATGGCATCAAAAACTTTGGGACAGTATGCCAAACCTAGAACTCATAATTCTTATAGGCACTTATGCTCAGAAATATTACTTGAAAGGGGAAATGGAAAAGAACTTAACTGAAACGGTTAAAGCCTATAAAAAGTATCTGCCTAACTATTTTCCATTGCCACACCCATCACCCAGAAATAGATTTTGGCTCACAAAGAATCCTTGGTTTGAGGATGAGGTTTTAGAAGACTTAAGAAATCAAATTGCTAATTATCTTCATCAATCATAAATAGTTCTTCAACACTAAGTTTAAAGAGTTTTGCCATTTTTATGGCCAGTATCACCGAAGGGTTAAACTTATTTTTTTCGATGGCATGAATTGTTTGTCTAGATACTTCAAGTTTTTTGGCTAATTGTGCCTGAGTTAAACTTAGTCTTGCACGTTCTACTTTAACAAGATTTTTCATGAATTCGCCTGTTTTTTTATATAGAAAACTAAAAGAAACAGAAGCATAAAAAGAGATAAGAACCAGTCTAAACTAAAGTTTGTTTCAGGTTTTATAATGTAAAAAATAAAAGCAATAGCCAGAAAAGAAATCACAGTTATCTGGTAGGCTTCTAATCGTAATAATTTTATAAAATCGTCTTCGGTTCTCTCTTTTGATAGCATGTAGATAAGTAAACCAAGAGTGGGTAGAATATACAGAATATGAAAAAGAGTTTTGCCATAAAAATCCTTAAAATAGTGATGTGTGTCCATAGGAACATTATTCCATCCATCCATAAAGGAGTCCCCAGCTGTTAATATTGATGCTATAAAGAATAGTGCTAATCCTAGTTTCTTGAACCAATTGGGAAGTATTTGAAAATCCATAATGCTATTATTTTTGTCTAAAAGTATATAAAACTTTACATTTTGACAAATAAAATATTATAAAAACTAGACCCCGCTAATCGACAGGGTCTAAAATCTCATATGCAGCAGCGTAGCGTTCTAAAATCTAGTAAACAGTTCCATCATGCTTTCCTTTTTCCCAACCATGTTTACCAAGGTATTGGTTAGCACTTTCAACAGCACCATCTTCAATATCTGTACCCTGAGAATCATTCCAACGATTTAAATAGCCAAATAAGGAAATTACCCCCAGCATTTCTACAATTTCACCTTCATTCCAGTGTTCATATAGACGTGCTTTGATTTCGGCATCTACTCCGTTTGGTACTTGTGAAGCCTGTAATGAAAAGTCCAAGGCAGCACGTTCCGCTTCAGAGAAAGCAGAGTGTGTCCGATACTCCCAAATATTATCTAATTGTTCTTGTTCTGCGCCATAACGTTCTGCGGCACGTATGGCATGAGCTTGACAATAGCGACAACCTGTAGCATTACTACTTACCCAAGCTATCATTCTTTTTAAAGCAGAAGTCACACGACCTTCATTAGCCATCACGGCTTTGTTCAGATTAATAAAAGCTTTTGAAATAGCAGGACGATGCTGCATGGTCAAAACTGAATTTGGACAAAAGCCCAGCGTTTCATTAAAGAATTCAGCTAATTTTTTAGTGTCTGGGTCGTGGTTAGGGTCAAGTGGTTGTACTAATGCCATTTGGTTTCTTTTATTGTATTTTTATACTTCACAAGAAACAAAAATTTATGGCGACCACAAATCATATTTCCACAAAATGGCTAGGCAACATGGCCTTTGAAAGTAATAACCCTTCCGGACATAATTTTAAGATAGATATTGCAAAAGAAGACGGGGGTGATAGTAGCGGTTTTAGACCTAAAGCATTAATGCTATCTTCATTGGCAGGTTGTTCAGGGCTTGATGTTGCTTCCCTTATGAAAAAGATGAAACTTGAAGTAGATAACTTTCATATCGAAACCATCGCTAATCTTACCGATGAACACCCAAAATATTATGATGCTGTTGAGATTGAGTATCATTTTTATGGTGCTAACTTAAATGAAGAAAAGCTTCAGAAAGCGGTTGATTTATCTATAGAGAAATACTGTGGAGTTATGGAAATGTTTAGAAAGTTTGCCAAATTAGAGATTAAGACGATGTTCCATCATAAATAAAGTTCAAGTACAAAAGTCAAACTCAAGCTGAGATTCAAATTCAATGTCTAAAGCGTATAACCTTGCGGAAAGGTTGGTGAATTATGCTATAGAAATAGCTTTTATTTTGTAGAAAAATACCTAGCGATTTTACAAGGCAATATTTTGGTCATCAACTTTTGTGCTCATCTGGAAATTCTGCTCTAAATTTTGGAGAAATGTAAGGGGCGCAATCAAATAAAGATTTTAAAAATAAGGCTACAGTAATTAAGAATAAAAAATAGAATCATATCAATCTAACAAACTTTGGTTTTTGTACTTGAATTTCGCCTATGCGCTGGACCATAAAACCTATTCCTAAAGAAGCTGAAATCGAAAAACTTTCAGAAGAGTTGAAAGTCGAAGGGTTGGTGGCTCAATTACTTTTGCAACGGGGTATTTCTACCTATGAAGAGGCAAAAAAATTCTTCCGTCCTCAACTTTCAGAGTTGCATAACCCTTTTTTAATGAAAGACATGGACATTGCCGTTTCGAGAATTGAAAAAGCAATTAAAAAAGAAGAAAATATCTTGGTTTACGGTGATTATGATGTAGATGGTACTACGGCAGTAGCCCTTCTTTCTTCATACTTATTAGAGAATTACTCTAACGTGGCCACTTATATTCCAGACCGTTACGGAGAAGGTTACGGAGTTTCCTTAAAAGGAATCGATTTTGCCGAAGACAATAATTTCTCATTAATTATTGCTCTAGATTGTGGTGTTAAGGCTATTGAACAAGTAAATTACGCCAAAGAAAAAGGAATCGATTTTATCATTTGTGATCACCACCGCCCAGGAGAAAAATTACCTAATGCTATTGCGGTTCTTGACCCTAAAAGAGAAGATTGTAAATATCCATATAAAGAACTTTGTGGTTGTGGTGTAGGTTTTAAATTAATACAAGCGCTAGCATTTACCAAAGGTGATACTATAGAGGAATTAGTTCCTTATTTAGACTTAGTGGCTACCGCAATTGGAGCGGATATTGTTCCCATAACGGGAGAGAATCGAGTTTTGGCCTATTTTGGAATGCAAGTCATTAATTCTAAACCTAGAATAGGGTTTAAAGCTATTATTAATCAAATTAAAAAACAAGAGCTTACCATTACGGACGTTGTTTTTATAATCGCTCCTAGAATAAATGCCGCTGGGCGTATGAAACACGGTCAACACGCGGTAAACCTCCTTACCGAAATAAACCTAAAGCAAGCTGAAACTTTTGCTGCCGAAATCGAACGATTTAATACCGATAGAAGAGACCTTGACAAAGAGATTACAGAGCAGGCTCTAAAACAAATAAAAACACATAAAGAAGAAGACCGATTTACCTCGGTGGTTTATGATGAAAATTGGCATAAGGGTGTTATTGGTATTGTTGCTTCGCGTTTAACGGAGACGTACTACCGTCCTACACTGGTCTTTACAAAAAGTGGAGATAAACTCGCCGGCTCTGCACGTTCCGTAAAGGGGTTTGATGTGTACGATGCTTTAGAGGGTTGCACAGACTGTATTGAGCAATTTGGAGGACACAAGTATGCTGCGGGCTTAACGCTGCTGGAAGAGCAGTATGAAGCGTTTAAAGCGAAGTTTGAAAAAGTTGTCTCAGAAACTATTGACCCACAATTATTGACACCGGAACTAAACGTTGATATGCAGATTGAAATGCAACAGATTACCCCCAAATTGATGCGAATTATAAAACAGTTTGCCCCTTTTGGACCAGGAAATATGACTCCAACATTTATGGCAAGAAATGTACAGGATACAGGTTATGGAAAGGGTGTTGGCGAAGATGAAAAGCATCTAAAGTTATCCCTTACCCAAAAAGGATTAAGACCTATAGGTGCAATTGGTTTTAATCTAGGAAATAAAATTGGGCAGATAAAAACCAAAGATCGTTTTGATATTGCTTTTACTTTAGATGAAAATGAATGGCAAGGCAATGTCAGCCTTCAACTGAAACTTAAAGACTTAAAGTAAGTTTAGGTGGAAAATAAAATAGACCCTTACGCGGCTTTACGCTTTAACGAGTTCAATATCTTTTTAGGGGTGCGTTTTGCCATGGTCTTCGCTTGGTCCATGCAATTTATTGTAATTGAGTGGCAGGTGTATTCCTTGACCAAAGACCCACTTTCTTTAGGTATTATTGGTCTTATGGAAATAATCCCTGCAGTTAGTATTGCCTTGTTTGCGGGACATATTGTAGATCAAAGCGAAAAACGAAATCTGTTGGTTAAATGTATTTTAGGTTTTTCGGTGGTTTCTCTTGGTCTTTTTTTAGTCACCTTACCATCCATTGAAGCTGAATATACTACCAAAACAATACTCTACATCATCTATGCTTTGGTATTCTTGGGAGGCTTGGTAAGAGCTTTTATTGGACCAACTATTTTTTCATTAATAGCATTGATAGTTCCTAAAAAAATATACCCAAATGCTGCAACGTGGAGTAGCTCTACATGGCAAATGGCTTCTGTTTTAGGGCCAGCTTTTGCAGGATTCGCCATAAGCTGGATTGGTGTTCATTGGTCTATGTGTATCATTTTTGGGTTTTCTATTTTAGCACTATTATTTCTTTTTAGGATTTCAAAAAAACCTATTTTAAATCCCAAAATAGGAGAGCCGATAATACAAAGTTTAAAAGACGGACTCCAATTTGTTTTTAATAGCAAGGCGGTGTTTGGTGCCTTAACCCTAGATATGATAGCCGTACTTTTTGGTGGTGCCGTAGCGCTACTACCAATTTACGCCCAAGATATTTTACATGTAGGTTCAGAAGGCTTCGGTATTTTAAGGGCGGCGCCAGCCGTTGGAGCTTCCATTACGATGCTGGGCTCTACAAGATTTCCTTTACATAAATATGCTGGTAAAAAGCTGTTATGGGCAGTCTTTGCCTTTGGGATCTGTATTATCGTTTTTGGAATTTCAACATCATTCTGGATTTCGGTTATCGCCTTATTTTTAAGTGGCGCTGTGGATGGGGTATCTATGATAATAAGGCAAACTATTCTTCAACTGAAGACTCCAGATAATATGAGAGGACGAGTGGCATCGGTAAATTCAATTTTTGTTGGTTCGTCAAACGAACTGGGTGCTTTTGAAAGTGGTTTGGCCGCAAAACTACTTGGTACGGTTACCGCTGTGGTTTTTGGTGGATGCATGACCTTATTGACTGTGGCAACAACGGCAATAGTTTCACCTACATTTAGAAAACTAGATTTGTCTAAAGATGTAGAAGCCCACGAAAATGAAGATTAGTGTTTGTAGATAATCCTAAGAGGTGTAGGTTTCTAGCTTCAAATTTTCACCATCGAAGACTGCATAGGTAAAATAAGAAATCCAATCACCAAGATTGGTGTATTTCGATTTTTCGTTTAAGTTGATTTCTAAAGGAAGGTGACGGTGACCAAAAATAAAATGGTCGTAATGTTGTATCTCCAGTTTTCGTTTGCAGTACTGAACCAACCATTCTTTGTCCTCACCTAAAAACTTAGCATCCTCTTCGCCAGAGATTAATTTATTGCTGACGGATAAGTATTGCCCCAACCGAACTCCTAAATCTGGATGTAGCCACCTGAAGAGCCATTTACTTAGTGGATTGATAAAGACCTTTTTCATGCGCTTAAAGCCTTTATCGCCTGGCCCTAATCCATCGCCATGCCCAATAAGAAAGGATGTAGTATTTAATATAATTTCTTGTGGTTTGTGAAATACGGGGATGTTTAATTCCTCTTCAAAATAACCGTTCATCCATAAATCATGGTTACCAACAAAATAGGTGATTGGAATACCTGCATCCGAAAGTTCTGCAAGTTTTCCTAGTGTTCTTGTAAAACCTTTTGGAACTACCTTTTTGTATTCAAACCAAAAATCAAAGAGATCACCCATTAAGTATATGGCAGCTGCATCTTCTTTAATACTATCTAACCAGGCAACAAATTTTTTCTCCCTAGGAAGACTGCCTCGTGAGGTTGGAGCACCTAAATGATTGTCACTGGCGAAATAAACTTTTTTGCCTTTTGGTATGGTAAGGGTATTCATTTAACGCAAAGATAGCTATTGCTTTCTAACGTTTAAACCTTCTTCTATTTCTAACTCGTGTAAAAATGTAGACCGCGATTACCAGTAATGCTACTGTAGGTAATACTAGGTCGCTATTTAAGATGGAAAGAATATCCATAGATATGGTTTAATTAAAACTTCGTGCCTTAAGACGTCTTTTTAATGTATAACTAACAACGCACTTTTGAGGACTTTATTTTTTTCTCACAAATAGTGCTACACTAGCTGAAGTTACTGCGCCCATACCTAATGCCCCAAAAGCGGCTTGCAATAGATAACTCTTGAAACTAAAATAGACTTCCGCATTTTTTTGGGTCATCTTATCATTTTCAACAACATAGTTAATCATATTTTTAAAATAATCAGGGCTAATTAATTCGTGTGTGATGTACTGCGTTAATGGACTCAAAATAGCTATAACTACGCTTATTAACATACCTGATGCAACTCCTTGAAACCAGGTCATTTTTCCACCTAGGTCTCTGTTTCGTTTTTCCCACAAGGCCAAAACAAATAGAATAATGGCAATAACAGCAAAAAAGTTGGTGTAGATAGCATGCTTATCAATGTAAGTATCATGCCAACCAAGCGCTTTTTCCAACAGTACCCATAACAAACTGGCAAGTGTAAAAATCAGAGCCCATTTAATTTCAGTTGCGAATTTTTTCAAAATAAAAAATGCGTTAAATAATTATTATTTTTTGAACTTGGCTAAAGCTGCTTTTGTAGCTTCTGATAAGGCCAATCTTCCCGATTGTTCGGCTCTTTCTAAAAGCAATGAACTCCAGTTCTCTGTTCCTTCCCACATTACTTTTTTCATAGCAGTTAAAGCTTCCAGATTGTAAGAAGCTAATTTTAAGCTGAAATCGTCCAATTCTTTATCGAGTGCTTTAATCGTATCGAATACTTTAGAAAAAAGTCCTTTTTCTTTGACCCAATAAGCATTTTTCCATTCGGTAGGAGACAAGGCGAGCTCTGCTAATCCGCCTTTACCAATTTTCCGTTCTACAGCTGGGGCTATTACCAATGGTGCAATACCGATAGAGATTTCAGAAAGTTTGATAGATGCTGCTTCAGTTGCAAAAACATAATCACAAGTAGCTACTAAACCAACGCCACCCCCAACAACCTTGCCCTGTACCCTACCAATAATTGGTTTGTTACAGCTGCGCATGGCGTTAATGACATTGGCAAATCCGCTAAAAAAAGCTTTACCTTCATCTAAATTAGAAATTGCTGCCAGTTCATCAAAAGATGCTCCGGCACAAAATGCTCGTTCACCTTCAGATTTTAATACGATAATAGAAACTTCATCATTTGATGAAAGTTGATTTATTTCAGATGTTAATCGTTGTAACAACTCTGAAACAAATGAATTACTTGCTGGATGACCGAATTCTACAGTTGCAATGCGATTATTGATATTGGTATAAAGACTTCCATTTGGTCTATCTGTTGACATAATTAAGCACTAATTTTTTGAAACGTTTAAAATTACTGGTTTTGCAAGAGGGGACGAAATTTTCGTCTAAACTTCCATACCAATGCACCACCGCGAATAGCCATCCAAACCACAAAAGCAAGCCATATGGCATAAAACCCCAATCCAAAATATTTGCCTAGATAAAGAGCGGGAACAAAACCTAAAAATGTTGCTGTGAGTAATACATTACGCAGGTATTTCATTTCGCCTAAACCTTTAAACAGTCCGTCTAAAACAAAGGCAAGCGTATTCATGGGGAGCCCTAAAATTACAATAAAGAAAACCCCATAAAAGGTTTGAAGTACGATTTGTTCATTAGAGAAAATACGTCCTAAAGGATAATAGAAAATGAACCCTGCTAGCATCAGGATAAGGCTAACTATCATCCCATAAGTGATAATCTTTTTTGCCAATTTCCATAATCCTTTATAATCCTTTTCTCCGAGTAACTTACCTCCCATACTATTGCCAGCAGCACCATAACCATCAATAAAAAAAGCTGAGAACAACCAGAGATTAATAGCTATAGTATGGGCTCCGATAAACCTATCGCCCAAAGCTGTAGCTTCTCGTACTGCAATAATTAAAGCTGCGTTTAAAGCCAAAGCCCTAACAAATAAATTTAAACTCATAAAAACAAGTCGCTTCAACTCTTTGTTCAAGGGAAAACGAAGTTTTAGACTGATGTCTGTCTTTGCACGTAATAAGAAGAAAACCAGAATGGCCATAACACCTTGTGAAATAAGGCTTGCCCAGGCTGCGCCTTTTAAATACATTGCGGGGAGTATTCCCTCAATACCATAAACAAAAATAAAATCGAGAACAATATTTAGAAGGGCTCCTATAATTGCGATAAGCATGGGGTAATAGGTATTTTGAAGCCCTCTAAAAATTCCGAAAACTGCAAAAGTGAAAAGCGTTAACGGAAAACCCCAAACACGAATAGAATAGTAGGAGACGCAATAGTCTAGAATTTTACCTGAAGCTTCAAAAAGTCTAAAAATATCTTCAACAATAAAAATGGTTGATAGCAAGAGGAACAAACTCAACAGAACGTTAAAGAAAATCGCTTGTGCTGGAAGATTTTTGACTTCATGAATTTTACCCGCCCCTAAATATTGAGAAATAATGGCAGAAATAGCGCTTCGGGTCTGTCCTAAAACCCAGATGAGCATGGATAAAAAAGACCCCACAATACCTGCGGCAGCCAAAGACTCCAAACCGTCTATTGGAATATTACCGACAATAGCGGTATCGGTAATAGATAGGATGGGTTCCGCAATTCCCGATATGGTCGCTGGAACCGCCAGATTATTTATGCTTTTTAGGTTTATAGTGGTTTTCAAATCAGCAGATAAGTTACAGTACTAATTCGTAGCAATGAAAAGGATATTCACTTTGTTTAAGAAAAAAGATATCGCCAAGTTTTTGATACCCTCTAGTTTCATAAAATTTTTGATTTTGTTTATTTTGAGAGAATGTGTCTAATCTTACTGATACAAAATCATTTTGTCTTGCATATTCTTCCGCAAAATCCATTAGCTGTTGTGCATAGCCTTTCCTTTGAAAATCTGGATGAACTGATAAACGATGTATATAAATATTTTTCTCGTTTGCAGTAAGCCACTTTATAGGAATATATTCTTTATCCATATGTGTCGAAATTACAACTGTCCCGATAATTTTTTCATTCTCTGGTAGCACATATAATTCATTTCGGTCAACATCGATTAAAAAAGCTTCTTTAGAGGGGTAGTGCTCATTCCATTGATAAATACCTTTTGACTCCATATAAGCTGCGCAAGCCTTAGTAATTAATAAAATATCGCTTATTTCAGATATCTTTGCATGTCGTATCATTAAATGACTTGGATTAAATTGTAAATTTATAGTATAATCTTAATAACCAGACCATGAATAATATTTTGGTTCCTTTAGGCACATCGCCAGATGCTCACCAGACCTTACAATATGCTGTGGATTTTGCAGCAGATTTTGGTGCTAACATATATATAATGGATGTTTTTACAGTTACTTCTGGAACAGGAAGTCTCGGAAATGTTCAAGAGAAAGTCGCAGAAAGCGGCAGAGAAAATGTAAAAGGGATTGTAGCTAAAATTGATGCCAAAGGACTGGATATAAAAATAGCATCGTACAATGGCGATATTATAGATGGCCTTTTAGAGATTAAAAAAGAATTAGGTATTGATTTAATTATTCTAGCGCCTAGAAGCAATGACGTAAATGAAGCTAATTATTTAGGAAATACTTCGGGGAGAATTATAAAACAAACCAATATACCTGCGCTTATTGTTCCAAAAGAAACATCTTACTCACCTATTAAAAATATACTAACGGCATTTAAATCAGGCATTTTAAAACGAAGCAAGATTTTGTATCCTTTGGTAAGTATTATGAAAAAACATGAAGCCAATGTGAACTTACTTTTAGTAAAGACTCCAAGTTATTCTGAAGAAGATTTACAAATAAATACAGCACTTATGGATATTAGTAAGAACCTTACTATAACAGAAAATGCGACTACGTATTTAGGAGTTTTGGAACATTTTAGAACCAAACACCCCGATTTACTTTGTGTATTCAGAAGAAAACGAGGCTTCTTTAAAAAGCTTTGGGAAAAAAGCACCGTAAAAAAGTCTGAATTTTTTGCGCCAGTTCCTTTGTTGGTGCTAAGTGTAAAAAAATACTAGCTTATAGAAAATACAATTTTGAAAGCAGCATTTAATATGCTTTCTTTGCCAATATTGGGGGATTAGCTCAGCTGGCTAGAGCGCTTGCCTGGCAGGCAAGAGGTCACCGGTTCGACTCCGGTATTCTCCACTAATATTTACAGGGCTTCACAGAGTTTTCAACTCTTGAAGCCTTTTTATTTGCACGCAAATCTAATTTTAAATTAGGTGGGGCATTATTTGATACAAATTGGTCTACTTCAGTAATTCCTCACTCTATCTAACTTGGAAAAGAAGTAAGTTTGATGGAGCTTTAGGGAAATGAGCGTTTATTAAAATCGATGCTTTTTTCTTTTAAGAAAGTAATCAAAGATTCTTTATCGCCATCATCAAACATCTTGCTAAATCTAACGTCATTTTGACAGAAAAAAATAAAAAGATATATTTCTTCTGATGGGATGCCTAATTCTAAATTAAAAAAAGTGGAAGGAAACATAAGTTTAAGTTGTTCAGCTTGTATCATATCACTCTCAATCTCAACATTTTTTTTTAGCTTCTTTGTCCTACCCGAAATACCATTAATTATTCTATTAAAGCTTAGTGTTAATCCAAAGCTTCCTGTCCCCCCTCTCATAAAGATTTTTTTTCCGTCAGTAGCTTCATAAAGTGCTCTTTGGCTTTTGTTCATTAATTTGACATTTGCATTTGGAAGGCCTAGTACATTGGAATTAAGTTGATTCTCAAAAGAAAATTTATCTAAATCACTATTTAAAGAACCTGAGAGATTATAAGGAGTAACCACAACTTCATCAAGGGTATAAATTTTTTCCAATAAGCTTATGGAAATTGATGGATTTGAAATTATGGCTTCATTAACAATTATTCTTTTATTCTTAAAATTTATACTACTTATGTACAGGGTATCACCAACATTAGCAGGAATATTAAATCTTCCATTGGAATCTGATATCGTTGCGCTTTCAAATTTGTTAGTATATAAATGAATGCCTTCTAAAAACTCCCCTTTTCCTACAATAAATCCTTCTACATATTTCTTTAAATTTTGGGACAAGACATTTCCACTCATAATTAAAAATAAGAGCATGAAACTATTATTCAAATTTTTATTCGAACCTCTTTTTTTCAAAATTTAATTTCCCTTCAATTTTTTCCTTAAACCTAACATAAAGCTAAAAAATAGCTTACCAACAATAAAGTAAAAAATTCCTGGAAGTAAAAATTTATATAAGGAGGAAAAAATAAATGTTTCCTCACCAAAAGTTATAGACATAATGTATTGATAAAATTCAATTGGAAAATTTATAAGACCTAATGGGTCAATTAGAATTATGTATGTTATAAAAACAAAAATCAAAATATTACTTAAAAAACCATATAGTGCCAATAATTTAAGTCTTAAACTCATTTGACTTAAATGTAGTTTTCTAGAAAAGAAGTTTTTAAAGACCATATTTGACTCACTTCTAAGGTTAGGAACTTTAAATAAATCAGTAGCAATCCAATATCCATCATAACGAAAGAAAGGGTTTAAATTCCCTAAAATTGAAAGGATTATGATTCCACAGAAGGTAAGTATAAAAGGATTCTCAAAAACTAAAAAAGTCAATGATAAAAATGACGCAAACATAGCTTCCATGTAAATACCTGAAAAATTCACTATTATTCTCTTTTTGCGTTCAATTGTCCAAATATTTGAAACATCGGCATACATCGCCGGAGATAATAAATAAAAACCAAAACCTATATCGCCATGTTTAGCACCAAATATCTTACATGCCGTAGCATGACCAAACTCATGTAAAAAGAGTGAAAAACCACTTAAAAGAATAAGGGATAACCATTGGAGATATCCAGAGCTATCTACATTTTTTTCTACACTTGATATATTTAAAAAAAATATTATTGATACTACCATAATATTGATAATCAATATTATATAGAAATATTTTAAAGATATTAATGGAGATAATAATTTAATAATAGGATTAATATTCTTTGCTTTAAGCAAAGTGAAGCTTAGCTTAAGATATTTGGGTTTACCTATTTTTTCTAACTTAGTAATATCTGATTCAATTATCCCATATTTTCCTAATTTTAAATACAACAAGTCGTATAAACTTTCTAATGTGATAGTTTTATTACCTATTTCAAAATAAATTTCTTTAAGAGTTTTTTTACCATCAACTTTCGAAAGCACATTTTTTGTTTCTAGATTAATTTTTAGATTGTAACCTAACTCTTCATTTGTTACCACAAACTGATTATCGTCAAAAGGGGATATTTTTACTTTGTTTGATAGTTTAGGTATTTTATTTTCTTTCATCATATTTTTTAAGTGCAGATAAACACACAGAAGTTGTAAAGAGTCTATTGAAATCTTCTAGAATAATATTTGTTCCTCTCGTGTCAACCTTCCATGTTATTTTTTCATTTGAAAGGTTTAACATGTTCGGGGCTGGCATTCTCATTATTTTATTACTTTTCCAAGAACCATCCACTAATTGATTTTCTAGTAGTTCTGAAACAATTCTTTCTTTTATTTCATGAAAGTCAGAGACAAATTCTTTTTCACAAATGCTATTAAGTATTAACCCCATATAAAATTCATTCTTAAAAAATGTTTTATCGGTACTAATCATCTCATACAATTTAGCTTTACAAATGTTTAGATGAATAAAATCACCTTCTATGTAATAAGCTTGTAGTAAAAAACTAAGGGAATAATAATCTTTGGTCCACCAGTAAGTTTCAAAAGACTCATCTTTTAATTTTACAGATATATATTCTTTAAGTTTATTAAACCTTTCATTTTTAATACCCAATAAAATCATAGTATAATAAGCAAAAGTTGACACACAGAAATGGGATGATGTCCATCCTGAAACATTTAGAGATTCTTTTGTATTCAAGGATGCAATCAACACATCTGTGTCATTATATGTAGAAAAGCCCCCATCATTATTCTGATATTTAAACCAGTAATCCAAATCTTGAACTTTAATGTCTATACCCATTTTAAAAAGCACCAATAATACAAATGATGTTGAATCGGCATCAGGTATCCAGGAGCTATTGTACGACCATAAAAAGCTGTTAGAACACCTTTTTGACAGTAGAAAACTTCTAACTTTCTTAATATTTAAATCTTTTGAATTAATCAAAAAGTAAGAAATGAATGCTGTAGCCCAAACATCACTTAGTCCTGAATCATTTAAAAACTCATACCAGTAACCATCTGAATCCATTTTCTTCAAAATATAATTCTCAGCAAAACGTATGGATTTTTTATGATTATTAGAACTCAAAGTTTTATTGGTAGAATCAGCAAGAATAGATTTATAATAGGTGTATCCTTGAACATTCAATTTATGACTGATTGTAGTATTGTATAGGCTTTGGATTTCATACTTCCACAACGGTAAGTCTAAATCATCTACAATTTTAAATGCTTTATTCAGATAATTTAAACACTTAGTATATAGCATATCAGCTACTCCGTCAAGAAAAATATCCTTTCTTTGTTCTTCTAAGCTTTTCTCTGATACTTCGGGTTTTTGTTTATACAAATAGTACTTAGATATATTGAATTGATTATTATGAAAATCCTCATTGTAATCAGCAATATCATCCAGTATTTGAAAAGCAACATAAAAACTTTTATGTGATTCTAGAATTCTCAAATATTTTTCATACTCACTCCTTTTCGTAAGAAGTTCGAGTGAGTCAAGAGCAATTTTGCCAAAAGTTGCTTTGTAGTCGGCAAGTTCTTCAAAGTCTTTAAAACACTCAATACCTTTTAGACTTCTTTCAATTTTATATGCTTTTATAAACTCTAATTTTCTTTTTGTCCAGTATTTCCAAAACTTACTGTTTAAAGTGAATAAATCAGAAAGTAGTTTAACACTTTCATCTTGGGCGATATTGGAAATAAGAAAACTTTGAAATTTATTCAATGGGATTTCATTGTCAAGAATGGAATCAGAATGAATAACAGAGACATATGTAAAGAATCCTGCTAGAGACAGTTTTTTTAATATCTGTTTATTATTTATTCCAAAAGCCTCTCTGAAAAGGTATGGGTAATAGAAATAATAATCAGGATTCTCTTCAATGAAATGGGAATTACAAATAATATCAATTAACTTACTCTCATAACCATTTGATTGTAAAAGACTTTTGGCATCTTTAACGGTCTCCTTTACTAAAAAATCACATTCTCTATTATAGTTATAAACGGTAATGACCATTATGTTAATTTCAAGGTTAATATTTGGGTTTTAATGGGTACACCCAACACAATATTCTAGTATCTCCTAAATATAGTATTTCAACCAATAAGTCAGAAAATACTGGATATATAAATTGAAAAACTTTACCTTTATTTTGAAAATTATGCAAGGGGATGTCGAAAACCTTAAAAATAGAGTAGACATACAACTAAAACAATTTGTAATGAAAAACGTTCAAAACACGGATTATTTTAAAGTTGAAGAACTAGAACAGCGTTTGGAGATGGGTAAGTGGTCTGCCGATGTTAAAGGAGGTGGAACTAATGAATTTAAAGTTAAGGAAGCCTCAGTTAAATACACTGCCAAATTTTAGATTTTATTCGGAGGGCCTATGTGGCCCTCCATTTAACCTTACTTTGTTATTATGCAAATTTTTCAATAAGATGATTAATAGATTTCTAACTTTATTTTTTTTTCTTGGCATATGTTCATTGTATTCCCAAATTGTATATGATACAATAAATACTGAACCAGTGGCCTTGGTGGATATTTTCAATAAAGAAACGAATGAAGGAACCATTTCCAATGATGACGGTAAATTTAGTGTAGAGGTTTTCAACACCAAAAAAAAGCTCTCTTTACAGCTTAGTAAGTTAGGCTACGAAACAAAAACAATTGAAGTTATATCAGAGTTTTTGAGAGATACTATTTATTTAATTCCGAAAGAAATTGTTTTAGATGAAGTTGTTCTTCGGAACTTTAGTCCTAAAGATACATTAATAAAAGCCATTAAAAATATTGATAAAAATTACTTCTATGAAAATTATAATCCATTTGGTTTTTATAGAGAAAGTTTAAAAGAAGATAATTCTGGAGTGAGTTTAATTGAAGTATCGTTTTTATCTCAGTTTTCTTCAAAGAATAAAGAAGATATTTCTTATGATGTAGAAATCCTTCAGGGACGTCAGACTAAAAATCTAATGAGCATGGATTTTGAAATTGTTGGCGGAATGTTACAAATTTTATATTTATCAGATCTTGTTCGTCAGAAAAACCTATTTTTTGATATTAAAAACCTTGAAGAGTATAATATTAGCTATGAGGGATACATACCAGAAACTGAATCTGAAGGTGTCTATTCTATTTTTTTAAGGCCTAGTAACCAAAAAGGAACACTTAATGCAAAAATTTATATAGAGAGTGAAAATTTGGCTATTGTACAAATAGAACTTTGGCGCGACGAAAATAAATTAAGAAAGATGGCTATTGATGAAGGAATAGAGAATTTTGAACCAAGAGAAACCACTTCTTTTTTTATGAACTCATATAGTACAGTTAGATACAAAAAAATAAATAATAAGTATTTTCTATCATTTTCTGATATTGCAAATACAAGAAGAATTTTTCTCGAGGAAGAGAATCATGAGTACGAAATAAATGCAAAGTTGATTATTACCAACAACCAAACGGTAAACGTCAAATCTGTCAAATCTAATTACAAATTTGGTAGTAATCTGTCAAGTCAATTGGAAATGATACCCAAATTAAAGCATTGGGATGAAAGCTCTGCTCTTTATTTTACTGAGAATGAAAAGAAGATTCTTAGAGAAATTACTAAAAAAAGTGTTCATAGGCACTGATATAGTCATATAATCCACCAACTTAATAACTCAATAAAACGAGTTTTTCTGGCAAGGAATTTTTCAGAAGAATGCAGAAACTTTCTGCAAGCAGCACTAATATTTTCCTATTTCAAGCCTTTAATTTTCTAATCTCAAGGTTTGCAAATGTTGATAACTCACTTTTCTTCTATTAAATCTCCTATTTGCCTATATTAAAAATAGCTTTATTTGGTGACAAATGAAACCAAATAAAATTACTGGACCTTTAGCACTATCTAGTTTGGTGCTATTTGGTTTAATTTGTTGTATACCAGCTATTTGTGAATAACTCTTTGTAATAATCTATTTGGTTATTCGCCTATTTTCATACATTTATTCAACAATAATATTGAAGGAAAACAAAAGCGCTTTTGTTCATTTCACATCCCTAAAAAGAAACAAAATGGACAATTTTTTAATACTCGAACGGCTAGACCGTTTGGAAAGACTTTTGATAGCGAACAAAGAGGTACTGACCTTTGAGGAAACCTGTGACTATACCGACATATCCAGAAGTTACCTTTACAAACTTACCGCTGCGGGAAACATTCCGCACTCCAAACCCAATGGAAAATTGATTTTTTTCGAAAGGAAGAAAATCGTTCGTTGGCTGCTGCAGAACGAAAGAAAATCCATAGGGGAAATCGAAACGATAGCGGATCCTGTTCGTTAGGTAGTAGCAGGCGATACCGTTTCTGATTTTTTTATCAACTCACTGTTACATCTTGGGAATCCCCTTGATGTTCAAAACGTCATTATATGAAAACAGTACCGTACTTACGGGTGGGCACTTCCTATTATAAACTGGTGCTGGCACCGACCATAGCAGGCCATTTCAATGAAATCCTGGTGCATTGGAACATCGAGACCATACGCCAGGACCATGGAAAGGATTACCTGAGCAAAGTTCCCAAGTATGATGGATTTACCTGTATCCCCAGCCACGTCAATTTCAAACAGGAGTACCAAGGCTTCTATAATACCTACTCTCCATTACCAGCAATCCCCAAAGAAGGGGAGTGCGATACGTCATTGAGTTTCATTGAACATATTTTTGGTAAGCACTATGAACTGGGATTGGACTACTTGCAATTACTGTACACAAAACCGGTACAGGTATTGCCCATTCTGTGCCTCGTCTCCAAGGAACGTTCCACGGGCAAGAGTACCTTCCTAAAATGGCTGAAGGTCATCTTCGACAACAACATGACCTATTTGACCAATGACAGTTTTAGCAGCCAGTTTAATGCGGACTGGGCGAACAAGCTACTTATATGTATAGACGAAGTACTGTTCAATAAAGAGGAGCTTACCGAACGTATCAAATACCTGAGTACGACAAATATCAACAAGTTGGAAGCCAAGGGAAAGGATAAACGGGAAGTGGAGTTCTTTGGCAAGTTCGTCCTATGCAGCAACAATGAGGATAATTTTATCAAAATTATGAGCGAAACTTCAATCAATATTTTACTTGGAGTAATTTTAGGTTTAGCTGTATATATCTTTTTTTATTCAATCTATCTTTTGGCACCTTTAATTCAAGACTCCATAAGTAAAAGGAAACCTTTAAACATAAAAGTATTTCGGTTTAATTGTTTACGTAACAAATAGCCACCTTTAATCAGATTATGCTAAAAGATAGTTAAGATATTGCTGTGACAATTTTTTATGAAATGCTACGTGTACTTTTGTCTCAAAATTTAGATTATGTTACAAGATAAAGTTGCGTATATCACTGGAGGAAGCAAAGGAATAGGTCTAGGTGTAGCCAAGGGTTTATTAAAGCAGGGAATGAAAGTTGCTATAAGCGGGCGAAACCTTAATAGTTTAACTAAAGCAGCTAAAACCTTAGGAGGTAACGACAGCGTTTTACCTTTAAGTTCTGATGTTACCCATCTAGAAGAGGAAGAGCAAGCAATAAAATCTATTTTGAATAAATGGGGTAAATTAGATGTGGTTATAGCAAATGCAGGCGTTGGCCGTTTTGCGCCCATAGACGAGATGGCTGTTGAAGATTGGAATAACATGATTAATACCAACTTAAATGGTGCTTTTCATACCTTAAAAGCCTCTGTAGAAGCATTAAAAGCTTCGGAAGGATATTACATGACCTTAGCTAGTTTAGCGGGAACAAACTTCTTTGCTCATGGTGCTGGATACAATGCTACTAAATTTGGTGTTGTAGGTTTTACCCAAGCTGTGATGTTAGACTTAAGAAAATATGGCATAAAAGTGACTACGATTATGCCAGGCTCTGTATCTACTCATTTTAACGATAACCAGCCATCCGAAAATGATGCATGGAAAATACAACCTGAAGATATTGGAAAGTTGGTAGTTGACCTTTTAAAAATGCATCCTCGGACTTTACCAAGTAAAATTGAAGTTAGACCTACACGACCAGATTTAAAGTAATTAGACTTCTTTTTCAATAAAAGGAACAGAAGGGTTAAAGATTTCTAATACTAGCTTTTTCAATTGTACTTCAAATTTAGTGAGGACTTCACCATCTATTTGATAGTTTTTAACTCCTCTTGGAGAGAGTTTTGTGGCAAATCGGAGTAAGCCAGAACTTATTTTTTTAATTGAAATAATTCCCGCCTCTAAGGAATTAGTTGTATTATTATTTTTATACATAAGGGCATAACATAAGAGTTGAAATGCTTTGCTATATTTTTTATCCTCAAGGAGTTCTTCCCAATCTATTATTTCAATTTCTGATGAAGAAACACTACCAGTTTTGTAATCGATAATTCTTAACTGACCATCTATTGTATCTATCCTATCGATTTTTCCTTTAAGTATGATTGGAAAATCAAGTTCTGATATGACTAACTGAATTGCTAAACTTTCTTCAACACCCAAAAGCTTTATTTCATGCTTATTGACTTGATTGATTTCATTATTAATAAAATCAGTTAGATATTTGATAATTACATTATAAATAATAAGATTTTTTCCCTTAGTCAAGTCTACCCCAGGATTACTTTTTTCAAAATTGTGTTTAATAGTTATGGCAATTTTTCCTTTAAGTGAAGTTAGAATCTCAGAGGATAAGACATGATTAATAAAGGGACGATATAAGTCCTCTAAAGAATCATGTATAATAGTGCCAAAAGTATTTAAGGCGATACTTTCTTCTACCTCATTAGTTGTATTTATTTTTAGAACATTTTTCCTGTAAAAATCTAGTGGACTTCTTATATAATTTGTCAATGAAGTAGGAGAGAAGCCTTTATATGCTAACAACTTTAATTCTTCTAACAGTAAAGGAGATTTTTGAATGGAGTTGTCTTTTCCCCCATTGGACTTTAAACTAGGAGCTGCAATCGTATGAGTTATATATTGGTTTATATTTTCATCTGTTAATAGCTGATTTATAAAACGACTTTTTTCCCCACCTTCCAACACATCTGGTTCTGTATTATAGATTAAATAAACTTTTTTGGCTCTCTGTAGTAAACGATAAAAATGATAGGTGTATATAGCGTCTTTTTCTCTATATGTAGGCAAACCAAATTCTTGTTTTACATCATAAGGGATAAAAGAATTGTTACTTTTTCCTGAAGGTAGTATACCTTCATTAACAGATGTAATAATTATAGTTTCGAAGTCTAGAACTCTGGACTCTAGCATCCCCATAATTTGCAAGCCCTGAGTAGGATTTCCTCTAAAATCTAATGTTTCTGTACTTAAGAGTTCAAAGAATAGACTTTTTAATGACCTTAGATTAATAATAAAATCATAGGATTTAAAATGTTCTACTATCTGGTTGGTTACTTTATAAATATGATATAACTGCTCCAAATGAAAGGAATCACTTTTTTGAGTTATTTTTTCCTTTAGTACAGTAATAATTTTTTGAAATAATTTTAAAAATAATAATGCATTTAGAGTTTCACTAAAAAGATGTTGAAATAAATAAGCATCCCCTTTAATTGCAGATTTAATATGTTCTAAATTTAGAAATACCCAGTTGTTGGCTAATATTTTATCATTAAGTATTTTGGAATTATCCGTATTGTTTTCTGTTAACAATATGCTACTAAAAGGATTAGACAGAAACTTTAATACATTTTGATAGAAAAAGCCTTTTTTACTTTTGTTTATATGTAAATCTAATAGTGCATTAAAAAAATTTGCAATTGGACTTTTAGTTAGAGAAAGTCCCATTGTGATATTGATGTCTTTTATTTCTTTGGGAATTGAGTTGAGTATTGGCTCTAACAGGCTTTCGTCTGCGAGAATTAGCGCAGTATTTTTTAAGTGCTCTTTTTGGACACCGCTTATTTTTTTTAAGAGATTTCCAACGTATTTAGCTTGTGATATAGACTTTGGAACTCCTGTTATTTCAATTGCTTTTTCAGATTCATAGTTATCTGTTATACCGTTTAATTCTCTGGTTTTAAAGAAGTTCCAAGTTTTTTTGTAGTATCTAACAAAATAAGAAGCTGAATGAATTGGGTCATTGAGAAAGTAACTATCAATATCAAAGTAGATTGTAGAGTTACCTTGTTCTAGAAACTTTTGAATTATAGATGATTCGGCATTATTTAGTGCATTAAATCCGATAAACGCAAAATCAATTTTGGCATTCAGTTTTAGAAAATTATCGACGTTTTCATAAGCTTTTTGATATACTAAACCCTGATATCCTTTCTTTTGCTCTAGCAATTTGGAATTGAAATGGTGATAAATAGTAGGTAGATTATTCCAAAAATTTAGATAATTGGTAACAAGTTCACTTTTCTTATCAGCTACCCCCCAATGCTTTAATTTTTGTATTGATGCAAGGTATGAGAATAAGCTGCTTTCGTCTATTAGATATCTATTTATTTCGTTGAAATCCTGGAGTAGTGTTTGTCCCCATTTTAGAAAAGAATCAAAATCATCTTTTTCGCCTAACTCTAATGATGAGTATGAATTATAGAGCTCAAAAAGAAGTTCTGTATTTGTAGCATAATCTATTTTAGCCATCTTGGCTATAAATTCTTCTATACTATATATATGAGGTGCAAATATTGGTTTTGTTAAGTGAGAAGAGAGGTGTCTTTTTAAGAAAATAGAAGCTCTTCTACTAGGAACTATAAATGTTATGCTTTCTAAGTTATCGCATTTATTTTTTAATTGGAAAAGGACATTCTCTAAAAAACTACGCATGTATTAAAAATAAAAAAGCCTCAGCAATTTGCTGAGGCTTTTTATTAAGAAAATTATCTTAAACTTATTTTACCAAGTTGATTTCAACCCTTCTATTCTGAGTTCTACCAGCTCTTGTTTTGTTAGTAGCAATTGGCTTGTCTTCACCGTAACCAATAGCAGTTAATCTATCTGAACCAATTCCTTTGTCAATTAAGAAATCACGAACTGAATTAGCACGTTTTTCTGAAAGAGATTGATTCAATTTAGCGCTACCAACACTGTCAGTATGACCTTCTACAGTAAATTTAGCGGTTGGGTATTCACTCAAGATTTGAATAATATCAACCATTACTGAAGTAGATTCTGCTTTTATAGAGGCTTTACCCGTATCAAACAAGATAGTTCTTGCATAATCGTTCAATTGCTTTTGTACTTCTTCAGTCACTTCAGGGCAACCATTGTTAGCAACAGTACCAGCAACTTGTGGACATTGATCGTCTTTGTCTAGAACGCCATCGTTATCAGCATCTGGCCATGGACATCCTTTATTTTCAGCAGGTCCAGCTTCGCTAGGACAAGAATCATCTTTGTCGGCTACGCCATCACCGTCTGCATCAGGACAACCAGCTAAAGCAGCTATACCAGCTTCATTAGGACAAGCATCATCTTTGTCTGCAATACCATCACCATCAGAATCAGGGCAACCATTCATTTCTTTAGAACCAGCTGCGTTAGGACAACTATCTTTACCATCTTCTATGCCATCACCGTCAGAATCAGGACAACCATTGAATGCTTCAAGACCAGCAACTTCGGGACAAGCATCATCTTTATCATAAATACCGTCACCATCAGTGTCAGTACCACCGAAACGAATGTTAAGACCAGCTAAGTGCTGAAAATGTTTAACACCATAGTCTTCGAATGCATGCTTGTACTGTGTTTGTACAGTTACACCAAGGTTATCAGAAAACCAGTAATTTAAACCAACACCACCATTAACAGTACCAGCTCCAATTTCATCAACCCATGTGTAACCACCACCGATTTCCACAAAAGGGTCTAATTTTGTATCTTTAAGAATGTTATACTTAATAGTACCATCGATAGCATAGTGAGATAAATCATCTACACTAACGTCTCCTAAATTGTCAATTCTATTTAAAGAACCTCTTGCTCCAACAGAAAAACCGTCACCGATATATCTAGATACAGATACATAAGATATGGAAGGCAAAATATTCCAGTGATCGTTTGCATTAAAAAATTCACTAAATAATGAACCTGTCTCATAAGCTGGTAGGTTAGTACTTGTTGAATTATCACTAGTCGGGTAAACGTCTATTGCGTTTACTCCAAAACTGATTTGCCAAGGGTTATTCTCGTCTTGCGCTTGTAGGCCATTAAAGCCTACTAACAGTAGTACAACGACTAGAAATTTGCTAAGATGTTTCATGCTCAAAATTTTAAGTTTAAGTGTTTATCAGCTGCAAATGTAAGTTGTTAAGAATTATTAACAAAATCAATTACTTGTTTTTTTTAATGCATTACATAGAAAAAAACATGCAGTTAAACGATGTTTAACTCTTTTCCGACTTCTATGAACGCTTTTATAGCAAGGTCTAAATGTTCTTTTTCATGAGCAGCAGAAAGTTGAACTCTAATTCGGGCTTTGTTCTTTGGTACAACTGGGTAAAAGAATCCAATGACATAAATACCTTTTTCAAGAAGTTTATCTGCCATTTGCTGAGATAGTTTTGCATCGTATAACATGACAGGTACAATCGCAGAGTCACCATCAACAATATCAAAACCGGCTTGTTTCATACCATTTTTAAAATACGCTGTGTTTTTTTCAAGCTTATCTCTTAAAGAAGTATCATTTTTAAGCATATCAAAAACCTTAATCGATGCACCTACAATTGCTGGAGCAAGTGAATTGGAAAATAAATAAGGTCTTGAACGTTGCCTTAGAATTTCAATAATTTCTTTTTTACCAGTTGTATATCCTCCCATCGCACCACCAAGTGCTTTGCCTAATGTACCTGTAATAATATCTATTCTTTCTAAAACACCTTTTTCTTCTAAGGTACCTCTACCTGTTTCTCCAATAAACCCAGCAGAATGGCATTCATCTATCATTACCAAGGCATCATACTTTTCTGCTAAATCACAAATAGCATCTAATGGCGCCAGTAATCCATCCATTGAAAAAACACCATCCGTAACTATAATTTTGAATCTAGCATCATCATTATTCGCTTGCTGCAGTTGTTTTTCTAGGTCTTCCATATTATTATTGGCATATCTGTAGCGCTTTGCTTTGCAAAGACGTACGCCATCGATAATTGAAGCATGATTCAAAGAATCTGAAATAATAGCATCTTCTGCTGTTAACAGAGGTTCAAAAACACCGCCGTTAGCATCAAATGCAGCTGCATATAAAATGGTATCTTCAGTGTTATAAAATTCTGCTATTTTTTCCTCTAATTCTTTATGGATGTCTTGTGTTCCGCAAATAAAACGAACTGATGACATTCCAAAACCATGGGAATCTAAAGTATCTTTAGCAGCCTTTACAACAGCTGGGTGAGCTGACAAGCCCAAATAATTATTTGCGCAAAAATTTATGACTTCTTCTCCAGTAGAGATTTTAATTATTGCTCCCTGTGGGGAAGTGATAATCCTTTCCTTCTTATATAGCCCAGCTTCTTGGATTTCGTTTAATTCTTTCTGAAGGTGTTCTTTTATTTTTCCGTACATGGTATTTATTTATAAAAAAATTGGCTTTACTGTTTCGTTAATGTATACAATTATCATGTCTTTGACGACATAGTTCATTTTTTCTAAAATACTAGTATATTCTTTTAGTTGATTTTTATGTGTTTCACTTTTTGCTCCAGTCTTATAATCAATAAGAATTGCCTTATCATTTTCTATAACTATTCTATCTGGTATAAAAAGTAAACCATCTGGAGTTAAAAGCTCTTTTTCGTTATAAATAATCAGGTCTTCTTTAAAATAAGAGCTTAATTGAGGATGATTAACAATTTGGCTAAGCTTTTCTTTTACATCAGGAATATCTGAAGAACTAATATCTCCATTATCAACCAACGAAGCAACTACATTGGTAATATCATCAGGAGTATAAATTTTTGATAAAGCTTTGTGAATTAAATTCCCTTTTTGAATTGCTTCTTGTCTCTCATTATCCCACAACATGGATGACTTAGTAACCATATTGAAACTAGAATCACTTTTCTGGGTATATGTATAAGGTATACTTTGGTGAGGCCCATCATTGTTTTCCTTGATATCTTCGTTTTTATCAAAACTCCCAAAATTATATTGCAACTGCATATCGTTCCAATTTCCTAAATATTTTAGATAATCGATAAATAACTCAGCATAGGTGTCTCTTTTGTTTTCTATGTTGGAGATGATGAATAAAGCATTTTTAGCTCTTGTCATTGCTACATAAAGCACATTATAAGCATCTAATTCCAACTTGCTTAACTCATTGTTATAGATTTCTTCTGTTGTTGAATTGTAGTTTGCCAGTTCCTTGTTAGAATTTATTAAGAGTTCATTAAAACCTTCGAAAAATTCTTCTTCAACAGGAATCCATAATTTTCCAGATCTATGGTCAATTAACTTAGAATCCGCATATGGAAAAATTACAACAGGAAACTCCAAGCCTTTTGCTTTGTGTACAGTCATAATCTGGACAGCATTTAAGCTTTCGGGAGCTTTAACACTTAATTTTTCTTTTTTGCGCTCCCAAAAACGTAGAAATGAAAATATACTTGAGTCTTCTTTTTGCGAAAAATCAAAAACTTCATCCATAAATTGGGCTAAATGCGCATCAGAAAGTCCTGCTAATTTAAAATTAGCGATTGCTTGCTCTAGAATATCGTAGGTAGAACTATTTTTTACTTTTGCTATCTCAAAACCATATACATTGTTTAGAAGAGAAGGTAGACTTTCTAAATTCTTAATTATAAAATCATGTTTATACTCTTTACTATCATCAAATAGATATTCTAAAATAAAATACTTGGCTTCGTTATTTTCGGAGTTATTTAAATATTTTAAAATAGAAATGAGGAAAGATATTTCACTATTATTAACTAATAATAGTGAATCTGACGATACTAATGGAATTTCTTTTTTTGTTAGAAAATCTGCTAATAAAGTTCCTTTTTTATTATCCCTAACTAGGATACAGACGTCTTTTAGATTGTAGCCGTTGTGTAAAACTCTTTGCAAAATTTCCAATGTTTTTTCACAGTAAGAATCTTCAATAACTTGAGTTTCTTTGGTGGTAAATAGTAATTCTACATAGCCAGTATCGTGCTTTTTAGGTTTTTGGTTGTTACCCTCTTCAAATAACTTTTTGTAATTTAAATTATTGAGCCTTTTTGCAGAATATGTAAAAAAACTATTATTAAAATCTATAATTTCTTTCTTACTCCGCCAGTTGGCACTTAAATTTTTTACTTCTGGTTCTAACGCAAAAGGATTCGTTGTTAGGTTTATAAGATTTAAAAACTGTTCTGCTCTCCCTCCTCGCCAGCGGTAGATAGCTTGCTTAGCATCACCAACTAGTAGTAAAGATCCCCTTTCACCTTTTTCATTTTCACCTTCAATAGCATTACTTATTAAGGGAATAAGATTTTGCCACTGCATTTGCGATGTGTCTTGGAATTCATCTATAAAATAATGACGATACTTTTCCCCTAATCGCTCATAAATAAATGGAACAGGTTGGTTTTTAATCTCTTTAGCAATTATGGAATTAAACTCGGAAATTGGTAAAACATCTTTCTCTTTTTGAAGCTGAACCAACTCTTTTGCTATCTGATTTAAAACAGTAAGAGGGACAATATTTTTATAGCAATTCGTTAAAAAACTCAGTTCATAATAATGCTTTTTTATTCCTTTAAAAAGATTGGAAAATTGTGGATGTAGGCCATCGAGCTTATTTTTTATGGAGTCTGCACTTGTTTTGTTATAAAGCGGATTTATATCAAAATTTTGCTTCCATGTGGCATTAAAATCAATTTTAGAATTGTTCTCAACAATCCCTTGCATGAATTTGGGGAAAGAACTTCGAGTAAAATCAGCAAATTCAAGCTCATTTTTAGTGATAAGCCCCAATGACTCATTCGCTAATTCCTTAATTATACTTTTACTTTTTAGGATTTTAGTTTTAAGTGCTTTTTGCAACTTAACAAAGTCTTCTATTTTATTGTCGGAAATATTTTTTAGATGTGTACTGTGGTTTTCTTGAAAAAGTAATTTTCCAATTTCGAAAAGGTCATAAGCTATATTCCAACTTTTATCATCTTCTATTTTTTCTATGGAAAAATCGAGTAATACTTTTGTGAGTATTTTATCTTCACCCGCACGGTTTAATAACCTTCCAACGCTTTCTTCTAAAAGAAGATCAGTATCTAAAACTACATCGAACCCTTGAGAAATCTTTAAGTCTCTAGCAAAGGTTCTAATTATTTTGTGAGTAAATTTATCAATAGTAGAAATCTCAAAAAATGCATAATTATGCAATAATTCCTTTAAAACTTTTTCTGCTTTTAAGCTTAATTCATCCGGGGTAAGCTGAAGCTCATAAAGCATATCTTTAAAAAGGGCTATCTTATTCTTTGGTTTTTTATCTAAACTAAAAGCGTAAAGACTTTCCAGTATTCGCTCCTTCATTTCTGCAACAGCTTTGTTGGTAAAGGTGATTGCCAATAGCTCTCTATATTTTTGTTTAGAAAAAGGGGAAAGGATTAGCCTTAAATATGCCTTGGTAAGTTGATAGGTTTTTCCAGACCCTGCAGAAGCACTGTATATTTTAAAGGCGTTTGAGAGCAAGTGTTTTGCTTGCAAATTACACATTCTTATAGTGTTCTTAACATAAATTTTGATGAATTTTTATGTTAAAATCCGTATTTTTGAAAGACAACAATAATAACTTAAAAACACACAATTATGCCTTTTGAACTACCTAGCTTACCATATGCTCATGATGCTTTAGAACCACATATAGATGCTCGCACCATGGAAATTCATCATGGAAAACACCATAACGGATATACAACTAAATTAAATGCTGCTATTGCAGGAACCGAACTCGAAGGAAAATCGATAGATACAATCCTTACTAACTTGGATATGTCTAATGGAGCAGTAAGAAATAATGGTGGAGGTTTTTATAACCATTCACTTTTTTGGAGTATTATGTCCCCAGATGGAGGAGGAAGTCCCTCAGGTGAATTGGGTAATGCTATTGATGAAGCTTTTGACTCTTATGATGGCTTTAAAGAAAAATTTAGTGCATCTGCAGGAACGCGCTTTGGCTCTGGATGGGCTTGGCTTTGCGTACACAAAGGAGGTAAAGTTGAAATTTGTTCGACTCCTAACCAAGACAATCCGCTTATGCCAGGTGTAGGCTGTGGAGGATATCCAATTTTAGGACTAGATGTATGGGAACATGCATACTACTTAAATTATCAAAATAGAAGACCAGATTATGTGTCTGCTTTTTTTAATGTAATTAATTGGGATAAGGTAAATGAGCTGTATGCCGCTAGTAAATAAGATATAAGTTTCCTGTATTAAAATTTAGCGCATCTCTTCGATGCGCTTTTTTTATGAAAAAATTCTCAAATGTATGAAATAGAAAAGGGCGGAGAAATCTCCACCCTTTTCGTCCCAAATCTTACCATAAACTTAACCTACTTATGCTATGGCAATACTAAATTACTGGTATTGTGAGAAATAACAAAGGATATTTAACAATTTTTTGACTTTGAAAATAGAAGTGTAAACTTTTTTATTTGGAAATAAAGAGATAAAACATTGATGTTCAAACATAAAGAAGGCGGGGATATCCCCGCCTTCTTTCCCCAAATCTTACCATGAACTTAACCTACTTATGCTATGGTTCTTCAAATGTATTGTAGTAATAAGGGTATACAAAAGGTTTTAGATGAGCCCCCTTTTATTAGGTTGAAATGCTTAATCAATTTAATTATACTATAAAGTCTAAAGAAGAGGGTTACAGATTTTGAAGAAGAATATGAATTAAATAAAGAAGGCGGAGATATCTCCGCCTTCTTTCCCCAAATCTTACCATGAACTTAACCTACTTATGCTATGGTTCTTCAAATGTATTGTAGTAATAGGGGCGTACAAAAGGTTTTAGATGAGATTCCTTTTATTAAGTTGAAATACTAGTTCTAATTTAATGGCTTATAAAAGTTGAAGAAAAGGAGTACAAAATGTAAAGTATAAATAAAATCTAATAAAAAAGGCGGAGAAGTCTCCACCTTTTTTGCCCCAAATCTTACCATGAACTTAACCTACTTATGCTATGGTAAGTACTAATTTACCTTTTGCATCCTCCAAAAGAATCAAAATGACGTTGAATTGTTGTTTTCATCGATGAATTACACAAACTATAGGATAAAACGCTACTACTAATAAGCTCGTTCATTTTTACCTTCAAAGAAGTTAATAAAAGCACGGTTAACAACCCTGTTTCCTCCAGGAGTGGGGTAATCACCAGTAAAATACCAATCTCCAAGATTTTTTGGACAAGCTTTATGAAGGTTTTCTATGGTTTGATAAATAATTTGAACTTCAGCATTAATAGTAGATGAGCTTAGTAATTCCCCTATCTTTTGCGATATCTCTTGAGCGGTAAAGGGCTTGTAAAATTCTTTGACGTAATTAACAACATCTTTGTCTTTAGAATCTACTTGTGTTAAACACTTTTTATAGATGTCTTCGATTTGGTTTGTTGTTCCTTTTTCCTGGTGAAGTACTAGAGCTGCTTTAAAGGCAATAAAGTCTTCAAGTTTGGCCATATCTATACCATAACAATCTGGATAACGGATTTGAGGTGCAGATGAAACAACGACTATTTTCTTTGGAGATAAACGGTCTAACATTCTAAGAATGCTCTTTTTAAGAGTAGTTCCCCTAACAATACTATCATCAATAATGACCAAATTATCTTCTTTCTTTACAGAACCATAAGAAATATCATAAACATGCTCTACAAGGTCATCTCTGCTACTATCTTGAGTTATAAATGTACGCAACTTAGCATCTTTAATAGCAACTTTTTCTATTCGGGGTCTAACTTCAAGAATTTTATGTAATTGGTCCTTTGTGATAGCAGCTCCTATAGTTAGAATTTGTTCTTCTTTTTTTCTATTTAAATAGTTTTGAGCTTCTTTTACCATTCCAAAGAAAGAAGTTTCTGCTGTATTAGGAATGTATGAAAAGACAGTTTTCTGTATATCACTATCAATAGCTTTTAAAATTTGGGGAAAAACCAATTTCCCCAACTCTTTTCGTTCTTGGTAAATTTCTTTATCACTACCTCTAGAAAAATAAATACGTTCAAAAGAACAGGCTTTCCGTTCAGTAGGAGCTAAGATTTCTTCAAAAGAAACAGCACCACTCTTTTTAACGATAATTGCATGACCAGGGTCAAGCTCTTTTACATCTTCATATTTTACGTTAAAAACTGTCTGTATCGCAGGTCTTTCTGATGCAACTACAACAACTTCATCGTCCTTATAATAGTAACTTGGTCTTATTCCTGCTGGGTCTCGTAACATAAAGGCATCTCCATGGCCAACCAAACCGCCCATGGCATAACCACCATCCCAGTTTTTAGCGGCTTTCCGTAAAACTTTTGCTAAGTTTAATCGATCCGCAATTAATGGCGTGGCCTCTCTTTTATTATAACCTTCTTTTTTTATTTGCTTGTATATCTTGGCAACAGCATCATCTAGAAAATGACCTATTTTTTCCATGACCGTAACGGTATCTGCCATTTCTTTTGGGTGCTGACCCAACTCTACCAAGTTGCCAAAAAGTTCATCAACATTGGTCATATTAAAATTACCTGCAACAATCAAATTACGGTGCATCCAGTTATTTTGTCTTAAAAAAGGATGTACACTTTCAATACTATTTTTTCCAAAAGTCCCATAACGAACATGACCTAATAAAAGTTCACCTATGTATGGAATTTCTTTTTTCTGTCTTGAAACATCTTTGAATAACCCTTCATTTTCGGTAAGGGATTTATTTATTCTATCATTAATCTGCTTAAAAATATCTTGGATGGGCTGTTGTTCGGCAGACCTAACCCTACTCATATAGCGTTCCCCAGGATTCATATCAAGCTTAATACTAGCAAAACCAGCACCGTCTTGGCCACGATTGTGCTGCTTCTCCATCATCAGGTACATTTTGTTTACACCGTAAAAGGCTGTACCGTATTTTTCTTTATAGTATTCGAGAGGTTTTAACAATCGAATTAATGAAATCCCACATTCGTGCTTAATAGCATCACTCATGCTTTCTATAAAATAAAAACGCCCCGAATTATCAGGGCGTTGAGTTATTGTAATTCAATATTAAATTGTGTCAATGCTTTAAATTGATGCAATCTATTATCAACTTCCTGTTTATCTAAAGCCTGCATACGATCTGTGCCAAACTTCTCTACACTAAAAGAGGCTAGATTGGAACCATGTATTACTGCATTTTTCATATTCTCGAACGAAATATTTTCTGTTGCTGCCAAATATCCAGCAAAACCACCTGCAAAAGTATCGCCTGCCCCAGTAGGGTCAAATACTTCTTCTAAAGGTAAAGCAGGAGCAAAAAAGATATGCTGGTAATGAAATAATAAAGCCCCGTGTTCCCCTTTTTTAATAACTACATATTTTGGTCCCATTGTATGTATTTTCTCTGCAGCTTTAACCAAGGAATATTCTCCTGTTAATTGCCTAGCTTCCTCATCATTTATGGTAATAACATCTATTTCTTTAATGACTTCTAATAACTCCGTTAACGTATTATCCATCCAAAAATTCATGGTATCCAAAATGATAAGTTTTGGTCGCTTTTTCATCTGATTAATTACGCTGAGTTGCACACTAGGATGTAAATTCCCTAACATTACTACACCAGCGTCTTTGTAATTCTCTGGAACAATAGGATTAAAATCAGCTAAAGTATTTAGTTCTGTAACGAGTGTATCACGGGTATTCATATCGTTATGATATTTGCCACTCCAAAAGAAGGTCTTTCCACCTTTTACGATTTCTACACCAGAAATATCAATATTTCTATCCGTAAGCAAGTCAAAGTACTCCTGAGGAAAATCCTCACCAACTATAGATACAATTGATGAATCAACATCAAATTTTGAAGCTGCAAGACCAATAAATGTAGCAGCCCCCCCCAGAATTTTATCTGTTTTTCCAAAAGGTGATTCAATGGCGTCGAAGGCTAGGGAACCTACAATCAAAAGTTTGCCCATTCAATTAGAATTTTGCTGCAAATATATGGCGATTTTCTAGAACTATTTTCTTCCAAAATCTGCAGGGATTTCACCCCATGCTTTTGTTTCCCATTTTACTATTGGTGTATTGTAAGAATTTGTTTTTAACCATTTTTCGGCGCGTGCTACAAGTTCAAAGACAGTTTTGTTTTTAGCGTTAGGTTTTAACTTTGTTTTACACATCTTTTTTCTAACCCAACCCATTGCAATGCGTGAGTCTGTATAGATAATGCGGTCACTTTTTTGTTCCTTTAAAAAAGCGAGCCCGTGTACTAAAGCTAAAAACTCTCCTATATTATTGGTTCCCTCTTTAAAAGGCCCTTGCTTGAACAGTTTCTTTTTGGTTTTGGTATCTACGCCTTGGTATTCCATTACTCCGGGATTTCCACTTGAAGCCGCATCAACTGAAATAGAGTGCATATTGGGTTCCCCAATTTTTAATAATTCTTCTGGCGTAAGTGAAGGCTTTCCTTTTTTTGTTCCTTTATACTCGAGGTAATTTCCGTTAAAAGCTTTTTTTGCTTCGGCAAATGTTGAAAAAGATTTGTATTCTGCTCCTTTTATCCCTTTTATTTGTGCTTTACAGTCGTCCCAAGACTCAAAAATACCTGGACGCTTACCTTTCCAAACCACATAAAATTTTTGTTTTTTAGCCATTAGGAAGGAGTAGTTTTTCTAATACTTTAGGAAAATGCTCATACTCTAAAGCATGTACTTTTTCAGCTATTTGTTCTGGAGTATCATTAGGCAATAGATTGGTTTTAGCTTGATATATAATGGCTCCCTCATCGTAATTTTCATTTACAAAGTGAATGGTTATCCCCGTTTCGGTTTCTCCATTTTCTTTTACTGCCTCATGCACTTTACTACCATACATTCCTTTTCCTCCATACTTCGGAAGCAAAGCAGGGTGGATATTTACTATTTTATTAGGGAAAGAAGCTACAAGATTTTCAGGAATTTTCCATAAAAACCCGGCTAAAACAATTAAATCTGGTTCTTGAGAATTTAAAAAGTCTAAAATCACATTTGAATCTATGAAGGCAGATTTGTTAAAGTAAATTGCTGGAACTTTTAGCCTTTTGCAACGCTCAATAACAGGAGCGGTATTTTTATTAGTAAGCACTGCAGCTACTTCGATATAGGCGTTAGTACGAAAATGATTAATGATATTTTCCACATTAGAACCAGAACCTGAAGCAAGTATTATAATTCGTTTCATACTATTCATAGTCGGTTATAAAAACCGTTATAGATTACAGCTAAATTAAGTTTGTTACACTTAAAAAAAGGTAATTTAAAGCACATTTTATCGACAAATGATGTATTTAATCCAAAGTTTTATATTTTTGCCCCGATTAAATTTTTTAAAACCAATATTATTATGTCAGACATTGCATCAAGAGTAAAAGCTATCATCGTTGATAAATTAGGAGTTGATGAAAATGAGGTGGTACCTGAAGCAAGTTTTACCAACGATTTAGGTGCAGATTCATTAGACACTGTGGAACTTATTATGGAATTCGAAAAAGAATTCGATATTCAAATTCCAGATGATCAAGCGGAAAACATTGCAACCGTAGGTCAAGCAACAAGCTATATAGAAGAAGCTAAGTAATTTTATGATATCTTACTAAAGATTGTAAATTATCCATGTGGTAATACCCACATGGATAATTTTTTTTAATTTAAGGCGGAATAGGTTAAAAAATTAGTTCTATGGAATTAAAGCGAGTCGTCGTTACCGGATTAGGAGCATTAACGCCCATCGGAAACAATATTGAGACTTATTGGGACGGACTTATAAGAGGGAAAAGCGGTTCGGCCCCTATTACGTATTACGATACAGAAAAGTTCAAAACAAAATTTGCCTGCGAACTTAAAGATTTTGACCCATTAAACTTTTTTGATAGAAAAGAAGCTAGAAAGCTAGATCGCTTTGCCCAATATGCGCTTGTTTCTTCAGACGAAGCTATTGCCGATTCAGGCTTAGATTTAGACAAAGTCGATAAGTTTAAGGTAGGAGTTGTTTGGGGCGCAGGAATAGGAGGGTTAGAAACTTTCCAAAACGAAGTAATAAATTTTGCCGCTGGTGATGGAACACCACGTTTTAATCCTTTCTTTATACCAAAAATGATTGCTGATATTGCCCCGGGCAATATATCAATTAAACATGGTTTTATGGGGCCAAACTATACTACAGTTTCGGCTTGTGCATCTTCTGCAAATGCCATGATAGACGCTTTAAATTATATTCGTTTAGGACATTGCAACGTTGTGGTTACCGGTGGTAGTGAAGCTGCTGTTACTATTGCGGGAATGGGTGGATTTAATGCCATGCATGCATTATCGACTAGAAATGATAGTCCAGAAACAGCTTCAAGACCTTTTGATGCTACTAGAGATGGTTTTGTCTTAGGAGAAGGAGCGGGAGCTTTAATTCTTGAAGAATACGAGCATGCAAAAGCTAGAGGAGCAAAAATATATGCAGAGGTTTTAGGTGGTGGGCTTTCAAGTGATGCATACCATATGACGGCACCGCACCCAGAAGGAATAGGAGTTGTTAAAGTAATGGAGAATTGTCTTGAAAATGCTGGTTTAAAAGCAGAAGATGTGGACGCCATTAATACACATGGTACCTCTACACCGTTAGGAGATGTCGCTGAATTGAAAGCTATCTCTAAAGTATTTGGTTCTCATGCAACCAATATTAATATTAATTCTACCAAATCTATGACGGGACATTTACTTGGCGCTGCGGGAGCTATTGAAGCTATTGCTTCTATTCTTGCCATGAAGCATAATATAGTTCCTCCAACAATTAATCATACTACGGTAGATGAAAATATAGACCCCTCGTTAAACTTGACGCTGAATAAAGCACAAAAAAGAGAAGTAAATGTTGCTATGAGCAATACATTTGGCTTTGGAGGACACAATGCTTGTGTTTTGTTCAAAAAAATTGGCTAATATTACATATGAAATTTTATCCAAAAATATTTAATTCCCATCCAAGAACGGATGGGGGTTTTTTTTGGGGCATAAAAAAAATTTTAGGCTTTACACCTAAGAACATTCGCTTTTATAAAAAAGCATTTCTTCACCGATCAGTAAACAAGAGGGATAAGAAAGGCAATCCAATGAATTACGAGAGATTAGAATTCTTAGGAGATGCCATGCTGGGAACTATTATCTCTAAACACCTTTATAATGAAGTTCCTGAAGGGGACGAGGGATATTTGACTAAAATGCGTTCTAAAATTGTTAGCAGAAAACATTTAAATGAGCTTGGAAAAGATTTAGAACTCTTAAAATTTGTGGAAAGTCGTATTCCAAAATCGCATTTTGGTGAAAATATCCATGGCAATGTTTTTGAAGCTTTGGTAGGTGCCATTTACTTGGACAAAGGATATAAATATTGTGAAAAATTTATCCAAAGCCAGGTAATTGAACCTTATGTGGATATTGAACAGCTAGAAGGTAAGGTAATAAGCTATAAAAGCCTTGTTATAGAGTGGTGTCAAAAACAAAAAAAGAATTTTGACTATGATGTATATGAAGATACGGGAAACGATGCTTTAAAGCATTTTGCAGTCAAACTTACTATTGGAGATAAAATAACTGCGAAAGCTAGGGCAACATCTAAAAAAAAGGCAGAAGAAAAGGCATCGAAACGGGCTTATTTTGCCCTACAAGACAAAATAGACAACCCTTAAAATATTAAAAAAACGTAAACTCAAACGTTTTCGCTCTCTTTTAGAGTTGTAAAGACTGACCACAACTAGGCTGGTTTATGTATTAGTTCTATATTTACAATTCGCTTAAATTTAATGGTGACAACGCATAAGATATCGGCAGAGCTCTATGACGATTCTTTTAAACTCATTGCTATGCATTGTGGTTTAGAAAGTTACGCAATAGCCTATCATTTAAATAACGCAATTAAACTTCGATTAAGTAGAAGGGAAGAAAAGAAAGAAGATGATGAGGATAAAGATGAATGGTTAGAATCTTTTCCGATTTACGAATGGAAAGATGAATTAAATGATCATTATTGGACACTTATATCTAATAGTGTAAAGGAAGAAAAACAAAACGAATCTTTTGGAATTTTCTCAAATGAAATAGCAATAAATACATTACATCTGGTAAAAGAACGTAAAGAAGTAGATTATTTCTTAAAAATAGAAGCAGAAGACACCAGCTTATTAAACGAAGCAATAAAAAAAATTAATTTGATTCCAAAAGTAGTTACGGCCTATAGTATTGATGTGGATACTTTAAAATCAAAAAGAAACTTAATTTTCTAAAAATGCCAACTAAGAAAAAAACTAAGATAGTTGCAACTCTAGGACCAGCAACAAGTAATAAAAAAGTTTTAAGACGTATGATGGAAGAAGGTGCAGATGTATTTCGCATCAACTTTTCCCATGCTAATTATGATGATGTTATCGAACGTATTAAAATGATTCGAGAACTTAATGAGGAAACAGGAAAGCATACTTCTATTTTAGCGGATTTACAAGGACCTAAGCTAAGAGTTGGAGTAATGGGAGGTGAAGTCGTAGTTGCCCCTGGAGACGAAATTTCTTTTTTCACCGGAAAACCTTTTGAAGGTAATTCTGAACGAGTTTACATGAACTATGACAATTTTCCTAAAGATGTTAAAGCTGGAGAACGTATTTTATTAGATGATGGTAAACTAATGTTCGAGGTGCTTTCTACTAACGGGAAAGATGAGGTAAAAGCTAAAGTTATACAGGGAGGTCCTTTAAAATCTAAGAAAGGAGTTAACCTTCCAAACACCAATATATCACTGCCCGCACTAACAGAGAAAGATGTAAAGGATGCCATTTTTGCTATTTCTCAGGAAGTAGATTGGATAGCCTTGTCCTTTGTGCGTTTTAGTCAAGATTTAATAGACCTTCAAAATATAATCAAGGAACATTCTGAGCATAAGATTCCAATAATTGCAAAAATTGAAAAGCCAGAAGCTGTAGAAAATATTGAAAAGATTGTTGCTTATTGCGATGGTTTAATGGTTGCACGTGGTGATTTGGGAGTTGAAGTTCCTGCTCATGAAGTTCCTCTAATCCAAAAGAAATTGGTTCTTACAGCCAAAAGGGCAAGAATACCTGTAATCATTGCGACACAGATGATGGAAACAATGATAACTAGTTTAACACCAACAAGAGCAGAAGTAAATGATGTTGCAAACTCTGTTATGGATGGTGCCGATGCTGTAATGCTATCTGGAGAAACTTCAGTTGGTAATTATCCCGTTCAAGTAATTGAGAAGATGGCCAGCATTCTAAAAAGTGTGGAAGGCTCAGATTTGATATCCGTACCACAAAGTCCACCACATATTCGCACAAAAAGATATATCACAAAATCTATTTGCTATCATGCATCTTTGATGGCAAATGAGATTCAAGCAGAAGCAATTTCTACCTTAACAAACAGTGGTTATACTGCCTTTCAGATTTCAGCTTGGAGGCCAAGTTCTCATATTTTGGTATTTACTTCTAATAGAAGAATTTTAACTCAATTAAACCTCTTATGGGGGGTTAAAGCGTTCTTTTATGATAAGTTTGTCTCAACGGATGATACCATAGAAGACGTGAATAAGATAGCCAATGAAAGAGGCTTTTTAAAGAAAGGTGATATGGTTGTTAGTTTGGCGGCAATGCCAATTAAAGCTAAAGGAATGGTAAACACCTTAAGAGTGACTGAAATGGAGTAGCCTAGGCCACTTCTTTTTCAAATGCAATAAAGTTTACAACTTTTCCAGTAATATCTTTAATAGGCATGCCTTTAATCCAACAATTATAGGTAGACCCATCTTTTCTGTAGTTAAGAATAGTAGCTTCAAAAGGAATCCGTTCTCTTACTGCTTTTCCAATTTTACGTGAGGTTTCTTGGCAAGTTAATTCTCCCTGGAACATTTTAGGTTTTTTGCCTATAAGTTCTTCAGAAGTATATCCGTTCATCTGATGAATATTTTGTGAAGCGTGAACAATATTTAAAGAAGCATCCGTTACTACAACAATATGGTTTTTATCTAAAATTTCTTGCTTAAAAGGGATAGTGGCATCCCATTTATTTCCTTCAGCAAGTTTTGTGAATTTTACGATATCACTTAAACCTTCTCCAGTTATTCTAAACTGTTCTGCAAACAAGTCCCAGGTGGTAATTGGGAGGGCATTAAAACGCTGCCCATTATAGAATTTATGTGCAGCTTTATCGTAATGTTGTATCTCTTCCATACATCAATACTATAAAAAGTTGGAAATGCACTAAAATTTATGGGAAGGATTAACATTTTTGTTCAATCTATTCCGCTCAAATTGATGCATATTGTCTGTAAGAATCAACAGAAAAAATGGACTAATAGGTTAATTTTATTGACTTTCAATCATAAATACAATTATGAAATTAGAATTTAGAGAAAATAAATTAAACTCTATCTTAGGTTTAACAGATGACATTAAGAATAATGAAAAACGATTTTCTCTAACAGACGGGACCATTAAATTGCTATGGAATAGGAATAAAGAAGCTGTTTGTATAGAAGTAGATGGAATTCACTTTAATTTACTTCCTAACCAAATAGTAACCACTACTTATTTACAGCATATTTCTTTTAATAAATCTAAACTTCCACTGACTGCATTTTTATTTAATAGAGAATTTTATTGTATTTCTGATCATGATGAAGAGGTTTCGTGTAATGGAATTTTGTTTTTTGGAACACAAGATTTACCAGTTATTACAATTCCGCCAGAACAACAAAAACGATTCGATAGTTTATATGATGTTTTTGTAGAAGAATTTTCTACGCCAGATAAGATACAAGGAGACATGCTTCAAATGATGCTCAAGAGACTTATTATTATGAGCACCCGTTTGGCAAAACAACAACTTATCGTTAAAGAACTTAATAATGACCAAATAGATGTGATTCGTAAATTTAATT
The DNA here is from genome assembly GCA_947495075.1 of uncultured Croceitalea sp. Taxonomy (GTDB): domain Bacteria; phylum Bacteroidota; class Bacteroidia; order Flavobacteriales; family Flavobacteriaceae; genus Croceitalea. Next base: position 791,595 of record CANLXH010000002.1, read on the forward strand.
ATTTGGTTGACCTTCATTACAAGACCAAAAGAAAAGTAAGTGATTATGCAGACCTTCTTTTTAAATCCCCTAAAACACTTTCTAATCTTTTTTCAATTTATAACCATAAGTCTCCACAACAGATTATTTTAGATAGGTTAGCACTAGAGGCAAAACGTCTCATCCACTTTACAGATAAGCAAAATCAGGAAATAGCTTATGACTTAGGTTTTAATGATCCAGCGCATTTTAGTCGTTTTTTTAAAAAAATGACCCAATTAACACCTTCACAATACCGGGAAAAGGCTGAATTTTCTACCTAAGGGAAATTTTGGTAAGTGGTCGGGAAATCACTACTAACAAACAGGCTTTGTTTAGCGACATCTTTGCAGTGTAATTAAAATTAATAGCAATGAATGTAGCACAGAAGTCGATTTTTAATCTTATTGAGATATTTAGAACATCTAAAAAACCCGCAGTACAAATCATTTCAGCTGAAGGACATTGCGAGAAAAAATACCATCATGATTTTTATTGTGATGTAGAGAAACCATTTATAGAACAATTTAAATAAATAAAACTATGAGCACATTTAATATACCTAAAAGAGAAGAAGTAAGTAGTAACAATCAAGCAATTTTTGACAACTTAGAAAAAGCTGTTGGTTTTGTGCCTAACCTATTCGCAACCTATGCGCATTCAGAAAATGCATTAGGTAATTATCTAAACCTATCAAATGCTAAAACGTCTTTAAAGACAAAAGAAAAAGAAGTTGTGAATTTAGCTGTTAGTGAAGTAAATAATTGTGTTTACTGTTTGTCTGCGCATACCGCCATAGGAAAAATGAATGGATTTACAGATGAACAAATATTAGAATTAAGAGCTGGAGAAGCCTCTTTTGATAACAGACTAGATGCTTTAGCAAAACTGGCAAAGAACATAACAGAGAATAGAGGAGCGACAAGTCCAGAAGTATTAGAGAACTTCTTTGAAGCAGGATGGACCAAAGAAAACCTAATAGACACTATAGTTTTAGTAGGAGATAAGACTATATCTAACTATATAAACAATACAACTGAAGTTCCAGTTGATTTTCCAATAGCGCAACCATTAAAAGTTGCAACAGTATAATTAAGTATTAATTTTAAAAACAATAAAGATGAAAAAAGTAGTAGCAATTTTAGTATTAGCAGTAGGAACAGTTTTTACAGCTAACGCTCAGGATAAAATGATGAAGGATAAGATGACGAGTAAGGCTGTAAAAACAATCTCATTAGAACAGACAGAGGGAGAATTTACCCAGAAGCAAGTAACAGTATCTGAAGGTACTTACATATTTGAAATTGCCAATAATGGAGTAGATCATAATGTTGGTTTTGTATTGGTAGAAAAAGGGAAAGACATTAGCGATGCAAAGAATCATATTCAGACAGCTTATGTAACAGCACCAGTAGGGACTAATTCTACTCAAACTTCTAAAGCAACAACATTAAGTAAGGGAGAGTATGTTTATTTTTGTCCTTTGAACCCAACATCAACTGATAATACGTTGATAGTAAAATAAGTTTTTAAGTGTTTAAAAAGCCCTGTAACTTTTATAGTGACAGGGTTTTTTTTATTGTATTAATTTAGATTCTGCAAATAAAGAAGGTGCTATACTCTTTGCAAGGTGAATAGGCCAATCGTTTTTATGAAGATGGCTTTCTGTAATTGCACTCTCATAAAGAAGATAAATACCCCCTGATATTTTCTCAGTTTCCGCAATCGAAATATTAGCGATATTATCTCCAACAATTTCTCCTAAGAACAGTAGGAGCTCTTTTTTTTGACGTTGAATTACACTTAAGATTTTTTGATTTTCAGGAGGCAACTCAGCTAAAGTTTTTATACCCCAACACCCGTAAAAATCTCCTTTACGATATAGCTCCCTTAAATAGTCAAAAATACTTAGCAATTGTTGTCTACTTGAATTTGCTTTAGGAATAAATTCTTTTAAATCTTCTAGAAAACTTTTATGTCTTTGTTCTAAATAAGCAACACAAATATCTTCTTTGGACTTAAAGTGATGGTAAAGCGTGGCCTTAGCAATTTCAGATTTAGCTATAATTTCATTAATACCAGTGGAATTGTAACCATTAACATAAAAAAGCTTGCTTGCGACATTAATAATATGTTGCTTAATATTAGTTTTCTTCATGCTTTAAAAATACTAAAAAAGACTGGTCTGTCTATCTTGTAAATCACTATTTTTCCTTTCGAGTTACGAGAATTTCTAACATTTTGGGATTACTAAAAAATTTAATCAATTTTTAGGCTTTATAGTAGAGTATAAAGTATTTTTCAAACGTAGCTTTGCAGCAAATTATAGCTGTGGTCGAAGATTTAATTATCTCTATACTTTGGAGTATTTCGCCCTTTGGGGAATCTAAAGTTGGCATCCCTTACGGGATTGCGAAAGGTGTAAATAGTTACTTGGTTTTTTTTGCCTGCTTTTTAGCAAATCTATTAGTCTTTCCTATAATGATGTTCTTTTTAGATTATGTGAACAAAATTCTTGTACAATGGCGACCTTATAAGAAAGCAGCAGTTTGGGTAGCACAACGAGCAAAAATCGGGAGTAGAGATAAGATTAAAAAGTTTGGTTTTTTTGGACTTGTGCTATTTGTAATGGTTCCTTTGCCAGGGACCGGGGTCTATGCAGGGACTATTGCCGCTTATCTATTTAAAATAGAACGCAAAAAGGCATTTATGGCAAACGCTGTTGGCATTTTCTTTTCTTCAATAATAATATGGTTTTTAACTGTTTCTGTTAAGGGATTTTAAAAATCAAAACGCAATTGCACGGATAACTGATCTGGTTGTGTATCTTTTTTGGGTTTCTTTTTATCTGTGTTAAGGTTTGCCAATGAAATGCCTAGCAAGCGTACGGAATTTTCTAAACTTTCCTGATATAAAAGCTCTTTTGCGGTTTCTAGAATTAAGTCTTTTTTAGCTATAAAATAAGGAAGCGTTTTGCTACGGGTCTGGAGCGTAAAATCACTGTACTTAATTTTAAGTGTAATTGTCTTTCCTGCGATTTTAGATTTTTGAAGTCGTCTATCTAGCTCAACAGCTATATTTTCAAGCTTTTCAAGCATGAAAATTTCACTACTAAGGTTTTCGTTAAAAGTACGTTCTGCACCTACAGATTTTGGAATCCGGTGAGGCTTAACTTCGCTTAAGTGAATACCACGAACAACATCGTAATAAAACTTACCGCTTTTGCCAAAGTTGGTATCAAGAAACTCAAGAGGCTTTTGTTTCAAATCCTTACCAGTGAAAATGCCTAGTTTGTACATCTTTTCTGCAGTTACTTTACCCACTCCATAGAATTTACGAATTTCCAGGTCTTCTAGAAATTTTAGTACCTCTTCTGGGTTTACAGTTTTTTGGCCATTAGGTTTGTTATAATCGCTAGCTATTTTAGCAATGAATTTATTAATAGAAATTCCTGCAGAAGCCGTAAGACCAGTTTTGTCAAGTATTTTTCCACGAATTTCTTCTGCGATTAAGGTAGCAGACGGATTTCCCTTTTTATTTTGAGTAACGTCTAAATAAGCTTCATCTAAAGAAAGAGGCTCTACTAAATCTGTATACTCAAAAAAGATGCTTCTAACTTGTTGGGAAACCTCCTTGTAACGTTCGTATCTGGGTTTTACAAAGATTAAATCAGGACAATTGCGTTGCGCGATATAACCACTTATGGCACTGCGAACACCAAATTTACGTGCTTCATAACTAGCAGCGGAGACGACCCCGCGTTTAGAACCTCCACCAACAGCGATAGGTTTTCCTTTAAGTTCAGGATTGTCATGTTGTTCTACAGATGCATAAAAAGCATCCATATCTACATGAATAATCTTTCGTAATGGAAAATCAAAGCCCATACATCAAATTTAGGCTATATTTAGATGGATGAAACATATAGAAGTAGAGCGAAAATTTTTGGTAAAATCAGACACTTATAAAAGGGAAGTTAAATCCCGAACCAAAATTATTCAAGGCTTTTTAAATACGGACCCAGAAAGGACAGTACGTGTTAGAATTAGAGGAGATGAGGGCTACTTAACTGTAAAAGGAAAAAGTAACGCTACAGGCACCACCCGTTTTGAATGGGAAAAGGAAATTAGATATAAAGAAGCCGCTAGTTTAATAGATTTATGTGAACCTAGTGTTCTTGAAAAAATACGTTTTGAAGTTTCAGTGGGGAAACACATTTTTGAAGTTGACGAATTTTTAGGTCTTAATAAGGGATTAGTAGTTGCTGAAATTGAATTGCAACATGAAAATGAGGCTTTTGAAAAACCAGACTGGTTGGGAGAAGAGGTAACGGGACAAATAAAATATTACAATTCACAATTGAGCAAGAAACCTTATTCAAATTGGAAATAAGTTTTTAAGTTCTATTCAGCAAGAATTCCATCTTGCTCCAAAAGAGGAATTTGAACTAAATTCTTTTCAGAAACACTATTTTTCTCAAAAAGAAAACGTTTTTCATACAACTTATCATCAGCATAATAGGTTACATAAAATTCATTGGTCAAACCTAGTACGTCTTCGGTTACCATTTCTATCTTTTCATATTCTTTGGCTTTTACAAGACCAAAAGCATAACGCATGGTTGAGGTTTTGCGGTCGCCATCGTATCCTTTAGATACCACTAGTGCCATTTCAATAGGCGTTTCACGATTGTTTAAAATATAGGCATTCCAGTCTTTGGAAAGAAATTCTTTATTCCACTCATGTACTATAGCTACATAAACATCCTTAACAATAGGGACTTCTATATCCTTTTTCATAAAGTGGTACTATAACGCACTTCTAAACTGCTCTAAAAACCGCACATCATTTTCGCTCAATAAACGAATATCAGAAATTTGATGAAGTAATAGTGCGATACGATCTATACCCATACCAAAAGCAAAACCTGAGTAGACTTCAGGGTCTATGCCGCAATTGGTTAAAACATTAGGATCTACCATTCCACAGCCCATAATTTCTAACCAACCTGTTCCTTTGGTCATTTTATAGTCTGTTTCGGTTTCTAGTCCCCAATACACATCTACTTCTGCACTTGGTTCTGTAAATGGGAAATACGAAGGGCGAAGTCTAATTTTTGACTTCCCAAATAGCTCTGAAGTAAAGTATTGTAGCGTTTGCTTTAAATCAGCAAATGAAACATCCTTGTCAACGTAAAGCCCTTCTACCTGATGGAAAAAGCAGTGCGAACGAGCCGAGATAGCCTCGTTTCTGTATACCCTGCCTGGAGAAATAGTTCGAATAGGAGGTTTGTTATTCTCCATATAACGCACTTGTACCGATGAGGTGTGAGTACGCAGTAAAATATCTGGATCTGTTTGTATAAAAAATGTATCCTGCATATCTCTGGCAGGATGATATTCTGGTAAATTCAGTGCCGTAAAATTATGCCAATCATCTTCTATTTCTGGACCTTCAGACACATTAAAACCAATTCTTGAAAAAATATCGATAATCTGGTTTTTTACGATTGAAATAGGGTGTCTTGCACCAATTTCTATAGGTTCCCCAGGGCGGGTTAAATCACCATATTTACCCGTAGTATCTAATTGATTTTCTAATGCTGCCTTCAAGGAATTTACCTTTTCAGTAGCAGTAATCTTTAACTGATTGATAACCTGTCCAAACTCCTTTTTCTGCTCATTAGGAACATTCTTAAATTCAGCAAAGAAGTCATTAAGCAAGCCTTTCTTACCTAGATACTTAATTCGGAAATTCTCAATTTCATCTTTTGAAGTAGAAGAGAACTTTTCAACTTCAGCCAAATGTTCTTTTATGGTCTCAATCATGATTGATGGCACTATTAGCGGACAAATTTAGTTCTTTTTTAATCCTTCTCCTAGTTTTGATAAATATAGGCTATACTATATCTTTAATGTTTTCTTTAACCCATTTCAAGCAAGCCTCAAAGGTTTTAAAGATGTGTTCTTGGGGGATTAAATCTGGAATAATATCAATTTTTTCCATCATCAGCCTAGGTTGGTTTTGGATATCTACTAATAACACAGTTATGGTGTTTTTTTTTAGTTCTTGTACTATCTCTTCCATAGTATATAACCCAGATTGATCCATATAGTGCATTTTATCCATTCGAATAATCACAGTATTTGCCGTATCGGGAATTTGATCAGCTAATATTTGAAACTCATTATTTGAACCAAAAAATAAAGGACCATTTGCATGCTTAATAAAGACTTCTTCTTTTAATTTGGATGGAAAATCTTTTTCATCTGCCCATGGAACTTCTTCTAAAGACGCAATGTTGGAGCGTTCTGCAGTAAGATCTCCAATTTTTTTCATAAATAAAAGAGAAGCAAAAACAAGTCCAATACCTACAGCATATACCAAATTCCAAATAGATGAAAGCACAAATACTAGCACCATAATTATAACTTCTGAGCTTAATTTTAAGGGTCCAAATTTGATGTCTTTTGGTAAATAGGGTATGGCTTTAAGACCTTTATAATCCATCACGCCAATACCAACGGTAATTAAAATTCCTGCTAATACTGCTGCGGGTATTTGCGATGCCACAGGACCTAGTGCGAGTAAAATTATTAGAAGGAGTACAGCTGCAATCATACCTGAAAGACGAGTTTTACCACCAGACTTTATGTTAATTACGGTTCTAATAGTTGCACCAGCTCCTGGTATACCTCCAAATAGGGCTGCAATACTGTTCCCTATACCTTGTCCAACAAGTTCCTTATTTGGTTTGTGCTTAGTTTGCGTCATATTATCTGCGATAACAGAAGTTAGCAGGGAGTCTATTGCTCCTAAAAGGGCTAATGTTAATGCCGTAAAAAAATAGGGTAGGATATTTCCAATTTTAAATTTGGTAAATATTTCAAAATTTGGAACTGGAAGACCACCCGGAATTTCTTGGATTGGTCTATAATTTAGACCAAAACCATAGGCAATACCAGTGACGACTACCAAGGCTACTAAGGTACTGGGTATTGCTGTTGTAATGCGTTTAAAGCCGTAGATTATAATAATGGTAACAAGGGCCAAAACAAATTCTAACCAATTAATATTTTTAAAAGCATTCCCTAAAACCTTAAAAGTACCCAGAACACCAGATGCATTATTAGCAGCTAAAGTTTCGGCTTCCTTTAAGATAGCAGTTTCTGTTATCGTCTCCGCTTTTACAATGGTCTGTTTAAAATCTTCTGGTGTTAGGAAACGGTCTTCTTTATTCTCGGCTAGAAAGCTTTCTAATATTTTTTCCTTGGCTGCTGGTTTGAATTGAGTTACATATTCTGAATCTTCTTTTGGGTAATAGCCAATCGCAGGGAGTATTTGTGTGACCAAAATAATTATTCCAATAGCAGTCATAAATCCAGAAACTACAGGATAAGGAATATACTTTATGTAGGTGCCAAGACCCAAACCTCCTAGGGCTATTTGCATTAAACCTGCTAGCAGGAATACGGTTAAAATAATAGGCAATGCTTTTGAAATATCACCTTCATTTAAAGCAATGATACTTGCTATGGCAATCATACTCACCGCAGTCATCGGGGCCGTCGGACCTGATATTTGTGTATTTGTACCCCCGAATAAGGCCGCAAAAAATGCTATGAATATGGCTCCATACAATCCAGCACTTGGACCAAGACCAGAACTTACACCAAAAGCTAATGCCAATGGCAATGCAACAATACCTGCAGTTATTCCTCCAAAAAGATCTCCTTTTATGTGTTTGAACATAATAGTAATTATTCTAATTTTATTTCTAATCCAAGATAGTTATTTTGTGTTAACAAAAAAGACCAATGATATGTTAATCAATGGCCTTTAGAAAGTTTCTGCTAATAATCTATATCACATCCAATGGACTTTTCCGTCAGCAATATCATACATTGCACCTACAACAGCAATTTCTCCATTGTCTTCCATCTCTTTTAGAACACTGCTTCTATGTCTAATGTCTTCAATAGCCATCTCTACATTTTTTTTGGAAACGGCATTAACAAAATCAATATTCTTAGAGGTACGTTGTTCATCATCGGCAGGCTGCTTTACAGCGGCCACTGCAGGCTCTATTTTGTGTATCAATGCCGTTAGGTTTCCTAGTCGGGCATGATCACAAGCACCTTTAACCGCACCACATGCGGTATGTCCAAGTACTACTACTAACTTTGTACCTGCCAGTTTGCAAGCAAACTCCATACTTCCTAAAATATCTTCGTTTACAAAGTTTCCTGCGATACGAATACTGAAAACATCCCCTATACCTTGATCAAACAATAATTCGGCAGAGACTCTAGAATCAATACAATGCAAGACTGTAGCAAATGGATATTGCCCAGAAGCCGTATCAGAAACCTGACTATTTAGATTTCTATTGGCCATTTGATTATTTACGAATCTTTCGTTACCGTCTTTTAAAGCTTGCAACGCAGAGGCAGGAATCATTGCTGCCTGTGTTTCTTTTGTTTGTGCTTTCATAATTATGCTGATGTTTTTGGTCTTAGTTTAAAAAATTCTATATAACTAGGTGGATTTTCCACAATACCTCGTTCAGAAATTAACTTTATGTTGATATTCTTGTTTTTGGCTTTGGTCGAAAAATCCTCTAATATCTCAATGATGTCGTTATCAAGGTATCTTGTTTTTGTAACATCAAGTTCGAGATATGAATTTTCTGGAAGTTTATCCAGTTCTTTTAAAATTGCACCTTTGTTAAAAAAGGTTACTTCTTCAGCCAAGGTCATTTTAATTTTTCCATCATCAACATCCTCTCCTTCAATATGTAAGAAATGCGAGTTTTGATAGCTTTTTATTAATATTACAACTATGCCAACGGCAAGGCCAATACCGATTCCCCAAAGTAAATCTTTGAACACAATTACCAATACGGTTGTTATGAAAGGTAAAAACTGTTTCCACCCAAGTTGATACATTGTTTTGAAAAGCTTTGGTTTAGCTAGTTTATAACCAACAATAAATAGTATTGCCGCTAAAACAGACAACGGAATCATATTCAGTAAGGTTGGAATTAGCATCACTGAAATCAATAGAAAGAACCCATGAATAATAGCAGAAGCTTTTGTCTTTCCTCCAGATTGAATATTTGCGGAACTACGCACGATTACCTGCGTTATAGGGATACCTCCTATAAGACCAGAAACAATGTTTCCTGCACCTTGGGCTAATAGTTCACGATTAGTTGGTGTAACGCGTTTCTCAGGATCTAATTTATCCGTAGCTTCAACACACAACAATGTTTCTAAACTTGCTACCAATGCAATAGTGAAAGCCGTTAACCATACAGCTGGGTTAGTAATGGCAGCAAAATTTGGAAAACTAAATTGTGCTAAAAAAGAACTAGCATCTTCTGGAACAGGTACACTAACCAAATGATCTGCTGATATTGCAAGCGTTTCATTGTCTTTGGTGAAAACATAAAACAATATTCCTATAACAACAGCTACAAGTGGACCTTGAACTAGCTGAAATAGCTTCCCTTTTTTAGAAAGCACATTGCTCCACAACAACAGAATGCCTAGACCAATTATAGCTATTAAAGTAGCTCCAGGACTTATGTTGTTTACAGTTTCTAAAATTTCAGAAAATGTATTCTTTCCATCTATTTGAAAGAATGCAAAATCTCCCTCTGGATCGGGATCATAACCAAAAAAGTGCGGGATTTGTTTCAGTATAATAATGATACCGATACCTGTTAACATACCTTTAATCACAGAAGAAGGGAAATAGTAACCGATAATACCTAAACGAAGTACTCCAAACAGTAACTGAATGGCACCACCTAAAACTACGGCTACTAGAAAGTTTTCATAACCTAATGTGGCTATTGCAGCTAACACAATAGCAGCCAGTCCTGCTGCGGGACCACTTACCCCAATTTGTGAGCCACTTAAAGCGCCAACCATAATACCTCCTATAATTCCAGCGATTAAACCTGAAAAAAGCGGAGCGCCACTAGCAAGTGCAATACCCAAACATAAAGGTAATGCTACAAAAAACACCACAATACTTGCGGGCAAGTCTTTTTTAATATTCTTAAACATAAAAAAATAATTTTAGCCTTCTTAATTATTTCATTTGAAGACAGTTGAAGGAATAATTTTAAAAAAAGTTGAGAACTAAACCAAATTTTTAGGAGGAGGGAGTACTATATCGGCAGAAAAATCTGAGTACGAAAGTAAAGAAGTTTGACTTTTGGTTATCTCTTTAAAAAGAGAAAAACTACTTTTTTCAACACTATTTGAAAAAAATAATTCTTTTTGATCAAACTTTTTTTCGGACTCTTTATTGTTGTTTTCTTCTTCATTAAAATCCATTGCTAGAATATTGTCAGAACTAGATTTACATAATATTTCAATAGAAGGCGCAAGAATAGATATGACCAACATTATCGATAATAATGAAAAAGTAAAAGATTTAAGCATTTAAAAATTTCTAAAAAATAAAGATAATAGTAAAGCTATTGAGATTTTGTTAAATCTACGCTAAAAAACCTTCAACAGTTTTAAACTTTCTGAAGGAATCCAACCGGTTTGTCCGTCTGCAATCTTAATTTTCATCCAATCGTTGAGCTCTTCAAGCACGTTTACCTTAGTGCCCTCATGCAAAGTAAATATGCGCTCACTACGATTATTAGGTTCTGAAGTTATAGCAACTTCGCGTTCAAAAATAATAGCAGGATTATTAGCATTATATGCGTCATATTGCAAATACGCAAAACTTAAAGAGGTTACGCATAAAAGCAGCGCTAAAATACTTATGATAAAAGAAATACGTTTTTGTATTGCAATTCTCAAAAGATAATATGCTAGATAGGCAAGTACAAATAGAACTATCATCCCGATACTGAAATAAGCCCATTGGTCAAAAGAGAATTTCCCAATTATGGTACTATAAAACCTTATCATAGCACTTTCAGGCATTTTGTCAATAGCATCTAGGCGCATATTTTGAGCATATCCTAAATTATTAAGTATTTCTGGGTCGTTTGGTTTTAAAAGCAAGGCTTTTTCGTAGTAATAAATACTTGGACCAATTTCATCGCGCTTGTAATAGGCATTAGCCATATTAAAATATAGTTCAGCAGAGTGTTTCCCATTGTCAACTATCTTTTTATAATATTCAATAGCTTTTTCAAACTCACCGGCGTTGTATGACTCTGTAGCACGAGTAAATAGAACTTCATTCTGTGCAGATACGCCAGTAATAAAAAATAAAACCAAAATAACAAGTATATTTTTCATCATAATTGCTTGTCTATTTGAGAGATTACTTCACTTGCTTTGTCATAATCCTGCTGCATTTGAACATCTGTAAAAGGGCTATAACGAGCTAGTTCACAGTTTTTAAGTAAGTTGATAAAATCCTCTATTGTTATTAAATCAACTTTTTTTCCTGTTAAGAGCGATGTGATTTTTTCTTTGCTAAATTCTGATGTTTCGATTTTAAGTTTAGCCTTTAGATAGTTGTGTAGGCCTTTTTCCAAAGCGATATAAAAATTAGCTTCATTACCTAATTCTTTTCTAGCTGTAGATAGGTACTTCCTAGCAAGTCGATTTGCCTTTTTTGCTTTGTTCCCAACAATATCTTGTTCTTTTTCTTTGCGCTTTCTGTAAAGCAAGATGAATAAAGGTATTAGTAAAAGTGGGCCTAAAAGGAATAAGTAAAACTTATTTGAGCCAAAGAAATGGTTGCTGTTTATTGAGGTAAGATTAGTTTTAACTTTAATAAAATGGAATTGTTTCCCTGTTGGTACAACTAATTTTTGATTGGAGATATCTGCTGCAATATTAGCATTAGTGCCTTCTGGCCCCTCCATGACATTAATGATTATTTCATCTGAATTAAGCGTGTTATATCTTCCCGTTTTTGGATTAAAATAACTGAAAGATATACTAGGTATTGGATACTTGCCTCTATAAGATGGCACAACAGTATAATTATTGGCAACCTTACCTTCCATACCTGAAAGTGTAGTTCTTACACTTTCATCAAATTCTGGTTCATAAACTTCAAGAGCACTTGGGAGTTCAGGTTTTGGAAGTTGGAATAATTTTAGATTTCCTTTACCGGAGACCTCAACTCTTGCTTGTAAAGATTCCGAAGCGTTTAAAGCGCTTTTACTAGTAGTAACAGAAAATTCAAAATCACCAACTGCTCCACCAAAATCAGCAGGTTTTCCAGCTTCGGGAAGATTTTTTACATTTAAAGTTCTTTTGCCAGCAGATACTGTTTTTTTGGCTTGCTTAAATATTTTACCACCAAAGAAATCTCTCCGGTTTGTTGGAACATCCACATAGATTTCTAATGCAAGCGGCTCAATAGTTAGCGTACCTGCTTTTTGTGGATATAAGACAACTCGCTTTAGAATAACACTTCTAAATGGTTTCCCATCATAGGTTGCATTTTTGGTATCGTATCTTTTTACGGGTATATCTTGACTCCAAAAATTATTATATTTTGGACTATCTAGAGGTCTAAAATTAGTAACACTAACTGATGGACTTATGTATAATTTATAGACTACAGTAACAGCCTCATTTAGATAAGGACTCCCTTTAGAAACTTCTGCTACTAAATGTAGATTTTCGTCCGCGATATCATCCGCGGTTTTTGGAGCATTTGGATTGGCAACTGCTCCAGTTATTTGAACTTTTTTTGGAAGTGTCTTATAAGTTTTACCATCAATCTCAATAGTGGCTTGACCTATTTCAAAATTACCCGTATTTATTGGAGTAAGAATGTAACCGTAAGATTTTGAAAAGCTTCTTTTACCATTTATCCATGAAGAGCTTATGGACTGTGAAGGCCCCATAACAACTTTAAAACCATTAAAGTTTGGAGGATTAAAGTTGTCACCATCTTTGTTCATGGTAAACTCAACCCGTAAACGCTCATTAACACCTAACTTCTGTTTGCTAAGTTTCATTTCAAAAGTAATTTCATCCTGAATAGGAGTAGTATTACCAATTAGAAAAACAGGCAGGAATAAAAATAGATATGTGAAGAATAGACTTCGCATTACCAATCTTTTTCGTTTTTAACTTTAGCTCCTCTTACTTTTTTAGCATCAATCTTCTCTTGTACTTTTTTTTCTTCATTCTGCATAGCCTCTAATAAATTCTGAACCTGTTGTTTTGAGAGTTGATTAGGACGAGGTTTCTTCTTTTGTTCAGGTTTGTCTCCTTCATTTGGTTTTTTCTTTTGCTCCTTTTTTTCATCGCCATCACCCTCTTTATTTTCTTCAGGCTTTTTTTCACCCTTATCCCCATCGTCACCTTCATCTTTATTTTGGTCGTCTTTTTGATCGCCCTCCTTATCTTCTTTGTTGTCGCCTTCTTTATTCTGGTCTTTATTTTCTTCCTCTTTTTTGTCTTTATCGTTCTTGTCGTCCTTATTTTGGTCGTTTTTCTGCTCGTCTTGTTGCTTTTTTAATAGTTCCTTAGCTAGGGCAAGATTATAGCGTGTTTCTTCATCTGTTGGATTAGCACGCAAAGCTTCTTTATATGCTTCTACCGCTTTTTCATACTCTTTGTTTTGCATAAACACATTACCCATATTATGATAAGCTTTGTGTTTTTCACCTTTTGAAGCTGCTTTTTCACCAGCCTGTTTAAATTTTCCAAAGGCTTCTGAAAAACTTTCTCTATTGTAGTAAGCACGACCTAGATTGTATGGAGCAGCTATATTTTCAGGACTTTTGGAAATGGCGCGCCTGTAGTCTGCCTCTGCATTTACAAAGTCGTTTTGGACTAAATTCTCGTTTGCTTCGTAAGTAATGTTTTTAGATTCGCGCAATGCTTTTTCAGCTTCTCGTTGTGCTTTTTTATCCTCTTCTTGTGCTTGGAGGCAAAATGGTATTAAAACAACTACTAAAATTACTTTTATCCTATTCATCATCATGTTCATTAAAAAGATTCAACTTTTTTAACCACTTGGTTTTTCTATCTAATAAGAAAATGTCTAAAAATAGAAATAATAGTCCGATACCCAGAAACCATTGAAACTGGTCTTTATATTCTGCAAATTGTTTTGCCTCGAACTCTTTTTTATCCATTTGGTTTAATTCTTCTTTAATAAATTCTACAGCTTCTTCCGTGTTTGAACCATTAATGTATTGTCCATTTCCTTCTTGAGCGATGGCATCAAGAACTGCTTCATTAAGCTTAGTTATTACTACTTCTCCTTGTGCGTTTTTCTTTAAACTTTCAACTACGCCTCTTCTTTTTATTGGAATAGGGGCGCCTTTGGGTTTGCCAACACCAATAGTAAAAATTCGAATACCGTTTTCTGTAGCTTTTTCTACAGCGTCTATGGTAGTGCCCTCAGAATGGTCTTCCCCATCAGAAATGATAAACAAAACGCGATTGGTTTGTTCTGCGTCGTCATAAAAAGTAGTCGCCAGTTCTATTGCCGAATTGATAGCTGTTCCTTGGGAAGAAAGCATATCTGTATTCATACTTTGCAGAAACATTTTTGCAGCTCCGTAATCTGTTGTAATGGGTAATTGGGGATATGCCTGTCCTGCATAAGCAATAATACCAATACGGTCACTAGCTAATTGATTAATAATTTCTGAGACTAATCGTTTAGATTTTTCAATACGATTAGGTGCAATATCTTCGGCGAGCATACTTTTAGAAACGTCAACAGCAAATACAATATCTACTCCTTCGCGTTTTACAGTTTCTAATTTTGTTCCAATTTTTGGATTAACTAAACCTAAGGTTAAAAAAGTAATTCCAAGTAACAAAAAGATGAGCTTTAAGGTAGATTTAAAACTTGATTTTTCTGGAGCTAGACGTTTTAGTAATTTGGTATCAGCAAATTCACGTTGTTTACTTTTTTTCCAAACTTGCAACAATAGGAAAAGTAATACCAATACTGGAATAAGTCCCAGCAGATAGAAGTATAATTTTTCGTCGAATTGCACCATTTTTAAATAAAACTTTTAAATATTGTTGCTCTTAATAACGACTCTAACAACAAGAAAATACCAGCAATAAAAACCCAGAATCTAAACTTTTCCTCGTATTTAGTATACTTGAATTCTTCAATTTCTGTCTTTTCTAGTTTATTTATTTCATCATAGATTTCCTCTAATTTATCATTATCGGTAGCTCTAAAATATTTTCCGCCAGTTACATCGGCAATATCTTCTAATAATTCCTCATCAATTTCTACTTGACGCATACCATATTGAAAAGTGCCATCACGTTTGTAAGCAATTGGAGTAAGTGCGTTTCCATTTGTTCCTAAACCAATAGTATAAGTTTTAATATCGTATTCTACAGCTAAATCGGCAGCGGTTTGTGGTTCTATAAAGCCAGCATTATTTACACCATCTGTCAATAAAATAATCACCTTACTTATTGCTTTGCTTTCTTTGAGCCTGTTAACTGAAGTAGCTAACCCCATTCCAATGGCAGTGCCATCTTCTAGTTGCCCATAATCGATATCTCTTAACGCAGCTAAGACAATGGATTTATCACTAGTAATAGGTGTTTTGGTGTAACTTTCGCCTGCATAAGCTACTAAACCAATTCTATCGTTAGGGCGTTTTTTTATAAAGTCTTCCGCAACATCTTTTAAGGCATCTAAACGATTAGGTTTTAAATCTCTTGCTAACATACTAGAAGAAACATCGATTGACATTACAATATCTATCCCCTTAGTGGTCTTTGTTCTTGTGGAAACTTCTTTGGTTTGTGGTCTAGCTAGAGCGGTAATTACGGCAGCTAAAGCTAACAAACGAAGTACAAACAATAATGGCTTAAGCTTAGAAAAGATACTTGAGGTCTTAAACCCTTTTATACTGGATATCCTTAAAGAAGCAACTTGATTCTTACGAGTGAGAATATACCATACCAAAGCTATAGGAAGCAGTGAAAGCAACCAAAATAACTGTGGATTCGCAAATTCTATATTCTCAAACATTATGCTTGTGTTTTTACATCAACCGAAGTTAAAATACGTTCAACAATCTTTTCGGCATATTCGTCACCCTCTTCCCATGTAATAATGATTTGTTGCATAAAACCTTTTCCTCCAAAATTTAACATGGTGTATTTAATATTTTTCTTGTCTTTGGATATAGGGTCTTGGTATTGTCCAGAACCATAAGTTTTTAAACCTTTTATTTGGGAAGCGGTTATAAATTCTTCTTGTTTTGGAATAATATTTTTAATTCCGTTTGCTTCAAGAGAAGCTAGACTAGTACCAATAGCCGCTTCAAAATTTGGCTCGTTCTGTTCCTTATATGTTGTAGAAGCAGTTGTAATAGAGAACAATCCTAAATAGCTTCCATAAGAAAAAAGCTGCATTTCTTTCACCACTTCTACCGCCTCTGGTGGTAAATCAACCTCTTGTCTTACAAGTACTTCTGGAGTTGCTATATCTATAGGAGGAAAACCATAGGAACTAGCTATCCATTCATTTTCCAACAACTCTTTAGTTGGGTATCCAAAAACAGTGTCTTTAACAGTTTTGTAGCCATAAAGTAATATAGTAGTGGTAATACCAATAATAATACTTGCACCAAATACAGCCGCTGCAATATAGATTCGTTTTCGTTGTTTTTTCTTAGCTAACTCTTCTAAGTAAGCCTCATTCTGAAGTAATTCTTCTTCCGTTGGTTCTGGGAGTGCTTCTTTGGTTTTTACTACTATATTTTCTACCAATAAACGATCTTGTTCGGCAACTGAAGTTGGAGGTTTGGATTTTGCAAATTTCACCAAATCTGCAGTTTGTAATATTTTTTTGAATTGAGTTAATGTTTCATCTTCAAGCGTTAATTCTCCAGCATCTTTTAAAAGTTCTAACTTTGTTATTAGTTGGTCTGTAGTGCTTTCCAGAGCTGAAACATTAGCATCTTCTTCTAAATAAGAACGAACAATATCGGTTAGTTCCGAATAGTACTTTTTGTACTCATCTTGGATTAAATATCTAGAGTTCTCTAATTCTTTTAATTGTAAAAGAGCACGGTCATACGGAGGCAATAAAGCAACTTTTTCTTCTTCTGTAAGTGGCTTTTTTCTCAGGAAAAACCAGTAAACTAATCCACCAATAAGTAATAAACCAAATACTATAAAGAATGCAATCTTCCAGATTTTGGCATTACTCTTGTCAACTTCTATTAAAGGTTTAATATCATAAAGCTTCTGCTTTGTAGTGTCTACAGCTACGTCTCCGACTCTAATCCTAAATGAATCTGTAAAAAAAGGTTCTTCGTTTATTGCTATTCGTTGAGGTGGAATAGTGTAAGCTCCACTATCAAACTGTGTAAGTGCATATATGCGTTGTAAAGTAATCCTATCCTTGTTTTTTGTGGTGTCTATTTTTAAAGCCTCGACCATTTCTACTGGAGAGAAAGTCTGGTCTTCTGGGAAATATACTAGATTTAAAGAATCTGTTTCTACAGTAATCTTATACTGTATTTGTTCTCCAATTTTTATTGAAGCTGTATCAATTTTGGCAGAAACTTTAGAAGATTCTTGAGAAAAACCTGAGAGAGGAGAAAGTAAAAAGCATAGGAGTATAGCTTGACAAACTAGTCTAGCAGAACTTTTAACTTTTAACTTTAAACTTCTAACTTTCATCTATCCTCTACGTTTAAAATACCCCAACAATTTTTTCACATAACTCTCATCTACACGGCAATTTATAACACCACTGCCAGATTTGGTAAAAGCATTATTAAAGTAATCTACTTTCTCTAAGTGATATCGCCAATACTCATGGCGTACTTTTTTGGAGCTGGTATTTATTAATTTAACTCCGCCAGTTTCTGTATCTTGAACTTGAATCATTCCTAAGTTGGGAATGTACTCCTCCTTCTCATCATAAACACGAATTCCAGTAACATCATGTTTATTGCCAACAATTCTTAGCGTATTGTCATAGTCATCTGCAATAAAATCAGATAGCACAAAAACAATAGCTTTCTTTTTCATTACATTGGTTAAGAATTTAAGTGCTTCGCCAATATTGGTTTCTTTGCTTTTAGGTTTAAATTCTAAAAGTTCACGAATTATCCGCAGCACATGGCTTTTTCCTTTTTTAGGAGGAATAAAAAGTTCTACTTCATCAGAAAAAAGAATTAGTCCAACCTTATCATTATTCTGCATTGCAGAGAAAGCAAGTGTTGCAGATATTTCTGTTAGTACATCTTTTTTAAACTGATTGGTTGTTGCAAAAAGTTCTGAGCCACTAACATCTACCATAAGCATCATGGTTAGCTCTCGTTCCTCTTCAAAAACTTTTACATATGGCTCGTTATAGCGGGCGGTTACGTTCCAGTCAATCGAGCGGACATCATCACCAAATTGATACTGCCTTACCTCACTAAAAGTCATACCACGACCTTTAAAGGTGGAGTGGTACTCTCCTCCAAAGATATGATCAGACAACCGGCGTGTCTTTATTTCAATCTTTCGTACTTTTTTTAGTAGCTCTTTTGTATTCATTTAAGGTGCAAGGATTACGATTTCATGTTCAAAATTTACTGAACATAGATTTGAAAACGTTAGCCTTTTTAAGGCACTTCAACCTCATTTACAATCTTATTAATGATTTCTTCTGAAGTAATATTTTCTGCTTCAGCCTCATATGTTATTCCAATCCTATGCCTAAGCACGTCATGTACAACAGCACGTACATCTTCAGGAATTACATATCCTCTTCTTTTAATAAATGCATAGCATTTAGAGGCGGTTGCAAGATTAATACTTCCCCTTGGAGAAGCACCAAAACTGATTAGAGGTTTAAGGTTTTCTAAATTATATTTTTCTGGATATCGTGTTGCGAATACAATATCAAGGATATATTTTTCTATTTTCTCGTCCATATATACTTCACGAACTGCCTGTTGTGCACTTAAAATTTGTTTTACAGTAACTACAGGCTTAATGGCTTCATTTGCTCCTTTAAGATTTTGACGAATAATTAATTGCTCCTCGTTTAACTTTGGATAATCAATTACTGTTTTTAGCATAAAACGGTCAACCTGTGCTTCAGGTAATGGATAAGTACCTTCTTGTTCTACGGGGTTTTGTGTTGCCATTACCAAGAAAGGAGGTGTTAACTTAAAAGTTTCATCACCAATAGTAACCTGCTTTTCTTGCATTGCTTCTAATAAAGCAGATTGTACTTTTGCCGGAGCACGGTTAATCTCATCTGCCAAAACAAAGTTGGCGAAGATTGGACCTTTTTTAATAGAGAAATCATTCTCTTTAATATTGTAAATCATTGTTCCTACAACATCAGCAGGTAATAAATCTGGAGTAAATTGTATTCTACTAAAACTTCCTTTTACTGCTTTTGCTAAGGTATTTATAGCCAATGTTTTGGCGAGACCCGGCACACCTTCTAATAAAATATGACCTTGGCCAAGTAAACCAATGAGTAAGCGCTCAATCATGTGATTTTGACCCACAATTGCCTTATTCATTTCCAGTGTAAGCAGGTCAATAAAGGCACTTTCCTGAGCAATTTTCTCATTTACAGCAGCAATGTCTATCGTAGTATTTTCTTCCATATGAAATTATATGATTACTTAAATTGTAATTAAGAATTTTAACAGAGTGCAAAATGAAAATTTATTTAAAATTGACCTGTTAATTATTGGTTAAAAAAACTTTGAAACCCCAAGTTTTATGAAGAGTTTAAGGGATATATTTTATAAATTCACCCGATATGCAAGAAACAAATTTATACTCAAAAATAATTGCTGGAACTATGACTTGGGGAAGTTGGGGTAAACAACTTTCAAAACCTCAAATGATAGATTTAATGAATTACTGCTTGGAAATAGGAATTACTACTTTTGACCATGCAGATATTTATGGAGATTACAGCATGGAAAAAGATTTTGGAGCTGCTTTTGGTGAGAGCGGAATTGAAAGGTCCAAAATTCAGTTGATTAGCAAATGTGGAATACAAATGACTAGTGGCAGAAACAATGCCGTTGCACATTACCAGTATGATGCTGCTTACATTATTTGGTCTGCAGAACAATCACTAAAAAAGCTCAAAACTGAATATTTGGATTTGTTATTAATTCATCGGCCAAGTCCATTAATGGTAGCTGATGAAATCGCAGAAGCTATTCAAAAACTTAAGGCAGATGGGAAGATAAAAGAATTTGGAGTATCCAACTTTACACCATCTCAAATAGCTATGCTAGAGACTAAAATACCAGTTTCTATCAACCAGGTAGAGTTTTCATTAACCCATGATATACCCATGTATGATGGAACTTTTGATGACTGTTTAGCTAACAATAGGATAGCTATGGCGTGGAGTCCTTTGGGGAACTTTTTTAGAGCGGAAAATGACCGAAATACCCGGATTAAAAATGTATTAAAAGACTTAGAAAAAAAATACGATGCTAATACAAGTCAATTAATACTTGCTTTTATTATGAATCACCCAGCAAAGGTTTTTCCAGTTGTTGGGACAACAAGTAAACAAAGACTTAAAGATTCATTAAACGCGACTAATATAAATTTAGAACTACAAGATTGGTTTATTTTACTAGAAGCTAGTAAAGGAGAACCTGTACCATAAAGCCCCTCCTAACCTCTCCAATGATGATGAGGAACTTAAAATGATTTAAACAATGAACAACTATTATGAATACTAAGAATAAGAATTCTCATCCTTTGGGGGAGCAAGAAGGGACTACAGTACTAATTACAGGGGCCACAAGTGGAATAGGAAAAGCCACAGCAGAGCTTCTAGCTAAAAATGAGTTTCGACTTGTACTTTGTGGCCGCCGCCAAAAAAGATTAAATCAATTAGAGAAAGAACTAAGTAGTAAAACAGAAGTAACTACTTTAAATTTTGATGTTCGAAATAAAGAACATGTTTCTAAGCAAATTGAATCTTTACCTAAGTCGTTTTCAAACATAGATATCTTAATAAATAATGCGGGTAATGCGCATGGTTTAGATAAAATAGATAAAGGGAATTTAGATGATTGGGATGCTATGCTCGATATTAATGTAAAAGGCTTGCTGTATGTTTCTAAAGCAATTATCCCTCAAATGGTAGAAAGAAAATCTGGACATATTATAAATATAGGCTCTACTGCTGGAAAAGAAGTGTATCCCAAAGGGAATGTCTATTGCGCTAGTAAACATGCTGTAGATGCTATAAATCAGGGGATGCGATTAGACTTAAACGAGCACGGTATTCGTGTAGGAGCTATAAACCCTGGCTTAGTAGAAACGGAATTTAGTAAGGTTCGTTTTAAAGGGGATTCGGATAAGGCAAAAAAGGTCTATCAAGGATTTCAAGCCTTAAAACCAGAAGACATCGCAGATATAATCCACTTTGTTGTTACTCGACCCTATCATGTAAATATTGCAGATTTAATGGTGATGTGTACTGCGCAGGCAAGTAGCACAATTGTGAAAAAGGCATTATGATTAACAAACGCCTTCTTGTAAAAAACCTCCTTGCCCACAATGATGAGAATAGCTTTTACGATAAGAAACGTTTTATCGCTATTGGAGAAAAAGAAGGCAAAGCAAAATTCTTAAAACATGTTTGTGCATTAGCAAACAGCAATCCATTTAATAATTCTTTTATTGTAGTAGGAGTAGAGGATGAAGATAATAAGATAGTTGGGGTAGATTTTTTTGATGATAGTAAGATTCAAAATCTAGTAAATGCTTATCTAGATAATCCTCCTAAAATTGCCTACGAGAACATACCGTTTCCACACTTAACCGAAGGTAAGGTAGTTGGTTTAGTTACCATCGCATCAAGCGGAAAAGTATGTGCACTACGGAAAAATATCTGGAAATACTATGGGGGTGCTGTTTTCTTTAGAGAAGGGAGTATTAGCCTACCAAAAGCATTCGACATTAGACTTGAGGATATTAATTCTGAAAAAGTAGCAACCATTGAGCAACATGCTCGCAATAATATTGAGTTAACTTTAGACGGAGTGATTGATTTTATCAATAATAGACATGCAGATTTAACCAGTAATTATAAGGTTTTTAAAGAACAATTTGTGGTATGTTGGGCAGGAAATCAAAAGAAAGTAGACAATGACATCTATTATTCTAGGGTTGATATAGAATTAATTAATGAACAGGTAAAGCTTTTTTATTCGGCATTGGATGAAATCACTATTTCTTTTAATGAGGATACTTTTACTACTCTAGAATATGTACAATTAGGCTTAGGAAAGCAACAAAAATATTATCCTTTAGAAGAAGTTACTATCACCTTCTCTGAAAATGGAAAGTACACAATTAATAGCAATCTAGTTTTTGAAGCACCACAGTACAACAAAAAAACTTTACATCATATTTTAAATACCAACAATACTATAATTAATAAGATCGAGAAGAGAATTGCGCTCACTTCATCAGAAAAAAACAACTTGAAATATTTAGCAGACACTTATCTTATATGCTACTTAAACGGTTTTGAAGAAGCAAAAAAACAGATGGAGGATGCTAGAGCAATATTAAAGAAAACAGACCAAAGAATATACTTGTCTTTAAAGGAAGCATTGCGTGTTTTACGTAAAGTTCGTTACAATTAGAATTTTTTTAACCAAAAGATTTGGTAAGGATTTAGCTCTAAAAATCCACTATTTAATTTAATTTTTTTATCTGTTATAATATCTCTAAACATTTGATTTTTAAGATAGCCTAGCTTAGTAATCCAGTTCCCGTCTATTACTTCACGGGAGGTATTAAAATTACAGAGTATTAATATCCCTTCTTTAGCTTTTCTTTCAAAAACCAAGATATGATTGTTACCAGTATTGTGAAAATCAATATTATTGGTATCTGCAAAAACAGAGTGTTTTTTACGTAAAGCAATTAACTTTTTTAATGCAAAGAAGACCTTGGATTCAGGAGTATTTTTAAATTCTAAATTAGCAACGGTTTCCCAATTATGGTATGGACGATTAATCCAACGGCTATCTTCTTTCTTATTTTTGTCTTTTAGGAAAGAATAGTCATTTAGTGTTGCAATCTCATCTCCTGCGTAGATTAATGGAATACCTGTAAATGCCATAATAATGCCATGCAACATGTTAATTTTATTAATGGCTTCATTAATTAAATTGGAATTATTTTCTTCAATTCCTTTTTCTAGCCCTAGTAGTGAGGCGGCACTTCCGGTAATTCTACCATCACCAGTTTTAGGATTGTACATAAAAAGCATTCCTTTTGCTGGAGACCAGTCTAAGAATTGGCAATAGTAGTTTAAAATAAATTTACGGTGTTCTTGAGGGTTCCACCCCATTTCATGAATAAAAAAGTCATCCATACCTAAACCAATATCATCATGGGATCTTATATAATTTATCCATGTGCTATCTTTTGGCTTTTGCGGTAAGTTGATTAGACTTTTGTGTAACAGCCCAATTTCTTTAGTGGCAATAGAATTCCATAATAATGCCATTAATGATGCATTATAGGCAATTTCACACTCGTTGCCTTTTCTACCATCCTCACCAAAATATTTAATAATATCTGTTGGAGCTACAATTGCTTCAGCCAATAAAATGGTACCTGGAGCAACGACTTGTAAACACATTCTAAAAAGGGAAGTTAGTATATGAGCTTCTGGAAGATTTTGAGAGGTAGTTCCTATTCTTTTCCACAAAAAAGCTAAAGCATCAAAGCGAATAACATCTACTCCTAGATTTACTAAATTAACCAAATTGGCAAGCATTTCTAGAAATACTTCGGGATTAGTATAGTTTAAATCCCATTGATAATTATTAAAACAGGTCATTACCCATTTATTCATTTCGAGAACAAAGGTGAAATTTCCGGGAGAAGTTTCAGGAAATATTTCTGGGAGGCTTTTTTCAAATTCATCTGGAACTTTACGGTCAGCATATGTATAATAATATTCTTGATATTTTTTATTCCCAGCAATAGCTTTTTTTGCCCACGAATACTCATTTGAGGTATGGTTTACCACAAAATCTAGCATTACATACATTTTCTTTTTGCGTAGGGTCTCTGTAAGCTTAACAAAATCTTTTTGTGTGCCATATTTAGCATCTATTTTGTCATAACTATTAACTGCATAACCTCCATCATTCTCTCCTTTAGGTCTTGTAGTAAGCGGCATTAAGTGTAAAAAATTAATGCCTAATTCTTCAAAATAAGAGAGTTTATTGTGAAGGCCTTTTAAATCTTTATTAAACCTATCAACATATAATTGAGAGCCCACTAATTTTTCGGATTGATACCAATTGCCTTTTTTTAATCGGTCAACATCTTGTTGCTTTAAATTTTCTGGCCTGCTGTTATATAATTTTGAGAACTGTTTAAGTAATTTTTGAAAAGTAGCTCTATAATGTTCCTCGGGATATAAAGAAAAAAATAAATCTTTAATTAAAGTAAGGTTTGTTACCAAGCGTAGTTCGAATAACTCATCTAAACTTTGATTTTCTTTTTTTGAAGAAAGTAACTTGTGTAAAGCGGCTTGGTTCATGTTATGCCTCTAATTGTTCTAGATTTGGTAATGCTGCGATTGCTCCAAATTTTGTAGTAGTAATAGCTCCAGCCTTATTTGCTATGGCAACCATTTTCAATAGATTATCACTATCATTAAAAATAGTTTTTAAATTAGAAAGTTTTGCTATTTGATACAAAAGACAACCTATAAAAGCATCGCCCGCACCAGTGGTGTCAACAGGGAAGACAGTTGTGCTAGGAACAGTTTGTTTTATATCTTTTGTGCTTACAAAAGTTCCTTCTTTTCCAAGTGTAACGGTAATAATTTCAGCACCTATTTCATGTAGATAAGTACATGCGTCATCTATATTTTCTTTACCAGATATGAGTAAAGCTTCCTCTAGACTAAACTTACATAGATGAGATTTCTCTACATAAGGCAAACATTTTTTAATAAAAGCTTCTTGGTCATCAGTCCATAAATCACTCCTAAAATTTGGATCAAAAGAGATAAAAGAATCATTACAGAGACCATCAAAAAGGTAACGTCCATAGGCTTTCTCTAAAGAGCCTCCTAATAAAGCAGTAGCGGCGCCAAAGTGTAAAATATTATTTTTGAATTCGGTTTTAATTGTAGAATCATATTTTAATTCTTCATCTGCACCACGGTCAAAAACAAAATCTCTTTCACCATCTTCTGATATAGAAACAAAAGCTAGTGTTGTAAATGTTTTTGAGCGTTGAGCCATAGAAATATTGACCCCCTCATTTTTTAAAACATCTAATAAAAAACCTCCAAAAGGGTCTTTTCCAACACAGCCTATAAAGGAGCTTTTACCGCCTAATTTAGAAATGGCACAAGCCACATTTGCAGGAGCACCCCCTGCTTTTTTTGTAAAATTTACTGCTTTTGAAAGATTGTCACCTTGATTTTCAGCAACAAAATCAATCAATAGTTCACCAATACAAAAAACTTGTGTCATACCTTGACAATATTTTAATATCACAAGGTACATAGAAAAGGTTCTTACAACCAAAAAAACAGTGCATATGAGGTTTTCTTAGCCAAAACTTCATTTTAAGGGTTATGTCTTAATATTTTTTGTGGGTATTATTGCTAAAATTTTTAGTTCTATGAGAAGATTCGTAATTGGAGATGTCCATTCTGGGAAAAAGGCAATTGTTCAATTATTAGAACGTGCCGAGATAACAGGAAATGACCATCTTATTTTTTTAGGAGATTATGTAGATTCATGGAGTGAAGCATTTGAAACTATTGAATTTTTAATGACATTGCAAAAAACTCATAAGTGCACTTTTCTTAGAGGAAATCACGATGAGCTTTGTAAAGAATGGATGTTAACTGGTTATGAGAATCCACAGTGGTTGGCACATGGTGGTATAGCCACAAGAGATTCATATCTAAAAGTAGGAAAAGAGTATTGGGAACCTCATATTAAATTTTATAAGTCTTTAGAAAATAATTACTTAGATGAAGAAAATCGATTATACTTGCATGCAGGGTTCACCAATTTAAAAGGGATTAAATATGAATATTTTAAGGAAAATTTCTACTGGGATAGGACTCTTTGGGAATTGGTAAAAGCAATAAACCCTGCATTAAAATTTAAAGACAAAGACTTTCCTCCAAGGCTAACTCATTACAAAGAAGTATTTATTGGGCATACTCCTATTTCAAAAATAGGTGATGCAATACCACAAAAAAGAGCCAATGTTTGGAATATAGATACCGGTGCAGCCTTTAAAGGTCCGCTAACAATATTAAATGTTAAGACCAAAGAGTTTTGGCAAAGTGACCCAGTGTACAAGTTATATCCTGGAGAAAAAGGAAGAAACTAGAAACTTCAACACACTTTTAAAATTATTATAAAGACCTTTACCAAAACTTAAATCATGTCGGCAAAGAATATCAGGTTAGAGGTAATGCAAGCTATAGAACCACAAGTAAAAGGTTTTATGGATGATTTCTTGGTTGCCCCAGAAAAAATATGGCAACCTACAGACTTCTTACCAAACTCCCAAACGGATACATTTTTTGATGAGGTTGAGCAAATAAGAGAAGAATCTAAAGAGCTTGGATACGATTTTTGGGTGACTTTAGTTGCTGATACAATAACTGAGGAGGCTTTACCTACCTATGAATCTTGGTTAATGGATGTGGAGGGTGTAGATCAACACGCAGGAAAAGAAAATGGTTGGTCTAAATGGGTAAGAGCTTGGACAGCTGAGGAAAATAGACATGGCGATGTTTTAAACAAATATTTATACCTATCTGGCAGGGTAAATATGAGAGAGATTGAAATCACAACCCAACACCTTATCGCAGATGGGTTTGATATTGGAACGGACAGAGATCCATATAAAAATTTTGTATATACTACTTTCCAAGAATTAGCCACAAATATTTCGCATAAGCGCGTTGGTAAAATGGCAAAGAAAAAAGGAAATACCTTATTGGGTAAAATGTGCACAATAATTGCTGGAGACGAAATGCGTCATCATTTAGCTTACCGAGAATTTGTAAAAACTATATTGGGACAAGACCCAAACGGTATGTTATTAGCCTTTGCAGATATGATGAAAAAGAAAATTGTGATGCCTGCGCATTTTTTAAGAGAATCTGGAGGGGAAATCAGTACAGCTTTTGAACTTTTTTCTAACTGCGCACAACGTTTGGGAGTTTATACTGCCCAAGACTATATAGACATTCTTAAAAAGTTAAACGATTACTGGAATATAGGAAGTTTAGGACAACTTTCTGATCAAGCCGAAAAAGCTCGCGATTATTTAATGAAATTACCTGAGAGACTGCAACGAATATCTGAACGCATGGTATTTGAACAAGATCAGTACAAGTTTAAGTGGGTTGAAGCAAACGGTATGCTATAAAAAAACCGACCTTAATTAGAGATCGGCTTTTTCGTTGGTTATTTAAATACGGGAGTACTATAGTTTTCCTCCTTTATGTTCATCCTGCCATTTAGCAAGTTTTTTCCAATCTCCTTTAAATGCTAATTTTGCTTGCATTGGCCATGAGGCTGGGTCATGTATACGATAACGGTCTCCACCAGAATTTAATACTTCTTGGCATTTTGCAACTGAAGCTTCAGATAAAGCTTTCCAGGTTTTAATATCAAAATTATGGAATAGACCTTCTATTTTTGGCCCAATACCTTCAACAACTTTAAGATCGTCTTGTTTAATGCGCTTACCAAAAGCAGTTTTCGCAGCGTTTGCATCAAAAGCAACCGCAGCCAATGAAGCAGGAGCAACTTTTGCTTTTAGAGTAGCTTTTTTCTTAGGAGCAACTGCTATCGGTGCAGCAACTAGCTTTTTATTACAAGCATCTAAATCTGCTTGTAAACGAACATTTTTATCTTCTAAAACTTTAAGATTAGCAGAGTTGTCGATTACTTCGTTATTTCCTTTGCCCCAGTAATAGCCTATTATTCCGCAAATTAAACCAGTTAATAGTGGAATTAACCAGCACCAGATATTCATATTTTCAAAATCCATTTTTAATATTTTAAGTGTTGTATGTTTAGTTTAATGTTACTACGGTTCTTCTATTCTTAGACCTACCATCATCAGTCGCATTAGAAGCGATTGGAGCGTCTGGTCCTTTGGAACTCGATTTAATTTTTGCAGCTGGAATACCGTTTCTTATTAGATATGCCATAGCAAAATCTGCACGTTCCAAGCCTAACCTAATATTCGTAGTCCTTGAGCCTGTATTGTCTGTATGACCTACAACATTGCAATTAGCATCAGCTACTTTATCTAAGTACCGAGTAATTTTTGCTACTTTTTCCCGCTGTTTGGCAGTTAGATTAATAGCCGCTTCACCAGAGTTAAAATATAATACCAAAGGATTGGCTTTAATTTCATTATAAAGCGCTTTTAACTCATCAATATCGTCTTCAGCTTGGGTAGTAATTTCATAGGTAACTGGACCTAGAAGAGTGCTGTCTAGAGGTAGAAAGCCATCCATTAATCTTCCAAAAGTATTAGTTTGTGAAGAAGGAATACCTTGAGAAACAAAATAATTTTTTACTTTATTTGCTCTTGCTAATCCTAGATTTGGGAAGGCCGTATTATTTTTTTCATTATCCTTATATAAACCAGTAATATTAATTGCCTTATCTAAGTTTTCAGTTAAATAATTTTTTAAACTTTCAATGCCTGGTCCAATATTGTCTGATAATGGAATTAAAAAGGAAGCAGAAGAAAGATTAAAATTAAAATTGTCTTGAACCTCAAATGTATAATCACCATCTTTAAAAGAAAAAGGTAGAGAGGTGGCTTCGGGTTCTTTGGGAGGAACTATCTCTTCTTGAACTTTTTTGGTATCTGCATCAACCACTTGGTTTCCACATTCACTGCAAAGATTTAGATAGAGAAAAATTCCTGCTAAGATCACAAGGATCATACCTAATAAATAGGTCAGGTTTCTAGTCATGTTAAAAGTAATTAGTGTTTAAGACTCCAAAGTATTAAAAATCTCTTAAAAAAGTTAAATTTTAGGCATGAAATTCTTAGTTATCAAATAGTTGGATAAAAACAGGAAAAGTCTTTTAGAAATAAGTCTAACCAAAAAAGAATAAATAAATACCACACACACAATTTTCTCTACCAGTTGTATGTGTACAATATGGTTTTTGAAATAATAGCGAGAAATTAGATTAAAATTTTGGTAATAACCCTATTTCTCCCGACAAAGTTCCGGCACTGAGATGGGGTTTTCAAATATTAAGTTTGAGTTAGTTAAGTTGGTTTAAACCGTTGTTCTTAGTGGGGCGACGGTTTTTTAATGAAGGATATATTGATTGAGAGGACCGTTTAGATTAAAAGATACCTAAACAGTCCTTTATTTTATCTATAAGTCAAATTTAATTCCTTGAGCCAATGGTAATTCTGTTGTATAATTGATGGTATTAGTTTGTCTACGCATGTAAATTTTCCAAGCATCAGAACCACTTTCTCTACCTCCACCGGTTTCTTTTTCACCACCAAAAGCACCGCCAATTTCTGCGCCTGAAGTGCCTATGTTAACGTTAGCTATACCACAATCGCTCCCAGAAACAGATAGAAAACGCTCCGCTTCTCTTAAATTAGTTGTCATAATAGCTGATGATAAGCCTTGTACAACTCCATTTTGTTGTGTAATAGCGTTTTCTACTTCTCCAGAATATTTTAGTAAGTATAGTATTGGAGCAAAAGTTTCTTCTTGGACAATACTAAAACTATTATCTGCTTCAACAATTGCAGGTTTAACGTAACACCCACTTTCATAACCTTCACCAGATAAAACGCCTCCTTCCACTAAAAGAGAACCCCCTTCTTTTTGTGCTTTCTCTAAAGCGGTTTTGTACGAGTCTACAGCAGCAGTATCAATAAGAGGACCAACATGATTATTCTCGTCTAACGGATTTCCAATCCTCAACTGTTTGTATGCATCTACAACTGCATTTTTTACATTGTCATAAATAGAATCATGGATTATTAATCTCCTTGTAGATGTACAACGCTGTCCAGCAGTTCCTACAGCTCCAAAAACAGCTCCAATAACTGTCATTTTAATATCTGCATCTGATGTGACTATAATGGCATTATTTCCACCAAGTTCTAATAAAGATTTACCCAATCTACTGGCAACAGCTTGTGCTACTATTTTCCCCATTCTAATGGAGCCTGTAGCCGAAACTAAAGGAACGCGTTTATCATGAGTCATGAATTCTCCAACTTTATAGTCTCCGTTGATAAGACATGATATTCCCTCAGGTAAATTATTTTCTTTTAAAACTTCAGCAATTATGTTTTGACAAGCAATACCACATAAAGGTGTTTTTTCTGATGGTTTCCAAATACATACATCTCCAGAAATCCATGCTAAAGCTGTATTCCATGCCCATACGGCTACTGGAAAATTAAACGCAGAAATAATGCCAACAACCCCTAATGGATGGTACTGTTCGTACATGCGGTGACCTGGTCTTTCCGAGTGCATTGTTAGACCATGTAGTTGTCTTGAAAGACCTACCGCAAAGTCACAGATATCTATCATTTCTTGAACTTCTCCAAGACCTTCTTGATAAGATTTACCCATTTCATAGGATACTAACTTCCCTAATGGTTCTTTAAGTTCACGAAGTTTATCTCCAAATTGGCGTACCATTTCACCCCTTTGAGGAGCTGGGATTATTCTCCAATCTGTAAATGCATTGGTAGCTGTATCCATTACAATTTCATAATCTTCTTTAGTGGTGCTTTTTACCTTACCAATTAAAGAACCATCAACGGGAGAGTAAGATGCTATAATTTCTCCAGAACCAAAGCTCTTGGAACCTGTAGAGCTTCCTGCGTTAATTTCTTTTAATCCTAGTTGTTTAAGGGCTATATCTAAGCCGAAAGCAGATGCAATTTTTGACATTTTATAACTTTTTGAACAGGTATTGTTAGATTTTAGACAAAACTACAAAGAATAGAACTTTTAGAAGTCCCATCTAAAAATCAAATTTTGGTTTGCATAAAGCCAAAGAATAATTGCTACTATGGCTGGCATACCTTGAATAAAGAAAATCTTTTTAGAAACTGAAATTCCTCCAAAAATCCCTGCAATTGTTACGCAGGAAAGAAAAAATAAAGCAATATAGAGTGCCCATTGAGAGTCATTAATTGTAAGACACCATATTAAACCTGCGGCAAGAAAACCGTTATAGAGTCCTTGGTTTGCAGCCATACTTTTGGTAGGTTCAAATAAATCTGAAGGGAAGTTTCTAAAAACTTTTTTTGCTTTTGTAGTCCAAGCAAACATTTCTAACCATAAAAAATAGATATGCATGAATGCTACAATTGCTGTAAGTGTTTTTGCTATTCCAAGAATCATTATTGATTTTTCCCTAAGATATAAAAGATTTTTAAGGTAAAACAAAACCATTAAAAAAGGCCTGTATTACTACAGACCTTTATCCAAACCTTAAATACTTAATTTAAAACACTTATTTAATTTTTTTATTGGCGACTATTTTTTGAAAAATAATTGCGTGTAATATAGCTTACCTTTTTCATCAGCTTTTACACTAATTGTAGTATGGGTAAAATCTCCTTCAATAGTATTTCTATGTGATCGGCTGTTTAACCAACCATTCATTGCTTGTTCCGCTTTTGGATAATTCTTGGCAACATTTTCTTTTACGACAGTAGCTCCTGTTTCATTAGCTAATTTATTAGCTCTTTCATTAAAGTTATCGTGACTTATTTTTCCCTTACTAATCATATAGTTGGTATGCTCATCTGCATATTTATAAGCTTCCGTGCTCAGCTGTAATTTTGTTAATCCCATTTCTTCTCTATGAGTGTTTACAACATCTAAAACTTCAGTTTCAATAGAAGAAGCATTTACTTCAACACTTTCAACAGATGTGTTATCATTTTCAAATAGAGCCTCTTCTTCTTGGATTGAAGAGGAAGTACAGGAAGTTAAAGCAGCAATAAGAACGAATAAAAAAGTGTATTGTAATTTCATAATTTGGGGGAAAATATGTAATACGTTGTTTGTGATTTGCTTTGCGAAACTATGACCGAACACAACTTAGCACATTAAAAAACCTATATCTTGATGGAAAATTTCGATAACCTGCAAAATATTGACTTATAAGGACTTATCGATGAAATATTATTTATATTTCATCGTAAAAAGATGCATTTCACACCTTTTTTAACAGTTTATCATTAAAAAACATCTTTTTAACGATGTAAGAAAATACTTGTTATAGAACAAAAGCAAAAAATGCCGTTTAACTACATTTAAGGAACTGTAATTTTACTGTTTGAAGAAAATATGTGTAAAATAGAAATTACCGTTTGCATCTTTCTTTACACTTAGCCCAGTATGTGTAAAATCACTTTCTATATTTTCTTTATGTAGAGGACTATTTATCCATCCATCAAAAACAGCTTTGGCTGTCGAATAATCTTTAGCTACATTTTCGCCAACTTCTTTAGCATTTGTTTCAGATGATATTTTAGAAGCTCTACTATTAAAATTATCGTGACTTAAGCTTCCTTTTGCAATCATGTAATCATTATGCTCATTTGCATAATTATATGCTACAGCGTTAAGAATTAGCTGCTTTAAACCCAAAGACTCTCGGTGGGAATTTACAAGTTGTATAACTTGGGTTTCCAGTTTAATATCATTAACTGAGTTTAATGATGCTATTTCTCCCGTATTCTCAGAAGAACAAGATAAAGTAAAAAGGACTCCTATAAATAATAGTACTTTTAAAAATACTGCCTTTGTCATTTGCGTGTTCTTAAAGTGGCAGTTCAATGAAGATTATGGGGAACTTCTAATTGATTAATTAAGTAAAGACAATGTTACTTTTTTTCTAAAACATTATCATTGTATGCTTACATTTTTCGTTATGAGGCACTGTTTATAGGAAGAAATACAACCAACATTATTCTTCAACATTAGAATTATCTTCTTTAAAAACGCTACTAAAAACAAAAACTCCTATATCTCTTACCGGTTTGTAAAGAATAGATTCGTTTTGAGTGTCTTTATTAATAAAGTTTAATGATGCTGTTGCTTTCTCGAAAAAAATCAAAGCCGCACCCAGAATAATAGCCACTTTAAGTGTTCCAAAGATTCCGCCAGCAATTTTATTTAAAATCCCTAACATTGCAAAATCTGCAATTTTGGTTAATAATTTACCAGCAAGCCCTACAAGTACGATAATAGCAATAAACGTAATTAAGAAAGCAGTAACTTTAAGAAAGCGCTCACTTAGTTCCATGTTCTGCGATAAGTAGTCCGATGCTATATATGAAAAATGAATGGCCCCGTAAATTCCTGCCACTAGAGCCACTAAAGAAGCTAATTCCACAAATAATCCATTTTTTAAACCTTTGTAAAGACCCCAGGCAAGTAGAATCCCCAAAACAATATCTAGAAAGTTCATGAGCGTAGTGTTTTGAACAAATATAGGATATTGATTTGTACCTTTGTTTTTTGCTTTTTTATGTCTAGAGATACAGTTTTAAAGGAAAGATGGGAACTACTTGTAGAAAAACTTTCTACACAATTTGCAGATGGAGACTCATTAGATTTAGATGCGATTATTTATTTGGTGGGAGTTCAGGAATTAGGGCAGTATCAAAAGAAGTATAAAAAAGATGAAAAAGTGAACCTAATGCACATTGCTATTTGTAGATTGTTAGAGCCTTATGGGTATTATGAGTTTAATTTTTTTGATGATGATGGATGGCCTCACTATACTATAAAGGAAGAACTACCACCGCTTAAGGCTGGTGAGCAGACGGTTTTAATGAAAGAAGCTATTGTAACTTATTTTTTAGAAAAAGAATACATTTTATAATGGAATTACAAAAACCATATTATGCTGTAATTTTTACTAATACCAAGAATCATAACGACGAAGGTTATGCAATTATGGCAGAAGAAATGGAGAAGCTAGCTCGCCAGCAACCAGGGTTTTTGGATTTTGAAAGTGCACGTTCAGATTTAGGAATTTCTATAAGCTATTGGGAAAGTGAGCAAGCAATTGCGAATTGGAAGGAAAACGCAGATCATAAAATTGCTCAAGAGACAGGAATAAAAGAATGGTATTCTTGGTATAAAGTAAGGGTCTGTTTAGTAGAAAGAGAGTATTCTTTTGAAAAGACCCCAAAAATAAAAATGTATTAAAAATAATATTGCGAATTGTCTTTATAAATAAATAATATGACCAGATTTTCTAACCTAGATCGTAAAGAAATTATACAAGAATTATCCAATGAAACCTATGATTTGGTTGTTGTTGGAGGAGGTATTACAGGAGGAGGAATAGCTTTGGATGCTGCGTCTCGCGGAATGAAGGTTGCACTTGTTGAAAAAGGAGACTTTGCCTCTGGAACTAGTAGTAAATCTACAAAACTGATACATGGAGGATTACGTTATTTAAAACAATTTGATTTTTGGTTGGTAAAAGAAGTTGGTTCAGAAAGAGCTATAGTGCACAAGTTAGCACCACATTTGGTATTACCAGAAAAGATGCTTTTACCATTAATAGATGGCGGTTCTTATGGTAAATGGCTAACTTCAATTGGACTAAAAGTTTATGACATTCTAGCACAGGTAACAGGAGACGATAAAAGACAAATGTTAGAAAAGAAAGAGGCTTTAAAACTAGAGCCATTGCTTCCTAAAAAAATCCTAAACGGAGCTGGCTATTACGCTGAATACCGTACAGATGACTCCAGATTAACAATAGAGAACATAAAGACTAGTTTAAATTATGGTGCTAAGGCGTTGAACTATACCAAGGTAGAAGATTTTATCTATGAAGATGAAAAAGTAGCAGGAGTTAAGGTAATGGATAAGGCCACTGGAATTCAATTCAATATTAAATCAAAATATGTAATTAGTGCTGCAGGTCCTTGGGTAGATGAATTAAGAAGTACTAATAACTCCAAAAAAGGGAAACGTCTCCATTTAACCAAAGGAGTGCACCTTGTATTCCCTTTTGAAAAACTTCCAGTAAAGCAATCTGTATATTTTGATATTCCTGACGGTCGAATGATGTTCGCTATCCCTAGAGGTAAGATTACTTATGTAGGGACAACAGACACTAATTTTAATTTAGATAAGGATAATGTTAAAACAGATATTGCAGATGCTATTTATTTGATATCGGCTGTTAATAATATGTTCCCAAATATCAA
The DNA here is from genome assembly GCA_947495075.1 of uncultured Croceitalea sp. Taxonomy (GTDB): domain Bacteria; phylum Bacteroidota; class Bacteroidia; order Flavobacteriales; family Flavobacteriaceae; genus Croceitalea. The sequence continues at coordinate 826,838 of CANLXH010000002.1, forward strand.
TTTAGAGTTGGATGATATTATTTCATCTTGGGCTGGTCTCAGGCCTTTAATACATGAAGAAGGCAAATCTGCTTCGGAGTTGTCTAGAAAAGACGAAATATTTACTTCAGACACTGGATTGGTAAGTATAGCAGGAGGGAAACTTACTGGCTATAGAAAAATGGCAGAGCGTGTGGTAAACCGAATTTCTAAAAAAATGGAGGAAGACTACGATATAGAATTTGCAGCATGTACTACAGATACAATTCCCTTGTGTGGAAGTGGGTTTAAGAAATTTAAACACGTTAAAAAATATATAGAAGAGGTTTTCTCTAGAATTGAAAAAGAAGGATTCTCCTATTATGATGCTTGGTATTTAGTTACTAATTATGGCAAGCAAACAGAGGATATACTTTTAGCATACCAGTCTTTTAAAAATAATAACCCTCATTTACGCATGTTACGTGCAGAGTTACAGTTTGGAATTGAAAATGAAATGGTTTTAAATCCTATGGATTTCTTTATCCGTAGGACTGGACGTCTTTATTTTGATATTGATAGTATAAGGGAATACATGACTCCCATACTTGAAGATTTTAAAAAGGCATATGATTATAATGATAAAAAAATCTTAAGCTTTAAAGAAAGTTTAGAAGCCGAATTGGATTTACACTCTAACTTTTCATTAGAAAGAGCTTAGTCTAATTTGTCTGTTAGTTTTTTAAAAGTCTTTTTAGCATCTTCATTTTCATAAAGGATATCGTAAACCGCATTGATTATTGGAGTTCTACTTTTTTTCTCGTGTTTTTGATTAAGCAAGTGTGCACTTTTAGTAGCATAATACCCTTCGGCAACCATATTCATTTCCATCTGGGCACTTTTTACGGTGTATCCTTTACCAATCATATTGCCAAACATTCTATTTCGGCTAAAAGTAGAATATCCCGTAACCAATAAATCCCCTAAATAAGCCGAATTATTGATGTTACGTTTCATTTTATGAACCCTTTTTATAAAACGTTTCATTTCACGTATAGCATTACTCATTAAAACACTTTGAAAATTATCACCATAACCTAGACCATGGGCAATTCCTGCGGCAATTGCATAAATATTTTTGAGCATAGCGGCGTATTCTGTGCCTATAATATCATCGGATATTTTAGTTTTAATATAATGGCTCTGTAAGTGAGAAGCTAACAATTCTGCTTTTTTTTCATCCGCACTAGCAATTGTAAGATAAGATAGGCGTTCTAAGGCAACTTCTTCTGCATGGCAAGGGCCTGTTATTACGCCGATATTTTTAAAAGGAATATTGTAATTATCATGAAAATGTTCTCCAACAATTAATCCTGTTTCGGGAACAATTCCTTTAATGGCAGAAAAAATAATTTTGTTTTCTAGAGATACGGTTAGCTTTTTAAGCTCTGTTTCTAAAAAGGCTGATGGAATTGCAAAAACTAGAATATCAGAAGCTTTAACAGCATCGTCCATAGAATTGGTTAGACTAATGCGCTCATTGTGTAATTCTACTGAACTTAAATAGTTGGGATTGTGCCCTTCTTTTTTAATATGTTCAATAGCATATATACTGCGCATGTACCAAAACACGTCATCAGAATTTTCAGTCAACATTTTAACTATGGCTGTAGCCCAGCTTCCACCTCCTAAAACAGCAATCTTCAATTCTTAAGGTTTAAAAATTATAAAGGGCTAAAGGTAGTTAAATCAAAAAATTCATATTATATATTGATAATCAGTGCTTTACATTTTTTGGCATGGTGCTTGAAATAGTTATATCAAATCATTAAACCAAAAAATTATGAGAACAAGAAAAATACTATTTGGATTATTAGGGATTGGGCTTTTAGCAAGTTCATGTTATACAGAGGTTATTTTAGATGATGATATCATCGTAGAATCCCCGTTTAATACGAACCAAGCATTACAAGCATATGATTTATGGTATGTAGATATTAATGCTACCAAAGGAAATGGAGAAGTTCCATTTTTACAACGTGCTTTTACTATTTCATTTGATAGAGGGATTGTTTATGCAAATAACAATATTGCAGGTGTTGGAAAAACAGGTAATGGCTTGGGGATAGATGTAGGTTCTTATTCAACCTTAAGTGGAGTAGTTGATATTGATCATGATATTGATGGTTTTTGGGAGCTAGATGTTTATGCCATTAACAATAGCACTTTAGAATTATACGATTCACGTTCTAATACTTCATATTTTTTAAATGGATATCAGCGTAATAATTTTGACTATGATAGACTATTTTATGAAAACATCAATCTGCTTTTACAAGAGTATGGAGCATGGGAAAAAACTTTTACAAGTGAAGTGGGAGCAATAAATGAGTTTGATAATGAAAACTTTTTACAGTTTTTCTCTGATAATGGAGGTTATTTTAGATCTTCCATTGATGCTTCTGGTACGCCGCTGTCAAATCTAGAGTGGGATTATGAAGGAGATTATGAAGTTTTTGATACGAATGATGAAACACTCAAAACTTTAACACTGGATTACGATTTTCTGGGCAATGATTACTTTGAGCTTTACGTTATTGATGATAGTACGGTAGAACTTTACCATGTAGCAAGTGAAACAGTTTATGAGTTTGGAGGTAGAGGTTTTATTCAATACTTAAAATCTGATAGTAAAACAGGTAAAAAGCGAGTAAAATCTGCTAATAAAAAGATGAATGTTACGCGTAAGCGTAAAATGTAAGGAATACAAATAGTCTACGACTATTATATTAAGTTTTTTGGTTGGTTATTTAGTTAGGAACCGCCCCAGAGCATCTTAAGCTTGGGGCGGTTCTTTTTTGGAAAATGTTATTTTAAATTCCGATGGATTCTCCCCAGTAATTTTTTTGAAACTTCGATTAAAATAAGAAAGACTTTCAAAACCACACTCGTAACATGCTTCAGTGATATTTTTACCCTTTAAAAGCAATCGTTTTGCTTGACTTATACGGTATTGATTTAAAAACTGAACAAAAGTACTGCCAGTAGTTTTTTTAAAATACCTGCAAAAAGCAGGTTTAGTTAAATTGCATAATGCCGCTACTTCTTCAAGAGAAATTTTAGATTGGTATCGCTCATCTATGAAACCATAGATTTTACGAATTCGTTGCTGTTCTTTATTACTATACCTATTAACAAAGGGTTTTTTATGTAATAGCTCAAACTCATTACTAAGCGCTAATAGTTTTAAAAGACGCATGATGGTCATAAAATAATCAAAAGGCTCAAGAGAATGCAAAGTTTTCATTAGCTCACCTACCTCCTTTTTAGTAATCCCAAAGAATGCAATTCCGTATTTAGCTAAGTCTAATAATCTATTAATCTGATGTAATTCTGGCAAAGTGTCCAGAACTTTATCTCTAAAATTAGATTTAAAGTGCAAAACTTCTTTACGATAGGTAGTTGTTACTCCGTGATCAAAGTTGAGATGAGGTATGTTAGCTCCAATTAAAACCAAATCACTTCCCTTATATCCAGATATGTGATTTCCAACATGTCTTTTTGCACTTGCTCCTTCTATATAAACAAGTTCAAGTTCTGGATGAAAATGCCAATAAAACAAATGATTCAATTTAGGGTCATGTAAAAGCCTAAATGGACTTTTAGTATCTGGCGATATAGTTTCTAATTGGATTTTCACAATTATTTTTTCATTGAAAAAAATACAAAATTATCATATAAACACTTTAAAAGTATTCAAAATGTTAATATAGTTCAAATATATATCAATATTAGACCTAGAGTGTGATTATCGTTCTACTACATTTGAAGCAGTAAATTAAAATAGTGATTATGAAGACCGATGTTAAATTAGAGATGGCAAATAAAGCCCATGCGGAGATTCCTGGTAATCCATCTACCGCTACTACTAGTAAACAAAGTTTAAATAAACGTAGTAACGACGAACCTTTAAGAGTGCTATCTGAGGAGGATTGGGACTTCTGGATTCATAATGGCTACATAGTAGTTCAAAATGCAGTTTCAAAAAAGCAAGCGAAGGTAACTGCTGATTTCCTTTGGGAGTTTGATGAAAAAGACTCAAATGATTCTAAGACTTGGTATACGCCACCAAGGGCGGAAATGCAAATGAAGGAGTTAACGGGAACAGGAATGGTAGAAGTTTATAATAATCAACATTTATGGAATAACAGACAAATGCAGAAAGTGTACGATGCTTTTGTAGATGTTTGGGGGACAGAAAAATTGTGGGTAACTATTGATCGAGCCAATTTAAATTTTCCTCAAAGACCTGGTGAAGAAAGAGAAGGTTTTATCCACTGGGATTATGACCCAGAAACCAAACCACAAAATGTGCAAGGAGTTTTGGCCTTAGCGGATCAAACAGATGAAAATATGGGAGGCTTTCAATGCATTCCATGGTTATATAGAAATTATGATACTTGGAAATTGACTCAGCCTGAAGATAGAAATCGATTTCAACCAAGTTTAGAGGGTCTAGAAGATAAGATTGTAAAGGTTAAAATGGATGCTGGGGACTTATTAATTTTTAATAGTACAGAACCTCACGGAATTCGCCCTAATAGATCAATAGATAAAGTGCGAATTGCACAATATATTTCTATGATGCCAGCGGAAGAGGATAATAAGGAGCTTCGTAACTGGCGCATTAATTCTTGGAAGAATAGAATTGCACCCGAAGGCTATGCTTTTCCTGGAGATCCAAGAAATTGGGAACAAACAAAGTATGAAACTGCTAAATTAAGTGAGCTTGGAAAGAAATTATTGGGATTAAATAGCTGGTAGATAAGTAAATTCTTAAAAATTTGATTTTCTGTGGCTTACTTAAGTAATAGTGGTATTTTTGCCCGCTTTAAACAGTACCCATGAAAAAGTACCTTAACCTTTTCGATTTTAAGCAAAAAGTAGATTATAAAACTGAAATCCTTTCTGGATTAACAGTTGCATTAGCTTTAGTTCCAGAAGCAATTGCTTTTGCGCTAATTCCGGGATTTTCTCCACTTACTGGACTTTATGCTGCTTTTATTTTGGCATTGGTAACTTCAATTTTAGGAGGGCGACCAGGGATGATTTCTGGTGCAACAGGTGCAGTGGCTGTAATTTTTGTAGGATTAATTTTAGAATTGAAAAATACGTTTCCTGGAATTGAACCAGAAACTATTTTAAATTATGTTTTTGCTACAGTTATTATCGCGGGCGGATTGCAAATTTTGGCTGGAGTACTTCGATTAGGGAAATTTATTCGTTTAGTACCACATCCAGTAATGTTTGGTTTTGTTAATGGCTTGGCGATAATCATTTTTATGGCGCAATTTCCCAATTTCTATCAGAAAGGAACAGAGGAATTACTTTCAGGTTCTTCCATGTATATTATGCTAGGACTTACACTTCTCACAATGCTTATTATATGGGGCTTCCCTAAATTGACTAAAGCAGTACCCTCATCTTTATTGGCCATTGTCGTAGTATCTGCTATAGTTATTGGTTTTGGGATAGATACTTTAACGGTTGCAGATACTATGCGAGAAGGAGAAACTATTAAAGGAGGATTTCCACCCTTATCCATTCCCCAAATTCCATTTACATGGCAGACGTTTATGATTATTCTTCCATATGCTGGGATTGTAGCAGGGGTTGGATTAATAGAAAGCTTATTAACCTTAAACATCATTGATGAGATTACCGAAACAAGAGGTAGAGGAAATAAAGAATGTGTTGCTCAAGGGACAGCAAATATTCTTTCAGGATTCTTATCTGGTATGGGCGGATGTGCAATGATTGGACAGAGTTTAATTAACACATCATCCGGCGCAAGGGCTCGTCTTTCTGGAATTACTGCAGCAATAATGCTTTTGGTGTTTATCATGTTCGGAAGTAGTTTAATAGAGCGTTTGCCAATGGCTGCTTTAGTAGGTTTAATGTTTATGGTAGCCATAGGTACTTTTGAGTGGGCGAGTTTTAAAACCTTTAGAAAGATGCCAAATTCTGATGTGATAGTAATGATTTTGGTAACCTTAATTACGGCAATCACCCACAATCTTGCTATTGCAGTTTTATTAGGTGTAATTATTTCTGCGCTGGCATATTCTTGGGAGAATGCAAAGCGAATTCGCGCAAGAAAGCATGTAGATGAGAATGGGATAAAGCACTATGAGATTTATGGTCCATTATTCTTTGGCTCAACAACTTTATTCGCAGAAAAGTTTGATGTCCAAAATGATCCAGAAGAGGTTATTATCGATTTTCAAGAAAGCCGCGTAGCAGATATGTCTGGGATAGAAGCTTTAAATAAAATCACGGAACGTTATGCCAATGCTGGCAAAAAAGTTCACCTAAGACATTTAAGTAAAGACTGCGTTCGCTTATTAAAAAATGCAGAGGAAATTATAGAGGTTAATGTTTTGGAAGACCCAACGTATAAAGTTGTGGTTGATAGGGTAAAAAAATTGGACGATTCTGAGCCGGAACGACCATTTAATCTTTGGGAATTGTAAAACCTCCTACGCCATATCCCATTTGAGCTATTTTTTCTTAAAATAGCAGTAGATAAGCGCCAAAAATTAGTAATACTAAAATAAGAAACGCGACCAGCGACATTTTCATATCATGGAATCTTTCTTGTTTAGCTCTAGCAATAATTTTATCCCGAATCTTTTGCTGCTCAAAAGAGGTAAGCTCCTTAAACTTTAAGGTGGCATCATTTACGTAACCAATATAGGATTCTTTAATTTCTTTAAGACTGCGTCGTTTCCTCAATAAACCTCTATGGTATTTAACGACTAACATCGGTTGACTTGCTAATCCCATAAGCTACTCCTTTAATTATGAGTAGGGTAAAATCACAGTTTGTTACAACAAGGGTTTAATCCTCTCTAGTTTTTCCTATAAAAACATTCACTTTTGGGTTTTGTGGATTCCCATTGCTTCTGCGCATGATAACTAATTGCCCAGTATGGTATATGCAGTCGGACAGCATACCATTTATCATATTCCAATAAGGAAAATCAGTTTGTTTTTCACCACGCTGAAAAGTTACTTTAAAATTGGAAACTGCATCTGCATTTTTTCCCTTTACAAGCTTGCTTGCAGCTTCAAGATTTTCCAGTGTTTTTCTTCGCAATTCTTCAAATGAATACTTTGTAAAATCTTTAGGACGAATACTCGGTTCTCCTTTTGGGGATTCTAAAATCATTTCAGACATACCATAAATATGTTGTAATGTTTCTAGTATTGTACGCCCATTTCCAGATGGTTTATATTCCAAATCGGATGTTGTTAATCCTTCTGTCGCCCAATAGTAACGATAACCCAAACCATCAATTAGTCGCCCAATTACATTTCCTGTAGTATATTCTGGAGGCGATTCTGGTATTTGGTGATAAGGAAGTCTCATGTCTTGTGCTTGAAGGTTGCTTATAAAAATAAGAATCAGAAAAAATAAAAGTTTTTGCATAGCTAAATTATTCAATGCATCCTTTATAAAAAGAAGCATATGGATGTATTTCAAGTTCAAAGAGTTTATTTTGGATAGCAAGATCTTGTTGCAACATGCTTTCAATTGTTTTAAAATCTGTTGCCTTTAAAATCAACATACCAGTATCGCTATAGCGTGCTCCAGTTACAATTATCTTATCTTTTCTTAATTGGGACAAAAAACTGGAATGTTCCTTAAAGTAAAGTTGCTCTCCTGGTGATTTTTTAACATCCCAATTTTCTCCAACTGTGTACAAAGCAATAAAATATTGGTCACTTTTTTGGGGAGATTCCTGCGCAATTAAAAGGATTGGGAAAAATAAAAAAAGTAAAACTCTCATGATTTAAAATTGGATTAAAGTTATATAATGCTCCAAAAAGGGAAAGAATTCGATATTATTTTTTTGATTTTCGTTTGCTCCAAACCTCATAAAGAGGAGCTCCTTTGCTGCTAAATCCGGAATGGTGCCAGTCATCATCTTTTATTTCAAAATCAAATTCAAGACTAGCTCCAATCCTGCTGTTATCTTTTGAAAAGAACTCAATATTTTCCGTATACTTCCCATCAATAGTAGTATACGTGCCTCCACCTGTTCCCATAAATTGTTTGGTTTCGGTATTGTAAGCTATCCACTGGAAACGAGTTCCAGAAAGTATTTTCATAGTCTTGCGGGGCTTTTTCGTATCTCTCGTCTGAAACGTTCCATTACGCTTACGACCAGACATTAACCATGCACCAGATAATGCGCCAGGGCTGCCATCATCGATTCGTTTTAGTGTTAGGTTATCACTTTCCATTTGGAGCTCGCCATTTTCAAATTTAATTTTTGACGATTTTGTAGTCCCAATCCTATCAGGATTTTCGGAGTCAAATTCAATAGTCTGTGAAAGGTTATTTTCATTCATAGACCAAGAACCTCCAAAAGTTGCTACAAAAGCTCCAGTTTTAGCATCAAATGCTGAAGCTACATGATGATTTTTAGTAAATACAACAACAATTTTTACATCTGCCTTTATATGATCAGAATCCACTAAAATTTTAGTTTCCCAAGCACCAATTAAAGATTGTGAGTGCAATAAATAACCTAAGAATGTAAACAATACAAAGAAGAATACTTTTTTCATGGAGCTATTTTTTACAAAAAAAATGCTGTTACTCTTGCCTTTTAGTGGAGTAACAGCACTTAAAATAGTTAACTACTTTTTATTATAAGGTACGTAGGTACTCTGCCACATCCCGGGCTTCATCTTCCGTTAGATTTTGATTTAGCATGATTGCATTATTGTATTCTTTAAGTAATGCCTTTGCAATAGGATCTTCTTTTAACATTCCATCAGGGTTTAAAATCATATTCATAACCCATTCTGGACTGCGACGTTCATAGACACCTTTCATAGCAGGACCAATCATACGACCTTCTATCATATGACAAGCCACACAAATAGCATTAAATTTTGCCTCACCTCGAGCTGCCATTTCCGTATCAACATCAGAAGCAAAATCCACACTTTTTATAGGGCCTACTCCTTTATTATCTAAATCTACAGGCACTCCAGCACTTTCTTCTTTTTTGTCCGCAGATTTGGTTCGGCTTACCTCAAAACTATCTTTTTTTTCTTCTTTCTTTTCGCCACAACTCGCTATAAAGATACCTAAGGCAATGAACAAGATTATTTTTTTCATTTTACTATTTATTTAATCGTTAAGTTGATTGGAACTACTAATATAAGTTAAACTTTGCGCGATAACAAAAGCCATTTATTTTTACAATGATAAGCTACAGCGCATTTAAAAATTCAACGCCTCTTTTTTCTGCGTAGCTTATATTTTTTCTTCCCCAAAAGCCAACGTGACCGCCAAATTCTGGCACCTCTAAATATAGGTAGGTATTAGACAGCGCTTGGGTAAAAGGATAGCAGGCTTCTCCTAAAAAAGAATCATTTTTAGCGTTTAATAGTAAACTTGGAGTTGTAATGTTTGGTAAGAATTGTAAGCAGCTACATTTTTCATAATAATCATAGGCGTCTATAAATCCATGTGCTTTACTTGTATAGACATCATCAAAATCTTTTAAGGTGTTAATAGCATTAATATCTGAGTCTGAAATTGAATCTGGGAATAGCTGTTTTTTCTCCTTTAATTTCGACAATAAATGCTTTTTAAAACGTTGCGAATACAAAGCATTTTTAGATTTTAACAACTCATCACTAGCATTTTTTAGACTACAAGGCACAGATACACCAACTGCTCCTTTTAGTTGACTTGGAATTTTATTGCCTTCACCCAAATATTTAAAGATTAAATTCCCACCAAGACTATAACCCATAAGATAGATTCTATCATAAGATTTACTGTTAAGAATATGCTGTATTACTGCTATTAAATCTTCTGTCGCTCCAGAATGATAGGTACGATATAGACGGTTTTGCGCTCCGCTACAGCCTCGCAAATTAATAGCACAAGCATCAAAATTATTTTGATTGAATTTTTTGGCACTACCTGTAATGTAGTGGCGCTGTGCATTACCCTCTAATCCATGAATTAGAATTACTAATTTACTAGTCTTGGATTTACTTTCGCTCCAATCTAAATCCAAAAAATCGCCATCTGCAAGTTCTAAACGTTCTCGTTTTTGAAGCAAACCGTGAACCTTTCTAAATACTCCAGAATAAATGGTTGAAAAATGGCCGTTTCTAAACGGGAAAGGGGGCTTATAGTCTGAAGGTACTAAAGGCATTAATACAAAATATTTTGTATTGGTTTTGTTTTTTCTGGAAGGTTTTCCTCATTTAACATATCTCGTAAATCAATTTCAATAGTTTTACACAAAGCAGTCATTGGAACATCATTGATACGACCTTCAAATGGGTCTTCGCTATTGCTTCCAATTTTTTCCATAGTGGTAAAAATCCAAGAAATAAGCACCGAGAAGAAAATCATTAAAACCATATGCCACCAGTTGCTTCCTTTATTAAGTTCAACCAATTGAGATTCAAAAACATTTAATAATCCAAACGGAAGTAAGAGTACAAATATCCAAGTAAAAACAGTACTAAAATAAGCGTATTGTCTTGGGAAGGGAGTGTTTTTTATACGTTCACATTTCCCTTGGAGATTATACATTTCTTCAAGATTATTATGGAACACCTGTTTGTCGAACTCAGTAATCTTACCTTCTTCTAAAAGTTTTTTTAAGTGTTGTCCTTGGTTTTTAATCAGATGCGTTGCTACATTTTTACGGCGCTCTAAATCTTCAACTTCTTTAGGGTCCAATAAGATATCAAAACCATTACAAACAGGATTTCGTTCCCCATGTTTGTCGAACATGCGTTCTACAGCGCGATTCTCTTTTATAGAAAAACTATTTGGTTGGCGTAGTTGAATTCGTAAAGCATTAATCCAGGCGATATGTCGATATATTAAAGTTATTTGCGCAGCGCGATCATTTTCTACAAAACTCAATACGTTGTTTGCCCAAGTTCTGGAGTAGTTTACTATACCTCCCCATATTTTACGACCTTCCCAAAAACGATCATAACTCTGGCTATTTTTAAAACCGATGTAAAAGGCCACAGCGATACCAATTACAGATAATGGCTGGAAAGGAATATCTATATGTTTCCAATCTAAAATATGGTAAAGTGAAAAGATTATTGTCGCATAAGCGATAAAAAAGAGGAGATTTTTCCAAGCATAGCGCATTATAATGCCCCAGCTAATATTTCTTTTAATATACATTGTAAGCTAATAGATGGTTTGTAGCTCCAATTTACAAAGAATGGTCCAATTATCAGTTTTTAGGATAGTTGCTTAAAAGTTTGCACTGTTCTTCAATAGCAATCTTAAATTCGGCTTTTAAATTACCAATCAATTCGGCTACAGGAATAGTATTTTTTATAGAAGTTACACCTTGTCCTGCAGACCAGATAGTTTTCCAGGCTTTTGCTTCTGTGTCTAATTCTTTTCCAAAATCGATTTTAGTATCCTTTTTTAAATCTTCTTCGGTTATACCAGCTGCTTTAAGACTTGCTGCAAGAAAGTTGGCATGTACCCCTGAAATAGAAGCTGTATAAGTTACATCACTGGCTCCAGCTTCAATAATCATATCCTTGTATTCTTGGGGCGCCTTACTCTCATCTGCATTAATAAAGCGAGTCCCCATATAGGCTAAATCTGCTCCCATTTGCATAGCGGAAGCAATATCACGACCTGTAGAAATACAACCGGAAAGTAGAATCGTTTTATCAAAGAATTTTTTTATTTCCGCCACTAAGCTCATCGGGTTAATGGTTCCTGCATGCCCACCAGCTCCAGTAGCAACCAAAATTAAGCCATCTACGCCCGCTCCGGCAGCTTTTTCTGCGTGGCGTTTTTTGATAACATCATGAAAAACCAAACCGCCATAGCTATGAATAGCATCAATAACCATAGAAACTGCACCTAAAGAAGTAATAACCAAAGGCACTTGGTGTTTTATACACAACTTTACATCTGCTTCTAATCTTGGGTTTGTAGGATGAACAATAAGGTTAACCCCAAAAGGGGCTGGTTTTTTTCCAGTTTCTTCTTCGAACTTTTTAAGTTCACTTTTTATTTCAATAAGCCATTCTTCAAAGCCTTCACTTGTGCGTTGATTTAAAGCGGGGAAGGTACCTACAATACCATTTTTACAACATTCAATAACCAATTTTGGTCCAGAGATTAAGAACATTGGTGCGGCGACAGCTGGTAAAGAAAGGTTGTTTATAAAAGATGCTTTTTGGTTCATGATAATATGTTTTGTGATAAAAAAACACCTTTAAGAGGTGCATTCTTCAAATCTATGTTATTTTTGACAATTGTTATGCGTGCATAATAAAAAATAAACAAGGACTATGTTTTTAAAGGAGTTTGAAATTCGTTGGAGCGATATTGATGCTAATCGCCATTTGGCTAATTCTGCCTATATTAATTATACTGCACATACTAGAATGTCATATTTAGAGCAGCTGGGTTTTAATCAGAAAACGATGGCAAAATACAGGATTGGACCTGTAGTTTTCTACGAGCATATGTATTATTTCAAAGAGGTATTTATTGGCAAACCAATACAGGTTTCTTCAGAATTAAAAGGAATGAGCCAAGACGGGATGTTCTTTGAGTTTCATCATGATTTTTATGATACAGAAGGTAAAAACTTTGCCCATTCTGAAATGATGGGTGCTTGGATAGATTTAAAGGAAAGAAGATTAACCTCTTTACCAGAAGAATTTATGAAAGCTGTAAGTAAGATTGAACGTGCTGAAGGATTTAAATTTTTAACCAAAGAAGACACCCGAAAGTTTAAGAGAGTTCCTAAGAACTTGGGCTAATACTCAAGTTTTTAAGACTTTGCCTTAACTTTTTTGCTCGCCAGATAGACCCCCAATAATACCAAACCGGCAGCGCCAACCTTTACTATAGTAAGCGTATCTTTTCCTGTAAGTAAAGCAAATAAAATTCCAAACAAAGGCTGCACATAAATAAAGGCACCAATAGTAGATGCTTTTAACTCTGTCATTGCAAAGATGTTAAACAAATAGGTGCAGAATGTAGTACCAATAATTACAAAGGCAATAACGCCATAAGCCCATAAGGGCATGGTAGCCCATTGTACCTCCATAGCCTCTGAAAATGTAATGGGAAAATTTATAATTAGTGCGATAGTAAAAAGCCATTTCATCAAGGTAAAAGGATGGTATTTTTCTACCAGTTTTTTAGCAACGACTAGATAAGCTCCATAAGCAGTTGCATTTAAAATAAATAAGCTATTCCCTAAAGGTATATTGGGAGCATCTTGCCTTATCTCTGCTCCAAAAAGAACTAGTGCTATGGCTCCAATAAAGCCTAAAGCAATCCCTAAACCTTTATTTATGGTAATACGTTCTTTTAAGAAAAATGCAGAAAGTGCAACTACAATTATAGGGCTAATAGTAACTAAAACAGCGCTGTTTATTGGAGTGGATAACTCTAACCCCTTAAAAAAAGAGAGCATGTTTATAACCATTCCTAAGAGTGCTGCTAACACCAAACGTCCCCAATCTTGTTTTTCAATTTTTTGCTTTGGTCCTAAAAAAGAGATTGCCCAAAATAAAATAGTGGCGCCAGTTACCCTTAAAAATATAAACCCAAATGGTTTAACATAGGTGGGCATAACACCTTTTGCAATGGTGTGGTTAATGCCGTAAATAGTAGTTGCGCCAATGGCTGCTAGTAGCGCTAGCGTGCGTTTACTCATTAATGTAATGCTTCTTTTGCACCTGCCACTTGTTTTTTGGCATTACCAATAAAGATTTGGTTGTCGACTACTACGACAGGACGTTTAAGAAAAGTATAGTGCTCTAGAATAAGGTTTTTGTAATCTTCTTCATCTAGTTTTTCATTATTTAATCCTCGCTGGCGAAAAAGCATTGCTCTACGGCTAAATAAATCTTCATAGCTATCTGTTAAAGCCCTCATCTCGTCTAATTCCTCTGGAGTAACTCCTTTAGATTTAATTTCACGAAGTTCTATTCCATCAAGTGGTTCTAACTCTTTTAATATTTTCTGACAAGTTTTACAGGTTTCTAGGTGAAATATTTTTTTCATTTATAATGACTTAAAATTCTTATGCAAAGAAACCCAATTCTATTAAATTGAACTACTCTTTAGTCTTATCTTAAGTACAAGTTTTTTCAAAAAAAAAGTTTGCCCGTGTTGAAAAACAAACGTTAAGAGGAAAGAATCTTAAATTAAGATACCAAAGTTTTACTAATAACGCTGAAAAATCTAGTAGGTGATAGTAAGAAAGGAAAACTTGGCTAGGAGTTTATAAATAATCATTAAGTTCTAATTATAAAATTGTCTAAAAGATTACGCTACTCCTCTTTTAATCGGTAATTCTTTTTAAGAAAAGAATTGACCTCATTGTAGGGAATTACTAATTCTATTAGCCCATCTGCATAGGAAGCTACCTCGTATGGATTGTATATTAGTTGAATTCCTTCTTTGGTAAAACCTAGATTCTCTGGCAAGTGGAAAACATTATCAGAGAACATAAAACCGGTAGCATTAATAGGGCCTTTTTTTGGGATTTCTTTTTCTGCTCTAAATTTTGTTTCGACAAAAGCGATGAAGCCTTCCAAATCACTAAATAACTCGTAGTTTTCTACTTCTATATTTCTTTGTTTGTCAAAATTTAGAAAAGTAGAAGTTCCATTTCCATGTGCTCCACCAGTATACGTATATATGTTTAGTAAAATTGACAATATGGTAGGGCTTTCATAATATACTTTTCCTTCTACTTGTGCTTCCCAACCAATAACTTCATCATTAAATTCTCTCTGAAAATCTTGAAAACTTTCGGTAAAAGATCGCATGGCCTCATCTATTGTATTTGTATCAATACTATCTTCAAACTTTAGTGTATAAATAATTTCTTCATTTATCGCAGTATTAATAGTTTCAGCGATTCGCGTTTCATCTAATGCTTTAGGGATAACAATTGTTATTTCTGGACAGGTATTACAAGTTTTGTTTTTTAGCTCAATGTTTTTAAAAGTAAGCTTTGATTCGGTCTCACAACCAAATAGAAATATTGCAATAAGCAAGTAAGCAAAGGAGTTTTTCATTAGGGCATAATTAAGAGACAAAAATAAGGACTAGTATCCAGTTATAGATTCATTGATTACTCAAAAACTTAACAATACCTTTATAACTATAATTTGATAACATGGGGAAGAAAGATTTAAAATTTAATAGTAAAACAATACATGGAGGTCAGGAGCCAGATGCAGGATATGGAGCTGTAATACCTCCAATTTATCAAACTTCTACTTATGCCCAAAGTACTCCGGGGGGTCATAAAGGCTATGCATATTCTAGAAGTGCAAACCCAACTAGAACAGCGCTAGAAAATTCTATAGCAAGTATTGAGAATGGTTCATACGGATTAGCTTTTGCTAGTGGAATAGCTGCAATTGATGCTGTAATTAAACTTTTAAACCCTGGTGATGAGGTTATTTCTACAAACGATTTATATGGTGGCAGTTATCGTATTTTTAGATGCATTTTTGAAAAATATGGCATTACATTTCATTTTATAGAAATGCAAAATATTGCTAAGATTAAAGAAAATATAAATAGCAATACAAAGCTAATTTGGGTAGAGACACCAACTAATCCGATGATGAATGTTATCGATATTAAAGCTGTTTCAATGCTTGCTAAAAAGCATAATATTTTGCTAGCTGTGGATAACACTTTTGCTACTCCGTATTTACAAAGACCTTTAGAGTTAGGTGCAGATATTGTGATGCACTCAGCTACTAAATATTTAGGAGGACATAGTGATGTTGTTGTTGGTGCTTTAGTGGTAAAAGATAAACACTTAGCTGACCAGTTATATTTTATCCAAAACGCTAGTGGTGCTGTGTGTGGTCCTATGGATAGTTTTTTAACGCTCCGCGGGATTAAAACATTGCACGTTCGCATGCAACGTCACTGTGAAAATGGGAAAGCAATAGCTGAGTATTTGGCAAACCACCCTAAAATTGACATGGTGTATTGGCCTGGTTTTGAAACTCATCCAAACCATGATGTAGCAAAAAACCAAATGGACGATTTTGGTGGGATGATTTCTTTTGTGCCTAACGGGAGTAGTTATAAAGAGGCAATTAAAATTGTGGAAAAACTCAAGATTTTTACACTTGCAGAATCTCTTGGTGGTGTAGAAAGTCTGGTTGGTCATCCAGCTAGTATGACTCATGCAAGTATACCTAAAGAAAATCGAAAAAAAATAGGAGTTGTAGACGCTTTAATTAGACTTAGTGTTGGTATTGAAGATGTATCTGATTTGATTGCCGATTTAGAACAAGCTATAGGATAAATCTTTTTTTGAAATATTTTCAAAAACATCCTATCTAAATTATACAAATAGCATAATTTTGCCGTTAGATTTTTAATTCAATAAAATAGACCCTTTTAAGTGTTAAGAGGTTAACAAATTATCAATCCTTTATGGAAGCAAAAATTAAAGCATTTATGGACGAGGTGATTACCAGAAATGGTCATGAGCCTGAGTTTATTCAAGCTGTGCAGGAAGTTGCAGAAACTGTAATTCCATACATAGCTAAGCATGAAATTTATAATGGAAAAAATATCCTTTTAAGAATGGTGGAGCCAGAAAGGCTTTTATCATTTAGAGTTGCTTGGGTAGATGATAATGGAGAAATTCATGTGAACCGTGGTTATAGAATTCAAATGAATTCTGCTATAGGTCCTTATAAAGGAGGGCTTCGTTTTCACCCAACGGTAAATGCAAGTGTTTTAAAATTCTTAGCTTTTGAGCAGGTCTTTAAAAATAGTTTAACAACGCTGCCTATGGGTGGCGGTAAAGGAGGTTCAGATTTTGACCCAAAAGGTAAATCTGATGATGAGGTGATGCGCTTTTGCCATGCCTTTATGCTAGAATTAAATAGACATATTGGTCCTAATACAGATGTTCCTGCTGGTGATATTGGTGTTGGTGCAAGAGAAATTGGTTTCCTATTTGGAATGTATAAGAAAATTAGAAATGAATTTACTGGAGTACTTACAGGTAAAGGCCGTTCTTGGGGAGGGTCTTTAATTCGTCCAGAAGCTACTGGTTATGGTACCGTGTACTTTGCAGATAGTATGCTTAAAACTAAAGGAGATTCTTTTAAGGGTAAAAATGTAGTTATTTCTGGTTCTGGAAATGTTGCACAATATGCAGCCGAAAAAGTATTGCAATTAGGAGGAAAGGTGTTAACACTTTCAGATTCTGGAGGGTATATCCATGATAAGGATGGAATAGATATGGAAAAATTAGCTTTCGTGATGGATTTAAAGAATAACCGCCGTGGAAGAATTTCAGAATACGCAGATAAATACACATCAGCAGAGTTCCATAAAGGGAAAACTCCTTGGGAAGTTACCTGTGATATTGCCCTACCATGTGCTACCCAAAACGAACTGGATGGAGATGATGCCAAAAATCTAATTAAAAATGGTTGTATGGCAGTGGCCGAAGGTGCAAATATGCCTTCTACACCAGAAGCTATTCACGAATTTCATGAATCTAGAATACTTTTTGCTCCTGGAAAAGCTTCAAACGCTGGTGGTGTTGCTACTTCTGGTCTAGAAATGTCTCAAAACTCTCTCCGTATTAGTTGGTCTAGAGAAGAAGTGGATCAAAGACTTAAAGATATCATGGAGGACATTCACAATTCTTGTGTAGAGTTTGGCAAGGAAGAGAATGGCTATTGTAATTATGTGAAAGGTGCAAATATTGCTGGTTTCGTAAAAGTTGCAGACGCTATGCTTGCGCAAGGGGTTATATAAAAAGCCTTAGTTTAAAAATATAAAATGCGAAGTAGCTTTTAGTGCTTCGCATTTTTTGTACCTTTAATTGTACTTTTTAATCCTTGACCATGCAAAGTGTATTAGTTGTTTTTGCCTTTTTAACTTTACATTCGTTAATGGGGCAAAAACCATCAAAATCTATATTCAACTATAAGTCTTACCCAAAATTTAAGATAGATTCTTTAAGCGATAGCTATAAAGATTCATACTTTTTAGATAAACTACAGAGTTTAAAAAATGACGAAATATCCTTGCTAAAGCGTAATAACACGATGCCAATTTTTAAACCAAATCATGAGTCATCAATGCCAATTTATGATGTAGACTCTACAAATACGTATTTTTTACGAGTTTACCCTTCAGCCAAAAACTGAAACCTTTCACTAAATTTTATGCAAGTAACTACCAAAGCCATTGTTCTTACTTCATTAAAATATGGTGATACAAGTCTTATCGTTAAAGTTTTTACCCAAGCAGACGGCTTAAAATCTTATCTGCTTAAAGGAGTGCTCGCTTCAAAAAAAGGGAAGTTAAAAGCCGCATATTTTCAACCTTTAACGCAATTAGAATTAACAGCTAACCATAAGAACAAAGGCACTTTAGAAACAATTAGAGAAGTCAAGATTATAAATCCCTATAAAACTTTACATACAAACATTGTAAAAAATAGTTTAGTACTTTTTTTGGCAGAGATGTTGAGTAATAGCATTCAGGAAGAACAACAGGACGAAAGCCTTTACAACTATTTGGAGTATGGTTTAAATTGGCTTGATTTTAATGAAAAAATTGCAAATTTCCATCTACTTTTTTTAATGAACCTGACTAAGTTTTTAGGGTTCTACCCTGAAGAATCAGAAGGTGTAAATGCCTATTTTGATTTACAAGAAGGGCAGTTTGTATCAAGCCCAACTTTAAACCCTTTAATTGAAAATGAAAACGTAACACACTTCAAAAAACTTTTGGGCATAAATTTTGATGCATTAAAAGGAATAAAAATCGCTAAGGGCAATCGCGAGCCACTTTTAAAATCTGTAATTCTCTATTTTGAATTACATTTGCACGGCTTTAGAAAACCCAAGTCTTTGGCCGTTTTAAATGCAGTTTTCGACTAATATGCGCAATGTAGTTCTTAGTTTATTTCTACTCTTTATTTCTATAGCAGCAAAGGGACAGCAAGTAATTGTTTTGGATGCTAATTCTGGAAATACAATAGTTAATGTTGCCGTATTTAATCAAGACAAGTCTAAAACAGCAGTTACAGATTTTGACGGAAAATGCGACCTTTCCATATTTGAGAAAAATGAACGAATAACCTTTAAACATATAAGCTACGAAGCTTTTAAAACTTCCCGAGCCCAAATAGTAAAAAGAGGTAATAACGTTTATTTAAATCTTAAAGCAGAACAATTAGATGAGGTGGTCATGTCTGTTTCTAAATGGGAACAGCAGCGTAAAGATGTACCGCAAAAAATAGTATCTATAGATGCCAGAAGTATTGCTTTCACCAATCCGCAAACATCTGCGGATCTTTTACAGAATAGTGGAAAAGTCTTTGTGCAAAAAAGTCAATTAGGCGGTGGTAGTCCTTTAATTAGAGGTTTTGCTACTAATAGGCTATTACTTTCTGTAGATGGTGTGCGTATGAACAATGCTATTTTTAGAGGGGGAAATGTCCAAAATGTGATTTCTATAGACCCCTTTACTATAAAGAATACCGAAGTTATTTTTGGTCCAGGTTCTGTTATTTATGGAAGTGATGCTATAGGTGGAGTAATGAATTTCTTCACGCAGGACCCTAGATTTTCGTATACAGATAGCCTCACTTTTTCAGGTAAAGTAGACTACCGTTTTGCATCGGCAAATTTAGAAAATACGGTTCATGTAGATTTTAATATAGGACATCAAACATGGGCAAGTTATACCAGTTTTACCTACAATAGTTTTGATGATTTAAGAATGGGAGAACACGGTCCGGATTCTTACTTGCGGAATAACTTTGTAGTTCGGGAAAATGGGCAAGACGTGTTAATGGCAAATTCTAACCCTAAAAGACAAGTTGAAACTGGTTACAATCAAATTAATTTCCTACAAAAATTTAGATATAAGCCCAATAAAAATTGGAACTACGATTTAGGTTTGTATTATTCAGAAACTTCAGACTATTCAAGATATGACCGGTTAATTAGACCTAATAATGATGGTGAAGGGCTTCGCTCTGCCGAATGGTTTTATGGCCCTCAAAAATGGTTTATGGCTAATTTTCAAGCCACTCAAAAAGGGAAAAATAGGTTTTATGACCGGTTAAAAATTACTACTGCTTATCAATTTTTTGAAGAAAGTAGAAATAGTAGAAATTTTCAAGACCTTATCCGCAACACAACAACCGAGCAAGTAGATGCACTTTCTTTAAATCTTGATTTTGAAAATAAAAAGATTGGAAACCTACGGTTGTACTACGGCGCAGAATATATTTTTAATAAGATAGGTTCTATTGGGCAAAACCTAAATATTGAAACCAATGCAATTTCTGGAGCAGTTTCTAGGCATCCAGATGGGTCTACATGGCAAACTTTAGCAGGGTATATAAATGGAGAATATCAAATTAAACCAAACCTTACCATATTATCAGGATTAAGATATAGTCAAGTCTACGCTAGCGCAGATTTTGACACAACTTTTTTTCCTTTCCCTTTTGAGGAGGCAGATGTTAGCTCTGGAGCCCTTACAGGAAGTTTGGGGGTTAGTTGGTTTCCTAAGGCAGATTTGCAAATAACACTAAACGGTTCTACAGGATTTAGGGCGCCTAATATAGATGATATTGGAAAAGTATTTGATTCTGAACCTGGCTCTGTGGTAGTTCCAAATCCAGATTTGGTTTCGGAATATGCATATAATGGAGAACTAGGAATACGTAAAAACTTCAATGATAAAGTAGTTTTGAAAGGAGCTACTTTTTATACCTATTTGGTAGATGCTTTGGTGCGTAGAGATTTTGAGTTTAATGGACAGTCTGAAATTGAATTCAATGGCGAACTAAGCAATGTACAGGCCATACAGAATGCAGCCAAAGCCTATGTATATGGTTTTGAGTTTGGGATAGAAGCTTTTATGAATGAGAATTGGTCTTTTTTAGGGAACCTAACTTTAACAGAAGGTGTAGAGGAAGATGATGATGGTACAGATTCTGCAGCACGCCATGTTGCACCAACTTTTGCAGATGCCCATATAGTTTGGAAAAACCAAAAATGGAAAGCAGATTTTTTTGTGAATTACAATGGAGAAATCCCTTTTGAAGATTTAGCGATTTCTGAACGTAACAAGCCTTTTATTTATGCACAAGATGAAAATGGGAATCCTTTTTCACCTTCTTGGTATACGCTAAACTTTCGTTCGCAATATCAAATTTCCAATGCTTTAAAGGCTACATTAAGTTTGGAGAACATAACTAACCAAAGATATCGTACCTACTCTTCTGGTATAGTTGCTCCTGGTGCAAATTTGATTTTAGGATTGGGGTATAAATTTTAAAAACAAAAACCCCAACCAATAAAGGCCAGGGTTTTTAAATGATTTGGAACAAAAGTGTTTAGTGGTCGTCTGTAGCTTCCTCTACTTCTTTTGCTGCTTTATTAGCGGCGTCTTTTACTTCATCACCAGCTTTGTTCATTGCGTCTTTAGCGTCAGCGCCCATTTTTTCAGCACCTTCTTTAAGGTTTTCACCTGCTTTTTTAATACTATCCATAGCTTTTTCAGCACCTTCTTTCATTTCTTCACCTGCTTCTTTCATCTCATCACCTACCTCTTTAGCAGCATCTTTTAAATCTTCGCCTGCTTCTTTAATGTTATCGCCAGCTTCTTCTAATGCACTTTCTGTTGCCTCAGCGGCGTCTTCAGCTTTCTTCTCTGCTTCTTTACAAGAAGTCAAAACAGAAGCTGTCATTGATAGTGCCAATACGGCTAAAAATACTTTTTTCATTTTAATAGTTTTTGTGTTTGTTATTGTATAGATACGCTTAAAAACAAGATTTAGATGTAAATCTCTAAATAGTAGACACCTTATTTGTATTTAAGTCACTGAATGCTATCCAATTCAGTCTAAATTTTTATTTTTGCAAACTTGGAATTCTAGAAGCCAAAGGGATATGAAGTTTGCAGAATATAAGGGATTAGATTTACCAAAAGTTGCTGATAAGGTTTTAGACTACTGGAAGGAGAACAACATCTTTGAAAAAAGTGTCTCTACTAGGGAGGGTAAGCCTAGCTATGTCTTTTATGAAGGGCCACCTTCCGCAAACGGAATGCCAGGGATTCACCATGTAATGGCACGTACGATAAAAGATATTTTTCCTAGGTATAAAACCATGAAAGGCTTTCAAGTAAAGCGCAAAGCAGGTTGGGATACCCACGGCTTACCTATTGAGCTTGGTGTTGAAAAGGAATTGGGAATTACTAAAGAAGATATTGGCAAGAAAATTTCTGTTGAGGAATACAATGCAGCTTGTAAAAAGGCTGTAATGCGTTATACAGATGTTTGGAATGAAATGACTGAGAAAGTAGGGTATTGGGTAGATATGGATGACCCGTACATCACCTACAAGTCTAAATACATGGAATCTGTTTGGTGGTTGCTAAAGCAGATTTATGATAAGGGATTAATTTATAAAGGCTATACAATTCAACCGTATTCCCCTAAGGCTGGAACAGGACTTAGTTCGCATGAACTAAATCAGCCAGGAACCTATCAAGATGTTACGGACACCACAGTTACGGCTCAGTTTAAAGCTGTTGAAAATTCCTTGCCGGAATTCTTAAAAAGGTTCGACCATTTGCATTTTCTAGCCTGGACGACCACACCTTGGACTTTGCCAAGTAATACAGCACTAACTGTAGGTTCTAAAATTGATTATGTGGTTGTAGCGACATACAATCAATACACTTTTGAACCTATTCATGTGATTCTAGCTAAAAACTTAGTTGGAAAACAATTCGGCGGAAAATTCTACGAAACAACGGAGGTTTCAGAGCTTTCTGGCTATTCAAAAGCGGATAAAAAAATACCATATTTAATTGCTACGGAGTGCAAAGGGTCAGATTTGTTAGAGATTAAATACGAGCAATTAATAGATTATGCCTCACCATATAAAAATGCAGAGAATGCTTTTCGTGTAATCGCTGGTGATTTTGTTACTACAGAAGATGGTACTGGTATTGTACATACAGCGCCAACCTTTGGTGCAGATGATGCTTTGGTAGCCAAACAGGCAAAACCAGAAGTGCCTCCTTTGTTGGTTTTAGACGAGAATAAAAATCCGGTTCCACTGGTAGATTTGCAAGGCAAGTTTAGACCTGAACTTAAAGAGTTTGGGGGTAAGTATGTAAAGAACGAATATTATAATGATGGTGACGCCCCTGAGCGTTCTATAGATGTAGAAATTGCCATCAAACTAAAAGAAGAAAACAAAGCGTTTAAAGTTGAAAAGTACGTGCACAGCTACCCAAATTGTTGGCGTACAGACAAACCTATTTTATATTATCCGTTAGATTCTTGGTTTATTAAAGTAACAGACATTAAGGACCGTATGTTCGAATTGAACCAAACCATTAACTGGAAACCAAAATCTACTGGCGATGGTCGCTTTGGAAACTGGTTGGCCAATGCAAATGATTGGAATCTTTCGCGTTCTCGGTATTGGGGTATTCCATTACCTATCTGGCGTACAGAAGATGGTACAGAGCAACTAATGATTGGTTCTGTAGCAGAATTGAAGACTGAAATGGCAAAAGCTATTGAAGCTGGAGTTCTAGAAAAGGATATTTTCGAAGATTTTGTAGTTGGTGATATGAGTGAAGCTAACTATGATAGAATAGATTTGCACAAGAACATTGTTGACCAAATCACCTTAGTTTCTGCTTCAGGAAAACCAATGAAACGAGAGTCTGACCTAATTGATGTTTGGTTCGATAGTGGTTCTATGCCCTATGCACAATGGCATTATCCTTTTGAGAACAAAGATTTTATAGATAATAATAAAACCTTTCCTGCAGATTTTATTGCAGAAGGGGTAGATCAAACTAGAGGTTGGTTTTACACCTTGCACGCTATAGGAACCATGGTTTTTGATTCTGTAACATACAAGAATGTAGTTTCTAACGGGCTTGTACTTGACAAGGAAGGCAAGAAAATGTCTAAACGTTTAGGAAATGCCGTAGACCCATTTGTAACCTTACCGGAACATGGTGCTGATGCCACACGTTGGTATATGATTTCTAATGCCAATCCTTGGGATAATTTAAAGTTTGATACTGATGGTATTATTGAGGTTAAACGTAAGTTTTTTGGCACGCTTTACAACACATATTCGTTTTTCTCTCTCTATGCAAATATTGATAATTTCACTTATTCAGAGGAAGAGATAGCCTTAGCGGATAGACCAGAGTTGGATCAGTGGATTCTTTCAGAATTAAATACGATTATCCAGAAAGTAGATGAGGCATATAACGAATATGAACCTACAAGAGCTGCTAGAGTAATATCGGATTTTGTGCAAGAGAATTTGAGCAACTGGTATGTACGTTTAAGTAGAAGACGTTTCTGGAAAGGAGATTATCAGCATGATAAAATTTCTGCTTACCAAACTTTATATACTTGTCTGCAAACGGTTGCAAAACTATCGGCTCCAATTGCACCATTCTTTATGGATAGCTTGTACAAAGATTTAGATGCAGTAACTGGTAAAGAAAGTTTTGAGAGTGTGCATTTGGCAAACTTTCCGGAGTATGATGCTTCAGTTGTAGATGTGAGTTTAGAGAATAAAATGCAAACGGCGCAAAAGATTTCATCATTGGTTTTATCTATTCGCCAGAAAGAAAAAATAAAAGTACGTCAGCCATTACAAAAGATAATGGTACCTGTTTTAAATGAAGCACAACGTGATGAGATTGAAGCAGTAGCGGAACTTATTAAATCTGAAGTTAATGTCAAGGAAATAGACTTAATGGATGATGCATCAGAAATTCTAGTGAAGCAAATAAAACCAAATTTTAAAGTTTTAGGACCTAAATTTGGTAAGGATATGAAAACTGTTGCGAACGTAATTAATGGATTGCAGCAGGAAGACATCCAAAAAATAGAACAAGAAGGCGAATTAACACTACAATTAGATAATAAAAGTATTAATTTACAGTTGTCAGATGTAGAAATAACCTCTCAAGATATAGAGGGTTGGCTGGTAGCAAGTTCAGGTCCCTTAACAGTGGCATTAGACATTACTATCGATGAAAACCTAAAAAATGAGGGTATTGCTAGAGAATTGGTTAATCGAATTCAAAATTTGAGAAAGGAATCAGGTTTTGAGGTGACAGATAAAATCAACCTTAGAATATTAAAAGATGGTCTTATAGAAAAGGCCATTGCTAGTAATGAGAATTATTTAAAAAGTGAAACACTAACCGCAGAACTAAAATATGAAGAACGTTTAGAGGAAGGCACGGAAATTGCTTTCGATGACGTGAATACTAAATTGTTTATCCAAAAACATTAAAAATGGCAGAAGATTTAAAAGTAAGATACTCAGATAAAGACCTTGGGGAGTTCAAGGATTTAATCGAAGAAAAAATAGAAAAAGCAAAAAATCATTTAGAGTTGTTAAAGAGTGCTTATATGAATGATGGTAATAATGGTACAGATGATACCTCACCAACATTTAAAGCTTTTGAGGAAGGCTCTGCGACTATGAGCAAAGAAGCTAATACACAATTAGCTATTCGCCAAGAAAAGTTTATTCGTGATTTAAAGAATGCTTTACTTAGAATTGAAAATAAGACTTATGGTATTTGTAGAGTTACGGGTAAGCTTATAAATAAAGAACGGCTAAAATTAGTTCCGCATGCTACATTAAGCATAGAGGCTAAGAATATGCAAAAATAACTAAAGCGCCTTAGGGCGTTTTTTTGTTGATGAAAGTTTTATACTCTTTTCTGCTTTTTTTAGTTTCCACGCAGTTTATAACAGGGCAAAAAGTAATTCGTAAGACAATTATTAACCCCGAAAACCAATCTATACAGCTTGATGCCGAAAATTGCTATCAAGTTATATTGGAAACCTCTAAAAATAGAGAGTTAATAGTTAAAGCGGAGATAGAAGGAGAGTATCAAAAAGACTTAGTCGTAAAAATTGAAGAAGATGGTTCTAACGTCTTAGTAAGTACAGACTTCCTACCTAATTTTATTGCTCCTAATGATAAACTCAGTGCACACAAGGTTATTTCGATTGCACTTAAAATAATAATACCTGAATACTGTGTGGTAAATGTTTTTGGAACTAATAGTAAAGTACAAGCCACAGGCATTTATAAGAATCTAAAGATAAGTTTAGACACAGGGAATTGTGTGCTTAATAATGTTATTGAAAGTGCAGAGGTTAAAACCCAAAGGGGAACAATAACTATAGTAACAAGGGAAGGGAAAGTAGATGCCGAAAGTATTTATGGAATTGTAAAACTATCTGAAATCCCTGAGGGTAATTCCAGATATAAACTTGCATCTGTAGAGGGAAACATCTACGTTAAGAAAACCGAATAATATGGCTATTTTTGCCGAATCTATTCACTAGAAATGAATTTAAAAAAATCTATTTTACTTATCGTTTTGATTCTGGTAGTTGACCAACTAAGTAAGATATACATTAAAACAAATTTTGTTTTAGGAGAATCTGTACAAGTATTTAGCTGGTTTAAAATTCTTTTTATAGAAAATGAAGGTGCTGCGTGGGGAACAAAGCTTAGTGATATTCTGCCAATTTCAGAATCTTTAGGAAAGTTATTTTTAACCATTTTCCGGTTGTTTGCAATTTTTGGTATTGGATACTGGTTATTTGATATTATTAAAAAACAATCTCCTAAAGTTTTAATACTAGCCGTATCATTAATATTTGCTGGAGCCTTAGGAAATATAATTGATTCTGTTTTATATGGGCTATTATTTAATGATAGTAATAACCAAGTTGCAGAATTGTTTTCTAACGAGCCTTACGGTAAGCTCTTTTATGGTAAAGTTGTAGACATGCTTTACTTTCCTATGATTGATACTACTTGGCCAGAATGGGTACCTAGTTTGGGAGGAAAGAGTTTCAGATTTTTTGAACCTATTTTTAATATAGCAGATACAGCAATAAGCACAGGAGTTGGGATTCTAATTTTTTTTAATAAAAAGGCTTTCGCAAAACTTAAAAATCAAAACTCGTAAATCTTATTTGGCGTAACGCAATAGTTTAAGGGAATATCATTACTGGAAACACCATCTATTTTTTCTTCAGCTTCAAAAAAGGATAATCCAATTTTAATTACTCCAGGGTTACATTTTTTAAGGAAATTATCGTAAAATCCTTTTCCGTAGCCAACACGATTACCAGATAAATCAAATGCTAATAATGGGACAAACACAACTTCAATTTGGTTATCATTAATTACAATTCCATCTTCAGGTTCTGGAATATTCCACTTACTTTTTCTAAATACGGTGTTATCTGTAAGTAAGTAGTTTTGGACTTCATCTTCCGATACTACTTTAGGAATAATAACATTCTTATCTTTTCCTTGTAGTAGCGTAAGCAAGTAAGAGGTGTCTATCTCTTTGCTTTCTGTTATGGTGAGGAAAATATGGTAATATGAAATACTCCAAATATTCATTTGGAGTATGTGATTAGAGATTTTTAAGCTCTTGCTTTGTATTGTATTGAAACTAAGACTTTCTCTTTTGTTTTTGTAGGTCTTTCTAAGTTCAATTTTATTCATCTAACTTTTTAAGATAGAAGATACTGTGAGGCAGTTCTAGACAATAATTACTCTCTTGTAGAGACAGCAAAATAGACTTTAAAGAAAAGCATCAGAATCAAATACATACCTAAAACAATTAAATAGTTTTCCATTGGGGGTAACTTTAATTTGATTTAAATATAAAGAAAAATTTTACACGAAACCTATGAAGTGTACAATTTAATCGTTGAAATACATATTTTTTATAGATTCTTTAACATTGAAAAAATTGAACTCGTTTTTTCATCAATCTATCGCCATGTGCACAATAGTGTTAAGTTAATAGCTCACTATTGTGCATTTAAGACAGATAAATAATTAAAATGTTATTTCGAGTGATTTTGAGATACCAAAAATCATATCGAGAACAACTTTTGTATCCAAAATTTTTATTCTCAATACAAATTTGGTTTCTCTTATACGCAAAATTCACTCGAAATGGCAGAGTTTAATCAAAAATGTATAATAGGTTTATAGTCATTATATTTAATCGTGATATAGTGTAAGCGTTAAAAATCTAAAAACAAAGCCCGATTTTTTAAAAAACGCAGTAATTTAACCATGTGTTCTAGATTTTATATTTCTTACAGTTTACATGTTACATGGTTAACTTACCTATTGAAGTTCAAATTAGTTCTTTACCAAATAGCCCTGGAGTCTATCAGTTCTATGACGCATCAGAGACAATTATATATGTAGGTAAAGCTAAAAACTTAAAAAAAAGAGTTTCTTCATATTTTACAAAGAATCATGAATATGGTAAAACTAGGGTTCTTGTAAAAAAGATTAAATCCATTAAGCATATTGTGGTGGCAACAGAGTCTGATGCGCTACTGCTCGAAAATAACTTCATAAAAAAATACCAACCTAGGTATAATGTTTTACTTAAAGATGATAAATCATATCCTTGGATTTGTATTAAGAACGAACGCTTTCCAAGAATATTCCCAACACGAAAGTTAATTAAAGATGGCTCAGAATATTTTGGTCCCTATACGAGTATGAAAACGGTTAAAACGCTTTTAGAACTTGTAAAAAGCGTTTATCCCTTAAGAACGTGCAACTATGATCTTTCTGTAGAGAAAATTAATTCTGGAAAGTATAAGCGGTGCCTAGAATTTCACTTAGGAAATTGCAAGGCTCCTTGTGAGGGACTTCAAGAAGCGGAAGAATATCACAGACAAATAGATGATATAAGAGATATTATCAAAGGAAACTTTAAGAGCTCTCTCCAGTATTTTAAACACCAGATGAAAACGTTTGCTGAGAACATGGAGTTTGAAAAAGCACAGCGAATCAAAGAAAAAATAGAAGTGCTAGAGAATTATCAGGTGAAGTCAACAGTGGTTAACCCCAAGATTAGTGATGTTGATATTTTCTCTATTTTCTCTGATGAAACCCACGCGTATATTAACTTCTTACAGGTATCTCATGGTCTTATTATTAGATCTCATACTTTAGAAATTAAAAAGAAATTAGAAGAGACAGATGAGGAATTGCTACAGTTAGCGGTTGTTGAGTTGCGGCAGCGTTTTAAATCAGACTCTAAAGAACTATACCTTCCTTTTCCTATAACCATTACTAGTAGTATAAAAATTACTGTTCCAAAATTGGGTGATAAGAAAAAGCTCCTTGATTTGTCTACTCGAAACGCTAAATTTTTTAGACAGGAACGCTTTAAGCAAATAAAAATAACAGACCCAGACCGGCATGCTAAACGCATAATGGCGCAGATGAAGTCTGATTTAAGGTTGTCTGAGGAGCCTACACATATTGAGTGTTTTGATAATTCTAATATTCAAGGTAGCAACCCTGTCGCTGCATGTGTGGTTTTTAGAGACGGTAAATCCTCAAAAAAAGAATACCGCCATTACAATATTAAAACTGTTGAGGGGCCAGATGATTTTGCCTCAATGGAAGAAGTAGTGTTTAGACGATATAAGCGACTTTTAAATGAAGATGAATCGCTACCACAATTAATAGTTATAGACGGTGGTAAAGGGCAGCTTTCATCTGCACTTAAAAGTCTCGATATTCTTGGACTTAGAGGAAAAATTGCAATTATTGGAATCGCAAAACGATTAGAAGAAATTTATTTTCCAGAAGATCCTATTCCTTTATACCTTGATAAAAAATCAGAAACACTAAAAATAATTCAACAATTACGCAACGAAGCACACCGTTTTGGCATCTCTTTTCATAGAAATAAACGAAGCAAGGCTGCTATAAATTCAGAGCTTGAAAATATTGAGGGCATTGGCGAGAAAACAGCCGAGCAGCTATTAAAACGTTTTAAGTCTGTTAAAAGAATAAGAGAGGCATCCGTAGAGAATTTGGCAAAATCTATTGGTATGGCAAAAGCTAAAAAAGTATATGAATCATTTCATTGATAGTATTGTTTAAATGAAGAAGACAGGAATTCTATTAGCACTACTTTTATTTGTATTAAATGCTTTCTCACAGAAAGAACCTAAGGTGGGTCTAGTTTTAAGTGGAGGTGGGGCTAAAGGGCTTGCGCATATTGGAGCGCTCAAAATCATAGAAGAGGCTGGGGTTAAAATCGATTATATAGGAGGAACCAGTATGGGTGCCATAGTTGGAGCATTGTATGCTTCGGGTTACTCAGCTCAAGAATTGGATTCAATTTTTAGAACCACAGACCTATCCAAACTTATACAGGATAATGTGCCTAGGGGGGCAAAATCTTTTTACGACAAAGATGATTCTGAACGTTATGCCTTAGGCTTGCCTTTTGATAATTTTAAAGTTTCTTTCCCTGAAGCAATTTCTGGTGGTCAAAATATTTATAATGAATTTGTTCGTTTGCTTTTTCACGTAAAAGATGTAAGGGATTTTAGTAAACTCCCAATACCATTTTTATGTATTGCAACTAATGTTGAAACTGGTGAACCCGTATTACTTAATAGTGGATATTTACCCGAAGCAATTATGGCAAGCGGAACTTTACCCTCTCTTTTTGAACCAACTGAACTTGATGGTCAAATACTAATTGATGGAGGAGTAGTAAATAACTACCCAATTACTGAAGTAAAAAATCTAGGTGCAGATATTATTATAGGGATTGATGTGCAAGATGCATTGGCTAAGAGAGAGTCTTTGTCATCTGCTACAGAGGTGCTTCTTCAAATAAATAATTATCGTACGGTAAACGACATGGTTAAAAAACGTGCACAAACAGATATTTACATACAACCAAATATTGAAGACTTTTCAGTTATCGATTTTGATAAAAA
The DNA here is from genome assembly GCA_947495075.1 of uncultured Croceitalea sp. Classification (GTDB taxonomy): domain Bacteria; phylum Bacteroidota; class Bacteroidia; order Flavobacteriales; family Flavobacteriaceae; genus Croceitalea. Next base: position 857,755 of record CANLXH010000002.1, read on the forward strand.
GTCAATCATTATTGAAGTGGGTGAAATTGGAGCAAAAGAACAATGGCAGGCCTTAAAGGCTTTGAGCAATAGGCAAGTAAATAAAGCAAAGACTAAACCAAAAAGAAAAAGCATGGACAGTCTAAGCATTAATAGAATGATTATTGAAGGTAATAATCGTTATACCAGAGGCTACATAAAAGGAAAATTAAGATTTGATTTAGCGGATAAAATTGCATTTAACAAACTAAAACAAGGAATAAATAATTTAGCTGCCACAGGAAACTTTAAAGCTATTAGATACGAATTAGTTTCTAATGGGTTAGGAACAGATTTAATATTAAAACTTAAAGAGAATACAACAAAGATGTATATTAAAATGGGGGCACATTATGATGATTTATATAAAAGTGCTGCTCTAATCAATATCACCAGAAAGAACTTTGTTTTAAAGGACGATGTTGCTTCTTTTGATTTTATTTTAGGAGATCATGTTCGTTATAATTTTCAATATTATTTAGATAAAGGATTTTATTGGAGTTTTGGTATTAATTCTAACTATAATGATTTGGATGAAGAAATAGATTTTGGACTTATACAGTCAAATTTTGATGTGCCAGACGATCCAAATATTGGAGAAATTAATCTAGACGTTTCAGACTTAACAAATCAAATCTATTTACAAACGGTTTTAAAAGAAGAGTTTGCTTTTAGTTTGGGTGTAGAACATAAATTATTAAAGTATAGCACAAGAACCTTAAATAAACTGGATAATTTCTCTACGCTTACAGAATCTCCGCCATCTAGGGAACGTACTTTTTTTGAAAACAGTAATTACTTTAGTACCTATGGCAAGCTTAAACTAGATACTTACAACGATAAGTACTTTCCAACAAATGGATTATATTTTGATGGTGACTTCCATTTCTATATTCTTTCATCAGACTTTAATGATAATTTTAAAGAGTTTTCAATTGCAAAAGCAAGAATGGGAGGAGCCTTTACTTGGTTTAATAATTTATCACTAAATATTGAAACTGAAGGAGGTTTTAAACTAGGTACTTCAAACGTATCTTCTTTCGACTTTATTCTTGGAGGATTTGGAAGCGAGCTAACACATAATTTTATACCGTTTTTTGGATACGATTATTTATCATTGCCTGGTAATAGTTTTGTGAAAGCTTATGCTAGATTGGATTATGAATTCGCCCCTAAAAATCACGCCCTCTTTACTACCAATGTAGCTAATGTAGCTGATGACCTTTTTAGAACAGGAGATTGGTTTACTACACCAAATTTTTCTGGTTACGGCATAGGTTATGGCTATGAATCTTTTATTGGACCGGTACAGATTTATTATTCTTGGTCTCCTCAGAGAAATAATAGTGAAATTTACTTTAGTATTGGATATTGGTTTTAGCAAAAAATTATCCTAAAAAATGGTAATTATTCTTAAAAGAGAACTAACTCTAGTTAAACTACGTTAAAACATCCTTTTTCTATTAAAAGCTACCATACATTTGTATTTCGAGAGGGGTGGTTCCCTCGCAACTTTAAGTATTGGTTTTTCATAATTTAAAGTTTGGTTGGTTATTTAGAGAAAGCCTTGATGTATACATCAAGGCTTTTTTTATACAATACTTTGGAATAACTTTTGTTTAAGTAATCATAAATAGGTTTGTAAAGCCATTTAATATATTAATTTTAGTGTTAGTTATTCTGCTATGAAAAAACTTACTTTTTTTATTTTATCCTTTTTGCTGCTTACTGTTTCTGCACAAAAGACACCAGCGTATAAATCAGGAGAATGGTTAAAGTTTAGGATTCACTATGGTATTTTTAATGCTAGCTATGCAACATTAAAACTTACCTCAAAAGATTTGAATGGAACCCCTGTTTACCATGCGGTAGGTAAAGGCGAAACCACAGGAATGGCTAGATGGTTTTTTAAAGTTGATGACAGGTATGAAAGCTATTTTGGAAGATATGATAGTAAACCATATAGATTTGTAAGAAAAATTGATGAAGGAGGCTATACAAAAGATATAGAAATAAATTTTGATTATGATAAATCCTCGGCTTTGCTTGAGGATAAAAAGAATAAAAAAGATTACAATATTTCTATTAACAATAAAGTTCAAGATTTAATTTCTGCATCTTACTATCTAAGGAGTAATTATGATTTAGATGATTTTAAGATAGGAGAGAGTATTAATATAGATATGTTGTACGATGATGATGGAATGTATAAGTTTAAACTAAAGTTTTTAGGGACAGATATTGTTAGAACTAAGTATGGGAAAGTAGAGTGTTTAAAATTTAGACCTTATGTACAATCTGGAAGAGTTTTTAAAGAACAAGAAAGCTTAACTTTGTGGGTGTCGAATGATTTAAATAAGATTCCTATTCGTATTAAAGCAGATTTGGCAGTTGGTTCAATAAAAGCAGATTTGGATGGATATAATGGTCTTAAGAATCAATTTAAGATAATTATGAAGTAATTTAAATGAAGAAAGATGAGCTAATTGAGTCCCAAATCAACAAGCTTGAAGAAAAATTTAAAAATTCTGGTCAAGACCTTAGTTCTTATCTAGATGGTCTTCTTTACCAAAAATATTTAACGTACTGGGATTATATTCACCTTGATACACTTCTTAGTTTACAAGCTCCAAAAACATATTTTCCTGACGAGGAAATATTTATTATGTATCATCAAATTACGGAACTGTACTTTAAACTCATTTTACATGAGCAGAAACAATTAGTAGAAGATAAATCACAAGACCTACATTTTTTTATAAATAAAGTATCTCGTATTAATAATTATTATAAAACCTTAACGTCTTCTTTTAGTATAATGATTAAGGGAATGGACCGGGAGCAATTTTTACGCTATAGAATGGCTTTACTACCTGCAAGCGGTTTTCAATCTGTGCAATATAGAATGATAGAGTTGTATGCTACATCAATGGAGAATTTAATTCACCGTACAGAAAGAGCAAATTTTTCTCATGAAAATACTATCGAAGAATTATACGAGCACATTTATTGGAAAAAGGGTGCCACAGACATTGTTACTGGCGAAAAAACGCTAACTCTTAAGCAATTTGAGTTTAGATATACACCAAGATTATTGAGAATTGCTAATCAAGTAAAGGGAAAAACGATTTATAGTAAATATCAAGATTTACCAAAAAAAGACAAAGAAAATAAAGAGTTAATTAGAGTCTTAAAAGAGTTAGATGTTAATGCCAATATTAATTGGCCATTAATGCATATGGGTTCTGCTTACCGTTATTTAGGAAAAGATAAAGCACCAGTAGATGCAACGGGAGGCACAAATTGGAAAGACTATTTGCCTCCGAGTTTTCAGAAAATAATATTTTTCCCAAATTTGCATTCAAATAAAGAGTTGACCACTTGGGGGAAACAATGGGTCGAACATATATTTAATCCAGAAAATAAAGCATAAAAGCATGCGAAAGTATTGGAGTGCTGCTTTAGCACTAGTCGTATTTATATCTTGCAACGAAGATAAACCAGAACAAAAAGAAGAGATAGCTCAGATACCTATTGAAGAACCTGTTGTAAAAAGATTTGGTTTTGACTTTGATGAATACAAAATAGTACAGGACACAGTTAGAAATGGAGATAGTTTTGGACAACTTATGCTAAAAAATAATGTAGATTATGATAAAGTAATTACAATCTCAGAAAAATATAAAGACACTTTTGATGTTCGTAAAATTAATGTTGGCAAACCCTACTTTATTTTAAAATCAAAAGATTCTATAGAAAAAGCTCAAGTATTTATATATCAGAACGATAAGATAAACTACACTGTTTTTAATCTTAAAGATTCTGCAAAAGTTTACAAGAGTAAAAGAAGAGTAAGTTATGTTGAAAGAGAAATTGCTGGTGAAATCAGAAATTCTTTATCGCTAGATATGGATTCCTTAGGAGTAGATTACAACGTGACTTTAAATCTTGCCGATATATATGCATGGACCATAGATTTCTTTAGACTCGAGAAAGGAGATAAGTTTAAAATTATATATGATGAACGTTACATTAATGATTCCATATATGCAGGAGTAACACCAATAAAAGCTGCGTATTTTAATCATAAAGGTAAGCCTATCTATGCATTTCCATATGTGGTGGATTCATTAAAAAGCATTGAAGATTATTATGATCAAGATGCTAATAATCTAAGGAGTACATTTTTAAAAGCACCAATAAAATTTAATTATCGAGTATCTTCTAGGTATAATTTAAGAAGACGTATTGCTTATTATGGCTATAAGGTTCGTCCACATAAAGGGACAGACTATGCTGCAGCAATTGGCTCTCCTATTGTCGCTACTGCGGATGGAACTGTTACAGAGTCTAGAAGAAGAGGGGGGAACGGTAAGTATGTAAAAATTAAACATAACGGGACCTATAGCACTCAATACCTTCATATGAAAGCCCAAAAAGTTAAAAAGGGTGATTTTGTTCGCCAAGGAGATGTTATTGGATGGGTTGGAATGACAGGAAATACAGGAGGTCCCCATGTTTGTTATCGGTTTTGGAAAAATGGAAGACAAGTAGACCCGTTGCGTGAAAAATTACCATCTGCTGAACCAATCGCCGATTCCTTACGTATGGGCTATTCAGAACATATAACGCCAATTAAAAGGCAATTAGACTGTATTGAATATACGGTGCCTGCTGTACAAGAAGAAAACAAAGAAGAGGATTTAATTACATTTAATCAATAAAATGGCGCTACCCAAAATAAACCCTACAACAACAAAAACTTGGTCAAAACTTACTTCACATTTTAAAGAAACTAAAAATCAGCATTTAAAAGAACTATTCAAACAAGACGCCTCAAGAGCTCAAAAATTTTCTATTGAATGGAAGGATTTTTATATAGATTTTTCTAAAAATAGAATTACAAATCAGACATGGTCTTTATTATTAGAGCTAGCGGAGGAGTTAAAGCTGAAAGAAGCTATCGACGCTTATTTTGAGGGGGAAGAAATAAATCAGACCGAAGGAAGAGCTGTTTTACATACTGCTCTTAGAGCGGAAAAAACAGATAGGGTTTTATTGGACGGGAATAATGTGATTCCTGAAGTTTACCAGGTAAAAGAACAGATTAAGACTTTTAGTGAAGCTATTATTTCAGGCAAGAAAAAAGGCTATACCGGAAAAGCTTTTACTGATGTTGTAAACATAGGAATTGGAGGTTCGGACCTTGGTCCAGCAATGGTCACTGAAGCCTTGAAGTTTTATAAGAATCACTTAAAGGTTCATTTTGTTAGCAATGTTGATGGTGACCATGTTAATGAGATTTTACAAGAACTAAACCCTGAAACCACACTGTTTGTTGTAGTATCAAAAACTTTTACAACTCAGGAGACCTTAAGCAATGCTACTACGATTAAAGAATGGTTTTTAAAATATGCTAAACAAGAAGATGTAGCGGCTCATTTTGCTGCAGTTTCTACCAATCAAGAAAAAATTACTGAATTTGGAATTAGCAGTGATAATGTTTTTCCAATGTGGGATTGGGTCGGGGGTCGTTTTTCGCTTTGGAGTGCAGTAGGACTTTCAATAGCCTTGGCTATAGGCTACGATGATTTTAATCAGTTGTTGAAAGGAGCAAATGATATGGATGTTCATTTTAAGGAAACCTCTTTTGAAAACAACATTCCAGTTACATTGGCTCTACTAAGCATATGGTACAATAATTTTTATGGTGCAGAAACTGAGGCTATTATTCCCTATACACAATATTTACATCGCTTTTCGGCATACTTACAGCAAGGTATTATGGAAAGTAATGGTAAAAGTGTAGATCGGGCAGGTAATAAAACAACCTATCAAACAGGAACTATAATATGGGGAGAGCCAGGAACAAATTCCCAACATGCTTTTTTTCAATTAATCCATCAAGGAACAAAACTAATTCCTGTAGATTTTATTGGTTATAAAAAATCACTATACGAGAATAAAAATCACCACAATAAATTGATGGCAAACTTTTTTGCCCAGACAGAAGCCCTAATGAATGGTAAAACTTTTGCTGATGTAGAAAAAGAACTTAAGTCTTTGAAGTTAAACAAAGAAGAAGTACTAAAGTTAGCCTCATTTAAAGTATTCGAAGGGAACAAACCAACGAATACTATTTTAATTGATAAACTAACACCAAAAAGCTTGGGTGCTCTTATTGCGATGTACGAGCATAAAATTTTTGTACAAGGTATTGTATGGAATATCTTTAGTTATGATCAATGGGGAGTAGAATTAGGGAAGCAACTTGCTAAAAATACATTAAAGGATATCGAAAGTTCAGATATCGGCAATCATGATTCCTCGACAATGACACTTTTACAAAAATTTAAGATTTAGACCTCTTTTTAATAATCCTAAAAATAGTTATAAACAATTGCCTAGTAAGCTTTTAACAAGTTTTGCGCAATATATTTCTTAACGTTAGTTTAACACTACAAAAAGTTTAAAACAAGACTTTTGCAGAGCTAATAAAACAAATTAAACACGCAAAAAAATGAAAAAAATTTACTTGGTTATTGTAACACTTTTTATTGGTGTTACAGCATTTTCACAAGGGGTTACCACATCTGCAATAGGTGGTAAGGTAACAGACAATGCTGGGGAGCCACTTCCTGGTGCAAGTATTGTTGCCGTTCATACACCTTCAGGTACTGTGTATGGAGCTGCAACAGATTTTGACGGCTTTTACCGCATCTCTGGTATGCGTACTGGAGGTCCTTACAAAGTAACTATTTCTTATGTTGGCTTTAATGAAGATGTTAAGGAAGGTGTCTATTTAAACCTTGGTTCAACAGTTAGAATTAGTTCTCAAATGACAGAATCTTCTACAGCACTTGATGAGGTCGTTGTTACTGCTGTTTCTAACGGTGTTTTTGGATCTAACAAAACAGGTACGGAGACAAACATTTCGCGACGACAAGTAGCCACAACTCCTGCAGCTTCACGTTCTTTAGCCGATTTTGTACGTTTAACGCCACAAGCTCAATTGAGTGAAGGTGACGATGGCTTTTCTATTTCACTAGCTGGTCAGAACAATCGTTACAATGCAATTTATGTAGATGGAGCAGTAAACAACGATGTCTTTGGTTTGGCAGGTTCAGGTACTAATGGCGGACAAACAGGTGTTAATCCTTTATCAGTCGATGCTATTGAAACTTTTCAAATAAACATTGCTCCTTTTGATGTAAGACAATCTGGTTTCTCAGGAGGTTCTATTAATGCTGTGACACGTTCAGGATCTAATGAATTTAAAGGTTCAGCATATTATTTTACAAGAAATGAAAGTCTGGCAGGAAAAACCCCACCAGATTTAGTTGGTGATGGTGAAGAAAGAGAGAAACTAGCTAACTTCTCTGCAAACACTTATGGTGTTCGTTTGGGAGGACCACTTGTAAAAGATAAGTTATTCTTTTTTGTAAACTACGAAAGGGGAGAAGCAGAAACACCACAGCCCTTCAATTTTAGCAATTATACTGGGCGTGCATCAGAAGCTGATTTAGCAAACCTTAGAAACTTTGTTAATACTACTTATGGATACGACATCGGTATTTTTGATAACAATACAAGAACTTTAGAAAGTAATACATTAGTTGCGAAGTTAGATTGGAATATTAATCAAGATCATAATTTATCACTGAGACATAGTTATGTTGGTGCTGATAATTTAGAAGCTCGTAATTCTGGAAATAGAGGTATTGGATTTCTTAATGGTTCAGAGTCTTTTGTATCTAATACCAATTCAACGGCTTTAGAGCTAAATTCAAGGTTTGGCAACAAATTTTCAAATAATTTGGTAGTTGGTTATACCTCAGTTCGTGACGATCGTGATCCTTTGGGTGATCCATTCCCAACGGTTAGAATTCAAGATGGAAATGGAAATATAAATTTTGGTGCTGAACCCTTCTCAACAGCAAACTTGTTAAATACAGATTATTTAACAATCACAAATAATTTTGAGATTTACGCTGGTAGACATACAGTAACTTTAGGTGCTAATGCCGAATTTGCGAACGTCAAAAACTTATTCTTTGCTTTTAATTTTGGTAGCTACAACTATGAAGATATAACAGATGATGACGGAAACTTAATAACTTCTGCTTTAGACCAGTTTTTGAATAATTTAGCTCCTGAAGAGTATCAGCATGGGTATTCATTGGTAGGAAGTACCGCTGTAGGAGATGAGTCAGACGGTTCAGCAGATTTTGAAACGTCTCAATATGGGTTTTATATACAAGATGATTTTGACGTGACCGATGATTTTAAATTTAGTTTTGGTGCGAGAATAGATCTTCCAGTTTGGAAATCAGGTCCTGTAAATGAAGATTTCAATACTACTACAGTTGGTATTTTAGAAGCTGCTGGTAAAGATTTGCAAGGTGCTCGTGTGGGTCAAGAAATCAGTAATGCGGTTTTCTCTCCGCGTTTAGGATTCAATTGGGATGTTAACGGAAATAGAACAACTCAAATAAGAGGTGGTTTAGGAGTATTTACATCAAGACTTCCTTTGGTTTGGCCAGGTGGTACATATAATAACAATGGTATAACTGGTGGGTTTTCAGGAGACTTTAACACTAACGTCACTGAATTTGAACCAGATGTTAATAATCAAACCAGAGCTGTTGAGCCAGGTACCGGAGGTCTTAGTGGAAATATTGACTTAATAGCTGCAGATTTTAAATTGCCGCAAGTAATGAAGTATAACATAGCAATAGATCAAAAGCTTCCTTTCTGGGGATTAATAGCTTCTGCAGATTTCTTGTATACTGATGTTATTACGGATATTTTCTATGAAAACTTAAATATTCCTGCATCGATTGGTAATTACGAAGGAGCGGATAATAGACCATTCTACACTAGAAGTTTTGGAGATTTGCTTGATAACACGTATGGAAGAATTATTTTAGCTTCTAACACTGGAGGTGGTAATGCAACAAACGCTACGTTTACGTTGAGAAAACCTTTTGAAAACGGTTTCGCTGGTTCTGTTTCGTATACTTATGGTGAATCTAATAAAATTTTTGATGGTACATCTTCTCAAAACAGTTCTCAATGGAGAAATATTCAGACTGTTAATGGAAAGAACTCTAACTTACCAGTAACTCGTTCAGATTTTGCTTTAGGTAATAGAATAACGGCAAATGCTTCTTACGAATTTAAGTGGAACGATAATGTTAAAACTACAGTAGCACTTTTCTACGAAGGTGTACAGAGTGGTCCTTACAGTTTTACTTATAGAGATACTCGTGACTTATTAAATGATGATTCTCGTGACAATGCATTAATTTATATTCCTAGAGATGCAAGTGAGATTCAATTTTCTGGAGATGCTACTGAGCAAGCTGCAAAATGGCAACAGCTAGATACATTTATTAGTAGTATTGATTATCTAAATGAAAATAGAGGAAATTATGCAGAGCGTAATGCAATAAGAGGACCATGGAGTCACGTGGTTGATTTTAAATTGTTGCAAGATTTTTCACTTAAATTTGGTGAAAAAACACATACGCTACAATTATCTGCAGATATTTTCAACTTTACGAATTTGTTGAATAAAAATTGGGGACAAAGAAAGTTTATCAGAAACAACGTAAATCCTCTAACTACAGTTTCAACTTCTGGAGGTACTCCTACATTTGATATCAATTCTGGTGCATACAATGATGACGGAACTCCAAATATTGAAGAGCTTGATGATTTTGGTATTCAATCTTCAAGATGGCAAGCACAATTAGGTGTTAGATATATCTTTAACTAATTACTCTTAATCATCATATAAATTTAAACCCCGCAAAAGCGGGGTTTTTTATGTGTAAAGAATTTGTATTTTTAAGCATCAAACTTAAACTATGGAAATCATTCAAAACTTACATTCTTATTTTGCTTACATAGTCCTAGCAATATTAATTCTAGCAGTAATTAACGCCTTATCAGGTTGGTTAAGTAAAAAAGAGTTTAGATTTGATAAAGATTTACGTATAAGCCTATTTGCACTTATTCTAAGCCACATTCAATTACTAATAGGATTAGCTTTATACTTTACCTCTGCCAATGGTCTAAAAGCAATACAAACCTTAGGTGTGGGGGGGTTAAATGCTTCGGCACGCTTATTAGCACTAGAACATCCGCTAACTAATATAATTGCTTTGGCACTAATTACAATAGGATGGTCGCGTCATAAAAAGAAAACAGACGATACCGCCAAATTTAAGAGTATCGCTGTATTTTATGGTTTGGGATTGTTGTTAATATTAAGCCAAATTCCATGGGGACAATGGTTTAACTAATTCTATTTAACTACGGAAATTTTAAAATTAATTTTGGAGTCGTTTTCAAAAACCCCAAAAGGTTCAACATTTTGTTCTGTTCCGTTGTAAGTTGCTGAAAGAACTTCGAATAAGAAGAACCCACATTCATCAGGAATCCCATGCTTAATATCTAATACTAATAGATCCGTTTCCTCTTCATTTAGGTTTATAGACCAAGTGTTTTCTCCTTCTTGTCCAAAGAGTTCTAGAACTATTATATCCTTAACAGAATCTGGTAATCCAGGAATCTGATTTTCATCAAAAACTACAGGACGAATAATAATCCCATTTTTTTCTACTGTAATATCTAATCCACTATAGGTATTATTGGCGATAAGGTTTGTGCCGTTGACGTCTACCAATTCTATATAAATTGTTTGTGTTATAGGGTCTATTATGGCTCCATCAGGAATTCCACAAGGGTTATTATCATCACTAATATTACAGGATGTTATTAGTATAATAGTTAATACAAATAGTATAGTCTTTTTCACAACTGCTTTTCCAATAGATGATAAAATCAAATACAGTTGCGTTAAGTTCAATTGTATTGTTTAATTAAGTATAAGTAGACTGGAAAATGGTCTGCGTAACCCCCTTGGTAGGTAGTGCCTACATAAGTGCGAAAGGGATATCCCTTATATCTTCCCGAAGAAGTTTTTAAATAATTAGGACTAAAAACTCCAACCTTCCAAAACGAATATGTATTATTCGTAGAATCTACAAGGTTTGAAGTAAAAAAGAATTGATCAAATAAATTCCACTTATCCCTATAAGCCAAGGAACCCAACCCTTTTCTAAACAATTTTTCCATGGGGTTATATAAGGATAAGCTATCTAGTTGTTTTATTTTTCCTTTGACCTTCAATACTTTTTTAAAACTAGCATCACGAGGGTCATCATTAAAATCTCCCATGCTTATTATTTTTGCTGTAGTATCTATTTCTTGAATAGAGTCAATAATTCTTTTGTTTAATTCCGCAGCTTTTCTTCTAAAAGGTTTACTACGTGCTTCTCCACCACTTCTAGAAGGCCAATGGTTAACTATAAAATAAACAGACTCATTATCTAAAACACCTTTAACTACAAGTTGATCTCTGGTGTAGTCTCGATAACCATCCTCTTTAAAAAGCAATAGGCGATGACTCTTAAAAGAATCTGGAATAAAAGAAGCTTTTTTATACAATAGAGCAACATCTATCCCACGTTCATCGGGAGAATCTAGGTGAATAATACCATAATCCTTATTCTGAAGATTTTTATGATTTATTAAGTCTTCTAAAACAGTTCTTTTTTCAATTTCGCAAAGACCAATAATATCTGGAGAGGTATTGGTTATACTTTTCCCTATTTCAGAAATAACAGAGGAAATATTATCAATTTTCTTTTGATACCGTTCTTGCGTCCAATTATAAGAGCCTTTGGCAGTTCTTTCGTCATCAAAGATTAAGCTGTCATTTACAGTATCAAATAAATTTTCGACATTATAAAATGCTATAGTTTTAATTTTAAAAGTCTTTTGGGGTTGACCAAATAGAATACAAGGAAACGATAATAATAAAACTAAAAGAACTCTCATTACAGGTAAATGTAAGTTAACCTTTTAAGTTTTTATTCAATTAAAATGTAATTTCTTACATTTTACGTATTATTGAGATACACATTAATATTACATGCGTTTAGCTTTTATCATTTTTTGCACTTCATTTTTTACGTATGGTCAAGACACAATTATCATTTCAGGAAGTTTACAGAAAGAAAGCAAGAGAGAAGCGTTAGAACAGGTTCTTATTGAGATTGAAGGAACTAACGAGACCAGTCTGTCTAACAGCTTAGGAGAATTTACACTAAGTACTTCTTTAAAAGGAACATATATTCTAAGGCTTTCTGCTCCCTATTATACTACAAAGCGTTTACCTGTTTTATTGGAAGATGATAATCTTGATTTGGGTGTTATTCTTCTCAAAGATGACATAACCATTGAGCAAACAGACAATCTAATTACACTTACAGAATCAGACTTATCCGATGATGATGAAACAGTTTCTTTATCTGCGGGTTTACTCCAAGCCACAAGAGATATATTTTTAAATAGAGCTGCTTTTGATTTTGGGCAGGCATTTTTTAGAGTACGAGGTTACGATTCTAATAATGGACAGGTATTGATTAATGGGATAAGAATGAATAAGTTCTTTGACGGACGTCCGCAATGGAATAATTGGGGTGGATTAAATGATGTAATTAGAAATCAAGAATTTTCGAATGGTTTAGAACTATCCAATTTTACTTTTGGGGGTATACTTGGAAATACTAATATTGATATGCGTCCTTCAAAATTAAGACCTGGTATACGGCTTTCAACCTCAACTTCTAATAGAACATATTTTGGTCGTTTAATGGCTACATATACTGCAAGACCTAACAATAATGGCTTGGCTTATACCTTTTCAGCTTCTAGGAGATGGGCTAAACAAGGTTATATTGATGGGACTTTGTATGATGCCTACTCATTCTTTAGCGCTCTTGAATATCAGTTTAACGAAAATAACAGTATAGTATTAACAGGGATTTTAGCTAAAAATAGAAGAGGTCGTTCAGCGGCAATTACAGAAGAAGTTTTCGAATTAGTGGGAAATAAATACAATCCATATTGGGGCAAACAAAACGGGTCTATACGCAATTCAAGAGAACGAGACATATCTGAACCAATATTTATGCTTAATCATTACCATAATTCTAAGAGAATGCGCATCACATCTGGTATTTTATATCAGTTTGGCACTAATACTAGAAGTAGACTAGGATATTTTAATGCTCCAAACCCAGAGCCAACCTATTATAGGTATTTACCGAGTTTTTACATTAATAACCCTATTGGAGCAGATTTTACTAATGCTGCATTGGCAAGAGAAGGTTTTCTTAAAAACAGACAAATTAATTGGGCTAATTTATACCAAGCTAATTCTGGTAGTAAAGCTGCCTATGTTTTGTATGACGATACCGTAAAGGATACTCAACTTTCTATTTCATCTGCCATAAATTTAGATTTAAATCAGGATTTTAAGCTTGACTTTGGAGTTAACTATCAAAAATTAAGTTCAGAAAATTTTGCTATAATAAAAGATTTATTAGGTGCTGAGTTTCATGAAGACATCGACCCTTTTTCTGACACACAGAATGATCTAGGTGGAGAAATAAATAAAACAGATGGGTCTATTTTTAATTATAACTATGACATAGATGCCTCCCTTTTTAATGCTTTTACTCAGCTAAGTTTTGAAAAAAAGAATTGGCAAGGTTTTATGTCGGGACAAATTTCTAAAACTATATATCAAAGGAACGGGTTATTCCAGAATGAACGTTTTTTAGAAAGTTCACTTGGTAAAAGTGAAGAATTAAATTTTTCTAACTATGGGATAAAAGGAGGAGTTACTTATAGATTTACTGGTAGACATTGGCTAAAGGGTAATGGAGGGTATATTAATCAAGCTCCAGTTTTACAGAATATCTTTATAAACCCAAGAGAGAGTAATGGAGTGGTTCCAAATATTCAGAATGAAACAATTTCAACGGTAGATTTGAATTATTTTCTTCGGTTACCAGATTTAACAGGAAGGCTATCTACTTTCTATACACGTTTCCAAAATACAACGGATATAAATTTCTTTTTTGTGGATTCAGGAGTAGGTTCAGATTTTGTTCAAGAAGTAATTACGGATTTAGACAAACTGCATATGGGGATTGAACTTGGGTTGGAATATCAGGTTTCTTCACAAGTAAAACTTTCAGGTGTAGCTAATGTGGCCAGATATCTTTATGCGAGCAATCCAAGTGTAACTATAAATTTTGACACTGCTGGTGCAGAAGAAAATTTAATAAATCAAGAGGGAAATATTAATTTAGGAGTAGCAAATATTAAAGATTATAAATTAGCTCAAGGACCGCAACAAGCATTTGCTTTAGGGATTGAGTATCGAGACCCAAAATATTGGTGGATTGGAGCTACGGCGAACTACTTGGCTAATAATTATGCCAATATTTCTACAATTACAAGGACACAAAGTTTCTTTTTTGACCCAGATACGGGAGAACATTTCCCAAATGCTACTGAAGAAAATGTTACCAATCTTTTAAAACAATCCAAGCTTGACGATTTTTACTTGTTGAATTTGGTTGGTGGAAAATCATGGTTAATAGAAGGTAAATACATTAGTGTATTCGCTAGTATTAATAATGCCTTTGATACTGTTTTTAGAACAGGTGGATATGAACAAAGTAGGAACGGGAATTTTGGGCAGTTACAACAAGATAGTTTACGTGATAACCCATCTTTTGTACCTAAGTATTGGTATGGTTTTGGACGGACCTATTTTTTGAATGTGGCAGTAAGTTTTTAGCTAGCTGCCTTTTATACATTTTGAATAATGAAATAGTTAAATGTCAGTTTGAGTGATTTTGAAGTATGAAAAATTGTATCGAGAATAGTTTTTACCTCTAAAATTCTTATTCTCGATAGAAATTTCACTTCTTTTATCAGTGAAATCTACTCGAATTGACAGAATTTATTAGAATGAATAACTAACAAGTGTAGTTGTATATTATTATTCTTATAAGAGAGAGAATATGAATAAGCGAGTAAAATTCGTGATGTTAATTTTTGTATTGGCTGGGACTTCTTGTGTTAAAAACACAGAATTTGACAATATCTCTGCTGCTTGTGTTGAAAACTTAACTGCGAATGCTTCATTTGCCCAAGTGAAAGAATTGTATCAAGGTGAGTTGCTACAGATTCAAGAAGATTTAATTATTGAAGGCTATGTTATATCATCTGATAAGTCTGGTAACTTTTTTAGCGTACTACATTTTCAAGATAGACCAAGTAATCCCACATCTGGTTTTCAAATAGAGATTGATTTAAGAGAATCTCATCTATTTTTTGAAGTTGGAAGTAAGCTATTTATTAAACTAAAAGGGCTTTATTTAGGACAAAGTAAAGAGGTTTTTAAATTAGGAGGAACATTTGCAGCCTTTGGAACTACCGCCGTTGGGAGATTACCAGCCTTAAAAATACCTGAGCACATATTCTTAAGTTGTGAACCTATTTCTACGATAGAACCTGTATTAACAACTATTGATAATTTGAACAGTAGTATGGTTAACAACTTAATTCAATTAGATGAAATAGAATTTGTTGAGGAAGAATTCGGAAACTTTTTTGCTTTAGAAAGGGAAGAAACAGAACGCCTACTAAAAGATTGTTCTGAAAATGAGTTAGGGTTAATCAACTCGGGTTTTTCAGACTTTCAATCTGAGATTTTACCTGAGACCAATGGTTCTATTATTGGGGTGTTACTGCAAGAGAACAATGACTTCAAATTAGTAATTAGAAATTTAAATGATATTAATTTTAAGGATGACCGTTGTGCAGATTTACAGGTTACTTCTTCCAATATTTTTATTTCCGAAATCGCAGACCCAAATAATAATTCTGGTGCTCGTTTTGTAGAATTATATAACTCCTCCAATGAAGCCTTGGATTTAAACGGATGGTCTCTTAGAAGGTATACTAATGCGAATACAGAAATAAGCTCTGTAATAGATTTAACAAGCTTAATCGTTCCAGAAGAAAGTACCTTAGTTATCTCTCCAAATCCTCAGGAATTTGAATTGATTTATGGTTTTCCTCCAGATCTAGCTGTTTCAACTAATAGCCCGGCAGATTCTAATGGAGATGATAATCTAGAATTAGTAGACCCATTTGGTACTGTAATAGACGTATTTGGAATTATTGGAGAAGATGGTTCTAGCACTAATCATGAGTTTGAAGACGGGAGAGCAGTAAGAAATTTAGAAATTTCCTCAGCGAATCCAACTTATACCTTTTCAGAATGGATGATTTTTAATGATACAGGCGGAGCTGGTACCATAAACTTGCCACAAAATGCTCCAGAAGATTTTACACCTGGGAGTAGGTAAAAGAAATTGAATCCTTATTCTTTTTTAATCAGTTAACGCTTCTAGGATTTCATTAAGTTGTTTAGGTAGGATAGGTTTAAGGATATAGTTGTGAACTAAACTAAATTTTTTAGCACGTTCTAAGTCTGATGGATCTATAGAGGAACTTACGACGTACAATAAAATATCCCTTTCGTTTAAATTAGGAATACTAGTGAATTCTTCTAGAAAATCCCATCCATTCATAATAGGCATGTTAATATCTAAGAAGATAATTTCTGGTAGTTTTTTACCTTTTTTAATATGGTTCTGCATACCATCAATAGCCTCTTTTCCATTTTTATACACAATAATATCTTCACAAAAATTAATTTCTTGCATTATTCTTCGCGTGCCATAGATAAAAATATCGTCATCGTCAATAATGCAGGCAGAGTGAACTTTTTTCATAACATAGGTTTTTCATATTTCATTATAAACGTAGTTCCTACGTCTACACTACTTTCTATCTCTATTTTACCTCGCATAGCTTCAATTTGGTTTTTTGTAATAAAAAGACCAATGCCTTTAGCGTCTTTATGATTGTGGAATGTTTTAAACATCCCAAAAACACGAGTTCCATATCTTCCTAGGTCTAGCCCCAGGCCATTATCTCTAAATTTTATAATTATTTTGCCTTCTTGTTCCTCAGAGGTCACATTAATTTCTAATTTTCTTTTTGGAGAGCAATACTTTATCGCATTTGTAAAAAGATTTAGCAAAATGCTGTCAAGATACGCAGGCACTACATTTACAAAGTGTTGTTTAGGAACATTAATCTTTAAAACAGGATTAAGCTCTTCTATTTGTGCTTCTAAATTTCTTAAAGTACCGTAAACCGATTTCTGTAAATTAACAGATCTCATTTTTTCTAGCGTACTAGTCCTTACTTGTATTACTTCATTTAAGTGAGTTACGGTATCTGTAAGTCCATTTGAAGCAGATCGCAACATTTCTTTTATTTTATTTGCCTCCTCTAAATTGTCTTCTTTTATAAGAAAATCTATTAGCATAGACATATTGGTAGAATGAGACCTCAGATTATGGGATACAATATGGGCAAAGTTTATAAGACTATGATTTTGTTCACGCGTAACCTGTAAGTAATCCTTAAGCTTGCGTTCGCTTTCTACCATTTTTGTTACATCTACAACCTGAGATATGAAGTGGGAAAGATGCCCTTCAACTCCGTGAACTGCAGTAACGGTTAAAAGTGCATGTACTAGTTTTCCTTTTTTGTGAACATATCTTTTACTTATTTGATAACTTTCAGTTTTTCCATTAATAAGATCATGTAATTGATTTATGTCTTTTTCTAAATCTTTTTGGTAAGTAATATCTTGAAAGGTTAACTCCATGAGCTCCTCTTTGTTATATCCTAGGCTATTACAAATACTATTGTTTACTTGCATCCATTTTCCATCTAAACCAACTAAGGCCATACCTATAGATGAATTTTCAAAGGCACCAACAAAAGATTCTTCACTTCGTTGTAATTGAAGTCGTGTGGTTTTTAAATCTGTAATATCCCAATTTGTCCCCAGCATTTTCAGTGGATTCCCCTTATTATCTCTCTCTACTGTAGCAAAAGCTTTAATATGAAATATATTACCGTTAGGCTTTATAATCCTGAAAGTGGTATCAAATTCTTTTTCACCACTTATGGCCATTGCCAAATCTTTTTTGCCTTGTTCTTTATCATCTGGATGAATACTTCTTTCCCAAGCATCTACGGCGCCAGAGAAATCTTCTTTTTTTATGCCATATAATGAAAACATATTATCATCCCAAATAAGTTCGTTTTCTAAAACATTATATTGCCAGATACCTATTTTAGCCTCTTTTGTTGCGAGAGCCAACCGCTCAGAAGCTTCATTAAATTTTAATTCTGCCCTCTTTTTTTCATCAATGTCTTGGAAAGTACCAAAAATCCTGACTGGTTTTCCATTTACTCTTTCTGCTTCTCCCTTAGTCTTGACCCAAACTTCATTTCCTTTAGCAGTAACAATAATAAGCTCTGTATCCCAAGGTTTACCTTCATTTATGGCAATAGTAACCAATTCTGAAATGAGGTCGCGATACTTACCCTCCTTATAAAAATTTATTCCCTCTTCTAAAGTAGGTTGATAATCTGTTGCCGTTTCATGAATTTCTCTTGTAATATCTGACCAGAGAACAGAATTATCATTTAAATTAACCTCCCAATACCCTATTCTTGCTACTCTTTTTGCTTTAGTTATGAGTTCTTCCCTCTTTTTTTGTATGGTTATATCTTCTATAGAGATAAATTTATAGTCAACATTAGAAATGGAGATATGTTGAACTTTCCATTTTAACCATTTGGTGAACCCATTAGAGAAGATTACCTCGTCTGCATCACCCGTAAGTGTCTTTTTATTGTTCTTAGATATTAATGATTCTTCAAACTTTGTTTTAAGTAAGGGAATAGTATCAAAAATATTCTTACCTAAGAGAACACTTTTCTTCTTATTAAATTGAATTGTCCACGCATCAGAGCATTCAATAAAGCAATTATTATAATCAAGAAGAGCCACTGGATATGGCAAAAACGAGATTATTGAGACATCAATATTAGAGCCTGATTCTATCATAAGTCAAAAACTATGTGAATGTAAGAAAATATAGAATAAGTAAGAAATTACTTATACTTTATTAATTTAAACGTTTTTAAGCTTTTAATTAGTATACAAGAGGTAGATTAAATTCACACAGGTATTTTTTCATGAAATTCCCTGTAACTTTCAACTTTTTTATACCTTTCTTTTTAATATGAGTACAAAAGAGATTTTTTTTACAGCAATACGCAATGGAGACTTAAGTAGTGTAGAGAAACTACTTCAAGAAGATGTAGCACTTTTTTCTACCAAAGACCAAAGAGGATCTACACCGCTAATTTTAGCTACATATTACAATCATTTATCCATTACAACTTTTTTATTGGAAAAAGGTGCAGTGATAGATGATGAAGATAGTTCTGGGAATACTGCATTAATGGGGGTTTGTTTTAAAGGGTTTATTGAAATTGCAAAACTGCTTATTAATTCTGGTGCGGATGTAAATCATAGTAATTCAATGGGAGCAACATGCCTTATTTATGCTGTTACATTTAATAGACCAGAGATTACAAAGTTATTGCTGGAAAATGGCGCGAAACTAAATACAAAAGATGCTCGGGGTAATACTGCCATTCAACACGCTAAAATGCAAGGAGCAACAGATTTAATAGTTCTTCTTGAAAAGTATCAGTAAAGTATGCCAAAGAATGAAATAAGAATAGCATTACTACAGACACATTTACTTTGGGAAAATCCTGAGGAAAATAGAAAAGCTTTTGCTGAAAAAATTGAATCAATTTCACCTAAAGTAGATGTTATAATTTTTCCTGAAATGTTTACTACGGGTTTTACAATGAATCCTAAAGATATTGATGAGCAGGAAGGAGAAAAGACAGTTAATTGGATGAAATCTGAAGCTTCCAAAAAACACACAGTGCTGATAGGTAGTATCGTCTTTAGAGAAGCTGGTAAGTTTTTTAATAGATTATTATTTGTACAACCCAACGGAGAAGTGCATATATATGACAAAAAGCATACGTTTACCTTGGCTGGAGAACATGAAGTCTACGAAGCAGGCAATTCAAAATTAATTGTTGATTACAAAGGATTTAAGTTTTGCCCTCTAATTTGCTACGATTTACGCTTTCCTGTCTGGACCAGAAATACAGAAGAGTATGATGTTTTAATTTATGTAGCCAATTGGCCTAAGCCAAGAATAGAAGCTTGGGACACTTTATTAAAAGCCAGAGCTATTGAAAATATGAGCTATTGTATTGGTGTGAATAGAGTTGGCTTAGATGGTTTGGGGCATGAATATTCAGGACATTCTGCTGTTTATGATGTATTGGGAAAACAATTAGTTTTTTCAGAAAAAGATGAAGTATTATATGCAACACTAACAAAAGAAAACATTTCCTCTAATCGAGGTAAACTAAAATTTTTAGAAGATAGAGATACTTTTAATTTGTTATAACAAAAGTCTCATTTTTCTCCCAATTAGCTCTTATTTCAATGATATCAGGATAATATTTTATAACCTCTGGTTGAATCTTCTTTAAGTAATTTCCAGTATCCCATTTTCCATTTCCATTTTCATCTAAAATAATACGTATCCCATAGTTTTTAGGATCTAGATTGGTGAATTCAAATGTTTGAGGTTGCTTTGCAGCAATTTCACGAACCTTTTCGCCTTTATCATCTATAAGTTCAACAATAAGAGGATATTTTACTACTTCACCAGATATGTTTAAACTTAGATTTCCATAATCAGCATAACTTCCTGTGGAAAGATTGGACACCAGCGTATCACTCTGCATTCCAAAAAAATCTTCAATTGCCCCAGGGAGAAGAATCACATTGTATTTTTGATTGTCTATTATTTCAAAATTGAAATCAACTTTATTTTTAATGGAATCTAGCTCAAGTGAAAAAGGAGTCTGAATTGTATCTTTATCCAAAATAGCAATTTTAGAAGTATCGATTTTATGTATTGGAGTACTTGCTAAAATGTGAAAATTATCTTCAAAATTTAGTTGGCCTCTATGGCTAGGTGTCAATGTTAGGGAATCTAAAGCTAGTTTTCGTGTTTTTACAGTAAAAGTATCTATTAATCCTTTTTTTTCATTTGTGACTGTAAAAATTATAGAGTCAATATCTGTTGGAGTTAGCCAGTAGTTAATAGTATCTTTTTCACGGTCTTTTCTGATTAAGGTTTTTACGGAGTCTGGCAAAACAGTGAGTGACTCAATTTTAAAATCTTCTTTGAGTCCCTGGTAACCAAAAATAATACGGTTTTTGGCAACATAGCTGGGAACGGAGATGCTATAATCTGGAATTTCTTTGAATAAATTAAGTAAATAAATACTATCTGTTGGAAGACTTATGGTATCTGTTAAGAATCCAATTTTATCACTTCTTTGGTCAAAAACGTTATTCTTACCCTCATCTTTTATTGCAATTAGCGAGTAATTACCAGCTTTTAAGTTTTTCAATGAAAAAAGGGGAAGACTATCTAGTGTATTAGTGATATAGTTTGGAGGATATTTATAGATAGTAGAGTCATTATAAATACTATCAATTTCATAAAGCATTACACTTATAAATTGTTCTGCACTACGTTTATAAGCATCTTTAACTGCTCCAGAGAGCGAAAGAGAATCTATATAATCACCAGTTGAAAAAACATAAGAGAGAAAACTATTAGGATTACCTTCATTATTATCAACAATACTTTGACCAAAATTAATAGTATAAGTTGTATTTTCTCTTAAAGTATCTTTAAACGTGATTTCTATAAATTTACTTGTACCCCCTTGGGGCTTAATTTCTGGAATATATTTTAATGGTGGTGAGACCACGAGTTGATCTTGAACGTCTTTTAATTTAATATACTCATCAAAATAGAGGCGAATACTTTTTTTATTGAAATTAGTGCTTAGATTTTTAGGATCAGTTCTTAACAAGACTGGCGGTGTAATATCTTTATCTCCACCAGACGGGGTGCCACGTCTGGCACATTGCCAAAGCGCTACAATCATTAAAAAAAGAAAAAAGAAACTTAAAATCTTTTTCAAAAAACGCATAAACTTAAATTGATAAAACAAATAAACAACATCTTATAATATTATAGCATTTATGGCTTTCAATTTTAGAAAACTTTGGTAACTAAAGACTAGGGTACTATCGCCATCGTTGCAACACATAGTTCTAAACCTTTAACTTTAAGTAGCGCGGAGCCACAAGCCTCAATTGTTGCTCCCGTGGTAATAACATCGTCCACTAATAAAACTTTTTTATTCTTTAAAAGGTTAAGATTAGATACTTCATAGAGCTCCTTAGAACTTTGCCAGCGATTAAATCTGCTTTTTTTTGTTAAGGTTTTTGTATTTGCCGTTTTTACTAAGATGTTGTTTGCAAAAGGAACGTTTAAATGAAAAGCTAATCGTTTTCCAAATAAATCTACTTGATTATACCCTCGTTTTTTGAGTTTTTTATAATGTAGTGGTACAGGAATTATAATGTCTATTTTTGATAATTCTCCCTCTTTTTTTAAGATTTCTCCATACAAATCACCTAAAAAACCTCCGATTGCTTCTTGCTTTTTATATTTTAAATGATGTAGAAGCTGTTTTACAATCCCATTTTGAGAGAAAAAAAGTAATGCCCCAGCTTTTTTAACAAGAATTCTCCCATAAAAAACACGGTCTACTGCGTTCTCTTCCAGAAAGTTATAATCGGTAATCGGTAAATCATTTCGACAAACGGTACATAATAAGTGCTCTCCTCTATATAATTGTGCATTACATCCAAAACAGACCTTTGGCAATAGGACGTAGTTAATATCGTTTATTATCTTTGAGAACCTGTAGTTTGTCAAATCTTATTACCTGCTGAATTAGCTTCTTATTGATGGAATCTCAAGATACTAAAATCAATTATAAAATAATTTCTACGGCTTTGGTCGCAGTTATCATTGCAATTCTTATTGCTTTCTACTACAGTTATGCCCATTCTCAAACAGATTTAAAATATTTAGAAGATCAAAAAGAACTATTGGTAAAAGATGTAACCTTAATGAAGGTTGAGGTTGATAGATTATCTGGACTCAATGAAATTAATGACATTGAATTACAAACTTCGCGCACACGAGTGCAACAACTTTTAGATTCTGTAGGAAGATTAAACTTTAGTATTGTTAAACTTAAAGAGAATCAAAAAGCACTTAGAGCTTTAGAACTACGCTTTGATAGCTTGAAAGTTAAAAACAATTTCTTGCGCTATAATAATAGCCTTCTTGCTGATAAGTATGAGAAAACTCGAAGAGAAATTCAGGATTTGAGAGGAAAAACTACTTCTTTAGAACAAGCAGAAGCTTTAGTTAGACAAAAAAATAAAGAATTAAGTAAAGAATTAAAAGTTAAGAGTTACTTACAGATGGAGAATGCTGAAGGTGCTGGATTCCGTTTACGAGCTGGAAGGCCATTAAATACAAATAAAGCTTCAACTATTGAAAAACTTAGAGGTTGTGTTACCGTGCTGGGTAATCCAAATGAAAGGGGAAATGTAAAAGTTATTTATTTTCAGTTTTTAGGACCTAATATGTCTGTAATAGAAGATAATGCTACTACCGTCTCTGTTGGTGGCAACACTTATAGTAAGCGTGTTGAAATTGTATATCTTGGCAAAGAGCTTAGTGTATGTGATGCTATAACAGTTCCTGAGGGATCTTTAGAAGAGGGTATATATACTTTAAACGTTTTTGAAGACGAACGCTTACTTTCTTCCACAGAATTTCAATTAAAATAAGTTTCATTTTTTTTTAATCATTATACTACTTTTGCCCAATGGCGAATCAAGAAGATATTTTCAAAAAAGTAATATCACATGCAAAAGAATACGGTTACGTATTTCAGTCAAGTGAGATTTATGACGGGTTAAGTGCTGTTTATGACTATGCTCAAAATGGAGTAGAACTTAAGAAAAACATACGTGAATACTGGTGGCAGGCTATGGTACAACTAAATGACAACATCGTTGGTTTAGATGCTGCTATTTTTATGCACCCAACTACTTGGAAAGCTTCTGGGCATGTAGATGCTTTTAATGACCCCTTAATTGATAATAAAGATTCTAAGAAGCGGTATCGTGCGGATGTTTTGGTGGAAGATTATGTTGCCAAGATTGAAGCTAAAATTGATAAAGAAGTAGCCAAAGCAGCAAAACGTTTTGGAGATAGTTTTGATAAAAAACAGTTTTTGGAAACCAATGGGCGTGTAGTTGGTTATAAAGAAAAAGCAGATGAAATTCTAAAGCGTTTGGGTAAATCTCTAGAAAATGAAGATTTAGCAGATGTAAAAACATTGATTGAAGAACTAGAAATTGCATGCCCACTTTCAGGTTCTAAAAATTGGACTGATGTAAAGCAGTTTAATCTCATGTTTGGAACCAAATTAGGTGCTTCTGCAGATTCTGCTATGGATTTATATCTACGCCCAGAAACCGCACAAGGAATATTCGTAAACTTTTTAAATGTTCAAAAAACGGGGCGAATGAAGATTCCATTCGGAATTGCCCAAACAGGAAAAGCTTTTCGAAATGAAATTGTTGCACGACAGTTTATCTTTAGAATGCGTGAGTTTGAACAGATGGAGATGCAATACTTCATAAAACCAGGGACTCAACAAGAGTGGTATGACACATGGAAAGAAAAACGAATGAACTGGCATTTGTCTTTGGGTATGGGTGAAGACAATTACCGTTTTCATGACCATGAGAAATTGGCACACTATGCAGATGCTGCCGCTGATATCGAATTTAAATTTCCATTCGGGTTTAAA
Source organism: uncultured Croceitalea sp. (assembly GCA_947495075.1). GTDB lineage: Bacteria > Bacteroidota > Bacteroidia > Flavobacteriales > Flavobacteriaceae > Croceitalea. Next base: position 882,511 of record CANLXH010000002.1, read on the forward strand.
GAATTAGAAGGCATTCATTCCCGAACTGATTTTGATTTAAGCCAGCACGAAAAACATTCAGGCAAAAAACTACAATATTTTGATCCTGAAGAAAATAAGAGTTACGTACCTTATGTTTTAGAAACTTCTATTGGTTTAGACCGTATGTTCTTAGCTGTTTTTAGTAATTCGTTACAAGAAGAGGAACTAGAAAATAATACCACAAGAACTGTTCTAAAACTTCCAGCAGTTTTAGCTCCAACAAAAGCGGCTATTTTACCCCTTTTAAAAAGAGATGGTTTGCCAGAAGTAGCGAAAAAATTGGTAGATGAATTAAAGTGGGACTTTAATGTAACGTATGATGAAAAAGATGCGGTAGGGCGACGCTACCGAAGACAAGACGCAAATGGAACACCATTTTGTGTTACGGTAGACCATCAAACTTTAGAAGATGAAACGGTTACTATTCGGTATCGAGATACTATGGAACAACAACGAGTAAAGTTGACTGAGGTAAAAGAAATTATTGCCAAAGAAGTAGATATGCGGGAGTGGCTGAAAAAAATCTAAAATCCCTACTAAAAAAATAAAGCAACCATGGTCTACCAAAGAGGCTATGGAACAGATTTATAAGGAAAGCCTTTGGGGGAATAATAATACGGTATTTTACTCGGGTGAGGGCTCACATAATCCAATAATAGTGGACCCTTATGTGACTTCTGTCTCATCGTTTTTAAAATCATTTAAGAACCCTATTACGATATGTGATTTAGGTTGTGGAGATTTTAATGTTGGGAAACAGTTAGTGAGGGATACCAAAAAATACATTGCAATAGATATTGTACAAGCGCTTATTACTCATAACAAACAAAAGTTTAAAGTAAAGAATTTAGAGTTTCAATGTTTAGACATTGCAAAAGACAAGATTCCTGAGGCAGATTGTGCAATACTTAGGCAAGTATTACAACATTTATCAAACACAGAAGTTCAAGAAGTAGTAAGTAAATTAAGTGCTTTTACGTATATAATACTTACAGAACATTTGCCAGAAAGAGACTTTATACCCAATAAGGATATTATCTCAGGACAAGGGATTAGGTTTAAAAAACAAAGTGGTATAAACTTATTGGCTCCACCTTTTAATTTTAAAATTAAAGAAAAGAAATTACTATCATCAATAACTTTAGATGGTGGAAAAGGAGTTATAGAAACTATTTTGTATAAAGTTTAGTAAAGATTTTTGGTAGAATTTTTTCTTTCAGTTTTCAATTGAGCATTTAAGTTTTTCAATTCTTGTTGCTTCTGTTCCTCTGTTAATTTTGAGTTATGTTTTAAAGATTGTTTAAATCTATCATATTTCTGTTTTAAAGAAGATAGGTAATCTTCCCTACTTTCAGAATGTATTTTTAGTGTATCCATAATTTTTAGATTTTATTATATATAATAATTCATCAGTTTATTATAGGTCTAAGATAATCAAAAGCAATACTTTATTTAAGTAGTATAAACATTCCTAATAATAGAATAAGTCAAAAAAATTAATTGTCACTTTTATTTTGATACAAGAGCATTACTTTTAAACGTAATAAATACGTAAAATAAAAAATCAACATATTATGAGTGATTCACACAACGACAATGGAGACTCAAGCCAATGTCCTTTTTTAAGTGGTAAGCAGAATACTACTGGCGGAGGTGGCGTAAAGAATAGAGACTGGTGGCCTAACGAGCTAAAACTAAATATTCTTAGACAACATGCTACAAAATCTGACCCTATGAACGAAGATTTTGATTATGCAGCAGCGTTTAATAGCATTAATTACGATGAGCTTAAACAAGATGTCATTGATTTAATGACAAGCTCTCAAGATTGGTGGCCAGCAGATTATGGCCATTACGGTGGGTTTATGATTCGTATGGCGTGGCACAGTGCAGGTACATACAGGGTTGGAGATGGACGCGGTGGTGCTGGTACAGGTAACCAACGCTTTGCGCCGATTAATAGCTGGCCAGATAATGGAAACTTAGATAAAGCTAGGTTATTACTTTGGCCTATAAAAAAGAAATATGGTAGAAAAATTTCTTGGGCAGATTTAATGATTTTGGCTGGTAACTGTGCTTTAGAATCTATGGGTTTCCCAACCTTTGGTTTTGCTGGAGGGCGTGAAGATATTTGGGAGCCAGAGCAAGATGTATACTGGGGTAGCGAAACAGAATGGGGAGCTAATGAAGATAGGTATGAAGGGGGAGATTTAGAAGACCCGCTTGCAGCAGTAATGATGGGTTGGATTTATGTAAATCCAGAAGGACCAAACGGAAATCCAGACCCAATGGGCTCGGCACATGACGTTCGTGAAACTTTTGGGCGTATGGCAATGAACGATGAAGAAACTGTTGCACTAGTTGCAGGAGGTCATACGTTTGGTAAAGCTCATGGTGCGGCAGACCCAGGTAAATATGTTGGTGCAGAACCACATGGAGCATCTATAGAGCAAATGAGTACAGGATGGAAAAACACATACAAAAGTGGTGTTTTAGAGGATACAATTACAAGTGGAATTGAAGGTGCATGGACACCTAATCCAACACAATGGGATGCAGATTATTTTGATGTATTATTAAATTATGATTGGGAGTTAACTAAAAGTCCAGCAGGGGCGCATCAATGGACACCAACTGCGGAGTCTAAAGCTAAAATGGCACCATCAGCGGGTGGTAACGGTACGCAAGCATTAATGATGACGACTGCGGATATTGCTTTAAAGGTAGACCCAGCATATTTAGAAATTTCTAAACGTTTTCATGAAGACCATAAAGCATTTGAAGATGCTTTTGCTCGTGCATGGTACAAACTAACACATAGAGATATGGGACCAGTTGACCGTTATTTAGGTCCAGAGGTTCCTAGTGAAGAATTAATCTGGCAAGATCCAATTCCAAAAGTTGATTATACCTTAAGCGATGCTGATATTACTTCCTTAAAGAAAATAATATTGGCTTCTGGCTTAACAGTTTCGGAACTAGTTAGAACTGCTTGGGCATCTGCATCAACATATAGAAATTCTGATAAAAGAGGAGGAGCTAATGGCGCACGTTTACGTTTAGAACCACAACGTAGCTGGAAGGTTAATAATCCAGAAGAGCTGAATAAAGTATTGAATGTTTTAGAGGGTATCCAAAAAGAATTTAACGGTACGGTTTCTATGGCAGATTTAATTATTCTGGCGGGTACAGCTGCAGTGGAAGAAGCTGCTAGTAATGCTGGGCATGCCGTAAGCGTTCCTTTTACACAAGGTAGAGGTGATGCTACTCAAGAACAAACAGATATTGAGCAGTTTAATTACTTAAAACCTCTTGGAGACGGATTTAGAAACTATGTAAATCCCAATTTAGATATTAAAGCCGAAGATTTATTGGTTGATAAAGCAAATCTAATGGCACTTTCCATTCCAGAGATGACTGTTTTGGTTGGTGGTCTACGTGTTTTAGGAGCTAATTTTGATAGTTCAAAACATGGAGTATTTACAGATAGTGTAGGAAGCTTAACTAATGATTTCTTTAAAAACCTTTTAGATATGACCTATACTTGGGAAGCATCTAATGATAGTCAAACACTTTTTGAAGGTCGCGATAGAAGAACAGGCAATGTGGTCTGGACAGGAACTAGAGCAGATTTAATTTTTGGTTCTAATACGGAGTTAAGAGCAGTGGCTGAGGTTTATGGAACAGATGATGCAAATGAAAAATTTGTAAAAGATTTTGTTGCCGCTTGGACTAAGGTGATGAACGCAGATCGTTTTGATTTAAAATAATAGTAAAAAAATTGCTGTAAAAGAGAAAGCATCTACCTTTTGGTAGATGCTTTTTTTATTCCTCGCACCAAACAGCAAGTTCGTTCCCAGAAGGGTCTATAAAATGAAAACGACTACCGCCCGGAAATGAAAAAATATCGATATTAATTTTAGCTCCTGCTGCTATAATTTTTTCTTTGATTGCTTTCAAATCATTATGATGTAAAACAACAAGAGCACCATTTACTATCGGTTCTTGAGTTAATTCAAAACCACCCTCTATTCCACTTTCTGTAAATGCTATATAACCATCTCCATAATCTGTAAATGTCCAACCGAAAACACCAGAATAAAATGCTTTTGTCGTTTCTAAGTCAGTAGATTTAAATTCGATATAGTTAATAGGAGTATTATTATTCATTATCATAGCTGTTTTTAACTTTACATGGGTTGCCATAAGCCAACACATTATCAGGAATAGATTTGGCCACTATACTTCCTGCTCCTATGGTAACATTGTCACCGATAGTTACTCCAGGAAAAATTACAGAATTACCCCCAATCCATGTATTATTTCCAATTTTTACTGGTTTTGCTGAGGTTAAATAACGGGTTCCTTTTTTAGATTTTATAATTCGTTCTGAAGCTTTTAAAGGATGTTCTGCAGTATAAATTTGAACATATGGGGCTATTAAACAATTCTTACCTATAATAATTTTGTTGTTGTCAATAAATACACAGTTGGTATTTATAAAGGTGTTTTCTCCAATAGAAATATGTTCTCCATAATCACAGAAAAAAGGTGCTTCAATCCAGACTCCATCGCCTAGTTTTTCCAAAAGCCTTTCCAGAAGCTTTGCACGCTGTTGAAGCGCAGTAGAATCTAGTTCGTTATATGTCTTTAATAGCATTCTTGCTTTATGGTATTGTGCCAATAACTCCGGGTCTCTAGAGTTATAAGGTTCTCCATTAAGCATTTTTTCTTTTTCTGTCATGCCTTTTAGCTTAACTCTTTTAAAGATAATAGAATTGGTTTGCAGGTTGCACAAAAAATTTAAAGAATATAATTCAGACGTATACTACTATAATAATTCCTTCCATCTCCAGGATAAAAATAACGAGGTGCAGCACCACCAAAACTTGAGGCATTGATTAAAACAGATTGGGCATAGTTAGTGTCAAAAATATTATTTAAACCAAAGTTTATCCCCAAATTAAACTTTTTTGAAAAGGAGTTCTTATAGCGTAGTTGAAGCCCAAAGACATTAAAAGAGTCACTGTTTAAGGTATTTACATCAGTTAGAGGAATTTCATCCACATATTGATGATTAACAGTAAAGGTAATATTGTCTCCGTATTTAAACCCAATATTAGAAGAAACCCGGTGTTTTGGCACTCCAGTTAATGGGTTACCAGAAAAATCGTTTATTCCATCTATAAAATCCACAAAACTATGATTGCTATATGTGTAACTTAAAAAAGGATTTATAGAAAGCTTTTCTGAAAGTTTGGTGGAATAACCAAAGGCAAATTCAAAACCTTGATGCTTTGTTTCGCCTGCATTACGTCCAATAAATTGATCCTCCTCCACACGTTGCGCCACAAGTAAGTCGTTAATATTCATTTGGTAAACAGAAAAGTTAAGTGAAATAGTAGGCTTAAAAAACGTTAATTGACCTCCAAGCTCATAATTAACTCCTTTTTCTTGAACAATATCCGGATTTATTACTCCATCTGGAGTTAATGTTTCTTCTAGGCTGGGATTGGAAAATCCTCTACTAAAATTACCATAAAGATGACCATGCTTTACAAAATATTTTAACCCTAAGCTAGGGAGAAGGATTGGGTCAAAATCACGTCTTGCAGAAGTATTAGTTTCATTGAGATTAAAAAGATCTCTAAAATCATAAGAGGTTTGGTTTAAGTTTAAACCAAGCTGTGCATATAATTCTGGTAGAATGTTTAATGTAAAAGTTCCAAATACATTAAACTGCCTTCTAAACTCTCTATTTCTGCTAAGTCTATCACCCTGGAGACTACCTTGGCCATTATTATCTCTAAACAGGTTTTGATATGTACTCCAATGATACTCGTCTCTGTAGAATTCACTTCCAAAACTATACTCATTACCTTGGGCAAACTTGCCATTAAATACAGACCTAAAACCGTAACCATTGGTGAACTCATCTAAAATATTAAAAGGGCGCGGTTCAAAATGGTCTAGGTAAGTATAAAATATACTAGTTGTGTTTTCTAGATTATCACTAAACCTAAAATTGTTAGAAAACCCAGTTAAAAGATATTTATTTGCTTCAAAACCTTGTGTTGCTAACCAATTAGCCGCTGCGTTTGTTGGATTCTCTTCAAAATCTGTTTGGTTTAATGTACTGGGGATTTGTGCAGTATAATCAATATAATTTAAGAGAAATCGTATGCGGTTTTTAGTACTTGTAGCTAAAGAGGTGTTTAAAAGAATACCATCTCTTTTAAAACTATTGTTTTGTCTATATCCATCAGTTTCAAAATGATTGTAACTAAAAGCCACATTCAATTTTTCATTTTCAGAATGTTTAAAAGAAATATTATCCTTTATTGAATTGTATGAACCAATAGTAAAAGAATTACTCAGTAATGTCTCCGAAGTATTTGAGGTTTTTGAGTTAAGAAGAATAGCGCCGCCAAGATTTGTTCCAAAAGAAGTGCCTTTAGGTCCTTTAATAACTTCTACTAAGCCTAAATTTTCTAAATCAAAAGCTTCTATAGTAGAAAACCCTGTGCCATTGGTAACAGGAATACCATCAAAATACAAGCGTAACTTATCCGTACCAAAAGGTGTTCTTGCTCCTACTCCCCTAATGGTAATTCTATTAGTATTTAGAGCTCCAGATAAAAAATGAACCCCAGGTATTTTATTTAAACTAGCAGCGATAGCAATAGGTCCAAATTGCTCTAAATCTGGTCCTTGCAAGACAGAAGAAGAGGTTATTCCTTTTGTCTTTCTTGGTGTAAAATCCTCTAAAAGAATTACTTCCTTTAGCTCTGTTATAGAGTCTTTTTGAGCAAAAGAAGAAACGTAAAAAGAATAGAAAACAACAATTAGAAAAACATGTTTCATTAAGAGAAAGGTAAGGACTAAATTTAGCTATTTTTAAACAAAATTAAATTGATGAAAATAGTTTCTTATAATGTAAACGGTATTCGTGCTGCGCTAAACAAAGGTTTTATAGAATGGCTACAATCTGTGAACCCAGATGTAGTCTGTATACAAGAAACAAAAGCGATGAAAGAACAAGTTGATGTTATGCTTTTTGAAGAGGTTGGGTATAAGTATCATTATTGGTTTAGTGCCCAAAAAAAAGGATATAGTGGAGTAGCCTTACTTTGCAAACAAGAACCTAATCATATAGAATATGGTACAGGTATTGATTATATGGACTTTGAAGGACGTAATATTCGTGCAGATTTTGGAGATGTATCTATAATGAGTATGTATTTACCATCAGGCAGTAATATGGATAGGTTAGAATTTAAATTAACCTATATGGCAGATTTTCAAAAATATGCGAATAAGCTTCGAAAAACACACCCAAATTTAATTGTTTGTGGGGACTATAATATCTGCCATGAAGCCATAGATATCCATAATCCTGTAGGGCTTAAAAACGTATCGGGGTTTTTACCTGTTGAACGCGAATGGATAGGAAACTTCATAGAAAGTGGTTTCATTGATAGTTTCAGGCATTTTAACAAAGAACCTCATAATTATACTTGGTGGAGCTATCGGGCTAATGCAAGAAATAACAATAAGGGATGGCGCTTAGATTACGGAATGGTAAATGATTCTTTAAGAGATAGATTAAAGCGTTGTGTTATTTTAAATGAAGCAAGGCACAGTGATCATTGCCCTATTCTTTTAGAAATAGATTGATAATATTTCGTAAGTAAATCGTTGTATAGAACGACTATTTTTGTGCTTTTAATTTGCTTTGTTGATGAAATACACCAGAATACCAAATACAGGTATAAGAGTTAGTAAAATTTGTTTAGGAACTATGACTTGGGGTAGACAGAATTCTGAGGAACATGGTCATGAACAAATGAATTATGCATTAGAACAAGGAATTAATTTTTTTGATACTGCAGAATTGTATCCTGTTCCTGCAAAAAAAGAACTATACGCAGTAACCGAAGAAATAATAGGAAATTGGTTTAAGAAAACAGGGAATAGAGATAAAATTGTCTTAGCCTCAAAAATTGTTGGCCCTGGAGATTACACTAAATTTATTAGAACTTCGGGATTTAGCAAAGATTCAATTATAACAGCAGTTGAGGGTAGTTTAAAACGACTTCAAACAGATTATATTGATTTGTACCAATTACATTGGCCAGAACGTAATACCAACTACTTTGGACATCGAGGGTTTAATGCAGATACACCAGATTTTTGGGAAGATAACATCCACCAAATATTAGAAACATTAAGAGATTTAGTCAAAGAAGGTAAAATTAGGCAAGTAGGTATATCTAATGAGACTCCATGGGGTACAATGCGATTTTTGGAAGAAGCAAAAGTACACCAAGATTTACCTAGGATGGTAACCATACAAAACCCATACAATTTATTAAATAGGTTATTTGAAGTTGGACTTTCAGAGATTTCTATTCGTGAGAAAATAGGACTAATTCCTTATTCTCCATTGGGATTTGGAGTACTTAGCGGTAAATATTTAGGAGGTAAAAAACCAAGAAAAGGAAGAGTAACGTTATTTCCAAATTATAACAGATATAGTGGTAAAAACTCAATGGAAGCTACGCAAAGATATTTTGATTTAGCAGAAACTCATGGACTTTCACTAACACAAATGGCACTTGCTTTTGTAAATACCAGAGCTTTTGTTACTAGTAATATTATTGGAGCAACTTCTATGGAGCAACTCAAAGAGAACATAGATAGTATTAATATAGATTTATCTGATGAGATTTTAGAAGGTATTGAAGCTATCCATAATGAGATTCCTAATCCAGCTCCCTAATTAAAAGGTCTTTGAATCAACATCATCAATAAATTTTATAACACCTTTAAAATAAGTTTTTTGGTCATCATATTGCGATAGATGGCTACCATTTGGGCAATGAAGGTATCTTCCGTTTTGTACTTCATTAGACATCCACTCCATATGTTTTGGGTTCATAGTGTCGTGTTGAGCACCTATGATCAAAGTAGGAACTGTAAGTTCTTTAAGTCTGTCTTTTACATCCCAATCTTTTAAGGTAGCGTTACCGGTAATGCCAAACTCACTATAACCTTGCATATGAACGTAAACTTGGTTATTTGCATGGTTAAAACATCTCATAATTGCTTCTGGCCATTCATCTACAGGTTTTCTTAATACATGTTCTGTATAATAATGTTCAAATAAAAGCTCTCCATATCTTGGGTTTCCATAATCTTCATTAGCTTCTAATTCTTTGATTTCTAGATATACATCTGGGTCCAATTGTGGACCAAGAACTTCCTGTGCGTATTTGTTGTATTCTGGAATGCTAGACATCATATTAGAAATTACTAATCCCTTTAAGTTATTTTGATATTTGAGGGCGTATTCCATTGCTAAAATGCCACCCCAGGATTGCCCTAGTAAATAAAAATTGGAGCTATCTAAGTTTAAAGCTTTACGAACTTGTTCTACCTCTTCAACAAAACGCTCTGTGGTCCATAGACTTAAATCATCTGGTTTATCACTGTAGTATGATCCTAATTGGTCATAATAGATATATTCAATTTCTTCCTGTGGAAAATAACCATCTGCACACTCATAAAGCTCATGCGTCATCCCTGGTCCTCCATGGAGTAAGAGTACTTTTTTAGTAGGATTATTACCAACTCTTTTTGTCCAAACTTTAAAGGTTCCTTTTTCTGTTGTAATTGGAATCATTTTAATTCCGCCAGTGTATTGGTCATCACGATTTTCAAAACTCAAGTAAGTTGAGGTTGTACTATTGTTTACTTGCTCTTGATTTGGACTTTTTTCTTTACATGATGATAGTAGTAATAATGATAATAGAAGGGATAAATATTTCATAACGATTGATTTACTAATCACTCTAAAATACTTAATAATTTGGAATTTTTATTTAAATAAGGTGCTTACAACATCCTCAATTTTAGAAACTAATCGTACTTGAATCTCTGTATTCTTTAGACCAATTTTGTTACTTTTTGAAACATAAATAGAAGTAAATCCTAGTTTTTCAGCTTCTAAAATTCTTTGGTCTGTACGTTGTACGGGCCTAATTTCACCGGAAAGACCAACCTCTGCTGCAAAACATACACCTTTCGGGATTGGAGTGTCAAAATTACTTGATAGTATAGAAGCAATTACAGCTAGATCAATTGCTGGGTCGTCCACGGAAATCCCACCGGTGATGTTTAAAAAAACGTCTTTAGCAGCCAATTTAAATCCAGCACGTTTTTCTAAAACGGCTAAAAGCATATTCAATCTTTTTGCATTAAATCCTGTGGCAGAACGTTGCGGTGTGCCATAAACAGCAGTACTCACTAGTGCTTGAATTTCAATTAATAATGGTCGAATTCCTTCTACGGTGGCAGCGATTGCTGTACCGCTTAAATTCTCGTTATTCTTTGAAATTAAAACTTCGGAAGGGTTATTCACTTCTCTTAATCCACTTCCTTGCATTTCATAAATGCCAAGTTCAGCTGTAGAGCCAAATCTATTTTTTAAGGAGCGTAGAATACGATAGACATAGTTTTGATCACCTTCAAACTGTAAAACAGTATCCACCATGTGTTCCAAAATTTTAGGACCAGCAATTGTTCCGTCTTTGGTAATATGTCCAACAAGTATAACAGGAGTGTTACTTTCTTTAGCAAATTTTATAAGTTCTGCGGTACATTCTTTAATTTGAGAGATACTACCAGCAGCAGATTCAATATAATCTGAGTGTAAAGTTTGTATAGAATCTATTACAACCAAGTCTGGTTCTAATGCTACAATCTGCTGAAATATATTTTGTGTCTTTGTTTCGGTTAGAATAAAGCAGTTTTCACTGTTAGGAAAAATACGTTCTGCTCGCATTTTAATTTGTTTTTGGCTTTCTTCGCCAGAAACATAAAGTGTTTTATAAGATAGTTTAAGTGCTATTTGAAGTAATAAAGTACTCTTACCAATTCCGGGTTCACCGCCAAGTAAGGTTAAAGAACCAGGAACTAAACCTCCACCAAGAACACGATTAAATTCGATATCCTGAGTGTTTAATCTAATTTCTTTATCACTACTTATTTCTTTTACTCGAAGAGGTTTAGTGGCTTTTTGTAAAGTGCTAGAAGTAATCTTCCAAGACTTTTTTTCCTCTTTTTGCACTACTTCTTCTACAATAGTATTCCATTGTTTACAGGAAGTGCATTGTCCAATCCATTTAGCATATTGAGTGCCACAGTTTTGACAGAAAAAAGCAGTTTTAGTTTTAGCCATAAACCAATAGGTAATTTGGCTAAAGATAAGTGTAAAGTTTTTAAATTTTAGTAGCCAAAGTCTGCTTTTAAAGCGTCAATCTTTTCTACTGCAAGTTCTTTGGTTAGGAAGTCAATTTCTTCCATTTGATATGCCTTTTCAAATGCTTTTTTAGCTTTTTTGGGTTCTCCAAGTAACTCTAGGTATTCCCCTTCAAAGTAAAAACCCATCATGGTTTCTGGATAGAATTTTTTACATATTTTGGAAAGCTCCTCCAAAGATTCGTAATCCTCTTTTTTTATAGAACCCGCATAAATTGCCATAATATCATTTAACTCAACTTCTTTTTCAAAGCCTAGTAACTGTTCAATACGGGCATACTTGTCCTCTAAATATTTAAATACAGGCTCCTCGGATTTTAGTATTTGTTCCTTATATTCTTTTGGACTTATTGGTCTAAATAGTTTGAAGACATTATCAAACGCTTTACTTATGCCATAAGCGGCTATAGAAATATGGTCGGGTTCATCATACTGATCAAAGAAGTAATGAATATTTTCCTTAGAGATAGATTTTATAGCATTATCCATTTGAAGCATACGCTGACGGTCTTCAGTCTTTTCTTTTTCTAGAACTACGTTATAGAATATTTCTTGATTTAAATCTAATAAACGAGAGGGTACTCTACTCTCCATTTCGGTTGCTAAAACAGGAGATATGGTTAAATACGAATTGAAAAGTGATTTGTTCTTAAACAGGAAATAGTTGCCAAAATTAGCTGTAATATCATATCCAATAAACATTTTAAACGGGGCTATACTATAGTTAGTTTCCAAGTAAGGTATTAACTCGGTTCCTAAAAACTCATAAAATAACTTTCCCTTTTCTGTAGGTAATCCTGTGGTTTGTTCAAAATCACAATCTTCCCACCTTAAATCGTTTTTACTTTGGTGTATTCCAACAATTATAGCCTCTGGCATGCGAATATGTTCGCTGTAGAACTTTGCATTAGCGACGACCAAATCAAAAAGATAATCTGCATCTAAAACTACAATTAAGGGGTATTTTTTATCATCAGAGTAATCTTCAGGAAAGTAATACGAAACATCTCTTCTTTCTTGGAGTTTAAAAGATTCAAAAATTTCTTGTTTTACTTGTGCGTTGGTGCTAAAGCATATAAGTGCCAGTAGTGGCAAAAGGAATTTTGTCATTTGTTAGGGTTTTGATAATCAGTATTATCGATTCCGATTAAATAACGGAAGTAGGATAAAAGATATTGCCCCAAAGACTACGATCATTAAGGTTTGAGCAATCCACATAATCCAACCGAATGCATCGCCAGAAACAGATGAAATTCCAAAAATTGCTAGCGAGGAACTAACAGCAATAGGATATAGTCCAATACCCCCATTTGTAGTAGACATTGCAAAAGCTCCTCCAACAAAAGCTACTAGGAGTTGCGAAAGTGATAGATTAATAGTTTCAGGAACAGTAAATTTTATAACCCAAAACATAGCAACGTAACAACCCCAAATTAAAAAGGTATGAAAGACAAACGCCCATTTATTGTTCATTTTTAATACGCTTGAGATACCATCAAGCAGGCCGCCTAAAAAGTTTTTAAGTTTTAGTACAATACCAGAATTAGATTTTCTAATCAAGAACAAGAATATAATTAGTCCTAGTATCCCAGAAGCTAGTAGAACAGCTGCTCCAATAAGGTTTACTCCTTTATCGTTTAAAAATTCCAGAATAATATCAGTTTGTAGAAGCAATGCTGCAACTATAATTAGTAGCAACATGATTAAATCTATAACGCGTTCTGTAACAATAGTGCCAAAGCCTTTCTCAAAAGGAACGCTTTCATATGTGGTTAAAGCAGTAGCTCGCAGAACTTCACCAGATCGTGGTATGCCTAAATTTGCAAAATAAGACATCAGAATTATTAGAACGCTACTTCGCAATTTAGGTTGATAGCCTAAAGGTTTTAACATGTACTTCCATCGTATGGCTCTAGAAACATGACTTAAAATTCCTATTAGCACAGATAGACCTACCCATAGTGGACTCGCATTTGAAATGTAATGGATAATCTGTTTTCTCTCCTCTGGCGAGGTAGAATTATAGGAATACCAAACCAAAAAGATACCTAATCCAATTGGGATTATTGTCTTAAAACCTTTTTTGATTGAGCTACCCAAAGCTAGTTTAGTAAATTGTTTTCTTCATTAGGGAAAACTAGGGATGGATTAAAGGTTTTAGCTTCTTCTATATCCATACTTCCGTAAGTAATCAAAATTAAAACATCGCCAACTGCAACCCTTCTTGAGGCAGCTCCATTTAAGGTAATTTCACCTGAACCTCTAGGACCAGGAATGGCATATGTTTCTAAGCGTTCGCCATTATTATTGTTTACAATTTGGACTTTTTCGCCACGAATAATGTTTGCAGCATCCATCAAATCTTCATCTATGGTAATACTTCCAATATAATTAAGGTCGGCTCCAGTGACCTTAACCCTGTGAATTTTTGACTTAACAACTTCTATTTGCATGATACAAAGTTACTTAATTACAAAGCTATATTATCGATTAAACGAATGCCTTCAGCATAAACTGCGATAAATGCTCTGTATTTTATATTTTTTTGTTTTTTTAGAATAGGTGTCAACGTACTAGCATCTGCAATTTGAAAATACTCTAATTCAAATAATTTACTTTTTGCAAATTCTGAAGCTACCCAATCTGTAATTGATTTAGCATTTTCTATGCCAAATTTAGATTTGGCAGAATTTAGAGTTTTAAATATAAACCCAGCCTCTTCCCTTGTAGATTTAGATAGTCTTTCGTTACGAGAACTTCTTGCTAAACCGTTAGTCTCACGCTCAATAGGACAGCCTATTATTTTAAACGGAAATTTTTTTAGTTCTACTAGTTTTTTAATTATTTGAAGTTGCTGAAAATCCTTTTCGCCAAAATAAGCATGAGTTGGGTTTACAGCTAATAATAGTAGTTCAACAATGGTAGCTACCCCATTAAAATGGCCAGTTCTAAACTCACCTTCCATTACTTTTTCTAAGCCATTAAAATTAAATTTTTTAGAAGCTATATCTCCATTATAAATCTCTAAAGCCGAAGGAGCAAAAATTATGATAGCATCAGATACGGTTTGTAATAAATCAATATCATTTCTTAGATCAGTAGGATATTTTTCTAAATCTTCTTTATTGTCAAATTGCGTAGGATTAATAAAGATGCTAACTACAGTAACTTCATTTTGGCTAAAAGCTCTTTTTATCAATGAAAGATGACCAGTATGTAAAGCTCCCATAGTGGGGACAAAACCTATGGTACAATTTTTGTTAACCTTTGACTGTAGAACCTTTTGCAGTTCTTTTTTGTTATGTATTACTAGCATGTATAATGCATAAAAGCTTGCAAAAATACTATAAATACTGCATATCTACATAATTTTTGTATTTTTGCAGCTACGTTTTTTCAGATACATAAAAATTGCGTTTATGAATGGTAAAAAGATATTGTTTGTATCTTCTGAATTAGTGCCTTACCTCCCAGAGAATCCAGTTTCTTTAATGTCTTACGAAGCACCTAGAATGGTGAATAGTAATGGGGGTCAAATACGTATTTTCATGCCTAGGTATGGAAATATAAATGAGAGGAGACATCAATTACATGAGGTAATTCGTTTGTCGGGAATGAACTTAGTTATCAATGACATGGATATGCCATTAATAATCAAAGTAGCATCAATCCCTAAGGAGCGAATACAAGTATATTTTATTGATAATGAGGAGTATTTTAAAAGAAAAGGCACGTTTACAGATAAAGAAGGGAATTTATTCCCTGATAATGATGAGCGCGCAATTTTCTTTGCAAAAGGAGTAGTCGAAACGGTTAAGAAATTAAATTGGACTCCAGATATTATTCATGTGCAAGGATGGATGGCTTCTTTATTGCCATTATATCTAAGAGAGTACTATGCAGATGAACCAATATTCGCCGATAGTAAGATTGTGACTTCAGTTTATGATAAAGGTTTTGAAGGAAATCTTAATGAGGGAATGGGCAAAAAGATAGCGTTTGATGGTATAGATGAAAGCAAAATCGAACCACTTTCAACACCTGACTATAATAATTTGTTAAAGATTGCAGTAGATTATTCGGATGCGATTATTTTAGCCTCAGAAGAGGTTTCTGAAGATCTACAGCAACATATAGAAGGTCTGCAAAAACCTGTTTTGCCTTATGTTTCGATTCAAGAATCTGAAGAGGCATATTCTAATTTTTACAAGACACAGGTTTTAAAATAAATTGCATGAATTTTTTTGCTAAGAATATTTTTTCGGCTTTTGCCGGTTCACTTCTTATGTTATTGTTTATCTCTTGTGAAGAAGAGTTAAATACTATTGGAGAAGGAGTGGTTGCGGGAGAACCATTTACTACTGGAAAAGCAGAGTTTGATGTTTTTGCTTTCAACAGAAATATTGAGGCAGTGCAGACCAATAGGCTTCCTATATATCAATTAGGAACATATAATGACCCTATCTATGGTAAAACAGAAGCCAGAATAACTTCACAATTAAGATTGCCAATAAATCAAAACAGTGGAGCTTTGTTAAATACATTTGGTGATTTAACACAAGCAACAGAGGATATAGCTGCTACTGATGATGTTGATTCTACAATTGAAGAAAATGAAACGGTAAAAGAAGTAATACTATATCTGCCATATCAATTAAGTTTAGGAAGTAAAGATTCAGATGGTGATGGACTATCAGATGACGAAGAAAGAAGAAGAGGAACAGATCCATTTAATGTTGATACTGACGGAGATGGTATAAACGACCCTGAAGATAGTGACACCCTTGATGATAGTGCACCAAGGACTTTTAATTTAGACAGTATTTTCGGAAACCGTAATGAATCTTTTAAAATTAAGGTAGAACGCTCTACTTTCTTTCTAAGAGATTTAGACCCTAACAGTAATTTTGAAGAATCACAAGAATATTTTTCTAACCAACAGTTTTCGCCTGCTTTTACAACAGATGTACTAGCAGATACTTTAATTACGGTAAGCAATGAAGAATTTCTCTTTTTTGAAGATGACGACCCAGATACCGAAGACGTTGATGAATCACTTGTAGTAGATACTAGACTTAATCCTGGAATTCGTATAAATTTAGACCCAGATTTTTTTCAAGAAAACATAATAGAAAAAGAAGGAAAATCGGAATTATTGAGTCAATCTAATTTTAATGAATTCCTTCGTGGGCTGCATTTTTCCATAGATTCTGATGAGATAATGCTATTATTTGATTTAACGCAAGCAAACCTCACTATAACTTATGAGTATGACAATTTCGTTTCAGGAGAAGATGGTGCTGCAAACACAACGGAAAGGATAGAAAGAGATTTTGTACTTGGCTTTTTGCAAGTAGCTGGCGGTGCTGTTATTGGAAACGCAGTAAATACTTTTAATAATGATGCATATCCAGTTGAAATCTCCTCAGAACTTGATACTGATGAGAATGCTGAGCGTATTTTTTTAAAGGGGGGAGCTGGTACATTTACTGAAATACAATTATTTGATGAAGTTGATGGTTCAGCGATCATCAATCAAATCAAACAGAATAATTGGATAATTAATGAAGCTAATTTGGTTTTTTCGATAGATAGAGAAATGCTTGCTGCTGTTGGTGGAACTATTGAGCCTCCAAGAATTTATTTGTTTAATGCAGAAACTAATCAACCTTTGTATAATCAATTTACCGAGGTGACCACTAATGAAGAAAATCCACTTGGAATATTTTTGAATTATGATGGAATTATTAATAAAGAAGGTGATTCTGGGGTTGACTACACCGTTAGGATTACGGAACATATTAATAATCTTGTAGTGAGAGATTCTACAAATGCAAGGCTTGGTCTTTCACTCACTTCAAATATTGTCATCCCTAATGTTGCAAATGCAATGAATACTGGAAGTGAAGTTTCTGTTCCAATAATGTCTACAGTTAACCCTTTAGGGACTGTACTTTTTGGCAGTAATGTTTCTTCATCTAACGAATCAAAAAAATTAAAACTTCAGATTTTCTACACAGAGGCAAATTAAATTACCATTTTGTTTAAAATACGCCTTGTGGCGTTTTTACGTTAGTTAATCTATATTTTAAATTAATATCATAAGCAAAGCTTAAATTTGCAGATATTATTGTGATGTAACCCCTTAAAAATAATTACCTATGTGTGGAATTGTTGGATATATTGGTCATAGAGATGCTTACCCAATAGTTATAAAAGGTTTACAAAGACTAGAATATCGAGGTTATGATAGTGCTGGTGTTGTTCTTTTTGATGGAGAAGACACTCATTTGGCTAAAACGAAAGGAAAAGTTGAAGATTTAAAACATAAAGCAGAAGTAAGTATTTCAACTAAGGGTAAATTAGGTCTTGGGCATACGAGATGGGCTACACATGGCGTTCCAAATGATGTAAACTCACATCCGCATTATTCCAATTCAGGAGATTTAGTAATTATCCACAATGGAATTATTGAGAATTATGAGTCTATAAAAAAGGCCTTAATTAAGAGGGGATATA
Source organism: uncultured Croceitalea sp. (assembly GCA_947495075.1). Lineage (GTDB taxonomy): Bacteria > Bacteroidota > Bacteroidia > Flavobacteriales > Flavobacteriaceae > Croceitalea. The sequence goes on from CANLXH010000002.1 coordinate 900,373, forward strand.
CTTTTGAATCAGATACAGATACTGAAGTTCTTATCAATTTAATTGAAGAGGTAAAAAAGAAAGAAGGTGTAAAACTTGGAAAAGCAGTTCAAATTGCTTTAAATCAAGTGGTTGGAGCTTATGCGATTGCTGTTTTTGATAAAAACAAACCAGACGAGATTGTCGTTGCGAAATTAGGGAGTCCTCTTGCAATTGGTATTGGTGAGAACGAGTATTTTATCGCTTCTGATGCATCACCATTTATAGAATTCACTAATAATGCTGTTTATTTAGAAGATGAAGAAATGGCCATTATTAGAATTGGGAAAGAAATTAAGCTCCGTAAAATTAAAGATGATTCAATTGCTTATCCAAATATTTTAGAACTACAACTTAATCTTGAAGAGATAGAAAAAGGTGGTTATGACCATTTTATGCTGAAGGAGATCTATGAGCAACCTAGAGCAATATTAGATACTTACAGAGGTAGATTGCTGGCTGATCAAGGGTTAATTAGAATGGCGGGAATAGATCAGAATCTGGAAAAATTTATTAATGCCAATAGAATTATTATCGTAGCATGCGGAACATCATGGCACGCGGGTCTAGTAGCAGAATATATTTTTGAAGATTTAGCCAGAATACCGGTAGAAGTAGAATATGCTTCAGAATTTAGATATAGAAACCCAGTAATAACAGATAAAGATGTTTTAATTGCAATTTCTCAATCTGGGGAGACAGCCGATACTTTAGCCGCTATAAAAATGGCTAAAGAAAAAGGAGCCTTCGTTTTTGGTGTTTGTAACGTTGTAGGTTCTTCTATAGCTCGTGAAACGGATGCTGGTGCTTATACTCATGCTGGTCCAGAAATTGGAGTTGCATCTACTAAAGCTTTTACTACACAAATAACCGTATTGTCGCTTATTGCATTAAAACTAGCTAAAGAAAAAGGGGCTTTTTCCGAATCTAAGTTTCATGAATACTTAGCAGAATTAGAAGGTATTCCAAGTAAAGTAGAGAAAACCTTAGAAACCAATGATTTAATTGAAGGAATAGCAGAGGTTTATAAAGACTCTACAAATTGTCTTTATTTAGGCAGAGGATATAATTTCCCTGTGGCGTTAGAAGGAGCTTTAAAGTTAAAGGAGATTAGTTATATCCATGCAGAAGGTTACCCAGCCGCTGAAATGAAACATGGCCCAATTGCTCTAATAGATGAAGAAATGCCTGTAGTAGTTATTGCGACTAAAAAAGGACACTATGAAAAGGTTGTTAGCAATATTCAAGAGATAAAATCGAGAAAGGGAAAAATTATTGCCATCGTTACTGAAGGAGATAAGACAGTTAGAGAATTAGCAGATCACGTGATTGAAGTTCCAGAAACTTCTGAACCAATGACGCCTTTGTTAACAACAATTCCATTACAATTACTGTCCTACCACATTGCTTTAATGAGAGGTTGTAATGTAGACCAACCTAGGAATTTGGCAAAGTCGGTTACTGTAGAGTAACTAATAAAAATGTATTTAAATATTAAAAACAGCCTAATTAGGCTGTTTTTTTGTTAATTTAATAGTTGAATGAAGTTTTTTCTCACAAAAAGTACTATGCATGCATAATTTTTTTCTTTTTGTTGAGACAAAAGTCAAAAAAAATGTATATTCCACTTCATTTTACGAATACCTTATTTAAACTGACTTAACACAAATTCAAGACTAATGAAAAAATTATTTTTTGTCTTTACCTTACTGTTTGGTGCAACACTAATTGCGCAAACCACGGTTACAGGAAAAGTAGTAGATCAAAATGGTGAACCTGTCCCAAGTGCAAATGTGCTGTTGCTAGGAAAAGCAGAAGGAACAGTAGCAGATTTTGATGGAAACTTTACTTTATCAACAAATGAGACTCCACCATTTAAGCTAAAAATTTCAAGTATCGGTTATACAGATACAACTGTTGATGTAACTTCTAATAATCAAGTGCTTTCAATAATATTGGAAGAGTCATCTACCTTATTAGATGAGATTGTTATTTCGGCATCAAGAACCCCAGAACGTATTTTTGAATCACCGGTTTCAGTAGAACGCTTTGGCTTAAAAGAAATTAAAAATACAACTGCAGAATCTTTTTATGGAGGTTTACAGAATTTAAAAGGAGTGGATATTAATACCAATAGTTTAACCTTTCAATCCGTAAATACTAGAGGTTTCGCCACATTTGCCAACACTAGATTTCTACAATTAGTAGACGGTATGGATAATACTGCTCCAGGTCTAAACTTTGTGCTTGGTAATTTAGTAGGGATGAATGAATTAGATGTGCAGAGTGTAGAAATACTTCCAGGTGCGTCTTCGGCATTATATGGAGCAGGAGCCTTTAATGGTATCCTTTTTATGAGAAGTAAGAATCCATGGGATTTTCAAGGTATAAGTGCTTATGTCAAAACAGGCCTGACTTCACAAGATGCGGCTGGTGACAATTCTTATTATGATGTCGGTATCCGCGCTGCTCATGCATTCAGTGATAAATTTGCAGGGAAAGTAAGTTTTTCAATTTTAGAGGGAGAGGATTGGCATGCAAATAGAACAGATGATATTAATAATCCTGGAGTGGATAGAACAGACCCTAATTATAATGGGTTGAATGTTTACGGTGATGAGGTGACTACCTTATTAAATTTTGATGCTGCGGCAGGTTTACCAACCGGGACTGTTGGATCCGCTCGTGTTAGTAGAACAGGTTACAACGAGGCTGATTTGGCTAATTATAATGCACAGAGTGTAAAAGCGGATTGGTCATTACATTATCGTCCTTTTGGAAATGATTTAGAATTAATATACAACGGAAGAGTCGGTCGTGGAACTACGATTTATCAAGGAGCTAGCCGTTATGCCGTTCAAGGTTTTAAGATGCAACAACACAAATTGGAATTAAAGAACGATAACTTTTTTGTGCGTGCATACATTGTAGCTGAAAATTCTGGAGATGCTTATGATACACGTTTTGCTGCAATTAATACGAATAGAGCTTGGAAATCAGATACCCAATGGTTTACAGAATATGCTCAAACTTTTATTGGTGCTAAATTAGGAGTAGGTACGGGAGTTCAAGCAACCGATGAACAGGCGCACGCTGCTGCAAGGGGGGTAGCAGATACTGGCAGATTAGTTCCTGGTACTGCTGCATTTCAAAATGCTTTTAATAGGGTAATAGCAGATGGAGACTTACTTACGGGAGCAAAATTTATTGATAACACAAAATTTCGCCATGCGAATGGTAATTACAACTTGGCCCACCTTATAGACGACTGGGCAGACATTCAAGTGGGGGGTTCATGGAGAGAGTATGAACTAAACTCTCAAGGAACTATTTTTACTGATTTTGATGGTCCTATCACATATCAAGAATATGGAGGTTACCTGCAAGTTCAAAAGAAATTAATGGATGATAGGCTTAAATTCACTTTGTCAGGAAGATATGATAAGAATGAATTTTTTGATGGTTTCTTTTCACCAAGAGCTGGTATCTCTGCTACTCTAGGAGAGAATAGAAATCATAATATTAGAGCTTCTGTTCAACAAGGTTTTAGAAACCCAACAACTCAAGATTTATTTATTGGGTTGAATATTGGTAATGCTGTTTTAGTAGGGTCAGCCCCTGATAATTTAGATAGAGATGTAAGAACATTTGAGGTTAGTGAATCTGGTCAAGCATTTACTGGTTCCCCAACCGTTGATGTAGTGGGTAGGGCAGCGTACGAGAATGCATTTTCGCGAGCTTCTGTGGAAGCAGGCAATCCAACATCGGTAAACACACCGCTTATCCAACCTGAAGAGATAACAGCTTTTGAATTAGGGTATAGGTCCCAATTAGGTAAGTTTACAATCGACGCAAGCGGATATTACAACAGATACAACAATTTTATATCTCAAACACAAACGCTAGTGCCATTGTACGGTGAGGCCGGTGACGGAGGGCTATCATTATTAGCATTACAAAATGGAGATTTTGAGGTTTATCAAGTGTATACCAATTCACAAGAAGAAATAACTTCTTATGGAGGTACTATAGGAGTAGATACTAAGATTGCAGGTTTTGACCTAGGCGTTAATTATACTTATACTTTTCTTGAAGACGCAGAAGGACTAAGAGCTCGAGGTATTAGAACTAATTTCAATAGTCCAGAGCATAAAGTAAAAGCTTCTTTTGGGAAAACAGATTTATTTAAAAACTTTGGTTTTGGAGTTAACTATCGTTGGAGTGATAGCTTTTTCTGGGAAGCTTCTTTTGCTGATGGTGATGTGCCAGCTTATTCTGTATTGGATGCACAAATCAACTATTCGGTACCAAGCATTAAATCTGTTTTCAAGGCAGGTGGATCTAACTTATTGGCTGATGAATATTTTCAAGCAATTGGTTCTGGTTTAATAGGTTCAATTTACTATGTTTCTTGGACGATAAATCCTTAATAAACAATTTCATATAACTTAAAAAAGGCATCTTTTACAGATGCCTTTTTTTATGAAAAAAAGAATTCAGAAGTTTCTATTTCAAATAGTAATAACATATCTTTGCAGCCGGAAAAAACAGGGTTTTTTCTAACCAAAAAATCGAATAACAGAAATAAGCAAGTAATGTCGAAAGTTACAGGTAAAGTTGCACAGATTATTGGACCAGTTATTGACGTTGAGTTTGAGTCAGGAACTGTAATCCCTAAAATTTACGATTCATTAGAAATTGCCAATGCAGATGGCTCCAAGTTGGTACTTGAAGTACAATCGCATATTGGTGAGAATACTGTTAGAACAATTTCAATGGACTCTACTGATGGATTAAGTAGGGGAGTTGAAGCAGTTGCTACTGGTAGTTCAATCCAAATGCCAATAGGAGAAGATGTTTACGGACGTCTTTTTAATGTAATTGGTGATGCAATTGATGGATTAGAAGAATTGCCAAAAACTGGAGACAATGGACTTCCAATTCACCGTGAAGCTCCAAAATTTGAAGATTTATCAACTTCTACCGAAGTTTTATTCACAGGTATTAAAGTAATCGATTTAATTGAGCCATATGCAAAAGGTGGGAAAATTGGATTGTTTGGCGGTGCTGGTGTTGGTAAAACAGTATTAATACAGGAACTAATTAACAACATTGCAAAAGGTCATGGTGGTCTTTCTGTATTTGCTGGTGTTGGTGAACGTACAAGAGAAGGGAATGACTTACTTCGTGAGATGTTGGAGTCAGGAATTATAAAATATGGTGATGACTTCTTACATTCTATGGAAGAAGGCGGCTGGGACCTGTCTAAAGTAGACAAGAAAGCGATGAAAGAATCAAAAGCGACTTTCGTTTTTGGTCAAATGAACGAGCCACCGGGAGCGCGTGCTCGTGTGGCATTATCAGGGTTGACCATTGCTGAATATTTCCGTGATGGTGCTGGTGATGGTCAAGGTAAAGATGTATTGTTCTTCGTAGACAACATCTTCCGTTTTACACAAGCGGGTTCTGAAGTATCTGCACTTTTAGGTCGTATGCCATCTGCAGTAGGTTACCAACCTACTTTAGCAACTGAGATGGGTGCAATGCAAGAGCGTATTACATCTACCAAAAGAGGTTCTATTACTTCGGTACAAGCGGTTTACGTACCTGCGGATGATTTAACGGATCCAGCACCTGCTACTACCTTTGCTCACTTAGATGCAACAACAGTACTTTCTCGTAAAATTGCTGAGTTAGGTATTTATCCTGCAGTAGACCCTTTGGATTCTACTTCAAGAATTCTAACTGCTGATATATTAGGTAATGATCACTATGGTTGTGCCCAACGTGTAAAAGAATTATTACAACGTTATAAGGAGCTTCAAGATATTATTGCAATTCTTGGAATGGAAGAATTGTCTGAAGAGGATAAATTAGCTGTAGGTCGCGCAAGACGTGTTCAGCGTTTCCTTTCACAACCATTCCACGTAGCTGAGCAGTTTACTGGTATCCCTGGTGTTTTAGTAGATATTAAAGAAACTATCAAAGGTTTTAATATGATTATGGATGGTGAGTTAGATCACTTGCCAGAGTCTGCCTTTAACTTAAAGGGAACTATAGAAGAAGCTATTGAAGCTGGAGAAAAAATGTTAGCTGAAGCTTAAAATAGTATTGAGATGTTAGAGCTTAGTATTGAGAGATTAACCGTTCACTACTAACTACTAACTACTAACTACTAACTACTAACTACTAACTACTATTGAATTATGTATTTAGAAATTGTATCCCCAGAAGCAACTTTATTTTCAGGAGAAGTAACATCGGTTACCGTTCCTGGGATTAATGGCGAGTTTCAAATGTTGCAAAATCACGCTCCTATTGTTTCTTTATTACAAGGAGGTGATATAAAAGTACAAGGAGATATTACGATTGAAGAAGACTTTCAAAACAAGTTTACTAAAGGGGCTAATGGAGAAACTGTTTTAGCCATTTCTAGTGGAACTATTGAAATGAAAGATAATAAGGTAATTGTACTAGCAGACTAGTTTTATTACTTTACACAAGAATTAAAGCCACTCTAATTAGGGTGGTTTTTTATTTTAAAACAACTATTGACCATTCTTTTTCATCGACCCAATACCGTTTCAATTCTTTAAAACCAATCGCCTGGTGCGCAGTAATAGAACGTGTATTTTTTATATCTACCTCTGTAATTATTTTGTTAATGTTGTTTGGAAGAAATTCCTTCATCGCATTATACAACTCTCTAAATATTCCTTTGCCCCTATAGTTCTTGGCAATACAAACTTGCCCCATAATAATGTAATTATAATCTAATGGCACCACTTTTTTAATTTCAGCTAACATGGGTTTTAATATTTCGATTTCCTCTCCAAATTTAGGATGCATAGACAAAGCATAACCTATTATTTTATCTTCGGAGACAGCAATGGTATGTTTGCATACTTCATTCATTGCTTTTAATAATTCAAAAGAGTGCTCAACCGTTAAAAACCCTTCTTTCGCTTTCTCTTCTTTGGTAAGGTTTTTTGGAAGATTAGCTTGTTGAAGTGTTAGTATTTGTCTTAGCTCTATATCCGAATCAGCTTGCTTATAGATTAGCATTCTTAGTATATCTACACTAAAGATAGTACATTTGGTTCATGGCAGATTTCCCCAAAAAGCTAAGACAAAAACTAACCAAGCGAACAGCTGAAGATGCCTATCGCAAATTACCAGTTACCAATAATTTGGTTGATTTTTCTTCCAATGATTATTTAGGTTTTTCAAGAAATTTTTGGATTAAGGGAAGAACAAAAGAAATTTTAAAGCAACAAAGTTTTAAAAATGGAGCAACAGGGTCCCGATTGCTTTCTGGAAACCATCAGTTATACCAAAAATTAGAACAACAACTTACTAGTCTTTATAGTTGTGAAGCTGCATTAGTATTTAACTCTGGTTACGATGCAAATCTTGGTTTTTTTGCTTCAGTTCCACAACGAGGGGATTTTATTTTTTACGATGAGTATATGCATGCCAGTATCCGGGATGGAATTCAGCTTAGCAATGCCAAAAGCTATAAATTTCATCATAATAATTTGGGTAGTCTACAGTCTAGTATAGAGCGCTCTATTAAAGTTGATTCAAAAACAGCATTATTTGAAATTTACATTGTTACTGAGTCCGTTTTCTCTATGGATGGAGATACGCCAGATTTAAAAGCTTTAGCTACTTTTTGCTCGACCAACAATTATCATTTAGTTGTTGATGAAGCTCACGCTGCAGGTGTTTTTGGAAAAGGGTTATGTCTCGAAAAAGAAATTCAACAAGCCGTTTTTGCTCGCATTGTTACTTTTGGGAAAGCATTGGGTTCACACGGAGCCGCAATATTAGGAAGTAAATTATTAAAAGAATATCTGGTTAATTTTGCCAGGAGCTTTATTTATACAACGGCATTATCACCTCATAGTATTGCTACTAGTATTGCGGCACATGAGCAGTTAATTTCTAAAAATGGGAATATTAGTCAAACCAAATTATTAGAAAACATTAGCTATTTTAAACAAGAATTAGAAATAAACGAGTTATATAATAATTTTATCAAAAGTAATTCTGCAATTCAATGTATGAAAGTAGAAGGGAATCAAAACGTCAAAACCATTTCTAAAAAGCTTATTAAAAACGGGTATGACATTAAGGCGATTCTTTCTCCTACAGTCCCTAAAGGAAAGGAAAGACTTCGGTTTTGTTTACATGCTTACAATACTAAAGAGGAAATTAAATCTATGGTACAGATACTAAAAAAATATATAGATGAGTAAAAATCTAGTTACACTAGGAAGTTTTGAATTTTTGGCCGATGTGCAGATTATAAAAGGGAAACTGGAATCTGAAGGTATTGAAGTTACTTTAAAAGATGAAAATACTGTTGGGGTGGAACCTTTTGCCAGTAATGCGATTGGAGGAATAAAATTGCAGGTATATACTGCGGATAGAGAGAGGGCGCAAGTTATTTATGACGAATTTAGAAAATATGCCGTTGATGAAAATGGGGACTTAGTAAAGTGCCTCAATTGCGGAGCGCAGAAATCTGAAGTATTCTATAAGCGGGATTCATTACTATATAAACTATTTCCGTTTTTTGAACCAAAAAAATATCGCTGTACCAATTGTGAATTTATTACCAAGGCAGAAGCATGAAGCTATTTATAACGGGTATTTCTACGGAAGTAGGTAAAACGGTCGTTTCTGCAATAGTAACAGAGGCACTGGAGGCAGATTATTGGAAACCTATCCAAGCAGGAGATTTAGATAACTCGGATAGTCATAAGATAAAAGCCCTTGTGTCCAATTTTAAAACGGTAATACATAAAAACGCTTATGTATTAAAAACTCCGATGAGTCCACATGCAGCAGCAGAAATAGATGGTGTTCATATTGATTTAGATGCGATAAGTGAGCCTAGAACTAACAATCATCTAGTAATTGAAGGAGCAGGGGGATTATTGGTGCCATTAAACGATTCTGATACAATTTTAGATTTAATTCAGTCAGATTATAAAGTGATTGTTGTTTCTAGACATTATTTGGGAAGTATAAACCATAGTTTACTTACCATAGAAGCGCTACAACAAAGAAATTTTGAAGTAGGTGTTATTTTTAGTGGTGATAAGCATCCAACTACCGAACGTATTATTCTTGAAAAAACTGGAATATCTATGTTGGGCAGAATAAATGAAGAAAAAGAGTTTACTAAAAAGGAAGTAAAAGCTTACGCTTCAAAATTTAGAGATAGTTTACTAACGTTTTAAACGTTTATGAATTATAGCTCCTTCCACTGTATCCAATACTGTATAATGTTGTAGTAATTGCAAGTTTGTATAGAAGTTGACAGCAATTTCTTTTTTGTCAAAAATTCGTCTATTTTTTCTTGTAATAATATAATCTGGCTTTCTGGACTCAAGAATATATTTTAATTCTTCTTCGCCGGTAGTTCTTGGGTTGTCATAAGCAAAAAACATTTCATCCTTTAATATATTACTTGGTTGAATTGCAGATTTGGTAGGCGGCTTAATACCCATTACCCAATATCCAATATGATATTCTAAATACAGCACATTATCTGTTTCTAATTTATTTTCTATAAAATATTTAGGAACAGAAATGCCTTCACCATTATAAAAAGTTTTCCTTTCAACGTTGTTTTTTAAGATAGCGGCATATTCCAAATAAGATTCGATTGGGATAAGTAAAAATAAAATCCCAATAGTAATTAGAGGTTTTGGTAAACGTATTTTCACCAATTTAGATACTGCTATAGCAAGTAGTGGTAAAACTAAAGGATAGATTAAAATTAGATAATGACCATTAACCCTACCACCTTTTACATATGCAACTAAGGTTCCTAAAGTAGTAATGATAAGAAGTAAGATAGTTTGGTTTTTTAAATTGAAAACCTTCTTTCGCCATCCAAAAAAGAGTAATAAAACAAAGGGTGAAAGATATAATATCAATTTAATTGAAGAATACTGTCTGGCACCAGCATAAGCAAGCGGAGCTTTTATTACTGATTTCCACCAAAGCAAACTCAAGTTGTTAAAATAATATGGTAAAAACGTTAATAAAATAACCAGTAGAATACCCAGACCATATACTACAGGTTGTATTAAAGAAGATTTAGATCTGCTTTTTTGATACGCCGTATAGATTACAACTAAACCAACGAATAAACCTATATATGCTAAATTCAATTTTACCATTAGTGCACAGCCCACAAGTAACCCAGATATAAAAACATTCCATGTAGGCATATCTTTTTTTGTAAGAAACCATATTGCAGGAACTAAGAAAGCCATGGAAATATGTTCAGACATTAAACCTTGTAAACTTCCGAACATGCTTTGTAAAGACACTGTTAATAAACCAACTATAACAGCAATTCTTCTACTCGTATTTGTTAAAGAAAGTTTGTAAGTATAAAAAGAAGAAACTGTTATAAAAAAGACACCTAGAAGTCTTATGGCGATAAAGCTTTTGCCAAAAAGGTATATTGGAATTGCGAAGAAAAAAAAGGTAAGAGGAGGTTTTATATCCCAGAGCTCTGTAAAAGGTAGATGACCATCTACCCATGATTGCCCCATTAAAATAAAGGTACTCTCGTCACGATCAATATAGTCTCTAAAGAAAAAAGGCAGACGTACAAAAAAACCATATAGAAAGAGTCCCAGAAAAATACCTTTCTCTGATTTTTTCAGCCAGTTAAAGGCTCTTAAAAAACCTTTCATTTTGTATTATGCGTTTTTTGAATTTTATATAAATCTATCCAAAGTTGAAAGAAGTAACTCATTTTTACTTTAGAATCACCTATATCCACCCAACGTTTAACAGGAATCTCATTCATTAAGTTTAGTGCTTTTTCCTTTCCAAAATAATTTAATATTCTGCTAAATAACTCTACATCAAAAAGCCACTTAGATATAAATGGTTTTTGGAAAATAAGTTCTGCTATTCTTTTAGTAAACACTTTACACCCGCATTGCGTATCATAAACTTTAATATCTAAAATATTAGAAATAATTGTGGCAATAATTCTACCAAAGAAGAATCTAGAGAACTTTCGTTCAACTACTGAGCCAATTTTTAATATTCGTGAGGCAAAAACAAATTCTTTTCCATCAATTAAATAATTATTATACGAATAGCACTCTTCTAAAGAGGTCGCTAAATCCGCATCTAGATAAGCTAATTGTCTTGGATCTTTTTCCAAGGCATATAAAACGCCATTTCTAATACTTTCTGCCTTGCCTTTATTTTTACTATTTTCTAGGATGCTTACTTGATTTTGATATTGAGATTCTAGTTGATTTAATATATCAATAGTGTTATCTGTAGAAGCATCATTTACAAATAAAATTGAAACCTCTTTTTCTTTAGCAAGGAAGTTAGAAAAGCTTTTTATTGGAAGTCTGTTAGCTTCGTTGTAACAAGGTACTATTATGACAAAATCCTTCAACAATTAGTTTTTAGAAAATCTTTTTTAATAGAGCTACGATGTTAAAATCAAACTCTAGCTGTAATAATGTTTTTGGTTTTATCACCATCTTTGCAAGGTAGCCAAATTGAAGGATTTGAAGGATTCACAACAGATAAAAAATATAGTAGAACGTGATAAAAAGTATTTATGGCACCCACTCACGCAACATAAAACAGCTGCAAATTCTTTAGCCATTGTAAAAGCAAAAGAGACTTTATTTTGGGATGAGGATGGTAATGAATATATAGACGGTATTGCATCTTGGTACACAGCAATGTATGGCCATTGTAATAGTTATATAACTAAAGCTATGGCTGCGCAAATGCAGCAGTTAGACTTTGTAATGTTTAGTGGTTTCACCCATGAACCAGCGGTAGAATTATCAGAGAAACTGATGAAAATCCTACCTAATAATCAAGCCAAAATTTTCTTTAATGACAATGGTTCTACAGCAGTTGAAGCAGCCATTAAAATGGCTTTACAATATTATCATAATAAGGAAAAAAAGAAGGATACTTTAATTGCATTTGAGGATGGATTTCATGGCGATACTTTTGGTGCTATGTCTGCCTCAGGGCTTTCTTCTTACAATGGACCTTTTGAAGATTTTTTACTTAAGGTTGAACGTATTCCTGTTCCTAAGGAAGATACTATAGATAAAACTCTAAAACAATTAGAAGAGATTATTGCGAACAATAACTGTGCGGCCTTTGTTTTTGAACCTTTAGTCCAAGGGGCCGCTGGGATGAAGTTTCATTCGTCTAAAGGATTAGATATATTGATTGCTAAATGCCAAGAACATAATATCTTATGTATTGCTGATGAGGTTATGACAGGTTTTGGCAAGACCGGGAAGAATTTTGCATCTGACTACCTAGATAATAAACCAGATATTATATGTTTAAGCAAAGCCTTAACTGCCGGTATGTTCCCATTGAGCATTACAAGTTGTTCTCAAAAAATATTTGATGCGTTTTTGAGTGATAAAGTAGCTAAAGGTTTTTTTCATGCGCACACCTTTAGTGCCCACCCTATTGGTTGCGCAGCAGCAATTGCTGGTTTGGATTTATTGGAATCTCAAGAAATTTTAGAACGCAGAAACTATATTGAAAGTGAACATAAAAAGTTTGTTTCAAAAATTAAAAATCATTCTAAGGTAAAAGAAGCTCGTAGTATGGGTGTTATTTTAGCCATTGATTTGAATACCGAGATGGATCGTTATGGAAAATCAAGAGACGAACTGTATCAGTTTTTTATGTCTAGAGGAATTAACCTTAGGCCTTTGGGGAATACAATTTACACTCTGCCACCATATGTAATTACCAATGAGCAATTAACTAAAATCTACAATGCTATCTTAGAATTTTTAGACAGTTAGCAGGTGTTTGCCTAGTCGAGCATAGTCGAACCTTTCTAAAATTCAGAGGAAGTTTCTTGTAGATAATCAAACTCTTGGTCGTTTACTTCAACTCTAATTTCATGATAAATCCAAGTATCATCTTTTCCGGTAGCATCAATATATAATTTACCTTCTCCTTTTGGTCCAGAAATTGGCACCGCTATTTTGGCGACCTTATTTCCATTAACCCAACTAATATTCCCTTGAAACATACCATGTTTTTTAATAGGCGAACCTAGTACTTCAATGAGTTGCTTGTCTTTATTAATTAACTCGAGCGCATATTCATACGGTTGAGATTCTTTCATAATATTATTCACACCAAAATAGATAGAAGAGAAAATGATAATAGCTCCAATAATTAAAGTAAAACAACCACCGACAGGGACTACCCATTTCCAATTTCTTTTCCACCAACTTGGTTGAGGTATTAATTCGTTATTCATGGTTTATTAGTTTTATTGAGGTCATGAAGGTAAGAACTTTTACTTTTGCTGTAATCAATAATCATGCTCAAAGAACCTATACATATAACGGCAATCTCATCTATTTCTGCCTTGGGAAACTCTTTGGAAGAGTCTTGGAAAGCTTATGAAAATAATTCTCATAATCTCAAAGAAACAATAATTGGAGATAGCTTAGTTTGGACAGGTAACCTCCCTGAATTGATAGCTCATGAGATAGCAGCTTTAAAAACTTCAGATATTAAATATAAAAATCTAGATACTTCGGTTCTTTATGCCATTTACGCTTCGCGAAAAGCATTAGAAAAATTAGATTGGAAAACATCGGATAATTTTGGCGTAAATATTGGTTCCTCAAGAGGAGCAACTACATTGTTTGAGAATTTTCATGAAGAATTTTTAAAGAATAAGAATACTTCCACTTTAGCTTCCCCAACAACAACATTGGGGAATATTTCTTCTTGGGTGGCACATGATTTAAAAACAAAAGGGCCAGATATTTCTCATTCAATTACTTGTTCTACAGCATTACATGCGGTATTAAATGGTATAGCTTGGTTGCAAGGAGGAATGGCAGATAAATTTTTAGTTGGGGGTAGTGAAGCGCCACTAACGCCATTCACTATTGCTCAAATGAAGGCTCTAAAGATTTATACTTCTTCAGTCACTTCGAACGAAGTAGGAAATTCTTTCCCCTGTAGAGCCTTAGATTTTGATAAGAATAAAAATAGCATGGTTTTAGGTGAGGCAGCTTCGGTTGCTTGTTTAGAAAAAGGGAATAAAGAAAGAGCTTTAGCCAAAATAATTGGGATTGGATATGCCACAGAGCCTTTGGCGCATAATGTCTCTATTTCTACAGATGCTACTTGTTTCCAAGACTCCATGCGTATGGCTTTATATGGTTTAAATACAGATGATATCGATGCTGTGGTGATGCATGCACCAGGAACAATAAAAGGAGATTTATCTGAGTTTAAAGCTGTGAAAAAGATTTTTTGTAACAAAATTCCTTTTTTGACTACTAATAAATGGAAAGTAGGTCACACCTTTGGAGCATCAGGAATGCTCAGTATAGAAATGGCCGTTTTAATGCTACAAAATCAAAAAGTGATTTCTGTGCCATTTGCTCAAAAACAAGAAAGCCCTAAAAGCATTAAGAATGTTTTGATTAATGCAGTGGGTTTTGGTGGAAATGCCGTTTCAATCTTACTTTCAAAATAAGCTTACTAAAATTCTTAGTAAAGTCTTATCTTAAATGATTTATTAACCAACACTTTTACTACCATGGAAAACTGGTTCGCAGCCTTGAGTCTTTTTGAGAAAATTTATTGGATTACCGCACTAATTTCTTCAGGAATATTTCTTGTATTAATAGTTCTTACACTTATTGGTGGTGATGCAGATGATATGGGTGGCGATGTAGATGCAGAGGTAGATGGTGACTCTGGAATCGGGTTTCAGTTTCTTTCCTTTAAAAACTTAATGGGATTTTTCACCATTTTTGGATGGTCGGGGATTGCTTGTTTAGACAATGACCTGTCAACAAGTTTAACAGTGATTGTATCCGTCATTTGTGGTTTGCTCATGATGACAGCGATGGCAGCACTTTTTTACTATTTGGCAAAGCTGCAAAGCAGTGGCACTTTAAAACTGAAGAATGCCTTAAACCAAATAGGAGAAGTGTATTTAACTGTAGGTGGTAATAGATCTAGTATTGGAAAAGTAAGTATAAATGTACAAGGTACTTTACGGGAACTAGAAGCCCTTACCGATGAAAAAAATGATTTGGTTCAAGGGAACGCAGTTCAAGTTAAAGAAGTTACAGATAACGGAATATTAATAGTTCAACTCTTAAATAAATAAACATATGCTAATACCATTACAATTAGGCGGTGGAGCCACTTTATTGGCCATAGGATTTGCCATCCTCTTTTTCTTTATCATTATTATCTCTTTTATCAGACGATATAAACGATGTCCTTCAGATAGGATTTTAGTAGTCTATGGTAAAGTAGGTTCTGGAAATTCTGCAAAATGTATTCATGGTGGAGCAGCATTTATTTGGCCCGTTATTCAAGATTATGAGTATTTAGATTTAACACCTATTTCTATAGAGGTCGATTTGGCAAACGCCCTAAGTAAACAGAATATTCGTGTAAATGTACCTTCAAGATTTACAATAGGTGTATCTACAGAGCCTGGCGTAATGCAGAATGCCGCAGAGCGTCTTTTAGGATTGGGCATGCAAGAAGTTCAAGATCTTGCTAAAGAAATTATTTTTGGTCAGTTACGTTTGGTTGTTGCCTCAATGGATATTGAGGAAATTAATTCGGATAGAGATAAGTTCCTGACTAATATTTCACAAAGCGTAGAATCAGAGTTAAAGAAAGTTGGTTTGAAGCTTATCAACGTAAATATTACAGATATTGTTGATGAATCTGGTTATATAGAAGCATTAGGTAAAGAAGCTGCTGCACATGCGATTAATGCTGCTCGTAAATCGGTAGCTGAGAAAAATAGAGATGGTTCTATTGGCGAGGCAAATGCTTTACAAGATGAAAGAACACAAGTCGCTGCGGCCAATGCCAAAGCCGTAGAAGGAGAAAACGTAGCTAAAATTGATGTTGCAAATTCTGATTCTCTCCGTCGTCAGCGCGAAGCAGAAGCGGAGAGAACTGCAATAGCTGCAGAAAAGGTGCAATCTGCAAAAGCATTGGAAGAATCTTATGCAGCCGAAAAAGATGCGGAAATTGCCAGAGCAGAACGTGAGCGTAGTTCTCAAATGGCGGATATTGTTGTTCCTGCTGAAATTGATAAAAAGAAAGTAGAGATTGATGCTGAAGCAGAAGCAGAAATGATTCGTAGAAAAGCAAAAGGGGAAGCGGATGCGATTCTGTTTAAAGCACAGGCCGAAGCTCAGGGTATTCTTGAAGTATTAAGTAAGCAAGCTGAAGGTCTGGATAAAATCGTAAAAGCTGCTGGCGATAGCCCTAAAGATGCTGTTTTATTACTAGTTGCTGATAAATTACCAGAGTTAGTTAAAACCCAGGCTGAAGCAATCAAGAATATTAAGATAGATAAAGTTACCGTTTGGGATTCGGGGCAAAAGACCGAAGACGGTAAAAATTCAACCGCGAACTTTATTTCAGGAATGTATAAATCTGTACCGCCATTACAGGAAATGTTTAATATGGCAGGGATGCAATTGCCAGAGTATTTAAAGGGTAAAGATGTAACTACTCCAGAAGCTAAAGTGGATACTAAAGACGCTACTGTACCTAAGACAAAGGAAAAATAGTTGTTTCTCAATGGATAAAAAGCAAACACAACATTTATGATTAGGAGTCGCTAGTGATAAATGAATAATTTTAAGTAAGAGGTGATATAGAGGAATATTTGGATTATTGATTTGGTTTAAGAATCAATGTTTTTGAAATGCACTGTTCTTCTATATCTTCCTCATGGTTGCGTTCTACCTAGACATGCTCTTTTCTTCGTCTGGATGTCCAGTACGTCTTCTTTATCTATGTATACGTACACGGTTTTGGCCATCTCTACAATACCCGTACTCACATTTACAGTATAGGCTTTTAATTTTTTTGGTAAACGCCAAAGTCTCACAATTTATAAACAATAGAGCCATGAAACTTCATAAATTATTTCATAATGGGAAGTTTGAATAAAAATTAAGGAAAATCCACCATTATAGAAAAAACTATTTCTTCTGAAATTTATATTCTCAATTACATATTCAAAATAAACCCATGATATCATTTATAGGTATAAAAGCAGGAAAATGTAAATGAGAATGATTAAGTAAGTTTTGATAATCAGAAAAATACAGTCCAGTTGATAGATTTTTGGATTGATGCGTATTGGAATTGACTTAAGCTTAAAATTAATAATAACCCTTTATAATTTATAATAAAATGGTTAAGACAAAAAGCTATGGACGTGTATTTATATTAGTGTTTTTACTGGGAACTTTAACCTTGTTTAATAGGTGTGTATCCAAAAAAAATAGCGTCGCCGAACCTTATGTGGTAGAACAAAATTCAGTTGCATCAAAAGAAATGGAGTCAGTGAACTCTAATGCCAATACCAATGATTTGCGAAGCAAGATCAGCAGGGCAAATGAAGAAGTGGTAAGTGGGGAAACAATTAAGGCCGAGTTAACCAGCCCTCCTTATGTTCCTGCTCCTTTAGGGGACAGAGGGCCAAAAAAGGTATTGGTTGAGTTAGAGATTATTGAAAAAGAAGGAATTCTTTCAGACGGAATTTCTTATCTCTATTGGACGTTTGGAGGAACTGTGCCAGGGAGCTTTATTCGTGTTAAAGAAGGTGATGAAGTTGATTTTCGACTTCAGAACCACCCAGATAATAAATTGGCACACAGTATAGATTTACATGCTGTAAACGGTCCTGGCGGTGGAGCTGAAGCAACTTTTATAGCTCCTGGTAGAGAAAAATCATTCACTTTTAAAGCACTAAACCCTGGTTTATATGTATACCACTGCGCTGCGGCACCAATTGGCCTGCACATTGCTAATGGCATGTATGGGTTAATTCTGGTAGAACCAAAGGGAGGGCTTTCCAAAGTAGACAAAGAATACTATATAATGCAGGGTGAATTTTATACTGAAGGCGACTTTGGGGAAACTGGATTTCAACCATTTAATCTAAAGAAAGCCCTTAATGAAAATCCAGATTATGTAGTTTTAAATGGAAAAGTAGGAAGTCTTACAGGTGATAATGCCATAAAAGCGGAAGTTGGAGACATTGTGAGATTGTATGTTGGAAATGGAGGACCAAATAAGGTTTCTTCTTTTCATGTTATAGGTGAATTATTTGATAAAGTTCACGTTGAAGGTGGAACTTTGATAAATGAAAATATTCAAACAACGTTAATTCCTGCAGCTGGATCTGCAATAGTAGAATTTGTAGTAGAAGCACCAGGAGATTATATTATGTTGGACCACTCTATTTTTAGAGCTACCAATAAAGGGGCGTTAGGAATTTTATCGGTTAAAGGGGAAGATAATAAGAAGATATACTCTGGTCAGCAAATAGATAAGGCATATGCTTCAATGAAAACAACAGATGAAAGCTTTGTTGGGATGGTCAAATCGACCAATTCTAGTAAAAAGGACCCATCAAGTAAAGAATACAGCCCAGATTCAAACATTAAAAGAGAAATGGATGCTAAGGCGGATGCTTTACAATCACCATTAGAACAACAATTAAACAGGGGAAAAAAAGTATTTTCTACAGTTTGTTTTGCATGCCATCAATCTGATGCTAAAGGAGTCCCTGGAGTATTCCCTCCACTGGCGGCTTCAGATTATTTAAATGCCAATGTAGATAGGGCAATTGGCATTGCGCTAAATGGAAAAAAAGGAAAAATTACGGTAAATGGCACGCAATACGATGGTATAATGCCCAATCTTGGCTTAACAGATAGGGAAGTAGCAGATGTACTAACGTATATCTACAACAATTTTGAGAATAACAAAACCGTAGTCAACGCTGAGAAAGTAAAGAAAATTAGAGGGAAATAATAGGCTACATTATGACTATAAGAAACCTTCATGTTCTTTTATTTGCTTTAATTGGAACAATCTCTATTTTCATTGGAAACAGTCAATCGGAAGAAGAGGGAGTGGTAAAGATTCTTAAAGGTACCTATACACCAATGTATACTAATACAGAAATAAGTGAGGGACAGGTATCAGTAAATAGTTTTTATATTGATAAGTATCCTGTTACTAATGAAGATTTCTTGGATTTTATAAAGAGTGAATTTGGTAAGAAATGGAAAAAGTCCAAAGCTACGGCACTTTTTGTGGATGAAAACTATCTTTCAAACTGGGAAAACGATATTACTTTAAAGCCGTCTATTTTAAGAAAGTCTCCTGTTACAAATGTTTCTTGGTTTGCGGCCAAAAGTTATTGTGAGTATAAAGGGGGTAGATTACCAACAATACGGGAATGGGAATACGTCGCACTTGCAGATGAAACAAAGCCCAATGCCACAGGGGATAGTCTATATGTAAGGAAAATACTGGCATGGTATGAAGCTCCAAGTACGGTCAACAAAGAAGTTGGACAAGCAGTGAACTATTGGGGGGTTTATGATTTATTTGGATTGGTTTGGGAGTGGACTAGCGATTTTAATAGTATTATAATTTCTGGAGATTCAAGGAAAAAAGGAGATTTGAATAAGAAACTTTTTTGTGGGGGGAGTATTGTAGGCGCCTCAGATTTACTTGACTATGCTGCTTTTGCACGTTATGCATTTAGAGGAAGCTTAGAACCAAAATATGCAATAAGGAACTTAGGGTTTAGATGTGCCTGTGATGATGTTGAAAATAAGATAGAGTAGTGTTATAGTAAATAAGTAGCTAGGATAGTATAGTGGTACTCATTAATGGGCTAGAAGTCAACGTTGATACCTAGTTGAAAAATATAAAAGCAATCATATATGTCAGCAAATTTTTTTAAGCTATTCGTTTTTGTTTTTTTACTTTCTAACACGATAGATGTGTTTTCCCAAGATAATTCTAAAATCTATGATGTAAATGATTTATCTATATATCAATTAACGTCCAAATGGAAAACACAAGAAAATAAAACAATAACCTTTCAGGATTTAGAGAAGAATACCTTAGTGATGGTCATGATGTTTACATCATGTAAATTATCTTGTCCTAGGTTAGTCTCAGATATCAGGGCAATTGAAGAGGAAGTTTCTGAAACAGTTAAGAAAAATATCAAGTACATTCTTATTAGTATAGATCCCGAGACTGATACTCCAAAAGTCTTGAAAGACTTTGCAATTCAAAATGATTTGGTAGGAAATCAATGGCTTCTATTGCATGGACAAGAAAAAGATATACGTGAATTTGCCAATGTAGTTGCGGTATCATATAAAGAGATATCACCTATCAATTTCTCTCATTCCAATATCATTAGTGTTTTTGATAAAAAGGGAGAATTAAAATACCAACAAGAAGGGTTTGGCAACAAAAATACAGAAATTGTAAAGCAAATAATAAGATTATAACGGTCAAGGCTAATTATAGCTTTTAATCTAGATAATACTATAAACTTTGGACATGCTTACCATAAAACTTTCAAAGTCCTTTTTCTAAGGACTATACGCTGTCCTTAAATTTGCGGTTTCTTGTGAAACCACTTACAGAACCCAAAAAGAAAGACGTTTTTGCCTCGATTTAAGGGCTTATAAATTCTTGGCGAATGCCTTAGCCAATTGGACCATTCAATTTACTTTTACTTTTAATGGACTTTATTTAATTAGAAATAGGAAAAAGGATAACAACAAATAAACTTTGAATTCCTATTTTTGAATTATGAGCGAGACTAGACACAATTGGACAAAGGAGGAAATATTAGCTATTTATAATAAGCCCTTGATGGAGTTGTTGTATGATGCAGCTACTACACACCGTAAATATCATGACCCAAATACGGTTCAAGTTTCTACCCTACTTTCCATAAAAACTGGAGGGTGTCCAGAAGATTGTGGGTATTGCCCGCAAGCAGCCCGTTACCATACGGATATTGAGGGTAACGATTTAATGTCTGTGCAACAGGTAAAAGCCCAGGCATTGCGTGCAAAATCCTCAGGTAGCTCTCGTGTATGTATGGGAGCTGCATGGCGTAATGTTAAAGACGGGCCCGAGTTCGACCAAGTTTTAGAGATGGTACGTACTATTAACAAATTGGATATGGAGGTTTGCTGTACGTTAGGGATGATTACGGAAAACCAAGCAAAAAGACTTGCAGAAGCTGGTCTTTATGCCTACAATCATAATTTAGATACTTCAGAGGATTATTACAAAGATGTAATTTCCACGCGTGCGTTTGAGGACCGTTTGGAAACTATAGATAATGTCCGCAAGACCAATGTTACTGTTTGTAGTGGGGGTATTATAGGAATGGGAGAAAAGGTTGAAGACCGCGCAGGAATGTTAGTGGCCTTGGCTTCATTAAATCCGCAACCAGAATCAGTCCCAATTAATGCTTTGGTTGCTGTTGAAGGCACGCCGATGGAAGATATTGAACCTATTCCTATTTGGGAAATGATTCGTATGGTAGCCACTACCAGAATTGTAATGCCAAAAACTCAAGTGCGCTTATCTGCTGGTAGAACAGAAATGAGTAGAGAGGGGCAAGCTATGTGTTTCTTTGCTGGAGCAAATTCAATTTTTGCAGGCGATAAATTGTTGACCACTCCAAACCCTGATGTTAATGAGGATATGGAAATGTTTAAACTATTGGGACTTAATCCTCAAAAAGCATTTGTAAAAGCACCACAGCCAGAAACGGTGGAAGCTTCAGAATCTGTACTTCAACCGTTAGGGGAAAAACCAAAATGGACTAGACCAGGGCATAAGATAGAACGAAATGAAAATGCCAAAGCAACTTCAAAATTAGTAAGTAAGGATTAGACTTTACTTCATTTAGTATCCTTTTACTAACTTAGTTAGTTTGAAAACAATGTAATTTTGAAACTTAACCTTCAAGAAATTCCACGGGTAAAAACACTCTCTAAAGAAGAGTTTATCCAAAACTATTTTAAACCACAACGACCTGTGGTTATAGAGCAATTTATTGAAGATTGGCCGGCATATTCTAAATGGAACTTGGAGTATATTAAAGAAATTGCAGGCGAAAAAGAAGTTCCATTATATGATGATAGGCCTGTAAAACACGATGAAGGTTTTAATGAGCCACATGCTAAAATGAATATGGCGGATTATGTGGATTTATTAAAAAAGGGTCCTACAAAATTCCGTATTTTTTTGTGGAATGTTTTAAAAGAAGTTCCTCAATTACAAAAGGATTTTAGTTACCCAGATTTTGGAATTAAACTGATGAAGAGCTTACCAATGCTTTTTTTTGGGGGGAGTAATTCTCACACATTTATGCATTATGATATTGATTTGGCCAATATATTCCACTTTCATTTTGAAGGAAAAAAAGAGTGTATCCTATTTCCACAATCAGAAACAAAATACCTCTATAAAATTCCACATTCTTTAATTGTTCGTGAGGATATCGATTTTTCAAATCCAGATTTAGAAAAATGGCCAGCACTTAAAAAAGCTAAAGGTTATAAAGCAAGATTGGAGCATGGAAATCTAATTTATATACCCGAAGGCTATTGGCATCATATGAAATATATTACACCTGGCTTTTCAATGAGTCTGCGAGCTATTGCTCGTAAGCCTAAGAACTTTGGGATGGCTGTTTATAATATTTTGATTATGCGCCATTTTGATAATATGATGCGAAGATTAAAAGGGCAGACTTGGATTGATAGAAAAAACCAAAAGGCAATCACAGTAACTAATAAATATTTATAGCGATACTCTATTCAAGGAGTAATTAAAATATTTCAAATCAGCTCTTTAAGTTTTTCATAAACCAGATGACTTTCCCAACCTCTATAAAGCAGGTAGTCCGCTAACTTTTTTCTTTTTTTTTGGATATTAGTCTCGGTAATTTGAGACAAGCGTTTTTTAGATAATTCATCTAAAGTATTACGGTAAGTAGAATCATCTATTTCCTTTAATGCAGTTTTAATATTAAACCTTGAAATATCACGTAGTTTTAATTCATTTACAATCCTGTTCTTGCCCCATTTTTTAATGGAAAATTTTCCACGGACAAAACTTTGGGCAAAGCGTTCTTCGTTGAGGTAGTTTTCTTGGATAAGATGTGTAATAATTTGGTCTATTGCTTCTGGAATCATCCGCATATCCCTTAGCTTTTGAGTTACTTCTTTATGACAACGCTCTTGGTAGGCACAGTAACCTTCTAATTTTTTGGTTGCTTCGGTTATAGAATATGCTTTTGATGATTGCATTTTTCAAATGTATTAAAAACAAAAAAGCGACCCCATTCCTAAGGTCGCTTTTATCTATTTAAGAGTTTTACCTTCCTTATCTTTAAATCTGTATTCAAGATAAGTGTAAGCATCTCTGGGTTGGATTTTAACCCACTTTTTATGTTCTAAAAACCATTTTTGACGAATAGAAGGAGCTCCTTTTGTTAAATAAGCAGCAATAAAAGGATGTATATTCAATACAATACTTTTCTTCTTATTTGGACCTTTTAGAATCCGTTCTAAATCAAAATTAATTTTATCTATTAAAACAATTGGAGCTTCAACCTCTTGGCCACTGCCATTTGGATTTTCTTCACTTGTTTTAATATTCATTTCTGGTCGTACGCGCTGTCTTGTAATTTGAACAAGACCAAACTTACTAGGAGGCAAAATTTTATGTTTTGCGCGATCATCTTTCATCTCATCTCTTAAGTGGTCAAAGAGTTTTTTGCGATGATCTCCTCGTGTCATATCAATAAAGTCAACAACAATAATCCCACCCATATCTCTAAGTCTTAACTGTCTTGCAATTTCTGATGCTGCAAGCATGTTTACTTCTAAAGCGGTATCTTCTTGATTCTTTGCTTTATTAGAACGGTTACCACTGTTTACATCTATTACGTGTAAAGCTTCTGTATGTTCTATGACTAAATAAGCACCTTTGCTCATTGTGGCGGTACGCCCGAATGATGTTTTAATCTGTCGTTCTATTCCAAATTTTTCAAAAATTGGAGATGGAGCATTATAATGTTTAACAATAGACTCCTTTTTAGGAGCTATTTCTAGCACATAATCCTTGATGTTTTCATAAAGCTCTTCATTATCAACATGTATTCCAGTAAAGGAATCGTTGAATACATCTCTTAAAATTGAAGATGCTCTGTTGAGCTCTACCAATACTTTTGAAGGATGTTGTGCTTTATGCAAGGTTTTGCACATTGCTGTCCATTTTTCCAGCAAGTTCTGGAGATCTTTGTCAAGTTCTGCGACTTTTTTGCCTTCCGCTACAGTACGGATAATAACACCAAAACCTTTAGGTTTAATACTTGTAACAAGTCTTTTTAACCTACTTTTTTCTTCGTTGCTTTCAATTTTTTGTGAAACTGAAACACGATTAGAAAAAGGAACCATTACCAAGTAACGCCCAGCGATAGATAGCTCGGAACTAATTCTTGGTCCTTTGGTTGATATGGGTTCTTTAACAATCTGTACTAATAATGACTGATTGGCTTTAATAACTTCGTTAATACTACCATTCTTGTCTATATCTTTTTCAAATGGAAAATCTTTTAAGGAAAAATCTCTAAGTTTTCCTGTTCTTGCTTGTTTAATGAACTTTAACATGGAAGATAGCTGTGGGCCAAGGTCATGATAATGCAGAAAGGCATCTTTTTCATAACCAACATTAACGAAGGCTGCATTTAGGCCTGTAACTGGTTTTCTTATTTTGGCAAGGAAAATATCCCCAACCGAAAAGCTATTATCATCTTCTTCTTTATGAAGTTCAATAAGTTTTCCATCCTTTAATAAGGCAAAATCGACTGCGTCAGAACTAGATCTTACGATTAATTCTCTATTCATGTATCGATTTTTATCCGCCTACGGCGAATGATTAAAAAATATTTATGCGGCTAATATAGCCGTAATTGTATGCTAATTTTAAACCGTGATGTCAATGAACGTATGATAAAAATGAAAAAGTAGTCCAGCAGACTACTTTTTCTTGTGTCGGTTAGCTCTCCGGCGCTTCTTGCGCTTATGTGTAGCTACCTTATGTCTTTTTCTCTTTTTTCCACTCGGCATATAGTGTTGCTTTAGACGTTAGTATTTTATTTAACTTGTACGTTACTTTTTACTCCTTCTACAAAAACCTTTGCAGGCTTAAATGCAGGAATATTGTGAGCAGGAATCTTAATCGTAGTATTCTTCGAAATATTTCTTCCTGTCTTTTCAGCTCTTGTTTTAATGATGAAGCTGCCAAAACCTCTTAAGTACACATTATCACCATTCTCCAAAGATGTTTTCACTTCTTCCATAAAAGATTCAACAGTCGCTTGTACATCTCCTTTTTCAATACCCAGTTTCTCTGAGATTTTAGATACAATATCCGCTTTCGTCATTTCGTATTTATATTTTCGTTTTTTTAGGCTTGCAAATATATAAATGTTTTATATAAAGCCCTAAATTTTAAGTATATAAACTGTTACTTTGGTCCGATAGTATTTTTATCTATGAATTTTTCAGAAAAAATACTCGCTTGGTACCGTGAAAATAAGCGAGAATTGCCTTGGAGAAACACCAAGGACCCCTATAAAATATGGCTCTCTGAGATTATGCTACAACAAACAAGAGTGGCTCAAGGATTGCCTTACTATAAAAAGTTTGTTGCCGCCTTTCCTTCAGTATTTGATTTGGCGAAAGCAGAAGAAGAAAAAGTGCTCAAATTATGGCAAGGTCTAGGGTATTATTCAAGAGCAAGAAACATGCATTTTACAGCTAAGACAATTGTCGGTGAATTTGATGGCGAGTTTCCAAACGCCTATAAAGATCTACTTAAGTTGAAGGGTGTTGGAGATTATACAGCGAGCGCTATTGCTTCAATTAGTTTTAATGAGCCAGAACCTGTTGTAGATGGTAATGTATATAGAGTATTATCTCGATATTTTGGAGTAGACCTTGCTATTAATTCAACAGAGGGGATAAAACATTTTAAGTCTCTCGCTAGAGAAATAATGAATATTGAAAATATACGAGATTATAATCAGGGTATCATGGAATTTGGAGCTATTCAATGCACTCCAAAGAAACCATACTGTTTACATTGTCCTTTAAATGATAGCTGCGTCGCTTTAAAACAAAATAAAATACACGAATTACCAGTAAAATTAAAGAAAACAAGAGTCAAGAACCGCTATTTTAATTATTTGGTAGTTTTTGACAGTAATAACCATACACTTATAGAACAACGCGTAGGAAAAGGCATCTGGCAAAATTTATATCAATTTCCTTTGTTGGAGACGGATAAGGAGATAGAATTGGATAAATTGAAAATGGAAGCTTTACCTCTTTTAAAGATCAAGAAGATAACAGACATTTATTTGTTTAACAATAAGCCCATTGTTCATAAATTATCACATCAGCACTTGCATACCAAGTTTTGGATTTTACAACTAGATAAAGAAATTAACACAGGAATACCTTGGCAAGAAGTCAAAAATTTTCCAGTTCCAGTTTTGATAGCAGACTTCATTAAAACCTATAAAATTTAGTACTTTTGATATAATCTAAAGTTATGAGTGGAACATTAAATAAAGTGATGTTAATTGGGCATCTAGGGGATGAAGTAAAAATGCATTATTTTGAAGGTGGTGGCTGCATTGGTCGTTTTCCAATTGCTACAAATGAAACGTATACTAATAAGCAGACTGGAGAAAAAGTTACCAATACAGATTGGCATAATGTAGTTGTTCGTAATAAGGCAGCAGAGATTTGTGAGAAATATTTAAATAAGGGAGATAAAGTTTATGTTGAAGGGCGTTTAAAAAACAGACAATGGCAAGGTGAAGATGGTAATACCCGTTACACTACAGAAGTTCATGTGCAAGATTTTACCTTCTTAACAACCAAAAACGAGAGTGGAGCTGCTATGCAGCAACCACAATCAAATACCAATACGCAAGCAAACTCTTCAAGTGCGCCAGCAGCGTCGACTCCAGCACCTGCCCAGAATGTAGAAGAGGAAGATGATTTACCATTCTAGTTAATTAAATTGTAACCTTTTGGACCCAGATTCCCATTGTTTACTAATACTGTTTTTATCTTTTAATGGTGTTTTTGTAACTAAAGTGATTTTATTGGTTTTACTCTTAGCTAGTTCTGCCCTAATATCTGGTGCAGAAGTTGCATTATTTGGGCTTTCTCAAACAGATTTAAATGCTATTGAAGAAGAAAGTAATTCTAAGGGGAAGCTAATAATTAAATTGCTAGAACGTCCTAAAAAACTACTTGCAACTATCTTAATTGCAAATAATGCAATTAACATAGGAATTGTATTGTTATTCAGTTCTATTGGAAATACGCTGTTTACTGAAATAAACCAAGTTTTGTTTGATGTAGTTTCAGTCAGATTTATTTTGGAAGTAGTGGTAGCCACGTTTTTAATTTTGATGTTTGGTGAGATTCTCCCTAAAATTTATGCGAATAGAAATAGAATACAATTTTCTAGTTTTATGGCTTTGCCTTTAAAAATCTTTGATTTTGTACTTACGCCTATAAGTATGCCCATGCGTTCGGCCACTTTATTTCTTCAAGAAAAACTGGGTAAGCAAAAATCCAATTTTAGTGTAGATCACCTTTCTCAAGCTTTAGAATTAACATCAGAAGGCGATACTACCAAAGAAGAACAAAAAATATTAGAAGGTATAGTCTCTTTTGGAAATACAGATACAAAACAAGTAATGCGCCCTAGAATAGACATTTTTGCGCTTAATGAGGAAATGAAATTTTCGGAAGTAATAGAAGAAATAAAGAAAAACGGTTATTCTAGAATTCCTGTATTTGCAGAGAATATAGATACTATTTTAGGTGTTTTATATGTTAAAGATTTACTGCCATATATAGACAGAAAAACGTTTAATTGGATGTCTTTAATTAGGGAGCCTTATTTTGTTCCTGAGAACAAAAAATTGGATGATTTACTATTAGAGTTTCAAGAGCAGAAAAAGCACTTAGCAGTAGTTGTGGATGAATATGGTGGCACTTCTGGAATTGTAACCTTAGAAGATATAATTGAAGAAATTGTGGGTGATATAAGTGATGAGTTTGATGATGAGGATTTAATATTCTCTAAGCTTGATGATTATACCTATGTATTTGAAGGAAAAACTACGCTAAAAGATTTTTATCGTGTGGTTAAAATAGACAATGAAGAAGATTTTGAGTTAAGAAAGGGTGAATCCGAAACAATAGCTGGTTTTGTTTTGGAAATATCAGGAAGCTTCCCAAAAAGAGGTGAAAAAATCACCTTTAATGGGCATCAATTTCTTGTAGAGAGTATGGATAAGAAACGATTAAAACAAATTAAAGTAACACTTCCTCATGAAACATAAAATTCTAATAGTATTAAGTATTTTATTTGTTTCTCTTGGGTGTAAAGAAGAAGTTTTGCCCAAGCCAAAAGCTATGCTAAGGTTAGAATTTCCAAAAAGTGAATATGGAAAACTCGATACAAAGAATTTTGTTTTTGATATGAATAGGGTAGCAAAGGTTGAGATTAAGAATGATAATGCAATAACAGTTGATTACCCAACGATAAAAGGTTCTATTTATATAACACATAAAGAGGTTGGGGATAATTTAAATACCCTTTTATTAGATAGTCAAAAATTATCTTATGAGCATGCTTCAAAAGCAGATAATATTGTAGAACAACCTTTCATCAACCCTGAAAAAGAAGTCTATGGAATGTTTTACGAAGTTACTGGGAATGCTGCTTCACAAGCACAATTTTATGTAACGGACAGTATTAACCATTTTGTTACAGGCTCCCTATATTTTTATGCTAAGCCAAACTATGACTCTATTTATCCTGCTGCAAATTACCTACAGAAAGATATTCGTAGAATAATGGAAAGTATGGAATGGAAATAAAATTCCTGCGGAAGCAGTAATCTCTTTATTAACTAAATTTTTCACATACACTTCGACTGTGCTGAATGTGACATTCGAACTATTCCTTTAAAAGCGCCTCGGCATTTTCTATACTAGTATTAATTTGCTCTTTTAAAGCTTCAACTTTTTCTTTTTCTTCGTTTAACCATTCCTGTTTTTCAGGTGAGAGTTCTTTGCCTTCCAATATTTCATCAGAATCAAAACGGTCACCAAAACCCATCATCCAATCCATCATAGATTTATTGGCTTCTTGCAAATCTTTCATAGCCATTTCGTATTCTTTCCCTGTAGCAGTAGTGTCAACCTTTTCTTTTAAATCAGCCACAAGTTTTGAAAGCGTTCCCATTTTTGGCATTACTTCATCATGGATTGCCATAACCTCTTCCATTTGCGTAGGACCTTCTTCTACTTTTTTTTCTTGTTTACAGGATAGGACAAAAACCGTAGTGAATAAAACAGCAAGTATTTTTTTCATTTGTATAATTTTTATAAAATTAAAGTATTCCTGCGTAGATAAATCTATTTCCTACGCAGGAATTTAAAAGACTAAAACGAATATTGTGTTCCTAATGTAAAAGTTTCTTTAGTCTTTAATTGAATACCATTCACATTTTGATATAAAGGAGAGGCCAATTCAACTCCAAACCTAAGATTTTTTAGCATTCCTGATGGCACGTATATGTTAAAACCAACACCTCCATTTAAAAAAACACCTCCCGAGTTTTGTGTATCTGCAGTGACAACCATTAGAGGATTTAAATTGGAATCTTCCCCTACAATTTCTGAAACTAGAAGTCCTTCAATTCTTGCCGAAAAACTTAACCATTCATAAGTTTTAACTGCAAACCAGTTGTTTAAACTATACTTGTTACCATACTTAAAATTGCGTTCATTTTCTCCAAAACGAAGAATACTCCTTAGTTGAGACCCCCATGATACTTTATCTTTCTGTCCCAAATAGGTTATAGCCAAGTTTGTGTCAAAAGTTCCACTACCTACTTGCATAGGATAAGGGAGCACTGTTTCATTTGGAGTAGAAGCTGGGGTAACATCACTTTCGGTTATACTGCCTGTTGGTAAAGAAAAACCTAGCTGTCCATGTACAGATTGTTGGTTTTTATTAAAGAACTTATAAAGGGCTGCAATTTGTATATCCCCAAACCCCGAGGACTCTGTTCTAAAAGTTCCTCCCATTCTGGTTAGATGGTCCATTTTCATAGCTAAATAATTAAACATAGCCATTAAGGTGATTTTATCACTTGGCGCGTACATAGCACCTAACATCTGCATATTCATGGGCATATTGGTTGGAGTGACCATATAATTTTCTAGTGCATCATCAAACGTTGCATTTTCGCTGCCTTGTTTTAAATCTTCCATGTTCATATACATGTATCTGTAAGAGAACATCCATTCTCCTTTACCATGCATATGGTCTCCCATAACAGATATAGGTGCATGCCCGTCTGGTCTACCTACCATCCATTTTTCATTTGTTGTTTTATCTTGTGCATAAACTACGAGTGTAGCCATATAACATAGAGCCAAAAAATATTTTTTCATCCTTTAGTAATTTGTAATGTTTTAGAAATAGCAATGCATAGCTAATAGATATGTTCTATAAGCTTAACATTGTAATAATTGAAATTTTGTTGAATTATGCCAAGAGGTTTGGTGGATGAAAATTAGAATAAGAGAAAAGAAAACTATAGCAATTCGTATAGTTTTTGAGTATCAGGTTTTGGTGACTAGTGTTTCTTTTGGTTGAAAAGATAAAAAGCTCAACAAAGCCTATTGGATACTCTTCGAGTGCTATTTTTGGAATGTTTTGCTTTTTTTGCTCGTCTTGTTCAGCTAACCGCTGCATTAAATAGCATTTGCCATTACAATTAAGTTTGGTTTTTTCTTTATT
The DNA here is from genome assembly GCA_947495075.1 of uncultured Croceitalea sp. GTDB lineage: Bacteria > Bacteroidota > Bacteroidia > Flavobacteriales > Flavobacteriaceae > Croceitalea. The sequence continues at coordinate 931,222 of CANLXH010000002.1, forward strand.
TATACAAAGGAATTCGGCAATGTAATCTTCATAAATCACATATTCTAGCATAGGTCCAACAGGACGAACCATTGCTAATAGATATAGCAAGACAAAGAAATATGTAGTTGCTGTTTTCAGAAGTTTAAATTTGATGAAGTAAAATTAGAAATAAAGTGGTAGAAAACTTAAATAAAGTAGCACTTTTGTGCCTTAATTATATTCTAATTGAAAGCACAGAATAATAAATGGTTTTACCTTATTGTTTTATCAATTATATGGGGAACATCATACATTCTTATAAAGAAAGGATTGGAGGGATTTACAGCTATTCAATTGGGTTCTGTACGAATAGTAATCGCAGGATTCTTCCTTTTTTTGTTGGGATTTAAATCTTTGAAGGGTATTTCTAAAAAAGAATGGAAATGGATTGCTATATCTGGGTATATAGGAAGCTTTTTTCCAATGTTCTTATTTGCCTTTGCTGAAAGTGAGATTGATAGTAGCATAGCCGCAATACTTAACTCTTTAGTTCCATTATTCACCTTGTTTGTTGGCTTATTGGCATTTGGGATTTCATTTACCAAGAATCAATTGTTAGGGGTTGTTGTTGGACTAGTAGGGGCTGGACTTCTCATCTTTTTTGGAAAAGGAGTGAATCCAAATCAGAATTATTGGTATGCTGGTTTTGTTATTCTAGCTACCATTGGATATGCTGGAAATGCAAATATCATAAAAAGTAAATTACAAAATGTATCCCCAATGGCGATTGCTGTAGGTAATTTTGCAACTATAATTATTCCAGCGATTATAGTGTTACCGTTATCTGGCTTTTTTGATACTGAAGTAAGAGCAGGGGATTTCTTTTGGAGTTCTTTAGGTTATGTGATAATTCTTAGTCTTATAGGTACATGCGTTGCTAAGGTGATGTTCAATAAATTAATACAAATATCTTCAGCAGTATTTTCGGTTTCTGTTACCTATCTAATACCTATTGTGGGGATTTTTTGGGGGCTGTTAGATGGGGAGAATTTTAATTTAAAACAGTTTTTTGCGGCTACTATAATTTTACTCGGAGTTTATTTAGTGAACAAAAAAAAGACGCCAAAAGAGGCGTCTTAATTTATTTGCATGAGAGCCAAAAATTACTCGAAATCAGCTGCATTTACACCATCATTAACTTTGATTTCTTTAACTATAAAATCAAATTTTTGTGGCCCTGTTGTTTGAGAAATTCCGAAAGGGAATTTTATCCCGGAAACTTCTCTATAATCAGAATAACCAATGGTACTTGTAAAAGATTGCCCTTGAGCTTCTTGAATACTTACTTCCTGCAACTTCAATCCAGTTTCTATATCATAGAATACTGTTTTTTCGTCAGTAACTTTAAGCTTAAATGCTTTTTTATCACCCACAGCTTCTACCCCTTCAAGAGACACACCTCCAGCTAATAGATAGTTTAATTCTGGGAAAGCAGCAGATTCTTCCTTAAGTTTTTTCAACTCTTCTTCAGATAAATCTTTACGTTGCCCTTGAGCCATCATATAGCCTTTATCACCATCAATAACTTGCTTTTGCATAGAATTTCCCATAACACGAACATCCTGTAAGAACTGATTTTTAGAAGTTTTCTTCATTTCAAGTTCTAACTTCATGCCTTGCATTTCAGCCTCAGCTAGCATTGCATAAGATTCTACTCCATCTAATTTAGCTTTACCACCAATAACCTCAATATACTTTTCTAAAACGCTAGTAGCCGTTGTTCCCTCTGGAATAGCAGCGCTATAATCTGGCTTTTCTGATTTTTCAGCAGTTTTGTCATAATAAAGTACTGGAACAGCCTTTCCATTAAACTTTATTTTCTCAAGGTTTTCAACAACATCACTTCCTTTTCCTGTAACAACAATACGCGCATTATCAACAGTAAAGTACTTTTGAGCAGCAGCTTTAACTTCATCTACAGATATTGCATTAATACGCTCTAAATAGGTTTTATAGAAGTCTTTTGATAAACCTTCTTTCTCAATATTTAATGCGTAGTTAGCGATAGTTTGAGGTCTTTCTAAAGCTCTTACAAAACGACCAGCATATTTAGCTTTTGTATTTTTAAGTTCCTTTTCGCTCACTGGTTCGCTCACCATACGGTTTATCTCGTTAAGAATTTCTACTACAGAACTATCTGTAACTTGATTCCTAACTTGTGCGTAAGCATTAAAACGAACTGGCTCGTATTTATCACTTCCTAAAGAAGAATAAGAACCGTAGGTATACCCCTTATCTTCTCTAAGATTTAGGAAAAGACGCCCTTCTCCACCACCACCTAAGATTTGGTTTGCAACCAATGCAGGTAGGTAGTCAGCATCTTTCATTTTAAGTTCAACGATGCTTTGCACCGCAACTTCAGATTGAACAGCATTTGGCATATCCACAAAGTTAATCTGTGTATACTGTACGTCTTTTGGTTTTGTAAAACTTAAAGATGGAGGTGTTGCTTTTGTCCAAGGCGTGAAAGCTTTGGTCACCAATTTTTTTACTTCTTTAAATTCTACATCTCCAATAACTACCAAGTATGCATTTTCTGGCACAAAATAGTCTCTATAGAAACCTTCAACATCAATTAAATTTACATTATTTACGGTTTCTTCTGTAGTTAATTCTCCAAAAGGGTGATTTTTTCCATAAGCTAGTGCTCTTTGTACTTGAGACGCAATTGCAGAAACATCATTTGCTTGAGATTTTATCCCAGTTATGATTTTAGCTTTTTCCTTTTCAAACTCTTCCTGAGTGAAATTAGGATTAATAGCAGCATCTGCCATTAATTCTAGAATTCTTGGGAAGTATTTAGAAAGAGAACTTGCAAAAGCACTCTGTGCACCAAAATTGATTGTAGCTCCTAGAAAATCTACTTCCTCATTAAAAGCATCCTTTTCAATTGATGTTGACCCATTACCTAAAAGGCTAGACATAAGGTCAGAAACCCCTGCTTTGCTTCCTTCTAGAATAGGTGGATTATCAATATCTAACTGAATGGAAACACGCGGTAACTTATGATTTTCTACGACCATTACCTTTAAGCCATTCTTGAGTTGAAAAGTATTTGGCTCACTTAGATTAATTTTTGGTGCAGGCCCTGGCTTTGGCTGCTTGGTTCTGTCTATTTGTGCGGTAACGTTAAAGGCAATAACTGCCATTACCAATGTTATGAATAGTTTTTTCATTTCAACTTTTTCTTAAAATTCTGTTTTTTCTCCTGGTAAGTAGTTAATTATAACACTTTGGTTTGGCTTTAAATATTTTTCGGCCACAGCTTTTATCTCTTCTCTTGTTATGGAACGATAAATGTCTATCTCTTTATTAATAAGACTAGTGTCACCATAAAGCATATAATTAGTTGCTAGTGATCCCGCAATACCTTCTACGTTAGAGTTTGAGTTAACAAAGTTGTTTTCAAATTTATTTTGAAGTTTTTGGTAGTCCTTTTCAGTAATAAGCTCACTACGTACCTTAGTAACTTCTTCTTCCATTTCTTCTTGAAGTATTTCTAAGCTTGTTTCACCAACAGGCAAAGCAAATACTAAATACATACCGTAGTCTTCTTGCGCAATATTAAAAGCACCTACTTGTAAAGCTTGTTTTTGGTCATCAACCATTTTTTTATAAAGTTTAGAACTCTTACCATCGCTCAAGTACGTAGAAATCATTTCTAAAACATAAGCATCACGCTCTGCGAATCCTGGTGTTCTGTATGCCATACCTATCGCAGGTATTTGAATGTTGGCATCATAAGCCTTAACAGTTTTTTGTTCTGTAATTGGTTTTTCCTTAGGATAGTTACGGGTGATATCTTCACCTCTTGGTATTTCAGAAAAATAATCCGAAACCATCTTTTTAGTTTTAGTAATATCAATATCACCAGCTACTACTAATACAGCATTATTAGGCACGTAGTACTTTTTATTATAGGCCTGCACATCTTCTAATGTAGCGGCATCCAAATCTGCCATATAGCCAATGTTTGGATCCTTATATGGATGTGCATCAAATAAATTTTTACCTAACACTGGTAGCAATTGTCCGTATGGAGAATTATCGTAACGTAATCTTTTCTCTTCTTTTACAACTTCTTGTTGTGTGTCTACACCTTTTTGGTCAATTACTGGGTGAAGCATACGTTCAGATTCCATCCACAGTCCTAGTTCTAAATTGTTAGAAGGAAATACTTCATAATAATAGGTTCTATCTTGTGAGGTATTTGCATTATTACTTCCACCGTTAGAAGAAACAATTTCAAACCATTTACCGCGCTCTATGTTTTTAGTCCCTTCAAATAATAAATGTTCAAAAAAGTGAGCAAAGCCTGTTCTGCCTGCTGTTCTGTCTTTACCACCTACGTGATACATTACTGATGTAGTCACTACTGGAGCGCCGTTGTCTTGGTGCAATATTACATGCAACCCATTGTCTAAATCATACTCTTCGTAAGCAACTTCTTGTGCAGAAAGCAAGCTAATTGAGCCAAGCATGAGAAAGGCTAAAAAGGAAATTTTCTTCATTTTCTAGTGTTTAGAATTTAATTATTTGGTGAATTAGTCTTGAATTTTTAAAAAGTGTTACACGAATATAAATTTTTTAAAATTTCAGATAGAAAAGGACGACTGTTTTAACAAGAAATTTTATAATAAATTCGTAACTTAAAAACCCATCCAAAAATTTTGAGAAATGAAAAATTTAACGTTACCCATTAGATTTGGTATAGTAACCAGTGCTGTTTTAATTGCTTATTTTTTAATATTATCATTACTTGGAAAGCATACAAACATTTTTTTTAGTCTATTTAATGGTATAATTACAGGTTTTGGTATTTACGAAACTCTTAAGATAGTTAAACTAAGAGAAGGTGCTAGTTTTAGCTATGGTAATGGTTTTAAAGCTGGAATAACAACTGGTGTTGTCGCAACAGCACTTTTCACCATTTTTTTCGCACTTTATACTACTGAACTAAACAGCTCTTTTTTAGAAGAGTTATCTCAAGTTTGGTCTAAGGATTACAGCAATTTTAAAGGAATTGTGTTTTTTACCGTAGCAATAATGGGAGTAGCTACATCTGTTATACTAACGCTCACTTTTATGCAGCTATTTAAAACATCTAATAATTTAAAAAATAATTAATGCAATTGGTGAAAAATGCTTGTAGATTAATGAATTAGCAGTATATTTGCACCCGCTATTTGTGAAAATGGCTTAACAAATAATTTAATTCAACGCATTATGTACGCAATTGTAGAGATGGCAGGGCAGCAATTTAAAGTTGCAAAAGACCAGAAAGTGTACGTTCACCGTTTACAGACAGAAGAAGGTAAGAAAGTTACTTTTGATAAAGTTCTTCTTTTAGATGATAATGGTAACGTAACTGTTGGCGCCCCAGTCATAAGCGGTGGGGCTGTAGAAGCCAAAGTCGTTAAGCACCTAAGAGGTGACAAAGTAATCGTCTTTAAAAAGAAAAGACGTAAAGGTTACAGAGTAAAGAATGGTCATAGACAATCTTTAACTGAAATTATTGTTGAGAGTATTGTAGCTAAAGGTGCTAAAAAAGCAGCTCCTGCAAAAGCAAAGACTGAAGCTCCAAAGAAAGCAACAACTCCAAAAGAAGAGGCAGCACCAAAAGTAGCTCCAGTAAAAAAGGCAGCACCTACTAAAGGAAAAGCTGATGATTTGAAGAAGATAGAAGGTATTGGACCTAAAATTGCTTCAACTCTAGTGGAAGCTGGCATTGCAACTTTTGCTGATTTAGCTAAAGCTAAGCCAGCAAAGATTTCTGAAATTATCGCAGAAGTTCGTGGGAATCACGTAACTGATACTTGGCCAAAGCAAGCTAAATTAGCAGCTGATGGTAAGTGGGATGAGTTAAAAAAATGGCAAGACGAATTAGATGGTGGTAAAGCTTAATTGCTTTCTGCTAATTATATAAAATAATTAAAACCTTATAATTATGGCACATAAAAAAGGTGTAGGTAGTTCAAAAAACGGTAGAGAGTCTGAATCGAAACGCTTAGGTGTAAAGATTTTTGGTGGTCAAGCTGCTATAGCTGGTAACATTATTGTTAGACAGCGTGGAACAAAACATAATCCAGGTGAGAATGTATATGCTGGTAAAGACCATACATTACATGCAAGAGTTGATGGTGTTGTAAAGTTTGAAAAGAAAGTAGGTGGTAAATCTTATGTTTCTATTGAACCATTTGAAGCATAATTTTCAGCGTGTAAAATAATATAAACCCTTACCAAATTGGTGAGGGTTTTTTTATTATTAAAATTTGAGAAGAGGTGGTGTAAAGCTAGTAATTATATAAAAACTAAATTATTACCATCGCTGATTCCGAAACCCATTGGTTTTGGCAAATTCTACAGTAGCGACTAAATAATCTTCTAAGTTATATTTTGGTATGGGTAGAATGCTTTCTAATAAAGTAGTGTCCCATTCGTATGGCTTTGAGGTTAAGTAAGGAGTAAGGTGAACCCCAATAGTTTCATAGTAAAATTGCTCTAGCGTACTTTCAAAATCAGAGGCAGTATCCATTAATTCTTGTGTCAATCTAAAATTTTTAAAATTGACGGTTTCTAAAATTTTGGCTACGCCATTAAAAATATTTGTGCCTTTAGAGTTTACAATGTTGAGTTGCTCAACATCAGTATCAAATACCTTTGCAATTACTTTTGCAGCATAATCAGTGGGAATTATATTCAACTTACTATCTGCATTTGCCTGTATCCTAACAGAATCAATAGAAGTATTTCTATAAAAGAATTTAGCAAAAAGGTAGAATACCATGTATTTAGAAATGAAGAAATTAGGATTATCCATGATATTACCTCCAAGAACGCTAGGTCGCAATATTTGAATTGAAACTCCTGTTTCCTTCCCCGCATTTACCAAATATTTTTCTGCGGCATGTTTTGAAGCTTCATAAAAATTGCGGTAATCACTTTGCTCTGTAGTTACATAGTCATCATTTAAAAATCCTTCCAATTTCCCTATTGAAAAAGCTGTACTTATATAGATAAATTTAGAAAGGTAGTTTTTGTAAGCAGAGAAAATTTTTTGTGTGAGTGTAAGATTTTCTTTAAAAATTTCTTCTTTACTGTTTGGGTCAACAGAAAGGTTTACAAACCCTGCAGAATGTATAAAATGATATTTTGTATTCTCTTGTAAAAAAGTAGCTGGCTCCAATAATTGCTCAGCACATATAACTTCAATCTTTTCTATTATAGCAGTTTTATGCTCACGAATAAAATCCGAAACAAAGCTACTACTAAGCATAGTAGAAATACGAGTTTCAGGGGAGACTAACTTTTTCTTTCGTACAATTAGGTATATTTTTTCTAAAGCTTCAAACCTACTTTCAAGTAAGGAAAAGAGTATTTGTGACCCTAAAGTTCCTGTAGCTCCAGTTAAAATAATATGCATTTGGTGGTAATTGGTTTTATAAATAGTCTTTTTAAAAAACAAACCCTTGCGATAAGCAAGGGTTTGTTGTAAGCTTTGTATTTATCTAGTACCTATAATATTCTGGTTTATAAGGCCCTTCGACCGTTACACCAATATAATCGGCTTGTTCTTTTTTCAATTCTGTTAATTCTGCTCCTAAACGTGCCAAGTGAAGCTTGGCTACTTTTTCATCTAAATGCTTCGGTAACATATAAACATCGTTCTTATAATTAGAACAGTTTTTCCACAATTCTATTTGAGCGAGAGTCTGGTTTGTAAAAGAATTACTCATTACAAAACTTGGGTGACCAGTAGCACAACCTAAGTTTACCAAACGCCCTTCAGCTAAAATAATAAGGTCTTTACCATCTATGGTATATTTATCTACTTGTGGTTTTATTTCATCTTTAGTATTTCCATAAGTTCCATTTAACCAAGCCATATCGATTTCATTATCAAAATGACCAATGTTACACACGATAGCTTTGTCTTTTAAAGCTCTAAAATGTTCTTCACGGATAATATCTTTGTTTCCGGTTGTAGTTATAACGATATCAGCATTACCTACAACTGTCTCCAGCTTTTTTACTTCAAAACCGTCCATACAGGCTTGTAAGGCACAAATTGGATCAATTTCTGTTACAGTTACGATAGATCCAGCACCTCTAAAAGAGGCAGCGGTACCTTTACCAACATCACCATAACCCGCAACGACGACTTTTTTACCTGCAAGCATCGTATCTGTTGCTCTACGGATGGCATCAACGGCACTTTCTTTACAACCGTATTTGTTATCAAATTTTGATTTAGTAACAGAGTCATTTACGTTTATAGCCGGGATAGGTAAAGTACCATTCTTTACTCTTTCGTAAAGCCTGTGTACGCCTGTAGTAGTTTCTTCAGAAAGACCTTTAATATTGGCAGCAAGCTCTGGATATCTGTCTAAAACCATATTAGTTAAATCTCCACCATCATCTAAAATCATATTTAAGGGCTGTCTATCTTCACCAAAAAACAAGGTTTGCTCAATACACCAGTCAAACTCTTCCTCATTCATCCCCTTCCATGCATATACTGGAACACCAGTTGCAGCAATAGCAGCTGCCGCTTGATCTTGAGTAGAAAATATATTACAAGAACTCCAAGTAACATCAGCACCTAAAGCAATTAAAGTTTCAATTAAGACTGCTGTTTGTATGGTCATATGCAAACAACCTGCGATTCTAGCACCTTTTAATGGCTGCTCATTTTTATATTCTTCACGCAGTGCCATTAAGCCCGGCATTTCAGCCTCGGCAAGCTCAATTTCTTTTCTTCCCCAATCTGCAAGAGATATATCCTTTACTTTAAAAGGTACATATGGAATTGTTTTTGTGCTCATAATTTTTTTAATTTACTTTATAGCAATTTTAGTGTGCAAAGGTACAAATTACTTAACTTTCGGCCGTGCCTATTTACAAAACCATAACAGTTTCTGAAGCTACCAAAGTTTACATTTGGAAGGTTACTGAATCTGAAAGAGAACTTTCCAAAAATATAGTACTTACCAACCATTGTGAGACTAGGATGCTTGGGATGAAATCTGAAATGCACCGAAGAGCATTTCTAAGTATTAGACATTTATTAAAATTAGCAAACTATGAGGATAAGGATTTGTATTATAATGAATTTGGAAAACCTCATTTAAAGGATGGAAAATATATATCTATTACACATTCGCATAACTTTACAGCAATAATTATTAGTTCTAGTCACCAAGCAGGTATAGATATAGAAAAACAACGAAACAAAATATTAAGAATAGCTTATAAATTCACACCCATTCAAGAATATAGTACTTTGGCAAATTCTGAAGCTATAGTTAGAAAACTTACCGTAGTTTGGGGAGCTAAAGAGTCTTTGTATAAGATTTATGCACAACCAGGACTCAGCTTTTTAAATCATATTAATGTCAAAGACTTTTCGCTAGATGATGAAAATACGACTGCTGAAATTCTATATGAAGGAAGAAAATCTAAATACGATGTTAGCTTTCTTGAATTAGAAGACTTTACATGTGTTTATGCGCTTCGTTTAGTTGAGGCTTTACAGTAATTTTGAATTTATAATATTTGAACATAAGTATATGAATATATCTGTTGAACTTACATTCTCTCCTTTGCAAGACGATTTTGAAAACCACATTATTAACTTTATTAAAAATTTAAGGGCTTCAGGGCTTACTATTCTAGAAAACCCATTAAGTACTCAAGTATTTGGAGAATATGTTAAAGTTATGCAGGTGCTAAATATGGAGATTGAAACAGCATTTGAATTAATGGATAAAGGATTATTATTCATGAAAATTGTAAAATCTGATAGAAGCAACTATGAGCCACATTTTTGATTGGCTTTTTGCCCAATATCAAGATATTCCAACCTACTTAGTTGTTCTCGAAATGATAGGGGTAATTTTTACCATACTCAGTGTTTGGTATTCTAAAAGGGAAAATATCCTAGTATACCCTACGGGTTTAGTTGCAACAGGGATTTATGTATATATTCTTTTGGAGTTTTCGCTTTTAGGAGACATGCTTATTAATGCCTATTATTTTGTAATGAGTTTAATAGGTTGGTATCTATGGACACGTAAAGTAGATGAAACTCATTTTATACCAATAACCAAAACAACTTTAAAAGAAAAGCAATGGTCAGCTTTATTCTTTATTAGTGCAATTATTTTCGTCTTTTTGGTTTATTATGCATTTGATAAGTACAATACCTGGACAGCTTATGTGGATACTATAACAACTGCTATCTTTTTTGTTGGCATGTGGTTAATGGCTAAAAAGAAGTTAGAAAATTGGATATATTGGATAATAGGAGATATTATAACCGTGCCTTTATATTGGTATAAAGGTCTTATTTTTAGTTCTATCCTTTTTGCAGTTTTAACGATTATTGCCATCTATGGCTATAAAGCATGGAAGAAAAACTTAAACAAGAGCCCTCAGACATTATTAAGATAGTGCTTTTTGGTCCAGAATCTACTGGAAAAACTACCCTCTCTGAGCAATTAGCAAGACATTACAATACGGTTTGGGTACCAGAATATGCTAGGGAGTATTTGCAGGAAAAATGGAATAACGAGAGAAAAACCTGCGAGCCAAAAGATTTGTTACCCATAGCGGTAGGACAAATGAACTTGGAAAACGAACTGACTTCAAAAGCTACCGATGTTCTGATTTGTGATACAGATCTTTTAGAGACTAAAGTATATTCAGAGGCATATTATATTGGAAATTGTGACCCTATTTTGGAAAAATATGCTTTAGAAAACACCTATAACCTTTATTTCTTGACCTATATAGACATTCCTTGGGAAGCTGATGACCTTAGGGATAAACCTAATGAAAGGGAACAAATGTTTTCTTATTTCAAGCAAACCTTGGAAAAATACGGGCGTAAATTCGTAATATTAAAAGGAGATAAAAGAACTCGCCTTAAAACTGCGGTTGAACACATTGATAATTTATTGCAAAGCTGATGGAATTTACTGAAAAAGATATTCAACAATTTGAAAGTAAAGGAATTTCAAAAGAAAAAGTACTAAGTCAAGTAGAAACCTTTAAACAAGGTATTCCTTATGTGAACCTTGATAAAGCAGCAGTTGTTGAGGAAGGTATTTTAAAGTTTTCTAAAGATGAGGAAGAAGATTTAATATCAAATTTTGAGCAAGAACGTAAGAACCTATCACTTTTAAAATTTGTTCCTGCTTCTGGTGCTGCGTCAAGAATGTTTAAGGCAATGTTTAATTTTATAGAATCTTATGACCCCAGAAACGAGAATTTATCAGAATATATTACAAGAACGGGAGATAAAGCGGTAAAACAGTTTGTTGACGGTATAGAAAACCTTCCGTTTTATAGCTTAATATTCAGAAGAGTTTCTGAAAAAGTAAAATCTAAAGATGAACTAGTGTATCACTTTGTAAAAGAAATGCTGGAGGAAGATGGTCTTAATTATGGTTCTTACCCAAAGGGATTACTCCCATTTCACAAATACAAAACAAACTCAGCAACACCTTTTGAAGAGCATTTGAATGAGGCAGCCTTATATGCGAAAACAAAAGGTAATGCAAACCTACATTTTACCATTTCAGAACAGCATGATGCTATGTTTAAGAAAGAATATGAAAATGTGGGACCAAATGTTTCTGAAAGAACAAATACTAACTTTAATGTTTCCTATTCAAATCAAAAACCATCTACAGATACTTTAGCTGTGGACATGAATAATGAACCTTTTAGAAATGCTGATGGCTCTATTTTATTTAGACCAGGGGGGCACGGCGCACTCATAGAAAATTTAAATGATCAAGATGCAGATATTATTTTTATTAAAAATATAGATAATGTTGTTATTGCTTCAAATTTAAAAGCAGTGTCAGATAGTAAAAAGGTTTTAGCAGGACTACTTCTAAAAAAGCAAAAAAAGGCTTTTGAGTATGCAGCGATACTAGATTCTGGCGCTTTTTCTGAAAAACTAGAGGTTATTGTCAAATTTCTCAAAAAAGAACTAAACATTCGTTTTGCTAAAGATTTTGATGCTAAAACTGACAAAGAAAAAACCGCCGATTTAAAAAGTAAAATTAATAGACCTATTAGAATATGTGGAATGGTAAAAAACGAAGGTGAACCAGGAGGAGGTCCATTCTGGGTTAAAGATAGTGAAGGTAATATATCACTACAGATTATAGAATCTGCGCAAATAAATATGGATGATACAAACCAAGTATCCATTTTGCAAAATTCAACACATTTTAACCCCGTCGATTTAGTTTGTGGTATTCGTAATTATAAAGGTGAAAAATATAATCTTTTAGACTTTGTTGATACTAAACAAGGTTTTATAACCGGAAAAACTAAAGAGGGGAAAGAATTAAAAGCACTAGAATTACCTGGATTATGGAATGGTGCTATGGCATATTGGAATACTATTTTTGTAGAAGTTCCCTTAATTACCTTTAATCCAGTTAAAACAGTAAACGATTTACTAAAGCCTAGTCATCAAGTATAAGCTTAATAGTGTGTAAAAAGTATACACTTTCAGAAAAAGAATTCACAGTTTTACACATACTTTTCTTTATAGAAAGACAGTTAATTATCTCACTTTCAATTAATTAAAAATATTTTAAAGTTATTTATTGGAATGGCATTGTTTTTCCTCTAAGTAAGGAGAACACATGTTTAATTTAAAATATTTAGAAAATGAAAAAGTTATTTTTTGCAAGCGTATTAGCATTAGGAAGTTTAACAGCAGTTGCCGCTACAACTACAATGATTCAAGATGATATCAAAGTAGAAGTAAACACAAGTGAATTTAAAGAGATTTCTGCTTCTGATTTACCTGAGGCTGTGGTTAAAGCTTTGGAAACTGATTTTGCTGGTGCTACCATAAATAAGGCCTATGTAAACGAAGAGAACCAGTATAAGCTTGAAGTTACTGGGCAAGATGGAACAGATGGAACTTTGTATGCTGATGCCGAAGGAAATTGGTTAGAAATGTAGACGATTTTTTGGTTTGATTATATCGTGACTAAGTTTTAGGGGTGTATTTTACACCCCTTTTTTTATGAAAATTTTACAACAAAGACACGGATAGGGTATCGTATCTTTACAAGAGTAAGATTGCCCCATGCCCCAAAAAATCTTAATAGTTGAAGACGACATTTCGTTTGGTCAAATGTTGCAAAATTTCTTTCAAAAAAATGATTGGCATAGTGAAGTATGCCCAACCGCCAAAGATGCAAAAGCTAAGATAAAAGCTCATAATTTTGATGTTGTATTATCTGACCTTAGATTGCCAGATAGTAATGGTATAGATTTATTAGCAGAGATAAAGTCTTTAAATTCAAATACCCCAGTTATTCTAATGACTGGTTATGCAGAAGTGGGTACGGCTGTTGCTGCGATGAAAAGAGGAGCCAATGACTATATTTCAAAGCCATTTACACCAGATGAAATTTTAATGGTTGTAACCCAATGTTTACAATCACCTTTGATAAACGGGGTGACAAAAAAGAAAACAGGATTAAATACAAAATCATTAGTCATAAATAAAGAGCCCATACTTAAGGGTATTGATGAAAAATCTCAAAAACTCCAAGAATATATTCAATTAGTCGCTCCAACTAATATGTCTGTGTTAATTACTGGAGAAAGTGGTACAGGGAAGGAAGTAACGGCTAAAGCAATACATGAAAATAGTAATCGGAATAACAAAAACTTTATAGCGGTAGACTGTGGAGCAATCCCAAAAGAGTTGGCTACAAGTGAGTTTTTTGGGCACCTTAAAGGAAGTTTTACAGGTGCTATACAAGATAAAATTGGTCATTTTGAAGCTGCAAATGGAGGCACTTTATTTTTAGATGAAATTGGAAATCTTAGTTACGAAAACCAAATTCAATTATTAAGAGCAATTCAAGAAAGAAAAATTAAAAGAGTTGGTAGTACAGAAGAAGTTGCAATTGATGTTCGGATTATAAGTGCTACTAATGAAGATTTACAAGAGGCAGTGCTTAAAAATAGTTTTAGAGAAGATTTATACCATAGATTAAATGAATTTTCAATAGAAATACCTCCGTTAAACGAGCGTTTTGAAGATTTAATGTTATTTGCAGAACATTTTTTAGAGAAAGCAAATACTGAGCTAAATAAGGATATAAAAGGTTTTTCTAAAGAAGTGGTTGGCCTTTTCCAACGCTATAACTGGCCTGGGAATTTAAGAGAATTAAAGAATGTTATTAAGCGTTCTGTTTTATTATCTACAGGAAATTTTATTGAACTAGCTGCATTACCAAAAGAGGTTGTTGAGCAGAATGACAATGCAGATAATACTACAAATGTGTTCTCCAAGTCGAATTACGAAAAGGAACGCATACTAAAAGCTTTAAAACAAACTAATTTTAATAAATCTAAAGCTGCAGAATTACTTCAGATTACTAGAAAAACACTTTACAATAAGATTAATCATTACAACTTAAATTTGTAGTAATATAATTTTCTAGGTCTAGTGATAGTTCTTTCACATGTTTTTCTAGGGTTGCCAATCTCTCTTTTATAGCCTTATTTGATATCGAAGTAATGGTTTCTAGTTTTTCTAAATATGGTATGGCATTATGTACCTTTAATTGTCGAAACATAGGTAGCATTCTATGTGCAATCTCATTAACTTCTTTTATTTTTTTGGACTTAACTGCACGATTGAGCTTCACCATATTTTCCTTTGTTTCTTGTATAAATGTCTCTAATATTTTAGTAATAGCAACAGTATCATTTTCTAGAAAAGAAGCTATAGTTTTTATACAAAAGCTTTCTTTTTTAGCATGATTAAAACTATGAGATATAACTTTTTTAGCATTTTCAACATCAATAATAGCTGCGATTTCTTCTAAGAATTTTTGTTTTGAAAAAGGCTTTTGTAGAATTGCAGAGAAACCATTAGAATAATATTCACTCTTATCAATATTAGTTTGTCCTGTCATCGCAATAATTGGTTGTTTATTGTAATGTGCATAGTTGCTTAATTTTAATTTTTTTAGGACTTTAAACCCATCTATGATTGGCATTTGAATGTCTGTTAGTACAATATTATACGTAATGTTTTCATTCTTTTTTATTGTATTAAAATTTGAGAAAGTGTGAGCCTTAATTTCAGCAGTTTTGCACATTTCTCCAATTAATCCAAGTAATGGGATATCATCATCAATTATTAAAAGAGATATAGATGATAAATTTGTTGTTCCTAATTCTGTACTTTTCTGTTCCGGAATAAATTCTAAAGGAAGGTGTAGTGTAAAGACACTTCCAATACCTTCTTTACTCTTTAACTTAATATCTCCTTTAAGAAGATTACTTAACTTTTTTGAAATAGTTAACCCAAGGCCATAACCACCATATTTTTTTCCAGTATTTTTCTCTGCTTGTAGGAATTCTTTAAAAACTAATTCTTGTTTTTCTTTTCTAATCCCTATTCCAGTATCTCTAACAGAAATACTAAGCTTGTTTTCCCTCTCTGGATTTGCATCTATGGTGATAGAACCTTCCTCAGTAAACTTAAATGCATTGCCAATAAGATTAGTTAAAATTTGTTTTACTCTAAGTGAGTCTCCAATAATTGAGGTATTAAATTTTTCCGAAATATTAAAAAAAACGGAGACCTCCTTTTTATTGTATAACTGTTTTAGATTATCAGCGATTTCGATAATTAAATAATCTAATCTAAATGGTTTCTTGCTTACTATTATTTTACCAGCTTCAATTTTGGAAAAATCTAGCAAATCGTTAACCAAGCCATCAACATAAGTAGATGCAGATTTTACATTATCTAAATAGGCTTTTTGCGTTCTATTTAAAGATGTTGTTTCTAAAAGCTCCGAATATCCTTGGATAGTGTTTAATGGGGTTTTAAGGTCATGTCCAACAGTTGCTATTAGTTGTTCCCTACTTTTTAATACAGAATCTGAAAAAGCTTTTTCAGACTCTAATCGTGTTCTATACATTTGGATTTTCCAAAAATCTTTATGAATTAAAAATGAAAATAGAGCTACAATAAAGAGGCCAATGATAGCAGAGAAACCTGCTAATCTTATACTTCTAGAAAGGACATTTTTTTTCATTTTTTCATTCTCCAATGTGTTTAATGCAATTTCCTTGTTAATACTAGATACTATGCGTTGTAATTTTAAAGAGAGTGCGAGATTTGCATTTGATAATTCTCGTTTCTTTTTATTTAAATCCTGCTTTGTTTTTTCGCTCTCAAGCTTTGCTTCTGACAATACTACTTTAGAAGCAAATAAGACAGAATCTAGCTTTTCAGATTTTTTGTCACTTGGAATATTCTTATTTAAAAATGTTACGTAATTCTTTATTACTTCTTGGCTTTTTTTTGGCAACTCGCTAAAATTGGAAACAAAAGACTCTGGAGTTATATGACCTACAGAAAGCTCAATCTTATTGAACTGTTTGAGAAGCGAATCTATAGAATTGCTTTTGTCGTTTTTTTGCCTTAACCTACGGAGTTCTGTAACGTTATATACTTTTTTATGTAACAATTGTTCTATACTATCCAGCAATAGGTTTTGCGTAGTGCTTGTAGAGCTATTTTTTAAAGTATCAATTTCTGTGAAAAGTGAATCTATTTTTTGAGTGTATTTTTTAAGACTCGTCCTTGTATTGCTCTGTTGCGCTAACGTTGAAAGATGCTCAGCAATATAGATATCAGATAAAAAGGAACTTGTTTTTAGCAACCTCTGGTCGTTCCCTTCCAATAATTCCGATGAAGTATATTTTTTAATTTCAGAATAAATAAAAATACTAACTACAAGTCCTAATAATCCTAATACAGAGTAACTGAAAATTATTTTTGCTGTAAAGTTTTTTCTAGACTTCTCTTTCATATTGTACCCTGTAGTTACTAAATAACTACGTTTTAAAACCACAAATAGATACCAAGAAACTGTTAATACTATCTAGAAAGAATCAATTATGTGACTTTTATAAAAAGACGGTGTCTTACTTAATGAAGACAATAAACAATGAAAGATATTTTTAAATCGGGATTATTAGGATTAGCATTAATAGGAACTTTAGTACTTGCATCTATTAATACAAACGAAATTGAAAATCACAATAGTGAATATAATGATAGTAAAACCGAGGAAATAGTTGTGGAGGATAATAACATTTTAGAAAAAGATAAATTAACAAATAAAGATAATTTTCACACTCCGCTGTAGCCATTTTGGCTCGCGGATTTGGTTGGTTGATTGGTTGTAGGGCCGCACTGATTATGCGGCCCTTTTTATTTAACAAAAAGAAATTTTGAAAAGGATGCTAGCTATGTTACACTAACCATGCTTATTCCCAGACCCTCGACTAAGTTCGATAGGTTGAAAAGGCTACCTAGGTAGCCTTTTTTCTTTTCAAAAAATAATTTAAACATCCATTGTTCGTTTTACTTCGTAAATACAGTCCTAATAAAGTTTAAAAATGAAAAAAATTCTTTTTTTAGTAATCATAATTACGGTTTGCAATGTTTCAAATGCTAATTACAATCGTGTTGAAATTGTACCAGACTTAGTTATAGTTAATGATGGATTTAAAAAAATTAAATCATCAGAATTACCTCCAGCAGTCGTTGAAGAAATATTGAAACAATACCCAACATCAAAATTACGCCAAGCATATAAGGATAGTAGGAATACCTATAAATTAATTATGGTATTAAGTAGTGGTACAGCTAGAACCGTATATATTGATTCTTATGGTAGATGGATTACTAAAAAATAACTTTTACTGAAAGTGAATAATAGAAAAGGAGTTACAATTGTAACTCCTTTTTGTTTTCTATAGAATTGCTCATTACATTTGTGCTATCTCAAAGGGGTGCTTGTTAAATCAGGCTGAGATTATACCCAATGAACCTGGGCGGGTAATGCCGCCAAGGGATAGCGCAAAGCGCTTCTTGGAATTATGTCTTTATCAAGACAAACAATCAATTTTAATTTAGAATAATAGCCCCTTTTATTCGTAACTAAATTTTAGTACGAATGAAATACACTATGTTCACGATGTTAGCCATATTTGGCTTAACCATGGCTTCACAGGCCCAACAACAACCTACAGATTCTTTACAAGGCAAAAAAGTAACTTTAAATGAAGTTGTAGTTTCTGCTTCTAGGGTTACAGACAAGATTCCTGTAACGTTTACCAACATAAAAAAAGAAGATATAGAGCGTGTAAACCTAGGTCAAGATATCCCGGTTTTACTCAATTACCTTCCATCTGTGGTAGCTACCACTTTTGATGGTACTGGAATTGGATACACAGATTTTCGTATTCGGGGCGCAGATAATTCCAGAATTAATGTCACTATTAATGGTATTCCTTATAACGATGCTGATAGCCAAACCACTTTCTTTGTAAACCTACAAGATTTTGCCTCATCCATAGAAAATATTCAGGTGCAACGTGGGGTGGGGACTTCTACCAATGGCGCAGGTGCTTTTGGGGCAAGTATAAACATTTTAACAGATAATTATAATGAGGAGGCCTTTGGGCAAATTTCCAACAGTTTTGGGAGTTTTAATTCCAGAAAGCACTCAGTTCGTTTTGGAACAGGTCTTTTGAACAATCATTTTGCTTTTTCGGGGAGATTGTCCCGTATTAAATCGGACGGTTATATTGACCGTGCTTTTTCTGATTTAAGTTCTTACTTTTTAGACGGTGTCTATAAAGATGAAAATACTTTAATAAAAGCATTGGTCTTTGGTGGTCAGGAAATAACAGGGCTTGCTTTCTTTGGATTAAATGCTGCTAGATTACAAGAAGATAGAACTTTTAATGATGACGGATTGTATTTGGATGCAGATGGTAACGTGCAATTTTATGACCGCCAAACTGATAATTATAAGCAAGACCATTATCAATTACATATTTCACAGAAATTTGATGCAAATTGGAGTGGAAATATCTCATTTCATTACACTTATGGCCGTGGATTCTTTGAGCAGTACATAGAATCTGACCCAACTTTCTTTAATCCAGATTTGTCTTTTTATGGTTTACCGAGTTTTGATTCTAATGGAGAAACCATAGACCGCTCGGACCTGGTTACAGAACGTTTTTTAAATAGTGATTTCTATGGTACTGTTTTTAACCTTAATTACAATGACACAAAATGGGATGTTGTTATAGGTGGGGGAATTAATAGATATGACGGCGTGCAGTTCGGGGATATTACAGTAGCTGAATTTGCTCCACTACCTAGTATTCCTTTTACATTTTATGAAAATGAAAGCGATAAAAGAGACTTTAATATTTATACAAAAGCCACGTACCAATTAAATGATAAATTGTCCTTATTCGGAGACTTACAGTTAAGGAACATAAAATATGAGGCCTCTGGAGAATTATTTGGTGGGGGAACTTTAGAGGTTGATGAAAACTATACTTTTTTTAATCCTAAGACAGGTATTACCTATCAACCTAATAAGAGCAATAAAATCTATTTATCCTACGCCCGCGCAAATCGAGAGCCTGCTCGCGTAGATTTTGAAAATGGAAATCCCGAATCTGAAAGTTTAAATGATTTTGAACTAGGATGGCGTTATGTTTCCCCAAAATTTCAGTTGAATACCAATGTTTATTATTTAGACTTTAAAAATCAGTTGGTATTAACAGGTAGATTGGATGAAGTAGGTTTTCCAATTAGGGATAATGTTGACAATAGTTATAGATTGGGTCTAGAAATAGATGCTAATATTGAAATTGGCAAATTTATTATACGACCTAATTTAGCTTTAAGCAGTAATAAAATTAAAGATTTACAAATTGATAATTTTAACGGTAGTGGAGAGACGGTAATAGCAGATACAGACATTTCTTTTTCACCAGGTATAATAGCTGGCAACGTGTTCACGTACAATGCTGCTAAAAACTTTAATGCCAGCTTATTTTCAAAATATGTGGGAGAACAGTTTATAACTAACACAGATTCTAATCCTATAGAATCGTATTTTGTTAATGATATTAACCTACAGTACAGTTTAAAGGATATTTCAATCCTAAAATCTATTGTATTTACAGGTCAGGTAAACAATATTTTTGATTTAGAATATGAAAATAATGGATATGAATTTTTTGGAGAGTCATTTTTCTATCCGCAAGCAGGAATTAATTTCTTGTTGGGAGCTACCTTAAATTTTTAACACTAAACTTACTTATACCTAACTTTAGAGGATTCGAAAAACAAATTTAATTGAAACCTTTTTTTAAAAAATCTCTAATTAGATGGGGTATTATAGGTTGCGGTAATGTAACCGAGGTTAAAAGTGGTCCAGCGTATCAAATGACCGAAGGTTTTGAGCTTTTTGGTGTGATGCGGCGTAATCTGGATAAAGCTAAAGATTATGCCAAACGGCATAAGGTTCTTTTTTATACAGATGACGCAAAAGCGCTGATTCAACATCCAGATGTAGACGCCATTTATATTGCTACGCCACCAGACACCCACAAATTTTATGGATTGCAGGTTGCTGAGGTGGGTAAACCATGCTGCATTGAAAAGCCAATGGCACCAACTTATGCAGAAAGCTTAGCGATTTATACTGCTTTTAAAGAAAGAGATATCCCGCTATTTATTGCTTACTATAGACGTTCGTTACCACGATTCTTAAAAATTAAGGAGTGGTTATCAAACGATATGATAGGGGAGGCACGCCATATTAAATGGTATAAAAGTAGAACTGCGAGTCCTTTAGATTTAGGTGGAGAATATAATTGGCGTACAGATGCTAAAATTGCTCTGGCGGGTTATTTTGATGACTTAGCAAGTCACGGTTTGGACCTTTTTACTTTTCTACTAGGAGATATTGTCAAAGCCAGTGGCTTTGCTACTAATCAACAAGGCTTGTATACTGCATATGATGCGGTATCCGGGAGTTGGGCGCATAAAAATGGAGTTATGGGTTCTGGTAGTTGGATTTTTGGAGCAAATCAACCACGGGACAAAGTTGAAATCATTGGCAGTAAAGGAGAAATACGATTTTCTGTTTTAGGGGAAGAACCAGTAGAATTAATAACACCAACAGGGAGTAGGTCTGAATTTATAGAACACCCCAAGCATTTACATGAATTTCATGTTTTAAATATAAGAAGGCACTTAACCGGAAAAGGAATGCATCCTTCGACTGGAGAATCGGGCTTGCATACCGCGTGGGTGATGGGAGAAATACTAGGCCAAAAGTAATTTTATAAGAAAATACGTATTTTATCTACTTCCTTTTGTAAGTGAAGGTATCGTTGCTGCACACCCAAAACTAACTCATAAATTGTTGAAAAACCCCAGAAATGGTTTTTGATATGATTCATCCTGATGATAAAAAAGATCTTAAAAATGAAATTAAAGAAGTGTTCGCAAATCATTCAATTTGGAATCAAAAATTTAGAGTCATAGTTGAAAATAGTGTTATACAATGGTATTTAGATAAAGTAGTACCATAAGAAAAATAAAGCTATAATTAGTTAGAGATAGTCACCGTGTTTCCGCTCTGCGATGTTCTATAAAATAACAGATCGTAGTACCTGTTCCCATCATCTGGTCTGTTTAAATGTTCTCCTGTAAATAGATTGTATTCAAAATTTTCGCAAGAACAAATTACATTCTGTCCCTGAATATTCATAGTTGAACAGCTATTTGGAGCGTGATTAGGACAACTAGCTTCAAAAGCAAAAAAGGTATCAAAACTAGTACGCATAACAAAGGCACCTCTGGTACCAACACCTGTATTGCCAACATAGACCGGGTTTCCAATATTGTTTAAATCATTATAAAGAGGAAGATTAAGATTTAACTCAAAACGAAATGACACTTCTTGTAGGAAAGGATTTCTATTAGAAGTATTCTTTTCACAAGAAAGAAGTAGCAATAATAACAATATAGAAACGTATCTCATCATTAGCATTTGAGAACAAAAATGGCTAAAAATTGTTTATATTTGCGTTAAATCCTCGCTAAAAACTATAATAAATATAGCTGTCGCAGAGGATTTTTCAATTAAAATATTAGAGCCACATTGGGAGAGCGTTTTCTGTTTTCTTCAGTGCGCTTTTGCATAAAATTAAACGATATGAGCAAAGTATCTTATTACACCCCAGAAGGGTTAAAAAAATTACGTGAAGAATTAGATTATTTAAGAGATATAGAAAGACCTAAAGCTTCACAAGCAATTGGTGAAGCACGTGATAAAGGAGATTTATCCGAAAATGCAGAATATGATGCTGCAAAAGAAGCTCAGGGTTTACTAGAGATGAAAATTTCTAAAATGGAAGAGACTTTGGCAAATGCTAGGTTAATAAATGAGTCTCAATTAGATACATCAAAGGTTTTAGTATTGTCTACAGTAAAATTGAAAAACCAAACCAATGGTATGGAAATGAAATATACATTGGTTGCGGAGAGTGAAGCAGATTTAAAAGCTGGTAAAATTTCGGTTAATTCACCAATTGGAAAAGGTTTACTAGGTAAATCTGTTGGTGATGTTGCTGAAATTACTGTTCCTAACGGAACTCTAAAGTTTGATATTTTGGAAATTACACGATCTTGAGATATTTATTTACCTATATTTAATCCTATCCAAACGATAGGATTTTTTATTTAAGCGAATATCAATGCCAACTATTTTCACTAAAATCATTAATGGGGAAATTCCATGTTATAAAATTGCTGAAGATGATGATTTCTTTGCTTTTTTAGATATTAACCCAAACGCTATAGGTCATACGCTGTGCATACCAAAGAAAGAAGTTAATAAAATATTAGATTTAGATGAACCCACTTATATGGGTTTAATGGCTTTTAGTAGAAAAATTGGAAAAGCTATTGAAGCTGCGATTCCGTGCGAACGTGTAGGTATGACTATTATCGGGCTTGAAGTGCCACATGTACATGTACATGTTATACCATTGCATACCATGAAAAATGCTACTTTTCAGCACAAAGAGAAGCTAGAGCCAAAAGAATTTAAGGAAATAGCGATAAGTATTAGAGCAAAACTTAAATAAAAGTATCAAGAACAGCTTTAAAATCAAAAAAACGTTATTTTCGATACCTTCACCTTAGGTGAATATTCGAATTGATGATTTTTGATTGCTAAATGATACCTTCTAAATATAGGTATATACCAGCCCCTACCAAAGCTAGAAGAATTAGAAGAAGAACAAAAAACAATGTTGTAAACCTAGTTGATTTTTTATCAGGTTCTACTAGCTTGTTGTAATATTCAAAAACACGTTCTATATCTGGAGTCCAATTAACAGGATAGATAAGTGAATAACATTTTTTACACTTTATTTCGTGGCTTACTTCTCCAGTAGTTTTGTGATAAAAGGCATTATAAATATGTTTTTGGTAAAAGGTAAGCTTTAGCTCCTGATTAAAACACTCAGGGCAGTTATTGGTAATCTCCGCATCTTTTAGTACTAATTGCTTTTCTTTTGCCATAATCATACATGGGTTTTGAGGGAAATTTGCATGATTGTTCCTTCTTTACTAGACGAAAATACTTTAATTTTTCCTTTATGATACTCTTCAATTATTCTTTTAACAAGTGAGAGCCCTAGTCCCCACCCTCTTTTTTTTGAGGTAACTCCAGGATTAAAAATGTTTTGGTATTCACTTTTTGCTATTCCATGACCAGTATCTGAAATCATGATACGTACAGAATTACCATGCTTCTCTATTTGTATGGCAATATTACCCTTGCCTTTCATTGCATCAATTCCATTTTTCACCAAGTTCTCTATACTCCAATTATAAAGCGGTGGATTTAATAAAACAGGTAATTCATCAATTTCCGAACTAAAAGAGAAGTGTATGAGTTTAGAACTTCTGCGCTTTAAATATTGATACGCTTTCTCTGTTTCTGCAACAATATCATGCACATTTAATTCTGGTATAGAACCCACTTTTGAAAAACGTTCCGTAATGGTTTGTAAACGAGAAATATCTTTTTCTATTTCTTTTGTAATATCAGGACTAATGTTCTCAGATTTTAGTATTTCATTCCAACCTAAAAGAGAGGTAAGTGGCGTTCCAATCTGGTGAGCAGTTTCTTTTGCCATACCAGCCCATACTTTATTTTGTTCTGATGCTTTATTGGTTTTAAAGAAAAAGAAAATTACAGCTGCAAAAAGAAAAATAATAAGCAACAGCGCTATTGGATAATATTTAAGCTTGTTTAAAACATCAGAATTACCATAGTAAAGAGATGCCAGTTCTTCTCCTTTGTAAGACATGGTAATAGGGTCATTCTCATTTCTAAATTGTCTAATTTTTTTTTGAAGTTTTAAAGAATCAGCCTCAAATTCTTCAGGCATATTATGGATTTTTATACTACCATTTTTATTTATTAAAATCATGGGAGTAGAAGTATTATTCTGTAAAATCTGCACTGGTAAGTTCCCTAATTCTTGATCTACCGAAGAATTTAATAGTTCTGATTGTGCAGCAGCCCAATTTTCAATTTTCAGGCGTTCTTCTTGCTTAAATCTTTCAAAGAAAATATTAGTATTCCAGAGAATAAGACTTACAATAACAAATGCTGAAATCAATAAAATGATATTCGAAGTCCGTCTTTTTGGATTGAATTCCATTAGTGGTTTTAATTGTATTTAAATATAACGCAAAAAGCATAAAATTGTTGAAAAGGCGTTTATAAACAAGTTTCAAAAAGTGAAGGTTTTCATGTATTTTTGACACATTATATATAAAGAGAAGCACATGGAAGTTCAGGGAAGAATTAAAATGATAGGTGAGACTAAAACTTTTGGAAACAACGGTTTTAGAAAAAGAGAATTGGTTGTCACTACCGAGGAGCAATATCCACAACATATTTTAGTAGAGTTTGTTCAAGATAAATGCGATTTGTTGAACAACTATGGTGAGGGACAAATGGTTAAAGTTAGTATTAACCTTAGAGGTAGAGAATGGGTAAATCCCCAGGGCGAAACTAAATATTTTAACTCTGTTCAAGGATGGCGCATTGAGAACCTTCAGCAAGAAAATAGTACAGAAAACATGCCGCCAGTACCTCCAATGGAGGCTTTTGAACCAGCCGATAACATTAAAGAAGAGGACCACGACGATCTTCCATTCTAACTAGTGGGCTTTGCTAAGCTTGTAGAAAATATATTTAGGAGGTATTTGCCTTCACCATTTACGATTGCTGTAATGCTGACATTATTAACTATAATGTTGGCATTTATTTTTACAAATAATAGTTCAGGGGATAACCATCTGTTTACCATTCTCTCATATTGGGAAAGTGGCATATGGAACAATAATCTTTTGGTATTTGCCTATCAAATGATGTTGATTTTGGTTCTAGGACATGTATTGGTATTGAGTAAACCCATGGAACGTTTAATTCTTAGTATTACCAAACATGTAAAAAATACATCTAATGGTGCAGTTTTAGTTGCTACTTCAACAATGCTTGTCTCGTTTTTTAATTGGGGTCTAGGACTAATTTTTGGAGCTATTCTAGCTAGAAAAGTTGGAGAGTATGCCCAAGCTAAGGGAATCTCTATAAACTACCCATTAATAGGTGCTTCTGGTTATGTTGGGTTAATGGTTTGGCACGGGGGAATTAGTGGCTCGGCCCCGATTAAGGTTTCAGAAAACGGTCATTTAAAAGGATTGTTAGAAAACACGGTATCAGAAGGTGTTCTAATGCAATTACCAAAATCAGTCTCAACTGCATTAACGGTTTTTAGCACATCAAATTTAAGTATCTTTTTTACTGTTTTACTGGCTATTTCAACACTGGTCTATTTTTTGGGGAAACGAGTACCTTCAAGCAAAATTGAGTTAAATCAGTACAAATTTCAATCATCTCAAAAAGAGAATCTTATTGGTGCAGAAAAATTGGATTACTCTCGGAGTTTTTCCATACTATTCGGACTACTAATTCTGGCAGTTTTTTTAATTCAGTATTTACCTTCTCTACGCAGTTTGAACATTACCCCAAACATGCTTAACTTTTTTATGCTAGGTCTAGCAATTGTCCTTCATGGGGGTTTTAAAAGTTTTTTACAAGCAATAGAGGAAGCAATAGGTGATGTTGCTGGCATCCTCATACAATTCCCGTTATACTTTGGTATCATGGGTATTATGGGTAGTAGTGGAATGATTAATCAAATATCAGATTTTTTTGTGTCTATCAGTAATGAAATTACCTTACCTATATTTACTTTTTTTAGTGCTGGTTTGGTAAATATTTTTGTGCCTAGCGGCGGTGGACAATGGGCTGTGCAAGGACCACTTGCCTTACAATCTGCATTGGCACTAAATGTACCATTACCTAAAGCAATTATGGCATTGGCATATGGTGATCAAATAACCAATATGCTTCAGCCTTTTTGGGCACTCCCTTTGTTGGGCATTACAAAGCTAAAAGCAAAAGAAATTCTTCCCTATACATTGTTATTTATGTTGGTTGGAAGTGTTATTTACATTGCAGGCTTGCTTATTTTCTAACAGCTATTCTATAACTTTATTAAAAAATTGTTCCTTTGGATAACTTAGGCAAAAATCGCCCCTTATTCTTTTTAAATGACCGACTGGAGTTTCCAGATGTTGAAACTGCAAATGAAGATGGTTTGCTAGCAGTTGGAGGTGATTTATCACCTGAAAGATTACTGTTAGCATACCAAAGTGGAATTTTTCCATGGTTTAATGAAGATGCGCTTATTCTTTGGTGGAGTCCAGACCCAAGAATGGTTTTATTCCCTAGTAAGTTGAAAATTTCTAAGAGTATGCAGAAAGTTTTAAACCGTAACGAGTTTAGATTTACTAAGAATACTTGTTTTAAAACTGTTATTGAACAATGCGCTAGCTTGGTTAGAAAAGGACAGGACGGTACTTGGGTTACTCCAAATATGATTGATGCTTATTGTAAACTTCACGAGAAAGGATTTGCAAAATCGTATGAAGTCTGGCAAGATGATAAATTGGTAGGGGGTTTATATGGTATTGATTTAGGACATATTTTCTGCGGGGAGAGCATGTTTAGTTTGGTTTCTAATGCTTCTAAATTTGCTTTCATAAAAATGGTACAAGAGTTCGAAGCGAAAGCATACAAGCTAATAGATTGCCAAATTTACACAGCCCATTTGCAAAGCTTAGGAGCGGAAGAGATTTCCAGAGACAAGTTTGCTAAAGTGCTAAAGGGAGAGGTTTAAACTTGTTAAAAAAAAGAGCACTTGCTCAAGGTTTTGGCTATAATCTTCAAAACGATACTCCGTACCAATTTGAAGTTTAGTTTTTTCAGTTAATTTCCATCCAAAATTTAGGGCAAATCGAACATCGTATTGTGGCCGTTGTTCTTTAGCTACGCTTAACAAGCTTTCAAAATTACCAACAAAATAAGGTTCACCTACGTCTAATTTTTCGCCTTGTAAAGGAAAATCTAAACTAAACCTATACCTAAATCTATGAATGGTATTTTCTTTACTAATGCGCTGTTCACTTCGGATTCTGTGCCCATAACGAACTATTTTAGGTTTAAAATTTAAATTGTATTGCTGTGTAAGCCGTAGTTCATTTGTCCCACCATCAAAATTTTTCCTAAAACGATATAAAACTCCAAAGGCTAAACTTTGATTGTCTTTTATATCTAGCTTGGAGAAATGTATAGCATCGATTTGTCTAACCTCTATGCTTACACTTTCATTATTATAAATGTAATTTCTATTTTGAAGTGAAAAATTATGCGAGTACATTGATGTGACGTCGTAATTTACTGCCGCTGATGGCTGCCAATATGCTGTAAAATTTTCTTGCCCTACACAGGGTAGAAATAGTATAAGTAACAATATAAGTGTTAACCTTTTTAGATTTTCAATACAAAATATGGTCATACTTTGTCTTTATAGATTTTCTAGAAAGAATGTGTTTGCCATCTGCATTAAATAAGATTTCATATTCAGAAAATCCGCTGTTACTTTTAGATGAAACAATTAGCTCGTAGTTAACTTTTTTTAAAATTAAATTTTGGAAAGCTACTTTTAGGGTTTCCTTGGCATTATTGTTTTTGTTGAGGTATTGTTGCTGAATTTTTTTGATTTTGTATTTCTTATGATTTAGTGATAAATAGGACGAAATGCTCTCTAAAGTACTTTCTGGGATATCAATCTTATGAATTATAAACTCAATATCTTCAAGAATACCATCTTCATTAAATTCAACACTATATTTTAATCTATCTTTTTTAAACTTAGCTTCATAGGAGGTTTTTTCTGTATCAAACTCTTTGTAATACTTTACTTTTTTAGTATTTACTAAATAAGGTTCAAGAGTTTTAATCGCATTTGAAGGAAATTCTTTTTTATCAATTCTAAGTTCTTGTTCTTGCTTGACCTGTGAAATAATAGATGAAAAGCTAGTTATTAAAAAAATTAAAAATAGAACTCTAAACTTCATTATATCTAAAGCAGTTAATTTCATGGTCGTTTACCATTCCAATAGATTGCATAGTTGCATAAATTACGGTGCTTCCTACAAATTTAAAACCTCTTTTTTTTAGGTCCTTGCTAATCTTATCCGATAGTGGCGTATTAACTGGGGCATCTTTGTAATTTTTGAAGGTATTTTTTATTGGTTTCCCATCTACAAACCCCCAGATGTAGTTGCTAAAACTTCCAAACTCTTTTTGAATTTCCATAAAAGCTTGGGCATTGGATATCGTGGCATTTATTTTGAGCTTATTTCTTATAATCCCAGCATCTAGTAACAAGGAATCAATTTTTGGCTGCTCATAGGTTGCTATTTTTTTATAATCAAAGTTGTCAAAAGCGTTTCTAAAATTTTCACGTTTTCGTAAGATTGTAATCCAACTTAAGCCAGCTTGGAAGGTTTCTAAAACTAAGAATTCAAATAAAGTATCATCATCTTTAACTGGGTCTCCCCATTCTTTGTCATGATAAGCCTCATAAAGCTCGTCTCCCACACACCAACCGCATCTATGTTTTTGCATTTTTAAGAAATTTTGATAAAAATAAGGTTTATTAAAACCTAAAGAAATTATTAAATAAAAGTTAAACTGTTATATTATGATAGTAATACTATTATATTTGCATGAATAAATATTATGTCATATGGAAAGACTACTGAAAAACATTAAAATTGCCATTAACGATAAGATTTATGTAAAGGACCCAGAATCTTCTGATTTGGGTAAAAGGATTATTGAGCATAGTATTTTAATGATAGATGAAATGGGGTTTGAAAGTTTCACCTTTAAAAAACTAGGTGCCAAAATAGATTCCAATGAAAGTTCCATATATCGTTATTTTGAGAACAAACACAAATTACTGGTGTATTTAACCTCTTGGTATTGGGGTTGGTTAGAATATCAATTGGTATTTGCTACAAACAGCATTACAGATGTAAATGAAAAGCTAAAAAAAGCTATTGCTATTGTTAGCAAAACTATTGTAGAAGACAACGCTTTTACACATGTGAATGAGGTGCTCTTAAACAATATAGTAATCAACGAATCTTCAAAATCATATTTAACTAAAGAAGTAGATCAAGAGAATAAAGAAGGGTATTTCATTATCTACAAGAGAATGGTAAATCGTTTGGAAGATATGATAAAAGATGTCTCTCCTAGCTATGAGTATCCTTCAAGTTTAGCGAGCACAATTTTGGAGAGTACTTTATACCAACATTTTTTAAAGGATCATTTCCCCACATTAACTAATTGTGACACTACAAAAACCCCAAGTAGTTTTATCTCAGATTTAGTTTTTAAGACACTTAACCAATCCAATCATGGCTAAAACAATTTTGACCTCTTGGCAGCGTCTAATAGGTCTTCTCTCACTGGATAAAAAAGACGTTTTCCAGGTATTTTACTATGCAATTTTTGCAGGTTTGGTAAACTTATCACTTCCTTTAGGAATACAGGCTATTATTAATCTAATACAGGGCGCGCAGGTAAGCACATCATGGATTGTATTAGTAGTTTTAGTGACTTTGGGAGTGGCTTTTGTTGGTGGATTACAATTAATGCAGATTCGCATTATAGAGAATGTACAGCAAAAAATATTTACTAGATCTTCGTTCGAATTTGCATACCGCTTTCCAAAAATTAAGATGAGCGAGCTTAGAAACTACTATCCCCCTGAGTTGGCAAACCGTTTTTTTGACACATTAACCGTGCAAAAGGGATTGTCTAAGATTTTAATAGATTTTCCAGCGGCATTGCTGCAAATTATTTTTGGCTTGTTGTTATTATCTTTTTACCACCCATTTTTTATTATTTATGGCATCTTGTTACTTCTTTTAATATATATAGTATTCAAGTTTACTGCTCAAAAAGGATTACAAACCAGTTTGGATGAATCACAGAATAAGTACAAAGTTGCGCATTGGTTACAGGAGATAGCGCGCTCAATTATAAGTTTTAAACTATCAGGAAAGACATCGCATGCCATAAATAAAAACGATGCATTAGTAGCTGACTATTTAGATGCAAGGGAAAGTCACTTTCGAATTTTGGTGATTCAATTTATCCAAATGATTGGATTTAAAGTATTGGTAACTGGTGGATTGCTCTTAATTGGAGGCCTTTTGGTATTGAACCAAGAGATGAACATAGGTCAGTTTGTAGCGGCAGAAATCATCATTCTTTTGGTAATAAGCTCAGTAGAAAAATTAATTTTGGGGCTGGAAACTTTTTATGATTTATTGACTTCACTTGAAAAGTTAGGCCAGGTAGTGGATAAAGAATTAGAACCACTAAATGGGGAGATGCCTTTTAAACAGAATGAAGGATTCACATTAGAATTACAAGAAGTTTCATATCAAGTCCCGGATAGAGATAAAAAGATTATCGACAACGTCTCATTAACGATAACGCCAACTTGCGCTATTTTATTAAAAGGTTCTAGTGGTTCTGGTAAGTCTTCTCTTTTAAGGCTAATTGCTGGAATTTTAGCACCAGACGAGGGTAAAATCTTTGTGAATAATGTTTCACTAGAAGGAGTAAATCTAAATTACTATCGTTCGCATTTAGGACAATCACTGACGGAAGAGTCACCGTTTGAAGGTTCTATCTTAAATAATATCACTTTTGGCGACAAAACTATTCCTCAAGAAGATGTCTACTGGGCCTTAGATAAGACCTATTTAACGGAGTTTGTAAAAGAGCAGCCCCAAGGATTAAATACAATTTTATACCCTGAAGGTAAACAGATTCCTAATGTGATAGCAAAAAAGATTGTTTTAGCCAGAAGTATAATCCGTAGGCCTAAACTTTTAATACTTAAAGATCCATTGGACCAGTTTGATGAGAAGGAATCGGAAGCAATAATGAGTTTTTTGAGTGATTCTTCTAATGGATGGGCTTTGGTTGTTGTTAGTGAGAATTCTAAATGGGCCAAGCGTTGTGGCAGAATTATTACCATGGAGAAAGGAAAGTTGTTAAACGAAAAAAGTAATAAAAATGCTTAATATCTCACCAAACAAATTAAACGAGAAAGTAGATCTTTCTGGGTTTAAAGCTGCTCAGAAAGTGTTTCATAAGAAGCATTTTAAGCAGTTTAATAGATTTTTGATGGCATTTGCAATTTTTGGATTTATTGTACTTTTTTTGCCATGGACCCAAAATATTACAGGGAAGGGGTATTTAACTACGTTGACGCCAGACCAAAGACCACAGACGATACAATCTCCTATTCCAGGAAGGATAGAGAAATGGTATGTAAGAGAAGGAGATTATGTTGAAAAAGGCGATACTATTCTATTTATTTCTGAAATTAAGAACGAGTATTTTGATCCTAATTTAGTGCAAAGGACTGGGCAGCAGATAAAAGCAAAGGAAATGTCTGTTACTTCGTACCAAGGAAAAGTCAAAGCACTTAACAATCAGATAGGTGCGCTATCAAGTGAGCGTTCCTTAAAATTGCAACAGGCAAAAAATAAGTTGATACAGTCCAAACTAAAGGTAAAAAGCGATAGTATTGATTTAGAAGCTGCAAATACTAATATTTCTATCGCGGAGAGACAATACAATCGTATCGTCCAATTACAATCTGAAGGTTTAAAGGCGTTGACGGATGTTGAAGAAAAAAGACTAAAACTTCAAGAGACACAAGCTAAGTTAATTTCGCAAGAAAATAAACTCTTGGCTAGTAAAAATGAAGTGATTAATGCACAGGTTGAGATTAATAGGGTACAAGCTGAGTATACAGATAAAATATCAAAAGCGCAGAGCGATATGTTTACGGCGCAATCTAACCAGTTTGATTCTGAAGCACAGGTAACAAAATTGGAAAATGAATATACCAATTACTCCATTCGTAATGATTTGTATTATATAAAAGCACCACAGAGTGGTTATATAAATAGAGCTATCCAAGGAGGTTTAGGAGAAACTTTTAAAGAAGGAGATAAGTTGGTAGGTATTATGCCAGCAGATTATGATATGGCTGTGGAGACCTTTGTAGCTCCAATAGATTTGCCATTAGTGCACCTAGGTGAAAAAGTACGTATTCAATTTGATGGTTGGCCGGCAATAGTATTTAGTGGGTGGCCTAATGCATCTTATGGAACCTATGGCGGAAAAGTGGTGGCAATTGAAACCTTTATAAGTGATAATGGAAAATATAGAATATTGTTAGCACCAGACCCAGAAGAGCAATCTTGGCCAAAAGATCTTAGAGTAGGTTCTGGTGCAAATACGATTGCACTGTTAGAAGATGTGCCAATTTGGTTTGAGCTATGGCGTCAACTCAATGGATTCCCTCCAAACTATTACCAGCCAGAGAATGCAATGGCTAATGCGAAAAAGAAATAAGAATGAAAAAATGCTTGTTACTCTTATTCCTATTGGTTAGTTGTGCGATTTCTGCGCAACAAGATACTTTAATGCTCAAGTTTAATGAGTATCTGGGCTATGTAAAGAAATACCATCCAATTGCAAAACAAGCACAATTAACTATTTCTATTGGACAAGCTAAATTGATGAAAGCAAGAGGAGGTTTTGACCCTAAAATTGAAGTAGATTATGATAGAAAAGAGTTTAAAGGGACAGAATATTGGGATAGATTAAATGCCGCTTTTAAAATACCTACATACTATGGAGTAGAACTAAAAGGAGGGTTTGAGCAAGTTGAAGGGGAATTTACAAATCGTGATGAATTTTTGCCAGAGGATGGTCTTTATAGTGTAGGTGTTTCTGTATCATTAGCTCGGGGGTTTTGGATAAATGACCGCATGGCTACGTTAAGAAAAGCTAAGTTTTTTAGAGAGCAAGCAAAAGCAGACCAGGATTTACTGGTTAATGAGGTATTGTATAAGGCTTCATTAGCATATTTTGATTGGTTGCAAGCATACAATGATGCAGAAATATTCAGAGATTTTTTAAATAATGCCCAAGTACGTTTTGAAGGTGTAAAAAAGAGCGCTTTAGCAGGAGAAGTTGCGACTATAGATACCGTAGAAGCAAAAATAGCACTTCAAAATAGGGCATTGAACTTGGAGCAGGCTAAAGTTAAGTTGATGAAAAAGTCATTAAAACTCTCCAACTTTTTGTGGATTAATGATGTGCCTGTTGAGTTACAACAAAATGTTATTCCAGATTTAAACCTTGAAGAAGAGATAGATGTTACTTTAGAAATCATGGGGAAACCTTTAGATAGTTTTACCCTAGAAAACCATCCAAAGTTAAAATCTTTAAATTATAAAATAGATGGTCTTACGGTAGATAAAAGACTAAAAGCAAACAGATTACTTCCTACCATTGATGCAGAGTATAACTTTATAACAGAGTCACCAAAACAATTAAACTCATTAAATACTCAAGAATATAAAGGTGGCCTTAGTTTTAGATTCCCGCTTTTTCTAAGAAAAGAAAGAGGAGACTTAAAACTTGCTAAGTTTAAATTACAAGATGCACAATTTGATCGTGACAATGCTGAAATCGAAATTCAAAATAAGGTTTTAGCCATTTACAGAGAATTAGACTCCTATGTTACCCAGAACGAATTAATTGATGATATTGTAATGGATTATAATACACTCTTATCTGCTGAAGAACGCAAGTTTAGTTTTGGCGAAAGCTCACTATTTTTAATAAATTCTAGGGAAAGTAAGTTGATAGATGCTGAGTTAAAACAGAATGAAGTTCAAAACAAATTCTTCAAAACAAAAGCTAATCTCTTCAAAAGTCTAGCGGTTAATCCTGAGAATTTATAACTTAATATCAATAAATTGGATAACAGTATTAGTATCACACGAAAGACTTTATTAAAAGATACTTTTTTTATTGTTTTGGGCATATTCACAGCAGCTTTTGGCTTAGAAAGTTTTCTGTTGCCAAATAGCTTTATAGACGGTGGTGCAACAGGAATATCTCTCTTGCTTACAACTACATCTTCATTACCACTCTACGCTTTAATCATATTTGTGAATATTCCATTTATGATTTTGGCATATAAAGTCATAGGTAGAATATTTGCGATTAAAACAACAATAGCTATTCTAGGACTTTCTCTAGTCTTAGCTTTTGTACATTTTCCAGAAGTAACACAGGACAAGTTATTGGTTGCTGTCTTTGGAGGATTTTTTCTTGGTGCTGGAATAGGTCTTTCTATAAGAGGAGGAAGTGTTTTAGATGGTACCGAGGTTTTAGCAATCTTCCTAAGTAGAAAGCTTGGAACAACTATCGGCGACATTATTATTTTAATTAATATTATAGTTTTTATAGCAGCAGCTTACCTTCTTTCTATTGAGACAGCCTTATATTCTATGCTTACCTATTTAGCTGCTTCAAAAACGCTTGACTTTGTTATTGATGGTATTGAAGAATATACTGGTGTAACTATTATCTCTAATGCTAGCGAGGAAATACGGCAAATGATTACTGAAAAAATGGGCCGTGGGATTACAATTTATAAAGCTAAAGGTGGATACGGGACAACCGGTACTCGAAAAGAACATGATGTTCTCTTTACCATAATTACACGATTAGAGATACGCAAGCTCAATATAGAAATTTCTAAAATAGATGCTAAAGCCTTTGTTGTTATGCATAGAATTAATGATACTAGAGGAGGTATGATTAAAAAACGTTCGTTGTAAGTTTTTCTTTAATAAACCTACAAAAGGGTATAGTAGAAGAAAATGATATGAATACAGTTCAAAATACAATCGATACAATTAAAGAAAGCTTATCTAATTCTTGGTCATATAAAGATTACAGAGAAAAAGTTCATCAGCTTGCTATTGATGGAGCAACTACGGGCGAAAATCAATCTGATGCCTTAATAGATTATACCCAATTAAACGATAAACGCATGAATCGTTGGGATAAAACATTAAAAACACCAATTGCTATTCAAGAAAAAATAGCAAAACTCGATAAAAAGCTAACATTTTTAGTGTTAACAGAAAGTTGGTGTGGTGATGCTTCCCCAAGTCTACCTGTTATGAATAAGATAGCAGAGCTGAACCCAAACATTGAGTTGCGAATAGTATTAAGAGATGAAAACCTTGATTTAATGAATCAATTTTTGACCAATAATTCGATGTCGATTCCAAAATTAATTGTCATAGACAGTGATACTGAAAAAGTCATTGCCGATTGGGGTCCAAGACCGAGTACTGCAACAAAAATGGTGGAAGATTATAAGGCTATGCACGGTAAGCTTACTCCAGAATTTAAGCAAGACTTACAGGTTTGGTATAATAAAGATAAGGGCCAGAATATCTTATCAGATATCGTTGATTTACTTCCCTTGAAATAAATAGGTAATAGTCCCTTTTTGTGAAGTTTTATTAGAAGAATTGAAATAGGCTTTTTTGGCGTATGCCATAGCATTGTCTATTAAACAACCATTCGTTGTTGTAGAGCTTTTTTCATTAAAGCTGGTTTCAATTACGTATCCGTCTGAATCTACTTTGATATTGATAACCACTTTGCCTCCTTGAATGCAAGTATAAATAGGTGGTGGAAGATCATATGCATTTCTATCTATTAAGGAATAAGATATAGAAGTTCTTTTTTCGGCCAGATTATTAGTAAACTCTTTTTTCTGGGCTTCTTTCTCTCCCAACTGTTTCTTTTTCTCTTCACGTTGTTTGGCTAGTTCTTTCAAACTTGCCGCATATCCACCGTCTGAAGTCAATAAATCGTTTGGAGCTTCATTCATGGCTCTTTCTTCCATGATTTCTTGTAATGTCTTTAGAGGTTCAGGGCTTCCAACACTTGGTTTTGCTGTTTGATTAAAAGCCATGTGACTTTTAATGGGATCTGCATTCGAAGCTATTTCTTCCAAACGTTTTTCCTCTTCTTGTAATAATTCTTCAAGATCTTCGTCAGCTAAGGCCATTTCAATTACATATTCATCTTCTTGTTTGGCTCCTAAACGAATACTGTATAAAAGCAATAGCACAATAGCCATTGAAAAAATGGTGATGATTAATGATAATTGCTTTCTATTCAGATTCATGGTCTTACTATAACCGATTTTTTATAAAAATATTTTATCCTATTTTCTAAAGCAAATTTCGCACCAAATTACCCTATCAGAGCATTTGCTCCTTAAAAACATCAGGAGTTACGGCTTTATTTACGTTATAGTCACCTATTTTGGTTCTTCTTAGTGAAGAAAGATGCCCGCCAGAATCTAATGCTTTACCAAAATCATGAGCAAGCGAGCGTATATAAGTGCCTTTGCTGCAACGTACCCTAAAATGAACTTCTGGAAGCTGAATTTTGATAATCTCAAATTCAAGTATTTCGATTTTGCGCGATTTTATTGTTACTTCTTTGCCTTCTCGGGCAAATTCGTACAAACGTTTGCCATCTTTTTTTAAGGCTGAAAAAATAGGTGGTATTTGTTCTATTTTACCTAAAAATTTAAACGTAGTGCTTTTTATAAGTTCTTCAGTTAAGTGGTCTGTTGGATACGTTTTATCTATTTTAGTTTCTAAATCGTAGGAGGGCGTTGTGGCACCTAAAGTAATGGTGCCAGTATATTCTTTGGTTTGCCCTTGTAGTTCAGGAATACGTTTGGTAAATTTCCCCGTACAGATAATCAAAAGCCCAGTAGCCAGAGGATCTAAAGTTCCTGCGTGACCAATCTTAATTTTTTTAAGTCCAAATTTTTTGCGAATACCCCATTTTAAAGCGTTAACTGCATGGAAAGAGGACCAGTTTAAAGGTTTGTCTATCAGCAGAATTTGCCCAGCTAAAAAATCTTCTTTCGTTTTTTTATTCATTTTTTGAAGAACAATTTAGTTCCCCTCTTTGGGGATTAGGGAGCTCCCCAAATACTCCAAGCAATAGCGATTAGACCAACTACTAAACAATAGATAGCAAAATAGCTTAGCTTGCTTTTCTTTACGAGCTGAATCATCCAGGTACAAGCAAAAAGCCCTGCGATAAATGCAGCTGCAAAACCTGCTCCCATAGCAGCCATTTGTGTACTTTCAAAACTTAGTTCTCCACCTAAGATATCTTTGGCAACTTTTCCAAAAATTAAAGGAACTACCATCAAGAATGAAAAACGTGCAGATTTTGTTTTATCGATACCAAGAAGTACAGAAGTTGAAATAGTTGCGCCACTTCTAGAAATTCCAGGCAACATTGCCACTGCCTGAGCCAAACCAATTACAAAAGCACTTCTAAAAGAAACATCTTTTTCAGTAGTCTTTGCCATATCCGCTAGATATAATAACACTGCAGTAACGATAAGCATAATACCTACTATGATGATGGCACCATCAAAAAAAACTTCCATAAAATCTTCTAAAAAGAAACCTACAATTGCAGCCGGTATCATAGAGATAATAATCTTTAAAGCAAACTTCGCTTCTTCGTTCCATTTAAATTGAAATAGACCTTTAAAAATGTCTAAAACATCTTTTCTGAAAACAACAATGGTACTCAATGCTGTTGCAAAATGGAGTACTACGGTAAATAGTAAACTTTCTTCAGGGATAGAATCATCGCCTAAAATGGCTTTACCTAATTCTAAATGTCCACTGGAGGATACGGGTAAAAACTCAGTTAAGCCTTGGATAATTCCAAGGATAATAGCATCAATAATTTCCAAACTATTCTTTCTTTTTGTGAGGGTTTAATAAGATAGCATATATCTGTATCCCTAGTCCAATAAGTATTAAGGTAGGTGCTAGACGAATTCTTCTAAAGCTGTAGATTTCTGGATTAAATACATTAGGGTCATCACTACCACCGCCGGCCATTAGTATAAAACCTAAGGCTATTAATCCTAATCCTATAAAAAGAAAGATGTAATTCTTTCTTTGAAAAATAAATTCCGATTTTGGTTTTTGAACTTCTTTGTTCTTTTTACTCATACCGCAAATTTAAAAAGTTTAAACCACTTCAAACTTACTTCCAATAAGTTTATCAAATTTCAGTAAACAATTTTCTAAAATCCTACATCTAAAAGCAAAGCATTCTAACTACTAATAATACAGGTCGTCTGTTCGCAAATTCAAAAAACGTTGGGTAGCAAAATACGTGCTTAGGTAAGAAATTAAAACGCCTAAGCCCAAGATACCCAAGAATAAGATCAATAAAACAGTAATGTCTTGAAAAAGGGTTAGTTCTGGGAAGTTATCATTTACATAATACAAAACTACTGCCAAAGCAATTAATGCAATTAAAGCTCCAAAAAGACCTAATTTGATATTGGTTGCTATAAAGGGTTTGCGAATAAACTTTTTGGTAGCCCCGACCATTTGCATGGTCTTGATGATAAAGCGTTTTGAATAAATAGATAACCGAATAGAACTATTGATTAAAAGCACAGCGATAACGGTAAAAACGGCACAAGCAATTAATATCCAAAGGCTTATTTTTTTGACATTATCGTTTAATAGCGAAATTAAAGGCTTATCATAACTAACTTCATCAACATAAGTCTTTGCTGAAAGTGTTTCAGCAATTTCAGTGACCTGCTCTGGAGAAACAAAATCAGCTTTTAAATTTACATCAACAGAATTCTTTAGGGGATTATAGCCCAAAAATTCCTGAAAGTTCTCACCT
Source organism: uncultured Croceitalea sp. (assembly GCA_947495075.1). Lineage (GTDB taxonomy): Bacteria > Bacteroidota > Bacteroidia > Flavobacteriales > Flavobacteriaceae > Croceitalea. Next base: position 970,314 of record CANLXH010000002.1, read on the forward strand.
ATATCTTCACTGTATTGTTCTGCAGCATCTTCTTTTGATACGTACACGGCAGACTTGGTATAATCTGCCATAGCTAGACTTTTCTGTAACTGGTCAATCTCCACAGGTTTGGCATTATCTTTTAAAAAGACTGAAATGGTAATCTGCTCTTTAAAATGGTCCCCAAGTTTTTTGGTGTTTAACACTAACATCCCCAAAACACCTAAAAGAAAAAGCACTAACGCGATGCTCAAAACTACCGAGAAGTAGGATGAAATCAAGCGTCGTCTTTGATACTGTTCAATATATTGCGCCATATTGGAAAATCGATGTGTAAAAATAGAAAAGTAAATCGGTTTTAAAGGGATTACCCCTATTTTTGCGCTTTACAAAAGAAGAAGAGAAATGGACTACGATTTTCAGCAAATCGAAAAGAAATGGCAAGACTATTGGGCAACAAACGAAACGTTTAAGGCCAAGAATGATTCTGAGAAGCCTAAATTTTATACACTTTCTATGTTTCCTTACCCCTCTGGAGCAGGGCTGCACGTAGGGCATCCATTGGGTTATATAGCTGGAGACATTTATGCTAGATATAAAAAACACAAAGGATTTAATGTATTGCACCCTATGGGTTATGATTCTTTTGGCTTACCGGCAGAACAATACGCGATACAAACCGGTCTGCATCCAGCCATTACAACAGAAACAAACATCAATAGATATCGAGAGCAATTGGATAGGCTTGGTTTTTCTTTTGATTGGAGCAGAGAAGTCCGTACTTCAAACCCATCATACTATAAATGGACACAGTGGATTTTTATTCAACTCTTTAATTCATGGTATAATAAAGAAACGGATAAAGCAGAAGCAATAGAAACCCTAATCGCTGTTTTTGAAAAGGACGGAAATGCTACTGTAAATGCTGCTTGTGACGATGATGTTAATGAATTTTCAGCGGAAGACTGGAAAAATTATTCCAGTAAAGAAAAACAGCAAACACTGCTAAAATATAGATTAACCTATTTGGCTGATGCCGAGGTAAATTGGTGTCCTGCCTTAGGAACTGTGTTGGCAAATGATGAAATTGTAAATGGGGTTTCGGAGCGTGGAGGTCATCCGGTTATTCGTAAAAAAATGACCCAATGGATGATGCGTATTACTGCATATGCACAACGTTTGTTGGATGGTTTAGATATGATTGATTGGCCGCAACCCCTTAAAGATTCACAAACCAATTGGATAGGTAGGTCAGAAGGAGCTTCGGTAACCTTTAATGTAATTCCGAATGAGGATGCCACCTCGAGCGCCGTCGAGAAATCTCAAATAGAGGTATTTACTACTCGCCCTGACACCATTTTTGGGGTGTCTTTTATGACTTTAGCGCCAGAGCACGAATTGGTGGCGAAAATCACTACTGCAGAACAAAAAGCAGAGGTTGATGCATATATAGAAGCAACGGCAAAACGCTCTGAGCGAGATCGTATGGCAGATGTAAAAACAATTTCTGGAGCTTTTACAGGAGCCTATGCCGAGCATCCATTTTCAAAAGAACCCGTCCCTATTTGGATTGGAGATTATGTATTAGCAGGTTATGGAACAGGGGCTGTGATGTCTGTTCCTTGCGGTGATCAGCGGGATTATGATTTTGCAAAACATTTTAATATTGATATCCCGAATATTTTTGAAGGGGTAGACATTTCTGAGGAAGCCTTTGCTGATAAAGGAAATACTGTTATTGCGAATTCTGATTTTTTAAATGGGTTGCCGTATAAAAAAGCGGTAAAGCGCTCCATTTTTGAGCTGGAGCAGCTAGGGCAGGGAAAAGGTAAGATAAATTACCGCTTGCGCGATGCCGTTTTTAGCCGACAACGCTATTGGGGGGAACCATTTCCTGTATATTATGATGGGGAAGGAATGCCGCAGATGATAGCAGATGAGCATTTGCCTATAGAATTGCCAGAGGTTGAGAAGTATTTGCCAACTGAAACTGGTGAACCGCCGTTAGGGAATGCAACAGAATGGGCATGGGATACGATTGCTAATCAGGTAGTAGACAATAGTAAGATAAATAATGCCACGGTGTGGCCTCTAGAACTAAACACCATGCCAGGCTGGGCAGGCAGTTCGCAATATTTTAACCGCTACATGGACCCCAAAAATGATGAGGCTATTTATTCTGATGAAGCAATCAACTATTGGGAAGATGTGGACTTGTATATTGGTGGTAGTGAGCACGCTACCGGGCACTTGTTGTATTCTCGTTTTTGGCAAAAGTTCTTGTTTGATAGAGGCATTACGCCAAAAGATGAGTTTGCTAAAAAGTTGATCAATCAAGGGATGATTACTGGCACTAGTGCTTTTGTTTATCAAATAATTCCAGGGGCATTAGCTGTTGATAATTCCTTATTTCTTGGAAAACCTATAGAAGGTTATGCAAGAGACATTTTAATAAGCTCAAATAAAGTAAGTTTAATAGGGGATTATTTTCCTGATAATTTGGCTTACAGAGAGGTTATTTCTTCAAAAGGAGTATTTGATTTCTTAAAAGATAAGATTCTAAACTTAGAAGAATATTACTATTCTGAGGGAGGAATTGAAATGGAATTGGGGTTAAAATTATATCGAAAACGTGTGGATGTATCGCTAGTCAATTCTTCAGATGATTTAGATATTCAGAATTTTATTAATCATGACTTATATTCGGATTATAAAAAGGCTGAATTCATCTATGAAGAAGATGGTACTTTCAAAGTACAACGAGAAGTCGAAAAAATGTCCAAATCCAAATACAATGTGGTGAATCCAGATGCGATTTGCGAGGAATATGGTGCAGATTCTTTACGTTTGTATGAGATGTTCTTGGGACCACTTGAGCAATCCAAACCTTGGAATACTTCAGGTATTACAGGGGTACATGGCTTCCTTAAAAAATTATGGCGTTTATATCATACAGGACCTAACGGAGCATTTCACGTAACTGAGACCCCTCCTTCGGAGGGATTAGGAGAGGCTCTAAAAACACTCCATAAAACCATCAAAAAAGTAGAAGAAGATATAGAGAATTTTAGCTTTAATACTTCAGTCTCTACGTTTATGATTTGTGTAAATGAGTTAACGGTCCAAAAATGTACGAGCAAAGCTATTTTAGAACCTTTATCCGTTCTGGTTTCGCCTTATGCACCACATATAGCAGAAGAGTTATGGGAAAAGCTAGGCCATAAGGAGTCCATTTCTAGTGCGCCTTTTCCAAAATTTGACGCTTCGCATTTGATCGAGAGCAGTAAAGAATATCCGATTTCGTTTAACGGTAAAATGCGTTTTACTATGGAGCTGCCTTTAGATTTAGGGAAAGATGAAATTGAAGCGGCTGTAATGGCTCATGAAAAAACCCAAGTGCAACTTGCAGGGCGTACTCCTAAGAAAGTGATTGTAGTTCCCGGTAAGATTATAAATATAGTTGGGTAATAATAAGACAATGTCACGCTGAGCCTGTCGAAGCGTAAATTTATAAACTGTCAATACTTCGAAAAGCTCAGTATGACAATAAGTTATTATGCAAACCATAGAGATTATAGGACTTATAGCTGCAATGCTTACCACAGGGGCTTTTGTGCCACAGGTGTACAAGGTATTTAAAAGTAAGTCTACCACAGATATCTCTTTAACCATGTATACGGTATTATTCATAGGGCTAATGCTTTGGCTCTTATATGGTATCCAAAAAGAAAGCTTTCCAATTATTTTAGCAAATGCAATTACAGGATTATTAGTAGCGGCAGTTATAATCTTAAAATTGAAATACAAGTAGGTTGGACAGAATGGCAGTGAAATAACCTATGCTGGTAAATGGAGAGGTTTTTGCTTTTTAGTTGGTATATTTAAAGTATAAATTTTAAAATTATGATGGGATATTATATACTAATTGGTGCAATTGCATTAGTTAGCTGGATTGTTAGTAGTAGATTAAAAAGTAAGTTTAAGCATTACTCAAAAGTGCATTTGCAGAATGGAATGAGTGGTGCAGAAATAGCACAGAAAATGTTGGATGACCATGGGATACGTGATGTACAAGTAGTCTCAACAGGAGGAATGCTTACCGATCACTATAATCCAAAAAACAAAACAGTAAATCTTAGCGAGGGGGTTTACAACCAACGTAATGCTGCTGCTGCTGCTGTTGCAGCACATGAAGTAGGACACGCAGTACAACATGCACAAGCCTACGAATGGTTAGGAATGCGTTCAAAGCTCGTTCCAATAGTAAGTGTAACCTCGGGAATGTCTACATGGGTAGTCTTTGGAGGTTTAGCTTTGGGTGCTGCTGCTGGTATAGGATTAGGGTATTGGGTGGCAGTTGCTGGTCTGGTGATGATGTCATTTGCGACTTTATTTAGTTTTATTACGCTTCCTGTTGAATATGATGCGAGTAATCGTGCATTAAAGTGGTTAAAACAAAAGAATATAGTAACGCAACAAGAATACAAAGGTTCAGAAGATGCTTTAAAATGGGCTGCAAGAACTTACCTGGTGGCAGCAATAGGTTCTTTGGCAACTTTAGTCTACTGGGGACTCCAGGTTTTTGGTGGAAGAGACTAGTTTCTTTTTAAGAATATTTATAAAACCTGCCGTTGATGCGACAGGTTTTTTTAAACTAAAAACTTAAGCCGTAAGACAAAATTATATATTTATGCCCCTTTGCAGGTTCGGTCTCCGAGCTATTATAACGTATTCCAAATTTGTAGTCATTTCGTTGAAAACGATGATAAAAATCAAAACCAAAGCGCCACACGCCGGTAACGGGGTCTTTAACCACAGGAGAGTTATCACCAAAAAGATTCCCCTCGATTAAACCGTTATAAAATACATTCCGGTAACTGGCCCGCAGGGCAAAATAGATTTCTCTATTCGTAGATCCAAGCCTATCATATGCGATGCTATTATCAATTACATTGCGTCGCCCAAAAAAGAAAATAGTTTCAGGCTCTATATAGATATCTCTAGAACCAAATGCTATGTTTGGTTTTACTGCAAAATGTACCCCAAAAGGCTCTGGAGCTATTTTCCATTCTTTTACATAGTTAAAATAGGCGTTCAGGTGAAAACTATCACTTATTTCACCTATCCAGAGAGGTGATTCCGCTATTGCAATAGCTTGGTGATACCACCGCTGAAATCCTCCAGCGCCTGAATTTAATCCTGCAATACCAATTAATATCGTAGTCTTGATAAGTTGTTTTTTTTCAAAGGAGAGCGACCAGGAGGTTTTTAAGCCGGAGAATCCAGCGTACGGTCTATCAAAAACATCAATATTGGTAGACTGTGTTTGGGAAGGGGTATATACCTCTTGACCAAGTGTAAAATCTAATTGTTCTTTATGGTCTTTAAATATTCCTTTAGAGAGCAATTTTCTATAAGTTAAAAACAGACCAGAGGAATAATAGCGGTCGGTAAGTAGAAAAAAATCATTATCGTGTCGTAATTCAAGTTGTTGATTTAGAATTTTTTGAGAAGTATCTTGAGCGTAGAATGGCACGACAAATAACAGCAATAGTATAAAAAGACTAAGAAATAGAACGGGTTTGTTGAACATGAATAGTTTGGTCGTCAAATAGTAATTTGCCTATCAATTTGTTGATCAAGAGAAATAAAGGTCTCTGTTCTGGAGACGCCCTCAATTTGTTGAATTTTTTTATTCAGTAAGTGCATTAAATGTTCATTATCCTTACATAATACTTTTATAAGAATAGACCAGTTTCCAGTAGTATAATGGCATTCCAATACTTCGGGAATTTTTTCAAGTGCTGCAACAGCTCTAGGGTTAGACATGGCTTTGTCCAAAAAAATACCAATATAAGCCATTGTTGTATAACCCAAAATCTTAGGATTGATAACAAATTTAGACCCAGACAACAAACCCGAAGCTTCTAATTTTCGAAGTCTTTGATGAATTGCAGCACCAGAGATACCAATGTTTCTTGCTATTTCTAGAATAGGTCTTCGGGCATCAGACATTAAATACCTTAATATTTTTTTGTCTATACCGTCTATTTTAACTAAACTGTTAGATGATTTCATTCTTAACCTCGAATTAGAAACTCAAAGATATTGAAACAGTTTTAATTTGTTAACTTAAGATAGAATCAGGATTATAACCTAAATAAGGCACATGAAATTCATTAAAATTGATACCATAGTCTTTTAATTCTGCAAGAATTGGCTTGTACACTTCTTCTTTAATGGGTATTTGAACTCCAGAGGTTGTGATTTTTTTGTTTAAAATATTTAGCGTTGCCATGGCTACTGGTAGACCAACGGTTTTTGCCATTGCAGTGTGTGTTTGGCTTTCGCCGATAACCACCATGTTAGCATCTATTTGTTTCTTTTCTCCGTCCAGTTCATACCCAAATTTATGGTACATAACTATCATATCTTTTTCATCACTTTCTAAAGTCCAGCTCACTTCAAGTATTTCTTGTAGTATTTGAGCCGGTGTAGCTTTATCAAGTGAAATGGTTCTGTTTTTATCAAAAATATGAAGCTCAATGAGCTTGTCCCACATAATATCATCTTGCTCAATCTTTAAGTAGTGCCTCAATTTAAGCTCGACCGAATCGGTAGGTGAATAAGGAAGAAAAAGATTAGTAAAATTTCGATAAGACATTCCTTTGGAATTCTCTATTAAGTAACTATCATCGGTCATACCAAGTTGTACGAACATATTCCATGCTTTAGAAAAACCAATTCTTCTCATGGTTCCCCTATAGAGAGTCAAAACATCGTTAAGACCATAAGCTTCTCTATATTTTAGGGAATCGCGGTTGGCATAGGCCTCAAACCTTCCATAATTTTCAACATCTAAAAACTCAGTTCTTCTAAAAAGTTTATGATAGGGGATGTACTTATAAGTACCTTCTTGAATAAATTTTGCAGTTCCTCCTTGCCCAGCCACTACCACATTTCGTGGGTTCCATGTAAATTTATAGTTCCAAAGATTATTATCACTTTCTGGTGCGACCAATCCACCAGTAAAAGACTCGAAAAGCAGCATTTTACCACCCTTTTCACGAATGCGGTCCAAGACTTCCATAGCACTCATATGATCGATGCCCGGATCTAAACCAATTTCATTCATAAATACCAACCCTTGTTGTTTGGCGTCTTTATCAAGCTCCATTATTGCGTCGCTCACATAAGAAGCGGTGACCAGATGCTTATTAAAAGAAATACAATCTTTTGCTACTTCTATATGTAGCCTAGGTGGGAGCATAGAAACTACTATGGTAGAATTTGACACAAGATTTTTTCTAGCGACATCATTAAAAATATCTAAAGCTACCACCTCACAATTGCTACGATCGCTGACGTGGTCAGGAATATTTTTCGGATTTAAATCCCCAATGGTTAAATGAAGATTTTCAACAGTAGATTTTTCTAAAAAGTAATCAAGCAGATATGAAGTTGACTTTCCTGCTCCGAGCACTAAGATTTTTCGAGACATAAGATTCACTTACCTTTGTACATAACGATTGCTAAGGTATCAAATTGTTATATTTTTAAAAGATTAAGCTATTTGAGTTATGAACAAAACAATTTTAATCACGGGATTGATTATCGGATTACTTGCCGTTATCCTAGGGGCTTTTGGTGCTCACGGTTTAAAGCGTGTTATAGGACCTGAAGAAATCAATACTTTTGAGACGGGAATTAAATACCAAATGTATCATGCTTTATTTTTAATACTATTGAGCATGCTACCAGATGTTACAAACGGAACACGAAATATCGTTTTCTACCTAGTTGTAGTAGGATTGATTTTATTTTCTGGCTCCATTTATTTTCTTGCCACAAACGCACTCACGTCGTTTAATTTTAAAAAGATTGGATTTATTACACCTATTGGCGGCACGCTGTTGATTGCTGGTTGGGGATATTTGGCATTTTCCGTTTTAACCAAAAAATAATGTAATTGGTCATTATTTTCAATGTGTTAGGCTTATATTTTTTTAGCTTTGCACTAACTTTAAAAAAGAAGTTTTATGGCAACTAATGCCCAATCAACGAAAACGATTTCGTTACACAAAGATGGAATCACTCATGACAACATTCATTATCAATTAAGCTCTGCCGAGCTACATGACATAACCATCGCCAAAGGTATGGGTGTGGAGTCTTCTCTTGGAGCTATTGCAGTAAATACAGGTGAGTTTACAGGAAGATCACCAAAAGATCGTTTTATTGTTAAAGACGATATTACTGAAGATAAGGTTTGGTGGGGTGATATTAATATTCCTTTTGATAGTGATAAGTTTGATGCACTTCATAAAAAAGTTATTGCCTATTTAAATGAAAAAGAATTATTTGTACGTGATGCTTATGCCTGTGCTGAAGATAATTACCGTTTAAATATTAGAGTGATTAATGAATATCCTTGGTCTAATATGTTTGCTTACAACATGTTCTTAAGACCTACCAATGCAGAGCTAGATAACTTTACTCCAGAATGGACAGTTATTAATGCCCCTGGTTTTATGGCAGACACAGCTGTAGATGGAACACGACAACACAATTTTGCCATACTTAATTTCTCCAAAAAAATAGCTTTAATTGGAGGTACGGGTTATACAGGTGAAATTAAAAAAGGAATTTTCTCTGCGTTAAATTTTATTCTTCCTGTTTTTAAAAATACGTTGCCTATGCACTGTTCTGCAAATGTGGGTGAAGCTGGAGATACTTCAATCTTTTTTGGGCTTTCTGGAACAGGAAAAACTACACTTTCTACAGACCCAAATAGAAAATTAATTGGGGATGATGAACATGGTTGGACTGCTGAGAATACTGTTTTTAATTTTGAAGGAGGATGCTATGCAAAAGTTATAAATCTTTCAAAAGAAAACGAACCAGAAATTTATGGTGCTATTAAAAAAGGAGCAATTCTTGAGAACGTAATCATGAATACTTCTGGTGAAGTCGATTTTGAAGACACTTCAATTACTCAAAATACTAGAGTTAGTTATCCTATTTACCATATTGATAATATTCAAGAACCCTCTATAGGTAAAAATGTTAAGAATATTTTCTTTTTAACTGCGGATGCCTTTGGAGTTTTGCCTCCAATATCTAAACTTACTCCATCACAGGCTGCATATCACTTTATTTCTGGATATACTGCTAAGGTCGCAGGTACAGAAGCTGGAGTTGTAGAGCCCCAACCATCTTTTTCGGCATGTTTTGGAGCACCTTTTATGCCGCTACATCCGGCAAAATATGCTGAGATGTTGAGTAAAAAAATGAAAGAATCTGGTGTTGATGTATGGCTAGTAAATACGGGTTGGACTGGTGGACCGTACGGAGTTGGAACAAGGATGAAGTTAAAATATACACGAGCAATGATTAGCGCTGCAATGAATGGAGATTTAGGGTTATATAATTATGATAACTACCATATTCATTCTGTTTTCGGTGTGGCTCAACCCAGAGAATGCCCTGGAGTGCCAACTAAAGTTTTAAGCCCAAGAGCTACATGGAATAATGATGAAGCATATTATAAAACTGCCTTTAAACTTTCTAATGCTTTTAGAGAGAACTTTAAGAAGTTTGAATCTTATGCTAATGAAGAAATTAGACGCGGAGGACCTCAGCGATATGCTTACTAAAACAAAAAAGCCTCGTTGGAAACGAGGCTTTTTTGTTTATGATTTATCAAGTATTTATTTATTTACACTTGTAATATACTTTTGAAGCGCCATTGTCATAGATGGAGTTTCTGGAGTAGGTGCTTTAATATCAATTCGCAAACCAGCAGTAGTAGCAGCATTTACGGTACTATTTCCAAAAACCGCTATACGCGTATCATTTTGTTCAAAATCTGGAAAGTTCTTTAAAAGAGATTCTATTCCCGAAGGGCTAAAAAATACTAAAACATCGTAATATACTTCTTTTAAGTCAGAAAGATCACTAATTACGGTTTTGTAGAAAACGCCTCTTTTCCAATCTAGTTTTAAATCATCAAGAGCTTTAGGGATTGCCGGTTTTAAAGCATCAGAGGAAGGAAGTAAGAATTTTTCATCTTTATACTTTTTGAACATAGGGGTAAGGTCATCAAAAAGTCTTTTACCAACATAAATTTTACGCTTTCGGTAAACTACATATTTTTGCAAGTAATAGGCAACAGCTTCAGATTGGCAGAAATACTTCATTGAATCTGGAACTTTAAAACGCATTTCTTCTGCAATTCTAAAAAAGTGATCAACAGCGTTTCTACTCGTTAAAATAATTGCCGTAAAATCATTAAGATCAATCTTTTGTTCTCTAACAATTTTAGCATTGACTCCCTCCACATGGATAAAAGGTCTAAAGTCTACCTTTACCTTCTCTTTTTCAATCAAACGTGAGTATGGAGAGTTGTCCATTTTAGGTTCCGGTTGAGAAACCAAAATCGTTTTTACTTTCATAAGAATCAATCGTTTAGATAGCTTCCGATAATCACTATGGGTGCAATTTCGAGAGCGCAAAGGTACAAAATAAAATAGAAAACGTTGATTGAAATTAACTTTTGATGGTTTCGCAATGCATTGACCAAACCAATACCATTTATGAGAATAATACTGAAAATTGCTACGTAAATAACAGGTTTTGAATCATATAAAACGTAAGTCAGAATTATATTAGCAAGAAACGCAATACAGCTGCTATAATTAAAATAGGATATTTTATTAAAAATTAGTCCGGAAACTAGATTATTGGAATCAAATACATAGCCATTTATCATTTGTAAACTTATTTTAATCAATAAATATGCTATTAATACTCCTAAGAATGTAAAAAACAAAACAGGTGTATTATTAGTACTTTCTTGATGTAAAATGTTTGTGACTAAAAAAATAAAGAGTGAGAAATTTATAAGTTGAAAGAGAGTTAACAATAAATGAAACCAATTTAATAGTTTCCCTTTCTTATTGTAAAGCGTAACATATTTGTTGTTAAAGGGTAGAATTATAAAGTTTGAAAACATTCCTTTAAAAAGATATTTACTTAAGGTAAGTAGTAAGAGACTAATTAGGATAGTTAAGGTTACCCAATCAAGAGACTCAATATTTCTATAAATAATTTCCACTATAGCTCTATCTTATATGTTTGACTGTTGATACCAGACTGGAGTCCGTTTTCTGAAATAGAGAACTTCAAATATTTTAAGTCTTCCATATTAGGGCTTGTAAGGCTGTATAGAAAGGTAGTAGTATCTCTAGATTTTAAAGAAACAGTTCCCTTGTGGATAGGCTTATAAGTTACTTTCCCAATTTCTTTTAACTGTTTATAAGAGTTAAGAAATCCTACTCTTAATTTTAGTTTTTCTAAAGGGATATTAATCTCATAAGGATTATAGATTTTCAAAACCATTTCTTTGTCAGACAATTTAATTAGTTCTGTATCAGCTATACATTGCAGTTTTCGATAGGATTCAAAATTATCCATAAAAACTCCTTTAAACTCGGTTCCTTTTTGATTCTCATATTCAAAATCTCCCTCGTTCAAGTATTTAGAAATATAGGCTATTTTCTTTCCTTGTACTTTAGATTCAGAATCATCAATTGTATATTGATTTTGCCTGTAATGAATATTGTTTAATGAAAAAGTAGTTACACCTCCTGAATAAAACTCATACATGGGTGACCTACGGTAACTATTTTCAAAAACAACCGGCATATCTCCAATTTCAGACTTTATTTTGTTCACCCATTTTTTATTGCCATGAGTTTCGTAAACAACCGGGAAAAGAGGTTTATATACAAGACCTATTCTTCCAACAAACAATAAGATAAAACTAAGAACACCTAGTCTATACATCCATTTTCTACTTTTGGGCTTATTCATTAAATATTCGTAGGCAATAAGTGCCATTGGAATACAAATAACAATTACCCATTGTGTTTGTGTCCTACGATGAAAACTGGATAAAAGAAAGAAAATAATAATTCCATAGGTTAAAAATAGAAGTGCTTTATCGAAATCTCCTTTAGCTTTTTTCTTAAAAAGTGCCCAATATACAAATGGGAAAAGAAGACCAAAATTAATAATTAAGTTAAGGACGTAACCTAATGTAAAACCCTCAAATGTATAAGGTTGATTGGGTCGCTCAAATAAATGATATTTTATAGTAACAAAGTTATTCTCATATAACCATGCAAAATGAGGAGAATAAGCAACTAAGGATAACAAGACAGCCATCCATGCATATTTGTTTTTTAATAATTTTAAATTAGATAAAAGTACAAAGAGTATAACCAGTACTGCATGGTATTTACTATACATGAGTCCGGCCATTGTAAGACCCAAAAATATACTGCTTGTAATAGACGATTGTTTTAAGAAGCGTTTATAAGCGAATAAAAAAAGAGTAGTAAAAAATAACAAAGGCGTATCTGGAAGGGTTAAAAAACCATAAACATTTAATAAAGGCATTGCGAATAAGAGCAGGAAGAAGTGAATTAAATAATCTTTCTTTTTTTTATGCTCTATTAGTAACCATAATACTGTAATTGTCCCAACTCCCAGAAAACAGCTTAGAAATCGTACGCCTAGTTCACCTTCAAAAAAATAACTACTTAATTTTATTAAAAGAGCTACCATTGGAGGATGATCAAAATAACCCCAATCTAAATTTTGTGCATAATACCAGTAGTAGGCTTCGTCATATATAAGTTCAGTAAAATAACTTTGGACTAAATTGAGTAAAAAAAGTACTCCTAATAGATACAGGAATAACTTTGGAAACTTTTGTTTCATTAAATCGGTTTTGCCATTAACAAAGTTACAAATTATGGATTGATAGCAGTATTTTCTGGTACTTCTAAAAGAAAACACAAAACCTAAGGTTAGAAAAAACACTATTTTTACTTTTTAATAAAAATCAAGTGGCAGACGGATTAGTAATTATACCTACTTACAATGAAATTGAGAATATTGAGGCAATTGTAAGAACAGTATTTGACCTCAAAAAAGACTTTCACGTGCTGGTGGTTGATGACAATTCTCCAGATGGTACAGCAGAAAATGTAAGACAATTACAAAAGGAGTTTGAGAATCGTTTATTTATTGAAGTCCGTAAAGAAAAATCTGGACTAGGAACTGCCTACATTCATGGTTTTAAATGGGCACTAAAAAATGGTTACAATTATATTTTTGAGATGGATGCCGACTTTTCTCATAAACCTAGTGATTTACTAAGATTACATAGGGCTTGTTTAGATGGTGCTGATGTCGCAGTAGGTTCCCGCTATAAAAAAGGAGTTAATGTGGTTAACTGGCCTTTATTTAGAATCTTATTATCGTATGGAGCGTCGTTCTACGTAAAATTAATCACGGGGATGCGAGTTCACGACCCCACAGCAGGTTTCATGTGTTATAAAAGAGAAGTTTTAGAGAGTATTAATCTTGATGCAGTTCGCTTTATTGGGTATGCGTTTCAGATTGAGATGAAATATCGAGCCTATCTAAAAAAGTTTAAAATAGAAGAAGTATCTATAATATTTACAGATAGGATAAATGGAGAATCAAAAATGAATTCTTCTATTATTAGAGAGGCAATTTTTGGAGTTATAGGAATGAAATTAAGAAGTATGTTCAATAAAAATAATTTTAAGTGATGGGGAAAACACTTATAAAAAATGCAACTGTAGTTAATGAGGATAGCATATCTGAAACAGATATTCTTATTAAAAACGACTTTATTGAACGAATAGATACCAACATATCTGACCCAGAAGCAAAAACTATAGATGTTTTAGGAAACTATATTTTACCTGGCGTTATAGATGACCAAGTACACTTTCGCGAACCAGGGTTAACACATAAAGGTACTATTGAAAGTGAAAGTAGAGCTGCAATTGCTGGTGGTATCACTACTTTTATGGAACAACCAAATACCAATCCACAAACTACGACTATTGAAAAGTTAGAGGAGAAATTTTTGGTTGCCGCAAATTCTTCTTTTGCCAATTATTCTTTTTTGTTTGGAGGCACTAATGACAACCTCGAGGAGCTAAAAAGATTAGATTCTAAAAGTTGCTCTGGGGTAAAACTGTTTTTAGGATCATCTACTGGAAATATGCTAGTTGATAATGAAGAAGTGTTAGAAAAAATATTTAGAAATACCGAACTGGTAATTTCAACACACTGCGAGGATGAAGCAACTATCAGAAGAAACTTGCAGCAATATCAAAATGAATATGGAGATAATATTCCTATAAAATATCATCCTAGTATACGTAGTGAGGAAGCCTGTTATTTATCCTCATCTAAGGCAATTTCCCTCGCTAAAAAAACAGGTGCGCGTTTACATGTTTTTCATTTATCTACGGGTAAGGAAACCAATTTATTTACGAATGACGTTCCCCTAGAACAAAAGAAGATTACAGCCGAAGTTTGTATTCATCATCTCTGGTTTAGTGATGCGGATTATGATACTAAAGGAACATTGATTAAATGGAATCCTGCAGTAAAAACTGCTAACGATAGAGAAAAACTCTGGACAGCACTACTTGATGACAGAATAGACGTTATAGCAACCGATCATGCACCACATCTTTTAGAAGAAAAGGATAATCCATATACAAAAGCTCCGTCAGGTGGACCATTAGTACAACATGCACTTCCAGCGATGCTTCAAAAGCATGCAGAAGGAAAAATAAAACTTGAAAAAATTGTAGAAAAGATGTGCCATAATCCTGCAAAACTCTTTGACATAGAAAAAAGAGGGTTTATAAGAGAAGGCTTTTTTGCAGATTTAGTTGAAGTAGATTTAAACTCTAAATGGGAAGTTAAAAAACCTAATATTCTCTATAAATGTGGATGGTCTCCTTTTGAAGGGGTTACATTTGATGCTAGTGTTAAGCGCACCTTTATAAATGGGCATTTGGCTTATGAAAATGGGCAGTTTTCTAGTGTAAAACATGCAAAACGGTTGACTTTTAACAGATAGGCTTATGCGGATTAGTATCTTCTCTTTGGTTGTATTCTTAGTATTAATTTCTTGTGGAGAAAAGGTTATTGAAGAGCCTAAAAATTTAATTCCAGAAGAAAAAATGGCTTCAATTTTATATGATTTGGCAATTCTTAATAGTACCAAAGGAACCAATCCTAGTTTTTTAAAGAAAAACAGGATTGAACTAATGCCTTTTATTTTTGAAAAGTATAAGATTGATAGTTTACAGTTTGCACAGAGCGATGTGTATTACGCATCAATTCCGCTTAAATACCAAAGTATTTATGAAACGGTTGAAGAAAGATTAACAAAAGAGGTTGAGGTATTAGAAAAAGAGAAAAAGCGTAAAGCAGATAGCACTAGAAAAGCATCTGAACTTCGTAGAGATAGTTTAAAAACTACAATAAAATTACCTGCTAACGATTCTCTTTCAAAAAAGTAGTAGCACAAAACTTTATGTAATCATTTACATCTTCAAACTTAAGCTTTAAAGCAGCTTTAATTTTTTCAGCATCATAAACAGTGGTTGAATCAAATGATTTAGCCATTTTTTTAGACAAGATTCTTTCATTGTTTGTTACTAAAGATTTTATCCAATCTAGTCTCCATAAAATAAAGAGTATCCATTTTTTTAATACTTGTTGAGGTGGTTTTTTGTTTAGTGCTAATGCTATAGCTGAAAAAGCTTTTTTGTAAGAAAGATTTTCTGCTACGAGAATATAATTTTGATTAGTAATAGTTGAATTCATTAATAATACCAATGATTTAACAACATCATTAACGCTTATAAAACCAGTTCCTTCCGGAGGATAGAGTTTAAGTCCTTTAAAAACTCTCTGAAAAATTTTACTACTCCCATTACTCCAAAAACCTGGACCAAGGATAACACCAGGATTAATTATAATTACTTTTATACCTTCTTGTGAGCCCCGCCAGACTTCCATTTCAGCATGGTATTTTGATAATGCATAAACATTGGCTAAAGCTTCATTAAATTCTGTGGTTTCATTTGCATTAGAACCATCTGTTGTATTGCCAATTGTTGCAATTGAGCTAACATAGGAGAGTTTTTCAATATTACCAGAAATACAAAGGTTTACAATATTAGAAGTTCCTTCAACATTAATTTTTAATAATTTTTTTCTATCTCTTGGGTCAAAAGAAATTAGTGCTGCACAATGATATACCTGCGTAATACCATCAAATGCATCTTCGAGCAAGGAAATGTTATTTATATCGCATTTAAACCACTCTATTTTATTGAAAAAGGAATCGGAGTTGTCGATGTAGTATCCAAAGACTTTTCTAACTAAGCTAATCTTGGCTTTATTTCTATATATGGCCCTAACCTTATTTCCTGCTTTTGTAAGATGAAAAAGTAAGTGTGAGCCAACAAGACCTGTTCCACCAGTAACTAAAACCATATTCAAAAGTACCTATTTACGATGAATTCTTTTAGTTAAGAGCGCTCAACATTCTATATTTGCACCTATTGCAAAAAGTGAATTACTAATGATAAAAGATTTTGTTGAGGAATTAACTTGGAGAGGGATGGTCCATGATGTTATGCCGGGTACGGATAAACATTTAATGACAGGTATGCAAGCGGCTTATGTAGGTATAGATCCCACTGCAGATTCTTTGCATATAGGACATTTGGTTGGGGTTATGATGTTACGTCACTTTCAATTGGCTGGGCATAAGCCTTTAGCTTTGGTAGGTGGTGCAACGGGAATGATTGGAGACCCTTCTGGAAAATCTGCTGAGCGAAACTTATTGGACGAAAAGACTTTGCGACGCAATGAAGAAGCTCTTAAAGAACAACTTTCTAGATTTCTAGATTTTGATAGTAATGCTAATAATGCGGCTATTCTAGTTAACAATTATGATTGGATGAAGGATTTTTCTTTTTTAGAGTTCATCCGTGATGTTGGCAAACATATCACTGTTAATTATATGATGTCTAAGGATTCTGTAAAGAAGCGACTATCCTCAGATGCAAAAGAAGGAATGTCTTTTACAGAGTTTACCTACCAAATGGTGCAAGGTTATGATTTTCTACATCTTTTTAGAACCCATAATTGTACTTTACAAATGGGCGGAAGTGATCAATGGGGTAATATTACTACAGGGACAGAATTAATTCGTAGAATAGGAGGCGGAAAGGGGTATGCACTTACTTGCCCCTTAATTACAAAAGCTGATGGCACTAAATTTGGAAAGACTGAGGGGGGTAATATTTGGCTAGATGCTAACCGAACTTCTCCTTATAAATTCTATCAATATTGGCTAAATACTTCAGATGAAGATGCTGAAAAGTACATTAAGATATTTACTTTTTTATCTAAAGAAGAAGTAAATACTTTTGTTACTAATCACAATGAAGAACCTCATTTGCGTGGTTTGCAAAAAAAATTAGCTGAGGAAGTGACTAGGATGGTTCATTCTCAAGAAGATTTAGATAACGCAGTTAAAGCAAGTAATATCTTATTTGGTAGATCTACTTCTGAAGATTTAAGAGCATTAGATGAAAAGACTTTTTTAGATATTTTTGACGGTGTGCCACAAGCAGAAATTAAAAAATCTGAATTGGAAAATGGTCTTGATATGATTGGTGCTTTAGCCGCTAAAACAAATTTTTTAAGCTCTAATGGTGAAGCAAGGCGAGAGCTAAAACAGAATTCGATTTCGGTAAATAAAGAAAAAGTTAAGGAAGACTATCTTATTAAAGAATCGGATTTAATTAATGATAAATTTGTTTTATTACAAAGGGGTAAAAAGAACTACTTTGTTTTAGTAGTAAACTAAAAAGCAACGTTTTGTCATAAACAGCGTCTACTTTAAAAGCTGTATCATGAAAAAAGTATTGATTTTGTTTTTAATATTAAGTGTCTTTTCCTGTTCTAATAATGATGATGAGGTTGAAGATAGTTCATTAAACGGGCAATGGACACTTACTAATATTAGCTGTTTTTGTGGATTTCCAGAGGAACCTAATTTTGAAGCAACCCTAATTACTTTTGTAAGCTCAGAAAATAATATTGTCGTAGAGAATACAGGTGATTTTGAATGGTTTAGAGCTAATGGAACCTATAATTATTCGGGTGATGGTAATCAAATTACGTTAGAAGATGGTCGTTCTTATGATTTTGAAATATCAGGAAATACCTTAGAACTTATCTTTGTAGATGAACCAAATATTGCTGATGATGAGGTAAACTACTCTTTTGTTAGAAACTGATTTATAAGGCCATTAAATTACAGCCTCTAATATCTGAATGGTCGAACCTTCCTAAAATTTCAAAAGCACCATCTTTATTAGTTTTACCTAAATCTTGTGTAGCGATAAAGGAGCATGAATTTACATTAGCTAAGTCAATAACATTTATACCTCCCGTTTTTTGGTGAGATTGTATTTCCAGTGGGTTTTCGGTATCTCTAATCAAAACTTTCATCCAAGGTGGAGATTGGAATATCCCTTCGCCTTTAGAATATGCTTGTGATAATAATTCAGTCATTCCATATTCAGAATGAATTGTTTTTACGCCAAGACCTTTTTTGAGTATTGTATGTAATTCATTTCTAATAATTTCCTTACGTCTACCTTTCATACCACCTGTTTCCATAACCACAGTATTTGGTACAAGGAGGTTATATTTTTCTACTAAATCTAATAACGCAAAAGAAACACCAACTAATAAAACTTTAACATCAGATTTTTTAAGTTCTTCTAGTTTGGTTTTTAACTTGTGTAAATCGTTAAGGTAAAATCCACTTTCAGGGTGGTTAGATTTTTTTATTAAATCATTTACCATGTAAATAAGGGAAGAACCTTCTCTTTCTAAATAGGAAGGTAGCAAAGCTAAGATGCAATAGTCTTCAATATCACCGTAAAAATATTTAAACCCTTTTAAATAGCTATCCTCATAAATACTAGTGTCCGAGACAAAATGTTTGCTCGTCTTAGTTCCGGTAGTGCCACTACTTTTAAAAATTACTTCTGCACTAGATTTTGTTGCTACTATTTTTTTAGATTTAAAAAACTGTATGGGTAAAAAGGGAATTTCTGAGACTTCTTTTATATTGTAAGGATTGCGCTTTAAGTGATTACAAAAAGTTTGGTAGACAGTGTTATTATAATATTGGAATTTAAACGTCTGTAGCGCAAGCGAGTCAAATTCATCTTGACTTTGAATATTAAAAATAGCATCAACTTCAAAGTGTTTCATCTAGGCAAAAATAACCAAATAAAAAGCCTCTAACAATTACGTTAGAGGCTTATGCTTGATTAGTAAAGGTTATTATTTTATAACAAGTTTTCTTGTCATTGTTTTTTTGTCTTCGGTTACTTGTAGTACATATACTCCAGGCACAAGTCCAGATATATCTAAAGTGTTAGTGCTTATTCTATCTACTAAAACAACTTCTCCAAAAACATCATATACTTTAATATTTTTTTCGCCATTAGAAGTAGTAGTTATATAAATTTCTTCTCCATATGCTGGATTAGGATACATTTTAAAGCCTTTTACTTCTATGTTCTTTACATCATTCACAGTAACTAATTCTTGGCCAAATGATAGTAGTGGCAAAATTAACAATGCTAAAAAGTAGATTCTCTTCATATTCAAGATTTGGGATATCTGAAGTAAAATTACTCAAAGACAGTATGTTACACTATTTAATGTTGTGAAATAGAATCAATTGGTTGTCTATACGATGAAAGACTAAAATCATCGACAAACAGGGAATAAAAAAGTCTTTTTATTCAAATTTCTCTCAAGTATTAAGAATTAATTTTCATTGTTTAAACATTTCAACTTTAGGAATCCAATCAATATCAGATTCAAAAAATAGGAGTCTGTTATGTACTACTTTATCACTAATATCACGATGGTGTTTAGTAATAAATCGTGCTGTGGTATTGGTAAAATTTAGTTGATGTTTTTGATCAATATCTTCTTCCTTGGTTACAAAAGATATAAGCAAATCAGATACAATCCAATTTCCTTTTCCATACCTATTTACAATTATAGGAACGAACATCTCTTTCGCTATAGGTATAAGAATGAAAAAAGAAAGTACCGTCACTATTTAGATTACGAAGATATTTTCCTTTAAAATTTTGTGATTGAGATAATGTATTGAAACTAATAAAAAGGAATAGTAATAGAACCTTTGGCTTCATTTTCATTTAAAATTAGCCATTAAAGATTATACTTTTATTTAATAATCAGCTTTCTTGTAGCCATCTTATCTTTTTCTAGTACGCGAAGAATGTAAACTCCCTTATCAAGATTCGATAAATTTAATTCTTTACCTAAAATGGTAGTCTCTAGCACTTTTGTTCCTAAAACATCAAAAACGTGGATTTGTTTTGGGGCATTTTCTGCGGTGCTTATATATATCTTTCCGTTAGTAACTGGATTGGGATATAATTTAAAACCTTCAATATCACCCTTTGTTTGATTTTGAGAAAAACCAAACGAACAAACCATAAAGAAGAATACTAAGTAGAGTTGCTTCATATAAGATATTGGTTACTCAGGGTATATTACAAATATAAAAATTTGTCTAACTAACAGGTACTTAGGCTAAGATAAATCTCATATTTTTCGATGAACTACATAAAAAAAGCCCCATTTAGTGGGGCTTTTTTAAATATTTGGTGTTTTTTTAATTGATTCCAACTGTCCAACCAGCTCCCCATGAAGCTACATCGGTACCAGTTCCATTACCAATTCCACTTACCAAATCAGCTTCAGTAGCTGTTCCATCAATAGAAGTATTGGACGTTACGTCAGTAAAAGTTACATCAGTAAAAGTTAAGGTACCATCTGTAACATTTTGAGAAGTTGGAGTTGATGCTTCATCATCATCGACAGAAATACCGGTGTTCTTACCTACAATCAGAATATTAGTAAAAGTACCTTGAGTTCCAGCTCTTAAAAGGAAACCTCTAGTACTATCATTAGAACCACTCTCACTTTCTATAGTTACATTATTCACAGTAGGATTTGAAAATGCTCCAGAAGCATTAGTAAAATCTGTATTAAAGCCATCACATTCAAAAGCTTCATCACCTACTCCATTACCTTGCAATACATATGCATTTGATAAGGTTCCACTATAACCTTCAGTCCAATCAATCGAATCGTCCTGAGCATTAACAACTGCAACAAAACTAGCATTTACAGTACCCCCAAAAAATTCAACGCCATCATCAGCTCCTTCAAAAGCTTGAATATATTCTATTGTAGTGCCATTACCCACACCATAGAATGAAAAACCATTATTTTCTGACTGTCCATCGGCAGCACCACCAGAATATTGTACTCGTACATAACGTAAAATACCTGAGTTATCATCTGTAACATTACCTCCGTAAGGTAAATTGCCTATTTCTGAAGTTGCTGTTGATGTTCCAGTTACAGAGTTAACTGGTGCTCTGCCTAACAAAATAATACCTCCCCAATCACCGGCAGATGGCGCTGTTGAGTTTGATGTAAAGATAATTGGGTTAGATGCCGTGCCGTCTGCTATAATTTGAGCTCCTTGTTCTATAGCTAGATAAACATTTGGTCCAGCTTCAGCTTTGATTATAGTACCGGGTTCTATTGTTAAAGTAACTCCAGATGATACTATGGTAGCACCAGTAAGCATATATTCAATATCGGCTTCTAAAGTAATATCTTCTGTGATTGTCCCTGTTGTAGGAGTTAAATTCACAGTATCATTAGATGTACCTTCTTGATTAATATTGATAACGATTTCTGATGTGGTATCACGCTCACAAGAAGTAAATAGTGCTATAACTATACTTAATATTAAAATTTTGTTTCTCATTGATTTTAAGTTTAACATGTAATTAGCTTATTTTTTAAAATTTATATTTCAGAGTAATTCCTGCATTAATCCCTAGGTTATATCGTCTAATGACAACATCTCCCTGTCCTGTATTTTCTCTAAGTAGTGTAACATCAGGATTTAAGAGATTGCTTGCACTTAGGTTAGCTTCAAAATGTTCTCCAATAGGGTTTTTCCAAATAAAATTTAATGTTGGGACTGCTTTCTCTACGATATTGCCTAAAGAACCTGCACCCAAGGCCGCTATTCTATCAGAAAAATAGGAGAATACTAGTGTAGCTTTTGGCTTGTAGTTTTCAAAAGAAGGACTATAATTAAGATCTGCATTTATAATGAATGGAGATGCTCCTTGTAAATCGTCAGAAGTTCTATCGAACGTTGTTCCGAAAGTATTTTCTTCCCCTGCTTCTATATTTTTTAAATCTTGATTTGTAGCAGTATAGGCAGCATTTAAACCAACTGATAATTCTGCATTTTCATCCTGATCAGTAATAAGGTTCTTTCTCGCTTCAACTTCCAATCCAATTACTTCTGCCTGGTTTCCAGTACGAAAAAGACGTTGTGTTCCTGTTGCATCGGCTGCAATTACACGGTTTACAGGGTCTTTGATAAGTTTCCCAAAAGCTGCGATAGAAAGAATTTCTCCACGCTCCATAAACCACTCATACTTTAAGTCAAAATTATAGATGTTAGAAAAATTATCTCCTTCTCCATTTTTACCTCCAAATAAATCCGGGTTTCCACCAAAACGTTGTGTAACTCCTTCATATACAAAAGGGGCAACTTCTTTAAACTCTGGGAAAGAAACGGTATTACTATATGCAAATCTAAGATTGGAATCTTCGTTTAGTGTATATCGCATATTTAAACTTGGAAGAAAGATATTTTCATATACATTTCTAAAACCAGGATCGGAAGGAGGAAGGTTAATAACATCGTATGTGATGTTTTGGCTTATAGATTCCACTCTAATTCCTGGAACAACTAATAGTTTTTCATTTAGCTTTAATTCTGCTGTAAGAAAACCTGCGTGTATGTCTAAATTACCTTGGTATGTGTTATCAGGTAAACCAGGCCTATTTACGGCACCAATTTGGTTATTTATTGGATTTAGGTTTCTAATCTCAAAAAGGGCGCCTTCAGAACCTGTAAGACTGCTATTTTCAATAGTAAAAAAAGAATCGAAATTAGTTACATCTGTAACTGGAGTGGTACGATCAAAAATTCTATACCCATAGCGTATACTATTAAATCTACGTTCTTTAGTTCTACCATTATAACCAAATTTTAGGGTTATATTTTCTGATATAGTATTACTTAGATTAAGAAAACTGTTTAATTCCTCATCTTCAATGCTTTGAAAGAAACGTTGATTTTCAAAAGCGGTATTTGTAAAGAAAACAGGATTAGTGCTAGGGTCATTATCCAGTGCAAATTGATAATTTTCTAAAGTAATTCGCTTTCTGTCTGGTTCGTCAGAAAACACTTTGTTGTATCCAGCTCCCCAATCAAACTTCCATTTATCATTAAAACGATGTTGTCCTGTTAGTTGATTTACAAAAATCATATCCTGATTAAACTGAATATTAGCAATAAAAAAACCATTATCAGAGGTAATGCCATCTCTATTAAAACCTTCGCCATTAACTCCAAAAAAGCTGACAGCATCTTTTGCACTATTTATAAATAATGAGCTGTATTTAATCTTATTTTCATTGTTTATTTTGTAAACTACATTACCAAGAGCTGTCGTTGTAGTCTTATATGTATACTCTTCAGTATTAGGGAAGTCAAATTTTAATACACGAGTAAAATCTCTAGCAGGACCCTGCAAAAACTCATATCCGTTGCTAAAACTTGCAGTTCCAAAAAAGCTTAATCTAGACTCGTCATTTAGGTTAATAGAGTATCCCCCTTCAATAGCTCCGTTTATGTTTACTGGAGTAGACATTTCTTCTGGATCTATACCATGAGATAAGATTACAGCAAAAGGGTCGTTGTTATATCGGTTGTAGAAACCAAAGAAGCTGGTTCCTTCGCTCTGTAAAAAATCTTCCCCTACAGCATTAGAATTTATTCCACTTCCTAATGCAATCTCTAAATAACCATCTCCAGTATATTCTTTGGAATCTATATTTACATTACCAGCTGCAAAGTCGCCATAGTAACCCGAACTGTAAGCTTTGCTCACAGATACATTCTCAATAATACTAGAGGAGAATAAATTTAAATCAATGTTCTTTTTGTTTACATCGTTAGACGGTAAAGACAAACCATTCATTGTTGTATTTTGGTAACGATCACCAAGGCCTCTTACGTAAACATTACTTGAACCTTGTTGTTTTGATATCCCCGAAATTTGAGCTACTGCGCCAGCAGCATCATCAATGCCCTTTAATGTTAAGGCCTCTGCACTAATTGCTTCTTGTAGAACTACAGCATTTTTTTGTTCTAAAAGCAAAGCTATTTCAGAGTCTTTCCTAGCCGAAGTAGTAATTACAACTTCATCCAAAGCAAAGCCTTGAGAGGCACTCATTGGAACGTTTATAGTGGTTACCTTATTTGCAACAACTTCCACATTTGGGATTTCAACAGTTTCATACCCTAAATAGCTATATTGGACGGTATAAATTCCAGGCTCTAAATTTGCTATCTCATATAAACCGTCAAAGTCTGAAGTTGTTCCAGTTGTTGTACCCTTTATTAGAACATTTGCAAAAGGTAATGGTTCATCATTTAATTCCTTATCAGTTAACTTTCCTACAATACTACCAGTCTCTTGAGAGAATATAGTTGTAACATAAAATAATGCTAGTAAAACGAAGACGTTTCTCATTGTATAATTTGTGGTTTAACGCAGCGCAAAGAAAAACATGGGTTGTAAAAGCAGTGTAAGCCGTAGGTTAAGAGTTTATTTAAAAAGCATTACCATAACGTTACCACATTAAATCAATGTTAAGTCCTAAAAATGTAATTGTATTATCTTTACATTTGAAATACAACTAAATAAAACACCCTATGAAAACTAATGATATTAAGATACTTTTGGTAGATGACGAGCCGGATATTCTTGAAATCGTTAGCTATAATCTCTCTTCTGAAGGTTATGAAGTTTTTACTGCAAAAAATGGGGTCGAGGGAGTTGCAAAAGCTAAAAAAAAGCATCCTCATCTTATTATTTTAGATGTAATGATGCCAGAGATGGATGGTATTGAAGCATGCGAAATAATGCGAAACACACCTGGTCTCGAGAATACTATTATTACCTTTTTAACGGCACGTGGCGAAGACTATTCTCAAGTTGCTGGTTTTGACGCTGGTGCAGACGATTACATAACAAAACCAATAAAGCCAAAATTATTGGTTAGCAAGGTTAAAGCACTCTTAAGAAGATTAAAAGAAGGTAAAGAAGAAGTGGAAGATATTGTTAAAGTCGGCAATATTATAATTAACCGTGAAGAATATAAAATCGTGAATGATGGTCAAGAGATTATTTTACCACGTAAAGAATTTGAACTTTTGGCATTATTAACATCCAAACCAAGTAAGGTATTTAAAAGGGAGGTTATTCTAGATAAAGTCTGGGGAAATGAAGTTGTTGTTGGTGGAAGAACTATTGACGTTCATATTCGTAAACTAAGAGAAAAGATAGGAGACCATCACTTTAAAACTGTAAAAGGAGTAGGGTATAAGTTTGTATTATAATGGCTATTAAGCTTAAAAAGACGTATAGATTTGCCCTGCGTTCTTCCCTATATATTTCTATATTACTCACGGCTGTATTAGCCGCTATTTTTTGGTTAACCCAAAGTTTTAATTGGGAACAATTACTCTTATTCTTACCTTTTTCTTTCCTCATCTCTTTTTTAATGCTCCAAGCAAGAGTAGAGCGTTTTATCTATAGAAGGGTAAAAAAAATATATGATGATGTTTCTTTATTAGAATCTTCATCTTTTTCTTCAAAACCAATAACTACAGATATGAAAACCTTGACTGAGGAGATAGGAAAATTTGCTCAGGATAAAAAGTTTGAAATAGATGCACTTAAAATTAGAGAAGAGTATAGAAAAGATTTTTTAGGAAATGTTTCACATGAACTAAAAACACCATTATTTACAGTGCAAGGGTATATTCTAACCTTGCTTGATGGTGCTTTAAAAGATGATGCGGTTAGTGAAAAATATTTAAAACGAGCCAGTAAAGGTGTCGACCGTTTAATTTACATTGTCAAGGATTTAGATTTAATTACAAAGCTAGAAGTTGGAGACTTAAACCTTGAAAAAGAAGAGTTTGATATTATTGAATTGATTAGAAATGTCTTTGATCTTCTAGAGATGAAAGCAGCTAAAAAGCATATTAAGTTGACTTTTGATATGGAGTATGTTAATCCAATATATGTGATTGGAGATGCTGAAAAAATCCAACAAGTACTTACAAATTTATTAGTTAATTCGATTAAGTATGGCCATGAAAATGGTACAACAGAAGTTAGTGTAGAGAACTTAATCCGTAATAAAGTTATTGTTCGTGTAACCGATAATGGGGAAGGAATTTCAAGGGAGCATATTCCTAGACTTTTTGAACGTTTTTATCGCGTAGATAAAACCGGAAATAGAAATGTAGGTGGATCTGGACTTGGTCTGGCTATAGTAAAACACATTATTGAAGCTCATGGCGAAAAAATCTATGTTGAGAGTGAGGAAGATATAGGCTCAGAATTCTCTTTTACACTAGAGAAATACAATAATAAAGATTAAACTACCTTAATTCTTTCTGAAAAATTTAAACTGTTGCACGATATAGATTTCCTTAGTTTTGTACAATTAAAATTTTATTTTGGGAAGTAAGAATAAACTAAAACGCTTTGCAGAAAACGAAACTTTTTCTAATGTAATTCAACCGACTAGGGAAGAAGTTGTAGCTGATTTTGAATTTAAAGGAAAGTGGAGTTCATTTTTTAAGAATAACAATCCAATAGTTTTGGAATTGGGATGTGGAAAAGGAGAATATACAGTTGGCTTAGCAAAACTAAATCCAAACAAAAACTATATTGGTATAGATATTAAAGGTGCTCGCTTTTGGCGTGGTGCTAAAACTGCACTAGAAGGGGGTTTGAGTAATGTTGCTTTCATAAGAACCCAGATAGAATTGGTTGATGAATTATTCGCAGAAGGAGAAGTTTCAGAAATATGGATAACTTTTCCTGATCCGCAGATTAAGTACAAGCGAACCAAGCATAGGATGACAAACGAGGTTTTCCTTAAGAAGTATAAAAAAGTTTTAAAACCTAATGGGTTAATGCATCTAAAAACAGATAGTGAATTTATGCATGGGTATACACTTGGCTTACTTCATGGACTTAAACATGAAATAGTATATGCTAATCACGATGTTTATAAAAATGAAGGAAGTCCGGGAGAAGTTTTAAAAATTCAGACATTCTACGAAAATCAGTATCTTGAGAAAGGAAAACCAATCACTTACATTCAGTTTAGAATGACCGACTAACTATGCAACTATTACTACTGTTCTTAGCTACTTTTTTGGCAGCCTTTTTAGCTTCAGCCCCTCCAGGCTTGCTAAATGTAAATGCCGCTAAGATGAGTGTCGAAAAAGGGAAAGCTAATGGTATAATATTTGGTTTAGGAGTTGCTGTAATGGTAATGTTACAAACTTACTTAGCAGTTAGGATAGCGAAGTACCTTTCTAGAAACTCTGAAGTTATTGGTTGGTTGATGCAAGTTGCTATCGTAGTGTTTGGGGTTTTAGCTGTATTTTTCTTTTTAAAAGCCAGAAGAGCTAATGTAGAACAAATTCAATTTCAACCCGGAAAGAGAAGAAGTAGTTTTTCAAAAGGTCTTTTTTTAGCTGCAATTAACTTATTGACTGTTCCATATTACAGTGGTTTAAACTCACTATTTCATAGGCAAGGTTTCATGAATTATAAAGTAATGGATGAAGTTGTTTTTATTTTGGCAGCTGGCTTAGGAACCTTTTTAGTAATGTACTTGTACGCATTCTATTTTAATAAAATGGAACGTAAGACAAATCGTTTTTCAAAGAACTCCAACTATATTTTAAGTGGGCTAATGTTAGTATTGTTAACCATAACTTTAGTCCGCATTTATTATCACTAATGGAAGAAAAGAATTTTTTTGATAAAGTCTATGAAGTTGCCCAAAAGATTCCTTACGGTCGTGTTACCTCTTATGGAGCAATTGCTAAATATTTAGGAGCTGCGAGAAGTGCCAGAATGGTTGGCTGGGCAATGAATAATTCATTAGCAAAAGATGTACCCGCTCATAGAGTGGTAAATAGAGTGGGATTGCTAACTGGAAAACAGCATTTTGATGGCACAAACCTAATGCAACAATTATTGGAAAATGAAGGTATTGAAGTTATTGATAACCAAATAGTTGATTTTGAAAAGCACTTTTGGGACCCTGGGAAAGAATTGGGACCTTATTATTGATAAGTCTTGCCTATTTTATCATCTTCATTTTCAATCTATCAACTTCAGAATCTAAAGGCTACGCCGTATCTTTGTAATTTAGAATCAGTTTAAACGACTGTGCTTTTCAAAGTGTTGTCAGACAAGTAAATTGGATTAATGAAGTTAGATAAAAAAGAAATCTTAAAAGCATTAGAGAACATTACTGTACCTGGTGAAGGTCAGAATATGGTTGAAAGCGGTGCGGTAACAAATGTTCAAGTTTTTGGAGATGAGGTAGAAGTGGATTTAACTATAAAAAATCCTAGCCTACAAGCACGAAAGAAAACGGAAGTAGAGATTTTAAAAATTATTCACGAGAAGGTATATCAAAAAGCTAAAATTAAGGTTAACCTTAAAGTTGAAGCAGCTACAAAGCCTAAGGTTAATGAGATAAAAGGAAAACCAATTCCAGGCATCCAAAGTATTATAGCTGTAGCCTCTGGTAAAGGAGGGGTTGGTAAATCAACTGTTACCGCAAATTTAGCGGTTACTTTAGCTAAAATGGGTTTTAATGTAGGTTTGTTGGATACAGATATTTATGGTCCATCAATGCCTATTATGTTTGATGTCGCTTTAGAAAAACCACTTTCCATAAATGTTGATGGAAAGAATAAAATGAAACCAGTAGAAAACTATGGTGTAAAACTATTATCCATAGGCTTTTTTACACAACCTAACCAAGCAGTGATATGGCGAGGTCCTATGGCATCAAAAGCTTTAAATCAGATGATTTTTGATGCGCACTGGGGAGAATTAGACTTTTTATTACTCGATTTACCTCCAGGAACAGGTGATATTCACTTAAGCATTATGCAATCGTTACCAGTAACTGGAGCAGTAGTTGTGAGTACTCCGCAAGAGATAGCTTTGGCAGATGCGCGTAAAGGAGTTGCAATGTTTCAACAAGAATCGATTAATGTTCCAGTGTTAGGTATAGTGGAAAATATGGCATATTTTACACCAGAAGAATTACCTGAGAACAAATATCATATCTTTGGGAAGGATGGTGCAAAGCACTTAGCTGAGGATTTAAAAGTTCCTTTTTTAGGAGAAATTCCTTTAGTACAAAGTATTAGAGAAGCGGGAGACGTTGGTAGACCAGCAGCTTTACAAACGGCAACTCCAACAGAAGAAGCTTTTGAGGAACTAACAAAAAATGTGGTTCAAGAGCTAGTGAATAGAAATACAGCTTTACCACCTACAGAAGCAATTAAAATTACAACAATGGCAGGTTGTTCTGCTGTTAAAAAATAAATTCTCATGACATCAGAAGAAGTTAGAAAAAATGTTGAGAAAGCTTTAGATGAGATTCGTCCTTTTTTACAGAGCGATGGAGGTGATATTTCATTAATATCAATAGATGATGATATCTCAGTAAAAGTGAAATTAGAAGGAAACTGCATTGGTTGTAGTGTAAACCAGATGACTTTAAAGAGTGGCGTAGAGATGACAATTAAAAAATATGTCCCACAGATTGAAGAAGTCGTTAATCTAAGTTAACCTGATAAAAATCATAGATTTATTTCTCTTACAAAACTTAGTTTTATTCTACCGAAAATAGTTTCATGATAAAAACCGATATACTTATTATTGGTGCAGGGCCTACGGGACTTTTTGCTGTTTTTGAGGCAGGTCTCTTAAAATTAAAATGTCATTTAATAGACGCTTTACCGCAGGCTGGTGGACAATGTTCAGAGATTTATCCTAAAAAACCAATTTATGATATTCCAGGATTTCCCGAAATACTTGCAGGAGATTTAGTAGCTAATTTAATGGAACAAATAAAACCTTTTCAACCAGGTTTTACTTTAGGTGAACGCGCAGAAACTATTGAAAAATTAGAGGATGAAACCTTTGTTGTTACTACCAACAATGGAACTAAACACAACGCTCCAATTGTTGCTATCGCTGGTGGATTAGGAAGTTTTGAACCTAGAAAACCAAAGTTAGATAATCTTGAAAAATTTGAAGATAATGGTCTAGCTTATATTATTAAAGACCCTGAAGTGTATCGAAATAAAAAAGTACTGATTGCTGGTGGTGGAGATTCTGCTTTGGATTGGGCTATTTTTTTAGCTGATGTGGCTTCTGAAGTTACTTTGGTACATCGCAGAAACGAATTTAGAGGAGCCCTAGATTCTGTTGAGAAGGTTCAAGAACTTAAAAATTTGGGTAAGATTAACCTAATAACACCAGCAGAAGTTGTTGAATTAAAAGGAGATGTTAATTTAAAATCAGTAGTAGTCCAAAATACTGCTACTAAAGAAAATACGAGAGTTGAGGTTGATAATTTTATACCACTATTTGGTCTTTCCCCTAAGTTAGGACCTATTGGAGATTGGGGGTTAGAGATTGAAAAAAATGCTATTAAAGTTGATAACACTTTAGATTATCAAACTAATATTCCTGGTATTTATGCCATTGGTGATGTAAACACGTATCCAGGGAAGCTAAAGTTAATTCTTTGTGGCTTTCACGAAGCAACCTTAATGTGCCAAAGCGCTTATCAGCGTATTTTTCCAGATAAGAAATATGTAATGAAATACACTACAGTGGGTGGCGTAACAGGTTTTGATGGCAGTAAAAAAGAAGCGCCAAAGGCCGTTGTTAAATCAATAGATTGATAAAATTGAACAATGTCATCCTGAGCTTGTCGAGGGATCAAGAACCGATTATTTAATATGAATGACATAAAAATTAGGATTACAGACAGGGAAGGAGTTTCTCATGAAATTGATGCACCTACAGATATGAATATGAACCTGATGGAGGTGGTTCGTTCTTATGAACTAGCCCCAGAAGGTACAATAGGTATTTGTGGCGGAATGGCTATGTGTGCTTCATGCCAATGCTATATAAAATCCGAACACGAATTACCTGAAATGTCCGATGATGAAGACGCAATGCTTGCCGAAGCTTTTAACGTAGAAGACAATTCTCGTTTAGGTTGCCAAATACATATGACACCCGAATTGGATGGACTCGAAGTAGAACTTGCACCAGAAGAGGTTTAAATTCTAGCTTGATATGTAAACAAGTTATAATACCTGCCTTCAGTTGCAATAAGTTCTTCATGCGTTCCTTGTTCGGCAATTCTACCATTTTCAATTACTAGAATCTGATTTGCTTTACGGATGGTACTTAAACGATGGGCAATTACAAAAGTGGTTCTACCTTTTGTTAATTCCGCTAGACTTTTTTGAATCAAAGCTTCACTCTCTGTATCTAAATTAGAGGTTGCTTCATCTAAAATTAAAATTTTTGGATTGGCTAAAACCGCTCTTGCTATGGCAATACGCTGCCGTTGACCTCCAGATAATTTTACGCCTCGCTCGCCAATCAACGTGTCTAAACCATCATCAAAACGGTCAGTGAACTCGTCTACGTAGGCGGCTTCCACAGCAGCTTTAAGCTCATCTTCTGAAGCATTAGGTCTAGGGAATAAAATATTAGCTCTAATAGTGCCTTCAAATAAAAAATCGTCTTGTAAAACAACACCTAAAAATTGGCGAAAGCTTGTTAAATCAACCTTGGCCAAATCATTTTCATCAATAGTAATTTGCCCAGAATCGGGATTTAAAAAACTTGCAGCCAAACCGGCGATAGTAGATTTTCCGGAGCCTGAACTGCCTACTAAAGCAATCACATCTCCTGATTTAGCTTCAAAACTAATGTTATGTAAAACATCTTTATCTTCTTCATAGGAGAAAGAAACATTTTTAAAAGAAACATCGCCATGAATTTTAGATAATTGAATAGTACGATCTTTTTCATCAGATTCAGAAGTTTCATTCATTAACTCTTCAGTTCTGTCCAAGCCTGCTAATGCCTCAGTTAACTGACTCCCAATATTACTCATCTGCACAATAGGGGCGACCATTAATGCCAATAAGAAAGTAAACTCAAAATATTGTCCAGTAGTAAGTTCGCCTTCCATCATTTTATAACCTCCATATCCCATCATAATCCCTGTCGTGGCTAGTCCCAAAAGAAAGGTAGAAGAACTTGTCATTACCGCAGTAGCTGTTAAACTCTTTTTTACATTCTTATATAGACGCTCTACTCCATTTTCAAAAACCTTTCCTTCTTGTTCTTCGGCGTTAAACCCTTTTATAACTCTAATTCCCCCTAGAGTTTCAGTTAATCTGCCTTTAACTTCTGCATTTATTTTACCACGTTCTCTAAAAACTGGACGTATAATTTTAAAGGCTTTTAATGCTATGAAGGCAAAAAGTATGAGTGGTACAAAAGTTAGTAATGTCATTGTAGGACTTATACGCAATAAGAGAATTAAAGAGACTACAGCAGTTATGGTTCCACCAACCAATTGTACAAGACCTGTTCCTATAAGATTGCGAACTCCTTCCACATCGCTCATAATTCGAGAAACTAGTGCACCAGATTTAGTGTTGTCAAAAAAGCGAATAGGTAATGAAAGCACTTGCTTTTGTACTTGAGCACGTAACTCAGAAATCATATATTGTGCTTGGATACTGAGTACTTTAGTTAATAGAAAAGACATTACTGCTTGTATCAAAAAAGAAGCAATTACTACTATTACTAAAATTTTTAGAAGGTCATAGTTTTTATTAGGAACAATGTCATCTAAAAAATAACGTAAGGAGACAGGTGCTACAAAACTAGCTGCTTTACTAATAACTATTAAGAATAAACCAATAAATACCAATTTTCTTCTTGGCCATATAATAGTTTTAAACGCTTTGAGAATACTAACTTTTTTATCTGCCATAAGTTATTTGAAAAAAGAACTGCAAGTTACTAGAAATTGAAGAGAAAATTAGGTTGAAAGTGTTATGTAAAAAACGATAATCTCGTTTTTAAGAGACTAATGTATCTTTGAGGAATAAGTCTTTATTAGGATAATGCTCAAGAAAGCACTTTTAATTTTTCTTTTATCAGTTTCATTCTCGATTTTTTCGCAGAATTCATATCTGGAATTGCGAGAAATAGTAACAGATAGTGCTCGGATTTTTACCTCAAACCAGCTAGAAGAACTTAAATCGAAGTTGACCAACTTTGAAAATGAAACTACCAACCAGCTAGTAATTTTAACCATAAGAGAACTAGGTTACGAAAGCATAGAAACTTATGCAAATGGCACTTTTAATGAAAACGGATTAGGTCAGAAAGACAAAGACAATGGGATTTTAATACTCTTTTCTAGTAACGATAGAAAAGTTAGAATTGAGGTAGGTTATGGTTTGGAGCCCTATATTACAGATGCAATTGCCTCTCGTATTATTAGGAACACAATGATTCCTAGATTTAAAGAGGAACTTTATTTTGAAGGAATAAGCACTGCAACAGATGAAATTATCTTATATCTAAAAAACCCAGAAACCCTTGAGGAGTTTAAAGCTGAGATGGCAGCAAGTGAAAAAAAGAACAAAAACATAGGAATCATATTTATGATTGGATTTTTATCCCTTTTTGTAGGTGTTGGAGGGTTCTTTTTTGTAAAATCATATCGAAATTTAATCGAAGTTTTTAGGGGAATGTTTACAGGAAAACTTGGATTTTTTCATGGGCTTTTTATTATTCCTTTTGCAGGACTTAGCAGTTCTTTTGGTTTGATGTTTATTTTGATTCCTGTAATTGTAAGTTCTGCTATTTATGGAGTTGATTTTAAAAAATATGAGTACTTACTGGATAAGCCTGAGCAATTTTTATGGCTTTTGGCACCTTTTTTTGGAGTTGCTTTGTTAATTGCATTAATAAAGATACGCCTAAAAGGGAAAGAAGATTTGGATATTTCGTGGTTTAAAACTAATAAGAGATATATGAGGAAAACTTTTTCTTCTTCTGGATCTCATTCGTTTGGTGGAAGTTCTGGGGGCAGTTCTGGAGGGTTTTCTGGCGGAGGAGGAAGTTCTGGAGGTGGTGGATCTAGTGGCAGCTGGTAATTAGCAAATACCCTGTAATTCTCGTATTTTCATAATATTAAATAATATTTATATGCGCGTTATTAATTTCATTTTTATAATTCTTCTAGTATTCGCCTGTAAGACGGATAATAAGTTAAAAACAGAGCAAGAAGAATGGCAAGAACAAGCCGAAAACATTGAAATTATTCGTGATGATTTTGGCGTGCCCCATATTTATGGAAAGACAGATGCTGATGCAGTTTTTGGACTTCTTTACGCGCAGTGTGAAGATGACTTTAATCGTGTAGAGCAAAACTATATTTGGGCTACAGGCAGGTTAGCAGAAGTGGAAGGCGAAGATGCAATTTACAGCGATTTAAGAGCTAAACTTTTTATGACAGAGGAAGAAGCTAAGGCTAACTATGAAAAAAGCCCTGATTGGTTAAAAGAACTGTGTGATGCTTTTGCTGATGGAATAAATTATTATCTATACACCCACCCAGAGGTAAAACCAAAATTATTGACTCGTTTTGAACCCTGGATGCCTATGTATTTTAGTGAGGGAAGTATTGGTGGCGATATAGAACGTATTTCTACCCGAAAGATAGAAGCATTTTATGAAAGCGAAATGGAGATTCCCCAAGCGGAATTAATAGCCATTGAAAAGGAAGAAGAAATGGCGGAGCCACAAGGCTCTAATGGAATTGCTATCTCTGGAGATTTAACACAATCTGGAAATGCTATGTTATTGATTAATCCGCATACTTCATTTTATTTTAGAGGGGAGGTCCATATAGCTTCAGAAGAAGGACTAAATGCATATGGAGCAGTAACATGGGGTCAGTTTTTTGTTTATCAAGGCTTTAATGAAAAAACAGGGTGGATGCATACCTCTACCTACACAGATGTAACGGATGAGTTCAAAGAAAATATTACTTCGTTGGACGGAAATATTATGTATCAATATGGGGAAGAATTAAGACCAGTTGAAGTTTCAGAGATAAGTTTAAAATATAAAGATGGCAATAACCTAAAAACAAAGACTTTTCCCACTTATAGAACGCATCATGGTCCGGTAACCCATATGGTAGATAATATGTGGACAGCTTCTGCTATGATGTGGGAACCTATAAAAGCTTTAGAACAATCTTTTATTAGAACAAAGCAAGATGGGTACGAAGGATTTCGTGAGATGATGGATATTAGAACCAACTCTAGCAACAACACGGTTTATGCAGATGCTGAAGGAAACATTGCTTATTTCCATGGTAATTTTGTGCCAAAACGCGATGTAAGCTTTGACTATTCAAAACCAGTGGATGGTTTTAATCCAAAAACAGATTGGCAAGGCTTACATGCGGTAAACGAAAATATATTAGTTCTAAACCCAGAAAACGGTTGGATTCAGAATTGTAATTCTACTCCATTT
This sequence comes from uncultured Croceitalea sp., assembly GCA_947495075.1. GTDB lineage: Bacteria > Bacteroidota > Bacteroidia > Flavobacteriales > Flavobacteriaceae > Croceitalea. The sequence goes on from CANLXH010000002.1 coordinate 1,005,950, forward strand.
ACTTCAGCTGTAGAGTTCAGCCCAAAAAAAGAAAATTACCCTTATTATATGTCTCGTGACCAAGAAAATTTTAGAGGTGTACATGCTATTGAACTACTAAAGGGTAGAAAGGGCTATACTTTAGACAGCTTAATTAAAGTGGCACACGACCCATATTTACCAGCTTTTAAAGCTTTAATCCCCGGTTTAATTAATATCTATAATAATTATGATGATAAAAACCCAAAATTAAGAGAGGCTATTCAAGTATTAGAAAATTGGGATTATAAAACCTCTAAAGAGTCTATTGCTATGACTTTGGCACACTTTTATGGAACACGTTATTATAGAGAAGGTAAGTATCCAAAGGGATTATCTAGTATGGAACGATTAGAATTTTGGGGAAAAGAAAAAGGAGAACAACTTAAAATATTCGAAAAAACTATAGACCAATTAACCGAGGATTTTGGTACTTGGAAAATGCCATGGGGAGAGGTAAATCGTTACCAAAGATTGAACGGAGATATACGTCAAGAATTTGATGACAACAAACCAAGTATTCCTATTGGGTTTGCATCAGGCAGATGGGGTGCTTTAGCAGCTTACGGAGCAAGATACACAACTGAAGGAGCAAAGAAAATATATGGTACACGAGGGAATAGTTTTGTGGCTGCAGTTGAATTTGGAGAAAAAGTGAAAGCTAAAACTATTTTAGCAGGTGGACAAAGTGGAAATCCAAAGTCCCCTCATTTTAATGACCAGATTCAGAAATATGCTGACGTCGATTGGAAAGATGTACCTTTTTATAAAACAGATGTTTTAAAGAGAGCTAAGAAAACTTATAAGCCTGGAGAATAATTCTATTCTTCTTTAATAACAATCATACTAGCCTTAGAACCTGTAGAAAGATTCCATTTGTTGTTATGAATAATTTTACCTAAATCATCAGTAATGATAACTTGCGCAGTATTTGGTCCTGAGGAACCTTGGTTTAAAGCTTCAAAATCTATTCTATTAAACCCTTTGGTTAAATCTATGTTTATCCCTTTATATGAACCAGATAATAAAATATTAGGTTCTACTACTTCTCCATTCAGGTAGATTTTAACGCGATCACCATCTACAAATTCATGATCTCTACAAACTATACCAATAAATTTAGCACCTGTTTTAACATCGCCTAAATACTGGTCTCCAAAATGTTCTTTGGAACCTTTTTTCTCACGAGCACCAACTTTAGGGTCAATCACCATGTCATGCCCTGCACTAACTAATTCTCGTGTGGGCAACATTTGGATTGTTGGTTTATTATTTTTTGAGGTAAGACTTTTATCTAATACAGAGGGCATTCTTAATGCCGTACCTTTATTACTTGCTTTTACATCTAGATTATTTTTAGCTCCTATTTTTAAAGGCTTAGTAGTAGGAATATCCCCTTGTGCAACCAAAAGATGACCACAAAAAAGAAAAGCTAAAATGAATAAAGTATGTTTCATCTAAAATTAAGTCGGTAAAATCAATCAAAATTAACAAATACCTTGCCACAAGGCTGATAATGAGTTGTTAAATCCTTGTTTTTTTCGATGAAGGACTAATTTTCAATATAATCTGCTAACTTTTCTGGTCCTTCTAAAACCAAACGTACAATTTGTAAAGTTCCATCGGGTTTGGTGGCTATTTGCCACTTTATTAAGGTAATTTGCCCATTTTCAATTTCAATTCCAGTGATACTTCTTGGATGAACGCAACTACCATCATTAAAAAAAGGAATCTGACCAGGTTCTGGAAAACGAGGTCTATGGGTATGGCCTGCGATAATAATTTTTAGATTATTCTTTAAAATCCAACGTTTAATCCTTTTTTCAATACGAATAAGCTCTTTATAATTTTTAGCAGGACTTGTTGGGTCTGCTATACCTACAACCTGTAAAGGTTTCCATAAAATCCTAACTAAAAAACGCCCAATACGCCAACAACGGTAGTTCCACCAATCTGCTTGGTGACCATGTGTGCAAAATATTTCTTGACCTGTTTTTTCATGTGTTAGTACCAATGCTTCATTGTATGTTAGACCTTCAAAAAGTTCTTTATCAACTCCATCAATAGGTTCAAAATAACTAGATAGGTTTTTATCTACATAAGATTGATCCCTATATACCATATCATGATTACCCCAAACCATGTGTAATCTGTTTTCTAAATGATATTTACGTAGTAATTGGTAGACATTTTTGTGGGCCTCAAAAATAGATTCGAAATTTAAGTTCTCCCATAACTCATCACCGTCTCCAAGCTCACAATACTGAAATCCTTGCTGATAATAATGGTTTAATGCATGAAAATAAATATTTCTATTATTAGCAAAATCATCTGCAAAACTATTATCTCCTCTATGACAATCACTAAAAAAGATAAACTTAGAAGCATCATTAAAAACAATGTGTTTCGCAGTTTTATAAGCCTTATCTAATCTTGAAAATGAGGACATTTTTAAATTTCTTTAAAGATCATAAAAAAGTTGTCAAAACCATAATGATTACATTAACAATACTGTATTTCTACTTTTTGTAATTTTATACTAGAAAACCAGACTAATATGGGTATGATAAAGGAGAATAATGGAGAATCGCCAATGTTGCAGTTAGTTAGCTTTAATAAGTTGCTTAATCATTATGATGAGCAATTAAAGAGTACAGATGAATCTCTTGCTGCAAGGGCAAAATATGTTCTTGATGCTCAAGCTCCCTACCCAGAACTTCGTGAAGGTTTCGACGACCTTTCTATTCTTGAGGAGCGAAAAGACGTTATAAGCATTATTTTGGCAGATACTTTTTCGCAGGTTTTGACTAATAATGAAATAAAAACCGCTTCTATACCCTATGCTAATTTGGTTTTTAATTCATCTAAACGTTTTCAAAAAGTTATTGAAGATGCTGGTGAAGGATATGAATTAGAAATGAGAAATATGCCGGACGACATGCATTATATGATACAGTGTACGGTTATTCTAAGTTTCTATTATGGTTTTAATTTAGATTTTAAGAGACCTCTTTTTTATGATATTCCAGATAAAAATGGAGTAATAAGGCATTATCGTATTTTATATAATGCTGATTTTATGGAAATTACTCCAACAGAGAAAGCCAAAGATTTAAAGCAAAGTGATGTTGATGAATTATTAGAGAACTTTGAAGATTTAGAGCTTTGGAAAGAGAAAATACCACCGAATAGTTTTATCACAAAAGGATTTGTTATTTCTAATCTATTTGATGTTACAGCGGAACATTCTATTTCTCAAATAAAATCGAGCTTAATAGGTAGTAACAAACGCGGTAGCGAAAATTTTATGGAAGATTTTCAAAGTACGTTTAGTTCCCTTTTTAGTTTAAACGGTATTAATGTAGGATTTGCAGGATATGACCCTAATACAAATAGATTTTTAAAGATTCATGGAAAAGGGATAGAAAGTTATCTTCTTAAAGGTCAAGAAATGGAATCTTGTGACACCATGTTGTGTGATTACTCATACGGTAAATTATTAAAAGAAAGCACTTACTACGCCATTTCTAATGTTGAGAAATACTATAAAAAATCTGAAGGAAAAGTTCAACCTTACAAAAATTTGTATGAGCAGGGTATTAAAAGTGCAATTTTAGCTCCAATAGCTGATGAAGGTAATCTTTTAGGTGTTTTGGAATTGGTATCTACTAAGGTTAACGAGCTAAATAGCATAAATGCTAACAAGCTTGTAGATGTAATGCCGTTTATTGTTTCTGCAGTTCTTAGATCTATTGAGGAGGAACAAAATTTGATTGATGCTATTATTCAACATGAGTGTACAACTGTTCATTCTTCTGTGTATTGGAAATTTCAAGAAGAAGCAAAGCGGTTTATGACAGATCAACTTAGTGGAAATCAACCAGCTTTTAAAGAGATTGTTTTTAAAGATGTTTATCCATTATATGGCCAAATAGATATTAAAGATTCTTCAAGAGAAAGAAATCTAGCTATACAACGAGATTTAATGATTCAGCTTTCAGAAATTTATTCTGTAGTAAATGAAGCCTGGAAAAAATTTAAACTTCCAATTTATGACGAATTAATGTTTCGTGTAAATGACTATTTAGAAGAGATTAGAGAAACCTTACATACAAATAGTGAACAAGCAATTTTTGATTTTGTTCAAGAAGAAATTAATCCAGTTTTTCATCATTTAAAGAGAGAAGACAAAAAACTTAAAGAGTTAATTCTTTCTTATGAGAGCAAGATAGATGCAGAAACGGAGTCATATTACGATCATCGTCGTAATTATGATGAAAGTGTAATGGAAATAAATAAAAAGCTAGCGGCCATGCTAGATAAAAAACAGCTAGCGGCTCAAGAGATGTTTCCTCATTATTTTGAGAGGTATAAGACAGATGGAGTTGAACATAATATGTATATAGGGAGCCAGATTGCTAACGATAGAAATTTTGATTCCCTTTACCTTAATAATCTTAGGCTTTGGCAATTACAGATAATGGTAGAGATGGAAAATAAGCACTATGCATTAAAACCTAATCTCCCCATACAATTAGACGTTGCTTCACTAATGTTGGTTTATAGTACTCCTTTAGCGATTCGGTTTAGAATGGATGAAAAACGATTTGATGTAGATGGAACTTATAATGCCCGGTATGAGATTATCAAAAAACGAATTGATAAATCTTATGTAAAAGGTACAAACGAACGTCTAACTCAAAAAGGAAAACTTGCAATTGTGTATTCTCAAAAAAAGGATGAAAAAGAATACTTACGTTATGTAAAATTCTTAAAATCTAAAGGGTATTTTACTAATAATATAGAGATTGTAGAATTAGAAGGTTTGCAAGGAGTAACGGGGCTTAAAGCAATTAGAGCAGAAATTCTTTACAAGACAGATGAAAAATCTACAAAAACATACACTTATGATGATTTAATGGAAGAACTTAAGTTGTAATTACATTACCATTCTGTCTGGACCAAAAAAGCGAAATGCTATTCCAAATGCCAACACAGAAATTACAATTCCGATAATAAAGATAGCATAGGTAAGCCTCAATATTTTATATTTCCTGTTTAGTACTAAACCTAGAAAATACAAATCCTTAGTTAAAGAAGAGTAGATAAATTTGTTGTCTTTAACTAGTTCTTGAATAGCCCATTCGTATTCAGGCAAACTCATTTTATGAAAGTTTCCAAAGAATAAAAGGTTTACTTTTTTCTTTTCTACATCCTCTTTAGTAAACTTACCACCGGTAACATTTGGTCTTGTTGCCAAAACTGCTAAAACCATAGAAATAACACTAAAAGTGATGAAAATTAGTGTTGGATAAATCAAATAACCATTTGAAGGGTTATCTAATTTTGGGATAAGGTTAGACAGTGCAACAGAAATTATTATTGCATTAACAGACAATAAGATATTGGCTTTAGTATCTGCAATATCACTTAAAGTCAAATGATTTTTTAATGTAACTCTAAATAAGGTTTGAATGCCTCTGTCTGGGCTTTCACTTTTATATTTAGCCTTAAGTTGTTCTTTTTTAGCTATTTGTTTTTCAGTTTTTTTATCCTTTAATAACTGTGTTAGATTTTTTTGTTTGGCGCTTTCCCAGTTTTCCTTTGCATAAGAGGTATAAAATTGATGTTCATTTCGAAACATTTTTATATTCTCATTCCGCCATTGCTTATCACTATGATTAGCAATGCCTAACTTTTTTAGCTCTTCTTTTAAAAAATCTGTTGTTTCCCAATAGCTTTTTTGCGCAAAATGAGAAGAATCTGCATCTCTAATAATTTTTTCTTGCAGATTTTGAGGTATATAGTGGCGTTTGGTCGCCATTATCAAACTTCCTATTTTTTTTATATCATCCTCTGCATAAGCTTCCTTTTTTAAAAATTCAGAAGCAATTTTACAACTTGCTTCTTCATGATTTTCGACTCCAGCAGTATAGCCGGTGTCATGAAACCAGGCTGCCACTAGCGAATTTTCATAATCCTTACCATTCAAGTTATGGTTTTCAAGCAACTCTTTAGTGCTTTTAACAACACGTTGCGTGTGTTTTAAATTATGATACAGAAATTTTTTATCAAGTTTATCTTTAAGAATTTTAGTAACAAATTCTTCAGCTTTTTGAACAATCTCTGACATAGTTGTATATTGAATAATCCAAAATACAAAATTTTGGAACTAAGCCCTGTGATATGAAAAAAATTTACTTAACTACCTTGGTATTACTAATAGTTAGTTGTGCTACATACAAGCCAAAGTATGCTGAAGAATTTACAAGACAATTCGTCGATAGTAATAAAGAAACGACACATACTTTTTATTTGATTGGTGATGCGGGTTTATCACCAATTGGAGGTATGAATCCGGTTCTTAAATCTTTTAAATCTAGACTAGAAAGCGCTCCAAATAATAGCACTGCTATTTTTTTAGGGGACAATATTTATCCTGCAGGTATGCTAGATAAAAAAGATTCAACAAAGGCTTATATAGAAGCTAAAAGCCATTTAGATGCACAATTAAACACATTATCAAATTTTAAAGGGCAACCAGTTTTTATCCCAGGGAATCATGATTGGTACAATGAAGATTTAAAAGGACTAAAAAGACAAGAAAAATATGTTGAAGAATACTTAGATGATAAGAAGGCTTTTTCTCCAGATAATGGATGTCCAATTGAGGAAATTGAAGTAAATGATGAGGTAACAGTCATTGTTATAGATACAGAATGGTATCTAACTAATTGGGATAATAAACCAGATATTAATGATGATTGCGAAATAAAAGATAGAGAACGTTTTTTTCTTGCTATGGAAGACGCTATAAAAGATAATAGTCAAAAGACAACTATTATAGCCATGCATCATCCAATGTTTTCTTATGGTTCTCATGGAGGTCAATATTCTTTTAAACAAAACATATATCCAAGCAATGGAAAAGTACCATTACCCATTATTGGAACTTTTGTTAACCTTCTTAGAAGAACATCTGGAGCATCGATAGCAGATATACAGAACAAGCGCTACAACCAATTAAAAAAACGTTTGGTTACTCTAGCACAATATTCAGACAAAGTTATTTTTGCTTCAGGACATGAACATACACTACAATATATAGTTGAAGAGAACACACCGCAAATCGTAAGTGGTTCAGGTGCAAAAAAAGGAGCAACTAGATTGTTGAATGGCAGTAAATTTTCTACTGGTAAGACTGGCTATGCTGTCTTGGAAGTTTATAAAGATGGTTCTTCTAAAGTAGACTTTTACGGAATTGAAAATAATGTAGAAAGTCTTTTGTATAGCACTCAGGTATTACCTCCAAATAGGGAAAAACAAAAGTTTAATGTAGAGTCAAAATTTCCTGCATTTGTAGAAGCTTCAGTTTATACAGATGAAGAAGTTGATAAAACAGGTTTCTTTAAAACAATATGGGGAGAACGTTATAGAAAATATTACGCTACAAAAGTAAAAGCTCCAACTGTGGATTTGGATACGTTATTAGGTGGATTAAGACCTGTACGAAAAGGAGGTGGACATCAATCAAAATCATTACGACTAGAACACAAAGATGGTAGACAATTTGTAATGAGAGCACTTAAAAAAAGTGCAGAACTATATTTACAGGCACTAGCTTTTCAAGAAGAATATATAGTAGGAGATTTTGAGGGAACAATTACAGAAGCTATTTTACGAGATTTTTATACCGGAGCACACCCTTATGCGCCTTTTACTATAGGGGAATTATCAGACGCGGTTGGGGTGTATCATACAAACCCTAAACTATATTACATACCTAAACAATCGGCTTTGGAAGATTTTAATAAGGATTTTGGTGATGAGTTGTATATGATTGAAGAACACGTTTCTGATGGTCATGACTTACAAAGTTTTGGTAATACTAAGAAGATTGAAAGTACAGATGACCTAATGAAGAAGCTTCGAAAAGATGAAGATTATAAGGTAGATGTTAAAGCGTATGCACGTGCTAGACTTTTTGATATGATGGTTGGTGATTGGGATAGACATGTTGATCAGTGGAGATGGGCACAAATTGAAGATGATACAGGAAATAGAATTTTTAAGCCAATACCTAGAGACAGAGATCAAGCATTTTCAATATTGGGAGATGGGGCGTTAATGGGTTTCGCATCTAAAGCGATACCTTCTCTTAAATTATTTGAAGGTTTTAACGAAGAAATACGTAGTGTTAAAGGTTACAATTCTTCCCCAATGACTTTTGCATTGGATATGGCTTTGCTAGCTGAAACTGATTTGAAGACTTGGGAAAATGAAGCAAAATATATTCAAGAAAACCTTACATCGTCACATATAGATAAAGCTTTTGAACAGTTTCCAGAAGAAGTTAGAGATGAAACTATCGCAAAAATTAAGAAAACACTTTTATCAAGAAAGGTGAATTTAGTTGAAACTGCACAAGAATATTTTAAAGTTATAAATAAATATAGTGTAGTGACAGGTACGGATAAAGATGACTATTTTGTGATTAATTCAACTAATAACGGAGATTTAATTGTAAAGGCATTCCGAATCAAAAACAAAAAAATGTCTGACCTCTTTTTCGATAAAACGTATAATGCAGCTACTACAAAAGAAGTTTGGATTTATGGTTTAGATGATGATGATGTTTTTGAAGTAAATAAAACCAAGAGTAAAATAAAGTTACGATTAATAGGAGGTCATAATAATGATGTTTATAAAATTAGTGAGAACACCAAAGGAGTTCATGTTTATGATTTTAAAGACAAGAAAAATACCTTTGACGAAGCTTATGGAGGTAAAATTCATAAGGTTAGAGACTATGATACTAACACGTACCAGTTCTTAAAGATAAAAGCTAGTAATAATCAATTGTTACCAGCCCTTGGTTTTAATCCAGATGATGGTTTTCGTTTAGGAATTACAAATACATATACATTTAATGGATTTAGGCAAAACCCTTTTACCCAACAACATACTTTTAATGCAGCGTATTATTTTGCTACGAGTGGATTTGATTTTGGATACAATGGTGAGTTTGCCAATGTATTTGAGAATGTGAACTTGGAATTAAATGCCAAGTTTACAAGTCCCAATTTTGCAATTAACTTTTTTGGATTTGGTAACGATACTGAAAATAATGATGATGAGGAGGAATTGGGACTAGATTTTAATCGTGTTAAAATTAGAACTATCAAATTTGCTCCTTCATTAGTTTGGAGAGGTCAACAAGGTTCTAAAGTGCGTGTAGGAGCTTCTTATGAAAATTATAATGTTGAAGAGACTGAAGATCGTTTTATTGAGGGATTTTTCTCAAATCTTAATAGAGATACACAACAAGATTTTTTTGGAGTAGATGCTGAGTATAACTATTCTAATTCTGATAATGAAGCTTTTCCAACTATGGGGATGGATTTTACCTTGCATGGAGGATACAAGACCAATTTAAGCGAATCTGGCAGAGCTTATGGCTTTATAATTCCGAGTTTGTCTTTTGATTATAAGTTGGTAGCTAATGGTAGATTGGTTTTAGCAACAAAATTTAAAGGGCATTTTAATTTAGGTGATGACTTTGAGTTTTACCAAGGAGCAACTATTGGAGCAAACAATGGGCTTCGAGGATTTCGTTTTCAACGCTTTAATGGAAAAACAGCTTATTTTCAGAATACAGATTTAAGACTTAGTTTCCGTAAAAGACAGACAGGACTTTTACCTGTTACACCTGGTATATTTGGCGGTTTTGACTATGGGCGAGTTTGGTTACCAGACGAAGACTCAAATACATGGCATAATTCATATGGCGGCGGATTTTTTATCAATGGCTCAAATGTACTATCAGCTAATTTTGGATTATTTAATAGTACGGATGGACTGCGCTTCGCCTTTGGTGTAGGTTTTGGATTCTAGAGCTTACTTAGATTTAAGCTGTATAGATTTCCACCTTGTGTATGAGACTTTTCGTCAGATAGCAATAGCGTAGAATCGTTTTTAAAAGAAACTGCTTCCAATTGTGTTCGGACTCCCAAATCTATTTGCTGTTTTTTTCCTTTAGAAAAATCATCAAAATTAAAATCAGTTAATATAGTAAGATAGCCATAAGACAATAAGGCTATTTTTTTACCATCTGAAGATATATCAGCAGAAGTAATAGAACAAGTATTTTGATTGGAACAAATTATAAATTCGCCTACTAATTTAGCCTTATATTTTCCTTTTGTATCAGGGACTTTATAAATTAGAGCCTTCCCATCGTATGGTCTAGTACGGTTTTTAGTTATAAGATAAAGTGAGTTTTTCCAGTGAAAAAAAGCTTCTGTATCGTAATATAATTTGGTTTCTTTAGGAGGATAGTGTTTCTGTTCAGGATAGAAAAATTCTATTTTTTCAGCATCTATTTTGTCTCCTTTTTCTTTTTGTGGATTAGGTAATTTGTAAATACGTAGTTTTTTTTTGTCATTACCATTGTTTCCAAAATCTCCAATATACAGATTGCCATGGATATCCTTAGCTAAATCTTCCCAATCATCATTTTTGGCATTTTTGACTTTAAGCTCTTTTGTTATGTTACCAGTCTGGTCCAATTGATAGATTTTATCTTTATTTCCATTATCCTCTATAACCCAAATCGAGTTTTCTGAGTAAAATTGGATACCCGAATTCTCTTCTAGACTAGAAGGGATGTCTGCGACCAAAGTAAGTTTTCCATGACTTTGACAACTAGCTTGGGTAAAGCATAAAAAAAATAGGTAGCCAAGTTTATTAAGTTGAAAACTCATATTATTTATTATCAGATTTTATGGGTAAGTATATTTCTGCCTTCCAATTTAATTCGTCCCCACCTTGATTAGGATTATTGTAAAAGAACTCAATTGGTTCATGGATTACATTAATATTTTTGCGTTCGGCATAGTCTAACAATTTATACCATGCTCTATCTGAAGTGATGTAATTACCATTGTAAATAGCTTTTATTGCTTTTTGTCTTTTAAATTCCTTGTATTTAATCTCTTTATGGCGGGGTAGGCTGTCATGATAGATAATTGGGTAGCAAAAATTATAGATAATGCTATCGTTGTCTCTATTCCAATTAGTTATCTCAACAAATGGGATGCCATTTTCTTTAATTTCGTTATCTAATATAAAACCAGTTAAATAAGGATAATTAATCATCATTCCCATAGCTTTTTTTTGCTGTTCGCCTTCTATGGAAAGGCAAGCACAATATTTGGATTGCAGTTCATCTTCACCGATAATCTTTACTTTAAAGTTTTTAATGTGATTATTGAGTATTTCCACAAAACCTAAAAGGTTTGTTTTAGAACGTTTTTCCAAAACCGTTTCTGTAAATGGAATTGTAATTTTGTTCATGAGACTATTATCCAAGTCCTTTATTCTGACCTTTACTTTAGAAGTTGAATCGGTCAAGGGAACAATTTTCCAATCATAGATTAGTGTAGAGTCCCCAAATTTCAAGTGTTGGGAAACCGATAATAAATCTTTTTGAACGATAGGCATGTTAGACCCTATTTTCTTGTGCCATGTTTTTATAGTTTGATTTATTGCCCCAGGAAAAGTATTACTACGAAAAGAGACTATGTAATCGTATGGTTTAAAAAAAAGATACCATAAAAGCAATAAGATTAGAACTACAAGAGTACCAGAATAGACTTTTTTCATGTGTTATCTATTGTTTTGCGTTTAAACCTATATCGTTTGTCATTTTTAGATTAGCAACTACGAATTCACCTAGATTAATACCCTGTTTAAGACCGATATCTACCGCTGCGCGATAATGTATTCCACCATACATTCTACTGATAGCTGCTTCTTGAGCGGCTTGATTAAATGAAGTAAATGATCTTACTGGTAATCCATAAGGAACCTCAGTAGTATCATCAAACGCAAAATCACTTCCAAATATGTTAGTCAAAACAGTAGAAGCTGCTCCAGAAACCACGCTATGCCCACTAGTATATTCAGGAAATGGAGGTGTTTGTAGTACAGGAACCCAGTTTTCGTCAATATGTTCATTAATTAAAGTTTCAGGGCGAATTAAATTACTTCTATACTTTTCATCCCAGCAACTAATAAATGCATCCGCAATAGCAATAGATGTTTTGGTATAGGCGTATATAGTTTTTGCGAAATTGGCATTAGTTTTAGTACTTGCTATTTTGACTATGCCTATCCAATGTGCTCCTGGGGTTATTTTTTTTGTAGCAAACATTAAATGGCCTCTAGTAACTGAAACATAAGGATTACAGTCCCAAAATTGAGCTATGGCAACTTCTTCTGAAGTATCTCCCTTTGAAGTTATTTCATTACTAATATTGTATACTTCTTGTAATTCTTTATAAAAATCGGAACCTTTTTCCATTGAAAATGGAGGAGGAGGAATTGGTTTAAATTGATTTGAAGAATCAATTATAAAAGGGCGAATTTTACTCCAATGTGGTTCTATACCAGCCATATAAGCAGGAGGAGTAGGTTGCCATCTTGATGGATTATCAGAATTTATAGTAAATTTTGGCATTGTCCTTGTTTGCTTATAGTTGTCTTCGTCCATCCATTTTACGATATGTTCTGCTACTTTTAAGCCATAATTTTTCGAAACAGAAAATTCTTTAGCATTCTTAGCTTCCCAAATATTATATAAGCTGTCACGATATTGTTCTACCCTATCTTCAGAAAAGATTAGTTGTTTACTGAGCTCCATATGTGCTATTAGAGCAGAAAGCTCATAATTAACAGTTTCCTCCTCTTCAGGGTTTGGAATCTCTTTAAGATTAGTTAATTGATTTGTTAAAGATTTATATTGATTATTCTTTTTAGCGATGATTTCATATGCAGCGATATTAGGATATACATAAATTCTGCTAGCAACCGGAGGTGAAAAAATATCATGAATCATCACTTCTGTTACTTTATCTATTATATTGTGAATTTCTATAGAAGATATTTTAATAGACTCGTTTTCTTTATTACATGAACAAAGAAATAAAGTTATAATTGCTAAGAGAGTTAAACTTTCTTTTAGAATCTTTTTATTTAATAATTTCATAAACATGGCATGTGTCGTTATTAAAAGTAACAAGTAAATATTTTTGACCCTTAAGGGTAATTATGTTTAGGTGTCTTGTAGATTTTTGTTCTAAATTGAGCCCCAGATTATTAGCCAAAGTAATCCTATTTTCATTTTTAATTAGTGCACCTGGGAAAGAATCAAATCGGCCTTGATAAGGCTTAACTCCAAAGTAATTACCAGCACTAAGTACTTCTTCTTTACCATCATTATCAAAATCGTACTTTAGGAAAGATGTTATAGGTGCAATTTGTAACTCTGGTTTAAACGCTTCAAATTCAAAAATTCCATTATTATTCTTTAGATAGCCAGATCTTAATTCAGTTACTTCAAGAAGTTTTGCTTGTTTTAAAGCTTTAGCATCGAAAATTTGTGTCATAGATTTGCCTGCGAAATCTTTATATGTTGTAAATTTTTTGCGTAAAAAAACCATTTGACTTGCTAACTCATCAAGACCTAATAAGGGGTAGTAGTTTCCTTTCTTTTTAGTTGAAATAATAGTCTCAATTGCTCCATTGTTATCAAAATCAGAAATATGAATCCTCATTGGATTTTCTGAGGAGGCCTTAAATTTTGAATTTACCCCCCAGTTTCCTAATAAATAATCTATATCGCCGTCATTATCTATATCAAAAGGGATAATACTTTGCCAAAGACCATTAATCTTTTTAGCCAAGGGTTCTACCTCAATAAATTTTCCACTGGAATTTTTGAAAAATCTAGGACTCATCCATTCACCAATAACTATTAAATCTTTAATAGAATCATTATCAAAATCATGCCAAATGGCATCGGTAATCATCCCTAATTGGGAATACTCAAAATCTTTATATATAGATAACTTACCATTGTTATTTTGTAAAATAGCACTATTAGGAGACTCTCCAAATCCTTTAGATACTACATTGGCACCTATAAAAATGTCTAAATCACCATCTCCATCAAAATCAGAAGGTTTTACAACAGATGCATTTTCAAAATAATTAGGGAGTGTATTTTCAATAAATGATGTGTCTTTTTGTATATAATAGCTATCTAAAAGTGGTTTTGCTTTTCCATAAAAATCAGCACCGCCAGAACCTAAAAAAATGTCATTAACCGCATCTCCATTAATATCAAAAATTGCTGCGGCAACCTCCTCTTTAACTTTATCTTTTTGGAGGTTTAAAAATTTATTTTCAGCGTAAGTTGTATCCCGTTGTAGATATACTTTAGAAACGTCAAATTTTGAACTACCAAAATAAATATCTTCTTTACCATCGTTATTTAAATCGCCTACAGCAATTGCAGGTCCACGATCAGACGTTCTGTAGGGGACCAGCTTTTCACGAATAAAATCTATATAATTATCCTCTTTATGAGTAAAATTAATCCCTAGGTTAGATTTAGTTTTCTGGAATACTTTTTTATTTTTTTTAGAAAGTTGCTCGTAATTAAAAGGCTTCGAGTTTTTTTGCTTTATTGTTAAACTTTGATTGACCTCTACATTCTTTAATACTTGATAAGTTCTATCTGGCCAGATAATTTGTAAAGAGTCAATTATTTCTTTATTGCCATACCCAAAGTGGATAAAAGGTTCTGAAGAGGCTTGAAAACCTCTTGTGACATATAGTTCTTTGTATTGTAATTTGCCCTCGTGGTAAGAAAACACCTTGGTGCCAATACCAAATCTATTTTCATTGGTGTAATCAAATTTTATTTTTAAATAGTTAGAACTTTTATTGGTTTTATTTATATATAAAGTTGGATAATTATCTATATTATTGGTAACTAAATCTACATCTCCATCATTGTCAAAATCTGCAAGAGCAGTAGCTCCAGAAACTAAAGTGTCATTATTAATCCAATCAGAAGACTTGTCTTTAAATTCCAAATTTCCATTGCCTTTAAAAATATAGTTTTGAACAGCTCCAGAAGGCATTAAATCGATAGCATTTTGGTCTACTAATTTGGTATTATTAATTTTCTTTTTTATTTGTTCATTAGAAACATATTTTACAAAATCAAGGTCATTAGGTCTTTTGCTAATTCCGTTAGAAATAAAAAGATCTTGTTCACCATCTTGATTATAGTCTGCAAATAATGCGCTCCAACTCCAATCTGTTGCTGCGACACCGCTTAATAACGCAGTTTCTAAATATTGCCCTGAAGGTTGGTTTACGTAAAGCATATTTCGTGTAAACTGGTAGTGATATCCATAACTTTCAATTCTTAGTTTTTGGATTTGGATGTTATCATCACCTTCAGAGGATTTTAAAGGAATTTCTTTTTCTGGCAACATATCTAAAGAAATTAAATCTGGATAGCCATCATGATTAATATCTGAAACATCATTTCCCATAGAAAACCTACTCGTATGACCAAAATACTTTCTAAGACTCTCTGTAAAGGTACCATCCCCATTATTTAAATAATAGTAGTCATCTTCATGAAAATCATTACCAATATATATATCAGGGTAACCATCTTGATTAAAGTCTGCAATAGATAAACCTAATCCATATCCATTAATTCCACCATAAATACCAGCTTCTTCACTTACTTCAACAAATTTTCCATTATCATTACGCATTAATTTATCGCCAGTTTGATAATTTCTGTCATATCTTAAATCTACTCTTCCAAAAGACTTTTGAGTATGAACAGCATGGTTTAATATGTACAAATCTAAATCACCATCTAGGTCATAATCTAAGAAAGCCGCATTGCTGCTGTAAGAATCAAAATCTAGTCCATATAATTTTGCTTTTTCTTCAAAAGTATTATCGCCATTATTAATGTAAAGTTCATTGTAACCGTTAAAGCCATTTATTCCTACAACAGCACAAACATATATGTCAAGAAACCCATCGCCATTTACATCTCCCATGATAGCACCAGTATTCCATGTGCTATTACCTTGAATACCAGAAGAAGTTGAGATGTCTTCAAACTTTAAATTTCCTTTATTTAAATACAATGCATTTTTTACTTGATTCCCAGAAAAGAAAATATCTTGTAGACCATCATTATTAATATCGCCTACAGCAACGCCACCGCCATTATAGTAATAAAGATAATCTAGTATATTAACGTTATCGTTACTTTGAAGTTTATTTTGAAAAAGGATTCCAGTTTTATTAGGCGAAGCATTTAAAAAAAGGTCACCTTCCTTGTTTTTGCAACTTACTATGAGTAGTATTAATAGAATATAAATACTGTTTTTCATATAGTAATCTTTCACTTTTCTTTAATTGTATATAATATTGGCGCCATATTGTTGATACCTACTAAAATTTTTTCTTTTTCATCAATCTCAATTTCTTTTATAGTTCTTGCAGGTCCAGGAATATTTATTTGCCAATCCTTAGCATATTCAAAACCATTTTTAGAATCAAATTTCAAAAATATACCATGTGAGGCATCCATCCTACCTAATTGTGTGCTTATTTCATAGGTGTTACCAACAACTAAAACATCTTTAAAACCATCATGATTAAAATCTTTAATTAGCATGTCTTTTACACTTGAAATTTGAGCCATTTTTGGAAGCTGCTTTTTTATGAAATTACCATTCCCATCATTCTCAAAAAAACAGCTTGCCAACTCATATACTTTTTCTTTTTTTGCTTTTTCAAGTTTTTTAGTGCCAAATAATTGTTCTAGGGAAGCCGATGCAAAATCTTTATAAGACAAAAATTTCTTATTTAAAAAAGGCATTTGTTTCACTAACTCATCTTTAGATGTAAAGGGAGTCTCTTTTTCTTTATAAAAATAAGTTACCAAAGATTCTATTGAACCATTACTATCAAAATCATTGCTGTAGAGCGTGATTGGATTTTCTGTTGAAGCAGAGAATTTACTATTATGCCCCCAATTACCTGCGATTAAATCAATATCACCATCATTATCGAAATCTTCAGCTTTTATGGTATTCCACCATCCGTGAGTATTTATAAATTCACTTGCTTCTTTTTTCTCAAAAACTTTTCCGTTATTTAGAAATATAGAAATAGGCATCCAGTAGCCTACAACAATGATATCTTGAAATCCATTATTATCTATATCTGCCCAAACAATATCTTTAACTGAGCCTACAGTTTCAAAATCATATGCTTTTGCTTTGGTAATGTTATTAAAATTACCATTTCCATCATTTTTAAAAATATATTGCTTAGCTCTTTCTCCAAATTGTGCCGGAGTCTGATCGGAAGTTATTACAACATCATTGTCATTATCATTATCAAAATCACAGACGCTTACTTTAGATGCGTTTAGCTCGACACCTTTAAATTGTATCGTATCTTTTATAAAAGTACCATTTTGATTTATATAAAGTCTTGGTTGAATTCTTTTAGAATTTTTAAACTCATTACCACCACTAACAACTAATAAATCTTTAAATCCATTATTGTTAGCGTCAAAAAAGACATGCGAAACATCTTCATTTAAGACATCTAGAGAAAACAACTCTTTTTGGACTTGTAGAAATTCATTAGTAGTTGTTTGAATATACAATGCTGAAGATTGCCCTTTTGCGCCGCTAATAAAAAAATCGTCTAAACCATCATTATTTATATCATCTACGGAGATTGAAGGTCCTTCATTAGAATTAGCAAAAGGAATTAAAGGATTGCGATCAAATTCAATGGTCGTATTGTCTTTATGGATAAACTCAGTTATAGACTCCACTTGCGCAACTATTTTATTTTTTGTAGCGTCTTTTTGAATAAATGTTTCTGAAGAATTGGTGTAATTTAAAACGAGTGTTTTCTTTGTATTTACGGTTAATAAGGTTTCTTGCCTTTTGTTAGGCCAGGTTATTTTTAATGAGTCAATGATACTGTCATTGCCTATTCCAATAAGTAGCTCATTGGGTACAGCGGATAAATATGACCTAGATGGATAATTCTCTACTACTCTTTGAGTTCCTTTAGTGTAAGCAATAATTTTAGAGCCTACACCAAAAATATTTTTTTTACTACCTTTTAATCTAATTTTTAAAGCTTTATTCTTGTTTTTCAAGGTGTTTTCCAAAAGATAAGCCTCAGTATCGATGTTATTTACAATTATATCTAAATCTCCATCATTGTCTAAATCTGCATAGCTACACCCATTACTGAAAGAAGGTTCACTCTTAAACCAAGTGTCTGTTACATTTTTGAATGTTAGGCCATCTGTATTCTTAAAAAAATAATTGGATACTTTTTTCTCAGGCATTTCCTTAATGAAGCTCATTTCTTTTTCTGTCATACCTTGATTTATTCTTTTCTGAATATTATCATTAGCGATAAAGTTTATGAAATCCATATCATTTGTAGCTCCTTTAATTCCGTTTGAAATAAAGATGTCTTTAAGTCCATCATTATCAAAATCTGCTAACAAAGCACCCCAGGACCATTCTGTAGCCGCAATACCGCTAAGATTCGCTACTTCACTAAAATTAGAATCACCTAGATTTAGGTGTAGAGTATTCTGCATATACTGTGGAGCATAACCATTTTTTAAATAGTTTTGGTAGGTTGAAAATGGAAATTCTAGACCAGATGTTTTGTAGGTTTTCAAATCTTCTGGTAACATATCTAACGAAACAATATCGGTCTTGCCATCATTGTTTAAATCTGCAATGTCATTTCCCATAGAAAAATGGGTGGTATGCCCTAAATTTGTGTTGTTAGAACTGATGATTTCCTTAAAAGTTCCATCTTTTTGATTGATATATAGGTAATCGTTTTCAAAAAAATCATTTCCGACATAGATATCAGGATACCCATCATTATTTAAATCACTAATCCCTAACCCCAATCCATATCCAATATTTCCTTGAAAAATCTGTGCTTCAACTGAAACATCTACAAAGTAATTATCGTCATTTCTAAAAAGTTTATCGCCTGACTTACTGTCTATGTTTTTTCGTTTGTTTCCTCTACCGTATGTGCGATTAGGAAATGTAGAATGATTGAGTAAAAATAAATCCAAATCGCCATCTAAATCGTAATCAAAAAATGCAGCTTTAGTCGAAAAGCCTGAAAAATCTAAACCATAGTTAGCAGCCTCTTCTTTAAAACTAGGAATACCATTTTCATTTACACCTTTATTAATGTAAAGTAAATTGTGACTCTTAAAGTTTTTAAAGCTCCCAACCTTACAAATGTAAATGTCAAGTAATCCATCGTTATTAATATCTACATGGGTTACACCAGTAGTCCAATCATCATCATTCGATAATTTAGCCTGCTGCGTAATATCTTCAAACCTAAAACCACCTTTATTTAGATAGAGTTTATCCTCTGCTTGGTTAGCGGTAAAATAAAGATCTATTAATTTATCATTATTAAAGTCGCCAGCTGCAACTCCGGCGCCATTATAAAAATAGAGGTAGTTAAGAATATTTAATTCTGGTGAACTATCTAAGGAATTGGTAAATGTTATTCCAGAGTATGAGGCAGGTATTTTTTTGAAAAGACTCGTGTCCTGTTTTTTAACACAACCGTAGATAAAAATTAGGAAGCCAAAAGCAATAAGGCGATAGATTTTCATTTAATTGCAAAGGCGAAATATAAGCATTAACTACTATATTCCAGAAATGCTTTTAGTTAATTTTTTTTGTCTTTCTAATGAAAAATGATATGTAACGCTATTAAGGATAAAGCCATTCCAACACCAACTTTTCCTAATAGTGGAGAGGCAGGTTCAGGTTTTAACTTATCCTTGATAAACCCACTTTTTGAACCTAACCAAATAATTACAAAACCTAGAATAATTACCCACATGGCACGAACTAAGTAATTCATGTCAGGGAATGTGTAGATAAACAAAAATTGAAGAGGTATTGTTGCTATAAATCCAATTAGAGCTACACGATGTTTTGGAGCCATTAAAAAAGCAGCAGCACATATTAACACCACAATACCGCAGTTAATAAAATATCTTAGCTCATTCAAGGTATGAGTAAAAGCAGCACCGGAATCCTTAAATTTTATATATAGCAAGACAATTCCTATAATTACCCCAGATATGAAAGCTAGTAAAATTGCTCTTTTACCCGACTTTACAATTTGTTGGTCTGTAGCATCCTTTTTAATGTAAACCTTATAAATATCTATAGACCAAAGTGTTGCCAAAGAATTAAATGTAGAATCAACAGTACTCATTAGAGATGCAAATAGAGCGCATAAAATAAGGCCTTTAAGACCAACTGGTAGATAGGTATTTACTAAGTAAGGAAAAGCTGAATCTGGATCTGCTAAGCCATTATCTCCTAAAATGCCTACTAACGCTATTCCAGGAAGTATGATAATAGCAGCCATAAAATATTTCATAACACCACCAACCATAAGACCTATTTGAATATCTTTTAGACTTCTAGCGGCTAAGGACCGTTGTACAACAGATTGGTTGGCGCACCAATAATTAATATTTAGTAAGAAGGCACCAAAAACATGAATCCATGGTAGTTTTGGGTGATCCGCGGGAAGGTGCAAATGCATTAAATCCCCAGTCTTGGTATACAATTGGGACCAACCACCTAAATGATGTATCGCAATAAGCATAACAACTATACCGCCAGAAAGTAAAATTGCAAATTGGATTACGTCTGTTCTAACTACGGCAGCTAAGCCGCCAAAATAGGTATAGGTAGCTGAAAATAGACCTAGAAAAACAATTAAAATGGCAATGCGTGTTAACCTATCCTGATGTATGAATGATAAATAATCACCAAAAACCAAATCGACTGAATAGGCCCCCCAGAATAATGCTGCTCCGAGTGTGATTGTCGAAAAAAGAAGAATATTGGATGCAGAGTATAATAGTGCAATTGTACTGCCCAATCTTGTTTTAATAAACTGTGTTATTGTGATAATCTTCTCACGAAAGTACATAGGTACAAATATGAAAGCAGCAAGTAGCAAACCTTGAATGGCATTTATTTCAAAGTTTGCCTGTGCTAAACCATACAAATAAGCAGAACCCATGAACCCTAAAAATTGATAGCCTTGCACATTAGTTGCTATAGTTGAAAATGCAATTGATGGCCAACGAAGATTTCTGGAACTCAGAAAATATTCTTCAGTAGTGGCATTTTTTGAGGTTTTACCCGTAATTGCAGTTACAAAAACGATAACGAAATAAGCGCAGACAATTAATAAGTCAATCATAGTTGGCTATTGTTTGGTTGGTAAAACACTGTAATATAAGATTTTGTTATTAAAAACAAGTTTGATGTTATTTTCTAGATACGGATTCCACCAGCTAGTGGTGATAAAGGTTCTTCCGTTGTTACTTTTCCTTGTGCTATTGGCATAGAAAAAGTTTTAAGTTTTGGCATAACTAATTTTGCAAATCTTTCGCATTCTTCTTTGTGCGGATAACCCGAAAAGATAAAAGATTTGATACCCATATCCATATAGCGATTAAGTTTTGCTACAATCTGGTCAGGAGTTCCAACTAATGCAGCTCCACACCCAGAACGCCCTTTTCCAATACCAGTCCATAAGTTGTCTTCTACATAGCCATCATCTTCTGAAATTTCTCTCATTTTGGCTTGCCTACTCACACCGTAAGATTTTGCATCTAGCGCGCGTTCTCTCATTTCTATTCCCTGTTCTACACCTAGTTTTGATATTATACTATCCGCATATGCTCTAGCCTCTTCTTCTGTCTCCCTCACTACCACATGGACTCTTAATCCAAAATCTACTTTTCTATTGTAACTTGCGGCTTTAGCACTCATATTTTCCATAAGGGTTCTTAAATTACTCATGGTTTCTGGCCACATAAGATATACATCACAATGTTCTGCGCATAGATCTACAGCCGCAGGGGAGTATCCACCAAAATATAATAATGGACCATTTTTTTGATAAGACTTTCCTGGACTGGAAGGTAATTTCATTTTATAAAAAGAGCCTTCAAAATTAACTTCATCTTTAGTCCATATTTGTTTTAATATTTCGATTACCTCACGAGATCTTTGATATCTATCTTCAGAAGATAGGTCTTCGCCTGGCAAGTTAGATGATATAATATTTATAGTAAATCTTCCTTTTAAGATATGGTCTATTGTAGCCAAGGTTCTGGCTAACATTGGAGGGTGAATTTCACCACACCTAACAGCTGCTAGAATATTTATCTGTTCGGTCATTGGAGCAACTGCGGCTACAAATGGCAAAGTGTCTTGGCCAACTTGATAAGATGAAGGGCATAGAATATTCCTATACCCGTTCTTATCTGCGGTCAAAAGAATTTCTGAAGCATTTTTAAAAGTACTTTTGTACGCCATATTCCGTTCACCTAAATACCTGTCATCACCATTACAAATAGGAGCGAACCAAGAAACTTCTGCTCCTTCTAAATGAGGGGATCTAATTTGTATTTTATTTGTACTCATATAATTAGTTTATTGTTAATCAATTTCCCTTCCTAAAGCAGCCTCCCATAGCATATACCATTCTTCATGGGTAAGACTAAAATCTAATGCTTTTTTAGCGGAGATAATCCGTTCTATTTTAGAAGTTCCTAGAACAGGAATTATAGTTGCTGGATGTTTTTTTAACCATAAGTATAGAATTTGGTCTGGTTCTAAATTGTATTTTTCAGATAATTTTTTCAATACCTTCTGTATCCTCAATATTACTGTATCCTTAGTTTCTTTAAATAGGGAACCGCCACCTAAAGGTGACCATGCACATGGTATAGTATCCAATTTTTGACATTGATCTAAAGTACCATCCTCAAAAGCGTTTCTACGTAATAATGATATTTCTATTTGATTGGTTACTAATGGAGTGTAGGTATTTAAAAGATCAAATTGTGATGGGCTAAAATTTGAAACACCAAAAGAAAGCACTTTGCCTTCTTTTTTTAATTCTGAGAACACGGCTGCAATTTCCTTTGGATTAAATAGATAATCTGGTCTATGAAGCAATAGTACATCTAGGTAGTCTGTTCCTAACTCTCGCAATGAAATTTCTACAGATTCTCTGATGTGCTTTTGAGTTAAATTATAAGATTTTATATTGTGCTTTGGTCTGTTATCGGAAATAAGTTTAATACCACATTTTGTAGTTATTCTCATTTTCTTACGAAGTTCTGGTCTTTTTTTAACAACATTTCCAAACTCAGTTTCTGTGGTATAATGTCCATAAATATCTGCATGATCAAAATCTATCAGATTTAAATCCAAACAGCCTTCTATAAATTGCTCATATTCTTTAGAGGATAATTTACTGCCCCAATCTCCTAATCTCATAGTGCCAATGATGAAAGGAGATACATTTTGTTTTGAAAACATTAATGATGGTGTTTTTTCAAATTTAACCAAATATTACAAAATGTAAACGTTTACATTGAAAAATATGCTAATTTTACCAAGTGTATCTTAAAATTAATCATTAAGTAAATGATAACCATTATTTCAGGGTCCAATAGGGACAGTAATAAAACATTTTATTTTGCTAAGGCTGCGTTAAAAGAGCTACAAAAACAAACCAATGAAGAAGTCAGGTTTTTAGACCTATCAAGTTTAAAAGGTAGTTTGGTTAACAGTGTTATGTATAAAGATTCTGACCAGCCATTGATTATCAAAGATATACAAGACGACTATTTTCTGCCAGCATCTAAATTCTGGTTTTTTATTCCAGAATATAATGGTAGCTATCCAGGTGTAGTTAAATTACTTTTAGATGTTATGTCCGTTCGGGAAATCAAGAATACTTTTAACGAAAAAAAAGCATGTATAACTGGAATAGCATCAGGTAGAGCAGGTAATCTTAGGGGTATGGACCATCTTGCAGATGTATTAAACCATTTGGGAATTCTGGTGCATCCAAATAAGAACCCTATTTCCTCAATTTATAAATTAATCGACTCGGAATCTAAAGATGTGTCTAAAGATGCTACTGAGGTTTTACAGAAGCAATTAGTAGAACTATTAAAGTTTTAGCTACTGAGACAGGGATGATTCTCTGATGATTAATTTAGGGGATAAAATTTCCGTTTTAGGGGAAATTAATTTTTCTGAATTAAGGATTTCCAATAACATGCATGCGGACAATTTTCCCATTTCAGAATTTCTTTGATCTATAGTGCTTAGTTTTGGCTGAACAAGTGAACTGAAATTTGTATTGCCAAAACCAATTAACTTAACATCTTTAGGTACATCAATCTGTATTTTTTTAAGAATATTTAGAATATACAAAGCACTTTCATCGCCATGAGCAAAAATACCATCGGTAGGATTTTCACTATCATTGCATAGATTTTGGATGGTCTTACTATCTGCTAACTCATTCATATTTAGATGTACTATAGATGTTTCCTCGTTGTAGAACGACCCATAATCCTGTAAAGCTGAAACATATCCTTTTTTCCTTTCTTTGTGTATTTCCATTTTAAGATTTCCGACAATATGTATTATGTTTTTACATCCTTGATTAATTAAATGTTCTGTAGCTAAGAAAGCGCCTTTATAGTTGTCGAAGCCAATTTGATTGGTATTTTTTAATTGATGAGTCCTATCAAAAAATACAACAGGAATATTGTAGCTATTTAATCTTTTTATAATATTTAATGCTATGGTTTGCTCTGTGAAAGACAACAATACGCCATCAACTTTTGATTGAATAAAAGACTGAATTGCTTTTATTTCTTTTTCTTTAGATTCATGCGATTGTGCTATAATAATAGAATAATTTGCTTCGTTGGCTTTTTGCTCAATACCATTAATAATACTGCTAAAAAATGGATTGCTAAGTTCAGGTATGATAATACCAATAATTTTACTTTTACCGCTTCTTAAGGCTGAAGCCATTAAATTAGGTTGATAATCAAGTTTTTTAGAAGCTTTTAATACTATTTCTCTTGTTTTTTTGGATACAAGAGGGCTTTCATTAAAGACTCGAGAGATTGTCGCTAAGGAAAGACCAGTAATTTTTGCGATATCTTTTATTCCAGCCATAAGTTTAATAACTACTGTATTTACATATAAGTAAGAATATATATTAAAGATATAATTGCTAAAATAAGCCAAGTAATCATACCAACTAATAGAATATTAAAACCCAGTTTCTTTAATTGTTTGATATTAATTTGAAGCCCAATCAGAAACAAGGTGAAAATTAATAATTTTCGCGCTCCCCAAACTATATACTCATTTATAGATTGTATTTGAGGTAGATAAGAAGCCAGAATCATTGCACCTAAAAACCCAAGTATAAACCAAGGAAACTTAAATTTCTCTTTAGTATCTGATCCAAAAGATATTATTAAAACTAGTGGAATAATCCACAATGTTCTTACTAATTTAGTTGTAGTAGCAATATTCAATGCTTTTTCCCCAAAAATTTCGGCAGCCCCTACAACAGAACTAGTATCATGTATTGCTATAGCCGACCATAAGCCAAATTGACTTTGATTTAAATTAAAATATTGACCTATTAATGGGAAAATAAAAAGCGCTACTGCATTTAATAAGAATACGATGGCTAAAGAAATTGAAGTCTGGTTAGAATTTGCTTTAATACTAGGGCTGACTGCTGCAATTGCGCTACCTCCACATATTGCGGTGCCTGATGCAATTAAAATAGTTGTGACTCTATCAGATTTAAGCAATTTACCTAATACAAAGGCTATTATGAAAACAAATACAATAGTGATTAACGTAGTAAAAAAACTATTGGAACCAACAGCAATCGCTTGTTTAATATGTATTCCAAACCCCAACCCTATCACTGAAGCTTGTAAAAGGTATTTTTGAATTGGTTTAACTTTTACAACAAGATTTTCGTTTGCTAGTTTAAAAACCCCAATTAACATTCCCGATGCTAGTGCTAATGAAGGAGGAACTAAACCAAATAACACTCCTGTAAGTACAAGACCCCCAATACAATATGTGAAAACTTTGCCTAACATTGTAAATTTTCATAAACATACAAAGAATAATGTAAACGTTTACATTGTTCAAAAGATATTAAAATAGTGAGATTTAAGAAATCACTTTATTTTATAGGTTATTGGCGATTCACTATTTCTTGCGATAAACAAAAAATTATTATTGTTAGAATCTTTAAAGGATTTGATATGCTTTATTTCTCCTTTCTGAAAGAAACCAGAATCTTCACTGGGCATTAGTTTGTAAGTTGCATTGCCTGTACCTAAGAGAATATCGCCATTACTGGAATCTTGTCTAGAATATTGTGGTTTAAAACCATAATTGTTGCCACCTAAAACTATATCAAGAACGGCATCATTATTAAAATCTGTAATGTGTATAGCTGAAACACTAGAAAACTGGACCTGTTGTGGGAGTTTTTTAATTTTAAAATTACCTTTTCCATCGTTTACTGCTATGACACTTTCCATTGTATTTACAGTTTTTACGATAGTATTGTTAAGCACCTCTTTTGAAAATAACTTATCAATACTTTTTTTAGCGTAGTCTGAGAATTTTATATTCTCCTTTTTTAGAGAAACAATTTGATTAGTAAGCTCCCTTTTTAATATTATTGGATAATCCTTACCACCTATGCTTTGAGTCGTAATTTGTTCAATTGTACCATTATTGTCAAAATCGTTAATGAACATTTTAATAGGTTTTTTTTGAGAAGCTTTATAAATAATATTACTTCCACTATTTCCTAAGATTAAATCTATATCTCCATCATTGTCTATATCTTTGGTTTTAACCACATTCCACCAACCATTTAGGCTATCTAAATTTGTTTGTAGAAGACTTAAACGGCGTCCATTATTTTTGAAAATTTTAGGGGCTCCCCAATCACTACTTATAACTAAATCTTTTTTTGAATCATTATTTATATCTGCCCATTCAGCCGATGTAATCATTCCAACATCTTTTAGACCAAACGCTCTATTTTCAGTTACATCAGAAAAAATACCTTCTCCTATATTTTCTAAAAAAAGGTGTTGTGGATTTATTCCATAAATACCTGGGACGCTCCTACTGGTTATTAAAATATCTATATCGCCATCTTTGTCAAAATCGTAAGGGAGAATACAAGAAGTATTATGGTTGGTATTAGGTAATTGATGTGGACTCTTACTAAAATTACCTTTTCCATCATTTAAGTATAACCGATTAGAATAACGATTAGCATCATAAGGGTTATTACCTCCAGAACCAACAATTAAATCATTATCACCATCATTATCTGCATCAAAAAATGAAGCGGCTACATCTTCAAAAAAACTATCTGCACGGAATATATCTAATGTCTTTTTTAGGATTAGTTTGCCATTACCTTTATGGGTATAAATTTTTGCTACTCTTCCTTTTGAAGCCCCTAAAAAGATATCTTCATTTCCGTCATTATTAATATCTCCTACTGCAATTGCCGGTCCCTCTTTTGATAACATTTGGGATATTAAGCCTTCATAGTCAAAATCAATATGGCTATCTTCTTTGTGCGCAGAAAAATCGTTATCAATTTTTTCTAGAAGGATTTCTTTTTTTGATGCTACTGCGGTATAATCCATTTTAGCATCTTCTTGTTTAAGGGTGATGGTTGTATTTAGGTTAGGTTTATTAATCTGTTCAATTTTATTATTAGGCCATATTATTCTCAAAGAATCTATAATATGTTTTTTACCTAAACCTAATGTGACTGTATAATCTACAGAAGATTGAAAACCACGAGATGGTATAAGCTCTTGTCTTATTACTATATTTTTGCCATATAGTTCTACGACACTCCCTATTGCAAATGTATTTTTATCTTCACCTTGTAATTTGAGCCTAATATAGTTGTTGCCTAATTTTTCACTATTGTTTTTATAAATAAATACTTCCTGGTTTACATTATTAATAACCAAATCAAGATCTCCATCATTGTCTAAATCTCCATATGCAGCGCCATTAGAAAAGCTAGGAGTATCTAGGCCCCAAGCATTTGCCATGTTAGAGAAGGTTAAATTCGTATTATTTTTAAAAGCATAGTTAGGAATTGGAACAGACGGCATTGCATCTATCACTTTTTGTTTCTCATTTTTACTACCACTTATTGCAGTTTGTTGTCTTGTTATATCTTCGAAAAAATCAATAAAATCTTGGTTGGTTAAATCGTGATAAATACCATTACTAACAAATATATCTCTATAACCATCATTATCCATATCAAAAAGAAGTGCACCCCAACTCCAATCGGTATTGGAAACACCACTATAATTTGATATTTCAGAAAAAGTATTCCCTTGGTTTAGCTGCAAACTATTCTGCATGTATTGATGATAATAGTCGTTTCTTAGCTTAAGCCGATACGTGTCATAAGACTCAAAATTAGTTGTATTTTTAAGTCTCTCATCTTTTTCAGGTAGCATATCTGTAACGAAAATATCTGATTTACCGTCATTGTTTATATCAGCCATATCTGCTCCCATCGAGAACATACTTAAGTGATTAGCCCAATTTTTTATGTCTTCGGTAAAAGTTCCATCTTGGTTATTTATGTATAAATAGTCATGCTCAAAAAAATCATTTGAAACATAGATGTCTGGATATAAATCGTTGTTTATATCGCCGACGGTAACTCCTAAACCAAAACCAATAAGACTTCCGTAAATATTTGCCTCTTCACTTACATCTTTAAAAATACCGTTATCGTTTCTGAGTAACTTATCGCCTCCACCTTTTATTTTTTCTGGAACATTCCAGTCCTTTGATCTAACATCTCGTTTATTATCATAGCCTAAACTGGCAACAGGAATAAAACTATTATTTAACATATATACATCTAAGTCGCCATCTTTATCATAATCAAAAAATGCACTGTGAGTAGTTAAACCACTTTCAGCAAGATTATATTCCTCAGCTCGTTCGGTAAATGTTAAATCACCATTGTTTATAAAGAGTTCATTTTTTTGATCATCATTTTTGATATTACCTGCGTTACAAACATAAATATCCAAAAGGTTATCAGCATTAATATCCACAAACACCACGCCGGTAGACCATGCTTTGGTTCCATTAACCTTGGCTTTATCTGTGATATCCTCAAATATAAAGTCACCTTTGTTTAAGTAAAGTTTATTTTTGTTTCTATTTGCAGTGAAATAAATATCTGGTAACCCATCATTATTGATGTCACCAATAGCAACTCCACCACCATTATAAAAATTACGATATAGAAAAATATTAAAATCTTCTTCGTTTTCTATTTCATTTATAAAATCAATTCCTGTAGTTTTTGTCTCTAGTTTTGTAAATAAAGTTTTCTGGTTAATTTCTGATGTACTATTCTTAACCTCATTAGTACAACTAATTAAGAGATAGGATAGAGACAGACTTAGATATAATATTTTACTGAAATCTAACATGTGACATTTCTTAAACAACATAGAAAATTTAATCTAACTATTAGTATGCAAATTTCATAATGATTTTAATATTATTCAAATAAGAATAGAATAATAGTAATTAAAAATGAATAGGATAAAAATAAAAGAGGACCTACTAATTAGGTCCTCTTTAAAATAAATAGAATTACTAAACTTAGTATCCTTCGTTCTGCGTTAAATTTGGATTTGTTGCCAAAGCATCAGCAGGAATCGGGAATTTTTTTCTAAAATCTTCAGTTACATTTTTAAGAGACCAAGTCTCAGCGAAAGTACCAAAGCGAATTTGATCTTGTCTTCTCCAGTTCTCTGCATTTAATTCACGCATTCTAATATCTAGCATATCGCCTAAAGCAACTGAACCAAGTGGGGCAGCATTTGCTCTAGTTCTAATAGCGTTAATGTCAGCAAGAGCATCTGGACCGCCAGTACCACCTCTAAGTGTTGCTTCTGCACGCATTAATACAGCATCACCATACCTAAAGAACACAGCAGCATTTGATGGAGCAGGAAAACCGTCCGCATTTCTTTGAGGATATTTTATGACTCTTACACCAGTTCTTTCATTATTAACTTCTAAACTTTGTAGTGGAGCAACCTCATAAACTAAAGGATTATTTTGTCGGTCAGTTAATGAACTTCCATCAGAGTCTAATTGCTGACCTCTCAGATAACCAACTGTAACACCGTTAACTTGGTCACTTGGCACACCGACACGAGCATCTTCAGCAGGATCGTCAGTACCAAATAATTGGAAGTTTTCTGTTAAAGTTACAAAACCATTCCATCCTGTTTGATTTGGGTGTAACATATTAAATACTCTATTGCCAGTAAAAGTGTCTAATCCAAATATAACTTCTGTATTACCAGCATCAAGATCCCAGATATCAAAATATCCATTTGGTCCAGTACCTGGGTCTAAAGAATAACCTAATGCTTCAATGGCATTTACATCCGCAATTACAGAATTCATATCTCCTGCTGTACCGGTAAAAGCTTCAGCATTTAATTGAAGTTTAGCTCTTAACATCAGAGCCATTGCTTCACCTGCATTGAAAATATCCCCATCTGGCCCATGACCTGATAAATTACCACTAGAAATCGCTGTATTCAAGTCATTTAAAATAAAATCAAACGCAGCTTGAGCTTCTAAAACTTCAGGATTTACATCAACACCATCATTTACACCCCTAAAAGGTACTTTTCCGTACCAATCTAAAATCCAGAACATATTAAATGCTCTTAACACTTGAGCTTGTGCAACCGTAGCTGGTGGTGCACTAGAAGCTGGATCTATTAATTGCGTAGCCGCCAATACCTGAGAATTACGATTGTTCCATGCGCCGCGGACATAACCATGTTGTGCATCCCAAGTATGAGCATGCAGGGTCCGCCAAATACCGTTATCACTCCAATCAACACCACGGGTTAAAACGGCAATACCATCCGCACTTACTTCCATAAGCGCATATTCATTGGCTTGATCACCCATATTTTCGATATTGTCGTATAGAGCACCTAGAGCATTAGCAGTATTACCAACCCCTCCAAAAGCGCCATCACCACCTGATTGAATTTCAGTGGAATCACCAAATTCTGGTTCCAAATCTGTACATGCTTGCCCTAGTACTAAAGCACTAGCTATGCCTAAATACTGAACAATTTTCTTACTAATCATTTTTTTTCTTATCATTTTCTATTTTTTTTAAATTAAAAACTAGCATTAAAACCTAAAGAAATAGTTGTTGGTCTAGGGAATGCTGTTAAATCTATACCTAATGAAGGTACATTACCAATAGCTCTATTTACTGAAACCTCAGGATCTTGACCGCTGTAATCAGTTATCACAAATAGATTTTGTGCATTGGCGAATACTCTGAAATTACTAAAAATACTATTCTCTGAAAGTGGGAAATTATGTCCAATAGTCACGTTTTGCAACCTCAAGAATGATCCATCTTCCAAAAATCTAGTCGAAACCTCAGCAGGGTTAAAAGGATTTTCTACTCCTACAAATGGCAATACATCAGTAGTAACATTTCTACCTTGTGACAAGTTACCAATAGTAAAGAATGCATTACGGTTATTATTATAAACAGATTGTCCAAACAAACCGTTAAAGAAAATACTCATATCCCAGTTTTTATATCTGAAATTCTGGGTAATACCCAAAGTTACATCTGGTAGTGCACTTTCACCAACAAATACTTGTGAACCTTCATTACCAAATATGTTTCCGCCAGTAGCAGGGTCTATGCCTTGCCAATCCCTAACAAAGAAGCTAAACAAAGGTTGATTGTTTGCTATTCTTTGCGCGAAAGCTCCAGTAAGACCAGGACCATTAATTTGTCCAGTATCTAATGCAGGACCATCATAATTCTCAACTACATTGTCATTATAACCAAAGTTGACATTAAAATCCCATGTGAAATCTTCTGTTTCAACTGGAACAACATTTAAGCTTAATTCCACCCCAGTGTTTTTAATATCTCCGTCTATATTCTGGAAGAAGAAAGGTTGTACTGCTGGTTGTGCACTTTGTATTTGTAAAATGAAATCAGAGGTGGTCTTATTGTAATATTCTAATGAACCACTAATTCTATTATCCAAGATTGCAAAATCTACACCAATATTAAATTGTTCGTTCTCTTCCCATTTAAGGTCTGGATTTGCAAAAGCAACAATACCTGAACTTCCTGGGTTAAACGTACCTCCATTATCAATACCTCCAGTGTTAAATCTTGTTCTTTGGGTAAATTGATTAGAACCTAAACCTTCTTGATTACCAGTTACACCATACGCAACTCTAAGTTTAAATCTATCAAAAGCTTCAGGAAACCAATCTTCTTGAGATATTTCCCATGATGCACCTACAGCACCAAAAGTACCATACTTGTTATTTCCACCAAAACGTGAAGATCCATCAATTCTTATAGTGCCGGAAAAATTAAACTTACCATCCATTGAGTAATTCCCTCTTGCAAAAAAGGATTGTAATTCATCACGGGTTAAACTACTATTTGCAGCAAAAACTTCAGCAGAAGCGATATTATTAATCATCTGAAAGAGGTCGGGTGTTCTAAAGCTAGAAGCTTCCATAAAAATGGTTTCAGTTACAAACTCTTGATATGAATGACCTATTGTTCCATCAAATACATCATCACCAAAAGATTTATTGTAATTAAAATATGATTCCCAAGTAGTATTGGTTAAATCAAACTCATTTAAAGTAGCTCTACCTGTCCCTAATGTTGGAGCAGAGTTAAATAAAGATGATATTGCTGAATTTGCAGATGAGGATGATTTATCTAAACCAATGGTTGTTTTAAAGCTTAAGTTCTCGTTAAACTGATATTTAGCTCCAAAACTTATCAAAGCTCTTAAAGTACTGGAAACATTTCGTGATAATCCAAGCACAGCTACAGGGTTTCTAGTTTCAAAAGTTGGTTGATTAAAACTACCATTATCAAGAAAAATAGGTCTAGTTGGATTAAATGACCAAGCAGTAGCTAATAAATCTCCACGTGCATTTGGATCATCAGAGATTGGAGGTCTATTACTTTCAATATTCGAAATTGTTGTTTGGGTCTCAAGAGTAAGTTTATCATCAAAAAATCGTTGTGATGCATTTATACGAGCTGTTAAACGATCAAATGTACTATTTTCTACTTCACCTTCTTGATCTTGATATCCAAATGATAATCTATAGTTTCCATTTTCTCCTCTAGCTCCATATGAAAGATTGTAATTTTGAGTAAAGCCAGTTTTGAAAATTTCATCTTGATAATCATTGTTGGCACCAAAATCTGCACCAGTTGCGCCTAAATCGGATTGAGCTTGTAAAAACTGATCGACAGATAACACATCAATTTGATTTGGAATATATCCAACGGATAAAGTCGATGAGAATTCAAGAACACCTTTTTGAGAACGACCCTTTTTTGTGGTTATTAATACAACACCATTTGCACCTCTAGACCCATAAATGGCTGTTGCAGAAGCATCTTTCAGTATGTCAATACTTGCAATATCTGCTGGGTTTAAGAAACTTAGAGGATCTAAAGACGCTGCACTACCTATATCGGTAGTACCACCACCAGTTCCAGCTGAAGTATTCGCTCCACTTAGTGGAATTCCATCCACAACATACAATGGATTGTTATTTGCTCTAACAGATGCAGTACCTCTAATCCTAACATTAACTGCAGCGCCAGGTTCACCAGTTGATGCAGAAATCTGAACACCTGCGGTTTTACCTTGAATTAATTGCTGTGGGTTTACAATAACACCTTTGTTAAATTCTTCTGCTTTAACACTTTCAACAGCTCCAACAGAATTTCTTCGACTCTGAGTACCATAACCAACAACAACGACTTCATCAAGCTCACTTGCATTTTCTGTTAGGGTCACATTAATTGTGGCTTGACCATTAACGGGAATTTCTTGAGAAGAAAAACCAATATAACTAAATACTAAAATAGCATCTGAAGCTACATCGTTCAATGTATAGTTACCATCAAAATCTGTCTGTGTACCGTTGGTAGTGCCTTTTACCACAACACTTGCACCCGGCAATGGGCCTGTAGCATCAGAGACTGTTCCCGATACTGTCTGTGCTTGTGCAGTAGTAAAGCAAATAAATGCGCCTAGCAACAACAAGCTTTTTAGTAGCGTAATCTTCATAAATAATTAATTTTAAGTTTAGTTAATTTAAATTCAAGAGTTAAACATATATAAAATTTATGTTAAATCCCTGTTATTTAAGAACTACAGCTTCCGAAAACGATTTCGTGTTAATAACTTCTTACTATTGTGAGCTAGATAATTCTTGAGGCAGGAAAATGCATAATTCATAAATATCGTGTGAAAGATATGGAAAATCATAGGAAATACCTTAAAATGTAGTTTTTTTTGTTTTTAAAGTGTTTACTTTATTGAGTAATTTAAATGTTTTTAGATTTTTAAGTTTATGTTAACTATTCTCAATTTTTTTAAAGAATTACTCTTAAAATCTAGAATATATAAAAGTTAAAATGCTCAAAAAAAAAATAACATTAAAGCATATTGCTCGAGAACTTGAAGTTTCTATATCAACTGTTTCGAAAGCTCTAAAAAATAGTGAAGAAATAAGTAGAGAGACTAAAGAAAAGATACAGGCTTTTGCTAAACTCTATAATTACAAGCCTAATAACATTGCTATAAGTTTAAAAAATAAACGAACAAAGAATATAGGTGTTGTAATACCGAATATTGTGCATCATTTCTTTACGACAGTCATTAGAGGTGTTGAAAAGTATGCAAATACCAAAGGTTATAATGTGATTGTTTGTCTCTCCGATGAATCTTTTGATAAAGAAGTTATAAATGTTGAGTTACTGGCTAATGGAAGTATTGATGGTTTTATCATGTCTTTATCATCAGGTACACAAAAAGAAAACGATTATAATCATTTAAAAGAGATTACGGAACAAGGTATTCCACTCGTACTTTTTGATAGAATTACAAGCGAGGTGGAGTGCGATAAAGTAATTATAGACGATGCCTTAGGTGCTTATTTGGCAACAAAAAAGCTTATTGAACAAGGTAGAAAGCGAATAGGTATAATAACAACAGCTGATTATCTCAGTGTTAGTAAATCCAGAACAAAAGGGTACCTAAAAGCATTAAAAGAATATGGGGTTAATGAAGATAAAGAACTAATATTAAAAATGCCATCAATGGATGTGGATGGTCAATTAATCCAAGACTTTATCAAAAACTCTAAAGTTGATGCCATTTTAACAGTTAATGAAATTTTTTCAATATATGGAATGCAAGTTGCTCAGGATTTAGGGTTTAAAATTCCTGAGGACATTTCTTTTATTGGATTTACTGATGGGTTATTATCAAAATACGCTAATCCAAGTCTAACCTCTATAGCGCAACACGGCGAGCGCATGGGAGAGATATCTGCAGAAATGCTTATTCAGAAAATAGAGAGTGAAGATGAAGAAGAAACCTACCAGACTAAAATTTTAGAACCTACTTTGATAGAGCGTAATTCTACAATTAACTAATTTTACCCAAATTTTATAGAATGAGTGAAGTCGGATTTATTTTTGACCTAGATGGTGTAATTGTAGATACTGCAAAATACCATTATTTGGCGTGGAAAAACTTAGCCAATGAGTTGGGTTTTGAGTTCACTAAAGAGCAAAATGAACTTTTTAAAGGTGTTAGTAGAAAAAGAAGTTTAGAATTACTGCTTGAAATGGGTAATGTGAAAGCTACGAAAGAGCAATTTGATGCTTGGATGGCAGAAAAAAACCAAGACTATCTAGCTTATATTGAAAAAATGGACGCTTCCGAAATTTTGCCAGATGTTCCTAAGGTTTTGGAATTTTTAAAATCTAATGTCATACCTATCTCTTTGGGCTCTGCTAGTAAAAATGCAAAGCCAATTCTTGAAAAAGTAGATTTACTGTCTTATTTTGATACTATTGTGGATGGTAATTCTGTTTCTAAAGCAAAACCAGACCCTGAAGTATTTTTAATTGCTGCTGAAAAACTTAGAGTTTTACCAGAAAATTGTATCGTTTTTGAAGATGCTGTAGCTGGTGTAAAAGCGGCGAATGCTGCAAATATGATAAGTATAGGAATTGGAGATAAAGAAGTACTTCGGGAGGCAAATTTTGTATTTGAGGATTTCACTGAAATAAGTTTAGATTTTTTAAAAAAGTTAGCTAAGATTTAAATGAATCAAGATTATATAAAACCCAATGAATGGTCTATTATCGAAGAAGGTTTTGACCAAAGTCGTGTAAAATCATCAGAAAGTCTTTTTAGTATTGGTAATGGAGCCATGGGGCAACGTGCCAATTTTGAAGAGGACTATTCTGGTGAAACTTTTCAAGGAAGTTATATTGCTGGAGTTTATTATCCAGATAAGACCAGAGTGGGTTGGTGGAAAAACGGTTATCCAGAATATTTTGCAAAAGTCCTAAATGCTCCAAATTGGATTGGGATTAGAGTTTTTATTAATAGAGAGGTTCTTGACCTTGCTGCCTGTAAAAGAGTTGAAGACTTTCGTCGAGAACTTAATATGGAACAAGGGTGGTATAAACGAAGTTTTATAGCATTGCTTCCTAATGGAATTGAAGTTTCTGTTTCTACAACTCGTTTTTTAAGTCTTAATATAGATGAGCTTGGGGCAATAAAATATGATATTGAGGTACTAAATTCTGATACAGAAGTACTATTGGAACCTTATTTGGATTCAGGAATTACAAATGAGGATAGCAATTGGGATGATAAATTTTGGAATACAACCAATGTTTCTTTAAACGATAATCGTGCTTTTATAGAAGCACATACAATGAAAACAAACTTCGCTACATGCACTTTTATGCAGTCAGAAGTTTTTTTAGATGGAGAGAGAGTTAAAGAATCTAAAACCGAAAGGGCGACTAATTATATAGCTATAAAACACTCATTTTCAGTTAAGAAAAATCAAAAGATAAGTTTAGTCAAATTTGGAGGATATACAGTTTCTACAAATCATAAGAAGGAAGGGTTAGTAAAAGCAGCAAATATAGTTTTGGACAAAGCTTCTAAGCTAGGTTTTGATGAACTATTTAAAAAACAAATAAAAGCTTGGGCTTCAATTTGGGAGATGAGCGATATTACCATTTCTGGAGACGTAAAAGCACAACAAGGCATACGCTTTAATATTTTTCAATTAAACCAAACATATTTGGGCAAGGATTCCAGGCTCAATATAGGTCCAAAAGGCTTTACAGGAGAAAAATATGGAGGAAGTACTTATTGGGATACAGAAGCCTACTGCCTTCCTTTTTACATGGCAACCAAAGATCAAAAGGTTGCTTGGAACTTATTAGAATACCGTTACAATCATCTAGAAAAAGCTATTGAGAATGCTCAAAAACTTGGATTCTCCAAAGGGGCAGCATTATATCCAATGGTTACAATGAATGGTGAGGAATGCCATAATGAGTGGGAGATTACTTTTGAAGAAATTCATAGAAATGGTGCTATAGCATTTGCTATATACAATTACTATCGTTTTACGGGCGATTATAGTTATATCCCTGAAATGGGACTAGAGGTTTTAATAGGTATAGCTAGATTTTGGCATCAACGTGCAAACTATTCAAAAAAGAAAAAGAAGTATGTAGTTTTAGGAGTCACAGGCCCTAATGAATACGAAAATAACGTCAATAACAATTGGTATACCAACTATTTGGCAAAATGGTGTATCCAATACACGATAGAACAAATAGAGAAAGTTAAAGATGGATATGCTATAGATTATGATAGGATACTAGCTCAAACTAAACTTACAAAAACTGAAACTGATTCATGGAAAGAGGTTGCCGAAAATATGTTCTTTCCATATTCTAAAAAACACAGAGTTTATCTACAACAAGATGGTTTTCTAGATAAAGATTTAGTGAAAGTAGATGACTTAGATAAGTCAGAAAGACCTATAAATCAGAAATGGAGCTGGGACCGTATTTTGCGTTCACCATACATTAAACAGGCGGATATTTTACAAGGTTTTTATCTTTTTGAAGACCATTTTTCTAATGAAGACTTAGAAAAGCATTTCGATTTTTATGAACCTTTCACAGTACATGAATCATCTTTATCACCTTGTGTACATAGTATACAAGCAGCTAAACTGGGTAGAATGGAACAGGCATACAAATTTTATCTAAGAACATCTAGGTTAGACTTAGATGATTATAATAAAGAAGTTGAAGAGGGACTTCATATTACGTCTATGGCAGGAACTTGGATGAGTGTTGTAGAGGGGTTTGGAGGAATGCGTGTACTAGATGATAAATTAAACTTTACACCTCAAATACCCAAAGGCTGGGATTCATATTCTTTTAAAATTAACTTTAGAAATAGAATTATTCAAGTGACAGTTTCAGCAAAAGAATCAAGTTATGAGCTTACGGGAAATGAGGAAATGTCTATTAGAGTTAATGGAAATAGAGTTGTTTTGATTCCTGGAAAAAGAACCAAAGTGTGAAAAAGGCTATTTGGTTTTTGTTAATAATTATGAGTAGCGTGCTATTTAGTTGTAATGAGAAAAGCGCAAGTAATAAAAACCCTATACCCATGAAAAAGAAAAAAGCAATTGTATATCAGGTTTTTGCCAGACTTTTTGGAAATACAAACACTACGAACAAACCCTGGGGTACTATAGAACAAAATGGAGTTGGAAAGTTTGCTGATTTTAATGATAAAGCACTTTCAGAAATTAAGAACCTTGGTATTACACATATTTGGTATACAGGCGTACCACACCATGCTGTAATTAATGATTACACTGCATATGGAATTTCTAATGACGACCCAGATGTTGTTAAAGGTAGAGCGGGGTCTCCTTATGCGGTTAAAGATTATTACAACGTAAATCCAGATTTAGCAACTAATCCAGCAGAAAGACTTGAAGAATTTAAAGCATTAATTAATAGAACCCATAAGCATCAAATGAAAGTGCTGATTGATATTGTCCCTAATCATGTAGCGAGAAAGTATGAAGGACTTACTAATCCTGAGGGAGTCTCAGATTTTGGAGCTAATGATAATAAATCTGTAGAATATGCACGTGATAATAATTTTTATTATATACCAAATACTGAATTTGAAGTCCCTAAATGGGAAAACAATTATTCACCACTAGGAGTTGACTCAAATTCACTTGAGGATAATAAGTTTAAGGAAATACCTGCAAAATGGACTGGTAATGGTTCACGTTTACCACAACCCAATTTTAATGATTGGTATGAGACGGTAAAGATTAATTATGGAGTTCGTCCAGATGGTAGTAAGGACTTTGAAATATTACCTGACACATATTTTCAAATGGGTTATCAAGCCCATTTTGAGTTTTGGAAAACAAAAGACATACCGGATTCTTGGATAAAATTTAAGGATATTGCTCTATACTGGTTAGACTTAGGAGTAGATGGTTTTCGTTTTGATATGGCAGAGATGGTACCCGTAGAATTTTGGAGTTTTATGAATTCTTCAATTAAAATGAAGAATCCAGATGCTTTTTTATTAGCAGAAGTATATAACCCTCAATTATATAGAGATTATATTCATAAGGGTAAAATGGACTATTTGTATGATAAAGTAGAGTTATACGATAGCATAAAGCATATTATGCAGGGACATGGTTGGACAGATCACATTCCTGTTGTTCAAAAAGGAATGCAAGACATTGAACACCATATGCTTCACTTTTTGGAAAATCATGATGAACAGCGTATAGCAAGTCTAGATTTTGTTGGTAAAGCGGAAATTGCAAAGCCTGCAATGGTTGTTTCTGCAACTTTAAGTGCCTCCCCAACCATGGTCTACTTTGGACAAGAAGTTGGTGAACCAGGGAATGAAGAAGCTGGTTTTGGCAGTCCTACGAGAACATCAATATTTGATTATATAGGTGTGCCAAATCACCAAAGATGGGTTAATGATAAGAAGTTTGATGGAGGACAGCTTTCCGAAAGTGAAAAAAGTCTTCGAGATTTTTACAAGCGACTTTTAAATTTTACTATTAAGAGTGATGCTTTAATGGGGGATTATCAAGAGATTCATTTTTATAACAAAGAGCATACAGAAAATTATGACCATAGAGTGTTATCCTATGTTCGCTGGTCTGAAAATGAAAAATTAGTTGTTGTATGTAATTTTGATTCAAACAAAAACTATGATTTTGAGTTGAAAATCCCGAGTGATATTATTTCTAAATGGCAATTAAGTGGGGAGATACATCAATTAGAAGAAGAATTATATGGAACTAAAGAATATCAACTTTATATTAACGAAGGAGTTGGTAAAATACAAGTTTCACTGCAACCTTTAGAATCTGTTATTTTAAACATACAATAAAAAGATTCCATATTTTTAAAAATAAAATTGAAATATATGAACAAGCTTTCTTTACTAGGATTTGTCTTTATATTTTTTCTAAGTAGCTGCAAGATGGATAAGGATAATTTTTTAGTCATTGGACATAGAGGAGCTATGGGTTATGAAACAGAAAACACCCTAGCTTCAATCCAAAAAGCAATGGACTTAGGGGTAGATATGATTGAAATAGATGTCTTTAAAATTGAAAGTGGAGAAATAGTAGTTTTTCACGATGAAAAACTAGATAGGCTCTCCAATGCAGGTGGTAATATAGAAGAGTACAATATATTCGATTTAAAAAAAGTAATTCTTGATGGAAATCATCAAATTCCTATGCTGCAAGATGCTTTAAAGTTAATTGATAATAAAGTTGCTTTAAATATTGAGCTAAAAGGTGCTAATACTGCTGATAGAGTTGATTTTATAACTGATTATTACATAGAAAAAAGAGGTTGGACTTTGGATAACTTTGTTATATCTAGCTTTAATTGGGATGAACTACGTGCGATGCGTGAAATTAATCCAGACATAGCAATTGCTGTATTGACAGAAGAAAATCCATTAGCTGCTATTTCAGCAGCTAAGGAATTAAATGCAATTGCAATTAATCCTTGGTTTAAAACACTTACTGCAGAGAACACAGAACAGATACAAAAAGAAGGTTTTAAAGTTTATACGTTTACTGTGAATGAAACCGAAGAGATTAATAAGATGAGGGAGTTTGGAGTAGATGGTATTTTTACGAATTACCCAGACCGCGCCAATTAATGTATGACCTTATAATTATTGGAGGAGGAGCTGCAGGATTTTATGCTGCAATACAGACCGCAACCAAAAACCCAGATTTAAAAATTGCAATTTTTGAGCGAGGGAAAACTGTTTTAGGAAAAGTTAAGGTTTCCGGTGGCGGGAGGTGCAATGTTACTCATGCAGAATTTAATCCATCAGATTTAGCAACTAATTATCCTCGAGGAAAAAAAGAACTTTTGGGTCCTTTTCATACCCATTGTACAGGAGATGTTATGGCTTTTTTTGAAGAAAGAGGAGTTCCTTTAAAGATTGAAGAAGATGGCCGTATTTTTCCAAAAAGTAATTCATCTCAAAGCATAATAGATTGCTTTTTAGATGAGGTAGAACAACTTAATATTACTATTCTAAAAAACAGTTCAGTTAAATCTTTTATACCATTGGAAGATAATAATGGATGGCAAGTAACAACAATGAATACCC
Organism: uncultured Croceitalea sp.; assembly: GCA_947495075.1. Lineage (GTDB taxonomy): Bacteria > Bacteroidota > Bacteroidia > Flavobacteriales > Flavobacteriaceae > Croceitalea. The sequence goes on from CANLXH010000002.1 coordinate 1,047,522, forward strand.
ATTATCAATGCAAAAATCTTTTAGTTGCTACTGGGAGTAATCCCAAAATATGGAATCAATTAGAAGATATGGGTCACAACATAATTGCTCCAGTACCTTCATTGTTCACTTTTAATATAAAGGATAAAAGAATTAAAGGAATACAAGGCGTAAGTACAAATGTTCAAGTAGAAGTTCCGCCAAAAAAATACTATAACCCCAAAATAGTAGTCCAATTACGCAGTAAGGTGAACGAACAACCGGTTTTAGTGAGTGATGGCCCTTTGTTGATAACGCATTGGGGTATGAGCGGACCAGCCATTTTAAAACTTTCTGCATGGGGAGCTAATATTTTAAATGAATTCAACTATAATTTTCGGATTAATATAAACTGGGTTCCAGAGTACACGACAGAAATGTTAGAAGAAGTCTTCTTTCAAATTAAAAATGTTGAAGCTAAAAAAACTATTGTAAGAACTAATGCAGTGGATATACCTAAACGTTTATGGATAAACTTAACAGAAGCCGCTGGAATAGATAAGGCATTAAAATGGGCAGATGTAACCAAGGAAAAACTAAAAGAATTAGCACTTCAACTAACAAAATGTTCTTTTAAGGTAGAAGGGAAAAGTACTTTTAAAGAAGAATTTGTAACTGCGGGAGGGGTAGATTTAAAAGAAATAAATTTTAAAACCTTTGCAAGCAAAAAGCTGCCAAACCTTTATTTTGCCGGAGAGATAATTAATGTAGACGCAATCACAGGAGGATTTAATTTTCAAAATGCATGGACAGGAGCTTATATTGCTGCAAACGCAATTGCTTCAGCTTAATTATTGTAAAACATGAAATAAACCTGCAGCTACTATTCCCCCAATCAATGGTCCAATAACAGGAACCCATGCATACCTCCAACCATTAGATCCTTTTTCTTTAATTGGAACCAATGCATGTACAATACGAGGACCTAAATCTCTTGCAGGGTTTATAGCATAACCAGTGGTACCTCCTAATGATAAGCCTATACTCCAAACCAATATAGCTACTGGTAAAGCTCCTAAAGAGCCTAAACCAATTATTGTATCAGTACCTGTTATGATAGCATCAGAGAAATAAAGTACTGTAAATACTAAAACAAAAGTCCCTAGAATTTCATTTAAAAGATTTATAGGCGTATTTGGTATAGCAGGAGTATTGCAAAACACGCCTCTTTTGGTATCTCCATTACTTGTCGCATTAAAATGATCTTTGTTTAGTAACCAAACAAAAAACGCACCTAACATAGCTCCAATAAACTGAGCTAAAATATACATAGGTACTTCGCCCCAAGAAAATTTTCCTGCGGCTGCGAGTCCAGTGGTAACTGCAGGGTTCAAATGTGCTCCACTGTATGGACCAGCTACTACAACTGCAACATAAACTGCAAATGCCCAACCTGTGGTTATAACAATCCATCCAGAGCCATTGCCATATGTTTTAGCCAAAGAAACATTAGCGTTTACGCCACAACCTAATAACATTAAAAGAAAAGTGCCTATAATTTCTGCAATAAAAGGAGTCATGGTATTATACCAATTTAGTTTTTAGTCCAATACTCTAAAGCATCAATTGCTCTATACCAACCTTTAATACCATCATTAATAGCATCGCGCTTTTCAGTAGGTTTAAAATGAACATCTGTTTGCCAAATATCCTGAATTTCTTCAGGGCTTTTCCAAAAACCAACGGCTAAACCAGCTAAATAAGCGGCGCCCATTACTGTAGTTTCTATAATTTTAGGACGCACTGTAATTGTATCTATGACATCAGCTTGAAATTGCATTAACATATTGTTTACCGTTGCTCCACCATCGACTCGAAGTTCTTTTATGGAAATTCCTGAATCTGCTTCCATTGCCTTTAAAACATCCATAGTTTGGTATGCAATGGCTTCCAACGATGCTCTAGCAATATGAGCATCTGTACTACCTCTGGTTAATCCAAAAATGGTGCCTTGTGCTTTTTGATTCCAGTGTGGAGCTCCTAAACCAGCAAAAGAGGGTACAAAATAGACGCCTTCGGAGCTTTCTACAGAATTAGCCAGCTGCTCTACATCCGAAGATTTTTTTATGATTTTTAAACTGTCACGAAGCCATTGCACTACTGCACCAGCAATAAAAATACTGCCTTCTAGAGCATAAGTTGTTTTCCCATTTATCTTCCAAGCTACTGTTGATAGTAGGTTGTTTTTAGATGGAATAGGTTTTTCTCCCACATTCATAAGCATGAAACACCCTGTGCCATAAGTATTTTTTACCATTCCTTTTTGAGTACACATTTGTCCGAAAAGAGCAGCTTGTTGGTCACCTGCAATACCAGCGATAGGAATTTTACTTGCGAAGAAGTTTGGGGTAGTATGTCCATAAACCTCACTAGATTGCTTTACTTCTGGAAGCATACTTTTTGGAATAGTAAATAATTCCAAAAGTTCATCATCCCATGCCATGGTATTAATATTAAATATTAAGGAACGGCAAGCGTTTGTTACATCAGTTACATGGAGATTACCCTGCGTCATTTTCCAGATTAACCAAGAATCTATAGTGCCCCATGCTAATTCTCCAGCTTCCGCTCTTTTGCGAGCTCCTTCAACATTATCTAAAATCCATTTTACCTTAGTAGCGGAAAAATAAGAGTCAATTACCAATCCTGTTTTTTCTCTAATCAAAGAAGATTTTCCTGCTTGCTTGAGTTCATCACAAAAATCTGCAGTTCTTTTATCTTGCCATACTATGGCGTTATAGATAGGCTCTCCGGTTTTTCTATCCCAAACAACTGCAGTTTCACGCTGATTTGTAATCCCAATTGCCACTATTTGGGAACCCTCTATACCTTTTTTTGCAGCTGCTTCTGCAGCCATTCCAGCTTGTGTAGACCATATTTCTGTAGCATCATGCTCAACCCATCCTGGTTTAGGAAAAATTTGAGTGAACTCTTTTTGGGCAACAGAAACTATACTTCCTTTTTTATCAAAAACTACGGCTCTGGAACTGGTAGTTCCTTGATCTAAGGCTAAAATATATTTACTCATTCTATGGATTTAATGGTAGGAAATTACTAAAAATAATTATAGTAGATTTAAGTAGTATTAAGTAAATATGTTAGTTTAAGATGAAAACTTTTGTAGTGTTTTTAAGGGGAATCAATGTTGGCGGGCAGAAAAAAATAAAAATGGCTGATTTAAAAACCAGTTTGCAAAATTCAAACTTTAAAAATGTGAGCACCTATATACAAAGTGGAAACCTTATTTTGAACAGTGACGGAGAGACTATGACAATTATAGAAAAGCAAATTGAAAGTCTAATTTTAAAAGACTTTGGTTTTGAGGTGCCAGTGTTGCTAACTACTAAAGAAAAACTAAAACTAATACTTGAAGCTTATCCTTTTAACGATGCAGAAGACAAGAATAAATACTTCACGTTACTGCACACTGCTGCAAATGAATCTTTAGTAACGGAGTTTAATAAACTAAAATTTTCTTCCGAAGATTTTTTAGTCACTAAAGATTGTGTCTATTTAAACTGCAAGCAAGGTGCAGGAAAGGCAAAATTGAATAATAATTTAATTGAAAGAAAACTTGATGTGGTTGCAACTACGCGAAACTTAAGGACCATGCAAAAAATGATAGAATTAGTAAGTTAATTAAGCTCCCAAATTTTGTAATTAAGCAAAGTAGCAAAACATACCCAAAGCAGGTAAGGAACCATTAGAAGTGCTGCTTTTTTGCTCACAACATTAAACCATTTTATGGTAAATATAATTGCAATTAGTAATGCTATTATTACAAAGAGAGCGGCAAGAATATTTTTTAGGCCAAAAAATATCATGCTCCATAACGCATTTAAGAGTAATTGAAAACCAAAGTGGTACAATGCTGTTTTAACCCAAATATGATGGAATCCTTTTCCCCAAACTACACCAGCAGCTACTCCCATCATCAAATAAAGCACGCTCCAGACAGGGGCAAAAAGCCAATTAGGAGGATTAAAATTTGGTTTATTTAATGTTGGATACCAATCATTAACCGAGCTTTGGGTTATAAAACTAGAAAGAAACCCAATTATTAGGCAGACAAGAACTGTTATTACTATTTTGAGAATTTTTCTTTTCATGGGTAATGCGCCTAGCTCTAAAATAACAATTTATTTTTATCAAATGAAACAGTCAAAAACGCATTCTTATCTTTGCCAAAAAATTGTTTGAATGACAGAAAGTGATTTTGTTCTAAAAGGTAGTTTTGAATATCCTTTGGAAGGCAATATTGTATGGAAAGCTCCAAGCAATATAGCGTTGGTAAAATATTGGGGTAAAAAACCAAATCAGATCCCAGCTAACCCTTCTATTAGCTTCACCTTAGACGCTTGCGCTACAACTACCTCTTTAAGTTTTAAAAAGCTAGAACAAAAATCTAATTTTTTCTCTTTTGACCTTCTTTTTGAAGGAAAAGCTAAAGAAGATTTTAAACCAAAGATTACCACTTTTTTGGAACGAATAGAAAAGTATGTTCCCTTTCTTAAAGAATATCATTTTAATATCGAAACCTCAAATTCTTTTCCACATAGCAGTGGTATTGCTTCTTCAGCGAGTGGAATGGCAGCTCTGTCATTATGCTTAGTATCTATTGAAAAAATGATAAACCCTTCTTTAGAAGAAGCTTTTTTAAAGCAAAAAGCTTCATTTTTGGCAAGATTAGGCTCTGGGAGTGCTTGTAGAAGTATTGAAGGAGATTTAATTCAATGGGGAGAATACAAGAATATTACTGAAAGCTCTAACCTTTATGGAGTTAAATATCCATTTGATGTTCACTCAGTTTTTAAGAATTACCATGATACTATTTTACTGGTTCATAAAGGTCAAAAAACTGTTAGTAGCACAGTTGGCCACGATTTAATGCACAATCACCCTTTCGCCGAGGAGCGTTTTAAACAAGCACATATTAATTTAGACAAGCTTAATGCTACTTTTAAAGAAGGCAATCTAGACAACTTTATAGCCATTGTGGAAAGTGAAGCGTTGACACTCCATGCTATGATGATGACAAGTTTGCCATATTTTATTCTTATGAAACCTAATACTATGGAAATTATAAATAGAATTTGGGAATTTCGTAAAAGGTCAAAAACGCATGTTTGTTTTACATTAGATGCGGGTGCAAATGTTCATGTCTTATATCCTGAATCTGAAAAGAAAGAAGTATTCCAATTTATTAAAGATGAATTGGTTGCGTTCTGTGAAAATGGGCATTATATTTGCGACCGAATTGGATATGGTGCTAAAGAATTGAAGGTGTAGTTGCCAGAATCTATTGCAAGGGAATTGGTTGTTTGATAGTGTAAATAATACTTAGAACGATGTAATTTGATATCCCTATCAATAATGTTTATCTTTAACTTGTAAAGTCTAGACAATTGTTATGAAAGGACCGTTATTTTATTCAAAAATTCTTTTGTTTGGTGAGTACGGAATCATTAAAGATTCTAAAGGCCTTTCTATACCATATAATTTTTTTAAAGGAGCTCTAAAAACAAATACTAATCTTTCCGAAGAGGCAAGTGAATCTAATAGAAGTCTTGGAAAATTTTGTACTTATTTAGCAGAAATCCAAAGTAAAGATTTAGTGCAATTTGATATTGCTGCCTTTGAGAAAGATGTGGAACAAGGAATGTATTTTGATAGTTCTATCCCTCAAGGTTATGGAGTAGGTAGCAGCGGTGCCCTTGTAGCTGCTATTTATGATAAATATGCATCTAATAAAATCACAGTTCTAGAAAACCTAACCAGAGAAAAGCTCTTAAAGCTTAAAACTATTTTTGGAGAAATGGAATCTTTTTTCCATGGTAAAAGTTCTGGTTTAGACCCTTTAAATAGTTATTTGAGTTTGCCTATTCTTATCAATTCTAAGAATAATATAGAATCTACAAGCCTACCAACGCAGCACAAAGAAGGTAAAGGAGCTGTTTTCTTGTTGGATAGCGGGATTATAGGTGAGACTGCGCCTATGGTGCAAATCTTTATGGAACAAATGAAGCAGGAAGGTTTTCGTAATATGTTAAAAGACAAGTTCATTAAACATACAGATGCATGTGTAGAACATTTTTTAAATGGAGATATTAAATCTTTGTTTGGTCATGTTAAGCAGTTATCAAATGTAGTGTTGGATAACTTTAAACCTATGATTCCAAAAGAATTTCATAACCTTTGGGAAAAAGGTATAGAGACTAACGATTACTACTTAAAACTTTGTGGTTCTGGTGGTGGAGGTTATATTTTAGGTTTCACTGAAGATATTGATAAGGCTAAGAAATCCCTTCAAGGGCACAAATTAGAAGTGGTTTACAATTTCTAGATAAATCCTAATGCTTAATAGAAAAAATAAACTCTTACTTTACAAGTTGTTGAGTTTATTTTCAGTGGTTAGAGGCTATAATATCTTAATGATAACCCTGGCACAATATTTAGCATCTATTTATATTCTCTCTCCAAATCTTCCTCTTAGAGAAGTAATTTTCGATTTAAATCTTTTTATAATAGTTACTGCTTCTGCATTAGTAATTGCAAGCGGCTATATCATTAATAATTTTTACGATGCGGAGAAAGACTTAATTAATAAGCCAACCAAAAGTATGCTAGACCGCTTAGTTAGTCAAAGATTTAAACTAACTACGTACTTCATACTAAATTTAGTTGCTGTTTTTTTGGCGAGCTATATTTCATTTAGAGCAGTATTGTTTTTTTCAGCATATGTTTTTGGAATATGGCTGTATTCACACAAGCTAAAACGTATTCCTCTTTTAGGGAATATTGTTTCCGCAACATTGGCAATAGCCCCATTTTTTGTCGTATTTGTATATTATAGAAATTTTGAAACTGTAATTTTTGTACATGCTTTATTCTTGTTTTTACTGATTTTGGCTCGTGAACTTATTAAAGATTTAGAAAGTATGGCTGGAGATTTAGCCCAGAATTATAAAACCTTGCCTATTCTTTACGGACTAAAGACTTCTAAAATATTTATAGGTTTACTAGCCTTATTTACTCTTGTGCCTGCATGGCTACTAATAAGTGAGTTTGATGTTGGTTATATGTACTTTTATTTTGGCTTTAGTATTTTATTACTTGTGATTTTTATCTTTTTATTATGGAAAGCAAAAAATAAAAAAGACTATGTTTGGCTCCATAACATTCTTAAACTTATAATCATATCAGGAGTGTTTAGTATTCTTTTGATTGATGTTGATTTGGTTCTAAATCGAATTTTATAATGGAAAACTTACTTAATGTTGCATTGGCTCAAATAGCTCCAGTTTGGTTGGATAAAAAGGCAACAACAAAAAAGATAGAATATACAATTGTAGAGGCTTCAAAAAATGGAAGCGAACTAGTTGTATTTGGCGAAGCGTTACTACCAGGATATCCATTTTGGTTGGCTTATACAGAAGGTGCCGCCTGGGACTTAAAAGTGAATAAAGAATTACATGCTCATTATGTTCGTAATTCAATTCAAATTGAAGCAGGGGAGTTAGCATCAATTTGTAAACTCGCAAAAGAGAATTCAATTGCTGTGTATTTAGGAATAATGGAACGTGCCAAGGATCGTGGCGGACACAGCCTATATTGTTCTTTAGTATATATAAATCAACAGGGTGAAATTAAATCTGTACATCGTAAGTTGCAACCTACCTATGACGAACGCTTAACATGGGCACCAGGAGATGGGAATGGACTTAAAGTTCATCCACTAAAGCAGTTTACTGTTGGGGGCTTAAACTGTTGGGAGAATTGGATGCCATTACCTAGAACAGCATTATACGGTCAAGGAGAGAATTTACATATTGCCGTTTGGCCAGGGAATCTAAATAATACGAAAGATATTACCCGTTTTATAGCGCGGGAATCACGTAGCTATGTAATTTCTGTGTCTTCTATGATGAATAAGAGTGATTTTCCTAAAACTACACCTCATCTAGATAAAATACTGGAAAAAGCTCCAGAGGTTTTGGCAAATGGGGGTTCCTGTATTGCTGGTCCCGATGGCGAATGGCTTTTAGAGCCAGTGATAAGTAAAGAAGGATTAATTTATCATACGCTAGATTTTAATCGTGTATATGAGGAGCGACAAAATTTTGATGCTGTAGGCCATTATTCCAGACCAGATGTTACTAAACTTACCGTAAATAGGGAAAGACAAAGTACCGTTGCGTTTGAAGATTAAGTGTTTCCAAGAGATTTATAATTGATAAATCTAGATTTCTCACATGCGTTCGAAATGACATAGGATTATAAAAGCACTACCTTTGCAGAAAAATAAATGACTGATGGCGAAATCAGACTATAAGGGTAATCGTAAACCCAATCCCGATAGCAATAAAAACCGACCAGCTAGTGGCGGATTTAGAAAGAAAAAATTCTCTAAAAGCTTACCTCCAAACAAAAGAAAAGCACCTCCAAAGACTAATACAAATCCTGACGAGGTACGACTAAATAAATATTTAGCAAATGCTGGAGTGTGTTCTCGTAGAGAAGCAGATACTTATATTGCTGCGGGTAGTGTAACTGTTAATGGTAAAGTAGTTTCAGAAATGGGCTATAAGGTTAAACGCACGGATGATGTCCGTTATGACGGAAGACGTTTGAATATTGAAAAAAAAGAATACATTCTGCTAAACAAACCCAAAGGTTTTATTACTACAACTAATGATGAAAAAGGTAGAAGAACAGTAATGGAATTGGTTTCAAATTCTTCTAATAACCGTTTGTTTCCTGTGGGGCGTTTAGACCGTAATACAACAGGTTTACTTTTATTTACCAATGATGGCGATATGACTAAAAAGCTAACACATCCAAAGTTTGGTGTGCGTAAAATTTATCATGTGGTATTAGATAAGAATCTTAAAGCAGTAGACCTAAAGAAGATTCAAGAAGGATTAGAGTTGGAAGATGGTACAGTACAGGTAGATGATGTTGCCTACATACAAGGGGTAAGTAAAAAAGAGGTGGGTATAGAGATTCATTCTGGTCGCAACCGTATTGTACGCCGTATTTTTGAGCATTTAGAGTATAAAGTAACTAAACTAGACCGCGTTGTTTTTGCAGGACTTACCAAAAAGGATTTGCCTCGTGGTCACTGGCGAAACTTAACGCCACAGGAAGTGATTAATTTGGGGATGATAAAGTGAAATTTAAAAGCCCAAATTGGTATTTTTTCTTTGTAACTTTAATATTAGCCGTTGGTTATAGTTATCATAGATTTTTTGCAGATGAAAGCCTTGCTATAAATATATATGATGAGAATATGATTTTTGTTTTGGCTATAATCTTATTCATAACAATTCAGATTTTATATTTTGTAAATATTTTTATTTCCACAATTAGAATTAGAAAATCTAAATGAGTAATTCCATAAGAAATCATTAAATAGTAATTCTATTTTTAGTATTACTTAACTGAAACGTCAGATTTTCTTCTAAATACAAACTTTAAAATCAGTAATACTAGAAGTGCCAGACCACATAGTGGTAATATTATAAAGTAGAGCCAAAGAGCGGCACCTGGTCCATTTTCACTCCACATATTACCATCAGGAAGTGTTTCCCAATATGCATACAATAAAGGAGCAGTGTAAACAATAGCGTTAATTATTAACAGCAAATTAAGCACTATACGACGAACTTTATTTGAATCTTTTAGAAAGCATAAACCAATACTAATTATTACAGGAAGTAGGAATAAAAACAATATGATAAAGTCAGCCATAATCTCATTTTAATGAAACTAGAAAATTAGCAAGATTACCTACTAGCGAATCCGTTCCCAGCTCTATAGGAAAGTACGATGCCATGAGTATTCCCTATGGGGGCATCGCCACCTCTTTGGGTATAATTATACATAGCTCTAAAGTTTTTAAGGAGATAGAAGCCTGCCGCAAAGTTTATGGAACTGCTTGTTCTATAGCCTAATCCTAGCTCAAAACTGTTCTTGTAACTGATGCCCATATTCAAGTCTACTTGAAAAGGAGCACCATTTTCATATTTAAAAAGCATACTTGGTTTTAAAATAAAATCATCATTAAACTTACTAGTAGAAAAGTAATAACCGGTATAGCCGTAAATAGGTCTTGAAAGTTTTAAGTTGTCTTGGTTAGAAAATGTGTCACCCAGAACATTAGGCATAGAAGCTCCAATAAAAAAATTAGCATGCCCAAACAAAATTCCTACTCCCGCAGCGGGCAAGGTAGCATCAATGTTTTCTGCAAAATTTGAATCGTCTGTTATACCTAATTGTAAGAGATTTTCATTATAAAGCAAAGCTCCTGCAGTTATTCCAAAAGAAAGTATTGTGCGCTCATATAACTGCCAATAAGGTCTATTTTTCTTAAAGTCAAAGAAGAGCTTATAAGAATATGCTGCAAAAACTTGTGTTGCAGAAGTGACTCCAATTTCATCATTAATGACACCAGCACCTAATCCCATTTTGCCTTCATTTAAAGCGGTACTAAATGTAAATGCTAAGTTTTTAGGTGTCCCTGGAAATTGGTTATTAAAACCAGAGTTACTTAAACTAGCTTCAGCATCTAAACTAGTACCTGCATAAGCAGAATTAATTAGGAAAGGATTGTAATTGTACTCAGTAAACACGGGCGTTTGTTGAGCGTTAAGCCTTAGAGAACTTCCCAAAATCAGAATGATTAAGGAAAATATATATTGTTGCTTTTTCATAGTTATCTTTTCAGTACCAAATAACCTTTGGTCTGTTTAAAGTTGTTTGGTTCAGAAAGTATAATGTTAAAGAAATAAGTTCCTTCTGGTAGTTGACTTGCACCAAAACCTGTTAGCTGGTTCGCCTCACCACCGAATACGTTGGAGTTATTATCGTAACCTTCTATTTTAAATACCATATCGCCCCATCTATTGTAGATTACAACTATATTATTAGGATGATTTTCAATGCCTTCTATTCTCCAGAACTCATTAATACCATCTCTATCAGGAGAAAAACCATTTAACGTTTCTATTTCTTGTTCAGGCTCTACAACAGTTATAAAAGACTGTTCTTCACAGTTCTCTGCGTCCCCGTCAGCGTTATACGGCGTTATGGTTACAAATATTTGCTGCTCAAATGGAAGGGAATTAGGCAATTGATATGTAGTAAGAATACCAACATCCTCATTATTCAAAATATTGTTTCCTCCAGCAGTTGTGCCCACGCTTAAACGATAACCATCAGCATTTAAAACTTCATTCCAAGCAATATTTGTACCTATGGCAACATTGGTGGCATCATTTAATGGAGTGGTTAATGTGGCACATGATAGTGGGTCTGGCATCGGAGAAGCAATAGTAAAACTTTCTTCAGCGCAGTTAAGCGCATTTCCATCCATATTGTACGAGGTAATTGTAATGTACACTGTAATTCCGTCAGCAAAAGGACCTGAGAAATCAAATGTTAAGGTATTTCCTGCATCAAAGTTATTAATGATATCATTATCCCCAGGAGAACTTCCTACAGTTAATCGGTACCCATCTGCATTGGCAACAGCATTCCAAGAAATGTTTGTATTCGCTGAGACATCGATATCTCCATCCAATGGGCTAGATAATACTGTACAATCTGGTAATACCGCATTTCTGTCTCCTGTAGTGAATTGGTCATCACCACAAACAATAGAGTCCCCAGCAGAATTAAAAGAATTGATGGTAACAAATACTCTAGTATTTGCTGGTAAATCTGTAGGTGGGTCGAAAGTAGTATTGTTCCCTACATCAGTTGTTGCGAGTATATCATCTAGTCCTGTAGCAGTACCTATAGCTATTGAGTAGCGTACAGCATTGGTAGCCATATTCCAAATTAAATTGGTATTTACAGGTACATCTGTGGCATCAAAAACAGGTGTAATTAAATTGGCGCAACCCGGTTGGGCAATTTCAGTAGTAAAACTTTCTTCTATACATCCAGTAGCGTTATCTGTACCTATGTAAGGAACTATAGTTACAAATACTTCCGTATTATCAAGAAATTCAGTTGGTGGATTATAGGTAAGAATATTTCCTACGTCCTCGTTGTCTAGAATGTCGTTCCCTCCTGCTATGGTTCCTATGGTTAATCGGTATCCTTCAGCTCCTGTTACTGTATTCCATGTAATGTCTGTGGCAATAGCTACATCTGTAGCTCCATTAGCTGGAGAAACAAGTGTTGTACATGATGGTGATGTCGGCGCAGCTGCTACAATAGTAAAAGTTTCTGTAGTACATGTTGCTACAGGCTCAACACTACCATTTAATGGTACGATAGCTACATTAACGGTTTCACCATTGTCAAAATCGTTTACAAACGAGTGTGAAGTTCCTGTAACAATCAAATCGGTCACATCGTTGGCATTGCTAGTACTGCCATCAATGGTTATTCTGTATTGCGTAGCATTTGTAACTGGGTTCCAAGAAATTTCGCTGAGGTCAATCGCTATATCAATTTCACCATTACTAGGACTGATAAGAGTGGTACAAGTAGGTGGATCAATAGAATTATCAATTGTTCTAAAATTTTCTTCTAAACAACCAGTAGCATCACCAACGTCGTTATAAGGTATAATAGTTACATAGTATGATCTATTTTCAGATAAATCATCTGGAATATCATAAGTGGTTACGTTACCAACATCAATACTATTAGCCACTTCAATACCTCCAGAAGTAGTTCCTATGCTAATTAAATAGCCAGTTGCATTAGCTATAGCTTCCCAACTTAAATTGGTATCGATGGCCACGTCAGTGTCATTATTTTCTGGGCTGGTCAAACTGGTACAGATTGGAGCGATAGGAATCAATTCGGTATCAAAACGTTCTTCAGTACAGCTTGTTAGCGCCCCTCTATCATTATATGGAATTATTGTAACGAAAATATCACTGTCTTCAGGAAGATCAGCCGTAAATTCATAAGTAGTTGTATTGCCCACATCTTCATTATCTACCAATTCATTACCGCCAAAAGTAGTGCCTACGGTTATTCTGTACCCATCAGCATTTGAAATAGGGTTCCAACTTAAATCAGATGTGACTTCTACATCAGCTGCATTATTAAGTGGTTCGTTCAATTCAGTACATTCTGGAATGGTAGCTGGATCGTTAGAAATGGTAAAACTTTCTTCTGTACATGGACCTACTGCATTTCCTTCGTCGTTAAACGGGATTATGGTAACATAGATAATATCACCAGTATTAAAATCGGTTGCAAATTCATAGAAAGTCTCATTATTAATAGTTTCGTCATCCACAACATCATTTCCGCCTGGACTGGTTCCAACTGTCAAACGATAGCCTCTAGCATATAATGCAGGCTCCCAAGTAATATTTGTATTTACGGGTACATCTATATCGCCATTTAATGGCGAAGTCAATACCGTACATTCCGGTATAGGACAATCCCTAATATCCCCCACGATATTCCATCCGTACGTGTCTATCATAGATTGCCTTTCTTCTAGGGCATCACAATAAGGCAAGGTCAAAGCACCAAAAGTTATACCTGGAGTCAAGGTTAACTCTGACCAAGCAATTAGTGTGTTATCATAATTTGTACGCTCAATAGCAGTATTGTCCAACATATTTTGCATATCAGTGATGCTGCTGACATCCCATTCTTCTAGAGATTGATTAAACGAAGTGGCATCCCTTAAAAAATTGCGCATAGTGGTACTGCCTAAAATCCAACCATCCATATTTTGGTTGTAGCTCAAAGCATTCTGGAACATATTGTTCATGTTTTGTACTCCAAATACCCTCCAATTAGATATATCTTGGTTGAAAGCAGGGGCATTATTAAACATATCCTGCATGGTAGTAACTGCTCTTACATTCCAGCTTCCAATAATACCATTGAACTCGGTTGCATTTTGAAACATGCTTTGCATTGTAGTAACAGAAGCTACGTTCCACGAATTCATATCTTGGTTATATGCCACTGCATCTCTGAACATTGATGCCATGGTAGTTACAAAGGAAACATCCCATGCATCAATGTTTTGGTTAAATACAGAAGCACCATAAAACATCTCTTCCATAGTAAGTGCTTCACCGGTATCCCAAGCCGATAATGGTTGGTCAAAAGCTATTGCATCCTTGAACATTGCTTCAAAATTTGTAACCGAAGCAACATCCCAATCATTTATGAGTTGATTAAATACTTCTGCAGCTTCAAACATGGATTCCATTAAGGTTACTGAACTTACATCCCAAGTGTTTATGGGCTGATTAAAAAGAATAGTGTCTTCAAACATTGAAGTCATATTAGCCACGGCACTCACATTCCAATTATCCAAAGGTTGGTTAAAGGCTTCGGCATTGAAAAACATAGAAGACATATCAACTACTGAATTAACATCCCAACTATTCATAGGCTGATTGTAAGCCAATGCGGAACTAAACATAGATTGCATGGAAGTCACATTAGTAACATTCCAGCTATTGATGTCTTGATTAAAAACCGAGGCACTGTTGAACATTGATGCAGTATTGATAACAGAAGAAACATCCCAATTGTTTAATGGTTGATTAAAAGCGATTGCATTATTGAACATGAAACTCATGTTTGTTACTGAAGAAACATCCCATGAGTTTAAAGGTTGGTTGAATGCTTGAGCAAATCTGAACATAGAAATCATGTTAGTTACTGAAGAAACGTCCCAGCTATCAATATTTTGATTAAATGCATTTGTAGAATCGAACATTCTACTCATATCTGTAACATTACTCACATTCCAATTGTTCAGGGCTTGATCAAAAACCTGCGCTCTTTGAAACATTTGGCGCATGTTTGTAACGTTGCTCACATCCCAATTATTGATAGGTTGGTTAAAAGCATCTGCATCTTCAAACATTCGTTGCATATCAGTTACATTCGAGGTATTCCAATTAGTGATATCTTGATTAAACACATCGGTTCTAAAAAACATCAAACTCATATTGGTAACATTTGAAACATCCCAATTGTTTAAAGGTTGATTGTATATGGGAGTAACACCAAACATAGCAAACATGTTTGTAACATTACTCACATCCCAATCATTAATGTTACCGTTGAAATTAAAGCAAACAATGAACATTCTGCTCATGTCCTCAACATTGGTAAGGTTAGGAATATCGGTTGCGTTATACTCCATATTCTGACAACCAGCGAACGCTCCTGACATACTTTCCCAGACCTGAGTGCCCCACTGGTCTATAGAAATCAGCTTATAGCTATCACTGTTAGATTCTTCATGTCTAGGTGCGGGATAGTCGCCAATAATACTTACAGTATAAATACCTGGTGTAAGATATGTATGCGTGATATCATTTGATACGTTATTGTCATATTGTCCATCTCCCCAATCTATGGAATAATCATAGGTAAGACCAGAAGATGTTTCTATTTTGAGTTGGTTTGCTGGAGTAGTCTGAGTACCATTTATAAGAGCGGTATCATAAGTAAGCTTGAAAGTATCAGGACTATTGATCCAACTTTCCACTACGGTAAAGCTAATTTCAGGGCAGCCAACCGCTGGACCTTCATCATTATAAGGTACTACAGTAACATATACCGTGTCACCTGGCGTAAATTCATTTGTAAAATCAATGCCTACTACGTTTCCAAAATCTTGATTATCATAGATTATTTCAGTAGTACCTCCATTTTCTCGTCTAATTGAAACCCGATATCCATCTGCATTTGGAGCAGGTGCCCATCTAATATCGCTATTAGCAGGAACTTGGGTGTCAGTATCCCGTGGAGAGGTTATCTCAGTACAAAGCACAAAAGAACAATTGACACTGTCGCCTGTGAAACTCCAATTATGATCATCTATCAATTCTTGTCGTGCGTTTAATCCATCACAGTATGTTAGGTTTGTTGCACCAAGATTAACATTGTCAGTTACGGCTTGGTTTGCCCAACCAATAAGGATGTTGTCATAATTTTCTTGGGATAAACCACTATTTGATAACATATCCACCATATTGTTAACGCCAGTGATATTCCATGAAGCTAAGTTTTGGTCAAAGGCTGCGGCGTTTGAAAACATTCCCTGCATAGTAATAGCAGACCCAGTATCCCAATTAGTGATATCTTGATTGAAATTTGAATAACCAAAAGTACTTCGAAAGTCCTCAACAGCACTTACATCCCAGTTATTTAGCGGAAGGTTAAATACCTGAGAACCAAAAAACATACCTAACATAGAGGTAACTGATGATACATCCCACATATTTAAATTTTGATTGAACAAGTCTGTCTCTTGGAACATGCTGCTCATGTTTGTTACATTACTCACATCCCAACCGCTCAAGTCTTGATTAAAGTTTTGCGTGTCTTCGAACATTCGGCTCATATCAGTAACATTAGCTACATTCCAATTATCCAACGGCTGGTCAAAATCCCTACAGTCTCGGAACATTTGCCTCATATTGGTAACGCTACTTACATCCCAAGAATTTAATGGTTGATTAAATATCATCTTGGCAATGAATCCATCAAACATACTACTCATATCTGTTACGCTGCTCACGTCCCAATTATCCATTGGCTGGTCATATTGTGTGGCACGCATGAACATATCGGACATATTGATGACCGATGAAACATCCCAATTGTTAATGTTTTGATTGAAACTGCTGTATTGTGAGAACATGCCTGACATATTGGTCACGTTACTCACATTCCAGTTATTGAGAGGAAGATTAAATCGGGAACCTTCAAACATTCTGGACATATTAGTTACATTACTAACATTCCAATTATTCAATGGGAGTACAAAACTACCTGTATAACGAAACATGCCCTCCATATTGCTCACGTTGCTCACATTCCAGTTATTTATATTTTGATTAAATCTGTTTGCAGCACTAAACATACTACTCATATCTGTAACTGAAGCCGTATTCCAGTTATCTAGAGGTTCGTTAAAACTATTTGCACTACTGAATGTTTCTGACATGTTAATGACATTTCCAGTATTCCAATTGTCTAAAGGCCTATTAAAGATGTTGGCTGCAGCAAATAATCCAGAAATATTGGTAACAGTCGAAATATCCCAATTGTTTATAATACCATTAAAGGAACTGGCACTACGAAACATGTTACTTAAAGTAGTCACTTGGGAAAGGTCGGGACTATCAATAGCATCAAAATTCAAGTTAGTACACCCATAAAAGGCATTTTCCATAGTTTGCCATTGAATGGTACCCCAAGCCAATATCTCTATAATTTTTTGACGGTCACCTGTATTGTTAAAATAAATTGCAGGAAATATTCCACTAATACTTATTGTATAAGTTCCTTGTGTTGAGTAAGTATGAGTGATGTCTCCAGTTACATTAGTATCTTGAGACCCATCGCCCCAATCAACAGTATAATTATAATTGGTAAAGGCTGGATTTGTCGGTATTGTTATTTGATTGTCAGCTGATGATCCACCACTGGTATTAATTGTATTCCAAATAGAATTAAAATTCTGGGAAAATGAATGCAGTGATATGAATAAGCTTAAGAAGAATAGTATTCGTCTTAACATATTTTTATGTTTGGGGTTAGTTATCAACGTTCCTAGAGCACAAATTATTCTTAATGTGCTACTTAAAACAAAATTTTGTTGTAAAACTATAGATATGTAGTGGCGTAGACTACCCCGAAAACAGTGAAAGGTTAATCGAAAAGGTGTTTTGCTTTATTTTTAATCTCCTCTAAACATAGATTCCCCAAACTCCCTTCATGAGTATGTTTAATGTTTTTTTTAGGTTTAAAATTTCCATTTTCAATCGTCTTGCCCATAGTTTTATAGGCGTCACGGAAAGGCGTGCCATTTTTGACCATTTCGTTCAACGTATCTACGCTGAACAAATAATCATATTTGGCATCTTCTAAAATGCCTTTGTTGACTTTGATCTCTTTAAGACTAAAGGTCATAATCTCCAAGCTAGCCTTCATATCTTGGATGGCAGGTACAATGACTTCTTTTACCAATTGCAGATCTCTATGATAGCCACTAGGTAGATTATTAGTAATCAAAGTAAGTTGATTGGGTATAGCCTGAATCTTATTGCATTTGGCTCTTATCAATTCAAAAACATCCGGGTTTTTCTTATGGGGCATGATACTGCTCCCTGTAGTAAGTTTGTCCGGAAAGGAAATAAAGTCAAAATTCTGACTCATATAAAGACAAATATCCATGGCAAATTTTGAAAGGGTAGCAGCAATGCTAGATATTCCAAAAGCGGTAGCTTTTTCTACTTTTCCTCGCCCCATTTGTGCTGCGACCACATTATATTTTAGGGTGTCAAAACCCATTTCTTTGGTGGTAAAACTTCTGTCTATTGGGAAGGAACTTCCATAACCTGCGGCACTCCCTAAAGGATTTTGGTCAGCCACTTTGTAGGCAGCATCCACAAAATACAAATCATCAATTAAGCTTTCTGCATACGCGGAAAACCATAATCCAAAGGAAGAAGGCATCGCAATTTGGAGATGTGTATAACCTGGGAGTAGCACTTTTTGGTTTTTATCTGCCAATTTTATAAGCAAATCAAAAAGCTCTTTGACCATTGATTTTACTTCAGTAAGCTCATCTTTTAAGTACAAATGCATGGCTACTAAAACCTGGTCATTTCTAGAACGTGCAGAATGAATTTTTTTTCCTGTGTCTCCCAGCTTTTCAGTGAGAAGAAACTCGATTTTTGAATGCATATCCTCAAAAGTATCTTCAATGATAAAAGTTTCTTCTTTTATGGATTTTGCAATGATATCCAACTCTTTAACGAGATTCTTAGCTTCCTCTTCGGTAATTAAACCAACCTTTCCTAACATTTTAGCATGTGCTTTAGATGCAATAACATCATATTTTGCCAAAAGCAAATCCAATTCACGGTCATTACCAACAGTAAAATGGTCTATTTTTTTATCGGTGTTAAAGCCTTTGTCCCAGAGTTTCATATTTAATAAATGATAGAAGTTAGTATTGGGGTATTAGATTTTTAAATCACTTCTAATAGTTCTTATCTCATTTCTCAAATTTGCTTCGTCAAGAAGCTTTCCAAAATTTTAATATATAAGTCAACACCTTCCTCAATTTCATACACATGGATATATTCGTCAGCGGAATGTGAACGTGTACTATCGCCAGGGCCTAATTTTAAGGACTGGCAACTTAATTCTGTTTGGTCAGAAAGGGTAGGTGAACCGTAGGTTTCCCTTCCAAGGGCAATTCCTGATTTGACTAAAGGGTGGTCTATAGCAATTGCCGAACTACTTTTATCAAGAGAACGCGGTACGAGTTCACACGGAGCTTCATTTTGTAGTATCGCATTTATTTGTTCGTTCGTATAACAATCGTTCACCCGGGTATCTATTACCAAATCTACATGTGCAGGAACTACATTATGTTGTGAACCGGCCTTGATTTGAGTAACGGTCATTTTTACTGGACCAAGTACATCCGAAACTTTTGAAAAACGATAATTTTTAAACCATTCTAAAACTTCAATGGTATTATAAATAGAATTGTTATCATTTGGATGAGCAGCGTGAGAAGGAGTACCACTAACTTTGCCATCATAAACAATAAGTCCTTTTTCAGCGATTGCCAGTTGCATTAAAGTAGGTTCCCCAACAATCGCAAGTTCAATTGCTGGTAAAATCGGCAACAGAGCAGAGATACTTAATTCACCAGCATCTTCCTCTTCTGCAGTAGCCGACATGATGATGTTATAACTTAAATCATCTCGTTCATAAAAATGAACAAAAGTTGCTAATAGTGAACATAAACAACCGCCGGCATCATTACTTCCCAAGCCATAAAGTTTGCCATCTTCTTCATGGGGATTAAATGGGTCTTTTGTATATGCAGAATTGGGTTTGACCGTATCATGATGTGAGTTTAGTAATAAGTTGGGTTTGCTTTCATCATAATATTTATTGAAAGCATAGATGTTGTTGTATTGGCGCTTAGTTTCAACACCAAATTTTTTGAGCCAAGCATCAATAGCTTCAGCGGTTTCATCTTCCTCTTGCGAAAATGAAGGAATGGAAATCAGTTGCTTTAATAGTGCAATGGCTTCTTTGGCCAAAGTATCTTGATTGACTGTCATAAAACTAATCTTGTATAGTTTGTATTCTCTTTTTCGAATAGAGCTAAATTACCCATTCTAACTTCTTTGACACCATTTTTTAGGGCATGAAAACAGTTATGTATTTTTGGTAACATACCATTAGATATGATACCTTCTGAAACCAAAGATTCATACGTATCAGAATCTATACTTTTAATGACAGAGGTTTTATCTTCAAAATCACGGAGCACACCATTCAATTCAAAACAATAATAAAGTGTTGTTTCAAAATTTTCGCTCATCCCAATCGCTAACTCTGATGCAATAGTATCAGCATTGGTATTTAATAACTGCCCTTTTTGGTCATGGGTTAATGCGCAAAATACTGGTGTAAGGCCTATTTGTATAATAGAATTTAGCGTATGGTTTGAAACTCCATCAACATCACCGGCATAGCCATAATCAATTTCTTTTACAAGTCGTTTATGGGCTTGAATTGCATTAGCATCCGCGCCACTCATTCCAATTGCGTTGCAATTTAAGGCTTGAAGTTGGGCTACAATCTTCTTATTAGTCAACCCTCCGTAAACCATAATGGCTACATCTAAGCTTTCCAAGTCTGTGATTCTTCTCCCGTTAACCATTTTGGGGGCAATGCCCATTTTTTCTAAAACTTGATTTGCTTTCTTACCGCCACCATGCACAAGAATTTTAGAACCTTCCATCTTTGAAAACAAAGTCAAGAACTTTGAAAGTTCTAGTTCATCCTCGATGATGTTACCTCCGATTTTTATTATACTTAGCTTTTTCATTTTTCATATTTGATTGCGAAATAGAATGCAATCATAAGACCGAATTGAATTGTTGGACTAATGTATGAATCCCATGAACTTTGTTCTGACGGATTAACAATTTGATAAACCCATAAAGCAAAACTTAGAATCAGTAGTATTAAAGCTATCTTACTTTTTTTCATTTCAATTTTTTTCCAAAATTCTTTTTAAAACTACTTGTGCCGAAAAAGTTCTATTACTAGCCTGTTGGATAACCAAACTCTGGTTACTATCCAGAACAGCATCTTCCACCACCACATTTCTCCGTACCGGAAGGCAGTGCATAAATTTTGCTTTCCTAAGTTTCTCTTGGGTCATTATCCAATTTTTATCTTGGTGAAGTACTTTTCCATAATCTTTATAGTTACTCCAGTTTTTGACGTATACAAAGTTCGCATTTTCCAAGGCTTTTTCTTGGTCATGCACAATTTTACAGTTCTTTGTGATTTCTGGGTTTAGCTCATATCCTTTAGGATGAGTTATCACAAATTCTGCATCTTGTAGTTTCATCATTTCTACAAAAGAATTTGCTACGGCATGTGGTAGGGCTTTAGGATGAGGTGCCCAAGACAATACTACTTTTGGTTTCTCTACAGTTTTATGCTCTTCCAAGGTGATGGCATCGGCTAAAGCTTGAAGCGGATGACCCACAGAACTTTCCATATTAACCACGGGAATACTGGCGTATTTTTCAAATCCTTTGAGAACAATTTCTGCTTCATCTTTTTCTTTATCCACTAAACTTGCAAAGGCTCTAATGGCCACAATATCGGCAAATTGCGAAACTACCTGAGCCGCTTCTTTGATATGCTCCGATTTTCCTTGGTCCATTACCGTTCCATCTTCAAATTCCAATTGCCATCCCTCACTTCCAAAATTCATAACCATGACATCAAGCCCCAAAATCATAGCCGCTTTTTGCGTACTCAAACGAGTACGGAGACTATTATTGAAAAATAATAGACAAATGGTTTTTTGTTTGCCTAATTCTTTAAATTGATATGGAGCTTGTTTTAATGCAATGGCTTCTTTAACCACATCTTGCAGGTTTCCTAGATCGTTGATATGTAGGTAATTTTCCATTATAATTCTGCTTTAAGAGCATTAAAGAAAATAGTGATTTGTTCTTTAGTGATGTTTAGAGCAGGTAAGAACCGAAGTAGTTTTTTGTTGGCCGAACCCCCAGTAAAAGCATACTGATTATAGATGAGTTTTTTTCTCAAATCAGAAACTTCAAAATCAAACTCCAGACCTAGCATTAGACCTCTCCCTTTTACTTTTTTCACTTGGGGAATTGTGCTGGCAATTTCTCTAAAATAGGATTCAAGTTTGAACGCGTTTTCAATTAAGTTCTCATGCTCCAAAACTTCTAAAACTGCTAGTGTCGCCGTACAAGCCAAATGATTGCCGCCAAAAGTAGTCCCTAAAAGTCCGTAGGATGCTTTAATGGATTTGTGAATTAATATTCCACCCACGGGAAAACCATTGCCCATACCTTTGGCCATAGATATAATATCTGGCTGAATGCCGTGATGTTGAAAACCAAAGAATTTGCCACTACGTCCAAAACCGGACTGTACTTCATCCGCAATGACCAAAACATGATGTTCTTTACACTTCTCTTGAATAAATTTGTAAAACTCTGTACTTGGTTCATCCAATCCGCCTACACCTTGGATAGCTTCTAAGATTACAGCACAATAATCACCGGTTTTCAAAACTTCTTCTAAACCAGTAAAATCCTCAAATTCAAGAAAAGTTACTTTTTGTTGTTGGTTTAATGGCGCATTTATTTTTTGATTATCCGTAGCTGCAACCGCGGCAGAAGTTCTACCGTGAAAACCATTTTTAAAAGCGACAACTTTAGATTTTCCAGTATGAAAAGAAGCCATTTTAAGTGCATTTTCATTAGCCTCTGCTCCAGAATTGCACAGGAATAAATTATAATCTTCACAATTGGAAAGTACTCCTAATTTTTGAGCGAGTTCTGTCTGTAAAGGATTTTGAACAGAATTACTGTAGAAGCCTATTTTATCTAATTGCGACTTTAATCGGTTTACATAATTCGGATGGGAGTGTCCTATGGAAATTACCGCGTGACCACCATAAAAATCCAAATACTTCTGACCCTTATTATCTATGATTTCAATTCCCTTTGCGGAAACTGGAGTTACGTCATAAAGGGGATATACGTCAAATAGTTTCATAATTACTTTTTTGTCATTCCCGCGTAGGCAGGATATCTCATTATTTAGGTCTCGACTCCGCTCGACCTGACAGCGTCAACTTTTTCTAATATCACTTATTTTTTCAAATGAGGTTACGATGCCTCTTATTAGTGAGGAACTTAAACCTTGATGTTCCATTTCATTAAGTCCAGAAATAGTACAACCTTGTGGTGTGGTAACTTTATCAATTTCTTCTTCAGGGTGACTGCCAGATTCAATTAATAGACTGGCAGCCCCATTACAAGTATACATTGCTAATTCTTGAGCTTCTTTGGCATCAAAGCCCAACTGAATAGCACCTTGGGTAGTGGCACGTATTAAGCGCATCCAGAATGCAATCCCACTTGCACAAATAACTGTTGCTGCTTGCATCTGTTCTTCCGGTATTTCTAAAGAATGTCCCATTCTATTGAATATCGCCTTGGCCAATTCAATTCGTTTTTGCCCTAATCCGTTACTACAAATACAGGTCATTGATTTACCAACAGAAATAGCGGTATTTGGCATTGTTCTGATAATATATTTATCGGAACCAACTATAGATTCTATCTTATCAATACCAAAACCTGTAATGGTACTCATGATTACATGGTTTTCTGTTAGTATATCTTTTATTTCATATAAAATGGACTCAAAATGACCAGGTTGAACTGCAAAAATTAAAATATCTGAATTTTTGACCGCCTCATTGTTATTAGAGGTTACAGTGACATTGCCATACTTTTCAAAATCTTTGATTTCAGTAGTATTTCTTTTGGTAAGGTACATGGTTGTAGCACCATTACTATGCAATATTCCTTTTGCAATGGCAAGTCCTAAGTTACCTGTTCCTATAATTGCTATTTTCATTCGTTCTAATTTATTACTCCTTTGTTTAAATCACTAGGCTCTAATAAATCCCAGAGATTTCCATATAAATCTTCAAATACAGCTACAATCCCGTAGGGTTCTGTTTTAGGCTCTCTAATAAATTTAATTTCATTTAAAATCATATTGTTGTAATCTCTCCAAAAGTCATCAGTAAACAAGAAAAGAAAAACTCTTCCACCTGTTTGGTTTCCAATGCTTTTTATCGGCTGTTTTTGCTAATAAAAGTGAACATTCTGTTGCTCCGGGTGGAGTTACTACAACCCATCTTTTATTCTCACTTAGTTTTGTGTCTTCGGTCAATGTGAAGTTTAACTTTTGTGTGTAAAATTCTATGGCTTTATCATAATCCTCTACAACTAATGCGATATGAGCTATTTTTTGTTTCATATTTAAAATACGCCTGCTTTTAATTGTAGTCCTTCTGCTTCGGCGAAACCAAACATAAGGTTCATATTTTGGACGGCCTGCCCAGAAGCACCTTTTAGTAAATTGTCGATTGCTGAGGTTACCAGTAAAACATCATCGTCTTTATGCAAATGAATATGACAATTGTTCGTATTTACCACTTGTTTTAAGTGAATAGGTTCTTCTGAAATTTGAGTGAATAATGCTTTGGAATAAAAATTCTTGAATAGAATGTTGGCATCTTCTAAAGAACCATCAAATCGAGTATATGCTGTTGCCAAAATCCCTCTAGTGAAATTACCTCTATTAGGAAGAAAACGTAGTTTTCCTGTTGGATGTCCAAAAGAGTTTAAATTTTCGCCTATTTCACCTAAATGTTGATGAGTAAAAGGTTTATACCAGCTCACATTATTGTTACGCCAGCTAAAATGGCTGGTTTCTGAAGGTTTAATGCCTGCTCCAGTACTACCCGTGACCGCATTTATGTGTACTTCGTTGACTAACAAGTCTGCTTTTGCCAATGGCAGTAATGCTAACTGAATCGCAGTCGCGAAACATCCTGGATTTGCAATGTATTTTGCTTTTTTTATTTCTGTCTTAGACAGTTCTGGCAACCCGTAAATAAATGATTTTCCTTCAAAATTTGAATCGGCTTTAAGCCTAAAGTCATTACTTAAATCAATAATTTTGGTTTGTTCGGAAAAGGTGTTTTCTGAAATAAATTTAGATGAATTGCCATGTCCCAAACAAAGAAAGACAATGTCTACATTTTTGTTAATGCTACCCGTAAAAGCCAAATTGGTTTGACCCAGTAAATCTGCGTGTACTGATGTTATTGCCTTACCAGCTCTGGTCGTGCTATAAACAAAATCAATTTCAACCTCTGAATGATTCAAGAGTAATCTAATTAATTCTCCCCCTGTATAACCAGAACCACCTATAATACCTGCTTTAATCATATTTATGTTTTATTTTCACTAACATTAATAATAATCAACTCTCAATGAGGGTTTACGTGATTAGCGATTTTCCCAGCGTTGGACATTATTTTTATGAAGCCCTTAGCTTCCTCTGCCGACCAAGCTTTATTCATTTCACCGTAGCTTCCAAAAGAAGCGTTCATGAGATCATGTTCGGAATCTATACCATGCAGTCTAAACTGAAAAGGATAAAGTCCAACAAATACATCACCAGAAACATGTTTTTGGGTATCTAATAAAAATGCTTCTGTATTTCGCATTACTTCATCCAAATAATTACCCTCATGTAAAAGCATACCGTAAAAATTACCCAGCTGCTCTTTTTGATACTGTTGCCATTTACTTAAGGTATGCTTCTCCAACAGATGGTGGGCTTTAATAATAATTAATGGTGCAGCTGCTTCAAAACCTACCCTACCCTTAATACCGATAATGGTATCGCCGACATGAATATCCCTGCCAATAGCGTACTTTGAAGCCATGACTTCAAGTTTTTCGATGTTTTTTATAGGAGTATTTTCATCGCC
Organism: uncultured Croceitalea sp.; assembly: GCA_947495075.1. GTDB lineage: Bacteria > Bacteroidota > Bacteroidia > Flavobacteriales > Flavobacteriaceae > Croceitalea. Next base: position 1,073,449 of record CANLXH010000002.1, read on the forward strand.
ATTAATAGCTGCTAATTCTCCTTTTTTGAAAGTCAGTTTTACTTCTGTAGGTTCTTTTTGTTGTAGTTGACTTGGGTAGGCAGAATCTGGAAGTGGTAAATTAGATGTTAAGGTTTCATCACCACCTACTGAAGTTCCCCAAAGCCCTTTGTTAATAGAATACTTTGCTTTTTCCCAAGAATAGTCTACTCCATTTGCTTTTAAATATGCTATTTCTGCTTCTCTTGCCAATTGATTATCTCTGATAGGGGTAATAATTTCAATTTCCGGTGCTAGAGTTTGAAAAATCATATCAAACCGTACTTGATCATTACCAGCACCAGTGCTTCCATGTGCAATGTATTTTGCACCAACTTTTTTAGCGTGATTTACAATTTCAACCGCCTGAACAATTCTTTCTGCACTAACCGAAAGCGGATAAGTGTTGTTTCGTAAAACATTGCCAAAAATCAAGTATTTGACCACCTTATCATAAAAGCTCTGAACAGCATCGATAGAAGTGTAACTGGTTGCCCCCAAGGCAATAGCCTTTTCTTTTATTGTTGAAATTTCTTCAGATGAAAATCCGCCAGTATTCACGCTTACGGCATGAACTTCAAAGCCTTTTTCTTGAGAAAGGTATTTGGCGCAATAAGATGTGTCCAATCCACCACTGTATGCGAGTATTAATTTTTTCATTTCGATTTTTTCTTTAAAAACAGGTTTTCCTTAATTCCTTTTAGTCTTTGAAAAGCCTTACTGTTTAGTTTTTCTTTGTCTTTTGATTGGGTTACAGGGTCGTATAGCATGCCTGTGCATAGGCACATTTTTCTTTCGGTGCGGGTTAGAATATCAAAATTCTTACAAGTTTGGCAACCCTTCCAAAAATCGGGGTCATCTGTTAATTCTGAAAAGGTCACAGGTTTGTAACCCAATTCGTAATTCATTTTCATGACCGGGAGACCCGTAGTTATTCCAAAAATTTTGGCATCTGGAAATTTTTCTCGCGATAATCTAAAAATTCGTTTTTTGATTTTTTTGGCAAGACCTTGATTACGAAAATTAGGATGAACAATTAATCCAGAATTCGCAACAAATCCTTTATTCCCCCATACTTCTATATAGCAAAAGCCAGCAAATTTACCTTTCTCTAATGCTATTACTGCATTACCGTTTTCTAGCCTTTTAAGAATATATTCTGGTGTACGCTGAGCGATACCAGTGCCTCTTACCTTTGCAGATTCTGTTATGGTGTCGCTTATAATTTGGGCGTATTTAAAATGTGATTCGTTAGCAACAATGATTTCCATTGCTAAATGTTTTAAAGTAAATAATAAAAATTGTTTGTGAGACTTGCGGGAATGGACTCACCTATTCCCATAGGATATCATGCACCCTTACGGGCGACGGCGGCGAGCGAACGGACGTACTGGAGCTGAATAGCTCTCAAGTGTAGATATGTAGTTTTGTTCGTTCATTATGATTCAAATGTACAAATTAATTTAAATGTGCCTAATTCTCACTTAATTTTTTACGAAAGCCCAATTTAATGTTAGGATTTTTCATTATCTCATAACAGAGGTAGCTTAATACAATGAAATATTCAATAGCGATAAGCCATAAATTTTCTTTAAACTCTGGATTTGAATAGGCGTAATAACTTAAAACTACCATGGCAGACCATACAATAGGAAAACGATAATTAGAAAGAATACCCAGTATTAAAAGAAAAATAACATACCATGGATGTATGGTAGAGGATAGAAAATAATAAAAGGTGAGTAGTAAAAGCATAGAGCTTAATAGCGTACCCATGTTTTGGTTCTTTCTTAAAAAAGTTAGCAAAAGAGCTGCTATAATTATTATTTTGGGGACTAGACTTCCATAAGATTTCACTAATTCCCAAGGTTTTGCTTCAAACTGAGTAACTGCTATTTGTTTTACCGCATTATAAAAACCAGCGTTAAATTCAAAATTAGAGAACCAAAGTCCTACTGTTTGCGAATAATTGCTAATAAATTCTGAGGAGTAAAAGGGTAATAAAAATAGGACACATGTTAGTCCGATAAGAGTATAGAAAATAACACTTTTTTTAAAACCAAAGTGTTTTAAAAAGAAAGGTAGAAATAGGACAGGGACAAGTTTTAATAAGATAGAAAGTGCATAAATTGGAGCTCCCCATTTCCATTTGTCAAAGGCAATTAAGTAGATTGCCCATACAAAAAAGAAAAGCATTACACCCTCAAAATGTAAGTTTCCAGTTAATTCTATAATAACAAGTGGATTTAAAAAGTACCAAAAAGCAAGATGTTTGGATTTGCCTAAGCTTTGAAGTAGTTTTCTTCCAAAAAATAAGATGCCAATATCCGCTAAAATTATGGTGAGTCTCATTATCACTAAGGAACCCAAAATACTATTACCTCCTAAAAATGAGGAAATTGTAAAAATGATCTGATTTAATGGGGGGTAATTACTGTAATGTCTTGCACTTAAAGAACCCATACCTTTATACAATTCTTGGGCATTTGCAATCATTAAGTTTGGTTGTTCTATTAAAGTATTAGGAACATATAAATATGGGTTAATACCATGTTTTATGAGTTCCCCATCCCATATAAAGCGGTAGAAATCTTGCGATAGGTTTGGCTCAGTAAAAAGAAAAACAAGCCTGAAAAGTATACCGACAACTAAAAGAAATTTAAAATTCCATTTTTCAAACTGAATAAGCTTGTAGTAGAAAAAAAAGAGTGTTGCGAAAAGTGATAGTAGTCTTATAAAATCTTCTCGTACTAAATCATAAGCGAAGACAATATAAAAAAACACACATCCCAATGCTATAAGTATTGGGTATTTGTGCAATTTAGTGTAAGACAGTAAAGCTTTTATCAAGAGATTTAAGTTTATTAATTTGTTGAAAGCTCTTTATTAATCATATTAATAAGTTCTTCTAAATCTTTTTGATAGTTGGGGTATTCTCTTCTATATAATTGATCACCAATAGCGAGATAGTTTAGCATAACATTTTCAAACTCTTTAGAAGCCAAAAAGTGTTTGTTACTTTCAGTACTAGACGCCTCTGATATTTGCAGGTATTCAGAGAGACCTAATTGATCAAATATTACCCTAAAACTTCCTTTTTTCTTAACCATATCATGAGCCATATTGAAACTTTTATAAAGTCCGGCTTCTTGTAACTGAAATACAGAGAGTTTAGCATCCCAAGATGCCAAAATACCCCTAATTGTATCGTTCTTTATATCTTTTAACCCCCCGGAGGCTAACAATTCACTGAGCGCTCCGTTTTCATTATCGAACTTTATTTGCCTTGTAAGAGGCATAAATAGCATATCGGAAAGATTAGTTTCGCTTAAAGTATCTATTTTTTCTTGATGATGAAATAAGGATATAATTGAACGATTGCTTTCTAATAATAGACCCAATGCTTCTTTTTCTCCTTGTAAAGAATTAAGGTTATTGGTCATTTCTCCCATTATCAACCTTAAGTGGTTTTCTTGTTTTTTATCTATTACTCTTTGCTCGTTTAAATTATCTAGATACAATGCAATTAAGATTCCAATAACAACAAGTGTGATTTCACCTATAGCATAAAAGAAGTAAGCTTTAAATTTATTTTCTTTGAGAAGGTTTTCCCTGATTCTTCTGAAAAATTTTATCATTTTTCTAAAAGTATTAGTTGTTATTATCAACTAAGATAGGGAACAATAAAATCGTATTTAAGAATGCTGAATTTAAAAGAAGGTATTCTAACTATTATTTTAAAAATTAAAGTAAAACCAATGGTATTATGCCTTAGCGGTCAAAGATTTGAAGAAAACAAAACCAAAACCTAAGAATAGCATTAAATGAAATGGAAAAAGTCCAAAATCATTTAAAGGAACTGCACTATACATTCCAAATAGGAAATATAACATTAAAGCAAATTCAATAATCATATTAGGCGAAAGCTTGGTAGCTAAATAGCGATTACCCTTCCAACTATCTGTAATGTTATTAATATTGAATTTTGGTGTACGGACAAACTCACTACGCTTACCTAAATGACCTTCCATAACTGCAATAGAATTATGCAGTGATAACCCTAAAGCAACAGAGAAAAATGTAAAAAAGAGTTTAATATAATCTATGAATTTATCAAATCCACTTCCCTGAATGCTTTTATAGGTATACCAATAACAGAAGAAAAGAATTATAGTACTTACAATGAAGAAACTTGTTACCTCAAAAACCCAACCTAAATGACCATAAGTGTTCTTTATATATAACATTGGGATACTTAATAAGGCTACTATGAATACGCACAAGAACATAGAACTGTTCAAAAGATGCATTACACCATGAAATTTGGTTTTAAAATCAATATTTTTAGACTTAACAACGCTAAGTACAGTTTTTCTAAAGTTTTCAGCACCACCTTTATTCCAACGGAACTGTTGCGAGCGAGCTGCACTCATAACTACTGGTAATTCTGCAGGAGTTTCTACATCTTCTAAGTATTTGAACTTCCAATTTTTTAATTGAGCTCTGTAACTTAAATCTAAATCTTCCGTTAGAGTATCACCTTCCCAGTTGCCAGCATCTAGAATACATTCCTTTCTCCAAATACCTGCAGTACCATTAAAATTGATAAAGTGCCCTTTAGAATTACGCCCAACTTGCTCCAAGGTAAAGTGTGCATCCAAAGCAAAAGCTTGGATTCTTGTTAAAGTAGAATAATCTCTATTGATATGTCCCCAACGTGTTTGTACAACACCAATTTCAGTATCTTTAAAATATGGAATCGTCTTTTTTAGCCAATCACTTTCAGGAAGAAAATCTGCATCAAAAATAGCAACAAACTCACCTTTAGCTACTTCTAAGCCTTCTTTTAAAGCCCCTGCTTTAAAACCTTGACGATTAGTTCTACATATGTGCTTTATATCCAACCCAGATTCTTGTAATTCTTTTACACGTTTTGCAGTGTCTACTACTGTATTATCTGTGGAGTCATCTAATACCTGGATTTCCAATTTGCTTTTAGGATATTCTATTTCAGCAATGTTTTCCAATAAACGCTCCATAACATATTCTTCGTTGTAAACGGGAAGTTGTATGGTAACATGAGGAATTTCTCTAGGATCTAAAAGATTAAATTTAGGAGCCTCGTCGTTTTGTTTTTTATTACTCAAATAGTTTACTAATAAATTTAACTGAGCAAGGCTGTAAAAAAAAATCAGAATTAAGGCCAAACTGTAAACCGCAATGATAATGTAAGCTATTGTAAGTCCCATAGTTATTTAATGCTGTATTTGAATATCCAACCTAAAATTTTTACGCCAGCAAATATAGCACCTTTTACGGTACCAGAAACTTTTGAAACCCCAATTCTTTTTTTGTAACGCACTGGTACTTCGGTATATGCTAGTTTTTTACGTAAAGCTTTTAATTGCATTTCTACTGTCCACCCATAAGTTTTGTCTTCCATGTTCAATTCTTTGAGCTTTTCGTATTTAATTGCTCTAAAAGGCCCTAAATCTGTAAATTTTGCTCCAAAAAAAAGCTTCATTAAAAGGGTAGCTAGCTCATTTCCAAATATTTGAGGAAAAGTCATGGAGCCAGCCTCTCTTAACTTTTTAGTTCTGGCACCTATAACAAAATCCATATCTTGATTTAGAATTGGAGCCACCACTTTATCTAGTTCTTCTGGATAATCAGAATAGTCTCCATCAATAAATACGATAATATCTGGTTGTTTGGATTGTTTGGCTATATAATCTATTCCCTTAAGGCAAGCATAGCCATAGCCTTTTCTATTTTCAGTGAGAACAGTAGCGCCAACTTTTTTAGCGTTTAATGCTGTATTGTCTGTAGAATTATTATTAATAACAATGATTTCGGAAACAGATTTAGGAAGTTCAGAAACAACATGCGCTATTGAATCTCCTTCATTATATGCAGGAATAATTACTTTAATGTCTGTCATTACTTGAGATCGGAAAGTTTATTTTCTTTTTTAAAACTGCTAAAACTAAACCACTCTTTTATTTTTTTTCCGTTTCTATACTTTTCTGCTGAAGTTAATTCTTCATCCATATATTTAAGACAATATCCATTTTTAATGCCATCTTTAAGTTGACATTTGTGATTAACCTTTTCATTTTTGTCGTAAAAAAGCCACCACTTTACTTTTTGGCCATTCTTAAAATGTCCCTCCATCTCTAATTTTTCATCTTCACTATAAAAATACCAATAGCCCTTTTTTAAGTTCTTTTCGTAGTGTCCTTGAGACATGAGTTTGCCATTAGGATGATAGAATTTCCAGAAATCTTCTTTGGAATTTGCTATTTTCCAACCTTGAGATTTAAGTTTACCATTCTCATGGTAATCTCTATGGTAGGTTTTGTTAGGAATAATTACCAGAAAAAGAAATAAAGCAGCAATACGGAGCATTCTTATTTTTGATTTACAAGAGACATTAAATCAACATCGTTACCTAATAAAACTTGGTTACTATCAATACGACCTTTTAATGGGCCATTCTCCAGCTTTAAAACACCTCTTGGACAAACAGCCGAACAAATACCACAACCTACACAACTAGAGCGTACAATATTTTCTCCTTTTTGGGCATAAGCACGTACATCTATACCCATTTCGCAATAGGTAGAACAATTACCGCATGAAATACACTGACCTCCGTTTGTTGTTATTCTGAATTTTGAAAATAAACGTTGTTGAAAACCAAGAATAGCTGCCATTGGACATCCGAATCTACACCATACCCGATTTCCAAATATTGGATAAAAGCCTGTTCCTATTACCCCAGAGAAAATACTACCAATTAAGAATGAATAAGATTTACGTAGTGTCTCTGACTTAAATAAAAATACATTGCCATCACCACTTAAAAAGTGCGTTCCTATTAATGCTAAAATAATGACCATATAACCAATGGCGCCATATTTTGCATCTTTTTGAAACTGCTCTCTTTTAAATAACATCACCCATGCAAAAATCACGGTTAGTAGAACGGCGACACTTATTAAAAAGGTACTCTTTGTTAGCCAATATTTACTGGTATCTGTTCCTAAGTAGGAGTAGATAACCGCTGTTGTCATTAGGGTAACAAATACTACAACACTATGTACTACCCAACGTTCAATCTTCCAAGCCTTAACGGTTTTATCACTTAATTGTCTAAACGAATCGCCTGCAGTTTCAGCCAAACCTCCGCAGCCACAAACCCAAGAACAATACCATCTTTTACCATACTTATAAGTTAGTATTGGACTAATAATAAATATTGTGGCAACACCAAAAATTAACAGTACAAACCCAATATCTCCAGAACTCAAAAATCCTTTAATTCGATATCCTTCAAAGTTATAATAATTCAAAGGCCACATGTTTTTTAAATCATAGTACGGTAGACTACCACCATTTAAAACTGAACTTCCATTTAAACGAGCCATTAACTCAGGAATAATAAATGCAAAACCAGTTTGAAAAAATATAACACTTATTGTACGAATACGTTCATACCTATTATGACGATATTTCCATATAAATTTAATGCCAAATGCTAAAATAGCAACAGTGTAAAACGTTCCGTAGACAAACCATTGACTTGCAGGATTACCACTAAGCAATCTACTTAATGGATCAAAAAGACCAATAACCCCTTTGTTATCACCTTTAGCAACAAGCCCTAAATATTCTGGATAAAAATAAAGTATAATGTAAAAACTGGTTAAGGCAATACCAGCTATCCAACCCCAAAAACCTTTGCTGGATATGGACTTAAACCAGACACCATCATTTTTAATACCAGGTTCTTTATTGGAATAAGCGTCCCAGGCAAACCAAATAGTTCCAGTTGTTATAGAAACTAGAGAAATACTTAGCCAAAGTCCTTTATTAGTGAAATTAATATTGAAAGCAGCGAGCAAGACAATTGCTAACCCAAAAAATCCAATGAGAGTTGCTATTTTTTGATTTCTACTAAGTGTTTTTGGTGGTTGCCCTGTTAAGGCCATGCTTCTATCGTAGTTGCTCATTTTAATCTAGTTGAATTGAAATATTCTTTTTAAACTTTTCTTTTTTGTTTGAATAGATTTACTAAAATCTGAATTGAATTTTAAAACAATCTCTTTTTCATATTGCTTGTAAAATTCAGGGTCAAAATTAGCATCTGCTAAGTGTTCCATTACATAGTCAATATCACGTCCCTTAGTAAGCCATCTGTCAAAAATTTCATGTCGCATGCGTATACCAAAAGTGTTGATGCCTAAAAACAGATTTGTTTCTTTATGAAAAGAAACAGTAATACATATTTTTTCTGAGGGATGCCTCCAATGAAATTGCTCTTCATAATCTTGTTTTCCTCTGGAGCTAAATACCCAACCATAAGTTTGGTATTCAATATCCAAGAACTTAGCTGAGTTAAACCAATGACCAGGTTTGTATTCTAATTTGTTCCCACAAATAGTCTGTGCTACTGTTTCGCCCATCATACGCCCTGTGTACCATACAGCTTCAATAGGTCGTCTATTTCCAATAGCTTCATGCTGTTCTGCACAATCACCAATTGCATACACATCTTTAGCACTAGTTTCTAAAAACCGATTTACCTTAATACCTTTTCCAAGTTCTATTCCCGAATCTTTTAGAAAATCAATATTTGGAGTAACTCCTGCCGTTAGACCTACCATATCACAAGCAAGTTCTTCACCAGTTTCTTCAATAATTATAGATTTAACCTTGCCATTTTGATCAGCTTTTATTTCCTTTAAATTAGTGCTTAATCGTAAATCTATGTGGTGTTCTTTTATATGTTCATTGATGAGTTGTGACTCTCCTTTAGGTAAAACACCATCCCAGAAACTACGCTCTCTTACGAGAAAGGTTACTGGAATATCCCTACTTCGCAACATTTCGGCTAATTCTATACCTATTAATCCACCACCAACAATTACAGCTCTTTTACAAACTTCTTTATTTGGGGCATTTACCTCTAATAAATCTAAATCTTGTTTAGAATATAAACCTTGGACACCATGTAAATCTTGGCCTGGCCAGCCAAACTTATTTGGTTTTGATCCAGTGGCTATAATTAGCTTATCATATTTAAGAATTTTTGATCCATCTAGAAGTAATTGCTTATGCTCCGTATCTACTGTGTTTACATAAGCTCTTACTAATTCAATTCTATTTTTCTCCCAAAACCAATTTTCATAAGGTTGTATATGGTCAAATTTCATATGACCCATATATACGTACATAAGTGCGGTTCTTGAAAAAAAGTAATCTGTCTCTGCAGAAACTATAATAATTCTTTTATCTGAGAGTTTCCGGATATGTCTTGCAGCTGAGACACCTGCAATTCCGTTTCCGATGATAACAATGTTCTCCATTTATTTTTATTGACTGTTATATAATGTCGTTTTTAAAGGTATGAACTTAATACAAGCCCTTAATTTAGAAAGAATTTAAATTTAATATGTTACTGTAAGTTTTTTATGTGAAACAGACAAGGGTAATGGCTTGATTTGTAATTTCTTAAATAATTCATAAAACTTTAATAAATGTGTAGGTAGTTAGAAAAAGCTACGACTTATGCAGAATATTTTAATCAACTTAAGAATATAACATGAAAAAGAGAATAGTACTTACGGCATCAGTTTTTATATTTCTGTTTCAATTTAGCTTTGCTCAAAATGTATCTGATTTCTTTTCAAAAGCAGATACTTTCTTTTCTACTTATGTAAAAAATGGAAAGGTAAATTATAAAGCTATTAAAGAGAATCCTACTTCATTAAATGAACTAATTGATTTAGCAAATAGACTATCTGTTTCTGAAACCGATAAGAACACATACCAAGCATTTTGGATTAATGGGTATAACTTATCTGTTATAAAAGGTATTGTTGCTAATTACCCAATTAAATCACCTTTAGATAAAGCTGGTTTTTTTGATAAAACAAAGTATAATATCGGAGGAAAAAGTATTACATTAAATGATATTGAAAATAAACTCCTTAGAGGTAATTTTCCTAAAGAAGCACGATTTCACTTTGTTTTAGTTTGTGCAGGACTAGGATGCCCTCCTATAATAAGTAATGCATACTTGCCAAATACTCTAGATAGCCAATTACAAAAGCAAACAAAAATTGCATTAAACAATCCAGATTTTATCAAGGTAAAAGGAAATAGAGTACAATTATCTCAACTTTTTGAATGGTATAAAGGGGACTTTACCCAAGATGGTAAAAGCCAAATAGATTTTGTAAACCAATATAGAAACGAAAAAATTGACTCTGGAGCTAAAGTAGGCTACTACAGTTATAACTGGGCTTTGAACGAAATTAAATAATTAAACAACAATTCTTTAAAAACAATTAAAATGAAACTTTTTAGAAACCATATTCTTATGGCTGGACTTTTTTTGTCCGTATTTAACCTAATTGCACAAGATGATATTGATGATGGTGGTAGTGTTATTCAAAATTTAACTCCATCTAAACTTATTGGAAAGGGCCAATGGGACCTTAAACTATTTAATAATCTTTATACGCAAACAGAGAGTACTTTTGCTTCTGAAGATGGAATTAGACAAAACTTTTTCACCTCTACTTTCGAGGCTTTTACGGGAGTATCAGAGAGTAGAAGAGTAAATGTTGGTGCTATTATCGAATATAGAGCTAACGGTAGAGATTTTGTTTTAGATAATGGTTCTACAGAACGTAGAAATACCTCTGGTATTACCTCAATTGCACCAGCGATAAAGTTTGTTCCTTTTAAAAACGTAGGAAATTTTTCTATTTTAAGTGCATTCTCTATTCCTTTGGTAAGTAGCGAGGAGGATGAAAATGGAGTGTTTTTGGATCAAGATGGATTTACATGGCAGAACAGATTTTTTTATGACTATACGTTTCCTGGAAAAAAATGGCAGTTGTTTACAGAGCTTAATTCAGAATTTAATTTTGGCAAGGATGCTGTTACAGGTCCTAATGGGACTACAATAGAGGGTAGTTTTGCAAATAACAGCTTAAATCTAACACCAGGAGTATTCCTAAGCTATTTTCCAAGCTCAAAATTTACAGTTTTAGCTTTAGCACAGCATTCTCAAAGATTAGATTTAGGAAATAATTTTACTCAAAATTTTACTGCGTTAGGAGGAGGATTTAAGTACCAACTAACAAAGGAATTAAATGTAGAAACACTTTACACCAATTTTGTTAGGGGTGAAAATACAGGTCTTGGAGAAACATTTAACATAGGTTTGCGAGCAGTTTTTTAGTCATTAGCATACAAAACAAGTATTTTAGAAGTCTTAATTTTTTAACTATGAAAAGATTAGGGCTTCTTTTTTTGTGCCTATTCCAGTTTTCTTGTAAAAGTCAAATCGAAGATAAAATAAACGGGGTTAGCTTTGTAGGTTCCCCTAATAAAATTACGCAGTCTAATGTTGACCCAGTATTAAAAGTAAATGCTAATTATACTGCTATTATGCCGTTTGGGTTTATTAGAAGCTTAAATTCTCCAAAAGTAGTTTTTAATACAGAAAGGCAATGGTTTGGGGAAACTCGAGCAGGAGCAAAACAATATATCCAATTACTTCAAAAAAATGGTGTAAAGATTATGATTAAACCTCAAATATGGGTTTGGCATGGAGAATTTACAGGTGATATGGTGATGCAATCAGAGAAAGATTGGGGCATATTAGAAAAATCATATTTAGACTTTATATTAACTTATGCCGAATTGGCTCAAGAAACTAATGCTGAGATTTATTGTATAGGTACAGAGTTAGAAGAGTTTGTTAAAAATAGACCAGAATATTGGCAAGAACTTATTTTAAAAGTAAAAAATGTTTACTCAGGAAAATTAACTTATGCTGCAAATTGGGATGAATATACTAGAACTCCTTTTTGGGAAAAATTAGATTTTATAGGAGTAGATGCTTATTTTCCGTTAAATGAAAAAAGAACACCTACACAAAAAGAAATGCAGGCTGGGTGGCAAAGATGGAAAACAAAATTAGCAACACTTTCAGCTCAGAAAAGAACTCCTGTCCTCTTTACAGAATTTGGATACCGTAGCATGGATTATACTGCTAAAAAACCATGGTTAGTAGATAGAAATGAAATGACAGTTAATCTTAATGCCCAGGCTGATGCAACAAAGGTAGTTTTTGAAGAATTTTGGAAAGAAGACTGGTTCGCTGGAGGCTTTATTTGGAAATGGTTTATTAATCATGAAAAGTCTGGAGGAATAGAGGATAATCGTTTTACTCCGCAAAATAAACCTGCCGAAAATGTAATTAGAAGGTATTACGGCGACTACTAATAAATAGAGCCTTCATAGATGTTTGGGAGTAAAAATTATCTTTTTTCTTTTTTCTTGGTATTATCGGTTTTGTCTTGTGATTCCGAAGATTCCCCGAACATAGATGTAATTACCTTAAGTAGCGTATTGTTAGATAGGGAATCCGTGCCAGATAATGTTATTGCTTGTGCTGCCAGTAATGAAGATTCTAAAACAGTGAGTGTTTTTTTATACCCTCGCGAAGGAGCTACAAATATTAGTTACTATGAAACAGAGTCATTGGATTTGGATAAAAATGACTTTTCATTGTATACCAAAAGAACTGGTAACTTAATAGACGTTTTTAACGGATATCTTTTAAAATATGAAATTACTCCCGAGCAGGAAAAATGGCTAATAGTAACTTTTGAAGAAGAAGGTAAAATACATCTTTCTAATCCGATTAGATTAAAACAAAACTCCAAGCCTACGGAGTATTTGCCAGAAAATATAATGGTACAACCTAAGGGTACAATGCCAGCCTTTACATGGGTAGACGGAATGTTCAAGGATTCTAAAATATACTTTCACGTAGTATCCAATGAGAATGATGATTTATTATCCGGCACCTATACTTTTGATAAGTTTTTTCAATACTATAAATTGGATAATGTAGTCTTGAATATCACGGAAGAAGAACCACCAACTTTAGAAATAGGACCTAACTATAATTTTACACTTTTAGCCGTGAGTGAAGATAATTGGGTAAATCTGTTTTCTATAGTTCCATTTCATATTCCTTAGGATGTTTTCAATTATATTTAAAGAAAAAAATTGAACCCCATTTTAAAATATTCGAGTATTTTAATGCTATTGTTTACAATGGGCATATCTGCTCAAACCAATGTGGTAGATGTAAAAATTCAAGGAAATAAAAGAGCCAAAACATCTTTTATAAAAAAAATCGTTCGCCTACAACCCGGTATGAGCGTGGATTCTATAATTCTTGAAGACGATGTTGCTCGTTTAAAACGTTTGCCGTCTGTGTCACATGCCTATTATCAAGTTTTTTATAAAGACAATCAAAAAAAAGCAGATGTTGTTTATGGTATTGAAGAAAATTTCACTTTAATACCTTTCGCAAACATTTTTACTTCAAATAATGATGAATTTGCATTTAGAGTAGGCTTACAAGAGTTTAATTTTTTAGGACAAAATATCACACTTGGCGGATTTTATCAATATGATGTTTTTAGTTCGTATGGCTTAAATGTTAGAGCTCCATATCTTTTTTCAAAAAAATTAGGGTTAGCCTTAAACTATCAAGATTTAACAACTCAAGAGCCAGTATTTCTTGATAATGGCACTGCTGATTACAGGTATAATAATGAATCTATTGAAGCATTATTACTGTATGAGTTTAATTACAAGCATCGCTTAGAATTTGGATTGAATTTGTTTACCGAAGATTATCAATACATATCTGGCAGTACAGATCCAAATGTGCCTCAAAGCCTTAATGTAAATAAATACTTATATAAGTTTATTTATAATTATGATGGTGTAAAATATTACTATCAATATTTATCTGGTTTTAAGAGCACCCTTAATCTTCAGTATGTAAATAGTGCTAACATAACATTACCAGAGTTTGCAATTGGTTTTAATGATTTCTCATATTATGCAAGAATTGGTAAACGAGGTAATTGGGCCAATAGACTTAGACTTGGTTTAGCTAGTAATCTAGATACTCCATTTGCCCCATTCGCTGTAGATAATAACTTAAATATTAGAGGCGTTGGCAATACTATTGATCGAGGTACTGCTGCAATTGTTTTAAATACAGAATACAGACACACACTAATTGATAAAGATTGGTTTATTCTCCAGAGTAATGTTTTTATAGATGGAGGTAGCTGGCGTAATCCCGGAGGTGACTTTGGAGATTTTGCCGATAGTCAAAATCTAAGAATATATCCTGGAGTAGGAATTCGATTTATTCACAAACGTATTTTTAACGCTATATTTAGAATAGATTATGGTCATGGGATAACAAATGACGCTACAAAAGGTGTTGTTTTTGGAATAGGGCAATATTTTTGATGTAATAATCGTAGGTTTTTTCTTCCACTAAATATTATATTTATACATTTTATCGTATTTTTTTGCATTTCATCGATAATTGTGCATATTTGCAAGGCATCCCACGTGCAAATATTACAAGAATGAAAATAGTGTCGTATATCTTTTTGATGTTTTTGCCCTTGTTTATGATTGGACAAACATCAGAATATGTTGTAGTTGCTGAAAGTGGCGATGGTATCTTTTCTATACTAAGGAAACAAGGTTTAAACCCAGCAAAATACTATGCCCAGTTTGTTGAGTTGAATAAAAAAAATCTAAGAAATGGTAGCGAACTACATTTAGGTAGAGCATATATTATTCCACATGCAGTAGATTCTTTTAAAAAGACTGCTGTCGTGGTAAAAGCTAGTGAGTTTAAGGAAGAAGCTATCTTCGAATCAGAATTAGCAACTATATCACCTAAAAGCACTAAGCTTAGAAATGCAGTAATCTACCTTATTTCTGGTAATAACTTAAATAAGACCTCATCATCAGTTAATAGAATTACTGAAGAAATCACAATAAATCTAGCGCAAGAGCTAATGGTGCATGGAGCCCAAGTATATTTGATAAAGAGTGAAGCTGTAAAAAAATCAACTAACTTTTCAGAAGCTGTAAATAAGAATACAGAAGGTGCGATGGCAGATTTAAGTCAAATGCAAGAGTATGTAGAAACTATCAATAAAAAATATTTAAAGCATCAAGGTAAATATCAAAGATTATTAATCACAAGAGTGAATAATGATATTACAGAAGAACATTGTGAGGTGTCTGTATACCATCATAATTCTAGTGAAAATGGTAGACGAATTGCTTCTAATATTCAACGTGTTTTTAATGAGAATAGCATTCAGAGTAAGCCTTTTAAAGAATATACCGAGATTTTTACTGATAAAAATAATTTATATCTGGCAAAAAATGCCTTACCAGCGATTACTCTTATTGAAATTGATAGTGGGGAGAAACCATCTATAGAAGATGTGATTGTTGTAGATTCTAATCAAGAATTACTTTCTAATTTAATTACAAGTGGAGTTTTAAATGATTATGCAGATTTAGAAATTGAAAAATAGCTGTTAGATTTGCCTAAAAAACTTTGGGTAAATTATTTTTTATATCTCTATTTATTACTTGTAGTTATTATACTATAGCTCAGGACTCACTAAAAACTGTTATCGCAGAACAAGGCGATGGTGTTTACTCTTTGCTCAGAAAAAATGGGGTCAATCCCACAAAATTCTACAACGCTTTTGTTGAAGCAAACAAAACCAAACTTACTGAAGAAGAGTTTTTAAAGATTGGGGAAAGTTATTTTATTCCTGATACTACACAATTAAAGAAGATTGAAAAAGTGAATTTATCTTCCTTTAGAGAATACCCAATTTTTGGAAAAGATTTCGCCCGTATAGATTCGCTCAGTAATCGATTACAAGATAATGTCTACTATCTGGTTTCAGGTCATGGAGGTCCAGATCCTGGGGCTGTAGAGAGTTATGATGGAGAATTCATTGCTGAAGATGAATATGCTTATGACATTACGTTACGTCTTGCGCGCGAGTTAATTTCTCACGGTGCTGAGGTTTTTTTAATTATTAGAGATGAGAATGACGGAATAAGAGATGATAGAAAACTAGAGCTAGATACAGATGAGGTTTCATACCCCGATAATGATATTCCATTAAATCAGTTAGCAAGATTAAAACAAAGGGTAAAAGCAGTTAACGATTTATATAAAAAGAATAAGGGTAAATATCAGCGTTTATTAGTTACTCATGTTGATAGCCGTAGTAAAGGAACCAATATTGATGTTTTTTTTTATCATCATGAAAAAAGTAAAAACGGTAAGCGGCTTGCTGAAAGCATTCACGAAACATTTAAGAAAAAGTATGCCAAGTTTCAACCTAATAGGGGATATCAAGGAACATTTGAAGACCGTAGTAGTCTTTATATGGTAAAAAAAACCCTCCCAGCTATGGCATATATAGAGGTTGGTAATATTCGTAATAAAAAAGACCAAAGACGTATTCTTGACCCAGACAATCGCCAAGCCCTAGCCAAATGGATTTCAGAAGGGGTTATTGTGGATTATGAGGCTTCTAAGTCATTTGAAAATAAGAATTAGAGTCCTTCTAAGATTTCAGCATCTGCCGGAATTTTAAAATGCTCTTTACTTAATTCTGGAATAAACGTGATAGTGCTTAGCGAAATATCAGTAATATGTTCACCAGCCAATTTGTCCTTAGTTAACCAATGTGTTTTATAGCTTTTGGGAAAAAGAATACCATCTATAACTTGTTCTCCATTTAGCTCCATTAATTTTTCTGGAAGATGGCCACCATTTTTAAAATACCCTGGATAAGAAACGATATAGCGTATTACGGAAAGTTTATTTGTTTGATTATCAAAATATAAAATGTAATAATCATCTGGAGCATCTCCTGTTCCAGCATCGAACGTAACTTTAACTACATTTTGAAGCTTATCATTATGATCTTTTTGAGGAAGTAATTCTAGATTTACTCCGTTGCCATCTAAAACAAAAGGTTGAGCAGCAAAAAAGTACGGTGTTAATGACCAAAAGCGTGTATTGTATGGAAAAACGGTACTATCTTTTGCTTTTAACCACGCATTAGAACCATCCCAACCGTATTGTGCGCTAGAATCTTTAACATGATAATGTCTCGCTTTGCTTCTCCAAGTATCAATAACTTGATAAGTATCTCTTTGAGTACTGTCATCTAGTGGTTGGTAGTTAAAGCGAAAAGAGATTGGACCTTTGCTATACCAATTTTTGAGCCCTCCATGGGCTTTCATAGCTTTCCAAACTATCTTTCCGGCTTCAGAACTCTTTAGTTCTAATTTTGCTTTGGTTACTCTTTTTGTAATCCAGTTATCTGGCACTTTAGCAGAATCAATACTAGAATTAGCTATTATGTTTTCTGTAGGTTTATTTTCTTTTTGTTTACAAGATGTAATTAAAAATAAACCGGAGACAGTTAGTATAAATAATTTTGTTTTCATGCTAATAGTTTTTTTGAATAGTAAGCATATAGTTCGTCTGGACTAGCTCCTAAATAGTTTTTTAAATGGATTATTCCAAAATGGAACTGAACATGAAGCCATCCTTTTTGATGATATTTCCTTGCCGATGTAACTACTTTTTCTGGTAGAATTTTAAATTTAGTTTCTTTGTAAAGGCGCGATATAAATTCACTGTCTTCATAAATCATATAATCTTCATTAAACCCAAAATTTTTACTAAAAAGACTTTTAGTAATAAATAATGACTGGTCTCCGCCACGACATAGGGTATGATTTATTCTAGAAAGCCACGCAAAAAATCTTAAACTAGGGTTTTTAGAATCAAACTGCATTCTAAAGCATCCGGTTTCAGCACCATTGAGAAAGGCATTTAGAATTAATGTGTCAAACCCTTTAGGAGGAAAAGTATCAGCATGTAAAAAATACAATAGTTCTCCAGTTGCTTTCTTTGCTCCGTAATTTAATTGTCTGGCCCTCCCTTTTTTACAGGATATTATGGTGATATTAAATGGCTCTGCAACTTTGGTAGTTGCGTCTGTGCTTCCCCCATCAACCAGAAGTATTTCTTTAATATTTTCTGTAGAGCTATTTTTTATAAGATGAGCTAGTAATTTACCTATAATCTTAGCTTCGTTTAAAACGGGAATTATGATACTTATTTTTGGAGATGTTCCTTTAGTCATTCTAATAAAAGCTACTCCAAGTTCGTAGTTGATGGTATTAAAAACTTACAAAAAACAGCATTAAATTACTTTGAGCAGCTCTTTGAATAATTTAATCATTTTAGGTTCTGTTTTACCTGCAATTTCAATTATCTCTTGAATATTTACTGGTTGTAAATTATCTGGGTCACATTCATCTGTAAGAACAGAGAGCGCTACTACTGGTAACCTTAAATGATTGGCAACAATAATTTCTGGCACAGTACTCATTCCAACAGCATCTGCGCCTATAATTTTTAGCATTCTATATTCTGCCTTGGTTTCTAACTGTGGTCCAACTACAGAAGCATATATTCCTTTTTTTAAGGGTATGGATTCTCTTTCTGCAATTTCTTCAATCTTTTGTCGCATGCTAACATCATATGGTTCTAGCATATCAACAAAACGGTCACCAAATTCTGATACATTTTTAAAAGCTAAAGGAGAGCCACCTTGAAGATTAATGTGGTCCTCAATGAGCATGATATCCCCTTTTTTATAATTCAAATTAATGGCACCAGCAGCATTGGATACAAATAATTTTTTAACGCCCAGTTGGTGCATAACACGAATAGGATAGGTGACATCAGCAAAATCATAGCCTTCATATAAATGAAAACGTCCTTGCATCACAACAACTTTTTTATTACCAATTAAGCCATAAATAAGTTTCCCTGTATGAAATTCAACTGTTGCCAGAGGAAAGTATGGGATGTGATTGTAGTGCGCTTCAATGGGGTTGTTTATCTCATCAACCAATTGTCCTAGACCTGTGCCAAGAACAATGCCTATTTCTGGAGCATCAAAACCTTTTGTTTTTAAATGTGCTACAGATTCATCTAGTTGTTTTTGAGTCATTTTTTCATATGTTTTAAAAAAGGTTGAAAGGCATCCAGAGTTGCTATATCTTCATATAAATCTACATCATTTCTAGTTGTTAAAGTACTATAGCTTTTGTCCTGTAAATTTTGTAAGGTGTGCTTTAATACATTTCCTGTTCCCCATGCTTTATCTTTAAATAGTTTAGGATAAATAGATTTCATCCCTAAGAGGTAATAACCACCATCCTCAGCAGGTCCAACCACAAAGTCGTTATCATTTAATTTTTTATAAGCTAATTCTATATCTTGTTTAGACAAATCAAACATATCGCTTCCTATAATACAGATTTTTTTGTAGCCTTCTTTAAAACCTTCTTTAAATGCGTTTTCCATTCGTTCACCCAAATCAATACCTTTTTGAGCTTTTTTAGAAAAGGTCATGGTGTCCCAAACATCATCTTCCCAGATTTCTTCGGAATAATAGACTTGTTTGTCAAAAGCAAGACTTTTTGTTATGAGAACGGTATGTTTTAATAAAAATTTATAGATTTCTAGAGCTGCGTTATCTCCAACAGTGGCTGCTAGACGGGTTTTGCATTTCCCTAATTCTGGATTTCTTGTGAAAATTAAAAGGAGGTTGTTAGAAGTTTTTTTCAAGTGATTTGGATTTGGTTGAGTAAATTTTTTCGGCATTGGTCAGTAATTTCCCCCAATGCTTACTAAAAGCATGCACTTTTTCTGTCTTATTATTTTGATTATCAAAAACTGGATTTCCAGTATTTTTCCATTCAAAAATACCCCCATAAAGGTTCTGAACATTTGAATAACCTGCTTTTAATAATTTTTCACCAATATCCTCTGAACGTACCCCAATGGAGCAATAAACTACAATAGGAGTGTCTTTTTTTGGATAATTATCAAGGAAAGTAGCTATACTGAACTTTTTATAGCCTACCCAAGTAGCATTTTCAATTTTGCTAATGAGGTATTCTTCTTTTTTTCTTGTGTCTAATAAAATATAACTATCTGATGCTTTAAGTTCTTCGATAGATATATAATTAACAGAGTTTTTATTGAATTTATCTAAAGTATTCTCTATTGATTTTTGAGAAAAAATACTCGATAAAGCAAAGAAAATAAGGAGTGTAGTAAACGATAATCGCATTAAAATCAATTCAGCTGTAAAGATATTACATTATAAGGATTAAGTTGGTTTTTGGCTATATTGTAAAGTGAAATTTTATAAAATGAAGAAAGTAGCACTGTACATTTTTTTAATTATTACAGTAATAGCTTGTAATGAGCAGAATAACTCTAAAGAAGGTGTGGCTTTAGAAACAAAGCTTAAGTTTAAGGAGAAATACCGCCCACAATTTCACTTTACACCAGAGAAGAGTTGGATGAACGACCCAAATGGGCTAGTGTATAATGAAGGTGTTTATCACCTGTTCTATCAATATTATCCAGATGCTACTGTTTGGGGTCCAATGCATTGGGGGCATGCTGTTAGTAAAGATATGATTCATTGGGAGCATAAACCAATTGCTTTATTTCCGGATAAACAAGGCTTTATTTTTTCTGGAAGCGCAGTTATTGATAAAGAAAATACTTCTGGATTTGGCATAGATGGTAAGATACCAATGGTAGCTATTTACACCTATTTTAGATTGGATATTGAGAAAAAAGGAGGTATTAATACGCAAACCCAAGGAATAGCATACAGTCTAGATAATGGAGAAACATGGACTAAGTATGAAAATAATCCAGTTATTGATAATACTACATTAAAAGATTTTAGAGATCCAAAGGTATTTTGGCATAAAGAAACTAAAAGTTGGATTATGACTTTAGTAGCAGGAGACCATGTGAAGTTTTATCGTTCTCTAAATTTGAAGAAGTGGGATGAGATTAGCGATTTTGGAAAAAACCAAGGCGCCCATGGTGGAGTTTGGGAATGCCCAGACTTATTTAAGTTAAAAGTTGCGGGAACAAATGAAGAAAAATGGGTACTTATAATTAGTATAGGTACTGGTGGACCAAATGGAGGCAGCGGCACACAATATTTTATAGGAGACTTTGATGGAACTAACTTTACTTCTGAACAAACCGAGTTTAAATGGCTAGATTGGGGTACAGATAATTATGCCGGAGTAACGTATAACAATACTCCTAATAGCGAAAGAATTTTTATAGGTTGGATGAGCAATTGGCAGTATGCTGTATCTACGCCAACCAAAGAGTGGAGAAGTGCTATGACACTGCCCAGAAAATTAAGTTTAAAAAAATATGGAGACAGCTATCTACTCCATAATTATCCTATAAAATCTGTTACTTCTTTAATTGAAGATATTAAACCTAAGAATATAAAGATTGAACCTAAAGATGAATGGGTAGATGTTTATGAAAGTTTAAATAAGACAGAGATTTCATTTAAAACAAAATCTAAAGACTTTGTATTGATGTTGTCAAATAAAAAAGAAGAAACAGTTTCTATAAAGTTTGACTCAGCTTCAAATTTAGTACTGTTTGATAGGACTAAGTCTGGTTTAGTAGATTTTCAATTAGATTTTGGGAATAAACTTCATTACATGTCTATTGATAAATTACCAGAAACATTTTACGAAGTTAGAATACTAATAGATAATTCTTCGTTAGAATTATTTGTGAATGATGGACAATATGTAATGACTGAACAGCTTTTTCCTACTGAGAATTATACAAGTTTTAAAATAGAGAATAATACAGATACTTCAATTGATTTTACAAATTTTAGAGTAGCTAAGATATCATCTATTTGGGAGTAGGAGTTAGTAGAGATACTGAATTAAGCTATTCATTAGAAGTAGTACTGAAAAGAGCACTGCAGCATACCAAAATAAGTATCCTAGTTTTTTATCAATAGTGTTCATGCGATTAAATTTTATAGTATTCTCGTTTAATTATGAAGCCTAAATTATAGAAAAATAGACCTCAATTTTAGATAACTATATAGCCAGCAGGCAGTATTTTATAATTGGTAGTAAATAAGCTGTAAATGGTTGAACTTTCAATATTTGATTTAAAGTATGAATTTTAAAGATACAGACAAGAATATCTCAAAGTATATGGAAAGAATTGCCATACCCGCTATCCGTATATCATTTGCAGTTATTTTTTTCTGGTTTGGAATTTTAAAACCTTTTGGTTTGTCTTCTGCGGAGCCATTATTGAAAGCCACAGTATCTTGGCTTCCAATAGGCACGCCAGATATTTGGTTAGAAATTATAGGCTGGTGGGAAGTACTTATAGGAATTACATTTCTATTTAAGAAAACAACAAAAATTGCAATAGGTTTGTTATTTCTTCAAATGATAGGCACTTTCATGCCGCTAGTATTTCTTCCAGAAATAGCGTTCCAAAAAGGAAATTATATATTACCTACGCTAGAAGGGCAATACATCATAAAAAATATTATGATTATTTCTGCCGCATTAGTGGTGGGAGGAAAATTTTACAGAGATAAAAAATAAATTATCAAATGCATATAATTATGCAAGTGGGTTACCTTTTAATCGCTTTTCAATTTTTTTCTTCTTTTCTGTAAGACGCTTCATTACGTCCATTAGATTAGAATCTTTGGTTTCTTTGTAGATTTCGTTAATAGAAAGTATTAGCGCTTTTGCTTCTCTAGAAGCAGCGACACGGTCACTAGTAGACATGTGACTTAGTGTTCTATTTTCAAACTCATCAGCCTTCGCAAGTAAATCTTTGGTCATTTTTTTTGTAAAATTATGTGGTAATCTATAAAAAAAAAACAAGGTTACCATATTTTGTTTCGATAGAATCATTAGGTTTTTATATTTATAAAGACTTTTAGAGTTCTATCAAGGTAAAAATCAAATAACAGTAATCAAAAAACCCCGAAAATCTCGGGGTTTTTTGTGGTACCTCCAGGAATCGAACCAGGGACACACGGATTTTCAGTCCGTTGCTCTACCAACTGAGCTAAGGTACCTTTTTGCCCTTATTAAGGGGCTGCAAATATAATTTCAAATTTATGATATCCAAACAAAAACATTAAAAAAACCTTTTCCTTTTTTACAAATTCACATCTTTGTAGTATGAATTTGGTTGTAGACATAGGAAATACAAGGGTAAAATTCGCAGTTTTTGAAAATCAGAAATTAGTAATTGATGAAAAAGCTGAATCTAGAATCTTTCTTTCTAAGGTTAAAGAATTGTTTGAGACCTTTCCAAAAATTAACGATGCTATTATTTCTTCAGTAAAAAAGCTTGATAAAGAAGCTGATATTTTGGCTCTCTTTTGTAAGGTACATGTCTTATCACATAAATCTAAAACACCGTTTAAAAATAGCTATGCAACTCCCCAGACTTTGGGGGTGGATAGAATAGCCTTAGCGAGTGCAGGTTTTTATACTAACCCTCGTAAAAATACTTTAATAATAGATGCTGGTACGTGTATTACCTATGATATTATTAATGATTATGGAGAATATTTAGGAGGTGCTATTTCTCCAGGGATAGTTATGCGATATAAGGCTATGCATAACCAGACCGACGGTCTTCCTTTACTAAAACCAGATGAGTTATTGGACTATATTGGCAACACTACGGAAAATAGTATGCATAGCGGTGTAATTAATGGAACGGTACAAGAAGTAGATGGGGTAATTACCCAGTATAAACAACGCTTTAAAGATTTAACAGTTATTTTAACAGGAGGCGACGCTCATTTTTTTGGTAAACGGCTAAAAAATTCCATATTTGCGAATTCTAAATTTCTGTTGGAGGGGTTAAATTACCTGCTGGAATACAATAAAAGCTAGATGATTAAGAATTTTTTGATTTCATGTGCGTGCCTAATGTCTTTTAGTATTTATGCGCAGAATGGTACGGTTTCCCCTTATTCTTATTTTGGTATTGGAGACTCCCGTTCTAATGGAACGGTAGAAAACCAAATGATGGGTGGATTACAAATGTTTGGCGATAGTATCCATTTAAATCTTAGAAACCCTGCTGCTTACTCAAAACTTCTGTTAACCACGTATACTGCGGGTATTTCAAACACTTCATTAAGGCTAAAAGATTTTGAGGAGCAACAAAACACTTCAGTCACTAATTTAGACTATATAGCTATAGGCTTCCCAGTGGCAAATAAAGTAGGAGTAGGTTTTGGTTTAGCACCTTATTCCTCTGTGGGATATAATTTAACATCAATTAGTGGACAAACTACAAATGTATTTTCTGGAGAAGGTGGTTTAAATAAAGTTTATCTCTCTGTAGGGTTTGAGCCTATCAAAAATCTTAGTTTAGGAGCAACTATCAATTATAATTTTGGAACGTTAGAATATAATCGTCTGCAAAGTGTTGAAAATGTTCAATTTGGTACAATTGATAATAGAGAGTCAAAAGTAAATGGGTTTGATTTTAACTATGCAGCTGATTATAGAAAACAAATAGGAGAGAAATATACATTTTATGCACATGCTGGAGTAAATACTCAGGTAAATTTAGTTTCTAGAAACTCTGAGAGAATAGGATCATTTTCTACCATAAATGGGCAAGAGATTGAAGTGATAGATGTTAACTTAGAAGCACAAAACCTTAGAGATACAGAATTAAAAATACCCACAAGGTCTACATTAGGCTTGGGCTTTGGGAAAGAACTTAAATGGTTTATGGGTGCAGAATATAGCTTTCAACAGTTAAGTTCTTTTGAGAATACTTTTTTAAGAATTGAAAACATACAGTATGATGATGCTAACAGTTTAGCCTTTGGAGGATATTATATACCCAATTATAAATCTTTTACAAGCTATTTTAGCAGAATTACTTACAGAGCTGGTTTACGTTACAATCAAACAGGAATGATTGTTAATAATAAGGAGATAAACAACTTTGGCATAACTTTTGGATTTGGTTTACCGTTAGGAAACAATTTTTCTAATTTGAACCTAGGTTTTGAGCTTGGCAGAAGAGGTACTACAGATGCCGGTCTAATAGAAGAAAGTTACTTTAAAGTAAACGTAGGACTTTCATTAAATGATAAATGGTTCATTAAAAGAAAGATAAACTAACAGGATGTTTTTTCTTAAATTGATAAATATCATTTGATAAACAATGAGTTAAGAGGAACATTTTATAAAAATTTGTACATTAACCACTTTAAAAATACAAAAATGAAGACGAAACTCTACTTAACGATGATAGCGATACTTGTGTCGATGGGATTAAGTATGGCGCAAGCACAGAATCCAGAATGCATGACAAATCTGTCTATTTACGCAGAGCATGCAAAAGTTAAAAATTATGATGCGGCATACGAACCTTGGAAAAAGACTTATGAAGCTTGCCCTGATATTAACAAGGCAAACTTTTCTTTAGGGGAAAGAATCCTTAAGCATAAAATCAAAAACTCTTCCGGAGCAGACAAAGATGGTTTTACCCAAGATTTATTGGAATTATATGATGACAGTAATAAATACTTTCCTGCTAAATACTCTAAAGTATCGGTATTAGAGAAAAAAATTGTTTTTCAAAGTGATAATGATATGGCCTCTGATCAACAACTTTACGATATGATTAAGCCTTTTTTTGATTCGGACTTAAAAAACTTCAAAAATGCTAAGGTACTTTACATATATTTTTCAAGTTTAGTGAATTTACACAATGCGGGTAAAAAAGACTTACAAGAAGTTTTTGATGTTTACGATGAAGTAAATGGCCAAATGGAAGTTATAAATAAAGGATATACAGATAAAATTAATAGATATCTTCAAAAAGAAGAAGGTGGAACAGCTTTGACTGCCAAGGAGAAAAAGAACCTAGGAATTTACTCACGCAATTCTGAGTTACTAGGAAAAGTTTCTGGGAGTATAGACTCAAAACTTGGTGCTTTGGCAGATTGTGAAAACTTGATTCCATTATATCAGAAAAGCTTTGATAGTAAGAAAGATGATATTAAGTGGGTGAAAAGAGCTGTTGGTAGAATGTACGCAAAAGAGTGTACAGATGACCCAATGTTTCAAAAACTGTTTGAGCAGCAATTGGCAATGGACCCTTCAGCTGACGCATATTTTTATTCGGGTGTATTGAAGTCTAAGTCTGGTGATTCTAATGGTGCTGTCGAGGATTTTAATAAAGCAGTTGAGTTGGAATCTGATAGCAATAGAAAGTCTGATATCCTATATAAGATTGCGGGTATGATGAAGAAAAGAGGTAGAAAATCCCAATCTAGGAGCTATGCCCAAAAAGCGATTAATGAGAATCCATCCAATGGTAAGGCATATTTGTTGATTGCTGGATTATATGCTACGAGTGCAAACGAATGTGGAACCACTGCTTTTGAGAAAAGAGCTATTTATTGGAAAGCAGCAGATATGGCAAGAAAAGCGGCAAGAGTTGATCCTTCTATCAGTGGAAGAGCTAACCAAGCTGCAGCATCTTACAACGCTAAAGCACCAGACAAAACAATGATTTTTAACGCTGGTATGGCTGGTAAAACAGTAACTTTTAGTTGTTGGGTTGGTGGTAGCGTAAAAGTTCCAAACTTATAAGGAGTGTTAAACACCTTTAAAAATAGAATAAGATTAATTGCCACGGTTTTTACCGTGGCAATCCTTTTTATAGCATGCCAAGACAATTACAAAAGAGTAGGTGAAGAAGCAAGTATTAAAATTTTTCCTGAAGGTGTCGCGCAAAACTTTACGCTAACTTATTCTGAAACTATTAAAGAGTTAAGTACTCAAGATTCTTCTATTTCTAGAGTAGTTGCTATTTTAAAAAGCCCTTTGAACGAAAATTACAATAACCTTGCTTTTAAGCATCAGATTTTCCCAGATGGATTACAAGTAGATTTCTATGATGATGATAACAATAAAAGTGTTATAACCGCTGATTATGGTATTGTCTATTCTGATACAAATTTGATAGATTTACAAGGCAATGTGGTAATAGAAAGTCATGATGGTAAAAAATTAGAAACGCCACAATTGTATTGGAATAGAAGTGATAACTGGATTTTTACAGAAAACACTTTTGTTTACACTAACCCAGAAGATGGAACGATAATGAATGGAGAAGGAATGGATTTTAATCGGGATTTTACTTTTTTTAACGCACATAAAACTTATGGTCTTATGACCATTTCAGAAACAGAATAAAATGAAAGGATTTTTAAAATATACGATATACATCAATTTAATAATTTCAATATTGTCTGTTTTCATGGTATTTAACTTCTGGGAAACAGATCGTACCCGCGCTTATGTTTTTATCTTCCTAGCTATTGTTACGGGGTTCAATTTCTTTTTTAGAAGACATTATCATAAAAAGTTTGAAGCACGTAAACGAGAAAATCAAAAATAAATTTGAACGCTGCCATCTTAATTATTGTAGTTTCTTTATTGTTCTCTGCATTTTTCTCGGGAATGGAAATTGCATTTATATCCGCTAATAAAATTCATATAGAGATAGAGAAAAAGCAAGAAGGTTTTCTTGCAAAGGTGCTAACATGGTTAACAGCCAAACCATCAAAGTTTATTGCTACTATGCTAATTGGCAATAACATTGCCTTAGTAATCTATGGGTTTTTTATGGGAGATTTGTTAATGGATTGGTTCCAAGCTTTTTTACCATCTGCATCTAACATCATTAATCTTCTCTTTATAGATTTTAGCTTATTAACACAAACAATTATTTCTACATTGGTAATATTACTTACTGCAGAGTTTTTGCCAAAAGTTTTATTTCAGATATATTCTAATACGCTGCTAAAAGTATTAGCAGTGCCAGCTTATATTTTTTATTTATTTTTTTATGTAATATCCTGGTTTGTAATCAAAGTATCTGACTTTATTTTAAAAACATTTTTTAGAACAGATGGAGATGAGGTACAACTTGCATTTACCAAATTAGAATTAGGAGACTACATAACGGAACAGATGGAATCTGTTGAAGAAGAAGATAATATAGATTCGGAAATTCAGTTGTTCCAAAATGCCTTAGAATTTTCTGAAGTTAAAGCTCGAGAAGTAATGGTGCCACGAACAGAAATTATGGCGGTAGAGCTTCATGAAACACCAAAGAACTTAGCTAAAATTTTTACAGAAACTGGTTACTCTAAGATTTTGGTTTATAAAGAATCTATTGATGAAATTATTGGTTACGTGCATTCGTACGAACTTTTTAAAAAGCCAAAAACTATAAAAAGTATTTTATTGCCTGTCGAGTTTGTGCCAGAAACTATGTTAATACATGAAATATTAAATGTATTAACCAAAAGAAGAAAAAGTATTGCTGTTGTATTAGATGAATATGGGGGTACTTCTGGTATTATAACAGTTGAAGATATTGTAGAAGAACTTTTTGGAGAGATTGAAGATGAACACGATACCACAGACTTGATAGAAGAACAATTAGATAGGTATTCATACAAGTTTTCTGCCCGTATGGAAGTAGATTACATTAATGAAAACTATAAATTAGAACTGCCTGAAAGTGATGAGTACGAAACTTTAGGAGGGCTCATTATGAACGAAACTGGAGAAATACCTGAACTAAATTCAGAAATTAAGATAGAAAATTTCCTCTTTCAAATTCTAGAAGTATCCAATACTAAAATTGATTTAGTAAGTATTCAAATTTTAGAAGAAGAGTAATTAATCTTAACTACTTATCCCTTTGTGTTTAAGAACTATTTTTTGTCTTTCTTTTTTGAAAAGAAAATGGTATTTTCGCCCACTAATTTGAAAGAAAAGAAGCGGTAAGATGGCAATTTTAGGGAATATAAGAAAACGAACTACAGTACTCATATTAATCATTGGTCTTGCATTATTCGCATTTGTAATATCAGGAATTTTTACAGGAAGTGATAGCGGAGCAAAAATTGGCTCTTCTGTTGCGGAGATTAATGGGGAGGATTTGTCTATAGATGAGTTTCGTCAGAAGGTAGAACAAGCTTCGAGACGTTATGGTGCTAATTTCTCATCAACCCAATTGGTAAATACAGTATATGACCAAGAGGTACGAAGTACTCTATTAAATCAACAATTTGAAGATTTAGGAATTGATATTGAAAGTGATCAAATAGTAGAGTTTGTTAAAACTTCTGGGTATGCTCAAATCCCAGATTTTCAAGATGAAAATGGAATATTTAATGCAGAAATTTTTAAGAGTGCGATAGCTGATTGGAAAGTAAATGACCCATTTCGTTATGATGCTTGGTTACAAGACGAGAAAAATATTATGCAAGCTGCTAAAGAGCAAATGTATTTTAATCTAATTAAAGCTGGTGCCGGAGCGACACTTAATGAGGGAGAGTTTGATTATAATCTTACTAACAATAAAGTAGATGTGCAATATGTAAGAATTCCTTACACTTCTATAGCAGATAGCACCATAGAAGTTTCTAAAAAAGAAATTGAGGCATATATAAATGACCACAAGGCGGATTATAAACAAGATAGAGCAAGAGATATCCGTTTTGTATTTTTTGAAGAAAAACCTTCTTTAGAAGATGAGAATACTGTTAAAGACGGCCTAGTTGCTTTGTTAGAGGATACGGTAGAATATAACCAATCTACAGATCAGAACGATACCATAGCAGGTTTTAGAAATGCAAGTGATATAACTGCATTTTTAGACCGTAATTCAGATACTAAGTACGATACTATTTTTAAGGCAAAGAAAGAACTTCCAGCAGTGGCTTCGGATTCTATTTTAGCATTACAAGTTGGTGAGATTTATGGTCCATATAGGGATGGTGATTTCTTTAAGATGTCTAAAATGATGGCAAGAAAGCCTAATGGTACTGTAAAAGCAAGTCATATACTATTTACTTATGAAGGTGCTACACGTGCTAATCCTGAAATAAAAAGAACAAAAGAAGAAGCAGAAGCAGAAGCTAAAAAGATTTTAGCCGAAGCTAAAAAGGAAGATGCTGTATTTGCAAACTTGGCTAGAGATAACTCAGATGGGCCATCTGCACCAAGAGGTGGAGATTTAGGTTATTTTCAAGAGGGAATAATGGCAGATGAGTTTAACGATTTCTGTTTTGGAAACGACGTAGGTGAAATAGGATTGGTAGAGACAGAGTTTGGTTTTCATATTATTAGAGTTGATGATAAAGAAGATGTTGTAAGAGTTGCGACCTTAGCAAGAGAGGTTGAATCTTCCGAGGAAACAGTAAATACCTTATTTACTGAAGCTACTAAATTTGAAATGGCTTCTATTGATGCCGAAGCAAATGAGTTTTCTGATATTGCCAAAGAGAGCGAATTTACGGTTAGACCTGTAAATAAGATTAAAGAAATGGATGAAAATCTTCCTGGTTTGGGCTCTCAAAGGTCTGTGGTGCAATGGGCTTTTAATGATGATACCAAAGTTGGGGCTATCAAAAGATTTGATTTAACAAACGGATATGCTGTTGTGCAGCTAACCAAAAGATATAAAAAAGGTCTAATGGCTTCGGAAGATGCTTCTGCTACAGTACTACCAAAAATTAGAAAAGAACGTAAGGCAGCCCAAATAATAGCTGCTAATAAAGGTAAATCATTAGAAGATTTAGCATCGGCAAATAATGTAACAGTTTCTACTGCTTCTGCATTAACAATGAAATCTCCAACTATTCCTGGTGCTGGTAGAGAAGCATTAGTTGTTGGAAATGCTTTTACTTTAGAAGAAGGAGCTTCTTCTAGTTTGTTAAAAGGAGAAACAGGAGTATTTATGGTGAAAGTGACTAAGAAAACACCAGCAGCAGAAATTCAAAATTTTACCACATATGCTAAAACTTTAACTACTTCTAATGCAAACCGCGTAAACAGTGCAGTTTATAGTGCATTAAAAGAAGGTGCTGATATAGAAGATAAAAGAGCAACTTTTTACTAGTAGTATTAAAGAACCATTTCTTTAAAACTTAAAACAATTTCGAAACCCTTGGATTTAAAATATTCAGGGGTTTTTTCATTGCCGGTTACCATTATAAAATCTCCACCCCATCCACCAAGACTTTTGATAGTTCCAAAATAATCTACAAATAGCTTCTCCTTTACCGGTGTAATTTCTAATATTTCTGATAGTAATTTTTCATGTGCTGTAACCAATATTTCAAATTCTAATAATTCCTTTGCAGAAACCATTTTTAAAGAAATAGTATCAATATCAGAAATTAATCGTTTAAGATTAAATTTTTTGCTTCTATAGTTAGATATGGCTTTTTTGCTACTTTGTTTTTGGTTTAGATAAACAAAGAAAATAGCATCTTTAAATAAAGGATTAAAATCAACAGGTTTAACTTGTGGAAGATTATTTTTAATATGATAAATAATAGGAGTGTTGTGTTGCGCACAAGAAATGTCATAACCGCTACCTCCAAAAGATTTCCATAATAATTGGTGGGCATCTATTCCAGCCCATGTAGCTATATTGTTTATTAAGGTGGAAGAAGTGCCTAATCCCCATTCTCTTGGAAAGGATAATTTTGTAACTCCATTAAAACCAGTCGCGTCATTTAAGAATTTTGGATTAAGCTTTTTTGCTTCAATAAATATTTGCTGTAAAGTTTTTGCAATTTCAGAATCTGAAGATTTTTTAATAGTCAAATCTTGAAGATTAAATTCTGCAGAGAACCAAATTCTATCATCAACGGTTATACCCTTCCATAATATAACGGTTTCCTTAATTGAAGTTATTTCTAATGTTTGTCCAAATTTTGTAGGAACAGCAAGTCCTTTAGCACCATCTAGTATGCCATATTCACCTGTAAGTAATAATTTTCCGTTGCTATAATACTTTTGCTGCATTAGTTGCGAATCTGTTCCAGAGCTTCTTTAACAGAAGCATTACTTACCGTTTTATCTTTAAAATGTTTAATAAGCGTTGTCTTTTCGCCTTTATCTGCTCCAAGCTGATTTAGAATATTCATAAGATGCATTTTCATGTGCCCTTTTTGGATACCAGTTGTCACAAGAGAACGGAGTGCAGCAAAATTTTGGGCTAAACCAGCTACTGCAACTATCTGCATTAATTCCCCTGCTTTAGGCTTTTGAAGTATTTCCAAAGCAATTTTAACCATTGGATGTAAAGATGTTAACCCTCCTACAGTTCCTAAAGCCAAAGGGACATCTATCCAAAATTTAAATATATCACCTTCAACTTTAGCATAGGTTAAACTAGAATAGCTTCCATCTTTAGATGCATAGGCATGAATACCTGCCTCTACCGCTCTAAAATCGTTTCCTGTTGCTAAAATTACCGCATCAATGCCGTTCATAATACCTTTATTATGAGTAACAGCTCGGAAAGGCTCAACTTTAGCAATATTTACTGCTTGCATTAATTTTTCCGAGAACTTTCTAGAAACAGATTTTTCAGTTGCTTCTTCAGTAATAAGACAACTAACTTCCGCACGTACAACACAATTTGGAACATAATTACTTAGAATACTCATGACAACTTCAATATTTTTTTCTTCATCAGAAAACAAACTAAAGTTACTTACATGTTTTTGTAGGGTCTTTCCAAATTGCTCTAAGCAAGAATTTATAAAATTGGCACCCATTGCATCCAAGGTTTCGAAAGTGCAATGTAATTGATAGTAGCCGGTAAGTTTGTCGCTTAAATCACGTAATTGAATATCGTTAATTCCCCCTCCTCTTTTCTCCATACTTTTTGTGATAGCAGACGCTTCATCAAAAAAGTGAGGCTTGGTTGCCTCAAAAAAAAGTTGAAGTTTTTTAGGGTCTCCATTGTATATGAAATGTACCTGTCCAACTTTTTCTGTCCCTAAGACTGAAGCCTTAAAACCACCTCTATCCAACCAAAATTTTGCTGCCTTACTTGCTGCAGCAACAACAGAACTTTCTTCGATTACCATAGGAACGGCGTAAAGCCTATCATTTATCAAAAAATTTGGAGCAACCGCAAATGGCAAATAATAATTGGAAAGTGTATTTTCTATAAACTCATCATGTAACTGCTGTAACTTAACATCAGCGTTCCAGTATGTAGTTAATAATCTCTTGGTTTCCTCAGAATTATCAGTATAATTCTTAGCTACCCAATCAATTTTTTCTTCTTTAGTAAATCTTGAAAATCCCTCTACTGGAGTTTGCATAGTAAAAGTTGAA
Source organism: uncultured Croceitalea sp. (assembly GCA_947495075.1). Classification (GTDB taxonomy): domain Bacteria; phylum Bacteroidota; class Bacteroidia; order Flavobacteriales; family Flavobacteriaceae; genus Croceitalea. Next base: position 1,106,545 of record CANLXH010000002.1, read on the forward strand.
TTTCAAAGATAATAGATTAGGGAATTGTGGTCTGGTTCTTGTTGCATAATTGTGATTCAAAGTTTATTTTTTCAATAAATTATTAGTAAACTTGATAGTTTTTAATCAATTTTTCAGAAACATGAGAAAAATATATTTTCTATTTATCCTTTCCCTTTTATTCACAACAATTTCTTTGGCACAAAAAAAGAAGATTTCTCTAGAAGAAATTTGGGGTGGTAATTTTAGTACAGAGGGCCTAGATGTGCTCCGTTCTATGAAGAATGGCACTCAATACACCGTTTTAAACTTTGATAGAAGTACGGGAACAAGAAGTATAGATAAATATGATTATGATACACAACAAAAGGTAGGTACAATTGTTTCATCATCAGATAAAATCCCACCATTTAGTTCTTATGAGTTTAGTGCGGATGAATCCAAATTAATTTTGGCCACAGAGGTAGAGCCTATTTTTAGACGTTCAAGATTAGGGGTATACTACATATATGATATTGCTAATAACTCTCTGACTAAAATAGCTGAACAGAAAATCCAAGAACCTGAACTTTCTTCAGATGGTTCAAAAGTGGCATATGTCTACGACAATAACATTTATGTTCACAATTTAAAAACAAAAACTACTAAGCAGGTAACTGCCGATGGTAAAAAAGGAAGTATTATAAACGGGGTTACAGACTGGGTTTATGAAGAGGAATTCGCATTTGTACAAGCGTACGAATGGAATAGTAATGGAACTAAAATTGCTTTCTTAAGGTTTGATGAAACTAACGTGCCTAATTTTTCTATGGACGTCTATGGCAGAGATTTGTATCAAACACAAAATCAATTTAAATACCCTAAGGCTGGTGAAGATAATGCTATTGTTAGTCTTCACATGTATGATGTTGCTAGTGATAAAGTTTCTAATGTAAATTTAGGAGAGGCTTATTATATCCCTAGGATTAAATGGATGAATAATCCTAATTACTTGAGCGTGCAAACTATTAATCGCCACCAAGACCATTTAAAATTACATCAAGTTAATGCAAAAGATAATTCGACTTCGGTTCTTTTAGAAGAGAAAGATGATGCTTATGTTGATGTAACAGATAATCTTACTTTTTTGGCAGATGATAGCTTTATTTGGACTAGTGAGAAGGATGGTTACAACCATATTTATTTGCATGATGAAGATGGAAAGTTAGTAAATCAAATAACTAAGGGCCCCTGGGAAGTCACTAATTATTATGGTTATGACCAAAAAGAAGATAAAATCTACTTTCAATCTGTAGAGAATGGGTCAATTAACAGAGATGTGTATAGCATATCCTCTTCAGGGAAAAACAAAAAAAGATTAACTACTGGCGAAGGAACAAATTCAGGGGCATTTAGTGCAGATTACACCTATTTTATAAATACATTTTCTAATGCTAATACTCCTTATCAATATGCACTGCACAAGGCAATAAATGGTAAAAAGGTTAAGGAGATAAAGAACAATACCACATTAACATCTAAGCTAGCTGAGTATGAAATGAGCCCCAAAGAGTTTTCTACTATTTCTATTAATGGAAACGATTTGAACATGTGGATGATAAAGCCTGCAGATTTTGATGAAAATAAAGAATATCCACTTTTAATGTATCAATATAGCGGACCAGGTTCACAATCTGTTGCTAATCGTTGGAACGGTGCCAACGATTATTGGTATCAAATGCTAGCATCGGAAGGTTATATAATTGCTTGCGTAGATGGTAGAGGAACAGGTTTAAAAGGTAGAGACTTTAAAAAAGTTACCCAGTTAGAACTTGGTAAATTGGAAGTAGAAGACCAAATTGCTGCTGCAAAAAAATTAAGCGAATTACCATATATAGATGAAGATAGAACCGGAATTTGGGGTTGGAGCTATGGAGGTTTTATGTCTACAAATGCGCTCTTAAAAGGAAGCGATACTTTTGAAATGGCTATAGCTGTTGCCCCAGTAACAAGCTGGCGTTTTTATGACACCATTTATACAGAACGCTACATGCAAACACCACAAGAAAACGCAAGTGGATATGATGATAATTCACCATTTAACTACCCAGAATTACTAAAAGGTGATTATCTGTTAGTACATGGTTCTGGGGATGATAATGTGCATGTTCAGAATTCTATGCGTATGATTGAAGCATTGATACAGGCAGATAAAGACTTTGAATGGGCAATTTATCCTGATAAAAACCATGGTATTTATGGAGGTAATACGAGAAATCATTTGTACAAAAAAATGACCGAATTTGCTCATAAGAATCTTCGTGATAGACCTAAGAAAGATGAAAAAGCTATTAAGTCTGAAGAGATAAAAGGATAATTAAATTAATAGTAACCAAACCAAATTAATATGTCAGAAGTTGTAAACTCAGAAGGAGCTAAAAAGAAGTTTAGTCACCCGAAAGGATTGTATGTGTTATTTACCGCCGAGATGTGGGAACGATTTAGTTATTATGGTATGCGAGCTATACTAATTCTGTTTATGACGACAGATATGGCTGCAGAAGGACTCGGCTTAACTACGGAGACAGCTGGTGCTGTATATGGTCTTTATACGGCTTCGGTTTATTTAATGACTTTGCCAGGTGGTTGGTTGGCTGATAATATTTTTGGACAGCGTAAAGCAGTTTTTTATGGAGGAGTCCTTATCATGATAGGCCATTTGGTCCTTGCGATTCCAGGTTCTCCAGCAATATTCTTTACAGGTTTGGCTTTCGTTGCTTTAGGAACTGGTTTACTAAAGGGAAATATAAGCACACTAGTTGGGGAGCTTTATGAAAATGAAGATGGCGCTAAGCGAGATGCAGGATTTTCTATTTTCTATATGGGAATTAATTTGGGCTCGTTTTTTGGTCAATTATTTGTTCCGCTTTTAGCGGAATACAACTGGCATTTGGGCTTTGGATTAGCGGCTATTGGTATGTTTTTTGGTTTAATAGCATATAAGGTTTATGCTCCAAAATATTTGAAAGAAATTGGTGTTGAACCTAAGGCTAAATCAATAGAAAAAACGGGAAAATCTAATAATTCGGTTACCTTAGGTATAATTGCCTTTATACTGGTTCTATTGGTCACCTTACAATTGTTAGGTCATATAGATGTGACCACTGCTACAGGTATTGCACAAGCTCTTGGTCTTATTATCGTGGTCATTACCATGGGGTATTTTATCAACATACTTTTTAATGGAGGTTTGAATTTGATTGAGAAGAAGAAAGTAACAGTAATTTTTATACTTTTTGTAGGCATTGCTATTTTTTGGTCGGGTTTTGAACAGGCTGCCTCTTCTTTGAACTTATTTGCTAGAGATTTTACAAATCGTTTTATTGGAGGATGGGAAATGCCTGCGGGTATGTTACAATCATTTAATTCTGGGTTTATAATCATCTTTGCCCCAATTATTGGTGCGCTTTGGGTGAAATTAGCTGCTAGAAATATCAATGTGCGCACCCCATTTAAATTTGCCGTTGGATTGGTCTTATTAGGATTAGGATTTTGGGTTATGGTTGAAGCTGCTCAAGTAGCGGCTAGCGGTGCCAAAGCAGGTATGTTTGCATTAATACTAACATACTTCTTGCATTCAATAGGGGAGTTGACAATAAGTCCAGTGGGTTTGAGTGCTACGAGTAAATTATCTCCTAAAAAATATTTAGGCCAGATGATGGGTATTTGGTTTGTTGGTGCGGCTTTAGGTAACTTAATAGCAGGGTTAATAGGAGGAAATTTTGATCCAGAGAACGTGCTTGAAATGCCGAATATATTTCTCAATGTAGTGTGGGTATCAGTTGGAGCAGGTATAATATTTTTTGCAGCGAGTCCATTTATCAAAAAATGGATGGGAGAAGTTACGTAAGGCTTAATATTAAATCATTTAAAATAATAAACTCCTTTTTCACCAGTATAGTGAAAAGGGAGTTTTCTTTTTAAGCAAGTTGCTGCCCAACGTTCTACATAGCTTTTATAATTACTGCCATCAACTATCACTTTTTTTGTTTGAATACTATCCAGTAGCCGTTCTAAATTAATTTTTGGAGATGCAGTTAAAACTAGATAATCCAATTGTTTTTGAGTAGGGTATACCCCTAAACTATCCATTACGTATAGTTTCTTACTATTAATTGAATAAATGTTTTTTGTGTCTGAATAGGATATATAATCTATAGATTCGGCAATTTTATAATCTTGTATAATTCGATGTGAAAAATCTGTTTGTTTGCCATAAACTTTTAGGCTGTTTCCTTTTTGCTTTAAAAGCATCGAATTTGCAGTTTCATGCGTGAGCACTAATTGCTCTTTTGCTGATGTATCTACAATTTTAAATAAAGACCAAGTTTGAAATATAAGAACGCTTAACAAAAAGGAAGTAATGTTTTTAAATTTTGGTTTTGATAATGAAACAACTAAACTTATCGAAATAACATAACCAAGTAGCAACTGTATACCATCAAAGGAAATATCTCTAAAAACAAAAGCCTCTTGTTGCGCAACAAACTCAATCGCGGAATTCATATTTCTAATAAGAAAATTATAAACTAATACGATTGATTCTGGTAAAACACTAATGCCTGTCAGTAATAATACTAAAATTCCCATTCCAAGAATAAGACCTAAAACTGGAATTACAACTAAATTAGAAACAAAGAATAGCGCAGGAAATTGATGAAAATAAAACAAACTTATTGGAAGAACGCCTAATTGAGCTGCAATGCTTATGGTAGTTAACTGCCAACATTTTTTAATAATTATATTTTCAGGATACCAAAATCGTTGTAGTTTGGGGTAAATCCAAACAATAGCTATAACAGCCGCATAACTCATTTGAAAACCTACTTGGAAAAGAAAAAGAGGCTTACATAGCAAAATAAAAAACATAGATAATGCTATAATATTGAATGTATTAGTAGGTCTGTTTAAATACATCGCATAAGCAATAAAGGAAAACATGGTCACTGCTCTTACAACTGAGGCAGATAGACCTGCTATAAATGCAAAAGCCCAAAGGCAAAATACTAACACAATTAGTTTTATTGTTTTTCCCTTAGGAAGCAGTTCTAAGGGTTTTAATACAAATTGTAAGAGTAATAATAGAATGCCAATATGTAAGCCAGAAACTGCCAAAATATGAATAGCACCAGCATTTTTATAATTGTTATAAGTCTCCTCAGAAATATCGTTTCGTTGCCCTAATAACAAAGCTTGAATTATGGAAAGCTCTTCTTTTCCAAAGCTTTCTTTTTTAAGTTTTTCTATTAAATATGCCCTAAAGTTAGAGGCATAACCAAATATTGTTTTTGAAGAATTTTGCTTTAGTATAAATTCATTTTTAGAAGTATTTAATTGATGGTAAATATGCTTCTTTTTTAAAAATTCTTTATAATCGAATTGACTGTGATTTAATGGTTTAGGAGTAGCTTTGGCTTCACCAAATAAGGCTAGTTCATCATCTACATAAAGTGGAGAATTCACAGAATCATTAGCAATACGAAGTATTAATTTGCCCGTAACTTCATTTTGGTTTAAGCTTTGTGCCTTAACTATGTATCGTTTTGCATAAGCGGAGGGTTTTAGTACTTCATCAATCTTTAAAAGCCAAATATTATCATGTGCATCAAGATGATTAACGTAATGATTATGATTTGGGTTAGAAATAACAACTGCTAAAATCCCCAATATCAATGTTATAATGCAGGCTACTACTCCAAAAAAAGGAAATCCATTTCTAGGTTGTTTTTTAAAAGTAACAGCTAAGAACACCAGTAATATCGCCAACGCTATAAGAACATGAAGAAACTTAGGCTCAAAATAGAAACCTAATAAGATGCCCAAAATCAGGAAAAGCGTGAGTTTAATCGAAATAAAGTTAATTTGTTGCATTACAATATGCGAGTGGCTTTTATAAAAGCAGCATTCCAGAAACCTTCTCGTAATGAAGATACAATAACACCTCTTGAACTTGAGGAATGGATAAATTTTATTTCTTCGTTTTCAATTGCGACAACTAAGCCCACATGGTTTATTCGTTTGCTATTTTTTCGAGTTTTAAAAAACAGTAAATCACCTTTTTGGACTTCATTTACTCGAACACGTTTTCCTTCATTTGCCATTTGGTAAGAAACTCTTGGAAAAACAATATCATTTTCTTGTAACGCTACATAGATAAGGCCAGAGCAGTCCATTCCTTTTTTTGTAGTACCTCCATATTTGTAACGCACTCCATTAAAAGCCATAGCAGATTCAATCACTTTTTCTGCTTCTGGATTTTCTTTTACTTTTTTTCTTAGCTTTTTCTTATCGGATTTAATTGTATCAGATGAAGCTACAGTAACAGTTCGCTTTTTACTGTATGTAGTTTTTTTCTTTGCAAAACAACCCGAAAGTAATATTGCAATACTTAAAATAAGCAGTTTCTTATTCATCCAAGAGCAAAGTTTCTTCTTGGGGTATAAAATTAAACATTTTCTATTATTAGATCAGCAGCCTTTTCGCTAGCACCTTTTCCACCAAGTTTTTGTTCCAGTAAATCATAATCTTGGAGTATTTTGGTGCGGTTGGTCCCGTCAAGAATATTAGTAAGTTCTAGCTTAAGGTTTGCGGGGGTTAATTCTCCTTGAATAAGCTCTTTTACAGTCTCTTTTCCCATAATTAGATTTACCAGAGAAATATAATCTAGTGTAATAATTCTTTTAGCAATCTGATAAGAAACCCAGTTACCCTTATAACAAACAACTTGTGGCACTTTAAACAACGCAGCTTCTAAAGTTGCGGTGCCGCTAGTAATAAGCGCTGCATGCGAATATTTTAAGAGTGTATAGGTTTCATTAGATACAAAACCAACATTTTTATGTTTTAAAAAAGGTTTGTAAAAAGTATTGTCAAGACTGGGCGCTCCAGCAATTATAAATTGATAAGTTTCAAAATCATCAATGATAGATAGCATTAGGTCTAACATTTTCTGCACCTCTTGTTTTCTGCTGCCAGGTAATAAAGCTACAATAGGTTTTGAAGGATGCAGATTGTTTTTGGAACGAAATGTATTTTCTTCCAATGTAGAACTATTAACAATTGCATCTAATAGTGGATGCCCAACAAACTCAACAGAATAATTATGTTTGGCATAAAAGCTTTTCTCAAAAGGAAGGATAACATACATCTTATCAATATCCCTTTTAATTTTATGAATTCTACTTTCCCTAGAAGCCCATATTTGGGGAGATATGTAATAATTGGTCTTAAAATTCTGTTGCTTTGCCCATTTTGCAATACGAAGGTTAAAACCAGAAAAGTCAATAAAAATAATAACATCTGGTTGAAATTTTAAAATATCCTCTTTACAAAACTTAATATTTTTAAAAATTGAAGGAATGTTTTTTAAGACTTCTAAAAAGCCCATAAAAGCCATTTCCTTATAATGTTTTGCTAAATCCCCTCCAACTTCTTGCATTAAATCTCCACCCCAACACCTAATAATAGCTGTTGAATCTTTTTCTTTTAAAGATTTGATGAGGTTAGAACCATGTAAATCACCAGATGCCTCACCAGCGATGATATAGTATTTCATTTTAAAAAACCTTGTAATATAGAATAACTAGAGCGGTCAATATTGTAGCCATCATAACACCTCTTGCTCTGTGATCTCTTTTTAACCTTAAAAAACCAAAAAAAGCTACTAGATTTAAAATAGCACCTAAAGCTAGAAGACTACCAATGTGTTCTTGCGCTATTGCCGCTTTAAAAGTATCTATAATTCCAAAATCAGAAAAAAGAAGAATATATAGTAATGTTCCAATAGTATTAGCGGTAACACCAACAATAAAACCTATTAAAATATCTTTCTTATTCATTTAAATTCCAGTTGTTTATGTGTTTAATTACGTGATGCGCAGTAAGATCAAATTGGGTAGGTACAACAGATACAAAGCCGTTTTCTAGGGCATGTACATCTGTATCTTTTCCCTCATCTAATAACTCAAATTCACCTGTAAGCCAATAATATTCTTTACCTGATGGACTTGAGCGTTTATCAAATTTCTCTTTCCAATTTGCTTTTGCTTGCCTGCAAACCTTTATTCCTTTTGGATTATCACTGTGCGATTTAGGTATGTTAACATTTAAGACTGTTCCCTTAGGAATACCATTTTTTAAGGCCCCTAAAACAATTTTCGTAACTACCTCTTTGGTTCCTGTAAAATCTGCATTCCAAGAATAATCACAAAGTGAAAAACCAATAGCAGGAATACCCTCTATACCCGCTTCTATAGCTGCACTCATAGTTCCAGAATAGATAACATTTATAGAGGAATTTGAACCATGATTAATACCACTAACTACAATATCTGGTCTTTTTTCTAAGATTTCTTGTAATCCTAATTTAACACAATCCGCGGGTGTGCCACTACAACTATATTCTATCGGAGCATCCTTTTTGGTGTTGATTTTAACCTTTTTAGAATATAACGTATTATCAATAGTTATAGCGTGCCCCATACCAGATTGTGGACTATCTGGAGCAACGACTACAACTTCTCCAATTTGACTCATAAAACCAACAAGTGCACGTAGACCTGGAGCAGTGATTCCATCATCGTTGGTGACTAGAATCAAAGGTTTTTTCATATGACATAATTATTAGTGTAAAAATACGTTTTTAAAAAGGATATGATATTCCCTTCGTTTAACAAAAAATTAAAAGTCAGCTCAAAAAGTGGCATGATTTTTTCAGTATCTTAGGGAATTAATATCAATTAAAAAACAACTTAAGCATAATGCTTTTGTTCAATGTTGGTTAACATAACAGTCCCAAAAAATATATTATGAAGAAGAATTTCGCTTTTGGCTTTCTAATAATTTTAATAGCCGTTGCTTCATGTAGTTTTACAAATAAATCTTTTGAAACAAATGATAAAGACAAGTTATTGCTTGACTTAATTACCTATGTTTTAGAAAGAGGTCATTATGAACCTAAGGACATTAATGATAATTTTTCGGCTAATATCTATGAAGATTTCATAGATGTTATAGATCCAACTAAGCGCTATTTTTTGGCTAGTGACATAAAAGAGTTTGAACAATATAAATATCAAATAGACGATCAGATTAAAAATACAGACATTACTTTTTTCAACATAGTATATCAAAGGTTGATGAAAAGAATGGATGAGGCTAGAAATATTTATATAGATGTTTTAGAAAAGCCTTTTGATTTCAATACTAATGAGGCAATCACGATTGACTACAAAGACCAACCATTTGCAAAAAACAAAAAAGAACTAAAAGAACGTTGGAGAAAGCAGTTAAAATATAATTCTCTTGGTGTTTATGATAATAAAATAAAAATTAGAAGTAAAGCACTAGCTTCTGGAACTGGAAAGAGTGAGGATTTAGTAAGTGCAGATACTTCAGTTGAATTGCCAAAGGAACAAAGTGAGTTAAAGAATTTAACCATAGCTGAGGTTGAGGAGAAATCTAGAGAGACTACAAAAAAGACATTAGATGAGTTTTTTGATTTTGTAGATGATTTGGAACGTAAAGATTGGTTTGTACAATACATAAACACGATTGTTGATGAATTTGACCCACATACTTTTTACTTTGCCCCAGATGAAAAAGATAAATTCGATATTAGCATGTCAGGTAAGTTTGAAGGTATTGGTGCTCGTCTCCAAAAAAAGCCCGAAGGTGCTAAAGTTGTAGAAATTATATCTGGTGGTCCCGTATGGAGAGCAAAAAGTCTTGAAGTTGGAGATGAAATTATTAAAGTAGGACAAGCGGGAGAAGAACCAATTGATATTGCTGGGATGCGTATTAATGATGCTATTAAATTAATTAAAGGTCCAGAAGGAACGGTCGTAGATTTAACTGTTCGTAAAGTTGATGGTACTGTAGATGTAGTTTCAATTACTAGAGATGTGGTAGAATTAGAAGAATCTTATGCTAAATCAGCTACTGTCACCAAAGATGAACGTAAATACGGACTAATAAACTTACCTAAATTCTATGTAGATTTTGATGATTATACCAACCGTAATGCTGCATCAGATGTTGCAAAAGAAGTAGATCGTTTAAAACAAGCTGGCGCAGAAGGATTAATTCTAGATTTAAGAGACAACGGTGGAGGTTCATTAAAAACTGTTGTTGAAATGGCTGGTCTTTTTATAAAAGATGGTCCAATAGTTCAGGTTCGTTCTTCTGGTCAAGGTAAAGAAGTACATGAGGATAAAGATGAACGCATTCAATGGGATGGTCCTTTGGTAATATTAGTAAATGAGCTATCGGCATCTGCTTCTGAAATTTTGGCTGCGGCTATGCAGGATTATAAAAGAGCAGTAGTTATTGGTAGCAAACAAACTTTTGGAAAAGGAACAGTCCAAAATGTGATTCCATTAGATAATATAGTAAGAAGCAATGAGCACGGAGATTTAGGAGCGATTAAGCTTACTACCCAAAAGTTTTACCGTATTAATGGTGGCTCTACACAATTAGAAGGAGTTAAGAGTGATATTGTTGTGCCAGACAGATACAGCTATATTGATTTAGGAGAAAGGGATCAAGAGAATCCTTTAGGATGGGATAAAATTTCTCCAGCAGACTATAAGGTTTGGAATGGTTATATAGACTATGAAAAAACTATTGCGAGAAGTAAAGCTAGAATGGAAGGTAACTCTCAAATAAAGTTGATTGAAGAGAATGCTAAATGGCTACGTTCTCAACAAGACGAAACAACGGTTTCCTTAAATTATGATAGTTATAAAAGCAGTCAAGAAAAGAATAGACAAAAATCTAATTATTTTAAATCTTTAGCAGATTATGATTCTAAACTAACTTTTGAATCTTTGAAATACGAGCAAGAGTTATTTACCCAAGATCCTATTCTAAGAGAAAAAAGAGATAGATGGCATATAGATTTAGCTAAGGATGTTTATGTAGAAGAAGCTATAAATGTTCTACAAGATTTAAAACTTAATACCATTAAACAAAATAATTCTAAGTTAGCTGTAAAAGGATAGTACTTAGAATCACTAAAAGAATAAAAGTCCGGTTTAGCCGGACTTTTTTGTTTCTGATTACTAGTAGACTATTTTTGAAAAATGAAGAATAAAAAAACATACACAATTCTTATAGCTGTATGTATTATCGGCTTTTGGCTGTTCGAAAATTTTTATACACCAAGCACTTATTCTAATCCAAAAAACAATAAATCAACTTCTAAAATAGAAACTGATTTAATTCCAAGTTCATCTAAAAACGCAATTGTTGAGCATGATTACTTTATGTTGTCTTATCTGGAAAGTTTTGAACAAGCAGAGTGGATTATGTATAAACTTGAAAAAAAACATTTAACCTATGATGATAGAAAGAGGCCTTATTTTATAGAAGACCCTAAAGTGAAATCTAAATCAGCTGATTGGAGAAACTATAAAAATTCTGGTTATGATAGAGGTCATTTATGTCCTGCAGGAGATCGCAGATTTTCTGAGTATGCTTATAATGAAACTTTTTACACTAGTAATATTTCTCCTCAAAAAAAGGATTTTAATGCCGGTATATGGAATCGTTTGGAACAACGAGTTCGTCAATGGTGCAAAAGATACGGTGATTTATATATCATAACGGGGGGAGTATTAGAAGATGGTTTAGAAGAGATTGGAGAAGAAGATGTTGATGTACCCAATTTCTTTTATAAAATTGTTTTTCGGAAAAAACAGAATAAAATTGAAGTATTAGCTTTTTTATTCCCTCATAGGGAAAGTAAAAAATCACTATCTAGTTTTTTGGTACCTATAGATGTGTTAGAAGCTAAAACGGGGATAGACTTTTTTAAAAATCAAAACAAGAAATACCAACAAAAGATTGAGAGTGTTGTTTCTACATATGGATGGAAGTTTTAAATGCTCTCATTTAATCGAGAAGCATCAAACTTCAAAAAGATAAATAGCATAGCTGTAAAAAATAATAATCCAGAGCCTCCATAACTAAAAAAGGGTAATGGAATACCTATGGTTGGTAAAATACCAATGACCATTCCTATATTAATAAAGTAGTGTATTAGTAAAATAGAGATTATGCCATAACCATACATCCTACTAAACTCTCTTTTTTGTCTTTCTGCTATTTGTACTAATCTTAAAAAGAATAGCGTAAAAATTAGTATTACTAGAGCAGTTCCTATAAAGCCCCATTCTTCACCTACAGAACTGAATATATAATCTGTATGTTGTTCAGGAACAAAATCCCCTTTAGTGCGAGTACCTTCAAGAAAACCTTTTCCAAAAAAACCCCCAGATTCAATTGCTTTCTCTGCTTGATAGGTATTGTAACCTATGGTTTTTTTAATCTGTTCTAACTTAGAGGTATCTTTTTCTAAGTTAAGCCATAAACCAAAGCGGTCTCTATGACGCTGTTCAAAAACGTTATTGAACACAAAGTTTACAGATAGTGATACAACAAGACAACCTGTGATGAAAACAACAAGTGGTATTGTTGGAATTTTTAAGTCTGGTCTTTTAAAGAAGAAGAAAAGTGAAATCATCATTCCTAAACCAATAGCTACCCAAATAGTGCCAAACATTAGTGTAAATACAAACAGTGCTATTAATAGTAAAGCAAGACCTAAGAAATAAATTGGTAAGCCTTCTCTAAATAAAACAAAAAATAACGAAAAGAAAACTAGTGCACTTCCAGGATCAGGTTGCGGTGAGACCAAAAGAACAGGAATTAAAATAATGAGAATGGCATAGAACTGGTGTTTTCTATTTTTAATATCAGTTTGTATGTCACTTAAATATTTTGCTAAAGCCAAAGCAGCGGCAACCTTTACAAATTCTGACGGTTGTAGATTCATAAAACCTAAATCATACCAAGATTTAGCACCCCCGATTACTTTTCCAAAAGGAAATAATCCAACTAATAAAACCAGGCCAACAACATAAAAAACTCCAGAAAAACGTTCAAAAAAATTAGTATCTACAAATAAGATTACTAAAACACCAATAAGACTAACCCCTATAAAAAATAATTGCTTACCATATAAAGTAGAGGTATTAAAAATTGAGATGGATGTATCTGATAGTGTGGTGCTATAAATGTTTATCCATCCAAAAAAAACTAGAAGAACATAGAATAAAACGGTTAGCCAATCAATTCTTTTAAGCAAATCTTTACCAGTTATATTCGTTTATTTCAAAAGGCTCACCGCTTAAAGGTTTGGCGTATTCATGCTCTAAAGTCTTTTCTAACATCTTTTTTTCTAGGTCTGTACGTGTAATTTCACCTTTAATAAATTTTTCGATTAATAAGGAAGCTATATGTCCTGCATATCTGCCGCCATAATAACCATGCTCAATATAAACTGCAATAGCAATTTTTGGATTATTAACGGGAGCAAAGGCTACAAAAATTGAATGGTCTGTTAGTTGTACGCGCTCTCCGTTAATTCTTGTAAAGTTTTCAACGGTACCAGTTTTGCCAGCAATTTCAATTCCTGGAATTTGTAACCATTTAGCAGTACCATATTTGTAAACATTGGTCATTGCATCAATTACAGGCTCAAAATGTTTTTTGTTTATAGTAGTATATCTTCGTTGTGTATACAAAGGGTCGATAGTACTATTATTACCTATTTGTTTTATAATATGAGGCGTATAAAAGAAACCTTTATTAGCAATTGCAGCAGTCATATTTGCTAATTGAATTGGAGTGGCTGCTACTTCGCCTTGGCCAATGGCATTTGAAATAATAAAAGAAGAGGCCCATCTATTGTCTCCATAAGCCTTATCATAATAAGCTTTATCTGGTATTCTACCAGGTCTACCAGTAGGTAAATCGGTTCCTAAATAATCGCCAAGACCAAAACTCTTCATGTGTTTTTCCCAGGTATCCATTCCTTCGTCTGTAGTTTTGTATTTACCATAGATTTTCCTGAAAGTACCTGCAAAATAAGCATTGCAAGAATTAAAAATACCTGAATTTAAATCGCGGGTTCCACCTCCACAGTGGCATCCTTTTTTATTTTTCCCAACATAAAAACCGTTATAACATTTAAATTTAGTTTCAGGAAGTATTACACCTTCTTGAAGTGCAACAAGCGCATTTAAAGTTTTAAAAGGTGATCCAGGAGAGGGTTCGGCAAGAATTGAGCGGTCCCAAGTGGGTCTTGCGATACTATCATAATGTAACTTGGTGTAATTTTTAGAACGTTCCCTGCCTACCAAAAGGTCTGGATTATAGGTTGGACCAGAAATCATAGCTAAAATTTCACCAGAAGTAGGTTCAATTGCTACAATGCCACCTCTTTTCCCATGCATAAGTCGTTCACCATATTCTTGCAAAGTTTTATCAATTGTAATGTGTAGCTCCTTACCTAACTCAGGTAATGTATCTAGCTTTCCATTTTTAAACTTTCCAATATCTCTATTAAAACGGTCTTTTTGAATATATTTTACACCTTTTCTACCTCTAAGAACATCTTCATATTGCTTTTCAATTCCTGTTCTACCTTTTAATTCTCCCGCTGTATAATATGGGTTAGTCCTTAAATCTGTTTCATTTACTTCACTAATGTATCCTAAAACATTTGCGGCACTGTTGGTCACATAGTCGCGAAGTGATCTTTTTTGAATATAAAACCCAATATACTTTCGCATTTTTTCTTGCAGCCGTGCATAGTCTTCTTTTGACAATTGAGCCACAAGAACAGAAGGTAGACGAGGAGAATACCTTCTTGCTTTTTTCATTTTTAAAAGAAAATCTTCTTTTTCTAGACCAAGAAGTCCACAAAATTCTAAAGTATCTAACGCTCTGGTTTCCCTAGGAATAACCATAACATCATAAGCAGGTTGATTACCCACTAAAAGCTCTCCATTTCGGTCATAGATATAACCACGTTCAGGATAGTCATAAACTGTTTTAATTGCGGGGTCTTCAAGAATTTGATTTGGTGAAAAACTAAATAATTGTAAATAGGACAACCTACCGATAAAGGTTATTCCTATAATTATAATTATTGAGGATAATAATAGTTTTTTCATTCTTGATACTTAATTCTATAACGAAAGTTACTGTGTTTTATTCGGTTTCCTTAGCAAAAAGTGAGCTTAATAATAATGAAATGATAAAAGTAGCAATCCCTGTAAAAAGTACTTTTTCCAAAATTAATAGGAAATGGGAAAAACTTAGTAGTTCTAACGAAAAGAAAATTAAATGATGAAATCCAATTAATAGGCCTAAAAATGTCATCCGTTGTACTCGTGTAGTGTTTTTAAATGTAAATCCCTGAAATTCAAAATTTGCTCCAAAACAAAATCGCATTAATACAGGTCTTACAAAGGCTATAGTTAAAATTGCTGCCGAATGAATAGCCATTGTATCTGAAAATAAATCTATAACAAAGCCAAGTAAAAAACTAATGATTAAAAAAACGGCAACGTTTTCACGTATAGGATACCAATACAAGAAAATAATATAAATCATGGGATTTATTGTTCCCATAAAGTTCATATTATTAAAAACCAATACCTGTGCTAATACTAGCAAAATAAAACGAATACCATTAAGAACGTAAATGTTATTGAGCATTGTTGGTTTTGGCTTCTAATTCAAGAATTTCATTTCGGTTTTTATTACTAATGATATAGCTATTCTTAACATTGGCCATATCATTAAAAAGTTGAATATTTATATTATAAAAGCTTTGAGCATCATTTAAATTAAATTCTTTAATAAAGCCAATGGGTATGTTTTCTGGAAAAATACTTGACATAGCTCCAGTGACAATAGTATCTCCAATCCTAACAGGAACTAATCTTGGAATGTCTACTAGTTGAACCGTTGTATAATCATTTCCGTCCCAAACCAGAGAGCCAAAATAATCTGTATTTTTTATTTTAGCATTTATGTTAGACTTAGTATTTAGAATACTTTGTACGGTAGAAAAGTTGTTTGAAGTATTTTCTACAATCCCTAAGATTCCTTTTGTAGTTATTACCCCCATATCTTGAGAAACTCCTTGTTTTTTGCCTTTATTAACTGTCAAGTAATTTCTTGGTGAGGAAAAACTATTCTTTACAATTTTCGCATCAATGACTTCAAAATCAATTTTTGAACTATCGAGTTCGGATACATTGTTAACTTTTAAATTAAAGAGTTCTATTCTTAATCTTCTGTTTTCTTCAACTAAACTGTTGTTTTCCTTTTTAAGATTGAAGTAAGAAGTGATATTATCAGAAGTTTCATAAATATTGCCAGTTAACCATTTTGAAGAATTAAATGCTTTTGATTGATGGTAAGAATGAGAACGAACTGTTAGAACTAAAGAAATTAATAGCAGAAAAACATACAAAAATGTATTTCTGTTGCTTAGGATAAAATTTATAATCCGTTGCATTCAATTCTGTTGTTTGGTTTCAAAAAAGAAGTTCTTTTAAAAAGTACGCTTTTTTATTTAATCAAGATATTCTTGTATCGTTCAAGATTTTTAAGGGCTATTCCAGTACCGCGTACAACAGCTCTTAATGGGTCTTCTGCTATATAAACTGGCAAATCTGTTTTTTGTGAAAGTCTTCTGTCTAAACCTCGTAACATAGAACCACCACCGGCAAGATATATACCAGTATTGTATATGTCAGCAGCTAATTCAGGAGGAGTTTGCGATAATGTTTCCATCACGGCATCCTCAACACGTAAGATACTCTTATCTAATGCTTTTGCTATCTCTCTATAAGAAACATGCACTTGTTTGGGTTTACCAGTAAGTAAATCTCTACCTTGAATAGATTTGTCATCTGGAGGAGATTGTAAATCCTCAGTTGCAGAACCAATCTCTATTTTAATAGCTTCAGCAGTACTTTCACCAACATAAAGGTTGTGTTGTGTACGCATGTAATAAATAATATCGTTAGTGAAAACATCACCTGCAATTTTTACAGACTTATCACAAACAATACCACCTAGTGCAATAACAGCAATTTCTGTAGTACCACCACCTATGTCTACAATCATGTTTCCTTTTGGTTGCATAATATCTAAACCAATACCAATTGCAGCGGCCATTGGTTCATGAATAAGATAAACTTCTTTGCCATTTACGCGTTCTGCTGACTCACGAACAGCGCGCATTTCCACTTCTGTAATCCCAGAAGGAATACAAATAACCATACGTAAAGCTGGTGGAAACCATTTCTTTTTAAGTGCAGGAATATTTTTGATGAACATACTAATCATCTTCTCAGAAGCATCAAAATCTGCAATTACCCCATCTTTAAGTGGACGAATAGTTTTTATATTCTCATGGGTTTTTCCTTGCATCATGTTGGCTTCTTTCCCAACTGCAATAATTTTACCAGATACTCTATCTCGAGCAACTATAGAAGGACTATCGACCACTACTTTATCTAAGTGAATAATTAAAGTGTTTGCCGTACCAAGGTCAATGGCAATCTCTTCGGTCATAAAGTCAAAAAAGCCCATAAAAGTTTCTGTTTATCGGATTATCGGTAAAATTTACCGGCAAAAGTAGTAAAATTAATGCTTAAAATGACGTGTACCTGTCATAACCATGGCAATGTTATTTTCATTACAATAATCTATACTCAATTGGTCTTTGATAGAACCTCCAGGTTGAATTACACTTTTTATTCCAGCTTTGTGGGCAATTTCAACACAATCAGGAAATGGAAAGAATGCATCACTGGCCATAACAGCACCATTTAAATCAAAATTAAAAGAACCAGCTTTGTGAATGGCTTGGTTTAAAGCATCGACACGAGATGTTTGACCTGTACCGCTGGCACATAGCTGTTTGTTTTTAGCTAGGACAATGGTGTTGCTTTTGGTATGCTTACATAATTTTGATGCAAAAATTAAGTCTTCTAATTCTCTTTCTGAAGGTTGCGTATCTGTTGCATGAGTTAAATCTGTTGCAGAATCAGTCTTAAAATCTTTGTCCTGAACTAAAATACCATTTAGACAGGTTCTAATGATAGTTTCAGGAAGTTCTATCTCATTCTGGATTAGAATAATTCGGTTTTTCTTTCCTTTTAAAATTTCAAGAGCTTCATCAGAATAACTAGGCGCAATTACCACTTCGCAAAATAGTTGATGTATTTCTGTTGCCGTAGCTGCATCAATCTCTGTATTAGCAATAAGAATTCCTCCAAATGCAGAAACAGGATCTCCTGCTAAAGCATCTACATACGCTTGGTGAATGGTTTCTCTTTGTGCTAACCCACAGGCATTATTATGCTTTAGTATGGCAAACGTAGGAGCATCACCTTTAAACTCATTCATTAATAAAACAGCGGCATCAACATCTAATAGGTTGTTGTATGAGAGTTCTTTTCCATGAAGCTTATCGAACATGGCTGCAAAATCTCCAAAGAAAAATCCTTTTTGATGAGGATTTTCTCCGTAACGTAAAACTTGACCCTTTTGTTCGCTAATTTTTAGAACGGTTTCTTGATGATTCTGATTAAAGTAATTAAAAATAGCAGTGTCGTAATGAGATGAAATATTAAACGCTTTTGCGGCAAAACGTTTACGGTCTTCTATAGTTGTGGAGCCATTTTCTTTTGAAATAAGAGAAAGTAAGTCTGAATAATCTTCCATTGAAGAAACGCAAAGCACATCTTTATAATTTTTTGCAGCAGCTCTAATTAATGATATACCACCAATGTCGATTTTTTCTATGATATCCTGTTCAGAAGCTCCACTGGCAACAGTTTTTTCGAAAGGATATAAATCTACTATTACGATATCTAGCTGTGGAATTTCGAATTCTTCCATTTGGGCAACATCTCCGTCATGGTCTTGTCTATTTAATATACCTCCAAAAACTTTAGGGTGAAGCGTTTTTACTCTTCCACCAAGAATTGAAGGGTAACTTGTTACGTCTTCAACAGGAATAACATTAATTCCTAAATCTTTAATGAACTTTTCTGTACCTCCGGTAGAGTATATCGTGATTCCTAACTCATCAAACTTTTTGACAATAGGTTCTAAACCATCTTTATGAAAAACTGAAATAAGTGCAGAAGTTGCTTTTTTTGTAGAGCTCATGTGTGTTTTAATGCAAAAAATTAAGCCTCAAAAATACTTTTTTTAAGATCAGGAATTTTACTGGGTTATCAACAAAATAGGCTAAGTTTTAAAGAATTTTAGCTACTTCCCTATTTACGAATTCTAAAAAACGTTCATCTTCTGCAGTGAATGGATCCGGGGTATCAGAATCAATATCAATCTGACCAATATTTTCTCCATCTTTAAATAAGGGAACTACAATTTCAGATTTTACAGATATGCTACAAGCAATATAGTTATCCTGAGCCTGAACATCTGGAACTACAAAATTCTCATTACTTTCGGCCACTTGACCACAAATACCTTTCCCAAAAGGAATGATATCATGGTCTGTTGGAGTTCCTACGTAAGGACCAAGTTTCAACTCACGCTTGTCACCATTTTTAAAGTAAAAACCAACCCAATTATAATGAGGAATATTTTCCTTTAGCAGAGAACAAACAGCCAATAATTTAGAATCTATGCTATTTTCTGAGGATAGTATGGAAGAAACCTCTTTCTGTAAAATGGTAAACATGATATTTAATTTGTAATATAATATCAAAAGTCGATTTTTAAATGATAACTAACAATATCTAATTATTTAAATATTCGTTAAGGCTTTATTTTAAGCACATTAAACATTTTGAGATTTTGTACCTTTGCATTGTGAAAAAAGTAGTACATAAAATAACATCCATTTTTATGGCTTTATTGCTAATGCTTTCTACAGTCTCTTGGACCGTAGATAAGCATCTCTGCATGGGTAGGGTCATGGATGTTGCTTTTTTTACTAGTGCGGAAGATTGTGGTATGAAAGCCGCTATGGATTTGTTGGAAGAACAAGGAATAGCAAATCATTGTTGTGATGATGAATCGTTTACCGTTAAAGGACAAGATGACTTAAGATTAAGTTGGGACGATTTAGATTTGGAACAACAATCTTTTTTGGTTGTAGTAGCACATTCTTATCTAACGTTGTTCAACGATTGTTCAGATAAGATTCTGCCCAATAAAACCTATCCACCACCATTACTGGTTTACGACATACAATTGTTGGACCAAGTCTTTTTGATTTGAAATTAAACTGTTGCTTGCTTTGAGTCTAGACTCAAACTTTTGATACAGTTACTAATTTCAAATTCAAATTTCAATGAAAAAATATTTTTGGCTTTTAGCCATAGTTTTAAGTAGCCTTATAAGGCTTAATGCTCAAGGTCCACCCATTACGGCAGATAAACCTATAATGCTTGGTGGAGGTAGTTTTACTACAAAAACCCTTACGGAGATTAGATATACAGAACGAGGCAGATTTACCTACGTTCCTGTAATGTTACATTATCTGCCTACGTCTAATTCATTAATTGCTGTACATATTCCATATATAAATTATGACACTTTTTTAGAAGATGGTTCTGGACTTGCGGATATTAAACTACTAGGAAAGTATCAATTTTTTAGAAAAGATGCTACAGGGAAAACATTTAGAGTTGTGGCTAGAACATTGCAAACACTTCCTACTGGTGAGGAAATTGATGCTGTGGACTTAAGTACTGGTAAATACGCTGGCTATTATGGTGTGGTAGCGGGTTATGAAACACTTAAATATGGTATTTCTAATGAATTTGGTTACAACTGGATGCCTAATGGAACACTGGACGAAATACGATATAAATTAGGGTTTGGTCTTCCACTTTTAAAACCACAATATCCAAATAAGCAACTAAACTTATATTTTGAGTATACCAATTCTTGGTTGTTAGAGCGAGATTGGTATCAATTATTATATGCACAAGGGATACAGTTGGCACTTAAGAATATCACTTTTGATTTTGCAGTGCAAGTCCCCTTGGTGAATGATGTTGCCGAAGGAAGAGAACTTAGATATAGTCTGTTTTTAGGCACACGATATACATTTTAAAAAGAGTAAAACATGAGAAAAGGAATTATAATAGCATTTGTCATTGGGATGATGGCGATGTTTAGTACAAACGCTCAAAAAGCAATGGATAAATTTATGGTACAAGTAGACGGTTTAGGTTGTCCTTTTTGTGCTTATGGATTGGAGAAAAAATTTAAAGAATTTAAAGGAATTAAAAACGTAAAGATTGATATTGAAACAGGAGATTTTAGTTTTAATTACCCTGCTGAAAAGGAACTGTCAATGGAAGCTGTTGAAAAACAGGTTGAGAAAGCTGGTTATACCCCAATAACTTCTAAAATAGAAAGGGCGAATGGAAAAATTGAAAGCTCGGAAGATGGAAAAGTTGCACTAAACCCAGAGAGTCTTATTTCTAAAGAAGTTTATGTATATGGTAATTGTGAGCAATGCCGAGCAAGAATAGAAAATGCTGCAAAGAGAATAAATGGAGTGGGAGAAGCCAGTTGGAGCGAGGATACCAAGTTACTATCCTTGAGTTTTGACCCGGGAATTACTTCTTTAGAAGGAGTAGAAAAAGCAGTTACTAATAGTGGTCATGATACCAAAGAGCATAAAGCTAAAAATGGCGTTTATAAAAAGCTGCCTAAATGTTGCCAATATGAACGTGTAGAAAAATAATATGATGAAATATATAACTATTTTACTTACAGCTTGTTTGCTTGTGGCTTGTGAAACAAAGCCTAAAGAATGGACTTATTTAAAAACTATAAAATTAGAAGGGGTAAACCCTATAGGGATAGCTGATAAAGGAGGTGAATTATGGTTGTCCGATGGAGACCATAATAGGCTGGTTCAATTAAATGATGAAGGAGAAATTATCAGAACTATAGATTCTTTGGATAGGCCTATGCATATAGATGCTGATGAGCGTTATTTATTTGTGGCCGAATATGGTAATGATAGGGTTTCCAATTTGTACGAAGATATCTCTCAAAAAAATGGCTTTAAACAGACTCCTTTTTGGGTCGGCATTAAAGATAGCCTTGATGCTCCTGCATCCGTTTCGTTCTATGATGCTGAACTTGCTATAGCTGATTTTTATAACAACAGAATTCTTTATGATGACGGTGTGGATTGGATTTCCTTTGGAAAGGAAGGGAATGCAAAAGGAGAGTTTTACTATCCTACAGATGTCCAAATAACCGATTCTCTTATATGGGTGGCTGATGCCTATAATAATCGCATTCAGATTTTTGATAAGAAGGGAAATTTTAAAAAACAAATTGGTCAAGGTCAAAAAATGAATGCCGCAACAGGTTTATTTGTTGATAAGACCGAAGTTTTTGTAACAGATTTTGAAAATAATCGTGTGTTGATTTTTGATTATGATGGAATGTTAAAACAAGAATTAAAAGAAGGGATAGCAAAAGCAACGGACTTATTAATTAAAGATAATATGTTACACATCATCAATTACAGGTCTGGAGAATTGGTTCTGTATGATTTACAATCGATAAAAGAATGAAACAAGTATTTCATATTTCTGGGATGACTTGTCAGGGTTGCGTAGCTTCAGTCAAGGATAAACTTTCTAAAGTTGAAGGTGTAAATACTGTTGAGATTGATTTAGAAAAAGCAGAAGCGCAGATTGATATGAAAACCATTGTTGATGTATCAAATCTAAAAGCAGTTCTTCCAGACAAATACGGTATTACAAATGTAGGAGAGGTAAATATAGATTCCCACTTCGATGAGAATGATATAGAGAAATCAAAACTACAGCAACTAAAACCTCTACTATTAATTTTTGCCTATCTATTTGTAGCTTCTTTTTTATTGAACTTTAAAGAGTGGAGTACTAAAGAGGCTATGTTAGATTTTATGGGCCTGTTCTATATTGTTTTTAGCTTCTTTAAATTTTTAGACTTGAAAGGCTTCCCAGATAGCTTTAGAATGTATGACCCTCTGGCAAAAGTATTGCCCATTTATGGTTGGATATATCCTTTCCTTGAGTTAACGTTAGGGTTACTACTTTTAATGCGCTTGCAAATAACTACAGCTTTAATAATTACTATAGTAATTCTTGGGATAACTACTTTTGGAGTAATTAGAACATTATTAGACAAAAAGAAGATTCGATGTGCTTGTTTAGGCACTGCTTTAAAGCTCCCTATGACAGAGGCTACTTTTATAGAAAATTCAATTATGCTTATTATGGCATTTAGTATGTTATTAGTGTATATATAAAAACATCGATTTTTAAAATAAAAAACCGCTTTTGGGAATACCAAAAGCGGTTTTTCTATAAAATCTTTATCAGCGCAAACGAGCTAAAAAAACCTGTTCGTGCTACGGACTACATCATGCCTGGCATTCCGCCACCGCCGCCCATTGGAGGCATTGCAGGAGCATCTTCTTTAATATCTGTTAGAGCACATTCTGTAGTCAAAATCATTCCAGAAACAGAAGCAGCATTTTCTAAAGCAACTCTAGTTACTTTCTTAGGATCAATGATTCCTGCTTTCATCATTTCAACAAATTTGTCAGATTTAGCATCGTAACCGTAATCTGCTTTTCCGTCTAAAATTTTAGCCA
The DNA here is from genome assembly GCA_947495075.1 of uncultured Croceitalea sp. GTDB lineage: Bacteria > Bacteroidota > Bacteroidia > Flavobacteriales > Flavobacteriaceae > Croceitalea. The sequence continues at coordinate 1,130,084 of CANLXH010000002.1, forward strand.
CAACAACAGATCCTTCACCACCAGCATTTTCAACTATAGTTCTTAAAGGAGCTTCTATAGCGCGAGCCACAATTTGTAAACCGGTAGCTTCATCTTCATTTTCAGTCTCAACTTTTGTAAGAACAGATTTAGCTCTTACCAAGGCAACGCCGCCACCAGCAACGATACCTTCTTCAACAGCTGCTCTTGTAGCATGTAAGGCATCATCAACTCTATCTTTTTTCTCCTTCATTTCTACTTCAGAAGCAGCACCAACATAAAGAACTGCTACACCGCCAGCTAATTTTGCCAAACGCTCTTGTAGTTTTTCTTTGTCGTAATCAGAAGTTGTAGTCTCTATTTGAGATTTTATCTGGTTTACACGAGTCTTTATGTTTTTGGCAGCACCAGCACCATTAACAATAGTTGTGTTGTCTTTATCAATAGTAACTCTTTCTGTAGTACCTAACATATCTATAGTTGCAGTTTCTAAAGAAAACCCTCTTTCTTCAGAAATCACAGTACCGTTAGTTAAGATGGCGATATCTTCTAACATTGCTTTTCTTCTGTCTCCAAAACCTGGAGCTTTAACAGCGGCAATTTTTAAAGAACCTCTTAGTTTGTTCACAACCAATGTAGCTAATGCTTCACCATCAACATCTTCTGCAATAATTAAAAGCGGCTTTCCTGATTGTGCAACTGGTTCCAATACAGGAAGCAAGTCTTTCATCGAAGAGATTTTCTTATCAAAAAGAAGAATATACGGACTCTCTAGATCAGCAATCATCTTTTCAGAATCAGTTACAAAGTATGGAGAAAGGTAACCTCTATCAAACTGCATTCCTTCTACAACGTCAACATAAGTATCAGTTCCTTTAGCCTCTTCAACAGTAATAACACCTTCTTTACCAACTTTTCCAAAAGCTTGGGCAATTAAATCACCAATAGTTTCATCGTTGTTTGCAGAAATAGATGCTACTTGTTTTATTTTTTCTGAAGAATCACCAACTTTTTTAGATTGCTTTGAAAGATTTGTAACAATTGCATCAACAGCTTTATCGATACCTCTTTTTAAATCCATTGGATTTGCTCCAGCGGCTACATTCTTTAAACCTTCTTTTACAATTGCTTGAGCTAAAACAGTAGCAGTTGTAGTACCGTCACCCGCTAAGTCATTAGTTTTAGAAGCAACTTCTTTTACCATTTGAGCACCCATGTTTTCCAATGCGTTCTCTAACTCTATTTCTTTTGCAACAGTAACACCATCTTTAGTCACTTGTGGTGCACCAAAAGATTTGCTAATAATTACGTTTCTACCTTTTGGACCTAATGTTACTTTTACAGCATTTGCTAACGCATCTACACCTCTCTTAAGACCGTCGCGTGCATCTATATCAAACTTAATATCTTTTGCCATTTTCTAGTTTTTTGTTATTCTCACAAGAGTGAGAATCTGTTTAATTAATCTTATATTTTGTTTGGAGATTCCTGTTTTCACAGGAGTAAAATTATACGATTGCTAAAATGTCGCTTTCGCGCATCATCAAATAATCTTTCCCTTCTAACTTTAATTCAGTACCAGCATATTTCCCATAAAGAACAGAGTCACCAATCTTTACGGTTATACTCTCGTCTTTAGTACCTGGGCCTACGGCAACAACTTTACCTTTTTGGGGTTTTTCTTTTGCAGTATCAGGAATAATGATTCCAGAAGCAGTTTTTGTTTCGGCTTGCATAGGTTCTATTAAAACTCTATCTGCCAATGGTTTAATGTTAACTTTAGCCATTTTATTAAATTTTAGGTATTAGTTCTTAATTCTTTGTTCTCAATTCGGCAGAAATTATGCCAATACTCGAAAACTGACAATATGTTAAACCAAAAATGCCAGCTTGTCATTTAAGCTGGCATTTTTGATTATTATCTTATAACTGGATGCTATTGAAGCGTATCTGAAGGATTTGTTCCACTTGATGTTGGAGCAGTTTCTGGCACTTCTTCTGGTACCGTTTCAGGTACTGTTGTCTCTATATCATCACCTTGTAATAGTTTTGAATCTGTCTGTGTGTAATTGCCTTTTAAAGCTACGTTTGAAAGTAAAATCAACAGGATTAATGAACCAGCCAATATCCAAGTACTTCTATCTAAAAAGTCTCCTGTTTTCTTTACCCCACCTGCAATTTGAGTTCCACCTCCACCGAATGAAGATGATAAGCCACCACCTTTTGGATTTTGTACCATTATTACTAAAACTAGTAAAAGGCAAACAGCAATTATTAAAATTAAAAATATAGTAAACGTACTCATGATTTTAATCTTTATCTTTTTTCAAATTCTTCACTTTCCAAATTTGGTCTGCAAAGAAACCACTTTTTTCCGGATATTTCAAACTCAAAATCTTAAAGGCTTGTATAGCTTTTTTATACTTTTTCTGCTCTAGATAAACCTTTGCCAAAGTTTCTGTCATCAACTGATTTTTGTCGATTTTTATAGAGTCATCAATATTAACTTTTGAATCAGATTCTTTAGAGGGAACAATTTTGGGCTTACTTTCAATAAACTTATCTAAAAGTTCAAATTTCTTTTTCTTTTTAGATTCTTCTTTTCTATTAATTGGTTTTGGTGAAGCTAGTTGTAACCATTCGCCAAAAGAGTGTTTTTCACTTTTTGTAAAAGGCAGTGGTTTCCCCAATTGTAAATCTTCTTCTGAGTTGTTGATTTCCTCTATTTGTTGCTCCTCCTCTTTAGATTCAAATAAAGCTGGATTAAGAATTTGCTCTGCATCTTTTATATTCTGCGGTAACGGACTTTTTTCTTCCTCTTCCCCTAGAAAAACTTCTATTTCTGGATTTGGAGTAATCTCTTCAGAAATTATTTCTTTTTCTTCTAAAGGTAAAATTCTGCCTAAAATACTATCAGCAATACTATTTTGAGTAAATTCTTTAGTAGTGATATAATCAAAAAGTACTTCCCTATCAGTTGTATGAGCGGCTGTTACTTTTAATGCGTTATTGTATTTGTAACTGTCTAGATTTTTAAGTCCTTTTAAATGCAAAGCCCGAGCAGCTTGAAAATAAGGATATTCCTCTAAGATACCTTCTAACTCCCTTGTTTGCTTTGGAGAGAGAATAGTGTCTGATTTTTGAAGAAGGTATATAAAATCTGAAACGTTCATAATACAATTACCAATCTGCCAATGATTTGTTAAAAATATCTTGTGTTATACGCTCAAAGAGCTCTTCATGGGCTTGACTTTTTACCGATTCTAATAGTTGAGTGCCTGGAAAATCAAAGAAAAAAGAAAAGCGCTGTTCAAAATCCGAATCTTCTTTGGTCTTATTATAAAAACGAACATTTACAGTCATCGTGAGCCGGTTTTGAGCTGCTGTCTGGTTCGCAGTAGCAGTCATTGGAGAAACTCGGTATTCAACGATTTCACCTTCATATACCAAGTCACCGTTGTTATTTGTTAAATTAAGACTGGTCAGCGTAGTTATTACATCTTGTAGTGAATTTGTAAAATCTCTATCTAAGCCTGGTTCTATGGTAGAACCTGGGCTTTGGTCTGCATAATTCTGAAAAAAGTTTACTTGAAAACTTTCTGCAGTACCTGTACTAGCACCAGAGAAGTTATAGAAACCGCAGCCATTAAAAAGAAAAATACCTAAAACTACTAGCAAACTATAAATGCTTTTTTTCATTATTCTATTTTCTAGATTTAACTACAGATCATATTGTTTTATTTTTCGGTACAAAGTTCGTTCCGAAATCCCCAATTCTGCAGCTGCAGCTTTTCTTTTACCTCTATTACGTTCTAAGGATTTTTTAATAAGTTCGATTTCCTTTTCTTGTAAAGATAAGGTTTCTTCCTCCTGAATTTCTTCGGCAAAGTGGTAACGGTCTTCTTGAATTTGGGTAGCATGCGCACCATTTTCGATGACAGGTTCTGGTAAATGTAACACTTCTGCTATAGTATCTTCTCGCTCGTTTATTTGTTCATCTTTGTTACCATAAATCTTACGAATAAGAGTTTCATTTTCTTCCTGAACTTTTTCTGAATCATTATTTTTTAGAAGCTCTAAGGTTAATTTTTTTAAATCGGTAAGGTCACCTTTCATATCAAAAAGAACCTTATATAAAATTTCCCTTTCGTTACTAAAATCGCTTTCTTTTTTTTCTGACCCAACTACCGCTGGTAAATTGGTAGCATTAGAATTTGGTAAGTAGCCGTGTAGTGTACTTGCTGTTACCACTCTTTTTTCTTCGAGTACAGATACTTGTTCGGCAATATTTCTCAACTGGCGAATATTACCTGACCATCGGTACTTCAGAAGTAGATTGATAGCATTTTCTTCTAAACGAATAGTTGGCATCTTATATTTCTGACCAAAGTCTGAAGCAAACTTTCTAAATAATAAATGAATATCCTCTTGGCGTTCGCGTAGTGGTGGAATATTTATTTCTACGGTACTTAAGCGATAATAAAGGTCTTCTCTAAACTTTTCTTTTTTTATGGCTTCGAACATATTTACGTTGGTAGCAGCCACGATACGAACATCGGTTTTTTGTACTTGAGAAGATCCTACTTTTAGAAACTCCCCGTTTTCTAGAACTCGTAACAAGCGCACTTGGGTAGTAAGAGGTAATTCGCCCACTTCATCAAGAAAAATGGTTCCACCATCTGCTACTTCAAAATAACCACTACGTGTTTGGGTTGCACCGGTGAAGGCACCTTTTTCATGTCCAAAAAGTTCACTGTCAATTGTACCTTCTGGAATGGCACCACAATTTACTGCAATATACTTTGCATGTTTACGATGAGATAGTGAGTGAATAATTTTTGGAATAGCTTCCTTACCAACGCCACTTTCACCAGTTACCAGTACAGAAATATCGGTAGGAGCAACCTGAATAGATTTTTCTATGGCACGGTTTAATTTAAAATCATTACCTATGAGTTCAAACCGTTGTTTTATAGATTGTACACCTTCCATACTAATTGTTCTTTGAATAACCTACTGCTTCACCTATTAACGTAGCAGAAGTGCAGTCGTTAATTTTTACGTTTACAAAATCACCTACTTTATAGTTTTCTTTTGGAAATACGGCTACAGTATTTTGTGAGTTTCTACCCATCCAATGCGTATCAGACTTTTTAGAAGTTCCTTCAATTAAAACTTCTTGTATTTTACCCACGTGTTGTTGTGTTCTGTAAAGAGAAGATTTTCGTTGTACTTCAATAACTTCTGCTAATCTTCTTTTCTTAGTTTTTAGTGGAACATCATCTTCCAATTTTCTTGCTGCTAATGTTCCGGGTCTTTCAGAATAAGCAAACATAAAACCATAGTCATATTTTACATATTCCATTAAAGAAAGAGTGTCTTTATGGTCTTCTTCAGTTTCTGTTGGAAAACCGGTAATCATGTCTTGACTAATTGCACAATCAGGAATTATTTTTCTAATGTTATCTATAAGCTCAAAATATTCTTCTCTGGTATGCAAGCGATTCATAGCCTTTAAAATACGATTGCTCCCGCTCTGTACCGGTAGATGAATATAATTGCAGATATTTTCGAACTTTGCTACCACTTTTACAACATCTAAGGTCATATCTTGCGGATTAGAAGTAGAAAAACGAATACGCATCTTAGGTTGAGCTAGCGCGGTTAATTCTAGTAGTTTAGCAAAATCTATAGCGCTGGCCTTTTGAATATCCGAAGCTTTGTCATAATCTTTCTTTAATCCACCTCCATACCACAGGTAACTATCCACGTTTTGACCGAGTAGTGTTATTTCTCTAAATCCTTTTTCCCATAAATCATCAACTTCTTTTAGAATGGATTGTGGGTCCCTACTACGCTCACGACCTCTTGTAAAAGGGACTACGCAGAATGTGCACATATTATCACAACCACGTGTTATAGAAACAAAAGCAGTCACCCCATTAGAATTTAATCTAACAGGAGCAACATCGCCATAAGTTTCATCTTTAGATAGAATTACGTTTAAAGCGTTATTACCTTCATCAATTTCTTGAACTAAGTTGGGAAGGTCTTTATAGGCATCTGGACCAACAACCATGTCAACTATTTTTTCTTCGTCTAAAAATTTTTCTTTTAGACGTTCTGCCATGCACCCTAAAACCCCAACCTTCATTCCTGGGTTAATCTTTTTCACGGCATTGAATTTCTCTAATCGCTTTCTTACAGTGAGTTCTGCTTTTTCACGAATAGAGCAGGTATTTACCAAAACTAAATCTGCTTCGCTTAATTCTTGTGTGGTATTAAATCCTTCCTTGGCTAAAATTGAAGCTACAATTTCACTATCGGAAAAATTCATTGCACAACCATAGCTCTCTATATATAGCTTGCGTGTATTTTTAGAGTTTTCATCAAGGGTTAAAGTAGCACCTTGAACTTCCTCATCTATTACTTTTTCTATTCCTTCTTTAGGATTCATCGTACAACATTTGCATTTGCAAAGATAACGCATAATGCAAATTAGTGACATTATGACAGTTAAATTTTATAGAAAAGTAACGCAACTTTGTTTAACCTTTTTCATCATTTAAGAAAATTACTATCCAAAAAATTAAACGATTATGAAAAAGAACATTCTTTTTGGGCTAACCATTATCTTGTTCACATTTAGCTCTTGCAATGATGACGATGGAGAATACGCAGATTATCTAGTAGCGAGACCTTTAGTTATTAGCAAGACAGAATTTGCAAGAAGCGTTGCTATTGTAGACCCTATTCCTATAAATGAATCTGGCAAAATTTATGCTTATGAAGACTACATCTTCATAAATGATAAATATCAAGGAGTACATGTAATTAATAATAGTAATCCAGAATCTCCGCAAAAGGTTGCATTTATAAAGATTCCTGGAAACATAGATATTTCTGTAAAAGGTAATTTCTTATATGCTGATAGTATTACCGATTTAATTGTTTTAGACATCTCAAATATTAATGAAATAAAACAGGTTAATAGATTAGAAGGTGTGCTACGAGATAACGTAGTTTTTCCTGCTGGTGCCGAAATTTTTGAATGGGGTACTATTGATTATGAAAATGATATTGTTGTAGGTTGGGAAACAGTTGTAGAACGAAGAAAAATTGAAGAAGTGTCACAACCAGATATTTTTATTGATTTTGCTGAAAACGCTAATGATTCTGGCGGAAATATAGGGCAAGGAGGTTCTTTGGCTAGGTTTAAAATTGTAGATGATTATCTGTATGCCGTGGATAGCCATACTATTAATGTTTTTGAAATTTCGGATTTGGCTAATCCTTTAGATTTAGAAGATGTCTACGCTGGCTTTGATATAGAAACTATTTTTAACCGTGGAAATCATTTATTTTTAGGTAGTATGCGAGGCATGTATATTTATGATATTACATCACCTGCAACGCCAGAATATGTTTCGGAGTTTCAACATGGTACTGCTTGTGACCCGGTTGTGGTAGATGATAATTATGCCTATGTTACGTTAAGAGGTGGTAATTTTTGTGGAGCTACAGAGAGTGGTCTGTTTATAGTAGATATATCAACGATTGAAAACCCAGAATTAAAAGTAATCTATCCTATGGATGAGCCTTATGGTTTAGGAATAAAAGACGATAAATTATTTGTTTGTGATGGAGCTTCAGGCCTTAAAGTCTATAACAAATCTAATGTGCCAGATTTACCTCAGTTAAATCATTTTAAAGATATTGTCACATTCGATGTTATTCCAATGGATGAGCAATTACTAATGATAGGAGATGGAATACTTTATCAATACAAATATTTAAATAATGATATCAGTCTAATTAGTGAATTCAATCTAAACTAAATGAAAGTATATGTTTTTAGTATTCTAGGTTTATTATTATTTACTTCTTGTGACAACGATGATAGCATTACACAGAACGATTTAGAAAATCAGTTACGAGAAATAAAAGCTATTGCAGAAAGTGAAGCATGTTTAGATATTAATGATTGGCGTTTAATAGGTATTGGAGCTAAACCATGTGGTGGACCCAGCAGCTATATAGCCTATTCAATAAATATTAACACGGAAGCTTTTTTGTCTTTGGTTGAGAGCTATAATAGTAATGTGAGAGATTATAATGAGAGAGAAGGATTAATTTCAGACTGTGCAATTGTTTCCCCTCCTTCTAGTATTAGATGTGAAAATGACAAAGTAGTCTACGAAAATGAAGCCAGTAATTAAATTTTTTTAAGTAGACTACTTAGTTTAAATCAATAATAAGAAGAATGAATATCCTGTTTTTAACAGGATATTTTTTTGTCTTTCAGATTCATTAAAAATCTGAAATCAAAAAATTCACATACTTTTGTTACCTCAAAACCTATTGAATGCCAAAGAACCTAGTTATAGTTGAGTCCCCTGCAAAGGCAAAAACAATCGAAAAATTTTTAGGAAAAGATTTTCAAGTAGAGTCTAGTTTTGGACATATCGCCGACCTACCTTCTAAAGAATTAGGAGTAGATGTTGATAATAATTTTGAACCTAAATATATAGTAGATAAGGATAAAAAAGCTTTAGTTAAAAAACTAAAAGACTTAGCTAAAAAAGCAGATACGATATGGTTGGCTAGTGATGAGGATCGTGAGGGAGAAGCTATTTCTTGGCACTTAGCAGAAGAGCTTGGATTAGAGAAAAGTAAAACAAAAAGAATTGTTTTTAATTCTATTACCAAATCAGCAATAAAAAAAGCAATTGAAAACCCTAGAGAGATTAATTATAATCTTGTAAATGCGCAACAAGCAAGAAGGGTTTTAGATAGATTAGTTGGTTACCAACTTTCTCCAGTTCTTTGGAAAAAAATTAAACCGGGACTTTCCGCAGGACGGGTACAGTCCGTTGCAGTGCGTTTAATAGTTGAGAGAGAGCGTGATATTGAAGGATTTACTCCAGAAGCATCCTACAGAATAAAAGCGGAATTTAAAACAGAGAAAGGAAAAATATTTGAGGCAAAACTCAATAAGACATTCTCAACTAAAGAAAATGCTGAGACATTTTTAAAAGATAATATTGGCGCAGACTTTTCTGTGGCAAAGTTGGATAAAAAGCCAGCAAAGAAATCTCCTGCAGCACCTTTTACTACATCTACTTTACAGCAAGAAGCTTCTAGGAAGTTGTATTTTTCTGTTGGTAGAACTATGCAAGTAGCACAACGCTTATATGAAGCAGGTCTTATAACATATATGAGAACCGATAGCGTAAACCTTTCTAAAGAAGCATTAGATGCTGCAAAAGATGCGATTACCACTAACTACGGTAAAGAGTACAGCCAGGCACGGAATTACACTGGTAAGTCAAAAGGAGCGCAGGAAGCTCACGAGGCTGTACGCCCTACAGATATGAAATTACAATCACCTTCATTGGAGCGTGACCAATCTAAATTGTACGAATTAATTTGGAAGAGAACGCTTGCTTCCCAAATGAGTGATGCGCAATTAGAAAGAACAAATATTAAGGTTAAAGCAAACTCTCATAATGAAGAGTTTACTGCAAACGGTGAGGTTGTAAAGTTTGATGGTTTCTTGAAGGTTTACCTTGAGGGAAATGATGAGGAAGATGGAGAAGAACAAGAAGGTATGTTGCCAGCCATGAATATTGGGGAGACTCTAATCAATAATTATATATCAGCTACAGAGCGTTTTACAAGACCTCCTTACAGATATACAGAGGCTTCTTTGGTAAAGAAACTAGAAGAATTGGGTATTGGTCGCCCGTCTACTTACGCACCAACAATTTCTACAATTCTAAATAGAGGTTATGTTGAAAAGGGAACAATTGAAGGCAAGGAGCGTAACTACAATCAGTTAATATTGGAAGAAGGTAATATTGAAGAAAGTAAGCTAACCGAAATTATTGGTTCCGATAAAGGCAAAATGGTACCTACTGATATTGGAATGATTGTAAATGACTTTTTAGTGAGCCATTTTACTAATATTTTAGATTATAATTTTACGGCAAAAGTTGAAGAAGATTTTGATGAGATTGCCACTGGTGATGAAGATTGGCAAAAAGTCATGAAGTCTTTCTACAAAGACTTTCATCCCACAGTACTGGACGTTGAGGAAAATGCAGACCGAGCAAGTGGAGAGCGTATTTTAGGTGAAGACCCAAAAACAGGTAAACCATTGCTGGTTCGCCTGGGTCGTTTTGGACCTATGGCACAAATTGGAGATGCAGAAGATGAAGAAAAAAGGTTTGCTAGCTTGTTGCCCGACCAATCGATAACCACAATCACTTTTGATGAAGCCTTAACGCTTTTTGAACTTCCTAGAAAGTTAGGTGTTTATGAAGGTGAAGAGGTGGAAGCTAATGTTGGGAGATTTGGACCATATGTAAAGTTTGGTAAGAAATTTATTTCTCTAGATAAAGGAGAAAGTGCTTTTGAAGTAGATATGGATAGAGCCATTGTTTTAATAAAAGCTAAGCAACTTGCAGATGCACCTATAGCTCATTATGAAGATAAAGAAGTAACTAAAGGTGTTGGGAGATTTGGACCATTCATAAAATGGAATGGGATGTTCATTAACGTGAATAAAAAATACGATTACGACAATTTATCGAAAGATGATATTGTTGAGTTAATTGAAGCTAAAAAGCAAAAAGAGATTGAAAAGCTGATTCAAGAGTGGCCAGAAGAAGGTATACGTATTGAAAAGGCAAGATGGGGAAGGCATACTATTTTAAAGGGAAAAGTTAAAGTAGAGCTTTCAAAAGATGTTGATGCTACTAAAATTTCTTTAGAAGAAGCGCAAACCTTAATTGAAAAGAAAACCCCAAAGAAAAAAACAAGAGCAAAAGCAAAGTCTAAAAAGTAAGTATAACACCCCAAGCAATCTATTATGGCATTTGATTTTTTGGTTCCCGTCAAAGATAAGGTCTTGGCGTTTTCCGAATTTTTACCCCCACAAGCCTTAGGAAAGAAGATACATAAACATACAGAAAAAAAAGGCTTACCTGTCTTTGCAAATGCTACAGTTGCCATTTTTGGAGTTTTAGAATCGCGTAATGCTTTTGAGAAGAAAACCGAAAAGCTAGACATTGATTCTATCCGTATTCAATTGTACAGATTAATGAGTGGCAACTGGAATTCTACTATAATAGATATTGGTGATGTAGAAGAAGGAAACAAAGTTGAGGATACTTATTTTGTAGTTAAAGAAATTGTAGCAGGTCTTTTAGAAGAAAATATTATACCTATTATATTAGGTGCTACTCAAGATATTACCTTTCCAGCATATCGTGCCTTTGATAATATTAAAGATATGATTAATCTGGTAGCCATAGATAGCCGTTTTGACTTTGGTGAGGATGATGAGTTAATATCATCCAGTTCATACATGAGTAAGATTATTACAGATAAGCCTAACAATTTGTATAATTTCTCTAATGTAGGGTATCAGAGTTATTATAATGCTCAAGAAGAAATAGACTTAATGGAACGTCTATTTTTTGATGCGTATCGTTTAGGAGATATTGCTTCTAACATTCAGCTTGCAGAACCAGTTTTAAGAAATGCTCATTTGGTAAGTCTAGATGCACGTTCTATTCGTGCAAGTGAAATGGGATTGTCTGGTAGTTTTTCACCAAATGGTTTTACAGGAAGAGAAATTTGTGCCATAGCTAGATATGCTGGTATTAGTGATAATGTATCTCTATTTGGTATCTATGAAATGGAAAATTCAAATTTGTCCTTTCAATTAATAGCTCAAATTATATGGTATTTTATAGAGGGACTAAGCTATCGTATTAAAGAAGTTCCTAGTTCTAAAAGTGATGACTTCACCAAATTTACAGTACCTACAGATTCAGATGAACTCATTTTCTACAAGAGTCATGTTACAGAAAGATGGTGGGTAGAAGTACCTTCTATTTTACCGGAACATACTAAAACAAATTCACCTGCGTTATTACCTTGCGCCGAGCAAGACTATTTGGATGCTTGCAACCAAAACATTCCTGAACGGTGGTTCAAAGCTTATAAAAAGGGCTTAAACTAAACAAAATATTTTTTAGGTATAAATTGTATTTACACAATAATTTATTCAAAAAATAGTTTTAGAGAATAGTGAATTTGTGTTTACAGTTTGTAATCTTAAATCGAAAAATTTAACCTAGAGTATGAGAAAGCTATTGTTATCATCTATAGCGCTTGTTTTTTTATTAACCAGTTGTGGTTCAAAATCAAGATCAAAAGGTGAATTGGTTGGAGTCCAGGGTAAGAAATGGTATCCTGAGAAACCGTATGGAATGGAACTTATCCCGCGAGGCTCATTTATAATGGGTAAAGCGGAGGAGGATCAGGCCAAAGTTTTAAACGCCCCTACAAGAACCGTAACTGTTCGTTCTTTTTATATGGACGATACGGAAATCACTAATAGTGAATACCGACAGTTTGTAGAATGGGTAAAAGACTCAATAACTAGAACTAAATTGGCAATTCTTGCCGATCAATTAGGGATTGGTCCAGAAGACGAGGGTATTGGTGAGTATGCTTTTATGGATGCTGACACAACTAAAATGTCTGCATATGATAAGTATATGTTAGACAACTATGCGGGTCTTGGTGAGACTGGCTACGAAGGTAGAGCCCTAAATAAGGAGATAGATTTGGTATGGGATAGAGAAGACTATCCAGATGAATATTATACTGAAATAATGGTAGACTCTATCTATTTATCAGAAGATGAAACTTATAACGGTCAGCGTAGTATTGATGTTACTAAACTAAAGTATAAGTACAATTGGATGGATATCGAAGCTGCCGCTAGAGCTAAAACGGGTAGTAGAAAAGATTTTATCCGTCAAGAAGAACTAGAAATATATCCTGACACTACAGTTTGGATTCGCGATTTCGAATATTCGTACAACGAGCCTATGCATAACGATTACTTTTGGCATGATGCTTATAGTGAATATCCTGTAGTGGGTATTACTTGGAAACAAGCCAAAGCATTCTGTAATTGGAGAACTAAATTTAAAAATGACGATCAGAAAAGTCGTGGTAGGCAATTTGTAAACCAATTTAGATTACCAACAGAAGCTGAGTGGGAATATGCTGCCAGAGGTGGTATAGAAGGTGGAACTTACCCATGGGGCGGTCCTTACGTTATAAGTGATACAGGTTGTTTTATGGCAAACTTTAAGCCGCAACGTGGAGATTACGCAGCAGATGCAGCATTATATACTGTAGAAGCTAAGTCTTACGAACCAAACGACTTTAACTTATACAATATGGCGGGTAATGTATCTGAGTGGACAAGCTCTAGTTACGACCCAAACGCTTATGAATATGTTTCAACTATGAACCCAAATGCAGGTTCTGGTCAAAACAAAAGAAAAGTATTGCGTGGAGGTTCATGGAAAGATGTTGCTTACTTCTTACAAGTTAGTACAAGAGACTATGAATACCAAGACTCAGCAAGAAGTTATATCGGCTTCAGAACCGTACAAGATTATATGGGCGAAGAAGATTCAACAAAAGGAAATAACGGATTATAAACAATTAAGAGAGAACATTATATAAACCTAGTAACCAAATACTTATTTATATATTACTTAATTTAAAATTAAAATTATGGCACAGTCAAAATCAACAAAAAAACTGTTTAACATGGCCTACGGGCTTGGAGCATCGATTGTAATTATCGGAGCATTATTTAAAATTCTACACTGGGAATTTGGATTTCTTAACGGAGGTTTATTACTAGCGGTAGGTCTTATTACAGAAGCATTAATTTTTGCCATTAGTGCATTTGAACCAATTGATGATGAATATGATTGGTCTTTAGTTTATCCAGAATTAGCAGGAGCTACTTCTACAGGTAAAAAGAATGAAAAAGCAGAAATGAAAGAAGCAGAAGCCTCTTTATCTGCAAAACTAGATAACTTATTAAAAGAAGCTGGTGTAGATGCTAACTTAATGGAAAGTTTAGGAGAAAGCATTAGAAATTTTGAAGGTGCTGCCAAGGGTATTGCTCCTACAACTGATGCAATGGAATCTACTAAGAAGTATTCTGAAGAAATGGTTCACGCAGCGGCGCAAATGGAGTCTTTAAACAGTCTTTATAAAGTACAATTAGAAAGTGCAAGCAAACAAGCTTCAGTTAATGAAGAAGTTGTACAAAATGCAAGTGCACTTAAAGAACAAATGGCTTCTTTATCATCTAACCTTTCATCATTAAATGGTGTATATGGTGGTATGTTAACTGCAATGTCTAAGAACTAATTAGAGATTTAATTTTAAATCCAAACCCAATTATTAATTAAATCTAATTAGAAAAAGATGGCAGGAGGAAAACAGTCACCACGTCAGAAAATGGTAAACCTAATGTATTTGGTTTTCATTTGTATGTTGGCGTTAAATATGAGTAAAGAAGTATTAGCAGCATTCGGTCTTATGAATGTAAAAATGGAAGCTGCAAATGCTAAGACTTCAGAAGACAATTTAGCTTTTCTAGGAAGTTTAGAAACAAAAGCAGAAGAAAATGCTGCTAAATATGCTAAGGACTACGAAAAAGCACAGAAAGTGCAAAAGATGTCCCAAGAGTATTATGATTATTTAGAAGGTCTTAAGAAAGAGATGACAAAAGGCATCGAAGATCCTACAGATTATCAAGTAATGGATAAGTCTGATTATCTAGATCAAAAATTCTTTCAAGGAGATAATTTAGCTCCTGACGGAAAAGAGTTCTTGAAAAGAATTGAAGATTACCGTAAAGCAGTAAGTGTTTTAGTGCCAGAAAGAATGAAGTCTACTGTAGAATCACGTTTTAAAACAGGTGATGCTAAAGGTAAAGTGGAGAAGAGAGATGGTACCAAGCAAGATTGGATTAACTATCACTACGAAGGATTCCCTTTAATTGCTTCTTTAACTAAGTTAACTGCATTGCAGTCTGATATTAAAGCAACAGAGGAAGATGCTTTAAAAGCTATGTTAGAAGGTAACTTAAGTAACCAAGTTTCTTTGAAAAACTTCGCTACTTCTTTATCTGCTAGTAAAAGTGCTTTTTATGCAGGAGAAAAATATGATGGTAAAATTATCGTAAGTAAAACTGATAATTCATCCACACCTGTAAGAGCTGAGTTAACTTTAGACGGTAGAAAAATGTCTGAAGGTAAAGATTACAAGTTAGAAGCTGGTGGTATTCAATTATTAATCAGTTCTGGTGCCGCTGGCGACCATAAGGTTGAAGGAGAAATGTTCTTTATGCAAGATGGTGAAGAAGTGCCAGTGAAAGTAAATAGTGGTTTTGCTACTATTACTAAGCCTAATGCTGCTGTTATTGCCGCAGATAAGATGAACGTAGTTTATCGTGGTGTTTCTAACCCAATGACAATTTCTATACCTGGTGTTCCAGATAATAAAGTGTCTGCATCCGCTCCTGGCCTTTCTAAAAGGTCTGGTAGTAAATACGTGATGAATCCTGGTAAAGGTAGAACTGTAAGAATTACAGCTTCTGGAACCTTGCCTGATGGACAGAGAATCTCTACTCCAATGGAATTCCGTATTAAAGATATACCAAGACCATCTGGCGCTGTAAGAGGTGAAGCAGGTAGTATTAAAATGCCTAGAAGAAACCTTGAAGTTTCTACAGTATCGGCTATGTTAGAAGACTTTGATTTTGATTTAAACCTAGGTATTAGTGGATTTAAATTTAAAGTTCCTGGTCAACCAACAACAGTTGTAAGAGGTAACAAATTAAATGCTGCTGCAAAGTCTGCCCTTAAAAGAGCAAGAAGAGGTGATGCGGTACAAATATTTGACATTCAAGCTTACATATCTAATAACAAGAGTTATAAATTAAAGAAAGTATCTCCTGTTGTTGTTGAGCTTACAAACTAATAAAAGTAAAGTATAGTAATGATGAATTGGAAAAATGTTTTAGTAATCGGAGCGTTCAGCATCCTACCTATATCCATGATGGCTCAGGCAAATATTCTAAATGCCAAGACACCAGAAGAGATAGGTAAGAAAACAGAGGCTCAGAAAGCCGCGGATAACGATTCTCCTTTAGCTTATGGTTATGTTGATGATAGAGATATTCTTTGGTCAAAAACTGTATGGGAGACTATCGATTTAGATGAACGTGTTAACTTTCCGTTATATTATCCAACTGATACCATAGGTATTGGTGCAGATAGAAGGTCTTTGTACCATGTTTTGATGAAGAACATCAGAAATGGAAAAATCAAAGACGTATACACGGATTCATATTTTTCTGAAAAGCGAAATTTAAACGATTTATCAGCAACTTTACAAAAAGTAGATACCACAGATTTAGGGTACGAACAAATAAATGCAGGTGAAGAAATCTCACAAGAGTTCATTAACATTAGAGATTTAGGAGCCGCAGATGTTGAAGAGTACAGAATAAAAGGAATCTGGTATTTTGATAAACGCCAAGGCGAACTTAAGTATCGTTTGCAGGCTATTGCTCCTGTTGCTCCAGATGTCAACTTTATAGATGACGAGTCAACAGATCCTAATGCAAATAAAGTTGAATTATTTTGGGTTTATTATCCAAGTATAAGAGACATAATGCATGAGGCTAAGGTCTTTAATCAGCGAAATTCTGCGCAACCTATATCTTTTGATATGTTGTTGAATGCACGTAGATTCAATGCCGTTATCTACAAAGAAGATAACGTACATGGTGACCGTAATATTGATGATTATGTTTTTGACAATGCCCTGTTCCAATTGCTGGAAGCTAAGCGTATCAAAGAAACAATCAGAGATAAAGAGCAAGATATGTGGGCTTACTAGAGCCTAAATAAATAGAATTTTCCAATTCAATAGATATAAACGCCGCACGAAAGTACGGCGTTTTCTATTTTTGTTATATGCTAGATTATATTGTTGTAGGATTAGGTCTTGCTGGGATTTCTTTTTGTGAACAGTTAGAGAATAATGGAAAATCTTTTAAGATTATTTCAGATAGTTCACAGCAAGCTTCTTTAGTAGCAGGCGGCTTATATAACCCAGTAATTTTAAAGCGTTTTACAATGGCTTGGAATGCTAAAGAACAATTAGACTTAGCATTACCTTTTTATAAAAACTTAGAAAAGAAGTTAAAAGTAAAACTAGATTATAAGTTGCCAGTTTTACGAAGATTTGCTTCAATAGAAGAGCAAAACGGTTGGTTTGAAGCAACTGATAAACCTGGATTAGATTTTTTTTTAGATACAAACTTGCTTAAAAATAAAAACCTTAACATAGACGCTCCTTTTGGATACGGACAAGTAAAAGATACTGGAAGGATAGATACTAAGATACTGCTAAAAGAATATCAAGATTACCTTATTCAAAAAGAGTTAATAGTTGGAGAAGCGTTTGATTTTAACTTGCTTCAAATTTTAGATAATAATGTTGAGCATAATGGATTAAAAGCAAGGCAAATTGTATTTGCAGAAGGTTTTGGACTTAAAAATAATCCTTTCTTTAATTATTTACCCTTAAATGGAACTAAAGGAGAACTACTAACGATTAAAGCTCCATCCTTAAAAGAAGATAATGTTATAAAATCTTCTGTTTTTATAATTCCATTAAGAAATGATTTTTATCGTATTGGAGCCACTTATAAATGGAAAGACAAAACAAATGAGCCTACATTGGAAGCTAAAGAAGAACTTGTAGAAAAGCTTAAAACTTTTCTAAAATGTGATTTTGAAATTGTTAAACATGTAGCTGGCGTAAGGCCAACAGTAGCAGATAGAAGACCATTGGTTGGTAGACACCCAAAACATAAAAGCTTGTATGTGTTAAATGGATTTGGTTCTAGAGGTGTAATGATTGCACCATATGCTTCAAAACAATTATTTCATTTTATAGAAAACAATGAAAATTTAAATTCTGAAATGAATATTTCTCGGTTTACAGAGAAGCACTACAATCATTGATTAACTAAATCTTTATCGTACTTTATAAAGATATTTATCCAGATATTTCTAGATAACCTAATAATTACTGGTAGTAAGATTACTGAAGTTACTACAATAGTGATGTAAGTTGTTTTTAGAGAAGTTCCAATAAATAAAAACGCTATAGCAAATGCGATACCAGCAAAAAAAAGACCAACGCCATAACTCACATACATAGCGCCATAGAAGAAAGAAGGTTCAATTTTATACTTTGTTTGGCAGTTAGAACAACGCTCATGCATTTTAAATAACTGTGAGACCACAAATGGGTTTTTATTAACATACATACTTTCACTATGGCACCTTGGGCAACTTCCTGTTAAAATACTGTAGAGTTTGTTTCCTTTTTTTAACATTTGCAAAACTTTACTCAAAAATAGGAATTACCCTAGCTTAATGGCTAAAATGCTATTATAAAAGTTGATTTTGAGATAATGAAATTGAATTGTAGGTATGCTTAATATTCATAACCTTTCTGTCGCTTTTGGCGGCGAATATTTATTTGAGGAAATTGCTTTTCGATTAAACGCGGGCGACCGGGTTGGGTTGATTGGTAAAAATGGTGCTGGTAAATCAACATTACTAAAATTGCTTAGCAGAGAAATGGTGCCAGATTCGGGCACTATTGCTTCAGATAAAGAAGTTAAAATTGGGTTTTTAAAGCAAGATATAGATTTTGAGCAGGGAAGAACAGTACTAGATGAAGCCTATCAAGCTTTTGAAGAGCTAAAAAAACTAGAAGCACAGCTAGAGGAGATAAATACTCAGTTAGCGGAACGTACAGATTATGAGAGTGATGGGTACAATCAATTAATGATAGATCTAAATGACGTAACACATCATTACGAAATTTTAGGAGGGTACAATTACCAAGGAGAGACAGAAAAAGTCCTTCAGGGGCTAGGTTTTTTAAGGAAAGACTTTGATAAAGCTACGGATACATTTTCTGGTGGTTGGCGTATGCGTATAGAGTTAGCGAAACTGTTGTTGCAAAGTAATGATGTTCTCTTACTAGATGAGCCTACCAACCATTTAGATATAGAATCTATTATTTGGTTAGAACAATTTTTAAGAAATTACTCTGGTGCAGTAGTGATAGTTTCTCATGATAAGATGTTCTTGGACAATGTTACTAATAGAACTATCGAAATTTCATTAGGTAGAATCTACGATTACAATAAGCCATACTCTAAATACTTAGTTCAACGTGCAGAAATTAAAGAGCAGCAGTTGAATGCTCAGAAAAACCAGGAAAAGCAAATTCAACAAACGGAGAAGCTGATTGAGAAGTTTAGAGCAAAAGCTAGCAAAGCTTCCATGGCACAATCGCTAATTAAGAAATTAGATAAAATTGATAGAATAGAGGTTGATGCAGATGATAATAGTGTGATGAAACTTCGCTTTCCAATATCTGTAACTCCTGGAAAAGTAGTTGCAGAATTAGAAGGGTTGGGGAAAAGTTATGGAGAAAAAGAAGTTTTAACGAAAATTGACTTATTAGTAGAGCGAGGTAGTAAAACTGCCTTTGTTGGCCAAAACGGGCAAGGTAAAACCACACTGGCTAAAATAATTGTGGGAGAATTAGATTATAGCGGTGATATAAAACTGGGTCACAACGTGCAAATAGGATATTTTGCACAAAACCAAGCCGAATATCTAGATGGTAGTAAAACCATTTTGGATACTATGATTGATGCTGCGAATGAGAAAAATCGAAGTAAAGTACGTGATATTCTAGGTTCATTTTTATTTCAAGGTGATGAGGTAGATAAATACGTTAGAGTGTTATCTGGAGGTGAACGAAATAGATTGGCACTAGCTAAAATGTTGCTTCAGCCTTTTAATGTTTTAGTA
Organism: uncultured Croceitalea sp.; assembly: GCA_947495075.1. Lineage (GTDB taxonomy): Bacteria > Bacteroidota > Bacteroidia > Flavobacteriales > Flavobacteriaceae > Croceitalea. The sequence continues at coordinate 1,149,871 of CANLXH010000002.1, forward strand.
ATGGATGAACCCACAAACCATTTAGATATAAAATCTAAAAATGTTCTAAAACAAGCTTTACAGAATTTTGAAGGTACTCTAATTCTAGTTTCTCATGATCGTGATTTTCTTCAAGGACTTACGGATAGAGTTTATGAATTTAAAAGTGGAAATATAAGGGAATATCTAGGGGATATAGATTTCTATTTGGAACAACGAAAAGCGGAAGACTTTAGAAAAATTGAAAAAGGGGAGAAAAAAATAAAAAGTACTGAAGCTAAATCAAATAAAGAAGGTGATTACAAACTTCAAAAAAGACTAAAATCCCTGAAAAATAGACTTAGTGGAATAGAAAGCAAAATAGGAGATTTAGAAAAGGTAATAGCAGAACTAGACCACAAGCTTCTCATGAACTATGATGAAACAGCTGCAAAGCCAGGTTTTTTTGATGATTATCAAGGTAAAAAGAAAAATCTGGAAAAACTTATGAAAGAATGGGAAGAGCTTTCTATGGAAATAGATGTTATTTAAAGTAAATTCTTACAATAATTATTATCCTTCACCACACATTTTGGCACTTTCACAACATTATTTGAATAATTCACGTCATTTCCTTGTGCACAAACCATAAGTACAGTTTATTTGTAGGGCAATTCTTATCAATGTAAAGCTAACTGAATGACAAAATTTACTTTTTTAAGCCTAGCACTTTTATTTACTTGTTCAATTACACATGCTTCAACTGAAATTTCTTCTGTTGAAAAAAAGGTATTAATAGATTTGTTTAATAGTACCCAAGGAGAAAACTGGAATTCTTCATGGAACTTAAATGACCCTGTTGCTACATGGAAAGGTGTTGTTGTAAAAGAAAATCGAGTTGTGGCCATAAACTTATTCCATAACAACTTAAATGGTTATTTACCTGAAAGTATAGGAAAGTTAGAGAAACTAGAAGAGCTTAATCTTGCCTTTAATAATATAACAGGTGTATTACCTAAAGACATTGTAAAATTAAAGAGCCTTAAAGTTCTGAAGTTAGAAATGAATAGAATTAAAGGAAGCCTCCCACAAGGTATTGGAGGTCTTCAAAGTTTAGAAGAATTTTCCATGTTTAATAATTTTCTGAATGGTGCTATTCCAGAGAGTTTTGGAAACATAGCTACACTTAAAATATTAAATCTTTCAAGTAACAATTTAAAAGGTATTATTCCTGGAAGCCTTGGTAGTCTTAAAAATTTAAAAACTCTTGGTTTGTTCGAGAATGCATTAGAGGGTGAAATTCCAAGAGAAATAGGTAATCTTGAAAAATTGGAAGAGCTTGTATTAGCTAATAATAATATAGGAGGAGAAATACCCGAAGAATTAGACCAATTGGCAAGTCTAAAAGTGTTGCAAATACAAAACAATAGAATAAAATCATTTAGAGGTATCCAAAAGATGAAATCTAAATCTCTATTAGTTTTTGACACAGATGAAGATAAATACAATTCAATATACGATAATAATGCAATAATTAATTCTCGCATGGCAGAAACAAAATTTGAAGATGTAGACAATATTGAGTAGTTAGTTATACTTTAGTTTGTTTGGTTCGGGGATGCAGTGGTGCATCCCTTTTTTTGTTTTATGGTTTTCCAAAAACAATTAACATTTATGAAATCTTTAACCAAGATCCTTGTAACTTGATACTAGTTTTGCAAACCACTAATCATAAGCCATAATGCGAAAAATATTAATTTCCGTTTTATCGGGAGTTCTAATAATCGGGGGCTCCATTTTTGCTGCTAAATTTATAGTTAACAGCAAGCAAAGCCAAAGACCCAAACCAAAAAAGGTGGTAAAAACGGTTTTTGTTGATACTGTTAAAAATGGAATCGTACCAATAGTTATACCCGCAAATGGTAATCTAGTAGCAAAAAATAGGGTAGAATTGTATGCCGAGGTGCAAGGAGTTTTTAGAACTGGAAATAAGCTTTTTAAACCAGGTCAGGAGTATAATGCAGGGCAAACATTGATCCGTATAAATTCTTCAGAATATTATGCTAGTGTCCAAGCTGCAAAAAGTAATCTTTACAATTTGGTTACTTCAATTATGCCAGATTTACAATTAGACTATCCAGAGTACTTCCCAAAGTGGCAGCAATATTTATCTGATTTTGATTTAGAAAAAACTACGCCAAAACTTCCTGAAATAAAATCAGAAAAAGAAAAGTATTTTATTACCGGACGTGGTATTTATAGCAGCTATTATAATGTCAAAAATTTAGAACAACGCTTATCTAAGTATACTATTAAAGCTCCTTTTTCCGGAATCTTAACAGAAGCTTTGGTCACAGAGGGAACTTTAGTAAGAGCAGGTCAAAAGTTAGGGGAATATATAAAAACAGATGTTTACGAACTTGAGGTTGCGATTAGCAAAGCTTATGCAGACTTTTTAAAAGTAGGGAAAGAAGTGGCGCTTTCAAACCTAAATAAAACCCAAACTTACATTGGTAAAGTAATTAGAGTAAATGGTCGAGTAGACCAAGCCTCACAAACAATAACTGTTTTTATAGAAGTAAAAGGAGATAATTTAAAAGCTGGCCAGTATTTAGAAGCTAATCTAAATGCAAAAAGCGAGGAAAATGCTATTGAAGTAAACCGTTCTTTATTATTGGATGATAACCAAATCTACGTAGTTCGGGATTCAATCTTAGACGTAATAGATGTTACTCCAGTCTATTTTACCGATAAAAAAGTAGTATTAAAAAACGTTCCTAATGGAGAAACAATAGTATCTAAACCAATGGCAGGAGCCTACACAGGGATGTTAGTTAAGGTTTTTGGAGCAGCTGAGAATCAAAGCAGTGCCAAATGAGAAAAATAATAGAATATTTTATTAAGTATCATGTAGCGGTAAACGTAATTATCATTGCGTTTTTTGTCTTTGGCATTGTTGGTGCTTACAAATTAAAATCTTCATTTTTTCCATTAACAGAATCTCAAAATGTTTTAATAAGTATTGTTTACCCTGGTGCTTCACCGCAGGAGATAGAGGAGGGTATCGTTCTTAAGATAGAGGATAATCTTAAAGGATTACAAGGTGTAGATAGAGTTACTTCAACTTCACGTGAAAATTCTGGTTCCATTAATGTTGAAATCGAGAAGGGTCAGGATATAGATTTCATGTTATTGGAGGTAAAGAATGCAGTTGATAGAGTGCCTACATTCCCTACAGGAATGGAACCTTTGGTAGTCTCTAAATTAGAGGCAGTAAGGCAAACAATAAGTTTTTCAATAAGTGGTGATGCAATTTCTTTAGCTACGCTGAAACAGATTGGGAGACAAGTAGAAAACGATTTAAGAACACTAGATGGGATTTCTCAAATTGAAATATCTGGCTATCCAGAAGAGGAAATTGAGATTGCAGTTAATGAAAACAACCTACTAGCCTACAATGTTTCTTTTAATGAAGTTTCACAAGCCGTAGCTAATGCCAATATTTTAGTAACAGGTGGAAATATTAAGACCAATACCGAGGAATATCTTATACGAGCAAACAATCGTTCATACTATGCTGATGAACTTTCTAATATAGTTGTTAGAGCTAATGCTTCTGGCCGTACCATTAGATTAAAAGATGTAGCAGAAATTCGTGACCGTTTCTCAGAAACTCCTAATACAACTTATTTTAATGGTGATTTAGCTGTTAACGTTGCAATCACTAGTACCAATACGGAAGATTTAATAGGCTCGGCTGAGCGTGTAAAGACGTATATCGAAGAATTCAATCAAAAATATAACAACGTACAACTTAGTGTAGTCGATGATAGATCCATAACGCTTACCCAGCGTACAGAATTATTGACAGAGAATGCCATTGTTGGGATGATATTGGTGCTTATCTTCCTTTCATTATTTTTAAATACAAGACTTGCCTTTTGGGTTGCTTTTGGCTTACCTGTTGCCTTTCTGGGAATGTTTGTTTTTGCTCCTTTATTTGGTGTAACTATTAATGTGTTATCCTTATTCGGGATGATTATTGTTATTGGTATTCTAGTAGATGACGGTATTGTAATCGCCGAAAATATTTACCAACATTATGAAAAAGGTAAAAGCCCCATTAGAGCCGCTGTAGATGGTACTATGGAGGTAATACCTCCTATAGTTTCAGCAATAATAACTACTATACTGGCTTTTTCAATATTTCTATTTCTAGATGGTAGAATTGGTAATTTCTTTGGGGAAGTTTCTGTAATTGTAATTCTAACTTTAGTAGTTTCTTTAGTCGAAGCACTAATAATTTTACCAGCTCATTTAGCACATTCTAAGGCGCTTAGAAAGCAATCAGACAAACCAAAAAAGGGAATTGCAAGACTCTTTGCAAAGCTTAGGGTTATTAACCAAGTTGGCGATAAGTTTATGATTTGGATGCGAGATAAAATGTACAGCCCTGCCTTACGTTTTGCAATAAATTATAAGATTTTGACTTTTTCATTTTTTGTAATGGCCTTAGTCTTAACTTTTGGTTCTATAGGTGGTGGAATTATTAGAACAGCTTTCTTTCCTAGAATAGCTAGTGATAGAGTTGCAATTGAGTTATTAATGCCCAATGGAACAAATGAAAGGGTAACAGATTCTATTGTAAGTCTTATAGAGAATAAGGCAGCAATCGTTAATAAAGAACTAACAGATAAGTATTTAAAAGGAACGGGAAAAGAACTTTTTGAGAACGTTATTAAAAGTGTAGGTCCAGGTTCTTCTTCGGGTAGAGTAGTAATTAATTTACTCCCTGGTGAAGAACGCCCAGATGAGGTTAGAGCAGATTTAGTAACCACACGTTTAAGAGAACTAGTTGGACCAGTAATTGGTGTAGAAAGTTTAGTGTATGGCTCTGGTGGTAACTTTGGAGGATCTCCAGTATCAGTCTCTTTGTTAGGGAATAATATACAAGAATTAAAAGCTGCAAAAACAGAGTTGAAATCTGCGTTAGTAAATAATTCTTTACTTAAAGATGTTTCAGATAATGACCCTGCTGGCATTAAAGAAATTCAGTTAGAACTAAAAGAAAGTGCATATTTATTGGGATTAGATTTGAGAACAGTTATGGCTCAAGTGCGATCTGGTTTCTTTGGAATACAGGCACAGCGTTTTCAAAGAGGGCAAGATGAGATTCGTGTATGGGTAAGATATGATAGGGAAAATAGATCTTCTATAACAGATTTAGATGAGATGAGGATTGTAACCCCTACAGGTGAAAGAGTTCCATTAAAAGAGATTGCTAATTATTCTATTGCCAGAGGTGATGTGGCTATAAATCATTTAGAAGGACAACGAGAAATACAAATTAATGCAGATTTAAAAGACCCTAAAACTACTAGTGCACCTGATGTGATGACTTGGGTTCAGGATGAGATTATGTCAGAGATACAATCAAAGTATCCAAGTGTAACCGCTAGTTACGAAGGTCAAAATAGGGAACGACTTAAACTAATGAATTCCCTTAATTTTGTTGGCCTTGCGGTTCTTTTTCTAATTTATATTACGATAGCATTTACATTTAGAAGCTTTAGTCAACCATTGCTATTATTATTGCTTGTTCCGTTTAGCTTAACTGCAGTATCATGGGGGCATTGGATTCATGGTTTCCCAATTAATATTTTATCCATGTTAGGTATTATCGCTTTAATAGGAATCATGGTGAATGATGGATTGGTTCTTATAGGTAAGTTTAATGGAAACCTAAGAGAAGGCATGCGTTTTGATGATGCCATTTTTGAAGCTGGCAAGTCGCGATTTAGAGCAATTTTCTTAACATCAATCACTACAATAGCTGGTTTAGCTCCATTGCTGCTAGAAAAAAGTAGACAAGCACAATTCCTTAAACCTATGGCTATTTCTATTGCTTATGGTATTGGCTTTGCCACTATATTAACTCTTTTACTATTACCCTTGTTTTTATCTTTTAGTAATAGTGCTAAAGTTGGGTTTAAATGGCTGGCTACTGGAGATAAAATCAGTAAAGAAGAGGTAGAACGAGCAATAAAGGAAAAAGTTGAAGAAGAACATATGAGCGAAGAAGGCATGACTACAAATATGGTTAATGAAACTCGTAAGAATAAACTAGAAGAAACGTATTAATGCGCACGTTATATTTTATCCTAATAGCTCTTTTAGTAAACCCTTTAGTTGCACAAGAGCAAGTGCTTTCAAAAGAAGAAGCTGTTAAATTAATGTTGGAAAGCAATTTTGGAGTTAAGATTGCAAAGAATAATGTTAAAGTAGCGGAGAATAATAAAAGACTATTGAATTCTGGCTTTTTGCCAACACTTACTGGTAGTGCAGGTGCGAATTATCAACGAGATGATTCAACTTTTGAATTTCCTGGGCAATTTTTAAGAGATGAGGATGGTAATGCATTAACTGATGGCGATGGAAACCCTATCTCAAGGCCTGATGCAGAATTGTACAAAGCAGAAGCTCAAAGATACAATGCAAGGCTAACAGCTAATTATACTTTATTTGATGGATTAGGTAGGTTGTATAATTACAAACGTTTAAAGGAGGAATATAACCTATCGGAACTACAGGCGAGAGAGACTATAGAAAATACGATGCTTCAATTATTTACTGTCTATTTTGAGGTGGCTAGGCTTTCAGAAAACATAGGTGTTATTCAGGAAACTTTTGAAAATACAAAAACTAGATTACAACGAGCAAATTATAGTTTTGAATACGGCCAAACCAATAAATTAGATGTGCTTAATGCGGAAGTAGATTTGGTGAATGACAGTATAACCTTGATGAATGAGAGGCAAACCTTGAAAAATACACAAAGAGATTTAAATGTACTTTTAAATACAGATTTGGAACAGCTCTTTGTCGCAGATACTACTATAAATTTTACTAATCCAGTTGTTTTAGATGAGTTTTTAAGTAATGGAGAAAGTAACAATATAAGTATGCTCCAAGCTGAAAAAAACATTATGATTAATGATTATAATCTAAAGGCTGGAAAGTCTATACTGCTTCCTACGGTTGGATTAACTGGTTTTTATGGATGGAATTTAAATCAAAATGCCCCAGGAGCTTTTTTCCCAGGAGTAAACGTAAACAATAGAAGAAATTTTGGTTTGGGAGCTACTTTAACTTGGAACCTTTTTGATGGTGGAAATGGTATTACACAAATTAAGAATGCAAAAATTTTGTTGAATTCTCAAGAAGCCTTAGAACAACAGGTAAAACAAGAAATACGTAGGGATATTGCTAATGCAAAAGGCAATTATGACAATAGATTACAAGTGTATCAATTACAAGAGCAAAACGTTACTACGGCAACCAACAATTATGAACGTTCTAACGAGCGTTATAAATTGGGGCAAATTTCTTCTGTGGAATTAAGACAAGCACAAATTAATTTATTGAATGCGAGGACCAGTAAAAATCTTGCAAAATATAATGCCAAGCTTGCCGAATTACAATTATTACAGTTGACAGGGCAGTTATTGAATGTAGATTTATAAGATGTTTGAGCACTTTTTTCAATGTCCATATTGCTGGGAAGAAATATCTATGCTTTTAGACAGCTCTATTTCAAATCAGATTTATGTTGAGGACTGTGAAGTCTGTTGCAACCCCATTGAAATAAATCCACAATTTCAAGAAAACGAATTAACTGCTTTTGAAGCTCGGGATATAGAGCAATAAAAAAGCTCCAGATTTCTCTAAAGATTCTGTAATAACAGAAACTGGACTCGAACCAGCAATCTTCGGGTTATGAGCTTGAAGGAACACCTATATTTCCTGCTTAGGATGCTTGTTTCATCAAAAATCGTGTACTCTGATTAATGTTATTAAAAGCAGAAAAATCATTTTAATTTCTTGTGCATGTTCTAAAAACATTTGAGTATTTGGATAGTTACTATTAATTTGATATTTCCCTTCACACAGATATTTTTATCGATAAGCATACATTGTTTGTATTATGGAAACTTAAAATATTGGATTTCACCATTTTTTATACTAAATCTAAAGGAATTAATCATTTGACAATCAATCTAATAAATCAAATTTCAAGATTTGCTGCAGAAAAACCATAAAATTTCTATGGTTTTTCTGCAATGGCATATAAAAATCTTTGGCTAACTTTTAACATGCGAAGCACTTATTTTATCGCTCGTATTTTAAAAACCAATTAAAAGTTTATCATTTTAATACTAACAACCAAACTTTCATTAATGTTTAAATTTCAATTTTTAAGACATGACCTTAGTGGTTTATGTTCGAGTATTCTATTTCTTTTTGGTTATACTATATTTTCTCAAGATATAAGTTTACCTCAACTAACGCCTCCTTCCCCGACGGTATCTAACTTAATGAGTTTTGAGGAAGTTCCTGTTGATTATTACACAGGGCAACCGGATATAGGCATTCCATTATTCTCTAAAAAATTGAACGGTAACTTAGGGATGACTATTGCTTTGAAATATCATACTTCTGGTGTGAAAATTGATAATAGGTCTGGATGGACTGGCACAGGATGGTCTTTATTTGCTGGAGGCTCAATCTCAAGAACTGTTCGCGGCACACCTGACGAGTTTCAAAAAGGCCCAAACTCATCAACTAAGACAGGAGTGTTGCACAATCCTGACTTTTGGGATTATGACAATATTAGTGCTTACGACAAGGCCGAATTCAATTGGAACGCCATAGGCACTCCCATTGATGAGTATGACTCGCAATTAGATTTGTATCAATTCAATGTTATGGGAATCTCTGGAAGGTTTGTAATAGTACTTGAAAGTGGAGGTCTAAAGGCGAAACTATTAGATAAAAGCCAAAATGTAAAGATTAATATTAATTACAATACTACATCATATGACATCAGTAGCTTTGAACTTATTGATGCCTATGGGCATAAATATTTATTTGATGTAGTAGAAGAAACGTATTCTCAGCCTGTTTATGGCTTTATACCACAAGGTAATTCTGGAGGAGGCACTATTCCGGCATCAGGAACTTCCAACGACTACACTAATACTTCATCCTGGCATTTAAAAACCATTAATAATAGTAATGGGATTACCCTTGTAACCTTAAATTATAATGATAGCAATGAAAGTTATGTAGCTTCATTTTCAAGAACTACAAATATCATTACTGAATATACTGGGAACCTATATGATATGACCTCGAATGTATACAATCAATCTATTTTAAGACCAAGTGTTTCTATTCTATCTCTAAGCACAACTGCTTATACCAAAAAATTGTCCAGTATAGTCTTTAGAGACGGTACCAAATTAGAATTCACATCCATTGGCGGTCATCCAGAAACTAATGGAAATATGCTCAAGGATGTAATCATAAAGAACACCAATAATCAGGAGTTTAAGAGATTTACATTGGAATATGAGACTACGGATAGGCTTTGGTTAGATAAGGTTAAAGAAATTGCAGATGGTACAAATTTAATAACCGATTTATCATATTATCAAAAAGAAAATCTTCCAGAATTCAATTCTGAAAGTGATGATTGGGGATATACAGATGGTGCAATAGGAACAATATCTTCTTGTCAGCCTTCAAATTTTGACATTGATGCCATAAAATATGGTTTGTTGACTTCTATTGAATACCCTACCAATGGCAGAAAGGAGTTTGTTTTTGAACATAATACTTTTGCTTATGAAGGAAACAGTTTGCTTCCATCTGATAATTTTTTACAGTATAATCCCAATAACATTTCCAATGCAAGTCACGTAGAAAATCACTCTGCATCGGGAAGTGGTGGTATTGGAACTAGTACACCAACTACTTTTACTTTAGGATATAACCAGGAAGTGCTGCTTTCTTCCGTTTTGAATGGAAGTTATAGTAATGAAATTATTGGCAATAGCAGGATTGTAATATCCAATAATTCAAATTTTGAAACTGAGGTGCTCTTAGAGGACACAATTCAGAATTGCTTTCCTTTAAATTTAGAAAGTGGAACTTATGACATATGGTTAAAAACCATAAATTTAAATGCTAACAATACCTATACGTTAAATACAACTCTCAGGGTATATTACAGCAATCAAAATCCTAGCTCAATTGAAGAGGCTCTTGGTGGAGGTGTTCGTATAAAAGAGATTCGCTTTAATGATTTTGAAACGCCTTTTACTCCTGAAAAAACTATTACTTACTCATATCGAGAAGAGAATAATCTAAACCGCTCATCTGGTAGTATCGATGCTAAACTTGGAAACATAACCATAGAATATAGCCTGAATACTCTAAAATATTTGTTTAGTACAACAACTAACTACGCAAGTAACCTGGCTCCTAGGAACGTAAGGTATAATGTTAAAACAAAAGGCAATTCTGCACAACTTACCAAAGGCGGTTATGTTGGATACAAGAATGTTATTGTAAGTGAAACAAATAATGGAAAAACAGTATATAATTATACTTCTCCCCAAGATTATCCAACGCCAAGTAGTTCTTTAACCTACCCTTTTGTACCAGCACCTAACTTGGATTTTAAAAGGGGCTTATTACTAAAACAACGTGTTTATAACAATAACAATCAGATAGTTTCTGAAAAAGAGAATACCATTTATACTTTTGAAGAGGATGTTATTGCTCCATCTTTTAGAGTATATGATAATGAATATTGTCAATGGCGACAATTCTATGATGAATACTCCTCATATTATAACAAAGTATATCACGAAGGCAAAGTACCTTATTGTGGTGCTTTTCCGTGTATTAGTCCATCATCATTAGAGAATTGTGGTTCTCTTCCAATCTTTGCATTAAAGGACTATATTAAAACAGGTTGGGCACAGTTAAAAGAAACTAACAATAAAGAATATTTTTATGATGCTCAAGGAGTTCCTAAAATTGTTGAAAGCAGGCAGACTTTTGATTACAATACCACCAATTTCCAAATAGATACACAGCATCAATTTATTGAGGAAAAAGGCATTGAAAAAGATTATAAGACTAAAATATATTATGCAATTAATACCATACCTTCGGATTACCAAGGGGCTTCATCTACTTTAACAAAAATGCAAGCTCTAAATATGATAAACAATCCTGTGTACACCATATCATATTTAGACAATACTATCATTTCCAAGCAGCAAACAATATTTAATGAATTTAATGCTGATAAGCTTGATATTAAAGAAGTATGGACCGAAAAAAATGGAGATAATACTACTCTAGAAATGCGTGTTGAATACTTATCCTATGATGAAGTTGGAAACCCCTTAGAGCTTGCCAGAGAGAATGGTCCTCCCATTTCATTTGTATGGGGATTTAACAAAACCCTTCCTGTAGCCAAACTAGAAAATGCAACAAGAGCTCAGATAGAAGCATTATCTGGGTTTGGGTCTGGTTTTCATGCCAGTGCTGGCAACCTTACTACAAGTCAGGAATCTGCCTTACGCGGTTTATCAAATACTATGGTAACAACATATATTTATGATGCATTAAATGGACCATTGTCGGTTACTGACCCACGAGGAAATACCACAAAATTCACATATGATGGTTTTGGTAGACTTAAAGAGACTAGAGATGTAAATAATAAGCTTGTTACGGTCTATGAATACCATTACAAAAACCAACAATAGCCTATACTTTTCTAAAACATAAACCAACCTTCGATGATTTTAAATAAAATTAAAAGAACAATAATTTTTACGTCAGCTTTGCTGATATCATCTACTGTATTTTCGCAATTTATTGGCGGTGGTGGAAATGGTAGTTACGCATTAAGTGGTCCTTCACCTGTTAATGTTGGTGAAACTAAGGCCTACACAATTACAGGGACTACTGGTCAAATAGCTACTACTTTTTGGAGGATTAATAGCAGTTATGGTACCATAGTTTCAAGTACAAATACTACAGCATCTGTTTATTTTACAGGCCAAGGTTCCGTTAATCTAGTGGCATCCATACAAGATTATAATGGAAATGGCTACTTAACTCCTAAAACGATAACTATAAATGTATCAGTATTACCAGGTAGTATTTCTGGAGCACAGACGATATGTTATGGTGGTAATCCAGGCACATTAAGTAATAGTGTTTCCGCTTCGGGAGGCAGTGGTAGTTACAGTTACCAATGGCAGTACAGCAACAATGGCAGTAGTGGTTGGTCTAATATTGGTGGCGCCACTTCCACAAGTTATAATCCTCCAGGTGGATTAACAGCCTCACGATGGTACCGTCGCAGGGTTATTTCTGGAGGAGAGACAAAATACACAAACTCCGTAAAAGTTACTGTAAGGTCTAACTTATCTGCTGGTGGAGTAAGCGGTACCCAGACGGTCTGTTATGCCGGTAACCCGGGCACTTTGGGTAACGGCTCATCGCCCTCCGGGGGAAACGGAAGTTACAGTTACCAGTGGCAATATTCCAATACTAGTGGGACTAGTGGTTTTTCGAACGTCGGTGGAGCCACATCAAGTTCATACAATCCCCCAAGTGGTCTTACGGCGTCTCGCTGGTACCGTAGGCGAGTGATAAGTTGTGGACAGACCAAATATACATTGCCAGTAAAAGTAACGGTAAATCCTGCCCTTTCTAGCGGTAGCATCGGAGGTACGCAGACAATATGTTACAATGGTAACCCTAGTACATTATCTAGCAGTTCTAATGCATCTGGAGGGAACAGTAGCTATAGTTACCAATGGCAATATTCGAACAATGGGAGCAGTGGTTGGGCCAATATCAGTGGCGCCACTTCGACAAGTTACACCCCCCCTAACGGACTGACTGCATCTAGGTGGTACCGCAGACGAGTCATTAGTTGTAGCCAGACTAAATATACGGGTTCCGTAAAAGTAACAGTAGCAATACGAGTTTCTATACCAACCACACCGAGTATAACCAACAACTGTGGCAGCACGGTGCTGACCAGAAGCAACCCTCCCAATGGGATTACCTGGTATTGGCAGTCCAGTATTTCTGGAACGAGTACTTCGAGTTCTGGAAGCAGTGTGACCAGAACCAGCGGCACGATATATTACCTAAGAGGTAGAAACAGTTCTGGCTGTTGGGGCACGACAAGAACGGTGAACTACACCGTAAATCAGTCCTCGACTTGGTATGCAGACAGTGACGGTGACGGCCAAGGCAATCCTTCATCACCCTATACAGGATGCAGCCAACCATCAGGTTATGTCACAAACAATTCAGATTATAATGACAGTACTGTGATGATTACTAACCTAGCCCCACAGACTTTTTACAGTGATGTAGATGGCGACGGCTTTGGTGATGGCACTACTACTATTTCTGCAAGTTTTATGCCTTTGGGTTATGCGACCAACAATACCGACCCTTGCCCTAACGCAGCGGGAACAGGTAATGGTTGTCCAAGTTATAGCACCGCTTTGAGCGATGAGAACTATGCGTACACAAAAACATACCAAGATGAAAATGCAGACCAGACGATAGAGAGCGTATCGTATTTTGATGGATTGGGTAGGACCAAGCAACAAGTGGTTGTGCGTGGCTCTGGTACGGGGGGAGCGCAACCGAACCTAGCGACAGGTTGGACGATGGATTGGAGTGAAGGTAGCGGTAGTACAGGATTTTTTAACCAAAATGGTGCAACAATAGAAAACAAACGTAACTATGGTCCCAACCCTTTTGGTGAAACTGCTCTTATTTGGGAATGTGGCAACCAACCGGACAATCATGCTGATGGAGGATGGAATACGGACTATTTTAATGTGGACAAGACCAAGACCTATCGTTATACGGTATGGGTAAGACGCAACCACTCGCAGAACGGAACAACTTATCACGGCACTCAGAATGTGGATAACTTAGGTGGTGGTGCCAATGGCAACCCCTATTTCTGGGCAGGGGATCTTCCCCAATTAAACGAATGGTATTTATTGGTAGGTGTTATACACCCTTATAACCATGGTGGTGGCGATACTGGTGTGAGTGGGGTTTATGATATGCAGGGAAATAAGGTTATAGACGGTTCGGAATTTAAATGGAGAAGTAATACCACTACCTCCCGTTTTAGGAATTACCTGTACTACTGCACAGACGTAAACGTAAGACAATATTTCTATAGTCCAGTGTTAGAGGTAGTAGATGGGAACGAACAGTCCTTAGCGGGAATGTTCGACAACGGAGTGGGCAAAGACATTGTCACCCATATGGAGTACGACGCATATGGTAGACATGCAAAGGAATGGTTGCCACACGTACCGGGAACGGGAAATGCTGGAAGCTATAGAGTAGGCGATATGGCCAATGGGACACAAGCATATTACAAGGCAAGATATGCAGATGATTTTATAGGATTATCCACAGCGGATGTAAACGCATACTCAGAGAAGGAATTTGAAGCTTCTCCATTGAATCGGGTAATGAAGCAGGCGGCACCAGGAAAAGATTGGAAACTAGCAAGCTCTGGTAATGATAATGCTATAGAACTTAACTACCAAGCTAATGGAAGTAATGAGGTACGCTATTTTGAAGTTACTACCTCATTTGCAAATAATACCTACACCCCAAGTTTGGTACAGAGTGGTTATTATATGGATGGTGAGCTTTATAAGATGGTGACTAAGGATGAGAATCACGATGGGAGTGCTACTAAAGACCATACTACGGAGGAGTTCACTAACAAGATGGGGCAGGTGGTACTCAAACGGACCTATGATGGTGGTGTTGCGCATGACACCTATTATGTGTATGACAATTACGGAAACCTTACCTACGTCATCCCTCCAAAGGTTACCACCGGTAGTGTAAGCACAACGGAGCTTAATGAGTTGTGTTATCAATACAAGTACGACCACCGTAACCGTTTGGTAGAGAAGAAAATACCAGGCAAAGGCTGGGAGTATATAGTATATAACAAACTGGACCAGCCCGTTATGACCCAAGACCCCAATCTAGATGCACAGAACAAATGGCTCTTTACCAAATACGATGCTTTTGGCAGGGTGGCCTATACTGGTATTATCAATAATGCAAATGACCGAGATTATATGGTATCTGTAATGGAGGGGGCTTCTGATGAATATGTCACCAGAACCTCCTCGGCTACTGTCATTGGTGGAATTGACGTGTACTATACCAATGATGCAAAACCTAACAATATCCATGAAACTTACACCATCAATTACTACGATAGCTATGTGGATACCGATGGGTTAAGCGTTCCTGCTACGGTATTGGGACAAGCCAAGGCTACCAATACCCAAGGCCTAGCCACGGTAAGCAAAGTACGGGTACTGGGCACTAACGATTGGATAACTACCATTACAGGCTATGATGTTAAGGGGAGACCAATCTATACTGCTAGTAAGAACAATTACCTAAGTACCATAGATATTGTAGAGAGTAGGTTGGACTTTACAGGCAGGGTACTAGAGACCAAAACTACACATACCAAGGGAACAAACCCAGCAATAGTGACCACAGACTTATTTGACTATGACACTATGGGTAGGATGACCTCCCAAAGACAAACCATTAATGGGCAAGCACAGCAGACCATAGTAGAAAATGGCTATGATGAGTTGGGACAATTAACAGCTAAAACTGTTGGAGGTGGTCTACAAACTGTAGATTACGATTACAATGTAAGAGGCTGGTTAAAGCGCATTAACAATACCGCAAGTTTGGGCAACGACCTCTTTGCATTTGATATTAATTACAACACGGCAGACCATGGCGCCACAGCATTATACAACGGTAATATTTCCGAAACGGAATGGCGGACAGCCAATGACAATACCTTACGATGGTACCATTATGGGTACGATGCATTAAATCGAATTACAAGTGCGACCGACAATACAGGCAATTATAACCTTTATGATTTAACCTATGATAAGAATGGGAACATCCTATCCTTAAAAAGGAAAGGGAACACGAATGCCGGAGCAACTAGTTTTGGTACAATGGACAATCTAACCTACCATTACAGTAGTGGGGAAGTAAGTAATAAGCTCTTGAGAGTTCGTGATTGGACAACCAATGTAGAGGGCTTTAAAGATAGTGCCTCTCCTACAAGTGATGACTACACCTATGATGCTAATGGTAATATGCTCAGGGATTTAAACAAAGGGATTAACACAAATATTGGCTATAACCATTTAAACCTACCAACATCTGTAACGCTTAGTGGCGGAACCATTTCGTATATTTATGATGCCACAGGAGTTAAGTTAAAGAAGACTGTGGGAAGTTCTGTGACAGAATATGCGGGTAATTATATTTATGAAAATGGGAACTTACAGTTCTTTAGCCATGCAGAGGGCTATGTAGATGTAGAAGGAGGCTATGATTATATCTACCAATACAAGGACCATTTAGGCAATGTAAGATTATCGTATACCGATAACAACGGTACCCTAGAAATTATAGAGGAGAACAACTACTATCCTTTTGGGCTTAAGCATAAAGGGTATAACGCAAGCATAAGTCCATTGGGGAATGATGTGGCGCAACGCTGGAAATTTGGAGGAAAAGAACTTAATGATGAGTTGAATCTCGATTGGTATGATGTAAGTGCACGAAACTATGATCCAGCGATTGGTAGATGGATGAATCTTGACCCGCTCGCAGAACAGATGAGAAGGCATAGTCCATATAATTATGCGTTTGATAATCCTGTGTTTTTTACTGATCCAGATGGGATGATGCCTGTTGCAAGTTCTGAATATTGTCCTTCTTGTGAAACACAGGAAGATTGGGACAATTATCAAGCTCAAATAGATAATACTGCAACAGGACAGGGATATGATAATGCAACGCATATGGCATTAAACAATGACAATATGCAGATGACTATCAATGAAGATGGAAATCAAATATTGATGGTTAACGGTTCACCTGTTGATCTTGACCCTCAGGAGAATAGGATTTCTGCATTTGGAGACTTTTTTATGCCATTGATAGAAGGTGCGCCCAAGGCGATTGCCAATCTATTTAAAGGGAAATCTTCTACTCAAACCGTAAAAGCAGCTGATGAAGTTATTGATGCTGCAAGTACTTCTGAAAGTACAGGAGGTAGATTAGGAAAAGAGTCAACACGACAACTTAATGGAACAATTGCTGATGATCTAGAAAGTCGTGGTTTTGAAATTACTGGAGGAGGAAATAGACTTCCTGAAGAATATATTCCAGCTGCAGATGGGGGAAGAAAAGGTAGTGCCTATCCAGACATAACAGCGATTAAAGATGGCAAAACTTTAAGGATTAATACAGTTGACACATATACAAGTGGAAGAATGACAGGAAGAGAAGCGAGGAATGCCTTAAAAATAAGAACTTTGAGACCAAATGACCATTTAGTTACAATTCCAAAAAGAAGTGTTAAATTGCCTATACTAAAATGAGTAAGCAAATTTTTTTCTACGCATTAAAGGATGATTTAAACGATATTTTTATCCCTATTGAATCTGCTTATGATATTAAATATACAAAGGTAGGTTTAATGGACAGTATCCCTAAGGAGTTAAATTCTTTACTAGATTTTGAGATTAACCTTAATGAAGCAGTTTTTGCAGACTGGAATAATAACCCAAAGTTTTTAATTAGTCCTAAAGAAGATGAAGTTATTATCCGAGAAGTCATGCAAAAAAAAGGAGGAATAAAATACTCAGTAGATCAAATGAAAAACGAAAACAGTATTGTTCTTTTTCTGGGAGGGGAGTATAAAGGAGAGGCATTAATCGCTGGCAAAGTAGGTTCAATATCTAATTCAGATTTTTCAATTACAATTTTGAAAGAAATCAATAACATTGTTACAAAAGAATTTACAAAAATTAATGGCTTTTTCGTTGGCAAAAAAGCTCTAGAAAAAATGGCTTATGGGTGGAGATTAACCACTGATTTCAATTCTCCAAAAAAATATGATTTGAATGCTTTAAGGGATATATAGCAAAAGGTGCTTATAAGTCGATCCAAATATTAAATGGATAAATACGCTGTTAGATTAAAAGAGAATGTAGAAAAACTTTCTGCTAAGAATAAGTTATTGTTTGCTTTTTGGGTTTCAAAAAGACTTTTTCATAATTATGTTTTTTTTAATGAAAAGACATCTTATGGCGATATAGATGTAATGCTTGATGCGCTAAATCAAATCGAGAAGTATATTAATAATAGTACTGTTGATAATGATGAAATTCTAAATACAATTACAGTTGTTGAAGCTAACACTCCAGACACAAATAATTTTGACACCATATTAGCCTCGTTTGCTTTAGATGCTTGTAGTGCTTTAATAGAATCCCTCAATTTTATAATTGACCAAGACATTAAGTATATTGTTAATGTTGGTGTGTTTGCTAGAGATACTATAGATATGTTTATTCAAGAACTTGAAGATATGGACTATGACGATTCTAATTTTGAATCAAAAATCAAAAATCATACCCTGATGAAGCAAGAAATGAGTGATCAGAATGTAATGCTTTCCAAACTTAGTAATGACGAAGATGTATGGAATTATATAAAATATGACAGAATTATAGATCCAAGTTTGATAAAACACCATTAGTAAACAACAAGTCAGCTCTTTTTATTTGAGCTGGCTTTTTTGATAAGTTTGATTCCTTTTAACGTTGTTATTTGAAATCTTTTCTTTCTTGTGTTTTTCATCAAGTGAATTTCAGCTTTTATTTAATGTGTTACTAATTTGAACTTGTAGTTCGTTATTTCTGTTATTCCATTATTACTGTTTTAGTATTCCATGTTTGATACAGTTTCACTAGTGTTATCATATATTAAATACTAGAAATACTGTTCTTGTGTTGAAAAATTGACAGTAGTATAATATAGAAGTAAGAGAATATAGTAGTGTCGAATTTTGAAGTGAATTTGTTTATTTCTGTTATTTGATTAATTGACTTAATCTATTTTTTATATAGGAGCTCGTCAATATAACAAATCATTTTTCTAGAGTGAGTAACCGCGTTTCTATTTTCTGTTTTACGTATCAAAGAACGTAATTCTTCGATTTGATTAAATACATACTTTTTGTTTTTAAGAACAAAATGTTTATTTAGATGGGTAATAGAGTCGATTAGAACCTGCATGTAATTTGCCCGAAAATAATCTTCTTTATTATCAAGATTTTTTAATTTGTTTTATCTGTTAGCTATGCTATTTATATTAGTATATCTTTTTAGCTGTCATTTCTCTTCCTTGGTCTAAGGTTAAGCTAATAACTTCTTGATTCTCATTCAAATTAAACGTTATTTTGGCATCAATATCTCTTGCTATAAATTGATTATTCCCTAAGGGAATCAATTCCTTTTTATCATCCCTTATTTGTCCAATAAGCGTATTGTTTTCAATTTTAATTGAAAAATAAAAGTCTGGACCGAGTTCATATTTTCCTTGATATTTTTTTAATTTACTAAGCTTTACTTTTTCTGCTTTAAAGCTTTTAATGTTTTTATCAATACGTTTCCATGTATTTATTTGATAGGTGTTATTTTCAACTAATTGTATATCATCATTTACTTTTTTAATAGAAAAAGTAGTCAAGCTATTTTCTAGAAAGAAATTATTCTTTGCATACGGTATCAATTTATTTTTTGTTTTACCCCTATCAAACATGAGAAGTGAACCATCTTCAAAACGAATAGTCTTTTGTACACCATTGTTATTTTTATAAACTCCGTTTAAGGCTTCTATTCGTGATTTAGGAATGTCTTTGAATATAAGTTTATACGGACTATCCATAGCAATTGCAGCAATCTTTGATGCAATTTGACCTAGATTGTTTGTGTTTTCAGAATTAGTTAAAATAGCTACATAAATATCTTTTTCAGGAATAGAGAGGGCATATGTAATAAAACCATTGATACCACCACTATGTTTTACAGCTTTTACACCTTGTACATTTCCAATCTCCCATCCATAACCTTGTATACCTGATTTACCTGTGTTGAGTTTAAAGGCAGTATAAGCTTTGTTAAGTGATTTAGAAGATATGATTTTCTTCGATTTTAGGGCTTCATTCCATTTAAATAAATCTTCGGAAGTAGATGCTAATGAACCAGCTGCGTAAGGAAGCGTCATACTCAAAAAATCGATATTTTCATAGGCTTCATTTGTATTCTTATATCCAGAAACTCTATTTTTAATTATTGCTTTAGTATTGTCGTAAAATGTATTGTTGAGACCAATGGGTATAAAAATGGCTTCTTTCATATAATCTTCATAAGACATTCCGGAAACAGCTTCAATAATATATCCTAGAATAATATAACCAGAACTTGAGTATTGATATTGTGAGCCTGCTTCAAAATTCATAGGCTCATTTTTAAAGAAATCAATCAGCTCTTTTGGGCTCATATCCTGTCTCTGAAACGCTTTATTAAAACCTTCTATATTTAGATAATCTTTAATACCAGATGTATGGGATAATAAATGTTCAAGTGTAATAGTTCTGTCTTGTACTGGGTAATTTGGTAGATATTTCTTTATATCATCATTTAGAGATAATTTTTGCTCTTCAGCAAGCTTTAAAATAGCTACCGCTGTAAACTGTTTAGAAAGCGATGCTATCCGATACACACTTTTAGAACTTGTTGCAACATCTAATTCTAAATTTGCTTTCCCATAATGATAATTGTAGATGATATTACCATCTTTTGCAACTAAAACTGAGCCCCCTGGACTTTGGTGTTCTAGTTCTTTTTTAATTATTTCATTAAAAGTGTTAGTGTAATTTTGCGCCTTAATAAAAGATGAGCATAGAGTAAATAGTGCTATGAATAATATAGATTGTTTTTTGATTTTCATGAATTTTGATTTTTTAAGTTGATGAATACTATAAATTATGAATATTAGTATCGCTGATACTTTCCATAAGCAATAGTACTTTTTAACAACAAAAAAACTCTCAAATTGACCTGACAATGACCCGAAATATAGACGACAATATTATAATATATTGAATTTCAGGTTTATAAATAACTTTTCTTTTTTAGCTAATTCGATTGTATTGTGAATAATAATATATGTATTAATGAAGAGCTTTAGATATTGCTTCTAAAATATGACCTTTAAGTTTTTTTCCTGCTTCTATACGTTGAATAGTTCTAACAGAAATATTTGCTTTAGCAGCCAATTGTTCTTGAGTAAAATTTAATTGTTCTCTATACTTAAGAAGATGAGACATTTTTAGTTTATATTTTTTGAACTTTATTACATATAACTGACAAGTAATTTCAATAAATATTACAGTTAGTTTTTATGTGTGAGGAAACTATTTACAAATTTTGTTATATGAGTTTATCTTTTAGTTCTTAATCGCAGGAAGTATATACGCTTCCAATATTTTCAGATTCTTAAATATCTATTTATAAATTCGTTTAAGAAGTAAATAGAAGCATAAGTCATTATTATGGGTTGTTTTTAGTGTTGATGTATTTGAATAAATCAAACCCAAAATCACTAGCTTGGTCTGCATTGGTAAAGATTACTACTCCCCATTTTTTATTTAGGTCCATTAAGAAAAGACTCGTAAATCCTTCATTATTTCCAATATGACCGCAAATAGGTGTATCAAGAAACTCAAATTTGTGCTTTGCAAATCCTAACGTCCAATTTGTGATACCAACATTGTTAAACCATTCCTGGTTAGGTGTAATAATTTGGTCTTTAAACAATTCATCGTAGCTTTCCTTTGTTAAGTCATTTTTGTTCATCAAATTTATTAGCCAGTTTGAATAAGATATAGCTTCAGAATGAATTCCTGCAGCAGCATTAAATTCCTGAACATTTTCCCGTTTGGGTATAGGAGTTCCACTTTTATACCCTTTAGCTTTATTTTTTAGAGTTTGGGAATTTGGAATGTAAGTTGTATTGTCCATTTTAAGAGGAATAGCAACTTTTTCTTGAAAATATGATTCCAAACCCATATAATCAGTATTAAGTATTGACTGAACTACATGAACCAAATATTGATAGCCTTCTCCAGAGTAGCCAAATTTTGTTCCTGGTTTAAATTGAGTGCTCAATGTTGAGTTGCCGCGCCAATTGGGGAATCCCGTACTATGGGAAAGTACCATACGTGCAGTAATCTCTTTGTAATCTTCATTTGTGTTATCCAGCCCTGGAAAAGGTTGGTCAATATATTGATATAGAGGTTTATCTAGTTCTAACTTTGCTTCATCAACTAACTGCATAACCAAATAGGCGAACATGGGTTTGGAAATAGAAGCTCCCTCAAATAATGTTTGTTCGTTTACTTCCTTGTCATCTTCAATATTAGCAAGCCCTTTAGTGATATGATATGCCATTTCTCCCTTATTGATAATTGCCATAGACAGACCGGGAATATTCATTACGTCCATTTTGTCTCCAATGAATTGTTCTATTTTTTGAGTAGATATTTTTGCTCCAGAAATGTTTTCAACGTATTGTTTTTCATTACTATTTATTGATTTTTCTTCTTTGCCCTTGCATGAAAAAAATAGCACAGTTATTAAAATGAGGTATTTCATAAATTATTTGTTTTCTTTATTGAGAGCCTTATTCTTTTAAACATGTTGAATTTCTTCTTTAAAAGACTTCCAAAGAGCTGGCAAACTCCTTTCTCCTTAAACTGAAATCCTACAGTACAACCTAGTTTTTAATTTCGAACTTCACCACAAATAAATGACAAGTAATTTGACTAAATGTTACAGTTAGTTTTTAAGTTTGAGGAAACTATTTTTTCTAACTTTTGCGATATGAGTTAGTCTCTTAGTTCTTAATGGCAGGAAGTATGTAATCTCTAAATATTTCCCGTGATAGATTGCTTTTTCTATTTCTATAATTTCCAGCAGTTATAACCACTACAGATCCCAATGCAGGTATCACACAGATAAGTTGACCTCCAGAACCTCTTGCTTCAATAGTTTTAATGCCTTTTCCTTCGATATTATATGTATGATGCCACCATAAATAACCATATTCATTTCCATTTCGGTCTTGTAAACGAGAATGCTTTTTAAACGATTCTTCCACCCAATCTTCTGAAATGATACGTTTTCCCTGCCAAGTACCTTTGTTGATATAGAGCTGTCCAAATTTTAACATATCCCTTGGTGTTAAACACATACCTCCTCCAAAATATGGTCTTTTTTCAGTATCATCTGTCAGATTGATATAGTTATTGATACCTAGTGGTGCAAATAGCTTTTCATCCATATATACTTCTAGCGGCTTTTCTAAACGTTCGTTTAAATAGACTCCAAGTAAAAATGGATTAGCAGAGCCATAATCGGCATAGGTTCCTGGTTCGTGCACCATGGAGGCTTCTAAAACTGTTTTTAGCCAGCTGTCATCTGATTCTTCTTGGTAGTACCCTTCATATGCTTTATTATTTACATCTAATCCAGAACTCATAGTTAATAAGTCTTTGATTGTTATTTTGGATTTTATAGCATCTTTTGTATACTGATATTCCTGAGGTATAAAATCATATAGTTTTTCGTCAACGTTTTTTATAATTTTATCATCAATAGCAATACCTATGATTGCGGATGCTATGCTTTTTGAAGCAGAACGCATAGCATGCGGGATTTTAGCATTAAAATCTGCAAAATAATTCTCATATATAATCTTACCCTTTTTTGCTACAATCACGCTCTCTATTCCTACTAAACTGTCATTATAAACACCTTCTTCCATGTTTGATAGGACTAATTGATTTTTTGAAACTTCCCAGCCATCATTGATTTGCAAAGTTGTTTTATTGTGACTACTAACTTTTTTGGCTTTTTTATACGAAGCAGATGCTATAAGATTGTCGCCTGTTTTTATATTTAAAATAATTTCTGAAGGCTTTAATATTCCTTCAAAATCAAGCCCGGTCTTATAATCCTCGAATGATATGGTATCATCTTCTTGTTTAAAATCACTCACCCAAAACGACCCTAGCATAGGATATACAGTGTAATCATCATCAGCTACTTCTTTCATTTTTAGTTTTAAATCATTTGGCTGCAGATAATGCAGTACTGATAGATTCCATTTACCCACATAACGATTTCCTTTTTTATACAATTTTGTAGGATATAGGTCTTTTTTTAATCTTATGAATCCTGTTATCATCGATTTATCGCTGTTGAGTAACCCTCTAAAACTTAGGTTTTCATCTAGTGAAAGTTTAATTTCTTTCTCTAGCTTAAATTTTTTTGAAAGAATTCCCCTACTGTTTAAAAGTCTAAAAACAGCATCTTGCCCTTTCAACTCAATGGCTATATTTAGGTTAAGGTCATTAGTATTTGTTGCTTTCCCTTCCCATTCTCCTACATAGTCATTTATATTTTGTTGCGCACAACTAGATGAAATTGATGCTATAAAAAATATTAATAGTATTACTTTTTTGTACATGGTTTTAGTTATGATAACATTAAGGAATGGTGTCTAATTAATATGCAACTTTTTATCTTTTATCTAGTATAGCTGGTAATATATAATCAGTCATCATTTTATCAATATGGATGTAAGCGCCTGGTTTATCATATGCTGAGGCAGTGATAACTACAACAAAAGGGATATCTTTAAAAATAATGATCTTATTACCTCCAAGTCCAGCAGAAAAAGAAACTTCGTAATCTTTGCCATTTACAGTATACATGTTATTCCAAAAAAGATACCCATAATAACCATCTTCAATACCAGCATAAGCTTGCGATACTTGTTTGGCTAAACTTTTTTCTACCCAATCTTTAGAGAGAATTTGTTTACCATTCCAAAGTCCTTTGTTTTTATATAATTGTCCATATTTTGCAAAATCGATAGCTCGTAGTTGTATGCCTCCACCTGTATACCCAATATTTTGAGGAGTATAAAACCACTTATAATTGGTAATATCTAATGGTGCAAATAATTTTTTATCGGCATAAGAAACGAGTCCGTTGGGAACCGATTTATGAATAATGTCTCCAAGCAAAGCAGAACCAGCAGTAAAGTAATTATAATCCCGACCTATTACCTTGTCTTTGTGCATAGGTAAATCTAACGTGAATTTCACCCAATTATCAGTAGATTGCATCTTATCTTCAGTCCCTGGACTGTCATCGTCATCATCGTCACCTAAAAAACCAGAACTCATGGTTAAAAGTGATTTTAAGGTTACAGAATCTTTTTTGGTACTATAATTTTTATATGATTTTAAATTGTAAAAGTCTTTTAAAAAGGCATCTTCATTTTTTATTAACCTTTCTTCAATGGCAATGCCTAGTATTGTAGATGCAAATGATTTCCCTACTGATCTAGTATCGTGCAAACTATCTCTTGTTGTATTGTCAAAATATTCCTCTATTAAGAGTTCTCCTTTTTTAATAACTACAATTCCGTTAATATCTTCAAACCTACCTTCAGCTATTTTTCTATTTAGTGCTTCAATTTTAGAACTATCAAAATTAGTTTTAGAAATTTCCCAACCACTATTAGGTTGTATTTTCTGAACAGGGACTAAGTTTTCATCTATGATTATTTTAGGAACTTCTACAGCTATATTTCCTTTTGCCAGAAGGGGACCAACTTTTAATATATCTTCTTTTAGATAGGGTCTTATTTCTATGCTTAACGTGTGATTTCCTTCCGTAAATGCATCTTGTCCACCATTAAATTTCATAAATCGTTGCCACATAAACCAACCCCAAAAATCTATTCGCTCTGGTGTTACTAATGGTATTGCTTGTCTAAGTTTCTCTGTTTTTCGGGTTTTTGGTCCTGCTCCGGGGTTTAAGTTCTCTACATAAATTAATTTCTCATCAACTATATATGAAAATTGAAAATTTCCTTTGCTTAATAATTCATCTTCAGATAAGCTTGGAGCTAATTCTTGAAGACTTTCTATCAATGGTTTGTCTAAGTTGAAAACAATACTTAAATAAGCATTGTTATGTAAATTGAAGTTTTTTGAATATTCTTCTGAGGAAATTTTAGCTTTTGTATGGTCAACTTTTGAAAAGTATAAATTCTCTACTTTGTTTGAGGTTGTGTTGCTTGATTTTGATTGACTATTGTTCTCGCATGATATTAATAGACAGGTAATAAGGATAAATAAATAATTTGATTTCATGATTGTAATTTGATTTGATGAAAAATGTCGTTTAAAACATTTTATAATAGTATGTTTTAGTTTCTTGATATGCTGTTTATTTGTTTTTCGAGTTTTTCAATAGTTGGAATAATAAATTCATTTACAATTTCATCAGTATAATTATGACCATTTATATCACTATAGTTATTTGTAGGAATAACAACAGACACAAAAATTTTATTATAACCAAACTTATAGAATGAAATCAATGACGTTATTCTTCACATCAATTTTTAATAAAGAAAACTTTTTTTCGTCATAAGATGTAACGATTCTCATTATTAGATGTCCTAAGCTATAGTATCAGACTATTTTTTTAGATTAGAACAGAACAACGTTAAAATTTTAAGTGGATGAGTATTTCGCTATATGAGCTTTTTCTGGTATTGATTATTGGTCAATGCATTTTTTTGATTTTTGCCATTCAGTATATCCCTAAAAAACATACTGGATCAAATAGGATTATACAGTACTTATTGGCTATTTATAGCCTTTTTTTACTCGAAAGGGCTGTAGGTCATGAATTTGAAAGAAACTTTTTGAGACAATATGGCAATATCATTAATACTTTTTATCTTTTTATTGGACCTTTAGTTTATACTTATATTAGGCGGTTACTTTTTTATAAAAATGGAAATTATCAGTTAGCATACTATCACTATTTGCCAGCACTATTGTATTTAGCATATTGCTTTTTTCATATTTATACTTATGATTCAATAAAAGATTTTGGTAGCTATTTTAACACTTTACTGCTTTGTAACGACGTCATATTTTTTGTTTTTATTTCGGCTTATTTATTCAAATCTAATAGGCTATTGAACTACTATAAGAAAAATGAAGAAGAAGAACTATCCTTTAACCAAACCATTATAAAGTATATAAAGATTATGCTCGTTTGTTTGCTGGTTTATATGATTTTTTGGTTGTTAGGCATTATTGAGCGTTTTGTTGTTAAATTACCTATAGATATTAGAATGATTTGGGATATATCATGTTTAATCTTTGGTATACAGATTTATATTGTAGGCTTTTATAATTTAAAGCATCCAGAAATATTTAAAATTCGTTTTCCTTCTAATAATGAAAATATACCTAAAAGAAAGAATATACTTGGCGAAAATGAAATAAGCAGGATTCAACATTTAGTTGACGACTTCTTCAAGAAAAAGAAAGGATATCAACGACCAGGATTGAGCTTGTCAATTTTAGCTAATGAAATTAATACTACAACCAATAAGTTATCATGGGTTCTCAATAATAGTTATAAAAAAACTTTTTACGAACTGGTTAATGAATATAGGGTTAAAGATTTTCTAGGAAGAATTGATAACAATGACCATAAAGAGTTGACTTTAATTTCTATTGCACTAGAAGTTGGATTTAATTCAAAGTCTACCTTTTATAAAGCATTCAAAGAAATAACAAATTTTACTCCTACAGAATATATTAGAGGGATTGAAGATTCTAAGAAAGAATGACAAGTTTAATATAGCTCAATTAAAATTAATTTCTATAATCCTCAAATATTTTAGTACTCACCCAATAAATATCTTGGTTGCTCGTGTAAAAGAAATATTTACCATCCTTACTTACAAAGGAACAAAGGTTATGATTTGACAAAGTTTATTATTTTATCATTAAATTAATTGAGTTTTAGCTTATGTTATTGCACGTTAGCCACTTGAGCGGACAGCTGAGAGCTGTTTGTAGCAATAATGTACTTAGCTAATTTGGTTAAACACAGACTCTAAATATAAAAAAAACGATTTCGACTAAGCACCGAAACCGCTATTATTTTTATACATTGTTGGCAGTAGTTGTTTATTCAGATTTTCTTTTCATTCCAAAAAGTGCTCTTGTGATTCTAAAAGGATAAATTATAAAACGATATATAAGTGTAATTACGATAAATGAACTAGTAAAAAGTATTGTCATTTTGATTGGAATATTTAAGTCCATTTGAATAATGAAATAAGCAAAAACTACAATTACTGTTTGGTGTAAAATGTAAAATGGGTAGATAGCCTCATTCATTTTTTTCAGCCATAGACTTGGCTTATTTAAATGAATTTGGACATATCCCAACAATGTTAATACAAAACTCCAACCTAACAAACAGCACAAGCCATACCAAATATCCCAACGAATTGAAATACTTAAATGTGGTTCTACTATATTATTTGGAATGAAATAGTAACCGTAAAATAAAAATGAGCTGATTATAAAAACGATTAAATAAAAACGTCTAAACTTTTTTAGATTGTCCCAAAATAATTGAGAGCTTGCAAACAGAATACCAGCTATAAAAAAATAAGTGTAGAAAAAAGTCTCGGAAAAGTTTGTTAAAGAAGAAGACCCTGTTGGATAATATCTTTTAAGTAGAATAGTGAAAATGATTAATGGAAAACCTCCTAATAATAAACCGACTTTATATGAACTCATTTTTACAAACCAATTCTTAAAACTTTGAGATTTTTTAGACTTAAGAAAAATTATTAATGGGATTGCGACAATTGAAATGACATATAGGTTCTCTATAAACCAAAGATGATTTGTTTCAAATCGTCCATCTGTATATATCTGCCAATAGGAACTAAATTCATTAATATATTGATAATAGGTTTGAGGTGGCACAATAAATAGTACACCAAAAATTAACGGAATTATAAGTCTGCCTGTTCTTTCTTTAAAAAATTGTTGCCAATTACGCTTTGAAAATGCGAGTACTGTTCCAGTACCCGATATTAAAAAAAGTAAGGGTAGTCTAAATTGTTCAAAATAGACCATAATGTCGTCCAGTAATTTACTGGATTCGGCATTCATAATATGAAAACCATCGCCATTAAAAGGCATACCTATGTGATGAAAATAGACAGCTAAAATAGCTATGACTCTAAGCCAGTCTAAATCATATCTTCTTGTTGAAGTATCCACTAATTTTGTTTTTTTGGTAATTATAAAAACAAAATCAATGTGATTTCTTGACAAGTGACAGTTGACAAACCAAAGTGACGAAATGCAAGGTTGTTATTTACTTATACTTGAATAAATTCGATTAAACTCTTGAATTCTAGACCGAGAAACAGGAACTGTTCCTTGAGTATAGTATTTTAAATTCAGCACATAGCCTTGGGCATTTCCCGAAATGGAAGTGATAGCCTTTAAATTTGCAATGTATGAGCGATGCACCTGGAAAATGAAAGGGAAAGAGCTTAATTGGTCGTCAAATTCTTTTAACGTTAGTCTTTTTAAGTGTTGGTCAAATCCGTTTGAAGTACTGTAAAATATTTCGAGATAGTTTCCATCTACTTTTGCAAAAAGAAATGTGTGTATATCCAACTCAAATTTTTCTTCTATAATTGGCGTTAGAATTTGAGCAATTGTATTTACCTCTTTTATGTTTTGCTCTTGATTTGGTAATTTTTTTAAAACGGTTGAGTGTTTGTAAATCAATCGTTCTAAATTGAGAGGTAAAATAATTATCAAAAGTAAACTGCCAACTAGAAAGGTATTCCGAATTTCTTCCCACAAATATCTAAAAGACCAATTATCAGGATTAGTGTAAATAAAATCTCTAATAAGGAAGCTAACAAGACCTATTAGAAATAGGATTATTGCCAAATGCAAAAACTCCTTACCTAAAGTCCAGTTTTCAATTCTTTTTACGGATTTTTTTAGAAAAAAAACATAAGCGAAGGCAATTGGTATTGGGATGATAGAATGTAGCACCACAATATAAAAACTGTTTATTTTGTGTTCTGAAACATTGACAATAAACGGTTCAAATAAATAAGTAAATAGAAAACTAACTATTGCAATACAACAAAGAATGAAAAGCACTTTTTTCAATTCCTCGTAATAAAAAGGGTATGGTTGTCTTATGTAGGTTTCAATTTTCATTTGCTGTTCAAGGTAAATCTCGGTCTTTTTTTTAATTGCTCACAACTACAGCGCTAAACGTAGTGCTGTGATTTCTACGGAAATATAGCAAAATCCTTTTAACAATGCTGTGTGAAACGGACTTCCGTATAATCACGCTGCATTGTTCACCAAGGAGTCCGCGATAGCGGACGTATTCTTGTTGGATTTTGCGTTATTGGGAGTATAAATTACAGTACCAAATTACTTTTAGCCGGCCGTTCTTGTCTGTTTTGGCTCGAAGCCCACCTAGCGGTGATTTTAGGGTATAGTGGTTGGGGTAATTTGGTTTAGCGCTGTAGTTCGAGTCGATTCTTTAAGATGCATTGCAACATAGTTGCGCAGATTAAAGTTCACCGCAGGTGAATTGACTCGAACGGTCTAGTATAAGAAAAGTAGGGCAGTTGTTTGCGTTACTTTTCGGATTAAGCTAAAGCCGAATTTTTAAATTTTGTTAATTATATTTTCTCTCTTTAATTATACCAAATTTAAAAATTTGGCGACTTGGTAAATACATACAGACCTTTCGATTAAGCACTTTTTGCCCTATTTTTTTTATACATTGTTACCTGTAGTGCTTTTCCGCAAACTTGCTAGCGTTGGCAGAAGTCATACTCTTTTACAGTTTTGGTCAAGCTTGGATGGCGCGGCTGTAAATGTGTATGGCTTGCGCGTTGGCTTAAAAAGTCATATAATATTTCCCATCTTCAAATTTGTAAAAAGTCAGTTTATCATTCCCATACTCTTCAAGGGTTTCCATAGTTACTGGTTCATATTTTTTTAAAGCACCACTTCTTTCTAATTTTCCTTTTAACCAACGTCCAAAAATAAGTAGACTATTTAAAGACCTAACATTTTTGGCATAATCTCCTTGTGTCCTCATTGGAATGATATAACCATCGTCAGTATATGCAGTAAAATTACCTACTGGATACAATTCATTATCACGAATTTCTTTACCTGCAATTAATTCAATTTCATACCAATTACGAGGCTTTATTATTCCTGTTTTTTTGTTTTCTCGACCTTTGCCGAAATATACATTGAGGCTAGATTTTTCTTTATCAGCTATTCTGTCAAGTGCGAGAGAAAAATTGGGATATTTAGAATAGTCAATATTTTCGGAATTATATTTGTATAAACTTTCCCATTTCTTTAGGGTATTTTTAGAAAGTAGTTTCTTTTTACCTGGAACTATAATTTCAGCTTTGTCAATGGTAATAGAATAAGAAGGCGAATAAAGGTCATTTAAAAAAGCGATTAAACTCACTTTTTGACTGTTATCTAAAATTGGAACTGTACATTCAATATTTCCCTTTGTTCCACTTGCGGAAAAATTTGATGAACCAACATAAATGTTTGATGTTTCGTCTTTGTCAAATTGATAGACTTTACCGTGATAGCGTCTGCCATTAGTTACAAATACACCTGATGAATTATTATAAATTCTTAACGCTTCATTTAATTTTGTAACTGCATTTAACTTTTTTTGCCCCAAACCTTCATAAAAAGCCATACCTAAAAGCAGTCTTGATGTACCGCCTTTTTTAGCAACTTCAATGAACGGTTTTTCAAAAGCATTAATTACGTCAAGTGAAGCGTAACCTGATGCAACTGTAATGCTATTAGAGGTCTTAAACTCTTTATCTAAAACATTCCTAAAGTCTCCTCCGTATTTTTGAATATTAGTGTGCATTTACCTTGATGTTTTCTAAAAATGTTTTAATCTGTTTTGCAAAAGGGTAAATACCTGAAGGTGGAACTGAATTACCAATTTGTTTTCTCACTTCTGTAATAGTACCTTCAAATATAAAATCGTCTGGATAACCAAATAATCTTGCTCTTTCTCTGTTAGTTAATGGTCTTGGTTCTTCGTAGTGATATCCCCAAGTTCCACCGCCACCAGCAGCAATAATGGTAGTTGACGGTTTATTAGGATGAAGTCTACGGTAAACGTGAGAAATCATACCTTTTACATAATGTGGTGAATCTTTCGGTATGTCAGTAAAATTACCACCTGGTGGAATTAACTTTAATTTTTCAATAGTACCAGCTTGTATGTTTTGATGCTCGTTGTTATGTTTTACTTTTTTTACTCCTTTTAATGCTTCTTTAGCAGATAAGTAGTTGTCAGCGTCATTTGTTGGTGTTGGTATGTCAAAAAATGTATCTAAATCTTTTCTTACTCCAATAATTAAAACCCTTTGACGAAGTTGAGCTACTCCATATTCTGCAAAATTCACTAAATGTGCAGTTGTATTATAACCGTAATCTCCTGTTTCCGAAAAATCTTTAATTATTGTCTTTATTGCTTTTTTCTTATTGGCGGTCAAAATTCCTTTTACATTTTCCGCAACAAACATTAAAGGTTGCTTTTGAGAAACAATTTCAACAAAGTTTTGATATAAATTACCTCTATCTGTCGTTATTCCGCCTCTTTTCCAAATCATAGAAAAATCTTGACAAGGAAATCCTCCAAGTATTAAATCTGCATCTGGTATTTTAGAATAATCTAATTCAGTTATGTCACCACAGACAATGTGGTCTCCAATATTTTTTGCATAGGTTTCACAAGCTCTTTTTTCAATATCATTAGCCCATTTTATATTAAAACCAGCTTTATCAAATCCTAAGTCCATTCCACCACAGCCCGAAAAAAGTGAAATAACATCAATTTTTTCTTTTTCTATTGATTGTATTTTTGAGTTATCAATCGGTGGTGAATACATCCTTAATTGTGGTTCTTTGGCAATGCTCATATTTTCTGTTTCTGTACTCATCTATGTTAGTTTGGTATTGGATTTGATTTTAGATACTTTATTTTTTTTTCCGCAACTTTTAGAACTTTACTAGCGCAATCTTCATCTACAATTTCATAAGCAATTTTGTCACTAATGAACTGAATTAAAAGTTCATCCTTATCGAGTTTCAGAATTTCAGCTAACTTTTCCAACATTTCTTTTGTCGGTTTTCGCTCGTTTCTTTCGATTTTGCTCAATATTGCTTGGTCAATATCAACATAAGCTGAAACTTGTCTTAAAAGAAGTCCTAAATTTTGTCTTTTATTACGTAAAATTTGTCCGATTGTTTCCATTTGAAAATTGTTACTTGACAATAAATGTCAAATATAGTTTGTCAAATTTAAGATAACAAGAAATTCGGTTTGAATTTGTTCTAGCGTTTGATAAAAAACAGCTCTTTTATTTTTTTAGCGTTGGCTTATCGCGTTGGCAAAAATAAATGTGCTGTTTGCGCGGTGGATTTTTTAGTTAAAATGTTCAATGTATAGCACGATTTTCCGCATTACAGGTAACGTGTTCGTGTATGGTTTCGTTGCGAATTTCAGCTGATCGCTTTGCGTTCAGATGAGCCGCTTGCGGCGAAAATTCGCAGTGGGAAAAAGCGAATAGCTGAGCTAGTTCGATTTTCCTAAAGAAACTAAGATAATGAAATGTAGGAAATAATCTTCTTCTTAACCAACAAGGAGCAATGAGCTATACACGTTGTTGACGTGTCGTTTTTTTTATTTCAAATCCGTTGATTTTATTTCTATTCAGTAATTCTTGTAATTCCTGATAATTGTCAAATTCAGATAGTTTTTCGGTTAGAAAATCAGGCATTTTTAAAGAACCTCCAAATCCGTTATTTCTTAAATGATAATCATCAATCAAATAATAAATAAAATCTTCCGCACGTTCATTTCCATCTTTATATTCCAAGTAATTAAAGTAGTCAATTAATTCTTTTTCAATTATTTTCCAATTCGAGCTGTTAGATTTAAGATACTCATTATAATATCCGAGTATTAGTTTTCTGATTTCGGAAGATTTAAAATTCCACTCAATTTCTTTAGTCAAAAATTCAATGACTTGGTTAGTCGATTTTGCAAAGGATAAATCAAAATATAGGCTTTCACTTTTTCCATTTTCAATTTGGTAATCAGCCCATTTGCTAATTTCTGTCAATGGAATTTTTTTCAGAGCGAGTCCGAATCTAACTAAATGTCCTATTTTTTCTTTTTCTGTCAATGCGTTCTGTTTAAATGCACGCCAACGGTTGAGCTATGAACAGTACGGGAGCAAACTAGGGTTTGCTTTCCGCCATGCACATAGCGAAATCTTTTTGTTTTGATTTATTTTTTCCTGTCCAGAGCAAAATCCAAAAGATTTTGCGGACATCATAAAAATACACAAACCTTTCGTTTAAGCACGAAGCCTGTATTGTTTATAGGTTTTGTTGTACACCGTTATTTATTAGATTCCAGCTAAAAGTTTTTACTTCCAAATCCTGATTTAATCGTAAATACTGGTCTTTATACAAGTCGTCCAAAGTATAAATTGAGAACTTCTGTCCGTCAGTTGTTTGTCCCACAATGTTGTGGAACGTTTTTTTATTGGAATAAGAGTAGTATGTCAGCCAACTAGATTTGAATATTCCCCAGCTTTTTGTCACTTTGTTGCAAAAGTGTTGGGTAAGTATACTGAAATCGTAAAAAGTTATTTGATTCGGACAATCAATTTTCAAGTTTTGACCACTACTTATTTTGAAACTCTCAAATTTTAAATCTCCATCACAAAATTCCAAAAAATCCCTTATTACAGATTCCGCTTTTCTTTGAGAAGTCTGGGAAACAATTATTTTGTCCCCATTTGAAAAATCCAGTTTTAAATTTCCAGTTGAATGGTATTTTTCGAGTCCATCACTATCAGTATCACTAGACTTTTCGATAATATTCCAACCAAAGGCTTTTTCCAACCCATAACCTACTATCCAAATCGGGCTAACTATCCATGTGATAGGATACCAAAGTTGTGGTTTACACCCATTGACAATTCCTAGCACGATTTCCTTAAAGTCTTTAACAAGGGTGTATAGTAGTCCAACTACTAAAAGACCAAAAATTATTGCAAAAATGTATAAAATTATCTCCAAAGTTTTCTAATGGTGTACAACTTGTTTATATAGATGTAAAATACATCTTTATACACCCATTTTGGTATAAAACCGATGAAAAGTGTTGTTTTTTATTTCAAATCGTAAAGTCATCGAAAGGGTTCTTTATTCTATCTAAACTTGTACTGCTCACATGAGTATAAATCATTGTAGTCTTAGGACTATTATGGCCTAAAAGTTCCTGAATATACCTAATATCGGTACCACTCTCAAGTAAATGTGTCGCATGGCTATGTCTCAGGGTGTGCAAAGTAATTGATTTCTTGATTCCAACTGTGCTCAGTGACCTTTTCAATATTTGCCTTGCGCTTACCGGGGAGTACTTCTCACCGTTTGCTCCTTCGAACAAATAATCGACAGGCTTGTAGGCATCAATATATTTGTTCAAAAGAATGCACATCTGATTGGGTATGGGCACATATCTGTCTTTTCGACCCTTACCAGACTTTATATGGGTAAACCCTCTTTCGAGATTCAAATTCTTGGTTTTAATGTTCAAACACTCGCCTATACGAAGACCACATGCATACAATATACTTAATAAGGTCTGGTGCTTTAAATTTGAAATGGAAGACAGAATGTTCTTAACTTCGTCAATACTCAAAACTTCTGGCAGTTTAGACTGTTTTTTTGGGCGTTCAAGTGAATCTGCTATAGTGATATCCCGGCCTTGGTGCTTATAGAAAAGTTTCAAAGCATTTATTGCCTGATTCTGATAAGTGAATGAATAACCGTTTGCCAAAATGTAGTTGGTATTAAAGTTTTCAAGGTCTGTTTTGACTATTTCTTGTAGCCCTTTGGTATGATGAAATCCGAAAAACATCAGAAGCATACTTTCATAGGTATTGATGGTATTTTCGCTATACCTTCGTTGCCTCATCCATTCTTTGAACGAATGTATTTTTTTCAGGGCATTCTCGTTAGGCTTTTTAGAAATTCCAATTTTCTTTCTTACAATTCTACTAGTACTTGATTTTTGGTTGTGACCATTTTTAAGAGCTTCATAGTCGACATAGTATTTTCGTTTACGTAGGTATTGAAAAAGAGCATTGGTGTTTGTTTTTGAAAAGAGTGTATAAAAGCTTTTTAGTTCCTTACTCCATCTTATACCATTGAACTCCTTTAGATATTCCTTGGCATCAAAATCGTATGGAAAAGAGATTAAAAGCAGGTCTTGCCCCATATGGTTCAATTTGTCGAACTTAATAGTGATGTTCTGCATTTGTAACTTGATTTTGGGTCAAGATAAAGATTGAAAATTTTTTAGTCGTATCTTAATCGAATAATGTTCGAATAATGTTCCTTTAAATTGATAGTATGCGAATACAGAAGAAATGCCTTTACTGCGAGAAGTCGCTTACGGGGCGAACTGATAAAAAATACTGTGATTTACATTGTAAAAGTGCATTTCAATATAAAAAGGCAAAGGAGAGCCCAATACGATTTTACAACAAGGTGGACAATCAACTAAAATTGAACCGTAGGTTACTTAAGGAATACAATAAGGGGGGAAAGGTGACTATAAGGGGACAGGTTTTATTGGAATTGGGATTCGACCCGAACTTCTACACACATTATTGGAAAAACCAAAAAGGAGATGTCTACCTCTTTGTTTACGAATACGGTTATTTAAAAAAGAACGAAAATGGAAAAGAGAAATACGTTTTGATTACGTGGCAAGATTATATGGCCGAAAATCTAAATAGCACTAAATAAGGCCAACGAAAATGTTAAAGTTTGAGAAAAACGAAATGTTGTACCCACTGCATAAAAAAAGCCTCTCAGTTTCCTGAAAGGCTTGATTTTACTAGTAGCGGGGACTGGACTCGAACCAGCGACCTTCGGGTTATGAGTTTTTGATACTTATGTGTTAAAGTAATACAAATATACTGATATACAATGATTTAATTAACATTCAATATGATTTAGCATCAAATGATATCAAACAAAATCAACAAATGTTGTACCTATGTTGTACCCAAAATGATTATCTTTATAACCTGATTTATTTTATTAATTTCAATATGGCAACAATAAGAGCAGTTATAAGAAGAAAAAAGAATAGAGCTGGACAGTTCCCTATTGCTATTCGAATTACAAAAGACCGCAAAAGTACTTTCTTAAACACGGGTCAGTATATCGATGAAAAATTTTGGGATGAAAAAAATCGTAATATCAGGAAATCCCATCCTAATGCGAAAGTTCTAAATAATTTCATCACTACTAAAGTTGCTGAAGCAAATGATAAGGTTCTGAAATCTGAAATGAAACCAGAATATCAAACAGTATCAGAAATTAGAAATAAAATTATTGAAAAGAAAGGTTTTGATTTTTTTTCGGTTGCAGATATGCATCTTCAAAATCTTAAAAATAGAAATAAACATCATCAATACGATACTGAATTTGGTCGATTAAAAAAGCTTAAAGAATTTTTAGGTAAAGAGTCACTTCCTTTTAATGAGCTCAACGTTGCAATCCTAAAAAAGTTTGAAACATACTTATTACATCATAAAAACCTATCGCCCAGAACGGTTGTAAATTATCTGATTCTTATACGAACCATTTACAATTTAGCTATTTCTGAATCTATTACTGACAGAGGTTTATATCCTTTTGGAAAAGGTAAAATGACCATAAGAATTCCAGAATCTCAAAAGATTGGTTTTACTGCTGAGGAAATCCAAAAGCTCGAAAATGCAAAAGATATAACCGAAGCACAACAGAAAGCAATTCATATTTGGCTTGTCAGTTTTTATTTTGCAGGCATTCGCGTCGGTGATGTTTTACAGTTAAAATGGTCTGATTTTAATGATGGTAGATTACTATATCGTATGAACAAAAACAGCAAGCTTGTTTCTCTTAAAATACCCGAAAAGGCGATTGAAATATTTGAAACTTACAAGAACGATTCGGACAATAATGGTCTAATATTTCCGCAGTTAAGCGGTGTGAATCTTAATGATACAGAAGAAGTATCAAAAAGAACGCAATCAATTACAAGGAATCTAAATAGAAGACTAAAGATTGCTGCCAAAAAGTTAGGTATAAAGAAAAATATAAGTATGCACATCGCAAGGCATAGTTTTGGAAATATATCTGGGGATAAAATCCCGATTCAAATGCTACAAAAATTATATCGCCATTCTTCGGTGACAACTACCATACGTTACCAAGCCAACTTCATCCATAAAGATGCCGATGATGCTTTGGATAGTGTGGTGAATTTTTAATTATAATTTTTCGATTTACTCTTTGTTTGACTACTATTATTGAATCAAAATACCCTTGCTAGAATAGCTAATCAGAGGTTAAAAAGGGGGTTCAAGCGAAATTAAAGTTCTGTTAATCCTAATAAAAATTGTTAAATTTTTGTACCTTTGCACAATAATGAAGCAGATTTTCCATAAAATATTATCCGTTTTGATGGCTTTTGTAGTATTGTTTACTACGATGTCATTCACGGTTGATATGCATTATTGTGGGGATTCTTTAGTTGACTTTTCGGTATTTACTAAAGCAGAAAGTTGTGGTATGGAAAAAGCACAACCTACTAAAAGTTGTGAAAATCCCATAATGACTGAAAAAGATTGTTGTACTGACCAACAGATTGTAAAAGAAGGTAACGACGAATTAAAAACTTCATTTGATAAACTAACTTTTGAGCAGCAAACTTTTGTTGCCACATTTTTCTACACTTACATAAATCGTTTTGAAGGTCTGGATGAAAATATCGTTCCTTTTAAGCATTATTCGCCCCCCTTTGTCGAACGGGACATTCAAACTCTTTACGAGACATATTTAATTTGATTTTTAGACAGTAAACTATTCGCCCTGCGGTATTTCCGTTTTGGGCTCGTTTCGTTGTGTTCTTTTTTCAGAATCACATCAAACCACCTTTTGTATAACTGTCTAATTATCATTCTATATGCTCAATAAAAGCATAAAATTTTTAATCGAAAATAAACTCGTTGCCGTACTGATGCTCGCTCTATTTGTGGGTTGGGGTATTGTTAATGCACCTTTTGGTTGGGAAACTGGTATTCTACCAAGTAACCCCGTGGCCGTAGATGCCATACCCGATATTGGTGAAAATCAGCAAATCGTCTTTACCAAATGGCAAGGGCGTTCCCCACAGGATATTGAAGACCAAATTACCTATCCGCTTACTACTTCTCTGTTGGGAATACCAGGGGTAAAAACTATTAGAAGTTCCTCGATGTTCGGATTTTCGAGCATCTATATAATTTTTGAAGAGGATATAGAGTTTTATTGGTCGCGAAGTAGAATTCTTGAAAAACTCAACTCACTACCAAGTGGCCTATTGCCTGATGGTATAAACCCAGCGTTAGGGCCTGATGCTACGGGATTGGGTCAGATTTTCTGGTACACACTAGAAGGTCGTGATAAAGATGGTAACGTCACAGGCGGATGGGACTTACAGGAACTTCGTAGCATTCAAGATTACTATGTGAAATATGCGCTGTCATCGGCAAGCGGTGTTTCAGAAGTTGCCTCTATTGGTGGTTATGTTCAGGAATATCAAGTAGACGTAAATCCCGAATTGATGCGCCAGTATAACATTAGTTTGACTGATATTGTAAAGGCTGTTAAACATAGCAATCAAGACATCGGTGCCCAGACTTTGGAAATGAATCAGGCCGAATATCTTGTCCGTGGATTGGGCTATGTAAAGTCCATTACGGATATCGAAAATGCCGTTGTTACCTCTAAAGATTTCACTTCTATCAGGATAAAAGATGTTGGCAAAGTCCATTTAGGACCTGCTACTAGACGTGGTATCCTAGATAAAGAGGGTGCGGAAGTTGTCGGCGGTGTGGTCGTGGCTAGATATGGTGCAAACCCTATGGAAGTCATTAACAATGTAAAAGACCAAATCAATGGTTTAAGTGCTGGACTACCGTCTAAAGAATTGGCTGATGGTCGCACTTCACAAGTTACCATAGTTCCGTTTTATGACCGTACCGAACTTATTCAAGAAACTTTAGGTACGCTAAACGAGGCGCTAACCCTAGAAATTCTGATTACCATTCTTGTAATCATCATAATGGTCTTTAACCTTAGAGCGTCCATCTTAATTTCTGGGCTGTTACCCGTTGCGGTACTGATGGTTTTTATAACAATGAAACTTTTCAATGTAGATGCAAACATCGTAGCACTTTCTGGAATAGCAATTGCCATAGGTACTATGGTTGATGTGGGTGTAATCCTTTCCGAAAATATTATTAGGCATTTGGATATGGAAAACACCGATACCGAAGGAAACAAACTGCCTATAAATACCGTGGTTTACAATGCTACCGCAGAAGTATCAGGTGCAATTCTTACAGCTGTACTAACCACCATTATTAGCTTTGTCCCCGTCTTTACGATGGTAGGTGCTGAAGGAAAATTATTCCATCCATTAGCTTTCACAAAAACAATGGCACTTACGGCATCTATTATAGTTGCACTATTTTTAATCCCACCATTTGCAGCCTTTTTATTCGGAAAGAAAAGCCTCAAAAATCCATTCAAATACATCCTTAATATTTCTTTGATTGTTGCGGGAATAATAGCAATGATATATGGCTACTGGTTAGGTCTTATATTGGTTGCCTTTGGTGCTTCGGGAATTGCTGGACTGCAAGGAAAGCTGACCGAAAAGAAAGCTAATCTGGTCAACATCATCATTTCATCCTTAGCCATTGTTTTTTTATTGGCTGAATACTGGCGACCATTAGGTTTTGACCGAAGCATTGTAATGAACCTCATTTTTGTAAGTGTTGTTTGTTTCGGACTGCTAGGTACATTTTGGGTGTTCCGCAGATATTACACAAGAATCTTAAGATGGGCTTTACGCAATAAGTTTCTCTTCCTTTCCGTGCCAACAACTATAATAGTTTTCGGCGTTCTCATAATGCAGAACACAGGTAAGGAATTTATGCCCTCACTAAATGAGGGTTCATTCCTGTTGATGCCAACATCTTTACCGCACGCTGGGGTCGAAGAAAACAAGAGAATTTTACAGCAATTGGATATGGCGGTCGCCACTATCCCCGAAATAAAAACGGTGGTTGGTAAATCTGGAAGAACCGAATCCGCACTTGACCCTGCACCGCTCTCGATGTACGAAAATCTTATTCAGTATAAGTCTGAATATATGATGGGTTCAGAAGGAAAACGAGAACGGTACAAAGTCAACGATGATGGCCTTTTTGTTTTAACAAATGACAAGCTGGTCATCAACCCTAACAATGAAGTTGAGAATAATGCAAACTATGAAGCATCACAGCTACAAACTACGGTTACAAGGAATGAATTGATTATTGACGATGATGGCGAGTACTATCGAAATTGGCGTCCAGAAATTGAAAGTCCAGATGATATTTGGAATGAAATCGTTCGGGTTACAAAGCTGCCTGGCATTACATCTGCACCCAAATTGCAACCTATCGAAACCCGATTGGTAATGTTGCAAACGGGTATGCGTGCACCTATGGGCATTAAGGTAAAAGGTCAGGACTTGCGTGAAATCGAGAATTTCGGATTGCAACTCGAAGCCATTCTTAAACAGGCAGAGGGTGTGAAAGAGCAAGCCGTATTCGCCGACCGTATTGTCGGAAAACCTTATTTACTTATTGATATTGATAGAGAACAACTTGCACGGTATGGCATATCAATAATGAAGGTCCAGGAAATCTTGCAAGTGGCCGTCGGTGGAATGCCGCTTACTCAAACTGTTGAAGGTCGGGAACGCTACGCAGTACGTGTGCGCTATCCTCGTGAACTAAGAGAAAACCCTACGGACTTAAAGAATATTTATGTCCCCGTAGAAAAAGGAAATCCTGTTCCTCTGGGTGAGTTGGTGGATATTCGTTACGAACAAGGACCACAGGTCATAAAAAGTGAGGACACCTTTTTAGTGGGTTATGTTCTCTTTGATAAACTGGACGGTTTTGCAGAAGTGGACGTGGTAGAAAATGCCCAAACGTTGATTAAAGAGAAAATCGATAGTGGTGAATTAACTGTCCCAAAAGGTATTAACTATCAGTTTACGGGAACGTATGAGAACCAATTACGTGCAGAGAAAACATTGTCCGTGGTTGTTCCATTGGCACTAATAATTATCTTTTTGATTCTTTATTTCCAGTTCCGTTCCGTAGCTACTTCGCTAATGGTGTTTACTGGAATTGCCGTTGCTTTTGCAGGTGGTTTTCTAATGATATGGTTCTATGGTCAAGATTGGTTCTTAAACTTCAATTTCTTTGGTGAGAACCTACGGGATTTATTTCAGATGCATACTATAAATCTAAGTGTAGCGGTTTGGGTTGGGTTCATTGCGCTGTTCGGTATTGCTACCGATGATGGTGTTGTGATGGCGACCTACCTCACACAAACATTTGACCGCAATACACCGGAAAACAAAAATGAAATTCGTGATTCGATAGTCGAAGCTGGCGAAAAGCGAATTCGTCCTTGTTTGATGACAACAGCAACAACGATACTCGCCCTATTACCGATTTTGACATCGACGGGTCGAGGAAGCGATATAATGATACCTATGGCCATACCAAGTTTTGGTGGGATGCTAATAGCATTGATTACGCTGTTTGTTGTTCCCGTGCTATTCAGTATGAAAAAAGAATTCCAATTAAAACGAGCGAGCAAATGAAAAATATAATAATTATAGTATCCCTTTTGCTTGTTTCCGCTTTCGCGAAAGCGCAAGATTTGCAATCCTATATTCAAGAAGCAGAGGCGAACAATCCAGTTATCCAAGCGTATGAATTCCGGTATAATATTGCCCGTGAAAAGGTAAACGAGGTCAATACATTGCCAAACACCAAAATAAGCGCAGGCTATTTTGTAAGCGAACCAGAAACCAGAACGGGTGCGCAACGTGCACGTTTTTCAATATCTCAGATGTTGCCTTGGTTCGGAACGATTACAGCAAGGGAAAATTATGCCAGTTCAATGGCAGAAACGGAATTTGTAGAAATCGCCATTGCGAAACGCAAATTGGCACTTTCAGTTGCCCAATCGTATTACAATTTATATGCCAATACGGCGAAACAAAATGTACTGGACGACAATATCCAATTGTTACAAACCTACGAGCGGTTGGCATTGACATCAGTTGAAGTTGGTAAAGCTTCGGCTGTGGATGTATTGCGTTTGCAAATCCGTCAAAACGAACTGCAACAACAAAAGGAAGTTTTACAAGAAGAATATTTAGCCGAACAAACTGTGTTCAATAACCTGTTGAATCGGAAGGAAAGTACTGCCGTGGAAGTCGTTCCAGAAATGAGAATTCCCGTTGAAGACCCTGTTTTTAGCAATGAAAGATTGACGCTCAATCCTGAACTACTGAAATATGATAAGCTCTATGAATCCGTGGAACAATCTGAACTTTTGAATCAAAAGGAAAGTGCGCCAAATCTAGGGTTTGGGCTAGACTATGTTCCTGTTGCAGAGCGACCAGCGATGAACTTTAACGATAACGGAAAGGATATAGTGATGCCAATGGTTACACTTTCCATTCCCATTTTCAATAATAAGTATAGTTCTGTTTCCAAACAGAACAAGTTGCGACAACAGGAAATAACATCGCAAAAAAACGAGCGGTTAAACACGTTAGAAACTGCTTTCGCAAAAGCAAAATCACAACGCAATCAAGCACGTATAAAATTTAATACTCAAGATAAAAACTTAAAACAAGCAAAGGATGCTGAAGAAATACTGATAAAGAATTACGAAACGGGCACAATAGATTTTAACGACGTGCTAGACATTCAAGAATTACAACTAAAATTTCAAATTAATCAAATCGTATCGGTGCAAATGTATTACACTCAATCTGCGATAATCAATTATTTAATAAGTCAATAAACATAAAAAAACGATAACAATGAAAACACTTAAAACAACATTAATAGCAAGCGCATTAGTATTTACAGCCTTTGCTTCAACGTCTTGTAAAGATGGCAACAAAGAAAAAGTTACAAATTCAACACAAAGTGAAATACAAGTTAAGCAAGGTAAACAAGATGCAAAAGCCCTCGCAGTCCTTAATGACTATTTCAATTTAAAGGATGCGTTGGTAAATGATGATAATTCTAAAGCTAAAACAC
Source organism: uncultured Croceitalea sp. (assembly GCA_947495075.1). GTDB lineage: Bacteria > Bacteroidota > Bacteroidia > Flavobacteriales > Flavobacteriaceae > Croceitalea. The sequence continues at coordinate 1,193,929 of CANLXH010000002.1, forward strand.
TTGGGAATACGTTGGCACAATCGCTTAAATCTTTTGATGAATCGAATTATTCAGATAGTGAAAAAACGGAACTGAAGGACATTATTGAAGATGCCACCGAACACGCTGAACATATTAGCGAAAGTGATATCAAACACCAAAGAGAACATTTTAAAACTCTAAGCAAAGATGTTACAGATTTGATTACAATTACTGGAACAAATACAAAGATATACGAGCAATTCTGTCCTATGTATGATGGCGGCACAGCTTGGTTAAGTACAAAAGAAGAAGTACGGAATCCATATTACGGTAGTAAAATGTTGAAATGCGGTAAAGTACAGCGAGAAATAAACTAATTGAGAGTAGTTAAAACCATAGCGTGGATTTTAGTAATTGTATTGGTGGGTATTCAATTTATACCTACCGAACGCAATCAAAGTGATACTGTTCCTGAAACTGATTTTATGGTTGTAAACAAAGTACCTGCATCGGTAATGAAAACGGTTAGCACTTCCTGTTATGATTGCCATAGTAACAATACAAGTTATCCTTGGTACAATAAAGTACAACCTATGGCTTGGTATTTACAATATCATATAAACGATGGTAAAGATGAACTCAATTTTAATGAATGGGGTAACTATTCTAACAGGCGAAAGAAAAGTAAGCTAAGGTCAATCATAAGTCAGATTGAAGGAAATGAAATGCCATTAGGTTCTTACACCTTAGTACATAAAGACGCAATTCTTTCAAACGATAGTAAAACAGAGTTAATCGATTATATGAATCTTTTGAAGGATGAATTATAATAAAGTCCTGATGTGGGAAGGGAATTTTGGTTGATGGTTAATAGCATCCCCTTCCCTTGTCAGGCACAAATATGAATTTAAATGAAACACACCTATCACATACACGGAATGACCTGCAATGGTTGCAGAACCCACGTGGAAAATACACTTTCTAATATAGAAGGGGTAATTAAGGTAGTTGTCAATCTTGAAAAAGGGGAAGCTACCATTGAGATGGAATCACATATTCCCATCGAGAAATTTCAGGAAGCCTTAAAATTAGATGGTGATACATACAGTATTCATAAACTGGGCGAACATCATCACTCGTCAGCTAAAGAGAAAGAAAAGCCTAAAGGTAAAGGAACGGGAACGTTCTATTGCCCGATGCATTGCGAGGGGGATAAAACTTATGACAAATCAGGTGATTGTCCAGTCTGCGGAATGGATTTGGTTGAAGAAATGAATCTATCGACTGCTTCTAATACGCAATACACTTGCCCGATGCATCCCGAAATCGTCAAGGACGAACCGGGAAGCTGTCCAATTTGTGGGATGGATTTAGTACCTATGGAACCCGACCTGTCCGCAGAGGAAAAGACCTATATAAAACTGCTCAAAAAATTCTGGATAGCGGTCGCATTTACATTACCCATTTTCATAATTGCAATGTCCGAAATGCTGACCAACAATCCATTATATGATATATTGGAAATGAAGTATTGGAACTGGATTCAGTTTGTGCTTTCCATACCTGTGGTGTTTTACGCCACTTGGATGTTCTTTGAGCGTGCGTATCGCAGTATAAAAACGTGGAACCTCAATATGTTTACCCTCATTGGTATCGGTGCTGGTGTTGCTTGGTTATTCAGTGTATTCGGAATGCTCGTACCCGATTTTTTCCCAGACCAATTTAAGACCGAAGCAGGTACTGTTCACGTTTATTTTGAAGCAGCTACCGTAATTCTCACTTTAGTCTTATTGGGTCAACTGCTCGAAGCACGTGCTCATAGTAAGACCAATTCTGCGGTAAAGGAACTGTTGAAGTTAGCACCTAATAAGGCTATCAAAATTGTCGATGGTGAAGAAAAAGAAGTTAGTATCGATGAAATTGAGTTGGGTGATATTCTAAGAGTAAAACCAGGCGATAAGATTCCTGTTGACGGTGTTGTAATCGAAGGGGAAACTTCTATTGATGAATCAATGATTACAGGTGAACCTATTCCCGTAAATAAAACCGTAGAAGATAAAGTCAGTAGCGGAACAATCAATGGCAACCAGTCCTTTTTAATGAAAGCTGAAAAAGTTGGTTCGGACACGCTATTATCCCAAATTATCCATATGGTAAATGATGCTAGTCGTAGCCGTGCGCCAATCCAGAATTTGGCCGATAAGGTTTCGGGATATTTCGTGCCAGTTGTGGTAATAATTGCCTTGATAACTTTTGCTGTTTGGGCAATATGGGGGCCGGAACCAGCTTATGTCTATGCTTTAGTCAATGCCATTGCCGTATTAATAATCGCTTGCCCTTGTGCTTTGGGATTAGCCACACCAATGTCTGTTATGGTAGGCGTTGGTAAAGGTGCGCAAAATGGTGTGCTTATCAAAAATGCTGAAGCACTCGAAAAGATGGACAAGGTAGATACGCTCATTGTTGACAAGACGGGAACTATCACAGAGGGAAAACCTACGGTCGAAAAAGTTGGGTCTTTTGATAATGGCTTTACCGAAAACGAAGTACTACAATACATAGTTTCATTAAACAGCCAAAGTGAACACCCCCTTGCTGAAGCTACAGTTAAATACGGGAAAGAACAACAGACAGAATTTCTAAAAACCGATGGTTTTAATGCCGTTACAGGTAAAGGTGTTGAAGGAAACGTCAATGGTAAAGAAGTGTCTCTGGGCAATGCCAAAATGATGGAATTCGCAAATGCGAAGCTTTCAGAAGCTATGGAAAATGATGCGCAGACGTATCAAAAGCAAGGCAAAACAGTTTCCTATATAGCCATCAAAGGAAAAGTCGTAGGATATGTTGTTATAGGCGACAAAATCAAGAAAACAAGTGCCAAGGCTATCAAAGCATTACAGGACAAAAATATTGATGTGATAATGCTCACAGGCGACAATCACGATACCGCCCAAGCCGTTGCAAAGGAACTTAATCTTGCCGATTTTAAAGCAGGAATGCTACCTGAAAACAAACTGCGGGAAGTGGAAAAACTTCAGAAAAATGGAAACGTGGTTGCAATGGCTGGCGATGGTATTAATGATGCACCTGCTTTGGCAAAAAGCGATGTTGGTATAGCAATGGGAACAGGAACGGACGTAGCCATTGAAAGTGCAGCTCTCACATTAGTAAAAGGCGACTTACACGGTATAGTGAAAGCTCGTAACCTAAGTCACGTTGTTATGAGGAACATTAAACAGAATCTGTTTTTCGCACTCATCTATAATACTTTGGGCATACCGATAGCTGCGGGCTTACTCTACCCATTTTTTGGAATTCTGCTGTCCCCGATGATTGCAGCTTTGGCAATGAGCTTTAGTTCTGTTTCAGTAATTGCCAATGCTTTGAGGTTACGTTCCAAAAAGATTGATTAGAAAACTTAGTTAAAATTGAAAAGTTATGAATAAAAACATTTTATACATCAGTATCGCAGTCCTAGTAGGACTGCTTGGTGGATGGCTCATTTTTGGTGGTAATTCTACCGAAAAAGATGAGACGGATATGACCGAAACGCACGACCATTCTGGCGAAAGTGCTGAACAAATGTGGACGTGCTCTATGCACCCACAAATTATGCAACCAGAACCAGGTGATTGCCCAATATGTGGTATGGATTTAATTCCAGCAGAATCTAGTGCAGATGGTTTGGCGATGAACGAAATAAAAATGACGAAAAATGCAATGGCATTGGCAAACGTTCAAACCACCATTGTAGGCAATGCATCTGCAGACAACGAGAATATGATTTCCCTTTCAGGTAAAATCAAAATGAATGAGGAAGAAAACGCAATTCAAGCCAGTTATTTTGACGGCAGGATTGAGCGTCTCAATATCAATTTTGAAGGCCAGGAAGTAAGAAAAGGACAATTGCTTGCCACCATTTATGCGCCAAATTTGGTAGCGGCTCAACAAGAATTGATTACCGCAGCTTCACTTAAGGTATCACAACCAGAATTATATAGAGCGGTGCGTAATAAGCTTAAACTTTGGAAGCTATCGGACAGCCAAATTAATAGCATTGAGGAATCTGGAAAAGTTAGAGAAAACTTCCCTATATACGCTACCGTTAGTGGTACAGTATCGGAAAAAATGGCTTCTGAAGGCGACTACGTAAAGCAAGGGCAACCCATTGTAAAAGTGAGCAATCTAAATTATGTTTGGGCAGAATTCGATGCCTATGAAAATCAGATTTCTGAATTTAAGAAAGGTCAAAAAATCCAGATTACGACGAATGCCTATCCAAATGAAGTATTTGATGCTACGGTTTCCTTTATAGACCCTGTTTTAAATACCCAGACGAGAACAGTAGTAGTGCGTGCTAATTTGAAAAATAATAAAGGCCTTTTTAAGCCAGGGATGTTTGTCACGGGTAAAATCAAAAGCAAATCAAATAGTTTAGAGGCACAACTTCGCATTCCAGCAAGCGCTGTATTGTGGACAGGTGAACGCTCGTTGGTTTATATAAAAACCAATCCAAATGAACCCATTTTTGAAATGCAGGAAGTAACACTCGGTAATCGAGTTGGCGACATATTTATGGTTGCTTCTGGATTACAAGAGGGCGATGAAATAGTGACCAATGGAACATTCACGGTAGATGCAGCTGCTCAATTGCAGGGTAAGAAGTCAATGATGAACAAATCAGGTGGAAAAACTATGACGGGTCACGAAGGACATTTAGGAACACAGAACACGGAAAGTGAAACCAATGGCAGTTCAACAATGAAAATGAAATTACCAGAGACATCCCAAATTGCGTTTCAATCTGCTTTAATCCCATATCTTAAAATGAAAGATGCCTTTGTAGCTAGTGATGCTCAAAAGGTTTCGACTTTCTCAAAGGCTACTTTGGAAGGATTAAAGACCGTTTCTGATTCAGGTTTGGGTAAAATGGAACAAGCCCATATTTCCAAAATCAAGAAAATATTGGTATCAATTAATGAAAGTGAAGACATTGAAACTCAGCGTAGTCATTTTGTTGTGTTGAATCAAAATTTCGTGCCGATTGTTAAGACTATACAAGGTCTAAGTTCGAAGGTATATATTCAAAAATGTCCAATGGCAAATAATAATAGAGGGGCATTCTGGATAAGTGAAGATAAAGAAATTAGTAACCCATATTATGGGGAACAGATGTTAACTTGTGGAAGTGTAATTGATTCGGTTCAATAGTGTAACTCATCTTTGCAACACAGTTGCACGAAAATATTTTTATCTTTGCAATGTGAAATTTGTAGCAATCATACTATCAATATATTTCTTAGCACTCAATGTAGTGCCTTGTAGTGATGCAGGGAACGTTAAAGACGACACCCAAATCACATCCGTATCTGATTTTGATGGCGACCACGACCAAGATTGCGAACTATGCTCGCCATTTTGCAATTGCCATTGTTGCCACGTTCATACTATAAGTTTCGGACTTACGACATTTGAACCGTTGCAACCACTAATTCCGCAAGATAACTTTAACCATTTTGATAGTATAGGTAAAGATATTTCCCTTTCCCCTTTGCAACCCCCGCAGGTTTAATTTAGTTTATACAGGATAGCTATATCCCGTTTTGAAGTTTTCAAATTTTGAAAACTTCAGTTGGTGCATTTCGCTTGCGCGAGAGCATAATATCATTTTAACTGAATTAACACCTTAATCTATGATTAATAGAATCATTGATTTTTCAATCAATAACAAATTTATAATTGGTCTGCTAACCTTGGCACTAATCGGTGCAGGTATCTATAGTATGACTAAAGTTCCCATTGACGCCGTACCGGATATTACAAATAATCAGGTACAGGTCATCACACAATCGCCCAATCTGGGAACAGAGGATATAGAGCAATTCGTGACCTATCCAATAGAAGTTGCTATGAGCAATCTGCCCAATGTAAAGGAAATTCGCTCGATTTCTCGTTTTGGACTTTCCGTGGTAACGGTTGTATTTGATGATGATATGGGAACGTATCTGCCACGTCAGCTCGTTTCCGAGAAACTGACTGAAGTACGTGAGCAGATTCCCGAAGAACTAGGTCAACCTTCTATGGGGCCTATTTCAACAGGCTTGGGGGAAGTATATCAATATACCCTGAAAGTTGAACCTGAGTTTCAGGACAAGTATTCCTTGTCCGATTTACGCACAATGCAAGACTGGATTGTCCAAAGACAAATGGCAATGGTTCCAGGGGTTGTTGAAATCAACGCCATTGGTGGAAAAATAAAACAATATGAGGTAGCCGTTGACCCCAATGAACTAAAGGCTATTGGTCTTACAATTACAGATGTTTTCGAAGCCTTGGAAGCGAACAATAAAAATACGGGTGGTGCTTATATCGAAAAAAACCACCAAGCCAACTTTATTCGTGGCGAAGGTTTGGTACGCAACCTTGATGACATCAAAAAAATCATTATCAAAAATGAAAACGGTGTGCCAATTACCGTAAGTGATGTTGCCGATGTACGATTCGGTTCTGCCGTGCGCTATGGGGCATTGACACAGGATGGCGAAGGCGAGGTCGTTGGTGGACTTGTTATGATGCTTAAAGGGGCAAACTCAAACGATGTCATTGTCCGTGTAAAGGATAGGATGACCGAAATCCAGAAATCACTTCCGGAAGGGGTTATCATTCAGCCCTTGTTGGATAGAAGTAAACTCATAAGTGAAACTACGGGAACAGTACGCAACAATTTACTAGAAGGTGCACTTATAGTAATTTTTGTTTTGGTCTTTTTGTTAGGTAACTGGCGTGGTGGATTGATTGTAGCTTCTACTATCCCACTATCCTTATTATTCGCTTTTATACTGATGAACATTTTTGATGTTTGGGCAAACCTGATGAGTTTAGGGGCAATCGACTTCGGTATTATCGTAGATGGTGCGGTCATCATTGTGGAAGCCAGCGTATTTTTAATGGGCAGCTATATACTCAAAAAGAAGACCTTGAAAAAAGAAGACCGGGATTCAATAGCCGCTAATGCATCCAAAAAGATGATGAACGCTGCTTTTTTCGGGCAATTGATAATCCTAATTGTGTTCCTACCCATTTTAACATTGGAAGGTGTAGAAGGAAAGATGTTCCAACCAATGGCACTAACATTCATATTTGCGATGATAGGGGCAATGTTTCTATGTTTAACCTATGTACCTATGATGTCAGCCCTATTTTTAAAACCACCAAAAACGGAAAAGAAATCGTGGGGCGACCGTTTTGTATTTTGGGTGCAAAGAAAGTATGAACCTCTTTTATTACGAACTTTAAAAAAAGGAAAGTGGGTCGTGGGTATTGCAGTTGCAACATTTGCAATAGCTGTATTTGTATTTTCTAAAATGGGCGGCGAGTTTATTCCACAATTAGATGAGGGCGATATAGCCTTCCACGCCATTTTGAAGCCGGGTAGTTCCCTCAGCGAAACGATTGAGACCACTACCAAGATAGAGCGCATCGTAAAAACCGAATTTCCCGAAGTAGAAAAAATTGTGAGTCGTATAGGTGTGGCTGAAGTACCAACCGACCCTATGCCGATGGACTTTGCCGATGTATTTGTTATACTGAAACCACAGGACGAATGGGTGTCAGCTGAATCAAAGGATGAACTTATCGACAAGATAAAGGATGCCGTAAGTATTATTCCAGGTGTCAACTATGAGTTTACCCAACCCATCGAAATGAGGTTCAATGAACTGTTGGAAGGTATCCGTGAGGATGTTGCCATTAAAATTTATGGTGAGGATATCGATGTGCTTGCTGCTAAAGCGGACGAGATTACCAAAATCATAGCGGGTACCGAAGGTATAGGCGATATGAGAGCGGAAGCTACTTCAGGCCTGCCTCAGATGACTATAAAGTACAATCGTGATAAACTGGCACAATACGGTGTTAGCATCGACCAACTTAATACGATAGTCCAATCTGCTTTTGCTGGCGGATATGCAGGTGTCATCTTTGAGGGCGAAAAGCGTTTCGATTTAGTCGTTAGGCTCGACGAACAGAACCGTACAGATATCAACGACATTAGGAATCTGTATATCAATTTACCGAACGGTTCACAGATTCCCCTTCAAGAATTGGCAAATATCGAGTACACACCGGGACCGATGCAGATAAGCCGGGACAATACCAACCGTAGAACCTACGTGGGTGTAAATGTGCGTGGACGTGATGTGGAATCTTTAGTCAACGAGATTAAGACTAAGCTGGATGCTAACCTAGATTTACCACCAGGATATTTTATTCGCTACGGTGGCGCATTCGAGAATCTGGAAAGGGCAAGTGACAAATTGCAGACTGTAGTTCCTGTGGCGTTGTTCCTTATTTTTATCCTGATTTATTTTGCGTTAAAATCGTTTCCACAGACCTTGATGATTTACTTGGCCATCCCGATGGCGACCATAGGCGGTGTATTTGCCTTATGGCTCAGGGATATGCCCTTTAGCATTTCCGCAGGGGTCGGCTTTATTGTGCTCTTTGGGGTTGCGGTATTGAACGGATTAGTAATGATAAGTGGACTCAACGAGTTAAAAGAGGAAGGTGTTACCGACCTCAAAGAACGTATTATAGAGGGCACAAAAAGAAGAGTACGCCCCATTATGCTGACCGCATTTACAGATATTTTAGGCTTCCTTCCTATGGCTATTTCAGCTTCCGCAGGGGCAGAAGTACAGCGACCATTGGCGACCGTCGTTATCGGTGGTTTGATTACTTCTACACTTTTAACACTCTTTATCCTTCCCATCTTCTATCAATGGGTCGAGAAGCGTTCAGAACGGAAGAAAAAAATAAGTCCAAAGTTTGTTACCGCGACGGCGGTAGTCTGTTTCCTTTTTGCTTTCACGAAGGTGGAAGCACAACAATCACAAACTAAACGAGATAGTTTACCTATAATTTCATTGGAACAGGCGGTAGAAATTTCTAAAAAAAACTATCCTCTGTTGAAAACGAAACAGTTGGAAATCCAGAAACAGAACGCCCTTAAGGGTACGGCTTATGACTTCGGTAATACCCAAGTGTTTACTGGTGGTGAGGAAGTAAGCGACGGTCAGGGTATTTATACTTTGGTAGGTGTAGGGCAACAAAACATAAATCTTTTCGGAATTGGCGCAAAAAAGCGTTTGCAAAAACAGCGTATTGCCTTAGCCGAAACCTCTCTTGACCTTTCAGGACTGCAAGTGGAACAGGAAGCAAAAAAGGCGTGGTCTCAAGCGTATCAACAACGACAGAAATATGAACTCTACCGTGAACTGGATTCCATCTATTCACAATTTGAAAAAGCAATCGAACTCAATTTCAGAGTAGAGGCCATTTCACGATTGGAATATTCGTCTGCGACCAATCAAGCATTGCAAATCAACAATAAACTGTTACAAGCCGAGAGCGACTATGCCATTGCACTTCAAAAGCTCAATCTATGGTTGGTTTCCGATACTTTTTACACCGTTCCCGACACCCTAGACGAAAGTGAAATGGCTTTAATGGGAATACCCACTAGTATTGAGAATCATCCCGAACTGGAACTTTCACAAAAGCGAATCGACGAAGCTGAAGCCAGCTACAAAGCTGCTCGTTCTGATTTGTTGCCTAATCTCAACCTTCAGGGCGGATTGCAACAAGTGAACGGAAGCAGCGGATTCTACACCTATCAGGCAGGAATATCCGTTCCCCTATTCTCTGGCACCAAACGCAGTCAGGCCAAGGCTTCTAAAATTGATAGCGAAATCGCCAAGACTAATGCGGATTTTGTTAAACGCCAATTACAATCAGAATATCGACAAGCCTTACAAGCTTACCAAAAGTGGGAAGCATCTTGGCAATTTTACAAAAACAAAGCGTTGCCACTCGCCAAGGAACAGCGACGGGGTGCTTTGATAGCCTATAAAGAAGGTGCAGTCGATTATGCAGCTTTTACTCAAATAATAAGGGATGCCATACAGACCGAAATGGATGCGCTGGACACTCTTGACAATTATCTAAAATCAGTTTTCGAACTACAATATTTCAAACAATAATGAAAAACCTATCCAAATATAGAGCCATCGGACTATTAGTGATGCTATTAGCATTGACCTCTTGTGGCAATTCAAAAAGCGATACCTCAGAGAACAAAGAGGCAAATTCCGAAATGGAAAAAGAACATTCCGAAGGTGAAGCTGAGGAAGTGATGCTCACTACCAAACAGTTCGAAGCTTTACAAATGCAAATCGATACATTGCAAATGCGAAATATGAGCGGGTATGTGAAAGCCAACGGTCAATTGGAAGTCCCGCCACAGAACGAGGCCACCATCACGACCGTGGTTGGTGCAAATGTGGTGTCCATCAACGTCATTGAGGGCGATAAAGTCAACAAGGGCCAAACCGTTGCCTATTTATCTCATCCCAATATCATCCAGAAACAAACAGATTACCTCAATGCATACAGCAATAGTCAGTTCCTTAAAAAGGAATATGAACGACAAAAAACCCTATATGATGCTGGGGTAGGAAGCGGTGCAAATTTTCAAAAATCAGAAGCCGAATATCAGGCATCCCGAAGTATGGTAAAAGGCCTTGAAGCGCAATTGCAACAGTTGAGTATCAGCGCAGCTGGTGTGAGAAACGGCACAATTTATCAGCGTGTATCGCTCAGAAGTCCCATTGAGGGATTTGTTCAAAAAGTAGAAATTAAAACAGGCCAGTACGTAGACCCACAGACCGACCTAATGGAAATCGTGGACACTCAACACGTGCACGCGGATTTAATGGTTTTTGAAAAGGATGTGTATAAAGTCAAGGAAGGGCAAAAAGTTACTTTCAATGTCCAATCCATTCCTGGGAAAGAACTTACCGCAGAAATCTATTCCGTTGGAAAGACTTTTGAACAGAATCCAAAAGCAATTCACGTCCACGCCGATATTGAAAATAAGAAAGGTAACCTTATTCCCGGAATGTATATTCAGGGACGCATCCAAACAGACAACACTAAAACATTGGCTATGCCCGAAAGTGCCATAGCTGCTGATGGTAATAGGTTCTTTGTGTTTTCATCTGAAAAGGAAGATGATAATTGGGCTTTTATACCGTATGAAATAATTAAGGGTACACAGGATGGTGATTGGATTGCCATTACATTTTTAACAGAACAAAAATTAAATGCAAAATATGCCTTTAACAACGCCTACTACTTAATGGCAGAAATGAAAAAGGGCGAATCTGAAGAAGACGGACATTGATAAAAAAAACTAAATAATGAAAGAAATAGAAAAAAGACTTACTGAAAATGGCGTTCGTCCAACGGCAATGCGAATACTAATTTATAAGTATTTAGCAGAAAAAGATGCAGCCATTTCTTTGACGGATATTGAGACTGCTTTCGCAAAAGCGGAACGTACAACCTTGTATAGAACGTTACGCACTTTTGAGGAAAAGAAGATTGTCCACCAAATAGATGATGGTACGGGAATACAGAAGTACGCGCTTTGTGAACCAGGTTGCGATTGCAGTCTTGAACAGGATTTGCACCTTCATTTCCATTGTAATAACTGTGATGAAACTGTGTGCTTAACCGAGCATAAAATACCACATATCAACCTACCAGATGGCTATGTAACTGAGGACGCCAACTTAGTATTAAAGGGAATCTGCGAGAAATGTAGTGGTCAATAAATGCACTTCCGTTGCATCGTCTTAGGTAGTAATTTGGCAATTAAATAACGTACTGATGAAATTCAACACAATCATACCCGTAGAACTCAAAAAACATTATTCTGAAGAGCTTAATCAATATCGTTCATATCTCGAAAAAGACAATTTTTCAAGAGCTTGGTTTCATCTTGAACGCTCACATATTATCGGTCAGTCTTATCCTTTGGAACACACTTATAGTCATTGGTTGATGCTCAAATTTGGTTTTCGCCAAAAAGACCTAAAAGAGATATTTGGTCAAATCATTCGTCTTCTTGTCGGTGGGTGGAAATCATTTATCGACCACGTACCAACCGGAAATACAGGTGGTTCCGGTGTTCCACCACTAAAAAGAATGAAACTACCAAGTGATTTAAATAAGATTTTAAGCCAATATAAACCAGCCCAATGAAGAAGAAAAAAGTGAATTTACGTGACCTAGCCCCTAAAGAACACCAGGGCGACCATAGTCACGACGATGGTCATAACCATAGCAGTCCTGAAGAAGTTTCTAACTTAAGAACCTACTTGCCCGCGATTTTCAGCTTCGTGATGCTTATCATTGGTATTGCCATTGATTATTTTGATGCCTTTCCATTTTTCAAGGGATGGGTCAGAATCGTTTGGTACTCGGTAGCTTACATTCCTGTTGGATTTCCTGTTATCAAGGAAGGATGGAACAGTATTAAGAATGGCGATTTTTTTACTGAATTTTTTCTGATGTCCATTGCCACTTTGGGTGCATTTGCCATAGGCGAATACCCCGAAGGTGTGGCAGTAATGCTATTTTATGCCGTGGGTGAACTGTTCCAAAGTGCAGCGGTTAATCGTGCGAAGGGAAACATTAAGGCTTTGTTGGATGCACGACCGGATGAGGCGGTGGTTTATCGTGATGGGAATTTTGTTGTAGTCAACCCCGAAACAGTCGAGATTGGCGAAAAGATACAGGTACGCGTGGGCGAAAAAATTCCCTTGGACGGCATTCTGTTATCCGAAAAAGCATCGTTGAATACAGCTGCAATAACTGGTGAAAGCAAACCCGACACCATTGCAAAAGACGAAAAAGTTTTTGCAGGAAGTATCAACCTCAATGGTGTCATTGCAGTGGAAACCAATAAAGAATTTAAGGACAGTTCCATTGCCCGGATTTTGGATATGGTACAGAATGCGACTGCAAGAAAATCAAAGACAGAATTATTTATACGAAAGTTCGCAAGGATATATACACCAATCGTTGTGTACCTCGCCATTGGCCTGACCTTCCTGCCTTACTTTTTTGTGGACGATTATGTGTTTAGGGATTGGCTTTACCGAGCCCTGATATTCCTAGTGATTTCCTGCCCCTGCGCATTGGTCATTTCCATTCCATTAGGATATTTTGGCGGACTTGGTGCAGCATCCCGAAATGGAATATTGTTTAAGGGTGCATCGTTTTTGGATGCAATGACCAAGGTAAATACGGTCGTAATGGACAAGACCGGAACCGTTACAAAAGGGGTTTTTAAAATCAAGGAAATCAAGTCCATCACATTTGACGAAGCTGAGTTTATGAAATACCTGATGGCGATGGAAGAACAATCCACCCATCCCATTGCCAAAGCGATACTGGAATATAAAGCGGATGGTTTGGATTATAAGGCGACCGATGTTTCAGAGGTTGCCGGAAAGGGACTAAAAGGAACGGTCAATGGAAAAACGGTGTTGGTCGGTAATAAAGCTTTGATGGCCTCAAACAACATAGAGGTTCCTTCTGAAACGGATAATGTTGTTGAATCCATTGTGATGGTTGCCATAAACGGAAAATTTGTAGGCTATGTAACGATTGCTGACAAGTTTAAAGAAGATGCCCACCAAGCTATCAAGCAAATAAGGGAAGCAGGTATATCAAAAATCATAATGCTTTCGGGCGATAAAGATTCCATTACACAACAGGTTTCCAATGAACTCAATATTGATTGGGCAAAGGGCGGCTTGCTACCAGAAGATAAACTGAACGAAGTAGAAGAACTAAAAAAGCAACCCGATACAAAGGTAGCCTTTGTAGGCGACGGTATTAATGATGCACCAGTGCTTGCTGCAAGCGATGTAGGAATCGCTATGGGTGGTTTGGGTAGCGATGTAGCCATTGAAACAGCGGATGTCATCATCCAAACCGACCAACCGAGCAAGATTGCACGAGCAATTAAAATTGGTCGTTCTACCCGAAGAATTGTATGGCAGAACATTGGTTTGGCATTTGGTGTGAAAGCAATAGTTCTGATTTTAGGTGCGGGTGGATTGGCTACAATGTGGGAAGCAGTCTTTGCGGATGTGGGTGTCGCTTTGTTGGCCATTTTAAATGCGGTACGGTTGCAGAGAATGAAATGGAAGGAATCTTAGAATTCCTGACCGCCCAATTGACTGAATGAAAATAAATTACAAATAATAACCATTATATTTATAGGTCACAACAAGTCCTATTTTATGATACATATAATCACAACAGGCGGTACAATTGAGGGGCTGGACTACGATACAGAAAATAATCAGACCCAAGAAAATAAAATCTCAATTGAGGAATTTTTTGAGTCGGCAAATGTTTCATTTTCCTATTCGATAGAAAATGTCCTCAATAAAGATAGTCGCTTTATTACAGATGATGACCGCCGGCTTTTGGTTGATAAAATCAAAGCTACGAGCGCGAGAAAAATAATATTAACCCACGGTACTTTCACTATGGAAGATACCGCAAAATATATCGGAAAACTTAACCTAAAGAAAACGATAGTCTTGGTTGGCTCATTTGTTCTAGGCACATCCAATGGTACAGATGCCCCTTTTAATTTAGGTTACGCCTTATGCTCAGTTCAATTTCTAAAACCAGATGTATATGTAGCAATGAACGGTACTATATTTCATTGGGGAAATGTGAAAAAAAATTTAGAAACCAACAAATTTGAGCAGCGATGAAAAAGATAAATGTTTGGAACATCAATACATTGGACTACTTTTTTCTATCTTTTATTAGATACAGTCATTGTATTGTTTACACTCTACTATTCAACTAGAAAAGATTCAAGTGGTTATAAACGATTTTTATCTTTGGGTATTCTATTCATTACTTATAATCTAACCGGTGGTTTTTTGCCAATCAAGAATTTTCCTGGCCCTCTTATTCTTCAGTATATCATAACCTATGGTGTTGCCATAGCTTTATGTGTTTATATAGTTTACTACCTCTATAAAGAATATGATATCATAGTATTAAAGTACAATTCTTCCATTAGAAATTTGGCGATTTTGTCTTCTGGAAGTTTTATTATACTATTTTTAATCCCATACTTCTTTACTTATTCCTTGGACTCTTCAAGGTTACTTTTTACCATCCCTATTTCAATTCTTGCCTTTGTGTTCTTAGGAATGTTTTATGAAAGAATTTCGCATCCAAACAATCCAAATGAATATATCCTACGTCGTAACAGATTATCGATGATTAGTGTGACAAGTATTGCATTGTTACCTATATTGACCTTAATCGGGGATTTTCAATGGTTGACTTTTACAGTTATGAACACAGCTTTTTACGCCATATCCATTATTGAAATAGATAGACATTTATATTTTTTAGAAAACAAGACCAAAATGTACGAAGTATTTGCTATGAGTAAAGAACAGGCAATTAACTCAGCAGAAACGAAAATCATTTATGAAAACTTGACAAGAAGGGAAATAGAGATTACCTTGTCCATTCTCAGCAATCTCAGTTACAAACAAATAGCCAAAGATTTATTTATTGCAGAAAGTACTGTTTCTAAACACGCTTCAAACATCTACAAAAAAACAGGGGTAAAAAACAGAAGACAGTTTATTTCTCGCTATCGAAAAAAATCAAAATAGCATTTATACTAGGGTTGCAGCGATTACCGTAGGAAAATACGGTTCATTCCGTAGATATCTACGGAATAAAATAACCTTCTTTCAAAATTATGTTATTACATTTCAGTAGCTCTTTAGATGTCCCTTGTCGTAAAAAGTTCTGCTAACAAAGTACCTGTCCTGCGCATTCGCTAACTAAAGAGCTCTAACAACAACTAATCCACCCAAACTAAGACTGCCCCCAATATTGTTGGGCTTAACTGTATTTATGGCTGCAAATGGATTTAGAAACGTTAGGCAAAAATCTTCTCGTAGCATTAGACGAGATAAGTCTCGAAAATCTACCGATTTTGGAACAATCCTATCGTTCTATTCAGTTAAGTAGAAACTTGCTTACTGTTTTTAAAAGAAACATTCTGACCAATGATTTTGAAAGTGTTGAGAATGAAATAATCTTCTTCAAAAAAATAAAACAAGTGCCATTGGTTAAACTTATATATTTCTCAGAAATTCATTCTTTTGAAATTCAATTTCCCAAAGCAGACAGAGCTGCACAATTAAAATTTATAAAAAAGAAGATTAGTAAATTAAATCGCTTTTTCCTTTATAACCTTGATTTCGGCCAATACGTTAAATCTGGTGCAACCCACTTTGACAAAGCTTATTACACCAGAAAGCATCTTGATATCTATCATATTACTACTTCCAAATTCTATTTTCAAGACCCTGATTTTTGTACACCGAGAGATATGCTTTTAGGAAAGTTCAAGGCTTATATATCTCTTATCAACTATATGGACCAAAAGAAACATTCTATTAAAAGTAGAGTGAACGGAAATAGTGTGACTATAAAACCTACAGAAAAAATTCCATGGCCGTTCACAAATACAGACTGGGTTGAACTTCTATATTCACTAAGTGCTGCTGGAATGACGAAACAAAAGGGTCTAAGTATTATTAAATTATCTAAAATTTTGCAAGAAGTATTCGACTTTACTCCAAAGGAAATCTACAAAACATTTCAGGACATTAAAAATCGCAAAAATAGCCGGACGTTGTTCCTCGACCAGTTGACAGCTTCCCTTCTTTCGGAAATGGACAAAAGCGAGGAATAGTCGCTAGTTGCTATCATTCGTTCCTTCTTTTATATGTTAAAAAAAGACCGTACTACGGTTGACCTACGGTAATTACATTCTTCACTCATTTTTCATAAATTTTAATGCAATTCAAGGGTATGTTAACTATGGAAACACCTCAAAACACCACCAAAATAAACTGAATTTCAAAATGTTAAATTTTGACGGTAGTACGGTTATACTGGGGAATAAAATCCATTAAAGCTATTCAAATTTGTAGAACGAAAGTCAAATCAGGTCAGAGGCTATCAAATTAGTTGAAAGCGATGCGATAGTCTCTTTCTTTAAAAACCGTTCTATTATGCCGACAAGTATTATTACAACAGACGACCTTCGGGAATTCAAAATGGAATTGCTCGATGACATCAAAAAATTATTATCCAAACAAGCTACTGGTAAACTCAAAAAATACCTTAAATCTTCAGAGGTTATGGATTTGCTTCAGGTAAGTCCAGGCACATTGCAAAACCTTCGCATCAATGGTACTTTACCTTACACCAAAGTTGGTGGTATTATCTATTACGATGCCGAGGAAATACAAAACATAATGACTTCCAACCGTGTACAGCACGGTTCAAATTCTTAAATAATGAACTATATAAAGCTACTTAATGCGGCTTTTGAAAAGTTCTATTTTGATGACCGCCTAAATCCTACCCATATCAGTCTGTATATGGCGCTGTTCCAAGAATGGAACAGTAGTCGCTTTGCAGATGAATTTTATGTGAATCGTAGAGATTTGATGCGCTGTGCCAAAATAGGCTCAAAATCCACATACCATCGCTGCGTTACGGATTTGGACTCGTGGCTTTATTTATCCTATTTCCCATCTAACAATCCATACAAAGGAAGTAAAATCAAGATGTTCATTATTGGTACAAGTAGTGAACCAGATATGGGACGGTACAATCCCACATTAGAACAGCTTGCGGAACAGTACCATCCCATACGTGAACCAGTTGTGGGACAGCACCATCCCATAAATGGACAAGTATTGGTATCTAATACAAACAATACCAAACAAGAAAACTATATAAAACAGCCAAAAGGCAGGCAGGCGGTTATTGATTTTTTTGAAGAAAATGGTTTTGATGCAGATGAGGGAAAAAAGTTCTTTGAGCACTATGAAACCCGGAACTGGCAAACAAGCGATGGTCAAGCAATTCGTGATTGGCGAGCTCTAGCCACAAATTGGATGGACAGAACAGAATTGTTCGACGAAAAAAACGAATCAAACAAAAAACAAGCGTCCCAAATAAAGGACAACTTGCGAACCACTAAAAACAAAGATTATGGACAACCCCTCTAAAATTACCGAAGGTGGCGTGGAATACTCGCTAGGAAAATTTGATGGCAAAAGTGTACTCTACGATTTTCCAAAAATCTTAATTTATCTGAACGCCAAAGGGAAACTGCTTTTCGGCGAAAAGTTCAGAATTTATGACGAAGATAGAGATATACTGCTAAAGCTCTGCTCGTATTTCATTAAGGATAAAGCCAATTGTATAACCTATGGAATTGACATCGATAAGGGTATCTTACTTTCCGGACCAGTTGGTTGCGGAAAAACTAGCTTAATGAAATTACTGAGATATATTGTTCCGATGCAAAGACCCTATGAAATGATTCCTTGCAGAAATGTGACCTTCAGTTTTAACCATCTTGGTTTTAAGACCATTGAAGAGTATGGAAACACCAAATTTTTCTGCTTTGATGATTTAGGCATTGAACCTGCCGGACGTTTTTATGGTAAAGACCTGAACGTAATGGGCGAAGTACTTTTATCTCGATATGAACTATACCTTGAGACCAAACATAAAATCAAAACTCACGCAACCACCAACCTAAATGCTGAAGAATTAGAAGAACGTTATGGCAATCGTGTTCGTAGCAGAATGCGAGAACTGTTTAATCTAATTGCCTTTGATAAAGAGGCTGGGGATAAGAGGAAGTGAACTTAAATATGATTTTTCAACAACACCCTTTGCTCTCTTGAATCGGTGGGCAGGGTACAGTCCCATAAGAACAATAAACACAACAATCTCCTTCATTTGGTTTTAGAACCGTTTTGCAATTCTCACATTCATAAAAGAATTGACAGGATTCTATTGGCATTTCTTCTACTTTTTTGTGTCCGCAGTTTGGACAAGTTATTTCAGATGTCAGTATAGTTTCCATTATTTTTCTTTTTTGTCGGTCACTTTATAACCAGTAGAATTAATTGCTTTCTCAATCTCCGATTCATTGGTTTTGGATTTGTCAAATTCAATGATTGCATTTCCACTTTCGTACGACGCTTTTGAGCTCACGATTCCGCTGAGTTTATTCACTTCGTGGTTTACGTGTTCTTCACAACTCGCGCAGGTCATTCCGCTAATTTTAAATTCAGTTATTTTAATATCCGATTTATCTACAACGATAATTTGTTTTGCCGTGTCTGGGTAAAAAATTCCTGAATAGTATGGAAATGCCAACATTACTATTGCAAATACAGTTACAATTCCTAAAAAAGTTTTGGACTGCGTGAATTTTGGTTTTTCGTCTGTCTCACATTCACAGTCGATTTCCTTTTTTGGCTTTAGCATTTGATACCAAGCAAAACAAAGAACTAAAATTGTGAGCCCGATTAGGTAAGGTCTATAAGGTTCTATCCAAGAAAATGTTGAAACAATTCCACTTGTTCCTGCGATAAGAGCCAAAACAGGCGTAATACAGCATAAGGAAGCTGCAAGTGCTGTTAGTAAACCTGCTCCAATTAATTTGTTTTCACTTTTCATATCGCTTCTAAAACTTTGTTCTTATCTAGAATTTCAAAAAACGGATTGAGTAGTTTTTCATATCCAGCGGTCAATGAGTAATAAATCGTTTGGGCTTCTCTATCGGTTTCTAATAGATTTCGGTCTTTCATTTTTCTCAAATGCTGGGAAATGGCCGAAATATTCATTCCAAGAATATCACTTAAATCACAAACGCAAAGCCTATCTTCTTCAAAGAGTAGGTATAGTATTTTAAGTCTTACGCTATTCCCAACTAATGAAAGTCCATTCGCTAAATAATCAAAAGATTCACTTAGTTCTGAAACTGTCTCTTTGCAACGATTAATTTGTTCTAAATCGGCTTGTTGTCTTATGCAAGAATTATTTTCCATTGAACAAAGTTACATTAATTTCTTATTTAAGCAAATACTAAAATAGAATATTTGAATTGGTTTTAGTGAATTGGCGAGGACAAGAGCAAATAATCAAATACGCTCTAATTGAGCCAACATTATTTCCATTCTTCTTATTAAATCATCATACGTGAAAATATCTATGATATTTTTATACTTCCTCTTGATAATCTCAAAATCTGAAAGTTGACTTTCAGTTAGCTTATTATCTCTTCCCATAATAATCAATCCATTTGGATTAGTAATTTTAATTTTTACATTTGATGGCAACTGGTCTTTGTATTTTTCAGTTAACTTTTTTTCGCCAATTGCACCAGTTTTATTTAAGTAGAATATGTATTTCTCAATTTGCATTATCGTCCCGGATAAATCTCTATTAGGAATGTGATTGTCTCTGTAAGGATTGGCAGATACTATATTCTTATCAAAAGGGATTTTAATTTCAACAATATCAAGATTCCCCATAAAGTCAATTAATCCATAATCTAATCTTCTAGTTTTATTATTATAAATATCTTTAAACTTTACTTCGTCAAATACGGCAATATACTTGGGAAAGAGTAATAATATTATTTCGATTATCTCAGCCTGCCATTGATGTTCCGTATACTTTACCTCGTTAGAAAGCATTTCTTTTAGTTTCTCTAAAAGCGTTTGATATTTTATAATATCAGCTTCTCTAAAAGTTTTTCTTAAGTTGCTACCATAAGTCGGTGTTTTCTTGTTTAGATAGTTTTGATAAGACTCTTCTTTATCTGAAATATGGTCAAAATAATTCTTTAGGATTGAAGTAACTTTTGCCTGACGATAGAGGCTAATTTCGTGGGTAGTAGGGAAAATTTTAATTAGATTCTCGAACTCTTCAATTGGTAATATTGTCTCTTTTGAGCCACCAATATAAATATCTTCTTGTAAATGCCTATCTATTTGCAGTAGAAGCGAGGACTTGGATTTTACAAAAAAATAATCAAGATTTATATCCAAGGATTTATGAAAGAAGAAAGTATTATTAAGTCCTAAAACTTCTCTATAGACACCATAATAGTTGTCCATCAATTCCCCAATCTCAAAAAAGTACTCAGATTCTTCAAATTCATTTTCAACCCTTTTAAGAAGAGATTTACTTCCAACATTAAAAATGTGCTTGATTTTAAAAGGAATTAGTGTTTCCAGTTTCTTATCTAACCATTCCGTAGGTTCATAATCGGAATAGTATTTTAATACAAGTTTTGAATCTATTTTTTCTATCTCTACCAAATCTCAATATTTATAGGTTTTTTTAATTCAATTTATCTCAGAAAGAAGCTCAATCAAGTCCATCGACTCTTCCTCTACCCAAATATCATCTTGAATTAAACTGTTGATTATTTCTTGTTGTTGCGTAGAAAAGTCCTCAATTTTTAATCCTGAAAATTCCTTTTTGCGCCATTTACTTTTATGATGTGGCGAATTTACAGGTAGTGCATCATCTAATGAAGTAGGTTCAATTAATGTTATTTCTTTTCCTTTTTCTTTAAAGATGTCTTTTATTCTCGAAAAAATAGATAGTCCGTGATGGTCCCAATCGCAAAAGTAAAATAGAGGTAATTCTATTTTTTTGTCAGGAATATCTTTTAAAGGATTGGTATTGTTACCACCTACATACCATAATTCTATATTATTCTGTTTGTATTCGTAGGGTACTTTTAAGCATGCTATATTTTCGCAAATAACAACCAACTTAGGATTTTCACAATCTACTACGAATCGCCATTGTGCATTCTTCGGGTCTTTCTCTGGGAACTCATCAATTTCCAGAAGCTGTAATACTGCATTGCGTAAA
Source organism: uncultured Croceitalea sp. (assembly GCA_947495075.1). Classification (GTDB taxonomy): domain Bacteria; phylum Bacteroidota; class Bacteroidia; order Flavobacteriales; family Flavobacteriaceae; genus Croceitalea. The sequence goes on from CANLXH010000002.1 coordinate 1,215,565, forward strand.
CTGGGCTTATTTGTTAAATATTTTGCCCCTTTCCCTTTAAAAACTCTCGCTGAGAAAGTATATTCCGTTGTAAGATTTTTTTTAAGTTGGTCTTTCTGATAATAAATAAAAGCTAAACTTTTTAAGTCATCCTCATTATAGGTTTTGTGTGCGTTACTCTCTAATCCAGCTTTTTCAAAGAAGTTGGAATAATACTCGAAATAGTCCAAAAATTCTTTTTCATAATATACCTTAAAGCCATATTTGGCTTCCAAAATATTAGGGTTACCCATCTTGGGCTTTATCAACTTTTTTTGCTTCATTAGTATTTGTTTAATAAAGCTATTGTTGCTAATCTTCAAGTTGGTCTTTTCGTTTTTATATAGTTGGTTAAGACCAATCAGATATTTCCATTCAACATCTTTTTTCATTCTGATTTTACATATTGGTGTTTTACGTCTTAATTATTATTGTTCTCAAAATCCCCAAATATTGGAACCGGTTCATAATTTACCTTATCAGATTCTTCTAAGTTATTATGAAGCAAATAGATATATTGGTTCAACATATCTACTTTATATGGCTGTATTGATAACGATATAATCTGGTAATCATTTGCCTTAGCAATGTCGTAAAGCATATCAAAATTACTTCCTAGTCCTGCTGCTTCGTCAATGGGCATAAACCTAATTCCATCCCTTACTTTATCTTTAGCACCTCTATTAATTAATGAGAGTCTAGCAATACACAAAAGGGCAATTGCTGCATAGGTTTGGCTTGTGCTTCCTGGATTAGTTTTTCCGTGTAAGGATTGAATGGTAAAGTTTAATCCATAATATGATTTTGGATTAAGTAATTCTAAAACTTTAGGTTTTAGATTTCTAGAACCACCGCATCTATAAAAAGCTTCCTGCATTTTCTCTTCTAAAGACGTGTACTTTTCCAATTCGTTTGAAACACCTTGTAAATCATTGAATAAATTATTCTCACTAGACACTCTAATATCTTCGCGTATTTTATCAATAAAGTCTTCCATCCAGCCTCTAGGATAACTGTTTTCAAAATTGATGGACAGTTTTGCCCTGTGACCGCCAGTAATCGTCTTATCGTCTGCATCAATGAAATCCCTAATTTTTCTTGAGTAATATATCTGTTCGCTTACCTCAGTATTGACCTTATCAACGATGCTCGTTAACTTTTGCAGCTTTCTAATATTCAGTTTTTTATTCTTGATGTTGATGTCGTCAAGCAACTTTTTAATACGTGGGATGATTTCATCATCTTCTAAATCCTTTTCCGAAAAAATCTCTGGTGGTAGAATTTCTGAGCATATCTGTTTAAAATCATCTGTTTCTAAATAGCGATTGGCTTTTTCTTTCAAAAATTCCTTTATGACTAAAACATATTTATGATTGTATTGTCTTTGGCATTCTGAATTAATTGCATCTTTTGCATCTAATGCTTCTGCGGTAACTTCACTCTCATCCGTATTAATTTCTGAAATAACTTTTGGGTGTACATCAACTAATTTTTGCAAATCCGCTTTAAAGACATCTATTGCTTTATCTTCAAATTTTAAATCTTCAATAGCAATTTCATTTTTTGACTCTTTGTGTAGGGTAGTAATAAAAGCATCATAGAAACTCTTTTGTTCATTAAGTGTTGTTTTTACACTCTCAAAGCCATCCGTGTCTTTTGTCCGATAATTATACTTTGTGGTCAATTTCCTGACATCATCATCGATTTCAGGAATTGAAATCGTTTTCAGACTTGTTCCTAATCCTTTAATTATAGAAGAATTTTCAGAACGCTTTTTGTCTATTTTCTTGTAGGTCTTGTTTGCCTTTTTGAGTCCATCATCTATCTTTTCGTCTTCATCAAGTAATTTCAAATAACGTTTTACTTCATCCGCTGTTTCCTCATACAACTCGTGCTTATCGAACTTAGAATTGGCATCTTTTAATTCCCAAGACAAAAGGTACGCTGATGGGTTATCCAGCTTATTTAGCAATCCTTTTAAAATCGTCCAGTTCCTAAATTCTTTTTCTAAATCCTTGATATCATTGTCCAAAGTTGCCTTTTGATTTGAAAAATATTCCTTGATTTTATCTGAGTTACCAGTATCAAATATTGGTTCTGGTACATAAGGAATATACTCACGAACACCACCTAAATCCAACCAAAATCCATCATCTTCATCTTTTGTGACCTGCAGATTTTCAATCAACAATTTTGGGTCTGGAATATACCTTGACTTTATCCCATTTATAGGTTCTTTGGTGGTAATATTATCGTTTTGATATTTGTGTACTACACTTTCCTCTTTAGGGCTCAATCCTCTTTTAAGATTTAACGCCCAATGCGCAAGTGATGAAGTATCATCTAAATTATTGAGGACCTTTAGTTTCTTTTTCTCTTCGAGTGACTTCTCGATTGCATTGACTGTTTCTGCTATATTCAACAATGAATCCTTGTTGAGTTTATTATTTTTTCCAAAGAAACTGTAAATACCACTGTCTTTTAAAAGTGACTTAAACTCTTCTATTCGCTCAATGTCCTGTTTATTTTTATGATAGTTTCGATAATGTTCTAACAGTTCCTTACCCGTCTTTTCAAAGTGTTGCATCCAAGAAAAATACTTTTTCAAGTCATTGCTTTTTCCTAGCCATAACATTCTTGCCGCAGAAGCTTTATCAAATTCTTCGTCTAAAGCAGGTATATTCAATTTCAGTTCTTCAACTTTAGTCTCGGCAAAATTTTTAAGCCCAATTAAGATGTTTCGATTATTGAAAAAGGAATTTAACCTTTGTACCATTTTCACATTAGACTTTTCAATCTGCTGATTTAAGTAGTGAAATTTTGTGTTTGAAAAATCGCTTTGAGCCTCGTCTCTATCCTTTTTTAAACTAAGAAGTTCTTGTAGTTCTGTTTGCTTATGTGTTAACCTATCAATCTCATCTCTATTAGATTCAAACTGACGTATATCGCCACTCAATTCTTCAACAGCCTTATCAAAATCTAGCTTAAGCTCTTTTTCCTTATCGTTTCCAAAGAGAAATTCCTGAATTTTCTCGCTTTTTTTTATATCCAATGATTCTCTGGAAAAAGCCTGAATAATTTTAGCATAGCTTTTTAAAGATTCTTGATTAATAGATAAGTCAACCGGAATAATATAATTTTCAAATAATAGCTTGTGAAACTTATCTAATCTTGTCCAAGATTCACATACATATCCTTTAGTATCGAATATGTGATTTTTTAAATCCTCTATTGGCAAGATGCTGTTGTCCTTTAGAAAATCTGAGAAACCAAGGGCTTTACCAAATGGAAGTAATTCATCTTCTGGCTCAAAATTTTCGCCTTGTTGAATAATGAAAGAGTGTGAGCTTCCTGTACTTTCAAGGTATATGCCTATGGCTACAAAGGCATCTTTGCCAAGTTCTACATTAATAAAGGCGTAACCCATATCTGTTCCTTTGCCACCAGTCCTTAATACCATTGTTTTGGGTTTCCTTGGCTCGCTACTATCTGTAGGTGAATGAAATGCAGCAGAACCAACAAAAATGAGTTGTAGAATATCTGCAATCATACTTTTGCCAGAACCACCCTCGCCAACAAAGTCGGTTCTAAATGGGTTGAAATCATAATCAAATGATTGATGATGCACGATGCCCAGAGTGGATAATCTTTTTATTCTAGGGTATCTTTTCATTTCAATTCATTTAGGGTTTCGTCTATATTGTTTATATGGTCTTCGTGTATGGCAATCAATCTATCAAAAGCTGGCAATAAGTCGAACTCGTCATCATTTAATGTTACCCAACCTATTTTTTTGAATTCTCTAAGTGCAGATTCTACAGTTGAATCTATGGCATCATCGTTTAAATTTCCAGGGTTGGTATTTCTCGATTTTGCAATCAATCTATAAATACCTGGCTTTAAATCTTCATAATCAGTTCTAATCTTCTTTTGCAAGTCTTTTACAGAAACAACATCTATTTGATTATCTATGAAAAAAATCTTGTAAATAACGAAGCCGATTATAACGTGCTCACTCTTCATATGATATCTATGTCCCGCATCTATTTGACCTCTTGTATTACCTATAAAATCTAAAAAGTAATACCCTCTTGTTTCTGTTCCACCAAAAGTCAATTCAACATTGAATAAAGACTGGTAGTATGCTTTTAAGCTATCTATATTAGAATAGATATAGTTGTAGAATCTTGCTTGACTTCCTTCCCTTTGAAAATGAACGCCATCTTTCAACATATAGTCCAAAGAGGCAAATAATTCTTCTGTGTCAGGATGGTCTAAAAATTGTACCCTTATATCTTTTGTATACTCATTTTCCATAAACTTATATGCTCTATTTTGCTATTGGTCTGTTTGGTTTTATTCATTTTGAAATCAAAACTTTTTGATTTACGTGCTTGTTGTATTGAGCTATAGATTGCACTTACAGCTATCTGTCCATCATTTGTTTCTTCCATAATCTTGAAAAATGTTTCGGACAAATCGATGCTGCCCCTTAGTTCTATTTCGGCAATGATGTGTTGTTCCCATTTTCTAATCAAATCCTGTTGAGTGAGCACCTTTAAAATACTTTGCGTATTTTCCTCAATCTTCACTTCGTTTGATTTATAGGAAACTCTCTTTTTGGGTTTAGAAGGGAATAATTCTCTTTCTCTCTCAACTATGGTGAAATTAGGTGTGTCTATATGTAAAATTGGATTTTCGACCACCTTTGGAAGAAGGGTTTCCTTTTTGCTGGTAATGGTACTTTTATCCAATAGGAAGTGCAGAAATTTTTCAATTTTACTGTTGAACTGAGGTCTATTTAAAATAGAGAACAAATGCCTAATCTTTGGCTGAATTCTATCGAGTTTTCCATCGATAGAATCTAGTCTTTCGTTGAGATATTTGATAAAGAAGTGAACGTCTGCAATTAAATCGTCTGCTTCAGAATCTGTATCGTCTCGTTTTTCTAGAATTGAGCGTATCACTTTAGTTTCAGAATAGGCTGCTGCTAATTCTCTACTTTGGTCTTGTGCTCTATCTAGATTGCTTTCTACTTCACGTAAAAGGTCAATAAATTTCTTATCGGAATTAGTGGTATTATTTTTAAGCTTATTTACAGATTCAATAATTTGTCTATCTAAAAAATCCACCTGTTCTCTCAGGTCGGGCTCATATTTTTTGAACTCAGATTTGAGCCAAAACTTTAAATCTTCTAAGGATTCTCTTTGTTTTAATGAAGCAGTAAGAAGGCTACATATTTTCTCTATATGTGTAGGACTGAAGTTACCCTTTAAAGTTTCTTTTGCATAAGCATAGAACCTATGTGCATAATCCTTAAAATAATATTTCTGCGTTTCTTGATTATAGTCTAAAAAATATTCCTGAAGGTCCTTTATATGTTCGCTATAAATCTCTTTAGGATATCTTTCGTTTGGTTTGGTTATCTGGGCAAAAGCATTGTGAAGGTCTTTTTCGACAAACTTTCCGTCAGGTAAAGATTTGTCTTTAATTTTCTCAAATAAAACCATAACGGCCAACCCAACTTCCTTCTTTGGGAAGAGTAGTTGGTAAACACCTGGTTCCTTAATCTCTTTTACAAAATCAAAATTTATTTTATTATTCTCGTTCAATTCTTATACTTCATCCATTTTAAGGGAAAAATCTCATAAAGATAATTAAATGATTTTTCCTTTATTTACGGTTATCCACATTTCTAATAAACAATAGCTTTATTTCTGAAAACAAACAGCTTACTGTTGATTTAATGCATAGAATTACTTCTTTAAATAGTTCTTTCATTTTTTCTATTTTATTGATTTATATATTGTACGTGCAAGAATTTTAGTTCTTTTCAAATTTGATAAGTATGCATTTTCATCTGTATTACTCAAAAACCCCAATTCCAAAAGCAAAGAAGAGCAATAACCAATCGTTTCCTTCAGCACTTGAAAGTTCGCAAACTTCACGCCCCTACTTTCAAAACCTACTCTCTTATTAAGGCCTGTTTGTAATTGAAAAGCAAGCCAAGTAGAATCATCAGAATGCCGTGTAATAGTGTTAGCCACATATACTTCAATTCCTCTTGCATTAGCATTATCCGAATGATTACAATGCAAAGACAAAAACAAATCGGCATTCAGTGCCTTGGCCAGCTTCGTTCTGTCAGATAGCGAAATGAGTGTATCATTATATCTGGTTAAATAAATGTCCAGAGGCTTATCCAATTCATTATTTAGCTTCAAAATGGCATTCGCAATATTCAATACAATATCCTTTTCTTGGATGCCATTTATGCCAATTGCACCAGAATCTTTTCCACCGTGACCAACGTCAATAATTATTCTTTTTTGAGACGCAGTTTCCTGTCCAAAAACGATACACATTTTTAGAACCAAAATCACAAAACTGACGTTTTTGAGCACTTTTTTCATTTTCAATTTTCGGGTTATCAACAGCTTTCCTTCAAAAACTCATAGAATTTGATGCCAAATAATAGCAATTAAAATCAATTGATTTCAAATAATATTTTATTCACAAATATTTGATTTTCAGTTATTTATGTACAAATATATGTAAATTTCAGAAAGAGAAAATGAATAAAAAATCTAAACAGTTTTATTATGAAAAAATCAATCTACTTGGCAACTTTTTTATCGTTGCTCTCAACATCACTTTTTGCACAAATTGGTGGCATTGAAGATTCCGTTAACGATGTGGGCGATACCATACGTACCATTTTTCCAATCTTACTTGGTGTCATTTTTTTAGTTGGCTTCTTATTTAATGCAGGTCATTTCTTTGGGGAAAACGCAGACCTTAAAAAAGGAATTACTAGAGTGCTTGTGTTTGTTTTGATTGCTGGCGCAGTTGTTGGCATCTTCACATACTTAATAGGAATCGTAGTTTAAATGAAACGCTTCGAGGTCTATAAAAACATTAGGAAAAGGGCGGTCATTTTTGGACTGCCTATTTCCCTGTTTGCTCTGATGATGGTTTCTATTTTGGCTTCGCTGCTCATCATAATCTTCTCTTTCAGCTTCGGGATAATAATTGGAATACTCGTTTTCAATGCTGCCTTATACGTAGCCTTAACGAGAATAACACATAACCCGCAAATTTTTCAGATGGCTAAGGCTTTTCCGAAGATAATAAGTAACAAAAGAAACTCAGGCTTTGATTATGAACAAGATTAATCTTTCTGCATATCAACCTATTGTAGATATTCAAGACAATATCATATTTGCCAATAATGGCAATGTCGTCTTGTGCTATGAAGGTAAGTTGCCAGAGATATATTCACTATCCGAAAAAGAGTTTGAAGATATACATGGTGCTTGGTTTCAAGCTTTAAAATCATTGCCAATTGGTACTGTGGTGCAAAAACAGGATATCTATCTTAAAAAGACGTACACTTCAGAAGCACTTCCGAATACAACGTTTTTAGAAAAAGCGACACACGACCACTTCAAAGGACGTGGCTATATGGAACATCGTTGCTTTTTGTTCTTTACACTCACTAAGAACAAAGCGCTGAATAATTCAAAATATGTCAACCCTTTCCGTAAAGTTTCTAAGGGGATTGCTCAACAATTAGATGACAATGTTAAGAGCTTCATCGGGGCTGTTAGTGATTCCGTTTCCTTCATAAACAATAGTCGAAAAATGAAGTTTATTTCGCTTAAAGCGAAAGATATACAGCAGTTAACCAATGGTTATTTCAATGGCTTTAATGATGGGTTTGATACGGATATCATACTAGATAAAAAAAGCGTCAATATTGGCGAAAACCATTTTGATGCCCTGGCTATCAATAGCGAACTGTGCTTTGGCGAAAGTGTACAGAGTAGCAAGACTAATGAGAAATTCACTTCTGACGATTTTGTATTTCATCAAGGGTTTATTGATGGCTTAGGGCTTACGCTTAACGAAAATCATATTGTCAACCAAATCCTTTATTTGGATGACAAACAGAAGTGGCGCAAGCTACTGGATAAGAAAGTTGAAGAACTTAATAAAAGTTCCAACTTCGGTTCGCAGAATAAAGTAGTCCTCGGTAAAATTCAGCATATCCTTGACCAAATTAACGCTGATGATAATGCACGCATTATTCGTGGTCATTTGAATATAATTTATTGGGACAAGAACCCAGAAAATTTAAGTCGAATTGGTTCAAAAATAAAGACCGAGTTTAAGGAACTAGACATTATCCCATACTATCCTAGAGGTGAGGAACGAAAGAATTATATCTTGAATAGTTACTGCTGCTTTTCTTCAAACTTTTCAAACAACGATTTATATGTTACCGATTTAAAACACGCTTTATGCCTGTTCATCAATAACACCAATTATAATTCTGATACTACCGGAATCATCTTTAATGATAGAGAACATAATGTGCCTGTTCTTAAAGATGTTTGGGACGAACGCAAGAAGCGCATTAAGGCAAGAAACTTTGCCATTTTTGCGCCTACTGGCGAAGGCAAGTCCTTTTTAGCCAATAACATTCTACGCCAGTATTTTGAAAGTGGCATTCGTTTGGTCATCATCGATTTGGGTGGTTCTTATACCAAATTTGCAAAACTCTACCCTGAAAAATACACAGTACTTCGCTATGAAAGTGGAAAGAACCTGGGTATCAATCCTTTTTATATAAGTGATACAAATGACTTGGCACCTGAACGTTTGGAAGACTTGTCCGTCTTCCTGTTTGAATTGTTTGCTTCTGATTTAAAAGTGACGAAAGCACAATCGGTTTCGGTCAAAAAGATATTGCGCCACTATTACAATAATACTTCGGAAAATCATTCTTTAGATGGTTTCTACAACTTTATAGAAAGGAATCAGAAAGACCTTCTGGACACCTTGAAAATCCATCCCGACTACTTCAATATTACAAGCTTTTTGCACGTAATGTCTGAATACGTCGGCGATGGTCTATACAGCTTCCTTTTTGAAGTAAGCGAAGACCAGACCTATAAAATCGAAGACAAACGATTGATTGTTTTTGAGCTGGATGAAGTAAAGGATAACAAGGAAATCTTATCAGTTATGCTCAAGCTGATTAAGTCTGCCATCCAAAGAACTATTTGGAAAAACAGAGCTGAGAAAGGCATTATCCTTTTCGATGAGTTTGCAAAGCAACTGAAGTTTGAAAACGTACTGGAAAGTGTTGAATTTTACTATCAAGCCATCCGAAAACAGAATGGTGCGATAGGCATTATTCTTCAATCTATAAATCAGCTTCCCAACAATTCAACTTCAGCAAGTATTCTTGAAAATACGCAGGTCATTTATAGTCTGAATAATGAAAAAGGCTATGACGAATTGGTCAAAAGGCTCAATTTATCCAGCCACGATTTAAACCAATTAAAGTCCATCAAAAACAATCTTTCCGGTCCACGGAAGTACACCGAAATGTTCATCAAAATAGGAAAGGAAAGCAACATTTTTAGGCTAGAAGTTCCAAAGGAAGTATATGCAGCCTACCTAACCGATGGACAGGAAAATGAGACCATAATGGCCATTTATAAAAAGACCAATGATATGGAATTGGCAATAAAAGAATTCACATCTAAAACATAATATTATGAAAACAAAAATCAAAATAATCTTGTTCGGGCTATGCTTAACAGTTGCCCTTTTATTACCTAGCGGTGCTACTGCTCAGGGAATGCCAGTTTATGACAATACCAACTTTGTAAGTTTGGTAAAGTCTCTTGTAGAATCTGCAAAACAGACGAGCCAACTTATTAAATCTGTACAGTTTTTGAAAGATGCGAAAGAAAGTATCGAGAAAGTATCGAGTGTGGTACAGCAACTCAGGGCGGTTCAGGAAATTGCACAGAACAACCAACGCCTTATCAATGTAATGCAAAACGATTTACAGGATATTTTAAACTCGCCTTACATCAAGCCAGAGGAAGTTACAAGGGTTGCGGAATCATTTGATGCCATTGTCCAAAACTCTCTGGACACGGTTGATTTTATGGGTGAAATCTTATCTAGTGATAACTTAAAGATGTCCGATGCTGAACGTGCTGAAGTGTTAAAACAGAAAGAAAAGGAATCCAAGGAAATGGTTTCCAATATCCAGACCAGAACGAAGCGGTATCGTGATATAATTTCCTTTAGAAAAATGCAGGATAAAGTTAATAACAGAGAAACGGAATATTAAAAATGACCGCAACCATACTTTTAGGGATTGGACTGGAATACGTCGATGCGGTGTTTCAAACCATACAGAATAGCAGTTTCTCGCAATATACTATTGCAGGAATGAAAACGCTTGCCGTTTTGTTCTTTCTGGTCAATATCCTAAAAAAATACAATGAGGGCATTGCGGATAAAGACGGGTATACTTGGGGATTGAGCCCAGGGGAATTGACCAAGAACTTTGCAGTCGTTCTTCTGGTCATATTTTCAACACAGGTCTTGGGCTTTTTCGATAGCATCTTGGTTTCCATTGAAGCGCAATATCGTGGCACAGCACCCGCTTTATTGCCATTACAAATGCAGGATATCCCCATAGAAGAAGAAATAAATTTTTTAGAGGCCGCTCAAGCGGCAATGGCCTTATTATATGAGGCTCTAGTTACACCACTTTTCGGATTCAAAATATTTGCATTTATCATCAGCCTTATCCTCTGGATTTTGGATTTGTTCATCTACCCGCTATTCCTTGCAGAACGTTATTTTTTATTGGGTATAATGCAAGCTTTTTTTCCGCTGGTTATTAGTCTGGCAGTTTTTGAAAAATTCCGTTCTCTTGCTTATACATTTTTCAAATTGTACGCTGCTGTTTATATGTTAGTGCCTGCCTTCTTTTTGGTCAATGTATTTGTAAATGCCCTCTATACTGAAATCAATACGAACTTCTGGACAAACCTTTTCGGGACAGATGTTGGCCAAGGCTTTTTTGCACCCGTGGTTCAACTTGGGTCAGTTGGTTTCATTGTTTTTCTAAAATTCAAATTATACAAACGTGCCACATCATTTACCCTCAGATTGTTTACCAGTTAATTCCAATGAAAATGAAAACACCTTACAAAAATATCTATGCAGTCTTAAAGTTGAACAGATTTATCGTGTTGGCAGTTGTCATTTTTGCAATGCTATCCAGCACCTTTTCACTTTGGATGGCATTTAAGACGAATAAAGAAGCTCTTAATAGTGCTTTTGCCATTAATACTGATGGTAGTATTATTCCCCTAAAACTCGTAACCCAAAAAGAAAATTTCAAGGTAGAAGCATTAGCTCATTTAGACTTGTTCCACAACTACTTCTATAATATCGACGCCAGTAATTATGAGCGTAATTTAGAAAAGGCACTTTGGTTGGGCAATAGTTCCGTGGATAATCTATATCGACAGAAAAAAGCGGATGGTGTCTATAACCGATTGCTGCAATATTCGCTAGTTCAGAAAGTACTGAGTATTGATTCACAAATCGAAGAACAAAACGGAACATACATCTTTAGAACCGTTACCATTTTTGAAATCAATAGAGGTTCAATAATCGATACTTACGAACTTGTTTCTAGCGGGAACTTAATTCCAGTTGACAGAAACTTTCCAAACAATCCGCACGGATTGTTGCTTACAAACTATTTCGAGAACACATTAAAAAAACTAAACGATGAAAGTTGAAAAAAATAAAATTGTATTTGCAGCCGTATTGGTTGTGATTTTCATATTCCTGATATCCTATTCTATGATGGTAATGGGCGATGACGAAAGTGATAATGAAAATCTTGAACAGACCTTGATACCTGATTTAGATGAGAACCAAAAAGAGTATGATTCAAAATTGGATGCCATAAATGATTTAAAGGAAGTGCGCGAAAATAATGCACCCAGCATCTATGACGAAAAACTGATTGATTCCTTGGGTTTTTATGACCCAGACCTTCCGGAACGGGAAAAAGAACGCATTGTAGATAGTATTTACGATGCTGGTAAAATTCAATACTCTGAAAAGAAGTATCAAAACCTTGGGCAAAAGAAAGTTGCTAAAAACAATGTCCAGCAAACAGATTCTGCCGAAATAAGGCGAGAACAAAAAATTGAGGCTAAAGAATTGGGGCTGGAACACCAACTGTTCTTTGCCGCTTCGCCTAAACCCAATGAAATTTCGATTATAGGCAATACAGATGCAACTATTTATGTAGTTGTAGATGGCGACCAGGTTGTCAAAGCAACTACCCGATTACGAATGCGCCTTACTAAATCAGCAACTATCAACGGTAAGCTGATGCCAAAGAACACACCTGTTTTTGGGTTTATCAGTTTTCAGCCCAATCGTGCTTTAATCGAGATTGAAAACATACAACATCATCCCACCAAACTTAAAGCTTTCGATTTATTGGATGGTAGCGAAGGCATCTATGTACAGAACAATTTCAGGGCAGAAGCTACTACGGAAGTACTGGATGATGTTATAGGCGATATCAACATTCCAACTGTTCCACAAGTGGGTGGACTTACCCAAGTATTTCGGCGTACTAACAGGAAAGTTAAAGTGACCGTATTGAACAATTATAGACTAATACTAAAACCAAAATTATGAGAACCCTATTTTTAATATTGATAGCATTGATTTCTGCTTTTACAAAAGCACAAACAGACACAGTACTAGACACAATTTATGCGAACGACACTAAAAATGTTGCGCTATTTTTCCCAGAACCCATAAGACAGGGCATAACCGGTTCAGATAATTTTGTCTTTACCTACAATCGTGAAAAAGAACAGTATTTCGGATTACTTCAGGCGAAGCCTGGGAAAGAAAGTAATCTACTGGTAGTCAATAGAAATGGTGCAATTTTTTCGTATATTGTAAGATATAAAAAGCAGCTATCAAAGCTCAATTATTTCATTCCATTATCAAATAGCATTGGAAATGAAAAACCAATTGTAACCGATTCGATTCAGGTTGTAACTTCTGAAAAAAATATAGATAACAGAACCTACTATTATCAAAAATTCTGCTCCTATCTTCTTAACAGAAACCAACGTATTGGTCGGATTAAGAAGCGAACGCAAGGCATTGTCTTGAACGTTGAAAATGTTGTTTTTGATAAAGAAGAACTCTACTTTGTTATCCAGATTGAGAATAATTCTACGATGGATTACGATTTGAATTTCTTGAATCTCTCCATTGAAACTCGACAAAAAGGGAAAAAGAAATCTTTACAGAGTTTGTATCAAGAACCTATTTGCAAGCACCATCTGCCTTCAAAAATTGCAGAGGGTAAAATGGTACGGTTTGTTTATGTAATGCCCAAATTTTCATTATCAGATGACCGTAGGGCAATTTTGGAATTGAATGAGAATGATGGCGAACGCAATATAAAACTGAATATATCACATAGATATATCAATAACCCAAATTAATAATATTATGAAAAGATTACTCATTTGCTCAATCGTACTTCTATTTATTTCTTGTTCTGAAACCAAGAATATGTCGCCATCAGAAACCGCTAAAATTGTGGTAGAAAGCTTTTATGCTAAAGATAATAACACTTTAAAAAAACATACAACTTCAGACGGCTATGATAGTTTAATAATGATTCAGGGTCTAGTGCCAGATGCAGATAACGATGCAAGCGTTACAATATCGGATGAAGTTATCGAGACTGATATCGCGTGGGTCAAATACAGTTCTAATTATGATAATAAGCCTGGTATCTTTAAACTCGTTAAAGAAAATGACCAATGGAAAGTGACTAGCAAAGGTTCGAGGGAAAAAGGACCTTTTTGAGTGATAATATTCTTATCAGAATTAAACTTACATTGCAGATATAAATTTACATCTCTATTTTCCTGAATGACGCCATCTGAAAAATATGTGGCAAACCTTTGCCAACAATCATTTCTTCCTTTTTGGAATTTTCCAAATCCTATAGGCAAAAAGAATAAAGAGCTATGTGACGTTTTGGTTGTTTGCGGCAATTATGTTTTAATCATTTCCGTAAAGGACATAAGAATGTCAAACCACGCTGATGAAAACATTAGATATGAGCGTTGGGTAAAAAAAGCTATTGAAGACTCCGCAAAGCAAATCTACGGTGCTGAGCGCTATCTTAAAACTGTCGATGAAATTTATGCTAAAAACAGAGCAAACAAAATTTCCTTACCACCAATAAATGACAGGATAATACACAAAATTGCAATTGCTTTTGGAAGTGACAAAACATTCCCATTACCGTATGGGGATTTTGGTCAAGGCTATGTTCACGTTTTTGATGAAGAAATTACTTCTATTCTTTTAACCGAATTGGACACTATAACCGATTTTACAAGATACCTTACAGATAAGGTTCAATTCTTAAAAAGGAAACATTTTTCAATGCCCAAAGAATCCGATTTTCTGGCTTTCTACATTCAAACCGGTCTAGATATTGATGAAAAAGTTGATTCGATAGTATCTGATGGTGGCTTATGGGATTCTTATGTAGAATCTGAAGAATATGCAGAATGGCAAAATCTCTTGCCTCAAAGCCATATTTGGGATTATATGATTAACCAATTACATAACTATCACATTTCTAAAGAAACAACTGACGAAAGAAGAAATGAATTAGAGGATGCCATCAGAGTTATCAATCAAGAACCTCGTATAAATAGAATAGAATTAGGCGGCATTTTGGATAATGCTATTCAAAGAAAATCAAGTGCAAGAATGTTAAGGCCTTTGAAGGGTGCCAAACATTGTTATGTTTTTATGCCTTTGACTTCCGGGAACTGGGAAGGCAAAGAAAAAGAACTAGAGCTTCGTTGTATTGTTGCAAGAATGGAAAACCCAAGTGTAGAAAGAGTTATCGGACTAGGTTTTGGGAACAATGGCAGCGGACAAGAAGTTTATGATATTTGTGCTCACTATATTCCAGAAATGTGTGAAGAATTTATATCCCAAGCCAAAGAAGTACAAGACGAATTAGGCTATTTCAAAAATCCAACTATCTCACACAGTAAAGAATACAGGAAAGAAGATTTTAAAGGATTTGGACTTTATTAGTCTGTACTCATAAAAAGCAGGAAAATATATGTTAATATAAGCCGCTCTGAAATGTTAAAATCTATAAAATGTTAATTACCTTTAACTGTTTTAAGAAGCAAATATTTTATGGACAAAGGCGCAAAATTTTATAGATGTGATTTCCAAGTACACAGCCCAAGAGATATAAGTTGGACAGGTGCTCGTTTTGGTGTAAATACTGAGCAAGTAGCAGGTCTAACTCAAACTGAAAAGCAAAAAATTGATGATGACCGAGAGCAATTTTGCAAGGAATACTTGGATAAAATTAGCAATGCAGGAATCGATGCCATTGCTATTACCGACCATCACGATGTCGTGTTTGTCCAACATCTAAGAAAAGTCGCCAAAGCACAGAATGATATACACGATATTATGGGCGAACCAGAAAAAAAGGTAACTGTTTTTCCTGGTATAGAACTTAGTCTTTCCAATCCTGCAAGTCAAGTCATAATTGTTTTTGATTCAGATTTCGAAGATTTACACCTTAATTCTGTCTTAAATTTTATTGGGATACAACCTACGGACAAGTACGACAGACATACCATTCAAACTCAAAGAATTTCTCAAGAGGTAATTAATAATCTTGCTCAACTTCATAAAATTTTAGATGAAGTAAACTACTGTAAGGGCAGATACATTGTTCTTCCCAATGTTGGTAAAGGTGGGCAGCATTCTATTATACGGCAAGGTTTCCAAGAGCACTATATAAAGATGCCCTGTGTTGGCGGTTATGTTGATAAAGAAATATCGCAAGAATCTGGTTATCAAAATAAAATCAATGGCGGGGATGTTAACTACGGGAACAAAAGTATAGGTCTTGTATCTACATCAGACAATAGGTTCGAGGATGGTCGTGAATTAGGAAAATATTCCACTTGGGTAAAATGGGCAGAGCCAACAGCAGAAGCCATAAGGCAAGCCTGTTTGGCCAAAGAATCCAGAATATCCCAGGACGAACCAGAGATGCCGCAAATATTTATTGAGTCATTAGATGTTACAAATTCAAAGTTTTTAGGAAGTTTCAATATAAACTTCAACCAACAGTACAACGCTTTAATAGGCGGAAGAGGAACTGGTAAATCGACTATTTTAGAATATATAAGATGGGGACTTTGTGACCAAACCGTTAAAATAGGAAACTATCAAGAGTTAGATATAATTCAAAATCGCAGAGATACTCTAATAAGAAAAACTTTGACTGCTGTTGCAGGTGAGGTACGAATAACAATGGTCAAAAATGATGTGCGCCATATAGTTAAGAGAAATTCTGAAAGCCGTGAAATACTTTTGAAAATTGGCGATGCTGAATTTCAAAAAGTTAGTGAAGAGGATATCCGTAAGGTGTTGCCAATTCAATCCTATAGTCAAAAACAGCTGAGCGATGTTGGTGTTAAAACAGAAGAACTAAAACGATTTATTGAACAACCTATTAAAAGTAGCTTAGAGCGCATTTCATACAATTTAGATGAAACAAACCTTAAATTGAAAAACGCATACAGCCAACTGGTGCGTAAGAAAAAAGTACAGAATGAAATAACCAATTTTAATATAGAAGGTAGTTCTATAAGTGGTCAGGTTAAGGGTATTCGTGAATCGCTAAAAGGTATTTCTGAAGCTGACCAAAAAACAATTGATAAGAAATCAAAATTTGAGTTAGAAAAGACTATTATCGAAAATACAGATTCGGAATTCACACTTTTTGATACGAAAACTGATGAACTTCTTGAACTTTTAAAACTATATCCAGAACCCATTGAACCCAGCATAGATAATGTTGAAAATAAGGAACTGATTAGAAAACTCGATACCGAGATGAAATCAAAATTCCAAAATATCCACGATGCGGTTGAAAAGCTAAAAGACATTTTTAGCGAAAATGGATTGCGAGCCTATAATGAAATTGTAGAAGAATGGGAAAAAAAGCAAACCTTATTTAATTCTCAATATGAGGCAGCTAAAGGAAAATCGTTATCCAGTCAAGAACAGTTGGCGAACATTAAACGACTTGAAGACCGCCTCGCCGAAATCAATAGTCTAATTGCTGATAGGAAATCCGTAATTAAAGAGCTTGGGAATCCTGAGCTAGATTATAATGCCCAGAAAGAAGAATGGAAAAGCTTTCATATTGAAAAAGTGCAAGTTCTTAACGAACAAGCCACAAATTTTTCAGATTTGTCAAATAACCTGATTAAAGCAATAGTTACTAAGAATATCAATCTCACTAATTTTAAAGAAAAATTACGTTCAATACTCGAAGGTACTAGAATTAGAGAAGAACGAATCGATGCTTTATTGGAAGCCATTCGTAGCAAATCAGACCCGATTTCCGAATTTATATCGGTTTCCGAAGAATTAAGATTGCTTGCCGAGTTTAAATTAGACGAGGATAATCCTCAAGATTTACCTTCGACGCCAATACTAGATAACACAGGGTTTACTGAAGACCACAAGTTTAAGATTCAGTCTAAAATCACTACTGATGATTGGTTGCAATTATCGGCAACAGAATTAGAATTCGACCCAGAATTCTTTTACACTACAAATAACGAGCTCGGTGATGAAATTCCTTTTCGGGATGCTTCTGCTGGACAACAAGCAACCGCACTTCTTACAGTTCTGCTTAATCAACCAGGAATACCGTTGCTAATCGACCAACCAGAGGACGACATCGACAATCGTGCAATTGATGCAATAATTCAAAATATTTGGAATGCCAAGAAGAAAAGGCAGCTAGTATTCACAAGTCATAATGCAAACCTTGTTGTTAACGGCGACGCCGAATTAGTGATTTGCTGTGATTATAAGGATGCCAGTTCGCAAACAAGAGGTGTCATTAAAGCTGAAGGCGCTATTGATGCAAAAGAAATAAAAAACGAAATTACGTCAGTTATGGAAGGTGGTGAAAAAGCATTTAGACTTAGAAAGGATAAGTATGGTTTTTAGCTAAATATTGACCTCGCCTCATCATAAACCTGCTCAAAGTTTGCCGCTAAATCAGCCTGCGAAAACTGTTTTGATTCATTCGGTAACTCTCGTTGAATATTAGCCAATTTAAATTGTACTTTTTTATCCTTTCCATCAGCATAGGTAATAAACTCGCCTTGCTTTAACCGAAAGAAAACATCTGCCCGAATTTTGGGCATTTCTTTTTCTCCAGTCGTAATACGTGTATCAAAATCAAGGTTATGTCCACGACTTATACTTTTAGTTGGGTCTTTGATGATTTCAAAAAAACGTTCGTAATATTTAGCGGTGTCTGGGTCGTTGACCTTGCCAAAGAACTGGTATGATAGATTACTCAGTATCGCCTTGCTTGCCTTGTCCCCATACATCATATCGTTTTGAATCTTGTCTTGCATCACATAAATTGTAGCTATATCATAGCTACGTAATGTTGCTGGAATACGATGCATATTCAATAGCCTTATGGTTGGTGCTTCTTCCATCAAAAGAAACGAGGATTTTGAGTTTCGCACACTCATCTGCTTGGTGATGGTATGGATAATAGTTGCGATTACAGGCGAATAGGATGTTTCATATTTTGGGTTATTTACTACTGAAATTATGGCTGGGTTTTCCTCATTATTGATATTCAATGGCACTTCGTCTGCGGATAATGCCATAAATATGCGCTGTGTGCTAATTCGTTTCAGGGCATTTGCCAATGTGCTTTTCACTCCCGCTGTCTGCCTATCGGAATCTTTGCCACTAATAAAAGCATCTGCCATTGCCCGCGATGTGGTATTGGTTTCCAAAAATTGAATTAGGCTATCGGTATCGAGCATCTGATAAATGGCTATTAAATGTGGAAGCGTACAGTATTTAGGATAGTCGGTTTTCAGTTTCCAAATCAAACCACCAATTAAACCTTCAGCGGCATCGTTAAAGAATTTTGTTGTTCCCGTAGTTCCGCTTTCTCTTTGTTCCAAAAGGTTTTCAATAAGCACCCTAGAAACTTCATTTACACTTTCCTCGTTCTCTAAGTATTGAGGTGCAATAGGGTTTACCCGATGGATAATTTTATCGAAGGAAATGACCTTAAAC
This sequence comes from uncultured Croceitalea sp., assembly GCA_947495075.1. GTDB lineage: Bacteria > Bacteroidota > Bacteroidia > Flavobacteriales > Flavobacteriaceae > Croceitalea. The sequence continues at coordinate 1,234,648 of CANLXH010000002.1, forward strand.
GGAATATCACTATCCTTAAAAAGTGGATATGCCATTTCGGTCAGCTCAAAGTCCTTATAGTCGTGAATGATTCCGCAAAAACTCTCTTTCTGGAAATGTTTTAGAAATCCGTAAACAACACTTTCGGTTTTTCCGCTTCCGGCGGATCCGATGACGGATGCGCCACGTTTAATATTATCTAATTTGAAATTTCCTTTGTTGGTAGCAAAATTGACTTGGTATTTAGCACTACCGTTTTGAGAACTTTCAGTTTTATGAAGAAAAACATACAGTCCTGTATTAATTAGCATAAGAGGACAAACCAAATACAATAATATCGATACTAATTCATTTCCTTCAGAAGTATAGAATACGAGAAATGAGAGCATAGTGATATTTAATAAAAACGCATATTTGCTTACTCGAAAAATCCCATAGAAAACAGTACTGGTAAGGCCAATAATTGAAAGTATTGTTATGACATTATCTATCTGCATACCTATTAGATTCCAATGGAACTTGATTTAATTGCTATTTCTGCGCCACGTCTCAATCGTTTGAAAACACGAAGTGCAATTTGCGCCTGAGTAACAGGAATACTTGGAACGATTGGCAATCCCGTTTTCGTCATCATTTTGAAAGCCAATGCTCTTTCGTTGGCTGGCAATTTCATCAAAGCAGCAAAGTAGAGCTTGGGGTTTTTTACAAAATCCTTTCTTGCCTTATAGGTTTCAGCAAAGTTTCGTTTATATCCAAAAGTGTTGTCAAAGGTCTTTTCTACTTTCCCAAAAAATTTATCTCGGTCAAAACCCCGTTTTATGGTTTCCCCGTTCAACTTAACATCGGAAGCTTTGTATTTGCTTCCAGGTGATAAACTGAATCTGTTGGACGCATCCTTGCGGCTCACTATGATATGGATATGACTTTGGTTTCCATCTTTCGCCATTCCCTGAACAATTCGTTTTCCATTTTGTTGATGTGGTGCTTGGCGTTCCAGCTTGGCAATTTCCTTTTTCATCCTTTTAATATTCCCTTTAGCTCGTCCTTCTTGAATATTTCGGATTTCAGTTTTCAGCTGAAGTATTTTTGTGGCAAAGGGTTGGTTTTCCTTTACCTGAAAATCTGTTCCCTTGAAAGTGCGCTGATGTTCTATTTTTGCATAGTACTTTATGTCATCGATGCCGATAGGTCGCCCTTTGATTTCCCTATTGAATGAAACTACATAATCCTTCATCAGCTCACGGGTGTATTTCTTCAAATCTTCGCTACTGTTCTGAAGTTTTCGTAATTCATATTTCGACGGACTCACAGTAATAGAATAGAATCTTGGTTCGTGTTTTTCCAGTTTTGCGGTATTGCCATCGATTTCCCGGATGACTTCCTTGGCGGAAATCTCATTGCCATACTGGTTAAAAAAATGTTCGATATCGCGTTGTTCCAGTCCTTGGTTTTCTTTCTCTAAATAGCCAACGAAATCTGCCGAACTTTTAGAATAGTTACCGCCCAGTTTTTGAGGTGTGATGGTGATGTACATAGCTCAAATATTTAGAGTTGGTTACTGGGATTTTGCTTTTCACGAAAGCGTACTTCCCTATTTTCTTTGGCATATTTCTTTTCCACAATCAGCGGTTTTTTGTTCGGTTCTTCCGTTTGAAAGAGTGACTGTATCATCGCTACCGTAGGTTTGGTCTGTGTCTTTTCCACATCCCTCATAATAGCGATGACCGCATTGATTCTTTTGAGTAATTTGGCTTCGATAGTTCTTCCCGTAGGACCTAGTTTTTCTTTTGGCGATATTTCGTTGTAGAAGAAAAAATCGAGTATATTTTCCATCGCTTCAGTATGGGTCTTGAAGTGTGTTTTTGAAAATTCCTGAAACCGTTTGGCGGTTTTCCGTTTGAACCGGATGGTGATGAATGAATCCATTTTCTTTCGCTTTTTTAAAGATTTGACGTAAATCCATCCCTATTTACAGGCGTTTCGAAGCCATTTGACGCAAATTGCTGAAATTTTTAAAATCCGATAATTTTTAAAATATTGAAAATCAATGGATTAAAACAAAAATGGAATATGTAACGCGGCTCTGCCCGTTACCCTCTTGCTATTCCTTTTCGTCCCGCGCGCGGGACAAAAATCCATACAATCCAGCTCAAAAGCTGATTGCCTTTTTCGGAATTTTTCAAATTCCAGTATGTAAAAAAATAGATGGATATAGCTATCAGCGAAAGTCAAAAATAGAATAGCTATATAAATTTATATGTGCTGAATTTCAGCGAAATAAAGATACGTATTTTTATTGACTTGGTATTATTTGTATATAAAAAACACCTCAAGAAATTGAGAGGTGTTAGATTTAAAAATTGATAAAATTATATATTGAATACGTATTTATAAGAATATAAATTCCGAAGTGCTTCTTCCTCAATCATCGTTTCAAAACAGGTATAATTTTCTTTTACGTATTTGCGAATAGCATCGCCAAATTTTCGTTCCACATCTTTTTTAGAATTTTCTAAAAGTCGGTTTTGAGCCTCTTCGCTCAAGTCTGTAAAATTGAGATATACCATAGCCTTTTATTTTACAAAATTCCATTGTCAGAAAAACTATAGTAATCGCCATCAGGTGCAAATATCAAATGGTCTAACAATCTGATGTCGAAAACAGATGCAGCTTTCTTTATTTTGTTTGTCAATTTTATATCTGCTTTACTCGGTTCTAACTTGCCGCTCGGATGATTATGTGCTAATATCAAACCTACAGAAAGTGACTTTAAAACAGTTGCAAATATGATACGCATATCTACCAAAGTTCCTGCAATTCCACCTTGGGAAATTTGGCAAATACCCTTTACTTTATTACTGTTATTTAAGAGAACAATTTTAAAAGACTCTTGTAGTTCCATAGTACGTTTATCCCAATTTTCAAAAAGGACTTCCGCAGCTTGTGCCGAGGTTGAGACTTGAATCCAATTTTTGGACTTGACACCACCTTTGTAGCTAATTTTTATTTCGTTAACTTGTGCTTTCATTGTTTATTTCTTTAAGTGAATAATGAAAAAAGAGGGCGCATCTTTAGACGGCTACGCCCTCTTTAATTTTAGGTTTAGTTATCGCCTTTACTTCCAAGTAAAAGGATTTCATCGGCTACGACTTCGGTAACATAGCGTTGTTCGTTATCATCAGTTGTATAGCTTCGAGTTTTTAGTTTTCCCGATATTCCGACTTCTTTACCCTTAGCAACATACTTTTCTACTATTTCAGCAGTCTTGCCCCAGGCAACAATTGTATGCCAATTAGTATCTGTTTGCTTCTCGCCTTTGCTGTCTTTGTAATACTCATTTGTGGCTAGTGAAAAGCGGGCTACTTTTTTTCCGCTTTCAAGGTTCGTAATTGTTGGTTCTTGTCCAACGTTTCCAATTAACTGTACGTGATTTTTAATAGTACTCATAATAAAATATTTAAGTGATTTATATTTCCCCTATTGATTTAAAACTGATTAAATTTTAAGGGGTGTTTGTTCTTTTCTTTCGTGCATCGCACAATGGATAGAGTGGGTTTTGTCAAGACTTTTAGGGAACAAATCAGGTGTGTTTGCGACGTAGTAAAATCCTTGGATTTTCAAGGAAGTAGAAGCCTTATTTTTCACTAAAACTATGTACAGTCTTGACAAGTTCCATAAGGGCATTAGCAGTTCTTTTAAACGCAGTTGCGTTTGAGCGTACCGACAGTTAAGCGAAATAAGTAGCTGTGGTTAAATTAGAATTGGTTATGTCGTGCCTGTTTTTCGACGACCCGAAAAACAACAAAGGCTTTATCTATTATAAACCCCTTAAAATGTGTAAGGCAGCGGTTCGGTTTTTAAGTATTTTCGAGGAAGCACTCAAGAAGGGCTTACCGTAAATTCTGTTAAGAAAACCGAAGTGATGACTTTCCGATGTAAAAGCGGACTTAATTCACAATTTTGGCTCGGGAATGTAGTGTTCCTTCCCAGAGCATCGGGAAGGGTTAACGGAATGGACAGCCGAAATTGGGGATTGTGTCCAAGACTTATATAGTGAAGCTCTTTTCCTGGAATGTAGTTTTTTCGGAATGTAGGGGAATGTGCTGAGTGGTTTATGAGATTAGAAATCTAATATTTACCAATAGACAATTCTATAAGTTCAAGTTATAAGCGCAAAAGAAACATTCTAATTTATTGATTAAAAAACAATAAGATTTTTAAATTGTCATTACATTAAAAAATTTATGCCAGAAAAAAAGAAGCAACATTATGTCCCTAAATTTTATCTTAAATTTTTTAGCACCGTAGCTAATCAAAAAAGAATAAAATTGTGCTTAAAAAAAACAGATAAGATTATTCAAAATGCAGATTTACAAAATCAAGCACAAGAGGATTATTTTTATGGAAAAGATTTAGAAAGGGAAGAATGGTTTGGAAACATTGAAGACAAAACTTCTGTTATTCTCAAAGAGGTAGTTAAAACAAAAGTTTTGCCTAAAAATAAGTCTGATGAATATTACTGGATATGGATGTTTATTTTGCTTCAAGCTTATAGAACCAGAGCTAATGCTGATGAATTCAATGATATGGTTGATAAATCATTGAAAGCTATAATGAAATTTGAACCTAAATTTAAAGATTTCAAATACGACACCCATTTTTTCGCATATGATGATGCTATAGAAAAAACATTAGACATCTTACTCAAAAGTCTACCTATGATGATGGATATGCAAATTAAGCTTCTTTTTAATGAGACTTCTAAGGAAATTATTACGAGCGACAATCCAGTTTCCAAATACAATCAGTTTTTAGAATCACGCAACTTCCCATATGGGCATTGTGGTATGGCTAGCAAAGGTCTACAGATATTTTATCCTCTTGCTCCAGACTTGATTTTGGTGATGTATGACCCCAAAGTATATAAGATAGGAAATAGAAAACAGTTTAGTAAAATCCAAATAAATGAAACTGATGTTGAGTTTTTTAATAGTTTAACGTGCCTTTATGCAAATGAGGCTCTATACGGTACATCTAATGTATCGGACTTTCAATTTGAAAAATTACTTGAGAGGTCTAAAAAATTCCAGAATCAAAAAAAGTTGGAATTAAAACAGTTTAAGCCAACAATAAATGATGATGAAACTGAATCTATTACAGTCCAGCATCATAGAACTCCATTTATGCTTCATCCTAATTTATCTTTTTTGAAACAAACACAACACGCTAAATCCTATAGGTTATCTGGTTATTTTGCTGAAATAAGAGATGAACGTTATCGTAGTAGAAAAAGCAGGTATTAATAGCTAGAATAGTTAAATTCTGTCTCTATGATTACGTGAAATTTATTATTCTAACTGAAAATTCATAGAAGTTAAGAGTAAATAGAAACAATTGGTATCAATACAAATAATGTTGTAAAAACCTATAAATGTTGTACCTATGTTGTACCCAGCGCATAAAAAAAGGCCTCACATTTCTGTGAAGCCTTATCATTACTAGTAGCGGGAACTGGACTCGAACCAGTGACCTTCGGGTTATGAGCCCGACGAGCTACCTACTGCTCTACCCCGCGATATGGGTTTTATCTCACTTGTATTAAAACTTTTGGGTTATGAACCCAACGAGATAAAGGACACTTCTATTTAAAGTGGGCGACAAATATACAACCGTTTTTTACTTCAATCAAAAAAAGTTGTTCCTTTCCTGCAAAATAGTTTCATTCTTTGACAATTCTTATGATTTTTGCTTTAAATAGCTACCTTCGAAAATATGGAACAAATCAATACATATTTAAAAAACTTAGATGCTCTTGCTAGTTGGCCTATGTTTATTTTATTGATAGGTGGTGGAATTTTTTTAATGGTATATTCAAGGCTATCACCTTACCGTTTATTTGGCCATGCTATTGCGATAACAAGAGGTAAATATGATGATAAGAACGCCAAAGGGGAGATTACATCTTTGCAAGCTCTATCAGCAGCAGTTGCAGCTACCGTCGGTTTAGGTAATATATCTGGAGTTGCATTAGCAATAAGGGACGGAGGTCCAGGTGTAGTTTTTTGGATTTGGATGACAGCTATTATTGGTATGTGCATTAAATTTTACTCTTGTAGTCTTTCTATTATGTTTAGAGGAAAAGATTCAGAAGGAAAATTACAAGGTGGTCCTATGTTTTATATAACTCAAGGCTTAGGCAAAAAATACAAACCCTTAGCTATCTTCTTTTGTATTGCGGGTCTTTTTGGTTTTTTAGGGGTCTTTACTGCTAATCAGTTTACCGAAACTTTTATGAGCGTAGTTAAGCCAGAAGAAACATTGCTTGCTCTAGGAGGTATTAATGACGATGCGCTATTTTATTGGAAATTACTAATAGGTTTTACATTAGCAGCTATAGCTTCATTAGTAATATTTGGGGGGTTAAAAAAAATAGCGAAAGTAGCGACAACACTAGTGCCTTTTATGGCATTTATATACCTATTAGCTGTAGTTGTTGTAATTATTTTAAACGCATCACAAGTATTACCCTCATTAAAACTAGTTATTACAGAGGCATTTAATTTTAATACAATGGTTTCTGGAGGTTTTTGGGGTCTAGTGATTATAGGAGTTAAAAGAGCTATGTTTTCTAATGAAGCGGGTTTAGGTAGTGCGCCGATGTATCATGGACAATCTAAAACTGATGAACCCATTAGAGAAGGTCTAGTGGCTATGTTGGGGCCTTTTATAGATACAATTGTTATTTGTACATTAACAGCTATAGTTATTATTATTAGTGGTTCGTATCTGCAAGACAATGAAGGTATTGTAATGACATTAAAGGCTTTTGAAACTACTCTTGGTAGTTATGGAGATGATTTATTAATGATTATTGTATCTGCTTTTGCACTATCTACATTATTTACCTATTCCTATTATGGCGTTAAGTGCCTCTCTTTTTTAACCAATGCAAAAGTTGGAAAATATTATAACCACTTTTTTATATTGATGATTGTTTTGGCGGCAATAGTTTCTTTAGATTTTGTAAAAACACTCATAGATTTATCATATGCTTTAATGGTAATACCAAATATGATAGCTGTACTTTTACTTGCTCCTAAGGTGAATAAAGCCGCTAAGATTTATTTTCAAAAAATGAAAAATGAAAAATGAAAGAACTAAAGCATAAAGCAGGTTTTGTAAATATTATAGGTAACCCCAATGTGGGGAAATCCACTTTAATGAATGCTTTTATAGGTGAGAAGCTTTCTATTATAACTTCTAAAGCGCAGACTACAAGGCATCGCATTCTAGGGATTGTTAACGGAGATGATTTTCAGGTAATTTTGTCTGATACTCCTGGGATTATAAAACCAGCTTACGAAATGCAAAATGCGATGATGGATTTTGTAAAATCTGCTTTTGAAGATGCAGACGTGCTTTTGTATATGGTAGAAATTGGTGAAAAAGCATTGAAAGATGAAGCTTTTTTTAAAAAAATTCAAAATAGCAAAATACCCGTATTGCTATTGCTTAATAAAATAGATACTACAGAACAGCGCTTTTTAGAAGAACAGATTCAACATTGGCAAGAAGAACTTCCAAGAGCAGAAATCCATCCAATTTCAGCCTTGGAGAATTTTAATGTAAAAGAAGTTTTTAATAGAATATTGGAGTTATTACCAGAAGCACATCCTTTTTATCCAAAAGACCAACTCACAGATAAACCCGAACGTTTTTTCGTAAATGAGACTATTCGAGAGAAAATTTTAATGCATTACAAAAAAGAGATTCCATACTCCGTTGAAGTAGAGACAGAAGAGTTTTTAGAAGATGAAAAAATTATTAGAATCCGTTCTGTGATTATGGTAGAACGTGATACTCAAAAAGGAATTATCATAGGACACAAAGGGAGTGCTTTAAAAAGAGTTGGGGTTGAAGCTAGAAAAGATTTAGAGAAATTTTTTGATAAACAAGTACATATAGAATTGTATGTAAAGGTTAATAAAAACTGGCGTAGCAATTCCAATCAACTAAAACGCTTTGGATACCAATAAAAAAGGGCCGGTAAAACCGACCCTTAAACTAACTAACTCAAAACTAACTTAAACTTATTGTGGAATAGGGGAGAACTTAAACTTTTGACCACCTACAGAAGCATCTGCCATAAGCCCTGCTTTAGGTAAAGCAAATACAGCTACCCCATCTTTATATTTTGCATTGAATGCAATCCCTGATTTAACAGCTACAGCAGAAGCTTCAGCGCCAAATTGAAAATTACTATCCTTAAATGCTTTTAAATCTTCTTTTTCTTCAAAAAAGATTACCTCGATAATGGCTTGCCCACCGGCTTGTAATCCAACATTCAACTTTTTTAAGCTCGCCATTCCAATTATGGCGTCATCCTCATAAACTACACCATTACCAGATGCTCCACCTATAATAAACCCACCTTTCCCTACATTTGGGAAAATTACATACCCAGCAGATTTATTAAAGAAATTTTCTAACCCAGCATCTTGTTTTAAAAGTGTTTGCTTGGCTTTGTTGGCATCGTTAATTATTTTTCTGTCTTTTTTATTTTGTCCATAAGTAATGGTGACAACTAAAAGAGTAATTACTAGCGTTAATACTTTTAAGGTTTTCATATTTGTTTTTGGTATTTGTATTATATACGTTTTCACGTTTTTATTTAGTCGTTAAGTCAATGTTATAAAAGCTTAAAGTTTTGTTATAAAATAATTTGTAATTAAGAAGTACTTATCTACTATTAATCTTCTATAATGCTGTTAGGGATTTTAGATTGTACTACCTTTGCCTACTAATTTATTGATATGGGCGCAATTGTAGCCATAGTGGGAAGACCAAATGTTGGAAAATCAACCTTCTTTAATCGCTTAATACAAAGAAGAGAAGCCATAGTTGATGCTGTAAGTGGAGTTACACGGGACCGTCATTATGGTAAAAGTGACTGGAACGGAAAAGAGTTTTCACTTATTGATACCGGAGGATATGTAGTTGGTAGCGATGATATTTTTGAAAAAGAAATTGATAAGCAAGTAGAACTAGCTATTGATGAAGCGGACGCTATTATTTTTATGGTTGATGTAGAATCTGGTGTTACTGGAATGGATGAAGATGTGGCTAAACTACTCCGTCGTGTAGATAAACCTGTTTTTTTAGCTATAAATAAAGTAGATAATGCGCAACGAGAAACTGATGCTGTGGAGTTTTATTCTTTGGGCTTAGGAGAATATTTCACACTTTCTAGTATTAATGGAAGTGGTACTGGGGAGTTACTTGATGCATTGGTTAAGGTTTTACCGGAGGTTGTTGAGGAAGATAGTGAGTTGCCTCGCTTTGCGGTTGTAGGAAGGCCAAATGCAGGTAAGTCATCCTTTATTAACGCTTTAATAGGTGAAGAAAGATATATAGTAACTGATATTGCTGGGACGACTAGGGATAGTATTGATACCAAATACAATCGTTTTGGATTTGAATTTAATTTGGTTGATACTGCTGGAATTCGTCGTAAGGCTAAAGTAAAAGAAGACTTAGAATTTTACTCGGTTATGCGTTCTGTTCGTGCAATTGAACATGCAGATGTTTGTATTTTACTATTAGATGCTACTAGAGGATTTGATGGACAGGTACAGAATATATTTTGGCTAGCGCAACGAAATAATAAAGGGATTGTAATCTTAGTAAATAAATGGGATTTAGTTGAAAAAGAAACTAATTCTGTCCGTGATTTTGAGAAAAAGATTAGAGAGGCCATGGAACCTTTTGTTGATGTTCCAATTCTATTTATTTCGGTATTAAACAAACAACGTATTTTTAAAGCTATTGAAACCGCGGTTGAAGTGTATAAAAATCGTTCTAAAAAAATAGTCACCAGAAAATTGAACGATGTTATGTTGCCTATTATAGAGAACAGACCTCCTCCTGCTTACAAGGGCAAGTTTGTAAAAATTAAGTTTTGTACGCAACTACCAACACCGTATCCTCAGTTTGCATTTTTCTGCAATCTTCCACAATATGTGCGAGAACCTTATAAGCGATTTTTAGAAAATAAGCTCCGAGAAAATTATGATTTTTCAGGTGTTCCAATTACTGTTTTTATGCGTAAAAAGTAATTAAAAGTCAATTTCTAGATGCCATTTTAAGCTGTAAATTTTGCTGAATTCTATTCCCATTATCATCGACAGCTGTTAGTACATATTCACCTGGTTTTACAGTATGCAAAAGTTCATGAATATTGGTAGTAGAAGTGATGTATGTATCGTCTAAATACCAATGAATTTCAGTTTCTGGTTGTTGGTGCGCTAGCTTAAAAATTACTTCTGAAGATGAATTTCCTAAGTCTCTTGAGAGCAATACTACTTCATCCTTTTTAGGGTAAATGAATTCCATTAATGAATTTTCTAGTGTAGAACATCCATCTAAATAAGGTGGAAGCACTCTGTAATTAGTATTAGAAGTAGCATAATAATATTCGATTCCTGTGGGTAAGCTAAACCAATTCTTATATACCATATTTTCTAAGGGATAACAAGCAGAATTAACTCTGAATTGCATTGAGTTATCTAAAATCACTTGTTTATGATAAGGACATTGCTTTGTTTTTTCACCATTACGCGGCTGTAATTTTGTTTCTATCTCTTCACAGAAAGAAGAAGCTATATAACCACTTTTTTTACATGTTTCTAATTCGGTTAAATCATCAAAAGGTTCTTGGAACGATTTGCTTTTTGGTAAAACATCGAGCATATCAAATAAGATAGGAGCGGCAGCTGTAATTCCGGTAAGTCCTGGTCTCCCTTCACCATCCGCATTACCTACCCAAACACCGATAGCGTATTTTGATGTAACACCAACTGCCCAAGCATCTTTAAACCCAAAACTAGTTCCAGTTTTCCAAGCTATGGGTTGTGACTCGTTAAAAAATTGCCAGTTTTCGCCACCTTCTGGTCGGTTAACTTCTTGCAAGGCTTCGGTCATATGATAAATAGCTCCAGCATTAAAAACAGAAGCTTCGAAAAGTGTTTTTCCAAAGTCTGGTTGGTGGTTGAATAAATAACTGGGTTCTACAAATTCGTTAGAGCGATAAGTACTAGAGTTGGAAACAAAATAATTCAATATTGATGCAGATGAAGCATATGTTTTAGTAACATCCCAGAGAGAACTTTCAGCACCGCCTAAAATTAGTGCAAGTCCATAATGGCTAGCGGATTTATCAATGGATTTTAGATTGGCTTTTTGGAGTTTGTTGTAAAATTTTTGAAGACCATATGATCTTAATAACCTCACTGCAGGTACATTTAAAGAACGAGATAGGGCTCTGCTCGCAGGTACTACACCTGCATATTTTTTATTAAAATTTTTGGGATTATACCCATTTATTACTGTTGGTATGTCTTTTACTAAAGCATCTGGAAGTAATTGACCTTCATGCAATAGAGCGGCAAAAAGAAATGGTTTTAGAGTGCTGCCAGTGCTTCTATTTTTAGTGATGATATCTACATAATTTCCATGTGCTTTGTTTGAAGCCGAATTTCCTACATAGCTAAGTACTTGTCTTGTTTCTATGTCTAATACGAGTATGGCTAGATTATGTATTTCATTACTTTCTAAGCGTTGATGATGAATAGAAGCTATGTTATTTGCATTTAATTGTAATTGCCTGTCTATAGAGGTTTTAATTCGTTTTCCAGGATGTTCTTTTTTTATGCGTTCCATAAGATGTGGTGTTATGTTTGGGAGTGCAAGTGGTTTTTGAGGTAATGGTTCAGAAAGAGCAAGCTCATGTGTGGTTACATCAATAACTTTTTTAGTTAGTAATTTATCAAGTAATCGATTACGCTTATCCAATAGCAGTTTTTCATTCTTACCTGGAAAAATAAGAGAGGGTGCATTGGGTAATACGGCAAGCGTAGCGGCTTGGCCCCAACTTAATTCTTGTGCAGGAATTCCAAAGTAGCGCCAAGAAGCAGTTTCTAATCCTACTACATTTCCGCCATAAGGGGTATGGGTTGCATATAGCTTTAAGATTTCATCTTTAGAATGCCTGAATTCTAATCGTGTCGCCATGAAAATTTCGATAACTTTTTCAAAATAAGTCCGACTTTTGTTTTTTCTGCTTAAGCGAATCACTTGCTGTGTAATAGTACTTCCTCCACGACGGGTTTCCTTGGTAATGTTGTGTTTTATGGCGTTGAAGATTGAAATTGGATTAAAACCAGGATGCTTGTAAAAATATTCATCTTCAAAAAGCAAAACACTTTGCTTAAATCGTTCGGGAACCGAATCCATTTTAGGGAAGCGCCATTGCCCATCATCGGCAATCCGAGCTCCAAGCAAAACATTATCGGAACTGGTTACTACTGTTGAAGTGGGTGCTGTAAATAGCTTTTTAGGTAGGCAGAACAGCCATACCACAAATACAACAGCAAAAAAAGAAAGTTTTATGCGGTGTTTTTTTAAATATGTGTAAAACTTTACAGACACTAATTATGTTCTAAAGATTTGTGGATTCAAGTACTTCAACTATTGTTCTCGATACATTTTAATATTAAAACACTCGAACTGATGGTTATTTCAAATCTATCGAACAACCTTAATCCATTGCCCTATATTTCTGGCATAACTCGTATTGTCATACATGGCCTCTACTTGGGCTCCTGGTAAATAATACTCACCTAAGAACGAAGCGTTCAATTTTATAGTAAACGTTTTACTTTTTTTAGCTCCTAGTCCAAAATATAAATTGGTACGGTCGTCACGTGTGTCAATATAATCTGCATTGCCTGAGTTATTATTAGCTCCATCAACGTATGAAGTATTTACAATCTCCCAGCCGCTCGGTACAATTTGAGTTAATGCTAAATTCTCGTAGCCATCGTTAGTTGTATTATAAACAGTAATCTGAGCTTGTAGTTCAGTTCCTTGCCTTAGTTCGGTTACGTTAATTGATTTCCCTACGGCATCTAAATAGTTAACTTTGATATTTAGCTTTTTTTGCTGCTCCAATTCCTGTCCTACAGGTAATTTACCACTTTGGGTAAGGGTAGCATAAATCACATTATTCTGATTATTTTTTACAAAGAGTTGTCCTTCTTTAGAAGAAATAGCAACAGAACGTTGTGCAATTGCTCTATCCGTTTTAACCGTTGTCTCTTTACCATTATTAGTAAATATGATGTTTATGGATTTACCACCATTTTTACCAACCATTTTTGCCATGGCCAATAAAGCATAAGAAGTTTCCTGTGTGCTAGACCATCTTTGTGAAGAAAGGTTCTTTGCCAGTGAGAGTGCTAAATCACGTTGTTGGCTATCACCAAGGAGAACCATTGTCTCCAGAGCCATAGCACGATTTCTAAACACAGAGCCATAAGTTCTATAATCGTAAGAGTTAGGCTTAAAGTTGATGTTTGCAACCTTAGTTAATTCTTTAGCGATTGCTTCTTTACCCACTAATGCATAAGCTGCCGCCAAACGCCATTTGGCTTCGTTACTTAAATTCTTGGTTTCTCGTAACCTATTCATAGCCGCTAACTCAGGTTGTTGTGCTAGCGCTAAAGTATATAGGCGATACGCTTGTGAGATGTCATCATTATACCTAGTGGTTTGATTACTCCATTGTTTAGATGCATTTTTCTGATAACGCAACCAATTACTTAAAAAAGTCAATGGTAATTGATATCCTTTTTGTTTGGCTTCTAATAAAAAATGTCCTGCGTAAGAGCTACCCCAATCATCTGCATAGTTATAACCAGGCCAATAGCTTAAACCACCATTTGGTGCTTGAAAATCACTTAATTTTTTAATGGCACTTTTGATGTTTTTTTCAATCTCTTTTTTCTTCTCAAAAGTAATATCCACTATATCGGCCAAGAATAGTTGTGGAAAAGCTGCTGAAGTAGTTTGCTCTACACAACCATGTGGATATCTGACTAGATATTCTATTCTTTTAGAGAAATCCATTGGAGGTAGCGTAGAGAATTCAATGAAAGCCGAATTAGTACCAGAAGTTCCAAAAGTTGAAAAATCAATTGTTTGCGATTGATTTTCTATTATCGTATATAACGAACTTTTTGTAGTTATCGGATTAGGGTTTTCAACATCAATCTCTGTTTCACTGGTCGCTTTTTCTCCTGCTCCAGAAGCGCTCACTTTGATAGTTTGAAATGATTTTGTTGGATTTACCTTAAAGTCAAAATTGACAATTTGCTCCCCAACCGAATTAAAGGTGATGTTTTTAGAAGTAGCCCCAATAGGTTCTAATGAATTTCCAGCATCAATACTCACTTTTACATTTTTTACTTTTTTCTCCATAGCAAAAACTGTGACTGGGATGGTAACTGTTTCTCCTGGAGATAGTTTTCTAGGAATAGAGGTTAAAACCATAAGAGGTTTACGAACAGGAGTAGTTTTATCCGTTTTACCATAAGCACTTTTAGCATTACCAGCAATAAGCATGGTACGCACAGAACCTACGTAATTTGGCATTTGTATTTCATGAGTTGCTTTATCGCCTGCTTTTAAGGTGAAAGGTCCCAAATAAGAAACAACAGGCTTAAAACGTTGTGCTTTTCGGTTCTTGCTACCTTCTGCAATACCACCACCACCAATAGCATAAATATTATCTACACTTATAGAATAGGCACCCATGACATCGTCAAAAATGTCAAAGGTTTTTACCCCTAAGGCTTGCCTTGCATAGAATGAAGAATGAATATCTGGCGTTTTAAATCGGGTTAAATCTAATAATCCGTCATCAACAACAGCGATGGAATACGTCATTGGTTTTTTGTTCGCTTCTGAGACTGAAACCTTAAAGCTTTTTTCTGGCTCTAAAACATCTGGCATTTGTAGTTTAGGCGCTAAAAATGTTGCTGGATTTTCAACTAGAATAGGCACAACACCGTATAATCTAATTGGTAAATCATTGACTACTTGGCCATGAGGTTGTAATAGTGAAATATTAATGTAAGCATTAGGCGCCATTTCCGCCGTGATAGGAATGGTAGCTTTGGTTTCTTTTGCTGAGGTTTCTATCCATTGTGTAGAAAGTACTTCAGAACCATTTTCAATACTTAACAATGCACGTCCACCTTTGTCAGAAGCAAAAGTTACCACGGCATTTTCACCCAATTCATATTTTTCTTTATCTGCTGCAAACAGTAATATTTTAGAACTTTCCGTATCGCCAGAGGTAGGTCTTCTCCACCAGTTTCTGTAGAAATACGCTGTTCTTCCTGTGGCATGACCAGAAACTTCATCAAACACGCGAATTAAGTAGCGACCACCGTCATCATCAGAGATATTTATATTAAAATTCCCTTTACCATCAGCTCCGGTGTTAACGGTCATTTCTTTAAATGGTCTATGAACCGTTGCGTTTTCATATCTAGATAGATTGTCATAACCTCTGTTCCACCACCAGCGCCATTCAATCTTAAATACTTTTACTTTCAATTTTCTATTAGCTGCAGGTTTACCTTCTTCTGTTACTGAAGCCACATCAAAAGTGGTATTCTCATCCGTTAAAAAGGAACCATACTGTTTTGCTTCTGGAGAACGTAATCCTACAAAATGAGAGAAAGGAGCTAATTTTTTAGAAAATACATCAATGGAAAAATCACCGCCACCTTCAAATACTTTGGTTGTAAATGTAGCTTGTAGCATTCCAGGAGCATTGGTATTGGCACTTATCTTTTTATCGATAGTTGCGAAGCCATTTTCGTCTAGTTTTGTATTTAAAAACTGCAATTCTGCCTCATTAAATGTGCGGACAGGGTCCTGAAAAATATAACCTTTGTAGTTTTCAAACGCAGCTGCTGTTGGCTGTAACTTAGCATTAATATCTATTTTTAAGTTACGGGCAGGAGCACCATGTAGCCATTGTACTTGTACTCTACCTTTATTATTTTTATTTGCTTTTAAAACTTCATCATCAAAAGCAAAGTTTACTTTTAATCTATTTGGCTTTACCGTGGCAATTTTTAAGCTTTTGTTGAACTGTGCGCCACCGACAATTACTTTTGCATTCCATGTACCCGTTGGAGCATTAGCTCTTGTAGAGATAGGGAAATAATAAAAATCACCTTCTTTTTTTGCATAAATTCCTTCAGAAATCTTTACGCTTTCACTTTTAAGTGTATTGCGTTGTACAAGTTTTCCTCTAGCATCTGTTACTTCTAAGGTGACTGGGTGATTCTGTGGTAGTGGATTTCCTTTGTCATCCAGTACAAACGTTAAGTGAGCAGTATCACCAGGGCGATGAACACCTCTTTCGGTATACATAAAACCTTGTAAACCACTTTGCAATTCTTGCCCAGAAACGTCAAATTTACTTAAGCTAAGTGCGTGTCCATCTTCTAATTTAGCATATACATAATTTCTATTTTTTTCTGCTACAACAAAAGAAATAGTCTTGTCGCCATCATAAATGGCAAAACCTGAGGCATCTGTTGCAACTTCACTAATTAATTGTTGTTGATAATTGTATAATTTAATTGTAGTGCTTGCCTCTGGCTGAGTGCTTAGCAAGTTTGTTACAGCAAAATGATAAGAACGGTTCTTACCTTTTTTTACGATTAAACCTAAATCGCTTCCTAAAAGGTTCGTAGTAACAACTCTATCTGGATTGTAGTAGGCTTGGTTACAAGGATTTTCTTGTTCCTCCCAATTGTAGTTGTAATTTCTCCAATAGTAAATTTCATTATCCCAGTAACGTTCTTCTTTGAGTTGTTCGGTTAAATCTTGACTACCATCATTAGAGACATAACGTTCTTCTTCCGTCGCGGTATCTGTTTCACAAGCATAACTTGTATGTTCTTTTTTAAAACTGAATTCAATTCGATATAAAGAGCCAGGATTCACTTTTATTAGCTCAGAAAGGTCTAGCGCGTGCGCTTTCCAATAACTGTTATTTTCATTGGACTCTTCTGTTAAAGTTATTACCTTATAAGCTACCCTACGACCAACAGTTCTTAAATCCGAATTGTATTGCTGGGTAAGATTATTGCCTTGAAGGTATTGTAACATATTATCTTCAAAAACTTGAACTACCCGAACTTCTACTGCCTTTAGGTTTACTGTTTCAAAATAAATGGGTGTTGATGCGGCATTTGGTAGAATTGTCCCCTTAGAAATTAAGCGGACATTTGGTTTTAACTGCTCAAAAGAAATCCATTCTGAAAATGTGTTTTTTAAGGTAAAACCATATTCACTTTTAATACCTTCAAAAACATTGACACGAACCTGCCCCGTAATACGGTTAGAAGGATAAATTTTTAAAATATTTCCATTGGTTTCAAAACGTAGGTTTTCAGCATTTTCTATGGTTACTAAACCATTTAAATTCTGATTTTCTTTTAATGGTTCCGAAAAATTTAAGGTTAATGCTGCATTAGGTGATGTAGATGTTTTTGCACCAACCACTACAAATTTGTTTAGACCAGGAATAGTATAACTTTCTGTACCTTTATTTTCCGCGTCAAGAGCTTTTCCATCCCAACTAATCTCTAATTTGGCATCATCTGTTTTACGTTGTATGCTATCTATTTTAAAACTAAAGTAACGTGCATTTTCAGCTGTATTCTCCCATTTTACAGGAATGGTTTTGCCTTCTTGTTTAACGGATAAAACCTCATTAATTTTTTCTGCATTAAGAATATCTGAAGCTTCTAAAGTGCCTGTTAGGTATTGTAAATCTTTATTGTAAGACTGCAAATCACCCAAATTTATTTTAAAATTAGGAGTGATGGTTTTGAAACTGAAGGTGTAATTTTTGAATTCGTTATCCAAGCCTTCCACTAGTTTTCCTAAAGCCAGCGTAACAGTATACTCTGTATTTGAGTCCAAATGACTGTCTGGTTGAAAAGTAAGTTCTCTACCATTTTCGATAGCTAGTTTACCTTTAATTTTTGGGCTAGTTTTAATGTATTCTGCAGGGAGTTCTTGAGTGAGTTCAAATTGACCTAGCTGTTTTGCTAAAACTATCTTTATGGGAGCCGCAATACTTTGTTGCCCATTAGTATGGTAGCTAATGTGATCTTTAAACTTAAAAAGATTATCTGTTGTACTAGCGTCGTTCTTTTTTTTACAAGAACTAACTAGAATAACCAAGGAGATAACAAATACTTTAAAAAAACGACCCATTATTGAAGCAATTAAAAATTAAACAGTTTCATTTACCATTGCAAGATAGCCTAAATAAGAGGCAAGCAGTTCACTGAAAATGGGGTTTTTGAGTTTTTTGAACTCTATTTAGTTACGGACATATCTTTATCACTAGATGTTATTTTAAGAATATTTTGTGATGTTCGCCTAAATAGTTGCTTTGTATTCTTCATTTACTATTAAAATTACTTGTACAGCATATGATTAAATACTATAAGAAAGAAATATAGTATCTTGTTAGTGGGTGTAATAGTAAATACTGAAATATGAAATCAATATTTTATAAAATATTGATTGTCTGTGTTTTTATTATCACAATTTACTATAGAGGCACAGGACAATAAGTTAAGGATACATGCATTAAGCCTCGGAGGTGGTATTGAATCAACTACATGTTTATAATGTACTGCTGAAAATTTTACCTTAGGCTAACTGAATAAGAACCGTTGTTTAGTTCTGTAACCCTCCCATTACTGGAAAAACTTTGTAATTGCTGTATGCCACCACAACAACCGTCATTCTCTGAGAGTGTGATATCTATGGACAAATCTGCAGAAGCTTCACTCGCAAATGTTAAAGTGTAATTATTTTCTCCAAGTTGCCAAGGAAAATTATCTAAAATTAAAAGTAGTGTTCCGTCTTCGGTTTCAAAAATATTCAGTGTAATTTCACTATTGTTCTCACCGGTGATGACAATATCATCTATCGTATAGGTTTCATTTGCAAAAACATTACCGCCATTTTCTAAGACTCTTAAAGCTAAGCTTGGAGGGCCTGCGCAGAGTACAGCTGCGCAATCGTCTTCTGGGCAGCAGGTTGCACATAAAATCATTAAACTAGCTATAAAATATTTTAGGAACATACGTTTTCTTTTAGGAGTTTATAAAGTTAAAAAGGTTGCGTTAGATTTTACCATCAACTATCAACCATCAACTATTACCATCCGCCAGAAGCACCGCCTCCACCAAAGCCTCCTCCACCGAAGCCTCCTCTAAATCCACCACTACCAAAACCACCTCCTGAGGAGCCAGAACGGTAGCCACCACGGCCCATATTGCTAAGAATAATGATGTCAAGTAAATCGCCTCCTATCCCTCTGCGTCCACCACCACGATTATTTCCTTTGCCGCCTCTTCCTTTTCTCCCAATAAGAATAAAGAAAATGACTAGAAAGATGATGAAAGGTAAAAGTGATTCAAAAGAAAAACCTTGATTATTGCTAAAACTTCTATTTTCTTGAAATGCTCCAGTTAGTACCTTAAAAATAGCATCTGCACCCTTGTTTAATCCGTTGTAATAATTACCAACTTTAAATTCAGGTATGATAATAGATTCAATAATGCGCTTGCTCATAGCATCTGTAAGTAATCCTTCAACGCCATAGCCTGTATTAATTGCGATTCTCCGGTCATCTTTAGCTAGGAGAACTAAAACTCCATTATCCTTATTTTCTTGACCAATACCCCATTTTTCACCCCATTGTGCACCAAGGAAATTTATATTTTCGCCTTCAGTAGAACTGATAATCGCAATAACTATTTGTGTTGAGGTACTATCTGCGTAGCGTATTAATTTTTGCTCTAACTTGGACTTTTGAGAAGCAGATAGTAGATTTACATAATCGTAAACACTAGTTTGTTTTATGGGTTTTTCAGGAATGGTAAATTGCCCCCAAGCGAGGTTAGTAAAAAATAAAGTCAGTAATAGACTAACCTTTAGAAATCGCATCACTAAGTTCGTTTGTATCGTTATGATTCCATGGAAAGTGTGCTTCTAATTCTTTTCCAGCTTTTAGAACACCATTTACGATACCTTGTTTAAAGTTTCCAGTTTTAAAATGATGCGAAATTACTTCTTTAGTATCGTCCCAAAAACCTTTAGGAACGGCTTTGTCTATGCCTTTGTCTCCATAAAGCACAAACTTTTTGTCTTCTACAGCTACATAAAGTAATACCCCATTTTCATCTTTGGTATTATCCATTTTTAGAAAATGAAATACTTGTTGAGCACGGCTAAAATGGTCTATTTTGGCAGAAGCTTCAATATGAACTCTAATTTCGCCAGAAGTATTTTTTTCAGCTTCAAGAATTGCGTTTACAATTTCTTGTTCTTCATCAAAGGATAAAAAAGCTTCAACTTTAGACATATTTAATCAAAATTAAAATCTACATCAGGTGCATCTTCAGCCCTAGGTTTAGAACTAAATAGTGCCAGAGGGTCAAAATTTGCAATATTAGCGATGATATTAGTAGGTATTTTTTTAATCTTAATATTGTATTCTCCAGCCAAATCATTAAACCTGTTACGCTCAACATTTATTCGATTTTCAGTCCCTTCTAACTGTGATTGTAATTCTAAGAAGTTTTGGTTAGATTTTAAATCTGGATAACGTTCTACGGTTACTAACAATCTAGAGAGTGCGGAGGATAATCCAGATTGTACCTGTTGAAACTGTGCTAACTTTTCTGGTGTTAAATTGTTAGCATCAATAGTGGTAGAGGTCGCTTTAGAACGTGCCTCGATTACATCTTTTAATGTGCCTCTTTCAAAATCAGCAGCCCCTTGTACCGTTTTAACCAAATTACCAATTAAATCGCTTCTTCTTTGGTAAGAACTTTCAACATTTGCCCATTGTTTAGTAGCTTGCCCTTTCATATCTACCAATGTATTATTCGTATTTACATACCACATACCACCGATTAGTAGGATACCAATAATGATGATTACAGGAATTAATTTTTTCATTTTAGTAAGTGTTTATTTATAGTTGTTCTTTTACCTTAAGAAGTTCTGCTCGTATTTTCTGTAGTTTTTCTATAACTTCAAAATTGGATAGCGTTTTCTGCTTTTCTTCTTTTAAATGAATTTTAGCACCTTCTAAAGTAAAACCTCTTTCTTTTACCAGATGGTATATTAGTTGAAGATTTTTAATGTCTTGGGGAGTAAATTTCCGATTACCCTTAGCGTTCTTTTTTGGCTTAATGGCATCAAATTCTTTTTCCCAAAAACGAATAAGAGAAGTATTTACACCAAAGGCCTTGGCTACTTCGCCAATACCATAATATCTTTTTTCAGGAAGTTCTACGTGCATTTAATCTAAGGATTGGTTCTCTTGATTTGCATATTTGAGCATATTCTCAAATTCTATTGGTGATAAACTACCGTAATAGAAATTAATTGGGTTAATTTTTTCTTTATCCTTCCAAACCTCATAATGTAGGTGAGGTGCTTCTGAACGTCCGGTACTGCCAACAAAGCCAATTAAGTCGCCACGTTTTACTTTTTGCCCTTTACTTACATTGTATTTGCTCATATGCGCATATAAAGTCATGTATCCATGCCCATGCTCTATACGAATGTGTTTTCCATAACCAGAAGAATTACTGTCTGCTCGAGTTACTTTCCCATTACCGGTTGCATATATAGGGGTTCCTCTAGGAGCTGTAAAATCCATCCCCCAATGTTTTTTTCTCGTTTTAAGAAAAGGATCTGTACGCCAACCAAAACCTGAAGCCATTCGCTTTAAATCTTCATTTCTTACAGGTTGTATGGCAGGAATAGCTTCTAAGAATTTTTCTTTCTCTTCTGCTAAAATTGCAATTTCATCTAAAGATTTGGATTGGATAACCATTTGTTTTTGGATGATATCCAAACGTTGCGTCGCATCGATAATAATTTTAGAATTATTAAATCCTTCTAAAGATTTATAACGATTTACTCCACCAAACCCTGCTTTTCGTTGCTCTTCAGGAATTGGATTTGCTTCAAAATACAATCGATAAATATTATTGTCTCTATCCTCAATGTTTGCCAGCACTTGCTCCATTTGCTCCATCTTTTTCCCTAAAATATCAAACTGAAGCTCATAGTTTTCCACCTCTCTAGCTAAAGAGAGTTCTCTTGGAGTATTTAAAATATCAGTATTTAAAAGAATGACTAGACCAATTAATCCAAAAAGCGCAGAACCTAAAATAAAGAAGAATAGATTACGATACCTTTTAGATTTTTTAGGTTCAATCTTTCGATAAGAAAGCGTATCAGGATCGTAATAGTATTTTACTTTAGACATGAGTGGATTTTATCCTATTTTTGGTCATTCATTTTTTTGATAACAAACAAATATAAAAATTGTTTTGTTGAATCTGTTAAAATTAATTAAAGCTTAGCTCTTAAGATGACATCGCAAAAGGTTAGAGAACAGTTTTTAAACTTTTTTAAATCGAAAGAACACAAGATTGTTCCTTCGGCCCCAATGGTCATGAAAAATGACCCAACATTATTGTTTACAAATGCGGGAATGAATCAGTTTAAAGAATTCTTTTTGGGGAATACTGTTTCGAAATCAAAACGGATTACCGACACACAAAAATGCCTTCGTGTAAGTGGGAAGCATAATGATTTGGAAGAGGTTGGTAAGGACACCTATCACCATACAATGTTTGAGATGCTGGGGAACTGGAGTTTTGGCAATTATTTTAAAAAAGAAGCTATTCAATGGGCATGGGAGCTTTTAACAGAGGTCTATAAAATTGATAAAGATAGCCTGTATGTTTCTGTTTTTGAAGGCAGCGACGATGCTGATAATCTAAAAATGGACCAAGAAGCTTTTGATCTTTGGAGTGCTATTGTTCCCAAGGACCGAATTATCATGGGCAATAAAAAAGATAATTTTTGGGAGATGGGCGAGCAAGGTCCTTGTGGTCCTTGTTCGGAAATTCATGTAGATATTCGCTCAGAAGATGAAAAAGCTAAAGTTTCAGGGGCTTCATTAGTAAACCAAGATCACCCTTTAGTGGTGGAGATTTGGAACTTGGTTTTTATGCAATACAACCGTAAGGCTAGTGGAAAATTAGAAAATTTACCAGAGAAGCATGTAGATACCGGAATGGGTTTTGAGCGTTTGTGTATGGTTTTACAGGATGTAAAATCTAATTATGATACGGATGTTTTTACACCGCTTATTAGAGAAATAGAAACCATTACCAATCATAAATATGGTAAGGATGAGCAAACTGATGTTGCAATTAGAGTTATAGCAGATCATGTGCGAGCGGTTGCTTTTTCTATTGCTGATGGGCAATTACCAAGTAATACCGGAGCAGGATATGTAATACGAAGAGTCTTGCGAAGAGCAATCCGCTATGGATTTACCTTTTTGGATGTTACAAAACCATTTATATACAGATTGGTCAAAGTTTTGGGGGAATCTATGGGGAAGGCTTTTCCAGAATTAAAAGAGCAATACCAATTGATTGAAAATGTGGTCAAGGAAGAAGAAAATTCTTTCCTGAGCACCTTAGAACAAGGCTTGGTATTGTTGGACTCCGTAATTAAATCGTCCAAAGGCAAAACAATCGACGGCCAAAAAGCTTTTGAACTGTACGATACTTTTGGTTTCCCTATAGATCTAACCGCTTTGATCCTTGAGGAAAAAGGATATGGTTTGGACGTGGAGGGTTTTGAAAAGGCTTTGCAAGCACAAAAAGACCGTTCTAGAGCTGCTTCACAAACCTCAAAGGAAGATTGGACGGTTCTTTTAGACGATTCCGAACAAGAATTTATTGGATATGATAGCTTAGAGGCAAATGTTAAAATAGTCAAGTATAGAAAAGTCTCCAGCAAAAAAGATGGAGATCAGTACCAGATGGTATTTAATCTTACGCCATTTTATGCCGAGGGTGGTGGTCAGGTGGGTGATAAAGGCTATTTAGAGGCGTCTAATGGGGATGTAACCTATATTATTGATACGAAAAGAGAAAACAACGAGATTGTGCATTTTTCAGAAACGCTCCCCAAAAACGTTTCAGGTTCTTTTAAGGCAGCAGTTGATGAAAAACAGCGTCGTAGAACGGAGCGTAATCATACAGCTACACACTTGTTGCATCAGGCATTGCGCGAAATATTAGGAGAACATGTGGAGCAAAAAGGCTCTGCAGTGCATTCTAAATACCTCCGATTCGACTTTTCTCACTTTTCAAAGTTGAGTACAAAAGAACTTAGAGCTGTTGAGAATTTTGTAAATGCACGTATCGATGGGCAATTGCCTTTTGAAGAAAATAGAAATACTCCTATAAAGGAAGCTATGGCACAAGGCGCTATGGCATTATTTGGGGAAAAATATGGCGATACGGTAAGGACCGTACGATTTGGGCAATCCATAGAACTATGTGGCGGGACCCATGTAAAGAATACAGGAGATATCTGGCATTTTAAAATTACGTCTGAAGGTGCTGTTGCAGCGGGGATACGAAGAATAGAGGCCATAACCTCGGATGCCGTTAAAGAATTTTACTTTAAGAACAACAGGTCCCTTTTTGAGATTAGAGACTTGTTGAATAACGCGCAAGACCCAGTAAAAGCAGTAGCATCTTTACAAGAAGAAAATATACAATTAAAGAAGCAGGTGGAGTCTTTGCTTAAGGACAAAGCCAAAGGTTTAAAGTCTGAGTTGTTGAATGAACTAACGGATATTAATGAAGTTAAATTTTTGGCCAAAAAGGTGGATTTGGATGCTGCAGGAATCAAGGATCTATCTTTTGAGATGGGGCAGAATAAGGAAAACCTGTTTTTATTGTTAGCTTCGGAGAAAGATGGTAAAGCCATATTGTCCTGCTATATCTCCAAAGAATTGGCTTTTGAGCGCAATCTTAATGCGGGGGCCATAGTTCGGGAGCTTGGTAAATTTATTCAAGGAGGTGGTGGGGGCCAACCGTTTTTTGCAACTGCTGGAGGTAAAAACCCTGCTGGTATTCCCGAGGCTTTGGATAAGGTAAAAGCGTATTTAAAATAAA
This sequence comes from uncultured Croceitalea sp., assembly GCA_947495075.1. GTDB lineage: Bacteria > Bacteroidota > Bacteroidia > Flavobacteriales > Flavobacteriaceae > Croceitalea. Next base: position 1,259,586 of record CANLXH010000002.1, read on the forward strand.
AAAAAATATGAACAAGTTCAGGGGATTATTTGTTTTTCTATTATCAAGTCTGGCACTACTTAATTGTTCATCTTCTGATGATAGTTCTAGTGATGGGTAGTTTTAGAGTTTAATAATTACCAAATATGAAAAAGGTACTTGCCGGAGTTATTATTACATTAACTGTTATTCTAGTGTATCGTTCATGTGCTAATGATGCAAAAAAAGAGACCGTCCTGGAAGAAAACTCTATGCTCATACAGCAGCAAATTAAGAATGTATCCAAACTCATTGTAACTGAAGGACATTTTGCCGAAGTGTACAATTATAGGGACTCCAAAACACTTTTTGGAGACTTTATAACGGCCGATAAAAAAGCATTGGTCGTAGTGAATGCAGACGTTAGTGTAGCTTATGATTTAAGTAAGGTCGCATTTGAGGTCAATGAAGAGAATAAAACCCTCTTCATTAAAAATATTCCGGAACCAGAAATAAAAATCAATCCGGATTTTGAGTATTATGATGTAAGTGCCGATTATTTAAACCAGTTTGAGGCATCGGACCATAACAAAATCAAAAGAAACATAAATAACGCGCTATTACAAAAAGTAAGTGCTTCTTCTTTAAAGCGCAATGCACGGAATAGGTTATTGAGCGAACTTTCAAAATTTTTGGTTTTGACCAATTCTATGGGGTGGACTTTGGTGTATAACGACACTCCTGTAGAGGACCTAAGTGTTTTTGGTCAGACTTTGGTAGATTAATTCCAAACCATCATCGATTAAACTACTCACCTTAGGGTTAGTTAGTTTTATAGTTTCTAAATGCGCTAAAATACTGTCTTGTGATTGTGTTATTTTTTCTTGGGTCACAATCTCATACAATTCAATAGGCAATAACCAATCATTTGGATAGTTTTTACGAAGTTTTTGAAAAATAACTTCTACTTCTTCAACATTAGTAGTTTTTGAGTCCCTTAATTCTTTGGTTTCGCTATAGAGTGATTCAAGTGCTAGAGTCTCTTTGCTTTTTTGTGGTTTTACCGTTTCTGTAGCAGAAACATGATACAAATTATCAAAAGACCTAAAATCTGCTGCCCCGGCAAAAGCTGAAACAATAGACGAGCCTACCGCAAGTTTAAAAGTACCTTGTTCTGGTGAAAAAAGAACTCTTTCTTTATAACTCACTGTACAATCTTCAAATTCTATCAAAATTAATTTCCCGTAGATATTACGTATTCCTGTAATATTTAAGCCTTCTATAGTAATGCCACTTTCGTACTCAAATGCGATACGCTTGCCATCATAAAAATTATAAGCTTTTAAATCGCGAGGTCCCATATCTTCTATGGCCAAACTAATTCCTTTTAATTTACCAATCGGAGAGCTAAAACCATTGCTATTATTCTCTGCTCCGTGACCAATAAGTTCTTTTTCCCTGTTTGCTAATGCGGTTGCCCCTTCGGTTTTAAAGAAAACAACATTGTTATCTTCATCGGTAATCATTTCAGTAAAAATACCTGAAATCTGTAGCCCGGTATTTAATTCTATTGTGCCTATTTTTTTTGAGTCAATTAACTTTTGTAATCCTCTAAAACCACCTTTTCTTAAGGCCATAGTATTTGAAAATTCCTCTAAAACTTCCATTAAATAGGCAAAATCTGGAGTAACAAATAATTGTGGTTGCGGTTTGGTGATATCAAATTCGACTTCAGCAGCTTCAATATCATACATTTTCTTTTCTACTTCAGGGGTCATGCACCATTTGCTTTCACCGATAGAAGAAAGTAAACCTGCGCCATAGATTTCGGGGTTTTCGAGACTGCCGATTAAACCATATTCTACGGTCCACCAGTGTAAATTTCTAATTTTTGCCATTTCAGAAAGTGGAACTTTCTTGTTTTGCAAGGTGTGAACTAATGTTTCGGCATCTTTAATTTCTTTTTGAGAGGAATTAGCTGATTCTTTTAAAATAGAGAGTGCTCTTACCGCTTCATAAACATCATTATCGTGTGAAGATAAAATTGCTTTTGACCCTATTTCACCAAATCTTCTTAAATATTCTGCGTAGTCTGGGTTTGCGATAATAGGAGCGTGTCCGGCTGCTTCATGAATAATGTCAGGAGCTGGGGTATATTCAATATTCTCTAGTTGGCGAATATCAGAGGCAATAACTAAAATTTTATAAGCCTGAAACTCCATAAATGCATTTGGAGGTATAAAACCATCAACAGCCACGGCTGCCCAACCAATGGCTTTAAGAATACGATTCATGCCGTACATGCTAGGGATAGAATCAACAGAGATTCCAGTCATATCTAGACCCTTTAAATAGGAGTGGTGTGCAACTTCTTTTAAATAAGAAATATTTTTACGCATTACATACCGCCATACTGCCTGATTTATGGGAGAATAATCCTCATAACTTTGTGGCTTTATAAATTGTTTTAAATGTGGTGGTAACCTATCAATTAATGGGTTAGATTCAATCTCTTTCTTCATTGCAATAAATAGTTCATGCTATTTAGTCGATAAAATTACCAATTAATAAATTGCACTCATCAGTAATTGTATAAAGGATTTCTATAAGACGATATGAATATATATCTTGCTAAAACTCAAAATTCAGCCATTTGTATTTGGCCGAAAAAGATTGAAAATGAAATTTGAAACTCGAAAAGAGGAAATAATAAAAGTTGCGGCTACACTTTTTAAAGAAAAAGGATATAGTGCGGTTACAATGAGAGATATTGCTGCAGAGATGGGTATGAAAGCAGCCAGTCTTTATAATCATATTAGTTCTAAGCAACATATCTTAAAAGATATCATTATTAAACTGGCAGAAGAATTTACAACTGGTTTGACCCAAATAAAAAACTCTAAGGCTACGAGTCTTGAGAAAATGCAAGCTATAGTAGCCTTGCATATTAAGATTACCAGTTCTAATACAGACGGTATGGCTTCTTTAAATAATGATTGGATGCATTTAGAAGAGAAGTTGGAGTACTATTTAAAACTACGTTCTGATTATGAAGATGATATAAGGGTTATAATAAAAGATGGAATTTTAAAAAAGGAGATTGCGGATGTTAGTGTAGACGTTATTCTTTTCTCTATGCTCTCAACCCTAAGATCATTGTATTTATGGATACCTAAGAAGGATGACCTTCATCCTGAAAAACTTACTAAAGACCTTAGCAAAGTGTTAATTAGCGGGGTTAATAAGTAATATTTTGTAAATTTGTTAGTTAAACTAACAAGCGTTAGTTAGTCAATTATTTTTTATGTCAGATTTTCACGAAGTTAAAATAGCCGAAGTTTATAAGGAAACTAAAGACTGTAGTGTAGTTTCTTTTGATATTCCAGGGAATTTACATGATAAATTTTCTTATAAACAAGGTCAATATTTAACCTTACGTAAAGAATTAAATGGTGAAGAGGTTAGAAGATCTTACTCCTTATGCTCAAGCCCATTAGAGAACAAATGGCAAGTAGCCATAAAACAAATTCCCGGAGGTATTTTTTCTACCTATGCAAATCAAGAGTTAAAGCATGGTGATAGTATAGAACTGATGCCGCCGGCTGGTAAATTCTATGTTGATGTTGATGAGAATAAAGCGAGGAACCATATTGCCTTTGCAGCCGGAAGCGGAATAACTCCTATCCTCTCTATAATAAAAACCCATTTAATAAAAGAACCACAAAGTACCTTTAAATTATTCTACCTAAATAGAACCGTTAAATCCATTATCTTTAAAGAAGAAATAGAAAGGCTTAAGAATCAGTTTTTTGGACGCTTTCAAGTATTTTATTTCTTGACCAAGGAAAAAAGAGATATTCCTTTTTTAAATGGGAGATTCGATAAAGAGAAGTTAGCTGTACTAACAAAATCTTTTATCGACGTTAAAGATACTTCAAGTTGTTTTTTATGTGGTCCGCAAGAAATGGTTTTTTTGATTAGAGATAGTTTGCAAGAAGCTGGTTTAGCCAAAGAGAAGATACATTTTGAATTATTTTTTACTGGAACTAATGAAGCTTCAGAAAAACAAATCGCAGCGGCTCTTGAGCAAAAAGTAGAAGGCACGGAAGTTACAATCATTGATGCCGGAAAGGAGTTTCATTTTGTCATGGATGATGATTTTGATAATATCCTTGATGGTGCTTTAGCTGCAGGAGCAGATTTGCCATTTGCATGTAAAGGTGGAGTATGTAGTACTTGTAAATGTAAAATAGTAGAAGGTTCTGTAGAAATGAAAGTTAATTATGCATTAGAAGAGGATGAAGTTGCTAAAAACTTAGTGTTAAGTTGCCAAGCAGTTCCTACGAGCAATATCGTAAAAGTCGATTTTGATGTTTAATAATTCGCAAATAACATAAGCTATGAGTGAAGAACAAATAAAGAGTTTAGAAGCCGATTTTGACGCGCGTATTGTACGTGACGAAAAAATTGAGCCAAAAGATTGGATGCCAGAGAAATACCGGAAAACCCATATTAGGCAGATTTCTCAACATGCACATTCTGAAATTGTTGGGATGCTTCCAGAAGGTAATTGGATTACAAGAGCACCTTCTTTAAGAAGAAAAGTTGCTTTGTTGGCAAAGGTTCAAGATGAGGCAGGTCACGGTTTGTATTTGTACAGTGCCTGTGAAACATTAGGGATTTCAAGAGATGAATTGTACGAACAACTACATTCTAGAAAAGCTAAATATTCGAGTATTTTTAACTATCCAACGGTAACATGGGCAGACATGGGTGCTATTGGTTGGCTGGTAGATGGTGCTGCCATTATAAATCAGGTTCCACTTTGTAGTACTTCTTATGGTCCTTATGCGCGAGCTATGGTTCGTGTTTGTAAAGAAGAGAGTTTTCACCAGAGACAAGGATTTGAGATTATGCATAAGTTGTGTAATGGTACGCCTGAGCAAAAAGAAATGGCGCAAGATGCCTTAAATAGATGGTGGTGGCCATCGTTAATGATGTTAGGCCCAACTGATGCTGAATCTGTGCATACAGAGCAATCCATGAAATGGAAGCTAAAGCGTAAGACAAATGACGAATTACGCCAGCAATTTATAGACCAGACAGTTCCACAAGCCGATATTCTTGGCTTAAAAATTCCTGATGCAGATTTAAAATGGAATGAGGAAACTGGGCATTATGACTTTGGTGAAATTCAATGGGATGAATTTTGGCAAGTTGTAAAAGGTCATGGTCCATGCAATAAAGAACGTTTAAATGCTAGAAAAAAAGCATGGGAAAGAGGAGCTTGGGTTCGTGATGCCGCTATGGCTCATGCAGAAAAGCAATCTAATAAAAAAATAGGAAAAGTAGTTTAAGATGAAAAAGAATTGGCCACTTTGGGAAGTTTTTGTTCGTAGTAAAAATGGTTTGGAGCACCGTCATTTTGGAAGCTTACATGCTGCTGATGAAGAAATGGCATTAGAAAATGCTAGAGATGTGTATACCAGACGAAATGAAGGTGTAAGTATTTGGGTGGTAGAATCTAAACATATTACAGCTTCTAATCCTGAGAATAACGGAGAATTGTTTGAACCAGCACAAGATAAGGTGTATAGACATCCTACTTTCTATGACTTGCCTGATGATGTAAAGCATATGTAAATTGGGTAGTCCCAATTTACATTTCGTGTGAAAACAGGAAACTCGTAAAATTAAATTAATGTTTAATTTAAATGATTTCCACTTGAGTGGAAAGTAAACATGAAAAACGAAAATCTATATAATTACATCCTTGGGATTGCTGATAACAACTTAATTCTTGGGCAACGCCTAGGAGAGCTCTGTGGTCATGGGCCTAGTTTGGAGACAGACATTGCATGTACTAATATTTCTTTAGATTTATTGGGTCAGGTAAGAAGCTACTATCAATATGCTTCAAAACTAAAAGGGGAAGAAACCACGGAAGACAGTATTGCTTTTTTACGAAAAGAAAGAGAATACGTAAATGTACTTTTAGTAGAGCAACCTAATACAGATTTTGCATATACTATTGTTCGTCAATTTTTGTTTGATATTTATCATAACCTTTTTTTAGAAGAATTACAGAAAAGTCACGATATCACCCTGACAGCAATAGCAAAGAAAAGTATTAAGGAGGCTAACTACCATAAAAGATTCTCCTCTGATTGGGTAAGACGGTTAGGAGATGGAACTCCAGAAAGTAACGCTAAGATTCAGGAAGCTATAGATAATCTTTGGACGTACACAGATGAATTATTTCATCAAACAGAAGCTGATAAAGCTATGGTGAAAGAAGGCATTGGAGTAGACGTAACCTTACTTAAGTCTAAATATTATGAAATCGTAAATGAAGTACTTACCGAAGCTACGATTACGGTACCTGATACAAAATGGTTTCAAAAAGGTGGTAAAAACGGTATACATACAGAGCATATGGGGTATTTGTTGAACGATATGCAGTTCATGCAGCGTACTTATCCAAATATGGAATGGTAATCAATTCCAGAGTAGGTAGGAATCTTATAATCAAAAGAGTAAAAGCTTAAGATTAGAATACAAATATCACTTCGAGTGATTTGTGAAGAATGAGCAAATTGTATCGAGAAGAAATATAATAAGATTTCTGTTTTCACACGAAATGTATATGACAACAACAGCGCAAAATATAGATAAGAGACTAGAGGAAATCCTCACGAGTGTTTCTGATCCCGAAATCCCAGTATTATCTATCATGGATATGGGAGTTGTTCGTTCTGCTATCATAAAGGATGATATGGTCCACGTGGAAATAACACCTACATACAGTGGGTGCCCAGCAATGGATGTTATTGGTGACGATATTCAAAAAGCTTTAGCTGAGGCAGACTACAAATCAAGAGTAGAATTGGTGTTGGCACCAGCATGGACAACGGATTGGATTACACCCAAAGGCAGAAGAGCGTTAGAAGCCTATGGTATTGCAGCACCTTTAAATGAAGAAGCTGATAAAAACGTTTTATTGGGAGGGAAACAATTGGTAAAATGTACCAATTGTGGTTCTAAAAATACTAGAATGGTAAGTCAGTTTGGTTCTACAGCTTGCAAAGCACAGTTTCAATGTAATGATTGCCAAGAACCCTTTGATTATTTCAAATGTTTAAAATAACAATATGTCAATAGCATTAAAGATTGAAAATCAGGTGGCTTACATAACATTGAATAGACCTGAGGTTTTCAATAGTTTTAATAGAGAAATGGCTTTAAGTCTGCAATCTATCATGGATGATTGTGAGACCAACCCGCAGGTTAGAGCAATAGTTCTAACCGGAAATGGAAAAGCATTCTGCGCTGGTCAAGATTTAAAAGAAGTAACAGACCAAGAGTTGAATCCAGGATTTAAAAAAATACTCGAAGAACATTACAATCCAATCATAACAAGAATACGAACTATAAAAAAACCAATAATTGCTGCCGTAAATGGAGTAGCAGCAGGAGCAGGAGCGAATATTGCGTTGGCGTGTGATATTGTTGTGGCACATGATAAAGTAAGCTTTATTCAAGCTTTTAGTTTAATTGGTTTAGTTCCCGATAGCGCAGGAACTTTTTTCTTACCACGTTTAATTGGATTTCAAAAAGCATCGGCATTGGCTATGTTAGGGGATAAAATTGGTGCAGAAGAAGCTGAAAAAATGGGAATGATTTACAAATGTGTCTCTTTAGAGGAATTTGATGAAACCATAAACAAACTAGCTGTAAAATTGGCTAGCATGCCGACCAAAGCACTTGGATTTATTAAAGAGCTATTTAATCACTCTATGACAAATACACTTGAAGAACAATTGACATTAGAATCTAAATTACAGATTGAAGCAGCACAAAGTGAAGATTATGCAGAAGGTGTAGCTGCGTTCATTGAAAAACGTAAACCAAACTTTAAAGGGAATTAGTATATAGTTTAGTTGTCTTCCTGAACTGGTTTCAGGATTTCATAAATGTTAATACTATCTGTTCGAGCGTAGTCGCGAACAAAGTAAAATAGAAATACAAGTTTAATTAAAAAAGATTCCTGCTTTCGCAGGAAATGAATATGAATGTAGGGATTATTGGTTCAGGTACAATGGGGAGTGGTATTGCGCAAGTTGCGGCTACTGCTGGTTGTAAAGTAAAATTATTCGATACCAATCAAGCTGTTTTAGATAAAGCAAAAGTTAGTTTAGAAAAGATTCTAAATCGGTTAATTGAAAAAGGAAGAATCAACGCTGATGAGAAAAATAGAATTCAGTCTAACATTTCTTATGTTGATAGTTTAAAAGACTTGGCTGATTCAAACTTAACGATTGAAGCAATTATAGAAAATCTTGAGATTAAAAAGAAAGTGTTCGTTGAACTTGAAAGCTATGTTGCCGATGATTGTATTATAGCATCAAATACATCTAGTTTGTCAATTGCTTCAATTGCATCTTCCTTAGAGAAGCCAGAACGTTGCGTTGGTATTCACTTTTTTAATCCAGCACCTTTAATGAAATTGGTTGAGGTGATTCCTGCGATTCAAACCTCAAAAACAGTATTGAATAAATCTGTAGAAGTAATAACCAGTTGGAAAAAGACAGTTGCCGTCGCCAAAGATACCCCAGGTTTTATTGTTAATAGAGTGGCGAGACCATTTTATGGGGAAGCCTTGCGAATTTATGAAGAAGGTATTGCAGATTTTGCGACTATAGATTGGAGTTTAAAAACTATTGGTGGTTTTAAAATGGGACCATTTGAACTGATGGATTTTATTGGTAACGATGTCAATTATACAGTAACAGAAACTGTGTTTACAGCATTTTATTACGACCCAAGATACAAGCCAGCATTTACGCAAAAACGTTTTTCGGAAGCAGGTTATTTAGGACGTAAATCTGGGAGAGGTTATTATGATTACGCAGAAGGAGCAATTAAACCAAATCCAATAGAAGATAAAGAGCTTGCAGAAAAGATTTTTAATCGTGTTTTAGTCATGCTCATTAACGAAGCTGCAGATGCCTTGTTTTTAAATATTGCATCGGCAGAAGATATAGACAATGCCATGACTAAAGGTGTTAATTATCCCAAGGGATTATTGACTTGGGCAGATGAAATAGGAATTAATAAATGTGTTACAGCATTAGATAGGTTGTATGATGAATACCATGAAGATAGATACAGGTGTAGCCTATTATTACGTAAAATGAATAGAGAACATAAAACATTTTTTTAATTATTAAGGTCACCTTGAGCACAGTCGAAAGGTCTTATAATTAGAGTGAAATAATAAGATTTCCACTTTCGTGGGAAATAAATATGAAAGGAGAGCAGATTCCACATAAAATGTTATCAGAAGACCCGTTCAGCACTTGGATGGGGATTGAAATATTGGAATGTGAGATAGGGCGATGTAAAGTAGGGATGAAAGTTAGAGGAGATATGCTAAACAGTATGGGCAAAGCACATGGTGGTATTAGCTATACACTAGCCGATACGGCTTTTGGCTTTATAGCGAACACGCATGGTAAATATGCTGTGTCTATTGAAACAAGCATTAACCATATTGAAGCTTTAAATGAGGGTGACTATTTGGTTGCTGAATCAGTAATAGAAAAAGTAAATAACAAATTAGGGTTTAATATCATTGAGGTGAAACGAGGTGATGAATTAATAGCGCTTTTTAAAGGTGTGGTGTATAGAACTCAAAAAGATTGGGAAGAATGAAAGAAGCATATATAATAGATGGTGTTCGCACGCCAATAGGAAATTATAAAGGAACCTTATCAGCTGTTCGCACAGATGATTTAGGAGCCTTGGTTATTGCAGAAGTTGTAAAACGAAATCCAAATATACCAAAAGAAGCCTATGATGATGTAATTATGGGTTGCGCCAATCAAGCAGGTGAAGATAATCGTAATGTTGCAAGGATGTCTTCACTATTGGCAGGGTTGCCCTTTACGGTACCGGGCGAAACGGTGAACAGATTATGTAGTTCAGGATTGTCAGCGATTATTCATGCAAACAGAGCAATAAAAGCAGGCGATGGTGATGTATTTATTTCTGGTGGAGTAGAAAACATGACAAGAGGACCTTACGTGATGGCGAAACCATCCACGGCATTTGGTGGAGATTCCAAAATGTATGATTCTACATTTGGCTGGCGCTTTATCAACCCTAAAATGCAACAACTTTACGGAACTGATGGTATGGGCAATACTGCGGAAAATCTTGTAGAGAAATATAATATTTCTAGAGAAGACCAAGATAAGTTTGCGTATTGGAGCCAGATAAAGGCTACCAAAGCACAAGAAAATGGGCGTTTGGCTAAAGAAATAATTGCTGTAGAAATTCCACAACGTAAAAAAGACCCAATTCAATTTTCAAAAGATGAATTTGTAAAACCAAATACATCATTGGAGATTTTAGGAAAATTAAGGGCGGCTTTTAAAAAAGAAGGAGGCAGTGTAACTGCTGGAAATTCATCAGGATTAAACGATGGTGCAGCGGCTACTATTATAGCTTCTGAAAATGCTGTAAAAAAATATAATTTAAAACCATTAGCAAAGATTGTAAGTTCTGCTGTGGTTGGAGTAGAACCAAGAATTATGGGAATAGGTCCAGTACAAGCTTCAAATAAAGCATTGGAAAAGGCTGGACTAACGCTGAATGATATTGATGTTATTGAACTCAATGAAGCCTTTGCTGCACAAGCTTTAGCATGCACGAGAGCTTGGGGGCTAGCCGATGATGACCTAAGATTAAATCCTAATGGTGGATCAATTGCCATTGGTCACCCATTGGGAGTAACTGGTGCTAGAATTGCCTATTCAGCGGCACTAGAGTTACAAGAGCAAAACAAAAGATATGCACTAATTACCATGTGTGTTGGTGTAGGACAAGGTTATGCTGCAATTATAGAAAGAGCTTAATTCCTGCAAAAGCAGGAATCCCATAATAGATAAAATGAAATATTGGTATGTCTACATAATGTCAAATAAACCTAATAGAGTAATTTATATTGGAGTGACTGATAATATTGATGAAAGAGTAAAAGAACATAAACTGAAATTGTATTCTAAAGCTTTTACAGCAAGATATAATTGTAATAAATTGGTTTATTTCGAAGAATATAGAGATGTTAATGAAGCGTTGATAAGGGAAAGACGATTCAAAAAATAGAAAAGGAATTGGAAAATTAAATTAATTGAGGAAATGAATCCAAGTTGGTCTGATTTAAGTACTAATTGGAATTTGGATATGACTCGATTGAGAAATAATAACTAATAAGATACCTGTCTTCGCAGGCATTTATTATGAAAAAAATACAACATTATGTTCAAGGTAATTGGACGACAGGAAAAGAAGAAGGAATACCAATTTTGGATGCCGTTACTGGAGAAACTTTTACTAGTGTAGCTACAGAAGGATTAGATATTCCTGAAATACTCAACTACGGTAGAACAAAAGGTGGTGAAAAACTTCGTAAAATGACTTTTCAAGAGCGAGGTAACATGCTGAAGAAGTTAGCATTATACTTAAATAAAAGAAAAAAAGATTTTTACGAGCTAAGTTATAGGACTGGAGCTACCAGAGTAGATAGTTGGATTGATATTGAAGGTGGTTTTGGTAATCTTTTTGCCAATGCATCTTTAAGAAAGTTATTTCCAAATCAACCTTATCATGTAGAAGGTGACCCAATAGATTTGTCTAGAGGTGGTAGGTTTATGGCGCATCATATAATGGTTCCTAAAAAAGGTGTAGCAGTACATATAAATGCCTTTAATTTTCCTGTTTGGGGAATGCTTGAAAAATGTGCAGTGAATTGGATGGCGGGTATGCCAGCTGTCGTATTGCCAGCGCCTTCATCATCATATTTAGCAGAAGCTGTTGCCCGAAGCATTATAGAATCTGGAATTTTGCCCGAAGGAGCACTTCAAATAATAAATGGAACCATTAAAACCATACTTGATACGGTAGAGTCTCAAGACGTAGTAACCTTTACAGGTTCAGCGACTACAGGACGTCTATTGAAAGCACATTCCCGTTTAATACAAGAAGCTGTTCCATTTACTATGGAGGCAGATTCTTTAAATGCTTCAATTTTAGGTGAAGATGCAGTTCCTGGAACACCAGAGTTCGATTTGTTCATAAAAGAAGTGCGAAAAGAAATGACTGTAAAAGCAGGTCAAAAATGTACTGCAATTCGCAGAATTATTGTACCTGAAAATTTGGTCGAAGATGTTCAAATTTCTTTAGGAAAAGCACTCGATAAAGTCACTATTGGTGACCCGAGAAGCAAAGAAGTGCGTATGGGTTCTTTAGTGAGTCAGCAACAGGTTCAAAATGTAAAAGATTCAGTTAACGATTTAGCTAAAGAAGCCGAAATCGTGTATGGTGATTTAGATAAAATCGAAATTATTGGTGCAGATGCTAAAAAAGGTGCGTTTATAAGTCCAATACTCTTACGAGCGAACAACCCGTTTAAAAATACGGTTATTCACGAACGTGAGGCTTTTGGCCCAGTAAGTACGCTAATGCCCTATAAGAATTTGGATGAAGCCATTACTTTGGCACAAATGGGTAAGGGTTCTTTGGTTTCATCAATTACAACGTTTGATGATAAAATTGCAAAGGACTATGTGGTAAATGCCGCTAGCCATCATGGTCGTATTTTGGTGTTAAATAGAGAAAGTGCTAAAGAGAGCACAGGGCATGGTTCACCGCTTCCTAATTTAGTGCATGGAGGTCCAGGTCGTGCTGGTGGTGGAGAAGAGATGGGTGGTATGCGCGGAATAAAGCATTATTTGCAACGTACGGCAATTCAAGGCTCGCCAACGACTATTACAGAGATTACAGGAATATACCAAGCGAATGCCAAATATATAGAGGCAGAACAACACCCATTTAAATACCACTGGGAAGATATTCGGCCAGGAATGTCCTTAAAGACGCATAAAAGGACTTTGACGGATACTGACATTATCAATTTTGCTAACGTTACTTGGGACCATTTTTATGCACATACAGATATCACATCTTTGGATGGTAGCATTTTTGAAAAGCGTACAGCACATGGCTATTTTATAATTTCTGCAGCGGCAGGATTGTTTGTGTACCCAAATAAAGGTCCGGTTGCAGCAAATTATGGCTTAGATAGTATTCGATTTTTGAGGCCATTATATCATAACGATACTATTTATGTAAGATTAACGTGTAAGGAAAAAGTAGATAGAGATGTAGCTTCTACAGAGCATCCAAGCGGTATAGTAAAATGGCACGTAGAAGTATTTGATGCGAACTTTGAAAATAGGCCTGAAAGTCAAAAAACAGAGAAAGATAGCCCGTTGGTTGCTATTGCTACGATTTTGACAATGGTTGAGAAGAAGCAAGAGACATTTGTTACTATAGATGAGGTAAAAATAAAAGAGTGTTTAGCTAAACTAGATGAGAACACTACTCCAATGTGGGGTGATATAAACGCGCAGTGTATGGTGGAGCATTTAGAATATAGTTATCGGATTGCATCTGGAGAGATACGGGATTTTAAAATCGCTACACCAGAAAAAATATTGGATAAAGTTCATGCCACCCTTTATAATTATAAAAAAATGCCACATGATTATGATTTTCCACTAGCAGAAAAATCAGATATTAATATTCCAAAACACAAGAGCTTAGCAATTGCTAAAGAGATGATGCTAGAAGCTCGAAAACAGTATATCTCGTTTTTTAATGAAAATCCAGAAGCGAGAACTAATAACCCTGTTTTTGGTGCTTTAAATAAATATGAATGGTCTTTATTGGAGCGAAAACATTTGAATCATCATTTTGAACAATTTGGATTAATATGACACAACCGTATGTAAAGCAGACTATAGAAAATGAAGTAGGATATATCGAATTTTTTCATCCTGCCCATAACTCTCTGCCAGGTGATATTTTAGCCAAATTGGCTAATACAATAACTGAAGCTGGTCAAAATAATGCTATAAAAGTTATCGTATTAAAAAGTGGAGGAGAAAGAACTTTTTGTGCAGGAGCAAGTTTTAAGGAGCTCATTAATATTAATGACTCAGCAACTGGGAAAATCTTCTTTTCGGGATTTGCCAATGTAATTAATGCTATGCGTAAATGTCCAAAGTTCATTATAGGTAGAATACAAGGAAAAACTGTTGGCGGTGGTGTAGGGTTAGCAGCTTCAACCGACTACTGTATGGGAACAAAGTTTGCTGCCATTAAGTTAAGCGAACTGAATATTGGAATTGGACCATTTGTGGTTGGCCCTGCAATTGAACGTAAAATGGGATTAAGTGCGATGTCTCAAATTGCTATTGATGCAAATTCCTTTTATCCTGCAGAATGGGCTAAACAAAAAGGTTTATTCACCCATATTTATGAGAGCACAGAGGCGCTAGATGAAGCAGTAAAAGCCACAGCTGAGCATTTGTGTACCTATAATACCGAAGCCATGTCCGAAATGAAAAAAGTATTTTGGAAAGGGACCGACGATTGGGATGAGCTCTTGACAGCGCGTGCACAAACCAGCGGTAGATTGGTGTTGTCTGATTTTACAAAAGAAAAGTTGAAAGGATTTAAGTAGCATGATTTATAGTTTTAAAGGATACATACCCGTAGTGCATAAAAGTAGTTTTGTGCATCCTTTGGCTGCTGTAACTGGTAACGTAATTATCGGAAAACATTGTTATGTTGGTCCTGGAGCAGCTATAAGAGGAGATTGGGGTCAAATAATTTTGAAAGATGGTGTAAATGTGCAAGAAAATTGCACAGTTCATATGTTTCCAGGAAAGTCAATTATATTAGATGAGAGTGCGCATATAGGACATGGTGCTATTATTCATGGTGCAAATATTGGCAAAAATGTATTGGTAGGTATGAATACTGTAATTATGGATGATACTGAGATTGGTGACGAAAGTATTATTGGAGCAATGGCATTTATAAAAGCAGAAACAAAAATTCCAAGACGGAGTTTGGTGGTTGGAAACCCTGGAAAGATAGTAAAAGAAGTTACAGATGATATGATTGCTTGGAAAACTAAAGGAACTCAACTATATCAGAAGTTGCCAGCAGAATGTCACGATAGCTTAAAAGAAGTGGAACCATTAAGAGAAATTCCAAAAGATAGAACCGTGCAAGATGCCATTTACGATACGCTTCGGGGTTTTATGAAGAAATAAGATTGCTGTTTGTGTGATAAACAGGAAAATATATAAACTAACAAACGCTAGTTAATTTATGTCGAAGTTAGAATTAAAGATGCCCAAAATGGGTGAGAGTATTACTGAAGGAACTATTATTGATTGGATGGTAAAAGAAGGGGATTCATTTAATGAAGGTGACATTCTTTTAGAAGTAGCCACAGATAAGGTGGATAATGAGGTGCCAGCAAATTCTTCTGGAATATTGATAAAAACTTTATTTCAAGCTAAAGATGTAGTACCTGTTGGTGAAGTTATTGCAATTATAGAGGTTACAGGTGAAAGCTTATCAGATAAAGATGTAGCAAAAGACAAGACTCCTAAAACAAATAGCTCAAAGGAGGCTGAGATTAAAAAAACCATAAAAAATAAAAAAGCAAAATCGGTACCTAGTACTACTTCTAATGCAGTACGGAATAATACATTCTTCTCACCTTTAATTACAAGCATTGCAAAAGAACAGCACATAAGCTATGAAGAATTAGCACGTATTCCTGCGACAGGTAATGATGGACGTCTTAAAAAAAGCGATCTATTCAACTATATAAATGATGGTAGACCTTATCAATTTGTGCAACCAACTGCTGAACCTGACCCAACAGCATACAGGATTCCACAATTAAATTTAGATAAAGGAACAGGTAAAATTATAGAAATGGACCGCATGCGTCAAATAATTGCGGACCACATGGTATATTCTAAACATACATCACCCCATGTAACGGCATATGTTGAAGCTGACCTTACAGATATGGTTAATTGGCGAAATAATAATAAGGTCAAGTTTCAAGAAAAATATGGAGAGCGTTTAACATTTACACCACTTTTTGTGGAAGCTGTAGCAAAAGCGGTTAATGATTTTCCAATGATAAATGCTTCTTTAGATGATAAAAATATTATTGTAAAAGAAGACATAAATATAGGTATGGCGACGGCGTTACCTACAGGTAACCTTATTGTGCCAGTAGTTAAGAATGCTGATAAAAAACAATTACAAGAACTGGCGTCTGAAGTAAACATGTTAGCTACAAAAGCTCGTGAAAACAAATTGAGCGGAGATGATATTAAGGGTAGCACTTTTACCATTTCTAATGTTGGCACCTTTGGTAGTTTAATGGGTACACCTATTATTAATCAGCCAGAAGTTGCTATTCTAGCTTTGGGAATCATTAAAAAAAGAGCAGAGGTAATTACAACGGATAAAGGTGACGAAATTGCTATTCGTAGTATGATGTATTTATCACTTTCTTTTGACCATAGAGTGGTAGATGGTTATTTAGGTGGTTCTTTTTTAAGAAGAATAGGTGATTATTTAGAAAAATTTGATGTTAATAGAACGATATGATGAAGAAGATTACAATTACCAAAACCTCAGACTCAAAAGTTAAAAATCTGGACTTTGATAACATTCCGTTGGGAACTACATTCACAGACCACATGTTGATATGTGATTATGAAAATGGTGAATGGATAAACCCTAGAATAGAACCTTTAGCTTTAATCCCAACGCACCCAGCAGCAATGGCATTGCACTATGGGCAGGCAATTTTTGAAGGTATGAAAGCTACGAAACACATAGATGGAACTCCTTTATTGTTTAGACCAGCATTGAACGCTGCCCGATTAAACCAAAGCGCAAATCGAATGGGAATGCCAGAATTTCCAGAGGATTTATTTGTTGAAGGACTAAAAAGGCTAGTGGAAATAGAGGAAAACTGGATTCCACCTCAAAAAGGTAGTGCTTTATATCTTAGGCCGTTTATGTATGCTGACGAAGCTTTTATTGGTATGAGAGCCTCTACCAAGTATAAATTTATCATTATGGCCTCACCAGCTGGACCTTTATATGCGAAACCTATTCGATTATTTGCGGAAACTAAATATATACGAGCTATTGAAGGAGGAACTGGAGAGGCAAAAGCAGCAGGGAATTATGCAGCCGCAATTAGACCCACAGAATTAGCTAAAGCAAAAGGTTATGACCAAGTGCTTTGGTTAGATGGTAAAGACTTCAATTATGTACAAGAGGTTGGTACTATGAATATCTTTTTTAAGATAAATGGAGAGTTTTATACACCTAGTTTAGATGGGGCTATACTCCACGGAATTACTAGAAAAAGTGTTATTGAGTTATTGAGAGCAGAAGGTTATAAAGTAAATGAGCGTCCTATTACCATAAGTGAGATAATCACTGCATCAAAAGAAGGCACTTTAGAAGAAGCTTTTGGAACAGGTACTGCAGTTGGTATTGCAATGATTGAAGAAATAGGGTACAAAGACCAAACTATTCTGGTTTCTAAAGAGAATACAGTAGGAAAGCATGTACTAGATAAGCTAAATGGTATTCGTTTAGGAGAATATAAAGACACATTAAACTGGATGGTTGCCATAGAAAAAGAAATTGCTTAGATGAAGAAATCGAATTTGCAAAAAGGTTTTGAAAAGTTATGTACTGCTAAGGCAATGACAGAGTTGTATGAGGAGAACTTTAAAACAGTTTCCAAATATGTACATGCTACTTCAAGAGGTCATGAGGCTATCCAGATTGCAGTAGGGATGCAACTACTACCTCAGGATTATGCTTTTCCATACTACAGAGACGATGCGATGTTACTAGCTCTAGGTATGAAGCCTTATGATTTAATGCTTCAACTTTTAGCAAAGAAAGAAGATCCATTTTCTGGAGGACGTACCTATTATTCACACCCTAGTTTAAAAGATGATGATAAGCCTAAAATTCCACATCAGTCTTCTGCAACGGGCATGCAAACTATTCCTGCTACAGGAGTTGCTATGGGAATGCAATACAAAGAAAAGCAAGGAATTCCTCATAATGATTCCGGTAATAGTGAGATAATAAAACCACCAATGGTGGTGTGCTCTTTAGGGGATGCATCTGTTACCGAGGGCGAAATTGCTGAAGCTTTTCAAATGGCTGCTTTAAAGCAAATGCCTATTCTTTATTTGATTCAAGATAATGGATGGGATATTTCTGCAAATGAAGCAGAGACAAGAGCTCAAAACGCCTATGAATATGCTCAAGGTTTTAAAGGTCTAGAAGCTATTTCTATTGATGGTGCAAATTTTAGTGAGAGCTATTTGGCAGTAGAAAAAGTTATTGAAACTATCCGTAAGGAGAGAAGACCGTTTTTAATTCATGCAAAAGTACCTTTATTAAATCACCATACTTCTGGGGTTCGTATGGAATGGTACCGAGATGATTTGGATGAAGCACGTTCTCGAGACCCATACCCTGTTCTAAAACAGCAACTATTAGCTAACGGTTTCACAGAAGCAGAAATTAAAGCTATTGAGTCTAATGCAATTGAGATTGTAAAAAATGATTTTGAAAATGCTTTAAAAACTGAAGATCCAAAACCTGAGGATTTATTTACGCATGATTTTGCTCCAACACCAATTATAGAAGAATTGGGCGAACGTTCACCAAAAAGAGAAGACGGCGAAAAGGTTGTAATGGTAGATTGTGCTTTGTTTGCCGTTGAAGAGTTAATGAAAAAACACAAAGAATGTCTTTTATATGGTCAAGATGTTGGAGGAAGATTAGGAGGTGTATTTAGAGAAGCAGCTACTTTAGCACAGAAATTTGGAGATGATAGAGTATTTAATACACCAATTCAAGAAGCCTTTATTGTAGGTTCTACTGTTGGGATGAGTGCTGTAGGTCTAAAACCCATTGTTGAAGTACAATTTGCAGATTATATCTGGCCTGGACTCAACCAACTATTTACTGAAGTAAGTAGAAGTTGTTATTTATCTAATGGAAAATGGCCAGTCAGTATGATTTTGAGGGTCCCAATTGGTGCTTATGGTAGTGGTGGACCATATCATTCCTCATCTGTTGAAAGTGTGGTTACAAATATTAGAGGAATTAAAATTGCTTATCCTAGCAATGGTGCCGATTTAAAAGGCTTAATGAAAGCAGCTTATTACGACCCAAATCCTGTAGTTATCTTAGAACACAAAGGATTGTATTGGAGTAAAGTTCCCGGAACAAAAGGAGCGACATCTATAGAGCCTTCCGAGGACTATGTGTTGCCTTTTGGTAAGGCAAATGTTTTACAAGAAATTTGGAAACAGGAAGATGAAGAAACGACAACTATAGTAAGTTATGGAATGGGAGTGCATTGGGCTATGAATGCCACAAAAGGAATGCGTGATAAGGTTGAAGTGATAGATTTACGAACGCTAGCTCCATTGGATGAAGCAACTGTAATGGAATCTGTTAGAAAGACAGGTAAGTGTTTAGTTGTTACGGAAGAACCATCTGATAATAGTTTTGCCAGAGCATTAGCAGGAAAAATACAGGAAGAATGTTTTATGTACTTAGATGCTCCGGTAATGACTATAGGAAGTGAAAATATGCCAGCTATACCTTTAAATTCGACTTTAGAGACTACCATGATTCCTTCTACTGAGAAAGTAAAGAATAAACTATTATCACTTTTAGCATATTAGCTAGATTTTATTTCCTTGAAAATCGTAGAATTCTTTAATGGTAAAAGCAGAAGGTGTAGACCCATTACGTTCTAGTTCTTCTAACTTTTGTTTGGTCACTTGCAAGGTGGGGAATTCACCTTCAGGTAGCCACCACATCACAAATTGTGATGTTCCATCCATATCAAACCATTTCTTTTTATTTCTAAGGAAATAACTATGGACAGAGCCATATACAAAGTCTTTAAAGGATTCTAAATCTTCCCAAACACTAATATTAATTGCCATCATTTCATCTTTAAATGGCGATTCTATATAGGAAGCTGATCTACCATCATCATCTTTTAATCGCCAAACAAAGCCTTTACTTTCTTCTGCGAACCTATTAACTGGTTCTAAAAAGTCTACAAATTCTTTCATTTTGGGATTGTCAAGTGAAGCTTTAAAACGAGCGATATTAGCTTGTGCTAAATGATATTTCATAAAAGTAGATTTAATGGGAAGATAGCTAATACCCTAAAAAAATAGAGGTCTTTTTGGTATTCACCAAAAAGACCTCCTTATAAGATAAAGCGAAGTAGCTGTTTCACTTTTCTGCATAAACACTCAAACTTGGTTACGCAGCTACTTCGCTCAGCTTAAATATATTATTTAGTTTGCTGCTATAGCAGGTGGATACGCTTCAAGAATTTGAGAGACAAATTCTTTGATACGTTCTTCCTTCTTTTCAATATTTGTAGTACTGTTTAATGTGCCAATACCACGACCTTGCCATACTAAAGATTTGTTTTTAGAATCAATTAAATCAATGTATAGTGAGCCCTCTGTTCTTGTAGATACGTTTGGACCAAAGCCGCCGCCCCAACCAAAACCAGGACCAAAGCCACCCCAACCAAAACCAGGACCAAAGCCGCCCCAACCGAAACCTCCCCAGCCATATCCACCCCAACCAAAGTTGTTGTTGTAGACATCTACTTGTTCACGTTCTTTAGTAAATATACTCACTAGAATATCTGGATTCTGTGATTTGGTAAAACCACGTGAAGCCATTTCAGTATCAATAGCTTTTAAAATACGTTTTTTATCAAGGTCAGAAATCTGTGCTTTGTCTATGCCTGTTTTATAAAACGCATAGGTTTTGTATTCTTTAAAATTAGTTTCACGGTCATAATCTGAAGCTACGCGCACTGAAACACAAGAGCCTAGAAATAAAACAACCAATAATGGTAAGGCAAGAAATTTCACTTTTTTCATATCAATTTTTTTTTTGAGTTAAACCAAAATCCACATTTTACTAACCACAAAGACTATGCCGAAAATTAACATTTAGTTATCTAGAATTAGTTTTTTTATTATAACCATAAGGACAGTGCCTACAACCACTTTCACAGCAATACCCTCTCTTAAGATGAAACTGTTCTGTGAAGACTTTGTAACCCTTGGGAGATAGGTAAAAATCACCTTCCTCAAGCGGTATTATTTTTTTCATTTCATAGGACTAAATACAATAGTAAAGGTACATTTTTTACAAATAAGCACTAAAATTCTTATAGTTGCCAATTGGTTATCCACCGATATTGTTAGTAATATCAACGAATATTCTTACAGTTAAACCAATTGAACTAATATATTTGAGTATCCCTCGTTTTAAAATGAGCAAATGATTTTAGTATTTAAACATTTTTTTCGGAGAAACTACGTAGGTCTTACACTTTGGCCTTTCATTTTTATTAAAGAGGGCGGTCTTAAAGAAGATGTAGTATTAATTAATCATGAAAAAATTCATCTTAAGCAACAACTAGAACTTTTTATACTACCTTTCTATATTTGGTATATCAGCGAATGGTTGTTTAGAACTATACTTTACTTAGATACCTATAGAGCTTATCAAAACATTTCATTTGAGCGTGAAGCATATGCTAATGAAAATGATTTAGGCTATACACAACGTAGGAAGTCGTACAATTTTTTAAATTATATTTTTCGACCATAACCTTTGGATGTAGAGAATCAGAAAATTGATTTACCCTTATTGGATAGAAAAGAAATTAGTCTTTTTATTAAAAGGGAAGACACTATCCATCCTATTGTATCAGGTAATAAATACCGCAAACTTAAATACAATATACAAGAAGCAAGAAAATTGAGATTTTCTACGCTTCTAACCTATGGAGGAGCTTATTCAAATCATATTGCAGCCACAGCTTGCGTTGGTCAAGAATTTAATTTTAAGACTATCGGTGTTATTAGAGGGGAAGAACTTATAGATAAATGGAAAACCAATCCAACTCTTGCTTCTGCAAAAGAACACGGCATGGACTTCCATTTTGTATCTCGAGAAACGTATCGGAATAAGCAGAAAGATGAATTTTCATATCAACTTAAAAAGAAGTTTGGAAATTTTTATGCCATACCAGAGGGTGGAACCAATAATCTAGCAGTAAAAGGCTGTGAAGAAATATTAACTACTAAGGATACCCAGTTTGATTTTATCTGTTGTTGCGTGGGTACAGGTGGGACTTTAACAGGTTTAATTAATTCAGCTATGGCACATCAGATTGTTCTAGGATTTCCTGCGTTAAAAGGAGATTTTTTAAAAAACGATATTCGTAAATTTGTTCAAAATGAGGATTGGAAATTAATAACCAACTATCATTTTGGTGGTTATGCCAAAATTAATGCCAATTTAGTGACCTTTATTAATAATTTTAAAAGTGAAACTAAGATTCAGTTAGATCCCATTTATACAGGTAAAATGGTTTACGGGCTTTTAGATTTAATTGCTAAAGACTACTTTCAAAAAGGCAGTAAAATTCTGGTAATCCATACTGGGGGACTACAGGGGATTCTTGGTATGAATATGGTATTGAAAAAGAAAAATTTACCCTTATTAAAATGATAAAACGGTTTGGATATGTAATCTTGGTTCTTGTGATACTAGTTGGTTGTAAAGCAAAGAAACGTGCTACATCAAGTACAAAAGTGAAAACTGAAGAACAAAAAAGAGGTGTGTATAAGCCTAATGATGGTATAGAGGGCACTAAGTTTAATAAGTCAGAACTATATCCACTCCCTGCAGACCCAGGAAAGTTTGTAAAATTTCCTATTAATTCTACCACAGAATATGTAGAAGAGTTTGCCGAGATGGCACAATATGAGATGCGTGCATTTGGAATACCGGCGAGTATTACACTCGCGCAAGGTATTTTAGAAAGTGGTTCGGGTAAAGGACAATTAACTCAGAAAACAAATAACCATTTTGGAATAAAATGTCATACAGGTTGGCAGGGAGAATATGATTTTCATGATGATGATGCCAAAGGCGAATGCTTTAGAAAGTACAACCATCCCATGTTTTCTTATAGAGACCACAGTATTTTCCTTGCTTCACGTTCACGTTATCGCTTTCTGTTTAATTACCGTAGGGATGATTATAAGAAATGGGCACATGGTTTGCGTAAAGCGGGTTATGCAACAGATAAAAAATATCCACAAAAACTAATTGCTTTAATAGATAGGTATAATTTAGATGACTATGATGAAGAGGTGGTTCGTAATGGTCTAGATACTGTTAGGCAGCCAAAAGAATATGAAGTTTTTACCCATATGGTAGAAAAAGGAGATACACTTTATGGGCTTTCTAGAAAGTATTCAATTTCTGTAGATGAAATCAAACAATTAAATAGCCTAGAGAATAATAATTTGGCCATAGGTCAGGTGATAAACCTTAGAAAGGTAAAAAGAAAATAGTAATTTTTTTCATAATACTACATGCGATACCAAAGAAGCAGTGCATTATTTACAGAAGCGAAGAAATATATTCCAGGAGGTGTAAATTCTCCGGTTAGAGCATTTAAGGCTGTAGGTGGAGACCCTATTTTTATCAAAGAAGCAAAAGGCGCTTATCTTTTTGATGAAGATGATAATAAATACATTGATTATATCGCCTCTTGGGGTCCATTAATTTTAGGACATGCGCATCAACCTGTTTTAGATGCGGTAATAGAAAAAGCTAAAAAGGGAACTTCTTTTGGTATCCCAACCGAAATTGAAACCGAACTTGCTAAACTAGCCGTAAGCATGGTGCCCAATATTGATAAGATTAGGTTTGTGAATTCAGGTACCGAAGCTTGTATGAGTGCGGTTCGTTTGGCACGTGGATATACCGGAAAAGATAAAATTATCAAGTTTGCGGGTTGCTACCATGGACATTCAGATTCGTTTTTAATACAAGCGGGTAGCGGTGCGGTAACCTTTGGTAGCCCTAATAGTCCTGGAGTAACACAAGGCACAGCTAAAGATACTTTGTTGGCAAATTATAATGATTTGGAAGGTGTAAAAAACTTAGTTGAAGCTAATAAAGGAGAAATTGCTGCGATTATTATCGAGCCTGTGGCAGGGAATATGGGTTGTATTATTCCTTCAGATGAATTTATTAAGGGTCTGCGTGAACTATGCACACAAGAAGGTATTTTATTACTTTTTGATGAGGTAATGACTGGTTTTAGATTAGGAAAAGGTGGTGCTCAAGAGGCGTTGGGAGTAGATGCGGATATAGTAATGTTTGGTAAAGTAATTGGCGGTGGCCTACCTGTAGGCGCTTTTGCAGCCAGAGGGGAAATTATGAGCCATTTAGCACCAGAAGGACCAGTATACCAAGCGGGAACTTTAAGTGGAAATCCTTTAGCAATGAGCGCTGGATTGGCCATGTTAACTGAACTGAATACCAAACCGGAAATTTTTACTAGTCTCGCTAAAAAAACAGAATATCTACATAAAGGTATTGAAGTGGTGTTGACTGAAAAAGGAGTTACGCACCAAATCAACCGATATGGCAGTATGATTTCTGTACATTTCTGTGAAAATCCCGTAGTGGATTTTGAGTCTTCGACAAAAGGGAATAACAATACCTTTAAAAAGTATTTTCATGAGATGCTGGATCAGGGTATTTATTTACCACCTTCTGCTTTTGAAAGTTACTTTTTAAACGATGCCATTAGCTATTCGGATTTGGACAAAACCATTGAAGCGGTAAGAAAGCTTTTTTAAATTGTTGTTCCTTTTTAAGGAAGCTTATAATTCATGATTTAACTGAATACTTCCAAATCCTCCAACCAAATATAACTCCGGATAATACAATAATGGCCAGCATCATATAATGGAACCAAAAAGGTTCTGCACCTTCAAAATCACCTTTGGCCCTTGACAAATAGGTAACAAACATTACAAGGCTTACATAATAAAAATACAATAGTTGCCAGCCTAGTTTTAACTTGTGAAGTACTAAAGGAGCCAAAACTATCATTAAATAAGCCAACGTACCTCCTGTCAGTTTTACCGGTACAATGGGAATGTTATTTAAAACTACATTGGTTGCCAAAAAGCCAAAATGGATGACATGCACCATTGCAAAGAGTAACAGCCAATTCTTTAGTTTTGTATTTTCTTTTATTGGTTTTGGACGTCCAAAAGCAAATAGGTAAAAAGTTGCTAAAAAAACAAAAGCAGATAATCTGCCAGAATATCGTGCGGCATGCCTAAAGGTTTCTTCTATAGATGGTTGCTGAAGATAACAGACCAAAAAGATACCCAACTCAACTAATACTCCAAAAAAAAGTAATTTTTTAATTGAGTCTTTCATGTCGGGTTTGGTTGATATTGGTAATTAAAGGTATAAAATCACAAATTTAATTAAGATTTGGTCTTATATAAACTTAGCAAACCAAATAGAGGTCCTAAGGCCAAAACCATAAAAAGATATGCTGATGGGATAATCGTTTGTAAAATAGTAATCGTCTGTAAACTTATAATGGTAATAGCAAAACCAATAGAGTTAACAATAGTTAATGCAGTACCTTTAATTTTCATTGGGGCATTTTGTGCCACAAGGGTAGAAAAAAGAGGTGAATCTGCAATTACTACCATACCCCAAAACAGTAGAAATGTTATAAAAACAGGTGTAGGGGCATAAAGTAGTAGCAGTGGAGATGCCAAGCAGCAAACCCCAGAGAGAAATAAAGCTATTGCTGCAGTACGTTTGGTGCCTTTATGTTGTGAGATATAACCACCGATTACACAGGCTACCCCTCCAATAGCAATCACCCAAAAAGACCAAAACGAAACCCGAAACAAATTATGGTCCTGTATTTCTGCATGTAATCCAAGTAACATGGGAACAAAGGCCCAGAAAGTATAGAGTTCCCACATATGTCCAAAATACCCATAGGCAGCAGCTCTAAAATCTGTCTTCTTAAAAATAGAAAAACAGGCGGTAAAATTTTGATGTTGACTTGGCTTCCTATAAGGTCCATTGGGCACTAAAACAACCATAAGCAGCCCACCCAAAACAGCAAGGAAAGAAGTTGCATAAATAACATATTGCCACAAAAAGACTGCGGAAAGCCATTTTAGAAAATGAGGAAGCGCAGTACCCAAAACTAAGGCACCTACAAGATAGCCTAGAGATTTGCCCAATCCTTTATCAAAATAATCGGCAGCGATTTTCATACCTATGGGATAAATACCAGCAAGGAAAAAACCGGTTAAAAATCGAAACAAAAGTATGCTAGTAGAGCTATTGCCTTCCCAAACAATACCCAAATTAAAAATAGCTCCCAAGACAGCGCACCATAAAAATACTTTTGAGGGCGAAAAACGGTCCGTAAGGGTAAATATGGCAAAAATTAAGGTGCCTACTATAAAACCAAATTGAACAGCGGAAGTAATATCACCTAAACCAGTTCCTTTAAAATTGAAGTGGGCAATTAATGAGAACATAACGCCATTTCCTGCAAACCAAAGCGAGGTGCAAAAAAATTGTGCCAATACGATTATGGGTAGAATATGCTTTGGTATTTTCATATGGTGATGCGAATGTAAGAAAACCTAGTTTTTAATGCGCCAAGGCGGATTTAACCGATTCTCCCCAGCAAAGTATAAAATAAGTTGGTTGCCATCCGGATCTTTTAAACGAGCCTCTCGCCATAACCAAGTCCTATCACTGGGAGTTTCATCAAATACAATACCTTGTTCCTGTAGTTTGGCAACATAGGTATCCAAATTTTCGCATTCAAAATACACATAGATACCGTCACCTTTTGGTAACTCTTCTACCAAATGCACAGAAAAAGTTCCTGAACCAATAGGGCAAATAAAGCGTGCGTAATGGGGTAGGGCTTCTACAATAAGTTCCAGTCCCAAAATTTTATAGAATGTGATGGATTTGGACAGGTCTAGTGAAGGAACGGTTATTTGGTTGAGGTTCATATTTCTAAGTTAAGACAAAGCTTTTAGCTATTACTTCTCTTTTCTAGGAAGCATAGGGGCTAATTTTTCTCCTCCTAAAAGATGCATGTGTAAGTGGAATACAGATTGCCCTGCATCTTCATTGATGTTCATTGCTAAACGATAACCTGTTTCCGAAATACCATTTTCTTTAGCCAGTTTTTTAGCTACCAAAAAGAGCTTCCCCAATACGAGTGCATCTTCTTCTTCAACATCATTTATGGTATGGATTTCTTTTTTGGGAACTATAAGAAAATGAACAGAAGCCTGTTTTCTTAAGGGTAAAAAAGCGATTACTTCTTCATCTTCGTAGGCAATAGTGGCGGGTAGTTCTCTATTGATAATTTTAGTGAATACAGACCCTTCTGCTATTTTTTCTGCTTTTTGTTTTTGGTAGGCTTTACTTTGAGCATAGGTTGCAAAACAAGAAAGAGCTAAGATTGCAAGTAGTAGTTTTTTCATGATTTTCATACTTTTAAAGTGATAAAATCACACTTTAAGATAATTTTAATTCTTTAATTAGTGTTGTTCTATCCATTTTAGTGGATTTAACCATGTTTAGAATAAATAAAGTTAGTTTGACCTCGTCAATTTTTTGAATTTGCCCTAGATTAATATTTAGTTCTTGTGCACCGATTACCTCATTTAATTTGCCCACACTTTTGTAAAATCGATTCTTTTTTTTAGAAGGTTTAAAGTGCTCATCAATAAGTAAACAAATAAATTTTTGCCCACCGATATTAATGGGGTAGGCATCATTTATTAGTTCCCAGTTGATAAATTCGTTATGGGTACTACGGTCAAAGAGGCCAATCTCATTGAAGATTAGCATGGGTCTTTTATCCAATAGATTAAAAATACCCATAGGGTAGGCCAAACCAAAAAATGCTACACTAAACCAACCCAACCATGGATTTTTGCCAATCATTAGAATACCCAGTACCACAAAAGGGGTGCATAGGGCCATTACCTTGATTGCTTTTTTGTTGGATTTATAGAGTTTTATCTCGGTCATTTAATTTGTATTGGTGATTAAAGTTAACCTATTCTTGATTTATTGCTTGTTTATAAATACCAATAGTCTTTTTCTTTCGTATCTAAAATTTCATCTTTTGGTACCAAACCAAGTTTTATCAAGAGCTTTTTAGACTTTATATTGGCCTTCGTTGTTATCGCTAAGATGGTCTCTAGGTTCAGATAATTTAAACCGTACTGTATAATTGCTTTGGCTGCCTCATAGGTATACCCTTTTCCTTCGTATTTAGGTAAAGTAGCAAAACCAATATCAGGTTTGTCTAAATAGTCCCGTTTTAAAAACCCACAGATGCCAATGGGTGTGCTGGTAGATTTTAAAGATACTTTATATAGACCGAAACCATTTTCTTGGTAAGAGTAAATTAAGCTCTCTTGAATATATTTTTTAGCATCTGCTAAAGTGTGAATGCCTCTATCCCCAATAAATGCTAACCAATTGGGGCTATTGACCAATTCTAAAATAAATGGAGCGTCGTTTAAAATAGCTTCTTCTAGTAGGAGTCTTTTTGTACTTAGAATTTTCATGATTTTTCCCTTCTCTTAAGGTAATAGGTGAATTGAATTCCTATTCCTAAGCTAACCTCGTTAAAACTACCTATCTTATTATATTTTATAAACCCTGAAATACCTCTGTAGCTACTTCTTATTTCAGCTTGGTATTCACTTAGGTTTTTATAAATACTAGTTTTGACAAAAACGGTGACATAAAATGGGCGACCAATTCGTGTTCCAAGTCCAATTAACGGACCGTTAGAATTAATTATCCTGTTTGCGCTAAGATTTGTAAAACTGATATTACTATACCCGATAAGTGCTTTTATCCCATTAAAATTAGTGCCGGTTTCTATACTATACCTTTTTGAATCAATGTTGTTTTTAAAATGAATACTTTGAAAAGAGCTATTTAAATCTATTCTGTAACCACAATCGAAAAATAAGTGTTCTAAATTTAGATATGCATCTAACAAGCTGTTCTCCCTAAGATTGGTTTGGTACCCAATACCACTTTTTAACGTAGGTTTGCCGAAAATAGTCGGAAAAGATAAGTTGAATTCTCCACCAATAGGATTATCTAAAATTCCATTCTGAGCATAAATGCTTATTTGTTGAGCATCTAGAAAGCAAATATTGCAATCTTCTTTTAATTCTATTTCAAGAAATGATTCTTTCCCTAGTTTATATTCCATCGGTTTAACTCCTAAGTACGAAAATGAAATAATTTTTAGAGAATCGGGGACTATTATTTTAAACTTTCCATCAAAATCTGTCTGAGTACTGATTTCGGCTCCTTTCACTAAAATAGTTACTCCTGGCAATGGATATTTATCACCTTTTATTTTTACTATTCCTGAATATTCTATTGTTTGGGCAACGATGATGGTGGATATCAGAAAAAAAAGATAGATTATATATTTTTTCATGCTAGGTTGGTAAAAGTATAAGACCAAAATATAGTATACCTATATTTAAAAAAAAGTATATTGAGTAAAACACCTATTTGATTGAGCGAAATTGAATTACTGAAACAAAACATACCTAGGTGGTACCAACCTATTTAGTCGTATATGTACCAGCATTTGTGCTCGGTGATGCGTGATATAATCTGCAAGCAGCATAAAAATTTGACGTTTTGTTCTATCCAAACCAAAATAATCTAGCCTATCTTCTAGTTTGGTGGTATCGAATTCTTTTAGCAGCTTTGCGGTGGCATCAAAAGTCTTTTCCACTAAGTCAATCATCTCTTTTTTAGACTTGCCTTTTACCTTAAAAATGGTGTCCGTTTGCCAAACTCGAGCTTCTCGTCCACCTAAAAGTGACTGGCTATGCCAGTCCATAGCATAGGCGATATGCAACAGGTTTTGGGCAAAGCTTAACGATTCTGGTGTTGCTTTAAAGTTGTAGTTATCCTCTGGCATGGTCTCTGCCAAAAGAACCAAATATTTTTTGGAGTTTTCCAAACGCTCTACAAAGTCTCTGATAAAGTTGTCTTCTTGTGCAAATAGCTGTGAAGAAACGAAGCTAAAGAATAAAACTATATATTAGAATTAATTGTTGTTTCATAATATTTAATTTTACTCGGAGCTCATAAGTTCAATATTAAAACTAATATATAGGTATTTTATCCAAGTTTAGTTATTAAAAAACCCTCTATTAGCTCTACTGATTTTTTCCAATTATCATTTTCCTTTAACTGTTTCTTATAATCTGGATGAATATATATTCTTAACCATTGTAAATGTGAATCAAAATAATTATTTATCCCGCTTACTATTCCAGATATGTCAGTGAGCTTTGCAACAGATTTATCATATTTTACTACATTAATATCTTTTCCCAATTTTTTATTCTCATCTCTTGGGATATCTATTAGTAAGTTAATCTTATCTTTTTCGAAATTGATAACATTAGAAAGTCTATTTTCTAATTCAATTCTTAACTCATCTAATTCAGAATACTTCATACTAGCGACTCTCTCACAAATACCACTTAAAACACTATCCTCTTCAGATTTGTTAATTATATAAAGACGTTTGAAGATACGGGGTCTTTTTGCATTTATTAGGTTTAATAAGTTTAATATGTCAGGTTTCTCTAAGGCAAAATCTTTGAATATTTTTAATAACTCATTTGGAGTTGCGAATAAAAATTCATCAATAATTTTACTTTCAAAATCACTTAAAGATGCAAGTTCAAAAATAATTTGTTTAAGCATAGCTGTATATGCTCTATTGGGTTGATTCCAATATATGTTTTTATAAAGCCAATATCTTGCTGAAATGACTTGTTCCACAGAACTAACACCTTGACTTTTTATGGCAATTTTATTGTTATAAACATCTAAAAAGGCAACAAGACTTTCAATATCTAGTTGAAAGCCATTGGACATCCCTAAATGATGGGGGTCTCTTTGGAGGAAATCTAGTACTCTTACATCAATTGAGGAATTCAATAAAGAATATATTATTTGTACTTCCTGATTTTCAAAACCACTAGGAGATCCACATATGATTTTTTTTACAAGTTCAATATCTATGTTATCAAAATGTTCATTGATAGTATCTAATAAGCTATATTTAAAACCATTAGATTCTTCTTTGTAATTAAGTACTTTATGTAGTAGATTTTTTTGATTAATATTTTTTAAAAGTGATTTCTCAGAATTTCTTAGTTCATGAATTGCAAAGGAAAATGGGAATCGTGTTGAATTTGCAAGTAGAGAAGAAATTAATGCTAGCTCGAGTAAATCTTTGCTAAATAATTCAATAAACTTTTCTTTTTTTAATAAACCAATTAATACCCTTCGCATGTTTTCATATGTTCCTAAAAGATGCTCATACCTTGTATGATTAGAACCAGGAAAGATTATTGAGCCCATTAATAGTTGAGGGACATTTTTTAATCTTATTAAAGAGGGATGATTGGTTATTTTCTTTACTCTATATGTGAATAATACATCATTTAAAGGGATTAACTTCTTCCAACTACCTCCATCCGATTCGGAGAGTTCTGGTAGGCCAGCAATAGTCCTATGGATCGGCCTTACACGTTCAATAGCTCTTTCTAAGTCTTCTAATGAATAATATTTTTTCTTTAAAACAGAAATCAATGCGTTTAGCCAAGAGTGTTCACTCTTATCTGTCATGGATATGCGTAAGATTTTTTCAATACACTTTTCAAATGTTAATTTTACAGAATGAATATCCCAATTAGGCTGTAATTTTTTGAATACTTTAAAATTTACTTTTTTGTTTTTTATTTTGAGTACCTCTTCTGGCATATAAGCACTGGTGCCAGTAACTAATAGTTCTTTAGTATTTGCCATTGCGCTACTCCCTAAAGTATGTCCTACACCTAAGTCTCCAATAATTACATGGAAACCTTCACTTGTAAGATTAATGAAGATATTTTTAGGAGCAATATCACAATGAAAAAATTTTCTGTTATGTAAATAAATTAATCCATTAAGGATTTGTTGAAAAAGATCAAAAATTGACTCATGATTTTTAAAATACTTTTCTTTTGTTTCGTTGTCTTCAAATATTTCTTCAAGTGTCTTGCCGGAAACAAAATCTGATACAATGTAGGGTATGTTTACTTCATCTCGATTATAGTAACCTCCATCAATAATTTTTAAAATGTTTTGATGATTGAACTTTGATATATTTACAATCTCATCTTCAAAATTTATTGAGGAAATATATTTATCCAGTGATTTGATTAAGTCATCTTTGAAAACAAAAAACTTAATGGCTCTGGTAGTTGCAACTTCTGGAACGAATTCTTGATTTACTTTGAAGACAATACCGGACCCTCCTTCTCCTAAAACAATATTATCAGAATTTTCATCTTTTTGAAATTTATAGTTATCTATTTTAATATTTTTTATTGATAAAAGCTCAGTTCTTGTTTTTTTAGCCATTGATTTTTTAATTATACCAACCATCAAATTGGCTTATTAATAGATTTATTTGTTAAAACCATTAGATAATCCTCTATTTGATATTTTTCGGGGAAAGAAAATAAGGGGTTAATATAGAAGTAAAAACACTTTTTTGCAATAGACAAAAACCCTAAATATTTAGGGTTTTGCTGTAGATGTTTGTAGTGCAAAGGAAGAGATTTCTCACGCTCACTACGTTCAATTCGAAATGACGGTATTTTCGGTTTCAGTCATTTCGACATAAGTAGTTTTACTACGATTGAGAAATCCCACGTAAAAGGTATACTTGGACGGGGCTGCCTGTTCTGTTTAGGCAGGCTCAACGTAACAATGTTTAAAGTATTAGATTTCTCACGCTCGCTACGCTCGGTTCGAAATGACAGCTAATTTTATTTGAATACAGTTGCTTTTAGCTCAGCAATAATTTCTGTGCTAATCCAGTAAATATCTTGCTTGCTGGTATAGAAAAAGTATTTTCCGTCTTGGGTCACAAAAGGGCAGAGCTCATGACCTTCAGTATTTATTTTGTTCCCCATGTTTGCAGCGGTCGACCAAGAACCATCGGCTTTCTTAAAACTGATATAGAGGTCGCCTCTACCAAGACCTTCTCGTCTTTGTGCACAAAAAATTAAATAGGTCTCGTCTGGGGCAACAAAAACATCGGCTTCATAAGCATCGGTATTTATAGCATCACCCAATCTCATCGCTTTTTGAAATTCCCCATTCACAAATTTGGAATAGTAAATATCATGGTTCTTGTTACTTTCGTCGCTGTAAGCATCAGTAGCAAAATACATAGTACCCTTATTGGTGAACGAGATGTAGTATTCTTCACTACTCGTGTTGATGTTAGGTCCTGCATTTATAGGTTTAGACCAACCATTTTCTGTTCGGTTTACATACCAAATATCGATATCTTTTTGTTCTCCGATACCGTCCATTGCTTGGTTAGAAATAAAATATAATCTGTTCTCGTCAGGTGATAAAAAAGGATCGTTATACCCGTACTCCTCATGAGAAAGTAGGATTCTTGGAGAGCTCCATTTGTTGTCTTTCAGTTCTGCGTAGCGTATCTCGCTTTTTCCACCAGTGTCTACACCATAATAGAATTCGGTACCATCCGCATTAAAAACAGAACCAAATTCATATTCTTCTGTAGAGATAAAATTAGACGCAAATACTCTGGCTGTATTCCCAGGGGGTTCTTGCCCCATAAAAGGTCCCTTTAAAATGATATTTTGAACTAGTTTTTTGTCTGCCCCGCTCTCGGTAAGCCAAGTAGCAATTTCATTGGCTTTTGTTTTCTGTGCAATTGTCAAAGCGGTATTCCCTCTTTTGTTCTTTGCATTGATATCGACTCCGTTGGCAACCAGCTGTTGTACAAAAGCGAGGTCTTTATTTAAAACCGCCTTAGCCAATAACTCACCTCCGTGGCGTTTTTTCCATTTAGTGTTAGGTTGTAAGGCCAATATCTTATTAAAAAGAGACATATTTTGAAAACGTACCGCCATGTACAAAGGGGTAACACCATCATTATCTTCTGTAGTTACTATAATCCCTTTAGCAACTAGGTACTCAAAAATCTCTTTTTTGTTGCAACCCACTGCCCAGTGTAGCAAGGAACGCCCTCGTTCGTCTTGAGCATTGATTTCTACTTTTTGTAATAAACTATCTAAACGAGCAATATTTCCTTGGCATACGGTTCTATATATGTTTTGGGCATTACTGGCGAAGCAACAAAGTAATAGCAGTGTTGAAAAGGGTAGTAGCGATTTCATTTGTGATTTGATTTTCGTTTTTTGATTGTTCTAAAGTTACTTTATCTCATTTAAATATGGAATAGATTGTAATTTCTGTTTGTTTTCCTTTAAGTGGGATAGCGCCTTTTTTTGAGAATGAATACTCTTCTAATAGCAATTGATTTTTTAAAGTTTCTGAAATTAATAAAGAAGCTTCTAATTTATTGCATTGCCCTTGTATACGGGCAGCCGTGTTAATAGTGTCGCCATGGTAAGCGATTTCTTTTTTATACTTTCCAACTTCGGTTACGGTAACTAAACCAGCATGTAAACCTGCTTTAAAAAAAGGTTCACAATTGTATTTTTCTTGGTAGTAATCGCTTCGTCGTTTTAAGAATTCTGCAAAATTAAAATAGGCCTCTAGGCAGTTTTGATTTTTTAGACCTTTTTCTAGTTGCCATGTTAGTACAGCTTCGTCTCCGACATATTGGTAGATTTCGGCTTCATGTTCGAGTACAATAGCTAAATCGTTAAAACAGTCTTGAATAAGCATGCTGTATTTTATATGTCCGAGACGTTCAGCTAAGACAGTAGAGGCTTGCAAATCTAAAAACATAAAAATGCGTTCTTCTTCACTTGGGGTATAGAATTTACCACGGATTAGCTTCATTAAGTTACCTTCTCCTAGCATTAGATTTACTTGTCTTAGTACCGTTAAAACGGAATCTGTTACCCAAATGTAGAAATAGATGGCACCGCTCCCCTTATCCATTGCAAAAGTTTGCAAACTTATATCTGTGCCAAAATAGAATTGATAGACCCAGTAAGCCACAAAAGTCATGAAAATGATAAAAAGGAAGGCATATAGGGTCCTTAAAAGCAAAAGCTTGCCTAAAGTGAGTTTTCGATACAGTTTTTTTTCTACCCAAATAGAAGCTAGCCCAGAAATGATACCCAAAATAGGCCCGAGCGTTAGTCCAATAATTATACCTGATTTAAAGTCAAACTTTAATTGCCCTAATTCTTCGGTACCAACGCCTCTGATAATTACAAGAAATAGCATAGATAGTGTCCACCCAATACTATAAAACTTTAGAATGTGCCAACTTCGCTTACTCATGGTAACTTTTTCCTATGATTTTAAATATTTGCTATTGACAGCCAGCCGATATACTTTTTCTGAGTAAGTTTCAGATTAAAGTAATCAAATGATTATACGCCAATCCTGCCAAAATTGCTAGACCGAAACTTAGTAAGGTTCCTATAAGTACATATTCTGTGAGTTTCCGGTTTTTACCTTTGTTGAGATCACCAAAACGAAAGACAGATTTTGCGGTTATCAATAGCCCAATAGCTGACCATTGCCCTAAGAGTATAAATACAAAAACAAAAATACGCTCCAACATGCCAATATAGCGACCTGCATTTTTAAGTGATGTTCCTTCGCCTTCATCTTGGTCTTTGACTAGTTCATCTATATATGGTGCTAATAGCATCTTGATTAAAATTGCCGCCACATAGCTTACAAAGGCGATCATAGCTACAAAGAGAAGAATTTCAGGTGCCAGTAATAGGCTAAAATCTATTGCAAAAGGCTCTAGTATATAGACAACAGCAGCTAGTACCAGTAAATGCGCTATTTGGTCTACTACAAAAAGCCAACGGAAGTTTTTTTCGTTAGTAAGGCTGAGTTTTGTTAAATCGATGAGGTAATGACTTACAACAATGATTGCGATACTGCCTATATGCTTAAACTGCAATAAAAGTAAGAGCGCAATTAAATGCACTCCAATATGGTAGTACAGGTATTTTGACCTTGCCTTTTTTTTGAGCTTGTCTGCTACCCAATAGGCGGGTTGTAAGACAAAATCTCCAAGAAAGTGCGCTAGTACAAGTTTTAAAGCTAAAAGAATCATAGTTGCTGAAGTTGGGTTGTATAAAATTGCATCATTTTTTTTACTTCATCAAACCCGGTACGTAATAAAGCTTCGCTGATACTACTTTGAGACTTTCCTAAAAGTTTTGCGAGCTCTTTTTGATTAGACTTAGGATTTTCTATTGCCGTTTTTAAGGTTCTTGAGCTAGCAGGGTGCCAATTGTCCATCGTTAACAAGGCTAATTGCAACATTAGGTTAATAGTATCGTCAAATGCTTGGTTATTGGATTTTATGCCTAGGGTTTGTTTTTTTAAGCCTTCAAAGCATTCACCAGAGTTTACAAAAGCAGAACCATTAGATTCTGTTAGTTTTTCAGCATCGTAATCTTTTTCTCCAAGACCAATGGCCATGCGAACATCTATTATTGATTCTTGCTTTAAACAGGATTTTATGTAAATAGCAGCTTCTAAAGCTTTTTCTGGTATAACTTCTAATTGAAAGCTGTCTCCTCTATAGACTTCCCAATGCTTAGGTTCTTGGCCATAATTGTTTAATGCCTCTTTTAAATGAGGAAGCCATATTTGTGGAGCTTCTTTTCTAGAGTTAATAATATCTCCGGTAATAATAGCAGTTGTCATACTCATAGAATACAAATATCGGTAAAAATACCGATAATTAAAAATATCGTTTATATAGACGATAATAATATATATCGGTTAATTAGCAGATATATTGTTTTAAGAAAGTAAAAAGCCCCTGACATTCATCAGGGGCCTTTCAAAAATCAACAAAAAATATTTATCCTCTTCTACCAACTTTCTGCATTTTCTTTTTGTCGTGCATACCTTTTCGATGGCGTGCTTTTTTCCAAAGCTCAAACTGCTCATCGGTAAGTATTTCTTTTAATTTTTCTTGTTGTGCTAGTTTGCGGTCCAATAATTCATTTTGCATTTTAAACCTTTCATCACTTGTGGGCCTCTTAGCTTCATCATTTTCTTTTCTCGCCTTTCGTTCTGCTATTTTTGCTTTACGAAATTCTGCTTCTTCTAGATTAATTTTTAAAACTTCATCTTGTTGTTTAGATGTTAACTCTAAAGTTAAAGCCATCCTTTTTGTCTTAAGCGTAGCCAATTGCTCAGCAGTCATATCATGTGCTGCTCTTTGACGGTTATGGTCACGTTTGCCAGGTTGTGCAATTGCTGTTAGGCTCAACAACAAAGCCATTGTTAAAATTAAATTCTTCATGTTATAGATTTTAAATGATTTGCCTATTTGACCAATGCGGCCGTAATAGGTTTAAAGCCATTTAGAAGTTTATGAAGCTTTTAACAAGTATGGTAATTATTGTATAGGGGTTTCGAGCTCATCAGTCTCGGAATCTTCAAGTTGTTCTGTGTCGATATCGACAACTTCATTTGAAGTAATCTGATCTTGAAATTTTTTGTCTTGCTCAATATTATTATAGAAGAATGCTGCTACAGCAAATAATAGAAAATAAATAAAGCTTTTGATTTTGTAGGTCTTCATAATGTTTATGATTTGGGTGAGATAAATGTAGGAATTTATATCAAGGGATATTCAGATATGTTGTGAAACAGCAATTTATGTAGGTAAAAATAAAAAGGGGCAATTTGATTGCCCCTTTCATCGATAAAACAGTTTCTATTTATTATCCATTAGGATTTAAAATAGCATCTATACGTTCTAGTGCATCTTGTAAATGATACCTACTCATACTATTAGAGGTTCTTGCAAGTCCGTTTCTAATATCACGCTTTAAATTATTTAACTCTGCACGTGCTACCGAACGAATATCTGACTGACTTGTATTAACAGCAGTAGACTTCTGATACCCCCCAAAACTTGGTTGCTTACGTTGGTTTTTAGCAGTCATTAAATAACCAAGTCTATCTATATGTGCTTTTTGTAAATTTCTACGATACGTATCTATAGATTTTCCACTTCTAGTTTCTGACCAAATACCTTTTCTAAGATCTCCCATAATATCTGTAATCTTATACGCATCACTACCATTTATAGTTTCATTCTCAATAGCTCTGGCCAATTTACCCAAGCTCAACATGGTATTTAAAGTTCTAGTCTGTACAGAACGAACACGTTCTACAGAACCAGAATATTGAATTTTATTGAAAATTTCTTGGTCTAACATCCATTCTGGAGTTTGGAACAATTGCTCTTGAATAAAGTTCATACATTTTTTTTGATGTGCTTTATCCACATGCGTGTATACCGCACCTTCTTGGTCAAATGTTTTGTTGTATTCATAAACACCACCAATATTATTAGCAACGTGCCCCATGTATCTATTAAACTGACCTACAACTTGTCCATATAAAGTAGCTAAGTCATCATAGTTTTTACCATCTTCTGCTATCCATTCATTTAAATTAGGAACGATACGTTTAAGGTTTGCAATACCATAAAGGCTTGCTTTAACAGCATCGTCCCCTAAAT
This sequence comes from uncultured Croceitalea sp., assembly GCA_947495075.1. Classification (GTDB taxonomy): domain Bacteria; phylum Bacteroidota; class Bacteroidia; order Flavobacteriales; family Flavobacteriaceae; genus Croceitalea. The sequence continues at coordinate 1,298,059 of CANLXH010000002.1, forward strand.
CTTCGGTTTGTGAACTTGGGTCATGGATATCACCTACTTGTTGGTGACCAAAACGATACATTGGATCGTCTGCATGATCTAGTATCCATTTGTCCAACGTAGATTTTTCATCCTTTGCTGTCTTATCTAAAATAGGACGATATCCCCAGTTTATTGCATGCTTGTCGTATATACCTATGTCTGGCATTAAAGCAACACCCTCATCGCCTGGCTGAGCTACATAGTTAAAACGGGCATAATCCATTATAGAAGGAGCAGTACCATATTTCTTAGTGAAGGCCGCAGAACGTAAAGAGTCTACAGGATAGGCAACACTACTACCCATATTATGTGGTAAACCTAATGTATGCCCAACTTCATGAGAAGAGACAAAACGTATTAAGCGTCCCATGATTTCATCTTTAAACTCAACTCCTCTAGCTTCTGGGTTAATAGCAGCTGTTTGTACAAAGAACCAGTTACGTAATAAGGTCATCACGTTGTGGTACCAATTAATATCAGATTCTAAAATTTCTCCACTTCTTGGGTCACTTACGTGAGGTCCGTTTGCATTTGGTATTGGAGATGCCAAATAGCGTACTACGGAGTAGCGCACATCTTCTGGTGACCATTCTGGGTCTTCTTCTACAGATGGAGGGTCTTTGGCGATAATTGCGTTTTTAAAACCAGCGGCTTCAAATGCAACTTGCCAATCTTCTATACCTTGTTTAATAAAAGGTACCCATACTTTTGGTGTAGCTCTATCTATGTAGTATACAATTTGTTTTTTTGGTTCTACTAATTCCCCAGCCTTAAACTTAGCCAAATCTTCATCCTTAACCTCTAAACGCCATCTGTCTAAATAAGTAACACGCTTGCTTTCTTGTGCATCTAGACCGTAATCTACTTGGCCACGGGCAAACCAACCTACACGCTTGTCAAAATAGCGTCTTTTCATTGGCTCGGCAGGTAATAAGATCATCGAATTATTAATTTCAATAGAAATAGACCCTAAGCTTTGATTGCTTGGCGCAGATTTAGCAACATATGTTTTAACGTGTCTCGCTTCTACATTTAAAGGATAACTTTTTACACTTTCAATATAACTTCTAGCGGCATCTAAACGGCTTACTTTGTAACGTGTTCTATAAAGGTCTGGCATACCCAAGGCATTTACATCTTTGGTAAATAATGGGTCAATTTCAATTACAGTAGCAGGATTAAGGGAATCTTTTTTATTTATAGCTTTAATATCAAAAGCATAGAGAACAGGCTCAAAATTAGAATTTACTACTGCTTCATGTATAGGTAATGAATCTGCAGCAACATTACCGTAAGAAACTACTCTTAATAATACTTTCTTTGGTTTTTTCTCCCAGCGGAGTACCTGAGTGTTTATTTTACCACCCCCAAAACCAATTCCAGTAGCAGTTTTTGAAATTCTACTTACCATTAACATTTCGCGATTAAAAAGCGAATCTGGAATTTCATAAAAGTGTTTATCCTCAACCTTATGTATATGAAAAAGACCTTCATCTGTTTCTGCATCTTTGGTTATTACTTTGTTGTAAGGTTGAATGCCTCCTTTTTTAGGTTTTGTAGGAGCTTTTTGTTCTGTTTTTTTCTTTTTCTTTTTAAAGAGTTGAGCCTCTGTAGTTTGAAAACTTGCTAGGGTAAAAATTACCAAAAGCAATTTAGGAAGTAAATTTTTCATCATTTAATGTCAGTTTGATTTTTTGTAGTGGGCCAAAGAACTTAAAAATTGATAGAATCTTCTGTTAAATAAATACTAACTCTAATTTTTTTTATAAAAATGTGGAACTTCTGGGAGTATTGCCTTTTACTGATAGTTTGCGTTTAAATACCTGCTATAACTGGGATGCAAGCGGATACTAAATTTGTTAAAAAAGTTAAAATGGTGTAACAATTAAATTTCTAAGTAGTCTTATAAGCATACAACATCAATCATCAAATCAATCAAAAAATGAACAAATTATTATTAATTTATGGTTGCGCACTCTTTAGTGGTTCGCCCATATTAGAAGAACAAGAAAGTACGGTAACTGTTAATCAAGAACAAAACAAAACTGAAACTACGCGTACATTAGAAGACAATTTAACTGCACTTAATATTAGTGCTGAGAAAGCAAAAACTACTGTACTATACACTACAGCTAAAGAGAACTTTGATATAAAAGATATTGAGTTCTTAGAAGTAGAAGAGGAATTTGACTTAGGTTTTGATACTTCGGAATATTTACCGAATGGCTTTAATCCTTATGAAGCAAATTTTGAGATTACTTCAGTAGAATTCATCAACTCTGAAGATAATGTAGAACTAGGTTTTGATACTGTAACTTACCTTCCTGAAGGTTTTAATCCATATGAGACCACAGTAAACATAAAGTCTATCAACTTTATGGAAGAAGATGAAATCGACTTAGGTTTTAATACAGAAGATTACTTGCCAGAAGGTTTTAACCCTTACGAAACATACTTTGATATTAGAAGGGTACAATTTGGGGAAGAAAATTTAGAGTATGACCTAGGTTTCGATACCACAAAATACCTTCCAATAGGATTTAATGCATATACTAATGAAGTTGCGATGCAAACAGTAAACTTTATTGAAGATGAAGAAATAGATTTAGGTTTTGATACTTCTAAGTATCTACCAGAAAACTTTGACCCTTACGCAAGGGCAAACTAGATAGGATGTTTTTATTTTATCAATTTTTTTGAATTAGTTAGTTGAAAGTCCCAGTTCCACACTGGGATTTTTCAATTTAAAAACCCTCTAAAAGAATCAATAAAATACACTTAACAAGAAATTAACAAAAAAATCGATGAAGTGTATTTGCTAAAATTGTGTGTTTAAAATTACGATTATCGCAAAATTTTGAAATTAGAGTTATCAGATTAAGAGTCTTTACAGATGTTAATTATAAATACTTTTCTTACAGATAAATTTGCAATTGTTAAGTGAAACTAAAACATACTAAACCTTATTTTTTACGGTTTTACCTTTGTCTCAAATTATTAAAAAACGACATGAAATATAAAAAATACATATCTACTGCTTTTTTGGCATTTCTTTTACTGCCTTTATTAAGCGCAAAAACTACACCATCATCTAAAGAAGATTTTGATGTTAGTAAAATCTCTTTTATTGAAGAAGACCAGCAAATAGATTTAGGTTTTGATACAACAGAATATCTTCCAGAGGATTTTAATCCTTATCAAGAAGAGGTTTCTATAGAGGGAATAAATTTTATGGAAGATGAACTTATTGACTTAGGTTTTGATACAGAAAATTACCTACCAGAAAATTTTAATCCCTATAAAAAATAGTTCCACAAATTTTGAGTTAGTCTGCAAAGCCCTATTCTTTGATTTTTCAAAGAATAGGGCTTTGTTTTGCATTTCATCGAATAAATATGGAATTCATAGATGCTAGAAACTTTTTTTTATATTTTCAACGTTGCTCATAGGTACTACCTATTTATGCATTTTAATATAACTAAAACCAAATCTTTAGACTATGAGAATTTCTAAACTTACCTGTTCTTTCCTAGGATTATTCTTACTATGTTTTAATTTACTTATTGCACAATTAGAGATTAGTGAAAGAGAAGCAATAGCACTTCTTGAACTAAGAGCTAAAACTAAAGGCGATTTATGGACCAACCAATGGGATACGGAAACTCCAATATCTGAATGGTACGGCGTAACTATCAAAAACGGAAAAGTTGTTGGTTTAGACTTGTCTAATAACAACTTACAAGGTAGAATTCCAATTACAATTGGGAACCTTAAAAACTTAGAGACTCTTAATTTATCTCAAAATAAGATTTCTGGAAGAATACCAGGGTTATTTCGCAAGTTCAAAAATTTGAAGGAGGTTAATTTTGAAAATAATCAGTTAGTGGGTAATATCCCTAATACAATTAATAAGCTTCAGAATTTAGAAGAATTAAATTTAAGTAACAATAAGTTAGAAGGTACTTTGCCTAAGACCATAAATGAGTTAGGAAAATTAAGCACCTTAGCACTTGCAAATAATGATTTGAATGGTGATATTCCATCTGGAATGGAGAACTTAAAGAAACTTAAGAAATTATATCTTTCTAATAATGAGTTCGCCAGTATGAATGGTTTAAGAGCTCTTTCTAAGCAACAATTGGTATTAACGGATTTTAGATTAAAAGACGGAAACGTAATGCCAGTAGATTTTTCAAAAGCCCAGGAAGGATTATCCAAATTAGAATTTGAAGACTATCAAGATTAGTTTTTGAACAAAACATATAAGAAAAGGCTCCAATTTATTGGAGCCTTTTCTTTTTAGAATAATAATGGGATTATAAATTGAAATACGAATATAAGTAGTGCAACAGCTATTAAATTTAATATAATACCTACTCTAGCCATCTGGGGTACTTTAACATAGCCACTTGCAAATACTATAGCATTAGGTGGTGTAGCCATAGGTAACATAAAGGCACAACTACTTGCCATTGTAACAGGAATTAGCAGATAAAGTATAGGAATCTCTAATCCAATAGCTATACCGGCGACTACTGGTGCAAGTACTGCGACTAAGGCTACATTACTCATTAATTCTGTCATGAACAGCATTAATAAAATTAATAATGAAGCGGTTAATAAAATACTTATATCACTAGAAGCAATTGCGTTAGCTACTAAATCTACAATACCACTCACAGACATGCCTTTGGCCAGTGCTAATCCACCACCAAAAAGAATTAAAATTCCCCAAGCTAGTTTAGAAGTATCTTTCCAGTTAATAATAAAATCCCCCTTTTTAATATTGTAGGGAATTGCAAATAATGCTATTGCTGCAAAGATGCTAATCATTGTATCGGATAACCCTAAAGTAGGAAAGATACTATTGATGAGTGTTCGAAATATCCATAAGAATACAGTTACTCCAAATATGATTAAAACCATCTTTTCTTTCCCAGATGTAGCTCCTAGTTTTTTAAGTTCTATTTGTATTACTTCCTTTGAAGCATTAAATTTTAAATCCTTGTTTGGGAACATCCATTTTACCAAAACTAAATAGGTGATAGTAATCATAACAATTGAAAATGGAAGTCCTAAGGTCATCCATTTTAAAAATGAAATCTGAATATTGTATTCGTTCTCTAGAAGCCCAATTAATATTGAATTAGGAGGTGTACCTATAACAGTTGCAATTCCTCCTGCATTGGCGGAGAAAGCAATTCCTAACATTACACTTAATGCAAAGTTTTTATCATTTTTTGTAAACCCGTCTTCATCATCTATTAAAAGATTAATAACAGATAGCGCTATAGGTAACATTACCACGGTACTTGCTGTATTGCTTATCCACATACTTAAAGAAGCTGTGGCAATCATAAAACCTAAAACCACTTTGTTGGGAGTTGTACCTGTAAGTTTTATGATATTTAAAGCAATGCGTTTGTGAAGATTTACTTTTTCTAGTGCTAGTGCCATCACAAACCCTCCAAAAAATAGAAATACTATTGGACTTCCATAATTGGCGCCAACATCTGCGATAGGGAGAATTTTAAGTAACGGGAAAAGTAAAAGTGGTAATAAAGCGGTTACTGAAATAGATACTGCTTCAGCAATCCACCAAATGAGCATCCAAGCAGCAACGGCAATCACGGCGTCACCTTTTTCAGAGACCAATTCTATTGGTAGGTTGATAAGAATTAAAAATAGGATGGGCCCCACTATAAGGCCTAGTTTTTTGCTAAGCTCCATTGGGATTCTAAGCTATACTAAATTCTTTAAGTAAAAAAATCAATCTTTAAATCTAATTAAAAGATCATCGTTACTTTTAAAGATTTCGATAATTTTTTTTGATTTCAGTGATTTTGTGGTTTTATCCCATTTTTTGCCACTAAAACCAGACTTTTCTTTTATCTCAGCTAGGTAATATTTGTCATCATTATAAACATTGGATTTGAGAATATCAATTATAGTTTTCTCATCTTCAGTTAATTCAACAGCTTTTTTCTCTGGGCGCATTTGTGGGAAGAACAATACTTCTTGGATAGAAGAATTATTGGTCATTAACATAACCAAACGGTCAATACCAATACCAATACCAGAAGTAGGAGGCATACCATATTCTAAGGCGCGGATAAAGTCTTGGTCAATAAACATGGCTTCATCATCACCCTTTTCAGATAGTTTTAATTGCTCTTCAAAACGTTCACGTTGGTCGATAGGGTCATTAAGCTCAGAGTAGCAATTTGCCAATTCTTTGCCGTTAACCATTAACTCAAAACGCTCGGTTAAGGCTGGATTATCACGATGTTCTTTGGTTAATGGACTCATTTCTTTTGGATAGTCTGTAATAAATGTGGGCTGGATATAATGGTGCTCACATTTTTCCCCAAAAATTTCATCAATCAATTTTCCAACGCCCATGGTATCATCAACTTCAATACCTAAACTTTTAGCAACCTCACGTAACTCATTTTCATCTTTGCCCACAACATCATGTCCTGTGTGAATTTTTATGGCTTCTAAAATAGGTACTCGTGCATATGGTGCCTTAAATTCAATTTCATTTTCTCCCACAGTAACTTTAGATGTGCTGTTAGCATCTATGGCAATCTTTTCTAGCAACTGTTCGGTAGTTTCCATCATCCAATGGTAATCTTTGTAAGCTACATACAATTCCATTACTGTAAACTCTGGATTATGGGTACGGTCCATTCCTTCGTTTCTAAAATCTTTAGAAAACTCATAAACACCATCAAAACCACCTACAATTAGCCTTTTTAGATATAGTTCGTTTGCAATTCTTAAATACAATGGAATATTTAGTGCATTATGATGTGTTAAAAATGGTCTTGCTGCTGCGCCCCCAGGTATTGGTTGTAGAATAGGAGTTTCAACCTCCAAATACCCACGTTCATTATAAAACTCACGAATACTATTGGTGATTTTTGTACGCTTTATAAATGTTTCTTTAACCTTTGGGTTTACCACCAAATCTACATAACGCTGGCGATACCGTAATTCTGGGTCGTTAAACTCATCATAAGTATTGCCATCTGCATCGACCTTGGGTAAAGGTAGTGGACGTAAGGCCTTACTTAACAACGAAAAGTTTTTCACCATCACAGTTTTCTCGCCTACTTGAGTAGTAAAAAGCTCTCCTTCAATCCCGATGATATCACCAATGTCTAATAATTTTTTATAGACATCATTATACAAGGTTTTGTCTTCACCAGTACAGATTTCATCTCGGTTAAAATATACTTGGATGCGACCTTCACTATCTTGTAACTCAGCAAAAGAGGCTTTTCCTTGTATTCTCCTAGACATTAAGCGGCCGGAAATGACCACCTGTTTACCTTCCTTAAAATCGTTCTTTATGCTCTTAGAAGTAGCATCTACTGGATATAAAGCTGCAGGATAAGGGTTGATACCCATTTCCCTAAGTTTGGTTAATTTTTCTCTACGTACGATTTCTTGTTCCGATAACTGCATGCTGGAAAGCTATTAAAAAATTAAAGCGCAAAATTACACTTTTGCGCTTTAATTATATGCATGTATGCGTGCTCACTTTAATGAATAATTGGGGATATAGGTTTTACCACTCAATATCGCTAGCATGTCCTCTTCTAAAGATGCAATTGGACTTTCAACAATGCGATTCACTTCTTTGTTATTTTTAAAGAAAATCAAAGTGGGTACTTTAATAATATTTAAACCTTTTTCTTCCCCACTAGGACTCTTTTTGTAAAAACCTCTTCTTCTATCTAAGGCTATGATTTCAAGATTCTTCATTGGAAATTTTGATTCTTTTAAAATTTTTAGAATTCTCGGTATTTCTCGCTTACTGTCGCCACACCAAGTACCTAAAAACAATTTAATTTTATATTTTTCCAATGACTTTTTCATCATTTTGATTAATGACTCATCCACTGTATAGTTTTCGTAAGATGATTTAAACCAATCTTTATAAGGCTCGCTTTGAAGCTTTTCTAAAGTAATAGGTCCTACTAAGAACTGAAGCCCTTTTTCAGTTTTAATTTCTTGATTGATTTTTTGCGAACTGCCAATAGTAATACTTAATAACATAACAAAAAGGAAAGATGTTTTCATGATTTCTAGATTTTGAATCTAAAAATCATGTTTGACCTATGAAAAATGAAACTTTGTTGGTTTGAAATAAGGACTAGACCCAGGTTGATTTTCTATAATTAGAATAATGATTTAATCTCTTCTCGGGAAGAAACTTCTAATTTTTTGTAAAGATTATTGATATGTGTTTTTACGGTACTTAAGCTAATAAATAGCTCTGTTGCAATCTCTTTGTTTGATTTTCCTTCAGATATTTTTATCATAATAGTTCTTTCCTGTGAAGTAAGAGTGTCAAAAGGATTTTTCTTTTTTCCGCGTTCACGCCTTTTAAAATTAAAATAGAATACTTGAATTATTAGAAAGAGTACTCCTCCCCAAAGAAGATATGGCCAAAAAAAACTTCTTGATTTTTTGTTAGGTTGGTTTAAAACTATCTGGTCAGCTCCTATTTCGTTTTCATATTGAGACGTAAAAGAAGCATCTGGATATTTTTTACTTAACCTGCTTTTTAATTCTTCATAGTAAGGATTATTTTCGATATCTTTTAAATAGAAAGAATGAGTTTCGCTACTACGGTCAGATAAAAAATCATAGAAATAAAGATCTACTAAAGGTTCTTTGTTTTGTTCTCCGAATTCTTGAAAAGTAGCAAACCATTTTTCAAAATTTAGGGACCGACTAGCTTCACTGCTATACTCCATAAAATCCAATATCATTTCTTCTTTAAGTGTATTTATTTCTAATAGGAGTCCAGATTTAGAATTTGTAGAGGCTATTTCGCAAAGCGCTTGATTGTTCTGTAGGAGGGGGAATGTTATGGTGTCGCCTTTCTTTGCTATAAATAATACACTTTGGGTATTGTTACAATCTCTTAAAAAGTGGCTCCCCTCTGTATTGCTATCTATACAGCCATCTATGTGTATACGGTAAATTCTATTTTTAGTAGAAAGATTATCGCCTTCAAACGTAAAACGTCCATTAGCATCAGCTTTTATCTCTTTTATAATCTGATCTGAATATACCCGAGAAGATTTTCTGTAGTTTTCAATCAAGGATAAATAAATAGATTGATTGGCATTCTCTTGAGCCACTTCACCGGTAAATTGATATTGTGCATTTAATAATACCAAATTCCCAAAAAAGACTAAAAGGAGCATTTGCTTCATTAGTTAAAAATAATAGATTTAAGTGTAACAATTTCTGTATTTGAGAGACTGATGTTATACATCAATCAAAAATCAAAGAATGAGTTTCTGGAGAGTACTTTTAGCTATATTATTTCCGCCTTTATCAGTTATTGGAAAAGGTTGTGGTTCATTTTTAATTGTTTTACTTTTAACCTTTTGTGGATGGGTTCCCGGGGTAATTGCTGCCTTGGTAATCTTAAATAACACCAATTAATATTTATGAAAAAACTTAAATATCTCATCCTATTATTTTTAGTAGGGTTCGTTGCTGCATGTAATTTTACTGAAGAAATCCATATAAGTAATAATGGCTCAGGCAAACTAGCTATAAATTTTGATGGGAATGAACTTATGGAGATGATGAGTTCTTTGGATAGTTTAAAACAAGATGAAGCTATTGACTCTACCATTGTATTCAAGGCTTTATTGAAAGAGAAGAGTGATAGTATTTCTAAACTGCCATTAGAAGAACAGGAAAAATTAAGGAAATTAGAACCATTTAGCTTGCATATGGTTATGAAACCTGAAGAGCAAGTAATGAAGTTTGAACTTTTTAGTGAGTTTAATGACATATCAGAAGTAAAAGATGCTTTTAATTCTTTTCAAAATGCGAGTGCACTTAGCCCTCCTCCTGGTAGTAATACTTCGCAAGCGCCGCCTATGGGTTCATCAAATCCAGCTACTGAAGTTAATTATAACTTTACAGGAAATAAGTTTTCTAGAACAACAAGAATTATAGATCAAGAATTGTTTGAGAAAAGCATAGACAGTATGGCAAGTGCCGAAATGTTTTTATCCAGTTCTAAATATACTTTTAAATATCATTTTCCTAGAAGAATAAAAAATGTAAACGTAGAAGGAGCCACATTTTCTATGGATGGAAAAACAATGATTTACGAAGTAAGTTTTCTTGATATGATGAAGACCCCTGAGAAGATGGACCTCCAGATAGAGCTTGAAGACTAACCCTGTGTTTGTATCTTTACAGAATGAATAAAAAAGTCCTTTTAAAAGACTTAGGAAACAGAGATTATAAAGAAACTTGGGATTACCAAGAAGAGCTTTTTAAGACTATTATAGACCTTAAAATAAAAAATAGGAGAGAAGACACGCAGCTAGAAACTCCCAATCATTTTCTTTTTGTAGAACACCCACATGTGTATACTTTAGGTAAAAGTGGTGATATTAATAATCTATTGATTGATGAAGCCAAGCTTAAAGAAAAACAAGCAACTTTTTATAAGATTAATAGGGGCGGGGATATTACTTATCACGGTCCTGGACAAATAGTTGGGTACCCTATTTTAGATTTAGACAATTTCTTTACGGATATTCATAAATACCTTCGTTTTCTAGAGGAAATGGTGATTTTAACTTTGGCTGAATATGGACTAAAAGCAGAACGCTCTGAAGGAGAGACGGGTGTTTGGTTAGATGTGGGGACACCTTTTGCCCGTAAAATATGTGCGATGGGTGTTCGTGCTAGCCGTTGGGTGACCATGCATGGCTTTGCATTGAACGTAAATGCTGATTTAGGATATTTTGATTTAATGATTCCCTGTGGAATTAAAGACAAAGCAGTTACTTCTTTAAATGTAGAACTAGGTAAAAAAGTAGTTGATATAGAAGAAGTGAAACAAAAATTGCTCAGACATTTCCAGTCTCTTTTCGAAGCAGAATTGATAAAAGAAAAAACCACGGTGTGAGCTGAGGTTTTTATAATTTTATTTGCTGTATGCAGTGAGAACGGTACTCACCATTAGCTTACCATTTTTATTATAACTTTCCTGTTTTATCATTCCCACGCCTTCGGCAAACCAGACACGTGATAGGAACGCTTGTTTTACCATCATAGACTTAATGTTATTATTGGTATAAATAACATAACAATCAAAAGTTCCAGCAGCGGTAGTAACGCTTTCTTTTTTCTCTACTTTTCTATTCACCAAATCAATTGTTGTATTCATATTAATACCACTCATGCTTAATTTCACAGAAATATTTGCATCAGCTAACTGCTGTCCAATACTTAAATTATTGGGTAATTCTAAATCCGTTCCAGAAATATCCATTTCCATATCTTTATATTGCTCCAACATACTAGCAGGGATTAATGATTTGTAGTCTACATTTACCATGTTTCCGGTACAAGTAAACTTATAATCAGTTTTATATATTTCTTTTCCTTTTTTATCATTGAGTTCCATGGCCATAGTCGCAAACGTATTTTCCCCACTAGTTGAAACATTGGTAACCTTATATGAAGCTGTTCCGTCTGATTTTCCTTTTTTATCGTAATTGGTATATTCAAAAGTAGCACCCTCAATCATGGGGTAGTATTTGCTACAATTGTTTTGGCTTACACTTAGCTGAATAAAAAATACTGATAGTAGCATTACAGTAATAAGTCTTTTCATTTTAAGTATTTTAATGGGGTAATATACAAATACTTAGATGTAATATTTAGCTAAAGATGTATGTGTTGTAGTAAAAGGTGTATAAAAAGTACTAATTAATCTTATAAACAATAATACTGTTTTCTTGGTCTTTTGCGACAAGTTCTAATTTTTTGTCTCCATCCATATCTACCATGTCAATAATAGAACTTCCATATACTGGAAAGTTGGAAATAGGTTTAGCTTGGCTATCGTATAGATATATTTTTTGATTTTGAATATCGGTTACTGCAACATATATTTTATCGTAGATATAAAAGATTTTGGGTTTAGTGTAGACACCCAATTCAAGTTCAACTTTTTTTCCTTTAATGCTTAAAATATTATCATTCATTAAAACCAAAGTCTTACTGGTGGCGAACATGCCATGGTCTTGATTCAAATTAAAATTGGTAGTAATTACTTTTCCTTTAGTATCTATTTGGTAGAAAATACCTTTTTTATCGGTTAGGGAGAATTTATTCTTGTAAAGAAAAATTCCATTATCAGAAAAGTCAATTGTATTAGAAACCTTAATTCTATCTTGACCAGCTCGGTGTCTAATTTTTAGCTTATTATTTTCAAGTTTAAAGAGTAAATAGTCTTTTTTATTTAATTGAAAATGCTCAGGAGTTGCAATAATTGGGCTTTCAGCTTCTTTGTAGGTAAAACCATTTACAATGTCTCCTTTATTATTGTACATAAATATTTTTTTGCCTTGGGTAATCAAAAACCTATAGTTCTTGTTGTTATCATAATCAAAAACTGCAAGTGGATTTAGATTCCCACCTTCGTAAGTTTTATTAAAAGGTTTTACTTCCTCCCCATTTCTGTCTAAAATTAAAAACTGACTATTGGTGCAAAAAGCGAGTTGTAGTCTGCCATTTTTATAAATGTCTACTTGGTGTATTTTTCCTTGAACCCTTCCGTTCAGTTGTTTTTTCCATAACACTTTACCGTCTGAAGAAATTAGATATAAAAAATTGTCTTTGTCTTGAACTATAATTTCTTGCTTATTTGTACGATGATTTTTTACAAACTGAGGATTGGCAACTAAATCTGTGTCTAGTTCTATTGTAAAAAGAGGTCCAACGGAATTGGTTTCTATCTCTTTTTTGGTTTTGGAGGCTAAAATATTTAAATGGTAAAAATCGATATCGGCTACTACTTGCGCAGCAAAGACATAATCATCAAATTCTATTTTTTTAGAATCTTTAAAAATCTGAGGTGAAAAATCTAGTTCTAAAAAGTTTTGAATGCCTGTTTGGTTTGAAATAAAAAGTAATGAAGATTCATTCGCAAGAGCTAGTTTAGCTGTAGTGTAAATTTCAGTTTTATTAAATGTAGTGCCGCTTTTAGAATTGGCAATAATATTTTGTAGGGTTTCTTTTTTTGAAGCAAATACAAAAGTGTTTTCTAATACACTGTAAAAATTAGATTCAAAATTTTTGACAAGCGGATTAAACCCTTTGGAAATAAAATCCTTATCGTTTAGCGCTATAATTTCAATCCCTTGATACGAAGACCCACCACTACTAAATTGGTTTATGAATTTAGTTAAATTATCGGTACCAAAAGAATTTAAGACAACTGCCTTTTCTTTATTTAAATAAATAATGCCTATTTCTTCAATAGTACTAAAAAGTGTATCCGTCTGTTGAACTCTATCTAAATATTTTTTCTGGTTAGACACAAACTTATTATAGTCATTGAAACTAAAAGAGAGGATAGCGTCTGTATTTTTTGGAGCGATAGCTCCAACTTTTTCAGAGATGGGGAATGTATCTTTAAATAGATTGATGAAATTCTTAATAGAGTCATTTGCAATTGCAATACCGCTGAATGAAGTTTTATTGGAATCGGTACTTAAGTCAATAGAAATCCAATCTGCAAATGTGCTTATGTTTTTGGACGAAGCATTCTTTAAGTTTGCCGTTATTAGATTTTCACCTTTTTTTAGATTAATTAGTATTGAGGCTGATTTACTGTTGTCTGTAGTATTAAATAATTTTCTAAGCTTATTTGAAACCTTTTTGTTTTTCCCTACTCTGATAAAGTTTTCCAACAACATTTGTGATGAACTAGCAATAATTTTGTCATCTACTTCAAAAACAAATAGAGTGTTATCTTCTATTGTATATTTTTTAAGCTCACGATTTTCATAAGTTAAAGTCTCAATAGTTTTATCACTTACTTTTTCTAGATTAAAAAAACTAGAATGTTTATTGGAAACATATAAAAATTCAAAGTTTTCTTTCCCTAATTCATAAAAGCCAATAGTGCAACTCACATTAGGATTTAAAAAATTGATTCCATTAACTTTATTGATTACGGTCTTAAATAATCTGCTCTCATCCGTTTTTGAAAAGAACTCACTATTCTTAAGTTCACTTTTAAAATTGGATAAATTGTTAATTTTAATAATTGCAGCTGCGTCTTGCGGAAAGTAATCCAGAACAGAATCTGTTGTTGTGGTTTTTTGTGTACAAGAAAGTATAAATAGAAAAAGAAATAGAATTCTGAATTTCATCATTAAGACTTTAAAAACAAATTTACAGTCTTTCTTAGATTTCTAAAGTTAATTGCTCTGGTAATTGTTTAAAGCTTTTTCTATGGTATTTGGTAATTCCGTATTTACGTATCGCTTCGCGATGTTCTTTAGTGGGGTATCCTTTGTTTTTAGCCCAATTATACATGGGAAATTCTTCATGTAGCTTTAGCATGTAATCATCTCGATAGGTTTTTGCTAATATCGAAGCAGCTGCAATGCTCATATATTTACTGTCCCCTTTAACAATACATTTATAGGGAATGTTTTTATATGGTTTAAATCTATTTCCATCTACTAGAATTAGAGACGGATTGCTTTTTAATTTATCTAATGATTTATGCATGGCAAGGATAGATGCATTTAGAATATTTATTTTATCAATTTCATTTTCAAATATGTGACATACTGCAAATTGTATGGCATTCTGTTCAATAATAGGCTTAAGGAGCTCTCTTTTAGATTCTGAAAGTTGTTTAGAATCATTAAGAATTTTATTTTGAAATTTTTTTGGAAGAATAACGGCAGATGCAGTAACGGGTCCTGCCAAACAGCCTCTACCGGCTTCATCTGTACCAGCTTCATTTTCTCCCAAATGAAATTTTTTCAACATATAACCTCCAAAATAAGCTAAAATTCCACTTTACTGCTGTAACGTTAAAGGTAAAAGTGTTAAAAAATTAAAGATGTTTCAAATCAAATGGTCATACCTCAAAAAATTAATAATTATTAAGGTTATTTTAACATAGCTCTAACGGCTTTGCAAGTATTTTTTGGATAATTAACTATTTATTATGACTTTTGGCGTTGACTAATTCAAAATTCAAATAAATGAGATCAAAGCTAACTTTGATGCTTACACCATTATTGGTGTTGTGCATGACGTTCTCTTTTGCACAAGAGAAAACGATTTCTGGTAATGTTTCAGACCAAAATGGACTGCCATTGCCAGGTGTTTCTATAGTAGTAGTAGGTACTAGTAATGGAACGCAGACAGATTTCGATGGGAATTATGCCATCAACGCCTCAACAGGGCAAGTATTACGTTTTACGTATGTTGGACAAAAAACTGTTAATAGAACGGTTGGGAGTTCAACCACTATTAATGTTCAGATGGAGGATGATGCTCAAGCGCTTGAAGAAGTGGTTGTAGTAGCTTATGGTTCTCAAACTAAAGAAAAAATTGTTCAAAACGTTTCTATTGTTGGAGAAGAAGCTCTAGAAAATTTGGTTGTTACTTCACCTGATCAATTATTACAAGGTCAAGCAGCTGGTGTCAATTTAACAAATACATCAGGTCTTTTAGGAGCTAATGTAAACATACAAGTAAGAGGTGTAAATACTATCAATGCGGGTAGTGGTCCCTTATTTGTTGTAGATGGTGTTGTTATAACTGATAATGATAACACTTTTGCTCGTGGAGGTCAAGTAGGAAGTAACCCTCTTACTTTCTTGAATCCAAGTGATATTGCCAGTCTTACAGTCTTAAAGGATGCCGGAGCAACTGCGATATATGGTACTAGAGGTGCTAACGGTGTGGTTTTAATTACCACAAAAAAGGGTACAGTTAATACTGATGCTACTGTTACCGTTAATAATTTTACGCAGTTTACTAAGGTTAACGATTTGTTTCAAGGGCTTACGGCAGATGAGTATAGACAATTTAGAACAGATGTTTTTAACATTCAAAATGGAGCTTCTGTGGCTCCTCAAGCTTTAGGTCTTGGAGCTATTGGTGATCCAGGTACCGATTTTGTAGACGAAATTTCTAGAACAGGTTTCACACAGCACGTGGATGTTTCTGTAAGAGGTGGTAGTGAAAAAACCACTTATTTTGTAAGCGCAACATACGAAGATGCTGAAAGTTTTGCAGTAGGTAATGACTTAACTAGAGCAGCAGTTAGAGTTAATTTAGATACGCAGGCAAATAAATGGTTAAAAATAGGTACAAACATTGGTGTGACCAATACATTGCTTAACACTATTGGGCGAGAAAATAACACGTTTGCACCATTCACTTCTGCCTTCTTAACAAATCCTACTTTTATCCCAAGGGATGTAGATGGGAACTTCCTTAGGTCTCCTAACTTTATTCCAAACATTGCAGCAGTTGCAGAGTTAAACACGGATAGAACTGAAAATACTAGAATAATTGGTAGTATTTTTGGTGAAGCTACTCTTGCTCCAGGATTAAAATTTAGATCAGAATTTGGTGTAGATAGAATTAATAGCTCATCTAGACTAAGAAGTGTAGAAATTGTAACTGCAGGAGGTAGCGCAAACTTTTTTACTGTAGAGGATTATCTTTACAGAGTAACAAATTCTTTAAGTTATGCGAAAACTTTTGGTGAAAAACATAATTTAAATGCTCTTGTTTTACAAGAATTTGAAGAAAGAAGAAGAAGAACAACTCAAGTATCGGGTACTGGATTTTTATCTGACGATCAGTTGAACGTAGGTGCTGCAACCACGCAGATTGTAGATGCTTCTAACAGGTCTGGAAGTGCAATTCGTGGGTTCTTAGGAAGAATATCTTATGACTATGACAGCAGATATTTATTAGAGGTAACTGGGAGAACAGATGAATCATCTCGTTTGGGTGTAGATAACAATACTGGTAGTTTCTATTCGGTAGCTGCAGGTTGGACTCTTTCTAATGAAAAATTCTTTGATGTCGATTTTATAGATTTCCTTACCTTAAGAGGTAGTATAGGTACAGCTGGTAATGACAGACTTGGAAATTTCCCTGCATTGGCATTGTTTGGAACCAATCAATTTGGCGGACTTGCATCTGCGAATGTAACATCACCTGCTAATACTCAACTTGGGTTTGAGCAAACTAGAACCATAGATGTTGGTATTAGATCCAGCTTTTTCAATAATAGATTAAATTTGAATGTTTCTTATTACAAGAGAAACACTACAGATTTATTATTCAATGTTCCAGTGCCCGAACAGGCTGGAACTGCAACTGTATCTCTTAATGCTGGTGAGATTCAAAATTCAGGATGGGAATTGGAATTATCCTCAACTAACTTCAGATCTCAAGATTTTGAATGGACAACTAGTATAAACTTGTCTACTTTAGATAATGAATTAATTGATATTGTTTCTAATGAGATTGATAATGAAGGTAGAAAGTTTATTGAAACTGGTGCGCAAAGAGCAATTGAAGGTGAGTCTTTAAGTAATTTCTTTTTGGTTAGATTCAATGGAATTAATTCTCAAACTGGTGATGCCGAATGGTTAGATATTGATGGTAATGTTACTACAACACCAAACTTTAATACAGATCGTGTAGTGGCTGGAAGTGCACTTCCCGATTTAACAGGTGGTTTTACGAATACGTTTAGATATAAAAACTTTGATTTAAGTGGAGTATTCAATTTTAGTATAGGTAATCAGGTTTTAATAGATGGTTTGAGATTTATTGATGGCTTTGATGCTATTGGAGGAACTATTAATGTGAGAAGACAAAATCTTAATTTTTGGAGAAATCCAGGAGATCAAGCTTTTTTGCCAAGTCCAGCTAGCCCAACAGCGAATAATGCCAATCAACGTTCTACTGCCCAACTACTTGATGGAGATTACTTAAGACTAAAGAACCTTACACTAGGATATAGGTTGCCACAATCTTTCTTAGAAAAAACTAAATTTCTTTCTTCAGTTAGAGTGTACGCAACTGCTACTAATTTGTGGACTATTAAAGGAGACGATTTAGATGGGATAGACCCAGAAAATAATGATACTAATGACCCACTTGGTTTGGGTGAGTCTTTCTTTACTGCTCCGCAAGCAATTACTTATTTAGTTGGTTTAAATGTACAATTCTAAAAAAAAAACTATGAAACATATAATTAAAATAGGTTCTGTGTTAGCTTTAGCTTTAATTACATGGAACTGCAGTGAAAAGATTGATGACATTGTTCCAGAGAACGCTTTATCTTCAGATGTTATTTTTTCAACATTTGGTACGATAGAAGCGGCGACTATAGGTATCTATGATGGTATGCAAGACGGTGATTTTATTGGATCTCCAGAAATGTTCCAAGATTATTCATCAGATAATGTGAATTTTGTAGGTAGTTTTACCACTTTGCAAGATATTAGAGATTTTGATGCAAATGCTACCAATGGTAGTGTAGCGGCTATGTGGTTTGATGTATTTGATGTTATTAGAGATGCTAATAATATTATTGTAAACTTACCAAATGTTAATCAGGAAGATGTTTCTTTTACTGTAAGTTCAGACGCTGCAAATTTCGAAACTTTACGTACTCAATTTTTAGGAGAGGCACATTTTTCTAGAGCGCTTGCTACGTTCCAAGGAGCTAATGTATTTGCACAACCATTCCAATTTTCGAACGGTAGTTCACTTGGTATGCCTTTAGTTACGGAATTTTTTGAAGGTGATATCTCGCCATTTCAAAATGCTAGAACTACTCTAAATGAAACTCATGCTTTTATAGAACAGGATTTGATACTGGCGATGAATAGTTTGCCAGAGACAAACGATATACGTGCCAGTAGTACTGCGGCCAAAGCTTTGCTTGCTAGACTATATCTATATAGAGAACAGTGGACAGATGCTGCTACAATGGCAAATGAAGTTATAAATACTAATGGATTTAGTTTAGCGCCTGATTTTACTTTTTATAATAATCCATCAACTGAGCATATTTTTAGAGTTATCAATCAAGCAAATGATGATGGATTCGCAGGTATAGATTTTGATACTTTTTACAATCCAACATCTAACAATGGAAGAGGAGATATGCCTTTTTCTCAGGATTTGATTGATGCTTTCGAAGCTGAGCCAGGAGACTTAAGGCTAGACATTTCGATAATTTCAGTAGATGCAGGTAATAATGATGCTAGATTTACATCAAAATACCCAAATGGAGCTACAGGTGAATCTGACCCTAACGTTTTAAGAATGGGTGAGGTTTACCTTAATAGAGCGGAAGCTAATTTTAGAGGTGGTACAAGTATTGGAGATACTCCTTTAAATGATGTTAATGCTATTAGAACAAGAGCTGGTCTTGCTCCTCTTACTACATTAACTTTAGATGATATTCTTTTAGAAAGAAGAAAGGAATTATGTTTTGAAGGACATAGAAGAATGGATTTGTTAAGAAATAACTTAAACTTAAAACCGGATAATGGTGCTATTTCAGCTCCTGGAAGTGATAAGGTTATTTTACCCATCCCTGATGATGAGTTAAACATTAATCCAAATGCTCAACAGAATCCTGGTTACTAAGTAATAACAACGTACTTTTTACTAAGAAACCCGTATGACTATCATACGGGTTTTTTTATTTAATTTTTTTGCCATGTATCAATATAGTACAGATTAATATGTTTTCTTCTACTTATAAGCCATGACAGTATTTTATACTTCTATGCAAGCTTTATATATAGAGAATTAACAAACCTTTAAGTTGTTACAAAGCCTATTATTAACTAATTTTACTATTTATAATTTATGCTATGAGACACATCTTTTTAATTATTTTTTTCCTATCGTTGACTAATCTATTTGCTCAAATAAACGAAGGTGCTTTTGATGATTATATTTATTTTGTGAATCAAAATAGACCAAAATATGAAGGTGTAGAGGGAACCCCTTATTTGACTGAAGATTTTGTACCAACAATAATTAACGATAAAAAAAGTAGTGTTGTATATGTAAAGTTCAATGCTTTTAATAAGAGTATAGAATTAAGAAAACCTGATGGTGAGATTGTAATATTATCACAATCTGAAAATTATAGATTTAGATTGATGGATGGTTCCAATAAGCAATTTGAAAGCCATTTTTATAAAAATGACAAAGGCAAAAAAAGTAAAAGTTTTTTTGAGAAAGTTTACGAAGGAAAAGACTACGTAATATTTTTAAAGGAAAATATAAAATATACTCCTAAAAAAATAGCTACAAGCGGTTATGAACAAAACTTACCTGCTAAATTTACTTGGGGTAAGGCTACTTTTTATGTAAGTAATTTATCTTCTGATTCAAAGGAATTAGTTAAAGTTCCTACTAAGAAAAAAGAAATCTCTAAGTTATTTAGAGATAAATCGAAATCTATTCAGCAGTCGATAAAAAATGAAAAGTTCAAATTAGATGATATAGAGGATTTAGTTAAACTTTATAATCTTTACTTTGATGAAAACTAGTTACAATACCCTGAAGGAAAAGATTTCTGATTGCGAAGTATTATTTTGATCATCTTTACTAATAACTCTCCAAAAATATACTGAACCAGAAGTCGTATCAACTGAGATATTAGTCTCCGTTGTAATAGCTATCGAACTAGTTGGATTCTCAGTTATGCCAAAAAGGATTTCGTATTCTAAGGGGTCATTATCGATATCATTAGTTTCCCATTCTAACAAAACAGAAGTCATTTCTGAACTAATACTTGCTCCACGAGAAGGATTTATAGCATTTGCAGGAAAAGGAGCATAATTTTGGATTCCAGGGCCTTCATTAAAAAATCGGAATAAGCTACTAGATGCAGTTTCGTTAGTGCCATTTGCTCTAGATTCTACTGACCACTCATAAGGAGTACCTCTTTCTAATGTAATATCTGCTTCAGGATTAGTAACTACTTGGGAAGTTACAATAGTGTTTGTATTTAAATTTCTAATACTTATTTGATAAGTATCTGTGTTTTGAGAAGAATTCCACACAAAAGGAACAGTACTTTGAGTACTACTTAATACTTCACTAATATTGCATTCTGTGTTGTTTTCTGGAAAAACGAGAGTAGCTGCAACAGGAGGAGGAGTTGGAGCCATTGGTACTGACCCATCATCACTATTACTTTCACTACCGCCACCACACGAAACAGTGAATACTAATAATATTAATAGAGTTATATATTTTAACTTTTTCATTATTTTCTAATTATTTTATAATTGGATAAAGTATTTTCTGTTTTCACATTTAATAAATAAATACCTGTCCTTAAAGCATCTACGTTAAATTCTACTTTACCATTAACAATAGGCATTGACTTACTAAAAATTAGATTGCCTTTAATACTATATAAAGCTATAATAGATGATGTAACAAATCTGTCTTGTTCACCTATTATAATAGTTAAATTTCCATTGGATATTGGATTTGGATAGATAAATGCTTCGGAATTTAATAGTATAGTTTCTGTATGTATTCCTTGACAATCTTTGTCTGTTCTAACTTGTAGTACATTTTCCAACTTGGGTAGGGCTATGGTGATTTCATCCTCAGTAGTATTAAAAGATCTGCCATTAAGCGTAATAGTGTAGTTAGAACCACCAGATAGGTTTAATGTAATTTCTTTTTTTAAGGTACTTACTTTGGAGCTAACAGAAAGAGCATTAGGTTCTGTTATAGATACATTTAAACAATTTTCATATTCTTCTTGATTTTCAACAGTTATACAAAGAGTGTACATGCCAGAGGATAAATCATTAAAATCAACAGTATCAGTGAAATTTTGCGATACTGAAAATGAATTTCCAACTCCAGATAGAACAGCTGTATAATTTAAATTAGCTTCTGCCTCTATTCGAATCACCCCATTCTCGTTATTTATACATGACTCACCAACTGTTAAAACCCTGAAGTTTGATGTGGGTAGCGAAAAAATTTCACATCCGTCAACATCTACAGTAGCACCTTCTGGTGTTTCAGGACATAAGTCAAATTCATTTAGAACTCCATCGTTATCTATGTCTGTTTCACAACTATCGCCTATTCCATCATTGTCAAAATCTGCTTGATCTATGTTAAATATATCAGGGCAATTGTCACAGGGTTCTCCAAAGCCATCTCCGTCTGTATCTAGTTGATTTGAATTTCCTACTAAAGGACAATTATCATCTACATCTAAAACCCCATCATTATCATCATCATCATCTTGTATGCCTGCAACAATAAAATCGTCAATTACAACACCTTCTTGATTAAGAGCTTCATCCGACTGAAAGATAATTCTAAAGATTATATTATCCTCGTTAGTTAAGTCTGTTTCGCCATTAGCGGCATTAGCTTCAAAGTCATAAGCATATTCTGTTAGGGTAGTATTTGTACCAGTCCATTGCGCGCCAGGACAATTTTGGCAGTCGTTAGCTGCTCCAGAACTTTCATTAGTTCTGTTACTATTATACCAATTTGGGATACTATTAGTATTTCCTAATACATTCCAAGATGTACCATTATCTGTTGAATACTCAACAAAAACAATATCAAAATTTATTTCGAGATCGTAGGCCATTGAGAAACGTAGTACAGGTGAAACTATAGAAGAAAATTCGTAGCATTCACTTACAAGTGCTCCTGTTGTGTTATCCGGATAATTACCGCTGAGATTGGTTGCAAATACTTGATTTCCAGAACTAGTTGCATTTAGAAGTGTTCCAGATGGCACTCCCTTTTCCCAAACACTACCGCTACCTGTAGTATTAAATGCTATTATAGTCTCTTCTTCTGTTTCAAAAGTGTTTAATTCATCTCCAACCCCAAATTTGTTAAAATAGAACTCTCCAAAAGAAGAGTTGTTTGCCGTTAAACTCTCATCAGGTATGGAAACAGATGCATCTATTATATTAAATCCAAAATCAGAAATATTTATTGAAGGTAATGGAATAACAAAAGTTTCTTCAGGTTCTATAACTCCAGTCCATAAAAAGTCTTGCGGTTCACCTCCATTAACATTAAAAGTAACATTCACCTCAGTTATTTGGGCAGATCCATTGTTTATAACATTGATTTCTGGAAAAATTTCACCACATAAAATAGCATTATTACTTGGATTTATACTTTCCAATGCTATATCATTTTCAAAAGGTATTCTGGGGATAGGGGTTATCCATGAACCTCTTCCGTATGTGCCTGCTACTAATACATTTTCATTTAAATTAAATTCTAAATCTCCTACAGCTGTGGCTGGTAGGTTTGTAAAATAGTTTTCCCATTCCGTTAATGTATCATCTAATCTATAAACCCCTAGGTTTGTGCCTACAAAAATTGGATTGGTACTATCATTTCCTTGATGCGCGATAGAAAAAAATGCCAAATCAACAGGAAGGTTTAAGGTTAAATCTTCTACTAAAGAATTAGAGAGATTTGTTTCGTCTATGGTGACTCTAAAAACACCTCTAGATGTTGGCTGATTTCGTTGACCATTTTCTAAAGTTAGGGAAGTGGTAACATAAACAATGTTGCTATCATTGTTGTTTATTTCAATATCTGAAATCTCAATTCCAGAAAAGAAGGTTACCTCTCTAAAAGTTACTCCGCCATCCTCACTCCTTCTTAGAACGTTACTGTCCGCGATATATATAATGGAATCATCATTTTGATCAATTTCCATATCCTCAATAGGATTTGCAGCTGTAAAACCCGTAGAAACAAGAGACCATTGATTCCCATCTAATCTATATATTTGATTATAACCGGCAAAAACCTCTCCTTTTCCATTAATTTCTAAAGGTGTAATCCAATTACCTTGAATGAATTCTCCAGGATTATCCGGATCTGCCGGGGATCTAATTGCAGAAACTGTTTGCCCCTGATTGGTGCTTATGAAAAGGACGTTGCCAAATTGGACAAAACCATAAACTAGATTTTCATTATTTGGATCAATCTCATAATCCATACCATCTCCACCAGTAAAAACATTCCATTCACTACCGTTAAAAACAATTCCAGAATTATCCTGAGTACCACCTACAATGAAATTAGAATCTTCTGCTGAAACTGAAATTTTATAAAATTGTGTAACGGCTATTCCATCTGTTCTATTTGTAAAAGTGCTACCATTATTATTAGATACATATAATCCTCCGTCTGTTCCCGTAAAAAGACGATTATTAAAAAACTTTAAGGTGTGGATATCCACATGAGTATAAGCTGGACCAACAGTATTGTCATTATTGTTTAATCTTATAAAAGATTCTCCAGAATCTGTGGTGCGCCATATATTTATTGCTCCTGTGAAGACAGTATTTTCATCAGTTGGTGATACTGCAATTGCAAAATCGTAAAATACCTGATTACGTTCAACTATATTTTGAGTGCTACCGCCTTCAGTAAAAGTTTGACCACCATTACTAGATTTAAAAAGCCCAACAAATGCGTTGTCATCGTCTGCACCTCTATTTCCGATTAATATATAAACTACTTCTGGATTTGCTTCTGTGACTCCTAATACCATTCTATTAGCTGTGCTAGAGGGTAAAACAGAATTGGTCAAAGGAATAAAGTTGTCTCCACCATTGAGTGATCTAAAAAATGTATCAGAGGTTACAGCATATATAACGTTTGGGTCACCAGGTTTTAATCTAAAATCTGTAATATTTTCCTCAAGTACAATTTCCCAAGTATCGCCAGCATCTAAAGATCTTTGCAATCCACCGTTTGTTGCTACCCAGATAATGTTTGTGTTCTGCGGATTTATGAAAATTTCGTTCATTCGATTAAAGTTCTCAGAATTTAAAGGATTTAATCCAGTTTCGTTCCAAGTATCACCACCATCTAATGATTTAAAAACGCCAATGCTAAATGAGTCAGAAGCATCATCATCTCCAGTAGCAATATATATAATATTAGAGTCCGTTGGGTCGATAGCGATGCCAGAAACACCGATTTGAGGAAAATCATCAAAAATATTAACCCAAGAATCTCCTGCGTCAATTGATTTCCAAATACCCCCAGCAGGTGCGCCTGCGTACCAGATGTTCTCATTATTTGGGTCTACGGCAATTGCGTTTATTCTGCCAATTCCAGGTTGCCCTTGCGCTTGCGATTGTGAGATAAAGGGACCTATTGATGTCCAGTCACTCGTAAGATTAGTTGTATTAGTATTTCTTTCCCTATTTAACCAGTCTTCCCAAAGATTAGTGGATGAAGGTAAATATCCATTTTCATCTATAAAATGACTCCAATAATATTCCCATCTTTTAAAGGGTTTATAACCAATACCCTTTTTTGTGATGTCTTTACCAGTCCAATAATCTTCAAAAGCTTTAGATATTTCCCATAAAGTGTAACCTTTATTTTCAACCTTAGAGAAGGTGGTCTTCTTTTTCTTTTCTAACTCCATCATCCATGGTGCACTTTCAATATATTGGGCATAGGAAAAAGTTGCTGTTAAGAAAAACAGCAGGAGTAATTTTCTTTTCATTTGATTTTTTTTGTTATCGGGCATCAAAATATGTATTTTTTAATCAATAATAAAACCAAAACTCATAAATTCTATAAAAGGGTTGCTTTTAGATTTAATTTACCAATAGGTTAAAAATTTTCACATTTCTTTACGAACAAAAAAATTACCTTTGGCATGTAAGAACAAAGAATGAAATACTTTCCTCTGGTTATTATCCTATTAGCCTTTTGTCAGTTAAATGCTCAAATAAAGCCTAGTCCAAAACTTAATACAAAAGATTCTTTATCAAGAGATTCCGTTGGTTTTAGTAAGGATATTTTAAAACCAAAAAAAAAGAACCAAACAAAACCATTAACAGCAGAAGATTATAAACTAATTTCTCTCAAAAGAGATACTACTTCTTTAGATACTACTTTATCGATAAAGAAAGAATACAAATACAACTATTTAAGAAGAGATGATTTTGAATTAATGCCATTCTCTAATATTGGACAACCATATAATTCACTTGGAAGAAATTTTGAAAACAACTCAATCTATCCACAATTAGGAGCAGTAGCTAAAAATCAAAAGTATCTTGAAGTAGAAGATATCCTCTATTACAATGTGCCTACACCATTAACTGAACTGATGTTTAAAACAACTTTTGAGCAAGGACAGTTTTTAGACGCTATGTTAACTCTTAATACATCTAAAAGATTTAATGTCTCTATTGCTTTTACTGGTTCTAGGTCTTTAGGTAAATATGATTTTGACCAAAGTGAAGCAGGTCTTTTTCGAACAACTTTTAACTATAGGACCAAGAATAATAGATATTGGGTTAGAGGGCATTATGCTTCACAAGACATTGAAACGGAAGAAAATGGAGGGCTTTTGGATAAAGAATTACAATTTGAATCTGGAAATGAAGACTTTTTAGATAGATCAAGAATAGATGTTGTCTTTAATAATTCTAATAATACTCTAGCTGATAATCGAATACTGGGAAAACGGTACTTCTTGGATCATCAAATTAACCTTGTAAGACCAAGAAAAGATTCTTTAAAAACGAGGTCTACACTTTTAGCTATTCAGCATCAATTTAACTATGAATCAAAGTTTTATCAATTTAACCAGACTACAGCAAATCCTAGTTTCGGTGATGCTTTTGTAACTCCCATTAAAGATAAACCTACTCTTAAAACAATGTTTAATGAAGTGTCTGCTGTTTTTTCTAATAATACATTGGGTTCTTTATCAGGTAGTATAAGCTTGTACAATTACAACTATTTTTTTAATAGTATTCTTGTGCAGAGTGAGGAGCTTACTATACCCAATAGCTTAGAAGGGGAGGAGATTTCTGTGGGTGCTGATTATAAAAATAAAATTGGTCCATTGATGCTTTCGGGAAGGATTAGATATAACGTATCAGGTGAATTAGCAGGTAATTTATTTGATGCTAGCGCTACATACAAGATTAACGCTAACAATTCTTTGACGGCTGCTATACATGGTTCTTCAAAAGCTCCAAATTTTAATTTTCTTTTATACCAAAGTGATTATCAAAATTTTAATTGGTTGTATGATAATTTTGAAAAACAACAAACTCAAAGTTTAACTTTTGGGTTTGATTCTAAATTTTTAGGTAACCTTTCTGCTAAATACTCGGCGATTGATAATTATACTTATTTTACCGCAAGTAACAGTATTACTCAAGGAGATATTGATAATGGCATCCAAAATGCATTTGTTAGACCCTTTCAAGAAAATGAGACTATAAATTATTTGAAGGTTAAATATCAAAAAGAGTTTAAGTGGAGAAAATGGGCATTGAATAATACGCTAATGTACCAGGAAGTTTCGCAAATAAATCAGGTATTAAATGTACCTAAATTTGTGACTCGTAACTCTTTATATTTTTCTAGTGATGTGTTTAGTAAAGCGATGTTTTTACAGACGGGGGTAACCTTCAAATACTTCACCGCTTATAATATGGATGCCTATCATCCTTTATTAGGGGAGTTTTACACGCAGAATAATGAAGAATTGGGAGGGTTCCCATTAATAGACTTCTTTATTAATGCTAAAGTGCGCCAAACGCGAATTTTTTTAAAAGCAGAGCATCTAAATACTATTTGGACGAAACAATATAATTATTACTCTGCTCCAAACTATCCTTATAGAGATTTTGTGATAAGATTTGGTCTGGTTTGGAATTTCTTTTCATAAAATTTCACTATATTTTATTTCCTAGCACCTGAAAATCAATAAGATGATTTTTTAGTTTTAAAAAGATTAAAAAATAGTTTCAGAAGTTTTGCTGAGTTAAAAAAAGGGTTTTATATTTGCACCCGCTTTGCAGGATAAGTGAGGCGATAATTGCGGGAATTG
>CANLXH010000003.1 GCA_947495075.1 uncultured Croceitalea sp.
CAATCAACGATAACCAAGCAACTATCAATATCACTGATAATGATGCGGTACCTGGTACGGGTATTGCTTTTGATAATACAAATGTAATTGTAACTGAAGGGACAGATACTTTTGCTAGATTCACAGTAACACTTACTGGTACTATTTCTGATAATGTAACTGTAGATTATGTAACTAATGACGGTACTGCTTTAGATATTAGTGATATAACTGCACAATCAGGTACTATTACCTTTACACCTACTGTGAGTACTTTTGATATTGATGTTCCTATAATAGATGATACTATTATTGAAGCTACTGAAGAATTCACGGTTATTCTGTCTAACATTCAATCTAACATTGGTATCGGTTTTGTAGATGGTGATACCACTAATACTGCTACTGGAACAATTAACGACGACGATAGTGACCCATCTTTAGGTGTTCAGTTTGATGTTACAAGTATTGATGTAAATGAAGATGCAGGTACTGTTTCGCTAGATGTTGTCTTAAATGCTGATGTACAAGATGAATTTACTGTAGAATATTTCACTACTGATGGTACAGCTATAGATGTTAGTGACTATACGGGTGTTCCTGCGGATACACAAGTATTAACCTTTGGTGGCACAAATAGCAATACACAGACTATTGTTATTCCTATCATTGATGATACTATCATTGAAAGCACGGAGGACTTTACTGTTACTATTACGGATATCTCAACAACACTAGTAAACATTCTTACAAATGATACGGCTACTATTAATATCATCGATAATGACGGTGACCCATCTTTAGGTGTTCAGTTCGATATCACTAATATCGATGTAAATGAAGATGCAGGTACCGTTTCTCTTGATGTTGTCTTAAATGCTGATGTACAAGATGAATTTACTGTAGAATATTTCACTACTGATGGTACAGCTATAGATGTTAGTGACTATACGGGTGTTCCTGCGGATACACAAGTATTAACCTTTGGTGGCACAAATAGCAATACACAGACTATTGTTATTCCTATCATTGATGATACTATCATTGAAAGCACGGAGGACTTTACCGTTACTATTACGGATATCTCTACAACATTGGTGAACATTCTTACGAATGATACTGCTACTGTAAACATTATCGATAATGACAGTGACCCATCTTTAGGTGTCCAGTTTGATGTTACAAGTATCGATGTAAATGAAGATGCAGGTACTGTTTCGCTAGATGTTGTCTTAAATGCTGACGTACAAGATGAGTTTACTGTGGAGTATTTCACTACTGATGGTACAGCTGTAGATGCCAGTGATTATACTGGTGTACCAGTCGATACACAAGTACTAACTTTTGGTGGAACTAATAGTAATACACAAACAATTACTATTCCTATCATTGATGATGCAATCATTGAAAGTACTGAAGACTTTACTGTTACTATTACGGATATCTCAACAACACTAGTAAACATTCTTGCTAATGATACGGCTACTGTAAACATTATCGATAATGACAGTGACTCATCTTTAGGTGTTCAGTTTGATGTTACAAGTATCGATGTAAATGAAGATGCAGGCACGGTCTCACTAGATGTTGTCTTAAATGCTGATGTACAGGATGAGTTTACTGTAGAATATTTCACTACTGATGGTACAGCTGTTGATGTTAGTGATTATACTGGTGTTGCAACTGGCACACAAACATTAACTTTCGGTGGAGCTAATCCTAATACACAAACGATTACTATTCCTATCATTGATGATGTAATCATTGAAGATACTGAAGGCTTTAATGTAATCTTGAGTAACATATCTACCACTCTTGTAACTATTCTTGCAAATGATACCGCTACAGTGAATATCATTGATAATGATGGTAACGAAGGTTGGCCAGAGGATATCACAATTGAAGCTTGTGATACTATTCCTCCAGCTGCTGATATTACTTCAACAAGCACTTGTCCTATCAATGTTGTGTTAGTTGAAACGGTCGATGGTGATACGGACAGTTGCCCTACAGAATATACTATTACAAGAACTTGGACAATTACAGATTGTGTTGGTAATGTTCGTGAGCATGTTCAGGTAATTACCATAGAAGATACTATTGCTCCTACTTTTGTTGAAGCACTTCCTGCTGATATGACCGTACAGTGCGATAGTGTACCAGACGCTCCTGTCATCACTGCTATTGATAGTTGTGAGCCTAACATGGTAGTCAATTTTACTGAAACAATCACTGATAGTGATTCATGTCCTTCAGATTATACAATTACCAGAACTTGGTCAGTCTCTGACTGTGCAGGTAATGCTGTTTCTCATACACAAGTAATTACTGTAGAAGATACTGTTGCTCCTACTTTTGTGGAAGCATTACCAGAAAGCATGACAGTTCTTTGTAATGAAGTGCCAGATGCAGTTACATTAACCGCTGTTGACAATTGTGATACAGATGTTATGGTTGATTTTACAGAAACTATCACAAATGATGCTAACTGTATGAACGGATATACCGTTACTAGAGTTTGGTCTACTAGTGATTGCGCTGGTAACACTGTTTCCCATACTCAAATAATCACTATTGAGCCTACTGGACCTATTACAGCTAGTGACTATGATGAAGAGATGACTATACTTTGTGGAGAAGAAATCCCTGCAGTACCAGAATTAACCTTTATGGGTGGTTGTGGCAATTATGATGTAGTATTTAATGAAGTAAGACAAGATGCTACTGATGGTTCTGAAGACTTTATGCTAATTAGAACTTGGAATGTAACAGATTCTTGTGGAAATACAGCTTCTTTTGAGCAAATTATATTCGTATTCCAACCACAACTAGAAGAGGTTACTATAGATATTTGTATTGAAGATGAGGCTATTGATTTATTAAATTATTTACCTGAATCATTTGATGCTAACGGAACCTTTGAAGTTCTAGAAGGTAATGTAGTTTTAAATGGAAGTATGTTTAATCCAATAGATCATTTACCTGGTGAATATAAGATAGCATATAGCTCTATTGAAGGAGACTGTAAATACTATGTTGATTTCACAATAGTTGTAAATACAGATTGTGTACCATGTGGTCGTGGAGAAATAGAAATCTCTGAAGCCGTAACTGCTAACGGTGACGGTATTAATGACACCTTTGAAATTAAAGGAGTAGAGTTTTGTCAGTTTACTTTCGGTGTACAAATATTCAACAGATGGGGAGACAAAGTATATGAAGCAAAAGACTACCGTAATGATTGGAATGGTTCATCTCCAGGTGGTTCAGTAGGTTCAT
The DNA here is from genome assembly GCA_947495075.1 of uncultured Croceitalea sp. GTDB lineage: Bacteria > Bacteroidota > Bacteroidia > Flavobacteriales > Flavobacteriaceae > Croceitalea. The sequence continues at coordinate 3,259 of CANLXH010000003.1, forward strand.
CCGGTGTATTGCCTTCAGGAACATACTACTACATTATTAGTGCTACTAACAATGAGCTAGGTATAACATTAGAACCATTTAACGGGTTCATCTACTTAGGTACAAAATAGACTATAACTAAACATCTTGTTAAGAGGGGCGATTATAAATCACCCCTCTTACTTTTTATAAATTTCACAACCGTCTAATTTCTATAAACTTATTCTATCAAATAACATTCATCGTAAGAAAAAAACCGTTAAACGAGCCTTTATTCCTACAACGACTTTTAATCGATTTAGACGTATAAATTATTCATTCTTAAGGTTATTTTGTCAATTTGTATAAGTAATAAGCCCAAATTTATTTTTTAGTAAGATTACTTCAAAAAAAACTTAACCTATTGCAAATGAAAACTTTAAAAGTTATATCATTGTTTTTGACCCTTATGCTAACTTCGGTTGTAGGAGCGCAACAATTACCGCAGTTTACGCAATATATGTTTAACACCATCTCTATTAATCCTGCTTACGCTGGTAGTAGAGAAAAGTTAAATGTGACTGCATTACATAGAAACCAATGGGCTGGTCTGGCAGGAAACCCAAGGACTAGTACATTTTCAATACATTCTCCCTTACGTAATGACAGAATAGGTATTGGGTTTTCGTATATAAACGACCAGTTGGGTTTTGAAGACACCAACTATGTTTACGGCGATTTTTCATATACAGTTCCACTTTCTTTTGATGTTAATCTCTCGTTTGGATTAAAAGGTGGCTTTACAAATTACACAAGACCACAAATTGGTGACGGGTTAGACCCAGATTTAGCGCCAGTAAATGAATGGACACCAAATTTTGGAGCAGGCGCATATATAAGTTCTGATAGATGGTATGCAGGTATTTCATCACCAAGACTAGTTAAATCTAATGTAAGAAGTGGTCAATTTGTTGGTCTAGAAAGGTTAAGTTATTATGCTATTGCTGGACTAGTTATGGATATTTCACTAGATTTTAAATTTAGACCTTCTGTTATTACAAAATTTACAAATGGCGCTCCAGCTACTTATGATGTAACCGCAGGGTTTTTAGGGTATGAAAAATTCTGGTTTGGAGCATCTTATCGTTTTAATGATGCCTCTAATTTTGGTGCTTTTATGGATTATCAAGTAAGTAAAGATTTTAGATTAGGGTATGCCTACGACCTTCCAACTGGCGACCTTAGACCTTATACAGGCGGCACACATGAAGTTATTCTAATTTTTGAATTAGGCGAACGTAAAGCAGGAATTTTCAAATCTCCAAGATACTTCTAAAACATAATGACCTACAACATGAAAAAATCAATAAAAAACGCTTTGGTTTTGTTATTTATCGTAGCAAGCCAATTGGTCTCCGCTCAATATGGAGCACAGAAAAAAGGTGACTATTATTTTAGTCAATTTTCATACGCTAAGGCTATACCTTTCTATGAAAATATGCTAGAGGGTAATTTTAACACAAGCCACGCACACAAGCAATTGGCTGAATGTTATTTATTGATTCGAGATTTTAATAAGGCAATGCCACATTTCGAAGCAATTATCAATAATGCAGATATACCAACAGATTACTATTTTAAATATGCTATGGCTTTGCATAGTAATGGGCAAAGTAGTGAGGCCGCAAAATGGTTGAGAAAATATAAAAAGTTTAATAAGAATGATTCAAGAGTAAAACGATTTTTAGAAGATGGTAACTTCGCTTCAGTTGTCTTCAATAGCCGTGAACGTTATGAAGTGTCTGAATTACATTTTAACACATCAGGCAGTGATTTTGGAACCTATCTTCATAAAGGAAAACTCTACTTTGCATCTACTAGGGTAGATGAAGGTTCTGAAAAGACTTATGGTTGGAATGGAGAACCATGGTTAGATATATTCTCAGTTGAAGAAGGAAACTCCAGTTCTATTCCATCACTTATAAAAGGAGATATAAATTCTAAATACCATGAAAGCTCTTTAGTATTTTCAACAGATTATAAAAAAGATACTGTTATCTATTATACCCGAAATAACTACTTTAATAAAAAAGAAGGATACGGACTTGATAAAGATAATAACCTAAAAATTTACAAAGCAGAACTACAAGATGGCGAATGGAAAACCGTAAAAAGTTTAAGAATTAACAGTGATTTATATTCTACTGGTCATCCTGCTGTTAGCCCAGATCGTAAAAGACTATATTTTGCATCTGATAGACCTGGTGGTTATGGAGGTACAGATATCTATTATTCAGAAATCCATGAGCGAGGTGGAATAGGCAAACCTGTAAATGCTGGTCCTATTGTAAATACAGAAGGGAATGAAATGTTTCCGTTTGTTAATGTAGAAGGGAAGTTATTCTTTTCTTCGGATGGTCATGTTGGTTTTGGACAGTTAGATGTTTTTTCGACAATTATTGATATCGATGGAAACTTTGTTGATGTTATTAATCTTGGTAGACCGATAAATAGCTCTGCTGATGACTTTGGCTTTTTTGCCGAAGAAAATGGAATTAATGGCTATATAAGTTCCAATAGAAAAGGTGGAAAAGGGAGCGATGATATTTATAAGTTTGAATTTACCCCTTCTTTAGCTGTAGAAGGAATTGTAAAAGACGCCATAAATCTTCAACCTCTTGATAGCGTTGCTATAGCTTTATTTGACCAAAAAACCAAAGAGAAAGTTGGAGAAACAATGACCGATGAGAATGGGAAGTACAAAATGTTCATCAGCAGAAAGCGTAATTATATGATTGAAGCTGTTCGAAAGACCCATCCACACAAGAACATCTTCTTTAATACGCAAGAAATTAGTAGGGCCACTAAAATACAGACCCTAGATATAATGCTAGAACCAACATTAGATGTAAAATTACTAGCTGGTTTAAAGAAAATCTATTTTGATTTTAATAAAAGTAATATTAGACCAGATGCTGCTATAGAGTTAGATAAAGTAGTAAAGTTAATGACTATTACTTATCCAGATATGATTATAAAATTAGAGGCGCATACGGATCCTGTTGGCAGTCATAATTACAATGATGCCCTTTCTGAGCGTAGAGCAAAATCCACTTATGAGTACTTGATTGAACATGGAGTTCCAAGACATCACATATTATCTTACAAAGGTTTTGGAAAACGTATGCCTATTAATGAATGTACGAGTAAGCAAGATTGCTCTCCGGAAGAATTAGAACTTAACCGTAGAACTGAATTCCCTGTAATTCAAATAAAAGGGAAATCTGTTAACGCAAAATAGATTCAACAACATATATAAATTTAAAAGCATCCCTTTATAGCGGATGCTTTTTTTATCCTTTTATCTCAACATTCTGGGATACAATATCTTTAATAGGAATAACAATTTTACCTGTTTTAGTCTTTAATGTCAAAGTAATATTATCAATAGCATCTATAGTTCCTTCTAAATCACCAATGGCTATCTTATCGCCTACTGCATAGTTTTTTCTTGTGTAAAACATTTTTAAAACATCAGAAAAAACCTCTCTAGAACCCAAACCAAAACCAAGAGCCGCAGCAAATAAAAACGCTCCTAGAATCATCGTGAAATTGCTTGTAATTATATCGGTATCAATACCTGCCTGATTTAAGGCCGTTATAGAAATGAAGAACGTAATTAAGTAAAATAAAATACTACTAATAGCCTTAGAACCTCCAATACCCATAGAAGTAAACAAAGCAAGAGTTCCTTTTTTTACCAAAGTTGCCAAATATAATCCTCCAGCAAAAATTAAAATTGCACTTAGTAGCGTTGGTAAATATCCTAAAATTGATATAATACCTTCAGAGATTGCATTTAAACCTATTACCTCAGCAATAACAATAGTAAATACTAAAATCAAGAGAATTTTTACTGCTCTTAGAACTATTTTAAGTAAATCAATCTTTACTTCTTTATCACCCAATAATTTGGCTTCCGTAATCTTTGTAGATAGCGCATCTATTTTAGCTGCTTTTAGCACTTTTTTAACTATGAATAGAATTACTTTTAGAAGTATCCAAGCTACAATAAGCCCAAGGACACCTATAATTATTTGTGGTAGTAGTTGCACTACGTTAGATAGCATATCGCTTAAACTGTCCGATAATACTTTTTGATATTTTTCCATGTTTTCTACATTAAATTGAGTTGGTTATCCCCTTTTATTTGTTTTAAATAGTCCTGAAATAAGTGACGAATAGTTGGACGTCACTAAAATGGCCATATCCATAATTAGCTTAGCAATAGCAATATCGTTCATTACCTTTTGCCGCATTTCTGGTGGCACTTCCAGCAACTTTCTATCCAATTCCTTAAATGGGTTCTTAAATTCGTTTGCCATCTATGATAATGTATTATAGATTTCTAATAACTTCGCCTTTGCGCGTTTTAATCGCATTTTTATAGCACTTTCACCAAGTTCAAGTACTTCACTTAATTCTTTTATTGAAGCACCATCTTGATATTTTAACAACAAAATACTTTTGTCTTCTGCTGATATTAAATTCAATGCTTTCTCCAATTTACTCGCCTTCAATTCATAAATACTCTCATCTGGCACTTCATCTTCCGTTAATTTATATTCAGCGGTATCCATAGGTATAGAATTGTCGCTCATTTTTCTTTGTTTATTTCTATTCACATAATTCACACAAAAATTATACGTAAAAGAATATAACCAGGTAGAAAATTTTGATTTCCCTTTAAAAGAAGCAAGCTTAACAAATAACATTAAGAAAACATCCTGCGTTAAATCTTCCGCCTCATCTTTAGATTTAGAAAAACCATAACACTTGTTATAAACCATTTTTGAATAGCGGTCATATAAGACTCCAAAAAGTAGCGCATTGTTATTTGCTACAATTTTTTGCACTAATTCTTCATCAGTAAGTTGACTATAAGCGTCGTCTGGCTTCAATGACCTCTTATCTTGGTTTATTAAGATTAGAAACAGACGTTTTAAAAAAGTCACTCTTTAATTGGTTTTAGTTTTAACTATCAATTCTGATTTTTCAATATAGCTTAAAAAGCGCTTATATTTGATAAAACTACCTTATGAAATCTTTATTAAGCTCTTTATTTTGTCTTTTTTTAGTTACACTAACTGGATGTAAAACCGAAAAAAAACAAGAAATAGTTAAAGAAACATCCATTCTAGAAAAAGTTGCGAATGCCCACGGTTTTGAAAATTGGAATAAAGTAAATCAAATAGAATTTACTTTTAACGTAGATAGAGACTCTACTCATTTTGAACGAAGTTGGATATGGAAACCAAAGGTGAATGAGATTACCAGAATCTCTGGTGCAGACACTTTAACCTACACTAGAAAAACTATGGACAGTATCGCATATAAAACTAACGGCGGTTTTATTAATGATAGATATTGGCTACTTGCTCCTTTTAATTTAATGTGGGATAAAAATAATTTTGAATACACTCATGAAGAAAATATGACATCTCCTATTGCTCAAAAACCAATGCATAAATTAACCATCGTTTATAGTAATGAAGGAGGTTACACTCCAGGAGATGCATATGATTTTTATTTTGAAAAAGATTACTTGATTAAGGAATGGGTATTTAGAAAATCTAATCAACAGGAGCCTTCAATGACTACTACTTGGGAAAACTATGATGATGATGATGGCATCATATTTGCGATTGACCATAAAAAAGATAAAGAAAATTTTAATCTTTATTTTACCAATGTGGCAACCATACCTGATAAATAGCCTTTATGAAAAATCTCATCCTAGTTTTATTATTTACAAGTATTTGTTACAGTCAAAATCAAAAACTAGGCGTTGTACTAGATGCGGAAAATAAAAAGCCCATTGAGTTTGCTGATGTATACAATACAAGTGACAATACGATAACCAATGAGAACGGAAAGTATTTTTTACTATCCAACAACGATTCTATTACTTTTTATAAACTAGGTTATAAAACCCTTAAAACTACCTTTGGTGCACTTGCTGATACTATTTTTTTAAAAGAAAAGACATTTGAACTAACAGAGGTCGTACTTACCAATGAAGAACGTCTTTTTGATAAGGTTAGAAAAGCTGTGCCAGAGAATTATCCTTCAGAAGAATACAAAGAGCGCTTTTTTATACGATCTACTTTGCGATATGATGGAGATATTACTCGCATACAGGACATTCAAGGAAAATTAAAAAGAAAGACCCTATTGTACCATAGCAATATGGAACTTGAAAAAAAAGATTTTGTTTTTGAAGTAGAAAACATGCGTAAGGTTGGTCTTAAAGATGTTACTGAGGATGAAACGGACATCTATTTTAGAGCAAGATCTTTGCGCGAAATTCTAACAGAAACGATTCAACTGAGTATTGTCACCGAAAATTTTGAAATTGAGGAGCAGTATTTTGACAATCAAGAAAAGGTTCGCATAGCGTTTACCTACAATGGCGAAAATAAAAAAGCAAATAATAGTGGCTACTATATCATAGACTTAAAGGACAAGGCAATTTTGGAGTATTACCAGTTATCCATGCCTCAACTAGACTTTAAGCAGAAAAAAGATATCAAATACCGTGTAACGCGTTTTGAAAAGAATGTGTTGTTCGATAAAGATTTGGAGTCAGGGAAATACGTTATGAAAAATGCAAAAATAAAGACTTTGGTGGAGCTCAAGGATAACGAAGAAACCTTTCGTACTTTTTTTGAATCTGAAGATATTTTGAAGTCCTATGGGCACTTTGGCAGTTTTAAGATTCGTAAAAATGCTAACGAAACCAAGGAGGTTTTCCGGTTGAAATTTCCTTACAACAAAGCTTTTTGGGCTTCACAAAACAGCCTCCTCCTAACCGATGAAATGAACGCTTTTATCACCAAGGTTAGCAAATCTGATAATGAGTTTGATGTACGTTCCAATTTGGATTAATCCCTTTTACCTTTAATAATTATGGTTAGAAGAAGAATGATAAAAGTACAAATGAGCAAGGTCCAAAAACTAGTAGTCAATTGATATTCCTCTGCCAATAATCCCAAAATTACGGGACCTAATAAAAATCCAAAATAGCCAGTACCAGCTATAAATGCAACACCTCGAGAGGATTCTACCCCTTTAACATTACCACCTATTCTAAAAAGTTCAGGTACCATTACAGAGAACCCCAAGCCATTTAAGGCAAAACCTATAATTGCAAGCATTGTAATTTCAGAAAGTACCATAGCAAATCCTATAACAGCAATTAGAGCACCCAGAGCAACTAATTTTAAAGAGCCAATGCGTTGACTAATTCTGTCACCAAAAAATCTACCTAGGGTCATCATTGTAGAAAATGCTAAAAACCCTGTCCCTATCAAAAATTCAGGTGCTAGTGTAATTTCTTTTAAATACAATCCACTCCAGTCCACTATTGCCCCTTCACTCCCCATGCTGACAAAACCAATAATTCCTAAAATTAAAAGCGGTTTAAATAATTTAAAGCTAAAGGGTTCTTTTTCAACTGGAGCAGCCTTTATAAAATAATATTGTTTTTTTAAAAATAGATTGGCACCTAACACTAAAATAACCGTACCCGCCATATGTAAAAAAGGATTACCAATAAACGGAATCAAAAAACTTCCTAAACCTACTAATATACCACCCAAACTAAAAAAACCATGGGCGGCTGACATAAAGTTCTTTTTATCTTTTTTCTCTATCTCTGTTACTAGAGTATTCATAGAAATATCTAAAAGACCATTAGAAGCACCAAAAAGAAACAATGAAGCACATAAAAGATAGTAATTGGGAACCAAAAGAGGGAACAAAGCAAAGACACTATTTAAAATTACACCAAACCATGTTGCCTTGCCTACACCTAGCCTGTTAATGATTTTTGATGCTAGAGGGAAAATAGTAAAAACTCCAAGTGATAGGAAAAAAATTGCAATGCCTAAATCTGCTTTGTCAATAGCAAGCTTCTCTTTTACGCTTGGAATATATACAGCCCACATCCCAAACCAAATATTTAGACTAGTAAATACAAAGGCAGGCGCAAAATATCTTGGATTGGAAAGTATTAAAAAAAGTGACTTCAAGTTAGTTGTATTTAGTCTTTTTTGAAGTTTGGGTTAATCAAGCCTCATTTCTATAAGATGGATTTTAAACCCTGCCTTTTCATAAGCCTTTATTGCAGAATTATTTTTATGATACACCGTAAGTCTAATTTCATTCAAATCATTCGCTTTACACCATTCTTTTAAAACCTCAGTAATCTTACGATTAATCCCCTTTCCTCTATACTCTTTTATGGTATACATAAAACCCAAATATCCATAATATTTATGATTTAAATAATGACGTGCTTCTTTTTTTAATGCGTATCCCGAACTTACTATTTTACCATTCTGCTCGGCCACTACAACTTTTACTTCCTCATTTTTAATGTAGGATTCAATATCATAATAACTAACCGGAGTATTCTTAATCGTTACATCAAAAGGACGTTCAGCTTCTATCAGTTTTTGTTCAAAAGTTAAAAGAACTGGTAAATCTGAACTTTTTGCATCTCTAATTACCAAATTTTTCATCTCTCTAAAATAATCCATATTTGGTTAATTTTGTCAAAAGCGAGAAATGCATTTTTTATCAAATACACTTGAAAATTATATTGCTAGTAACTCTGAAGACGAACCAGAAGTTTTAAAAGAACTCACCAAGGAAACTCATCTAAAGGTTATTCAACCAAGAATGATAACCGGTCATTTTCAGGGAAGAGTTTTAAGCATGTTATCAAAAATAATCGCTCCAAAAAAAATATTAGAGATTGGTACTTACACTGGGTATTCTGCTATTTGCCTAGCAGAAGGTTTACCTAAAAATGGAGAATTGCATACCATTGATGTAAACGAAGAGCTAAGTGACATACAACGGAACTACTTTAATAAAAGTGGTTATGGAGAACAAATCGTACAACATCTTGGAGATGCATTAGATATAATCCCAAAATTAGATACCACTTTTGATTTGATATTCATCGATGCCGAAAAAAAGCAATACAACAACTATTTTGAAGCAGTTTTAAAAAAATGTCGCTCTGGTAGCGTTATTTTATCTGACAATGTATTATGGTCGGGTAAGGTTGTGGAGCCTTTAAAACAATCTGACAAGGCAACGGAAGAGTTATTAAAGTATAATAGAAAACTAAAAATGGACCCAAGAGTGGAAACTGTCTTACTACCTATAAGAGATGGTCTTACTTTAAGCAGAGTAATTTGACTCTTAAACAAACTTGTCTACTAAAAACTTCTGGTATAGCAGATAAAATAGTAATCCAGAAAAGGTTCCTACCAATACACCTACAATAATATCTAAAGGAAAATGAACTCCTACATAAATACGGCTAGTTGAAAACAAAATTGGCCAAATAAAAAATAGTCCTGCCCACTTATACTTTCGCCTTAACATTAAAAAAATTAATAAAGTGATTGAAAAAGAACTAGCGGCATGACCAGAGAAAAAACTATAATCTGTTGGGCTCTTCAATATTCGTATTAGGGTATTAATTTCAATATCATTATTTGGTCTTAATCTAGCAACGCAATTTTTCGTTAAATCTGTTGCAAGTATTATAAATACAGCTAAAGCAATAAAAGTAACTGTTTTTTTAAGGCCTTCTCTAAATTTAGATTTATAAAAAAAAAGGAAAACAAATAATAAGTAAAGAGGAATCCAAGTGGTAATTGCTGTTATTGTAGACCAAAAAGAATCATATTGCTCAATACCAAGACTATTTAAATAAACAAAGGTTTCTCTGTCCCATTTAAGTAGTTTTTCGAGCATTTATTTAACACCCCTTTTAACCGCACCAGTAACTTCTTCAACATTTTTCTTAACGTCATCTATCCCCTTCTTTATATCTTTCGTAAAGTCGGTATCAATTCCTTGTTTATCAGCGCTTTTCTGAATTTCACGCTTAATATCGTCCGTGGCATCTCTTAGTTGACGCATTCCTTTGCCAAGTCCTTTGGCAATACCCGGTATTTTATCTGCACCAAATACCATGACAACTATAAACATGATAAAGAAAATCTCTCCCCCGCTAATAAATAAAAAATGCATAACACAAATATAAAGAGAAGTTATGTTTAAAATAAAAAAAGCCCTGCAAATTGCAGGGCTTAGTATCATAAGGTTTTTAGAAAATTACTTTCCTTTTACCTTTTCCTTAAATTGATCAAAGTCAGATTTTTCATCCTTAATTGGCCAAGAGTTATTGGTTGTGTCAATATCTGCAGTTTCTAGTTTTGGATCTATTACAATACCTACCAACTCTTTCTCTGAAGAAAGTACACGTTTAACTTCATCGTCATTTTTTCTCCAAATTTCTGCAGGATAAGTAACACTTTCTGTTGTCCCATCAGCATATTTATACTCCACAATTAAAGGCATTGGTATACCTCCTGGCTTATCAAAAGTAACTTCGTAGAAAAATTTAGGTTCTTTAACTTGAGCTCTTTCTTCTGCAGTCAAATTATCCATCATAAATTCTTTTAAAGTAGGAGCAACTTCAGATGGTGTTTTACCTTTAAGACCATCACTATAATCTTCACTACCTTCTTCTACCAAGTACACTAATGGTGGTATATCTGCATCCGTTAAGTTACGAGCAGCCATATATTCTTCCATTTGCTTGGTTTTTTCACCAGTAACAAAATACTTTTTAACACCTTTAACTCCAATATCTACATAGTCTGTAGTGTAGAACCATCCTCTCCAATACCAATCTAAATCTACAGCAGATGCATCTTCCATAGTACGGAAGAAATCCTCTGGTGTTGGATGTTTAAACATCCAACGCTGGGCATAGGTTTTAAAAGCATGGTCAAACAATTCTTTACCCATAACTGTCTCTCTTAAAATATTAAGAGCAGTAGCTGGCTTACCATAAGCATTAGGGCCCAATTGGTATACATTTTCTGGATTAGACATGATTGGAGATATCCTACTCTGATCGCCTCCCATGTAAGGAACAATCTTTGCTGCATCTCCTCTACGAGAAGGATATTTATTGTTTGGCGCTATAACATCAGCATAATTTTCTCCAAATTCCTGTTCAGTTAAATATTGCATAAAAGTGTCTAAACCTTCATCCATCCATCCCCACTGACGTTCATCAGAATTTACAATCATCGGGAAAAAGTTGTGTCCAACTTCGTGAATAATTACACTAATCATCCCATATTTAGTTCTATCAGAGTATGTACCATCTTCATTAGGTCTACCATAATTCCAGCAAATCATTGGGTACTCCATCCCTTGGTTTCTTGCATGTACTGAAATAGCTTTATGATAAGGGTAATCAAAAGTAAATTTTGAATAGGTCTTAATGGTTTGTACAACTGCTTTTGTAGACTGCTCTTCCCAAAGTGGGTTCCCTTCTTTAGGATACATAGATACTGCCATAACATCTCTACTACCTAACTTAACAGCTTGCATATCCCAAATAAACTTTCTTGAAGTTGCAAAACCAAAATCGCGAACTAATTTTCCAGGTTCTGTCTTAAACTTCCATGTTTTTTTCTTTTCAGAGAAGCTTCCTTCTTTGGCTTCAGCTTCAGCTTGGGTAACAATTACAACTGGCTTATCATAAGAATTTTTAGCCTGATTGTAACGCTTCATCATTTCTTTTGTGAAGACTTCTTTTCTATTTTGAAGTTCTCCTGTAGCATCAACTACGTGATCTGCAGGAACAGTTATATTAACTTCATAGTTTCCAAATGGTAAAGCGAATTCACCACTACCCCAAAACTGATGATTTTGCCAACCTTCAACATCATTATAAACAGCCATTCTTGGAAAAAATTGAGCTATAACGTAAGCTCTGTTACCATCTTTAGGAAAGTACTCATATCCAGAACGAGCTCTATTCACCGTATGGTCTGGTATATTATACCACCATTTTATAGAAAAAGAAACCTGAGAACCACTTTTTAATGCTTGTGGAAGATTTATACGCATCATCGTTTGATTAATGGTATGTGATAATGCTTTTCCGTTAGCATCTTTAACCTCTTGGATGTTAAAACCTCCATCAAAAGATTCTGTAATATACGTTTGAGTAAAATTACCTGCTTGGTAGGCAAAATTTACACCATTACCATTTCTAAGGGGAGATTTGGAATCTTTTGCCCTTACATTTTGATCCAATTGTACCCATAAAAATTCTAAATCGTCTGGTGAATTGTTAATATATGTAATCGTCTCTTCACCATAAATTTTAGCGTTCTTATCATCTAACTCCAAATCAATCTTATAATCTGCTTGTTGCTGATAATAATCCGGTCCTGGGGCACCAGATGCAGAACGATAGGTATTAGGAGTTGAAAATTCTTCATACAATTGCTTAAACCTATTCTGATTAATGTGACCAGGCTCACGTTCTTTCTTTTCTTCCACTTCTTGTGCAAACACAACAGCTCCAAAAAGGAACAACATTGAAGCAAAACAATACTTTAATTTATTCATTTTGATTTTTTAATTTTTGACGCGGTAAAATACTTCTTTTTAAAGGAAATTTTAAGATAACTTTATAAGTTTAACATTCCTTTATTATTCTCACGAATAAGCACAAAACTTTTCTTCTTCCCTTTCCATTTAATATGGACTAAATTCTTTTGTTCTTCATATAAATCAATTAACACTTCATTCTGTATACTTATTGAATTTAAACCACTAAAACCTATATCAGGAACTTCTAAATAAAGAATTACTACATCATTATCATACTTCTTTCCAATGTAATTATATGTTACTATCTCATCATTTAATTCTAATACAAATTTAGCTTTAAGGTACTTTTGTATGTAATCATCTGCTAAAGAAGATTCTTCCTTGGTTCCAAGAGCAGTATCTATATTGTAACGCTCTTTCATAAGTGTATCTAAATCATCAATAAAAATGCGTGAAGTAATTTGTAAGGCATCTGTTTTTTCAGAATAATTAATATTAGTTACGCTTACATAAAATTTATGTGCCGTTGTAAACGAGCTCAGTAAAAATGCTGCTATAAAAAATAATAAGAAACTTTTTTTCATACGGTAAAGATATACAAAGGCTATGCCAAGTAGTTTTAATCTAATTTTTTAATTTTTCTGTAGTTACTACTTTTTTGAATCAAAAACTCCCAAAGTTTTAACTCATCATCATCCTGAGCTAAACTATAAAATTCTTTTTCAGATTCACAAAAGCGAATAAACTCGTAAAAATTTTCTTTCGGTATTTTTAAATGATTTATAAGAAGTGAATCAACAAAAGTGGCTTCTACCTTTTGCGTTGCCTTGTATTTTTTATCGAGAGCTACCCGTTCTTTTAACATCTTAGTCCTACCACTAAGACGATTTAATACTTTGTTTAAATTAATTGTCAAAGCTATAACATAGTAATATGCGAACTTGCCATGGTCAGCGTCATTTAATTTATTTTCGCTCTGAGTAATTACTCGAACGTGGGCATTAGGGAGACCTAAAGCTTCTGCACTCACATCTTTTTCTAATTTAAGGTTAACTAAGTCTGCATCTAAATTTCCAGAAAGATTAAATGGCTGTACCACAACTTCCCTTAACTCATTTACAAATTCTTCTAAGGGTATCTTTAAAAAAGTTGAAGAATATATCTCAGTGGTAATTGGAAGTACTTTTCTTTTAAACTGAACCGCTGAAAAAACCAAAGTGTCATTTAAAACAACTTGAATTACAAAATTTCCGTCTACATCTGTAATAGTCGCTTTTTCTGAAGTGATATTTTGAACTACTACTCCAGTAACATCCTTATTATTAACTACAACCTGTCCTTTGATATTTTTAATAGACTGCCCTTTAATTGAAGTACCCAATAAAAAAAGGAACAATGGTATCTGGAAGCGACATTTCATATCAGTCCAAATTATTATTCTCCCTGTATGCAGCGCTTTTTTGTATTAAAAAGTCCCAAATTTTTAATTTATCATAGGTATCAACAGTTTTTTGAAATAAATCGTCTACCTCACAGAAATACATAAAGTCATCTATTTTCTCATAAGGAATTTTTAAATCTGACATAAAAATAGAATCTACATAGAAGTCCTGAACTCTCTGTGTTCTAGCATATGTTTTATCAACCTTAACCCTGTTTTTAAGCATTTTAGTGCGTCCCGTTATGGCATTGATAAGTGGGTCTAAAGGTGGACTCAATATCATTCCAACATTAAACTTTCCAAAAGTTGCTTGCTGTAGTTTACGTTCACTCTGTGTTGGGATTTTTTGATGGGCATTGGGTAGGCCAAGTGCTTCGGCGCTCACATCCTTTTCCAGCTGCAGTCCCGTTACGTCGGAACCTAATCTCCCGGATAAATTATAGGGCTGTACGACCACCTCTCGTAGCTCATTTACAAACTCTTCTAACGGTACTGTCAAAAAAGTAGCGTTATAAAAAGAGGAGGTCATGGGTATAACTTTGCGTTTGAATTGAACTGCTGAAAAAACCAAAGTGTCATTCAAAGCAACTTGAATGGTAAAGCTACCATCAACATCTGTAATGGTCGCTTGTGCTGTAGTACTATTTTGAACTACTACCCCAGTAACATCTTTGTCTTTTGATACTACCTTACCGGAAAGTAGTTTGGAGGTCTGGCCAATTACAAAAACTGGTAAACAAACCATCAATACAAAAAGGGAAATTCGTAGTTTATGTAATGTAGTTAATACCAAATTAAAGCATTGAAAGATTATCTAATTATCTTCTAGGCTTTCTTTAAAAGTCTTACTATGGGTAACTAAAAAATCTATTAATTGAAATTCATTTTCCTTACGCAATAAAGACTGGGTACCCATTTTATCGTCACAATACAATAAAAAAGCGTCTATTTTATCTTGTGGAAGCTTTAAATCTGAAACAAAAAACTCATCATCATATACTTGTCGCATAACTTCACTAACTTTTAGAGGTTCGCGATCCTCTCCATTGTTTTTGTTCTTAGAATTAAATATGGCTTTAAAAATGTTCACGAAGTTCAGGCGACCTTCAATACGTTCGTTTTGCGATAGGTAAGCAACATTCTTCACCTCAGTAGTTCTGTCTATTTCATACTCAAAACCCTTAAACTTCTCGTTTTTTACCTCTAAAAATTTTTCTTGGTTTTCAGGACTTACTACCACCTCATCTAATTGCGTAACTTTCTCTGTAACTTCAACAACCAAACGGTTTTTATCTAGGATTTCTTGAGTTACCTCAAAAACCATTAACTGGTAATTAACCGCTGTAAATAACAATTTATCTCCAACTTTAACAGGTATTACAAAACGACCATCATCATCAGTAATTGTGCCCGTTTCCGTAGTAGAATTATATACATTTTCATTGGCTACATTACTACCTCTGTAAATAACTTGACCTCTTATTAATTGCCTATCTGTTTCCTGAGCGACAACTATAAAAGCAATTAAAAAAAAGAATATTGTTAAAAGTGGCGTTTTCATAAATAAATGTACTTAGTCAGCAGTGTATAAAGAAAGTTGCTAAAATTCATTAAAAAAAGAAAGGCACTCTAAACTTTTGTTAATGTTTTCTCGTTAAACGGTTAATACTTTCCGTTTAGCTATCACAATGGTATTTAAACGTATATAATTAGTTGAATATTAGGATTACATTATTTTTGCAATTGAGTCACCCCTCATTAATAACCTATTTATGAAAAAATATTTCTTAAGCGTTATACTAGGTATGTTTGCGATTAGTTTTCTGCAATCGCAAATTAAAATTGGTAATAATCCTCAAAATATTGATGCCTCTTCCGTTTTAGAATTAGAAAGCAACAGTCGAGTTCTGGTCATTACAAGAATTAGTGATGCTCAAATGAATTCTATTACTCCTTTACAAGGGGCGTTGGTTTATAATACTGATGAAAGCTGTGTTTTTTATTATGATGGAACTACATGGATAAACCTTTGTGAGGAAAATATTTTTAATGAAAGTTTTGAAGTTGTAGGTGAAGAACTAGTCTTAACAGATAGTAATGGAGACTCAGTAGCTGTTCCTTTATCAGATTTAGGAGTATATACTTTTACTAATACTCCAGTATTTAACCCCGTTGATAATGACAATACTATTGTAATAACTCAGACAGGTGATAATGTTAATCTAGAAGTTGGGGAAATCACAGGTTTTAATATAGTGGACTCAAGTATTAATGGATTTTTAGATATACAAGATGGTTCTATTGTTAATTCAAAACTTCAGGATGATTCTGTAGATCGTTCTAAAATAGCGGCAAATATTGCCGGTATTGGCCTAACTCAAGCATTAGATGGTTCTTTAGATGTAGATTTGAGTTCACTTACTGGAACTGGTGATTTGACTACGACTGGAACTATTGACATCACAGGTGATGCTGCTAACGCTTTATTTAACAATGTAAATATCGATGTTGCAGACAATGCAATTACCAATGCTAAAATGGCAGATGATGCTATTGGGACTGCTGAAATTATAAATAATGCAGTTACCACTGATAAAATATTGGATGCTAGCATTACTAACGGAAAATTAGATAAACCTACTATTCCAATTAGTGGTTTTGCTCCGGCAGCATTAGATGTAGACTTTGGAAGCAACAGACTTATTAATGTAGTAGACCCAGTTGATATCACAGATGCTGCAAATAAAAATTATGTAGATAATGCAGTTGGTGGACTAAGTAATCTAGCGGATGGAACTATATATATTGGTGATGCTGGAAATCAAGCTCAAGAAATTGCCATTAGTGGTGATGCTACTATGGATAATGCAGGGGTGCTGACAATTGAGCCTGATGCTGTGGGCACTTTGGAAATTATTGATGCAAATGTTACGGATGCTAAGCTCGACAAAGCAAACATTTCACTAACTGGATTCGGAGTACCAACGGCAGATCTATCTATGAATACTTTTAAATTAACAGATGTAGTTGACCCAACAAATCCTCAGGATGCGGCGACAAGAAATTATGTGGATAATTCTATTGCCACTTCAAATGCTTTAGCAAATACAAACATTTTTGTGGGTAGTGCTACAGGAGTTGCTACGGGAGTTGCGTTATCTGGAGATGCAACAATTAATAATGCTGGGGTTCTAACAATTGAACCTGATGCTGTTGGCACTATAGAAATAATTGACAATGCGGTTAATACTGATAAAATAGGCACTGCAGGTGCAGCAGATGCAAATAGAATTCTAGGAACGGACGGAGCTGGTGACCCTCAATGGCAAGATGCCGCAACAATAGCAACAAGTCTTGGTGAAGATGTTTTATCAACTGATGGTTCTATTACGGGTATTGCAAATAATGCAGCTCTAGTAGCAATGGATTTAGAAGTAAACGTTGATGGTACAACTATAGAAATTGATGCTGCTGATGGACTACGAATTGCAGATAACGCTGTTACTTCTGCTAAGATAAATGACGGAGAAATTGTAGATGCAGATGTTTCCGTTACCGCAGCAATCGCAGGTACTAAAATCAATCCAAATTTTGGAGCTCAACCCGTTGCTACAACTGGAACACTTGCAGCTGGCAATACAACTATCACAGGAACAATATCAACTACAGGAACAGCTACCATAGGAGCTAATACAATCATTGCCACTGATGGAACTAACGGACAAGTTCTAACAACAGACGGTGCTGGTAATGCAACTTGGCAAAATACTGCTGCACTTGCTGTGGCAACTACAGCTGCAATTGGTGGAGATGGACTTGCTGCAACTCCGCTAGACCTCGCAGATAACGCTGTTACTTCTGCTAAAATAAATGACGGAGAAATTGTAGATGCAGATGTTTCCGCTACCGCAGCAATCGCAGGTACCAAAATCAACCCTGATTTTGGTACTCAAGGCGTTTCTACAACTGGAACACTTGCAGCTGGCAATACAACTATCACAGGAACAATATCAACTACAGGAACAGCTACCATAGGAGCTAATACAATCATTGCCACTGATGGAACTAACGGACAAGTTCTAACAACAGACGGTGCTGGTAATGCAACTTGGCAAAATACTGCTGCACTTGCTGTGGCAACTACAGCTGCAATTGGTGGAGATGGACTTGCTGCAACTCCGCTAGACCTCGCAGATAACGCTGTTACTTCTGCTAAAATAAATGACGGAGAAATTGTAGATGCAGATGTTTCCGCTACCGCAGCAATCGCAGGTACCAAAATCAACCCTGATTTTGGAACTCAAGGCGTTTCTACAACTGGAACACTTGCAGCTGGAAACACAACTGTCACTGGAACAATATCTACCACTGGAACCGCTACTATAGGAGCTAATACAATTATTGCTACTGACGGAACAAACGGACAAGTACTAACTACAGATGGTGCTGGTAACGCAACTTGGCAAAATACTGCTGATGCAACGCTTTCTGGAACTACACCTGGAGCATTACTTTTTGCGGATATTGGTGGTGCAATTTCAGAAAATCCAGCTCAACTATTTTGGGATGCAGCTAATACTAGATTAGGAGTTGGAACAAATACTCCAGCAGTAGGTACTGAATTAGATGTAGCAGGAGTTGGACGTTTTCAGGGAATTTTAAATACATCAGCTGGATCAGTTACATTACCAGCTTACCGTTTTAACACAGATGAGGATACTGGTATGTGGAGAGATGGTGCGGACGAACTTGTTCTTGTTGCTGGAGGAACAGAAGGCTTAAGAATTGATATGGCTGGTGCTGTTACAACCACAACAGTACCAGAAGTATTAGAATTAAATGGAACTTTATTAGATATAAATAATGACTCTGGAACTACAGGTCAACTATTATCATCTACTGCAACAGGTACTGATTGGATAGATGCTCCCGAAGAAATTATTTTAAAAGCACAAGTTACTACTGGGGGAACAGCAGGAGCATATACAATAACTAACGCAGCAGTTACTGCCGCTTCTATAATTCACTTAACGGTTATTGGCACAGGAAATCCATTCACAATACAACTTACTGCCCAAGCTCCGGGCAGTTTTTCTGTTCAGATTTATGAATTTGTAGGAGGTACTCCAACTGGAACTAATGCAACTTGGAATTATATCATTGTAAACCCTTAGACTTGAAAAAAATTCTCTACATATCGTTTTTCTTAGTCAGTTTTATTGCGACTTCACAAACAGCCTTATACAATAGTGGCAATATGCAATTGCATGGTAATGCAGAACTAGGTTTTCATACCAACCTTATTAACGAAAGTACTTTTGAGACTACTTCAGGTCTAGTTGGTTTTTATGGTGATAACCCTATACAAATTCAAGGGTTTATTGCTCCTATCCTATTTGACGCTGAAGTATTTTTAACAAATAACATGTTCTTAAGCACTCCGGTAAATATCTCCAATAATCTAGACTTTATTGAAGGGAATATCCTTAGTTCACTTAATAATCAAGTAGTATATCTCAACTTTTTGGATAACGCTTTCTTTACCGGAGAGAATGATGCTTCCAAAGTCACTGGATTTGCTGCTATTACTAATAAGACCTTCTTTTCTTTTCCTGTAGGAGACCAGGCACAATTGCGTCCCTTAATGTTAGAATCAGATAGTAATAATGAATTGGCCATTTGTGCTTACTTAAGGCAAAACCCTGAGAATCCTTCAGCTATTTCAGAAAGTTTTAATCTGGAAGAAAGAGTACGGAATATTGGAGCTATAACCGATAAAGAATTTTGGATTCTCCAAGGTGACGTGCCATCTACAGTTACATTAAGTTGGAATCCCCAGAGTGATTTAATCAATTTAGGAAATACGGTAGAAGATATTATCCTAGTAGGTTGGTCTAAAGCTTCACAATTATGGACGGTAATAGGGAATACTGCTTTTAGCGGAGATTTAAACCAAGGGTTCTTGGTTTCGGAAAAATTTATTCCAAGCGATTACGCTGCAATTACCTTTGGTACGGTACCACTACCCTTAGATACTTTTCCTGTAAACAACCCTACTTTAGGCAACTATTTTGTATCTCCCAACGGAGACGGCACTAATGATGTTCTAATTATCGATAATCTAGACGAAGTAGAAAGCAACAACCTTCAAATCTATAATCGTTTTGGACAAAAAGTTTTTGAAATGGACAACTATAGCGACGAGTTTAATGGTTTCTCCAATCAAAACAATTTGGTCATCAATAAGTCTCAAGGATTACCAGAAGGAGTCTATTTTTATATTGTTACGCTTTTCGATTTAGAATTAAGCTATCAGGGGTTTTTGTTTTTAGACAAGTAATTTGTTTTATAAACTTACTTAACTTTGGTAAGAATCAATACTATGGCATAGCTTTTGGTTATGGTCAAACAGATACTAAATAGATTCTTAAAACTATCATGCAAAGACGAACCTTCCTAAAGAAAACTAGCGCAAGTGGTCTTGCCCTTGCTACATTACCACCAATAACCCTATTTAACGACCCAGAATATTCTATTGAGGAATTAATGGGTAAAGCAGACATAGACCTATTTGGCGAGGGAATTAATTTGAGAGAAGAAGCACACAAAGCTTTTCTTGAAATGAAAAAAGCTGCTTATAGCGCAGGTTTTGATGTAAAAATGATTTCTAGCTATCGTAGTTTTGAACGGCAAAAGGCAATTTTTGAAAGAAAGTTTATCAAATACACAGAAACAGATGGGATGGAGCCCATTAATGCTATAGACAAAATAATTGAATATTCTACAATACCTGGTACAAGTAGACATCATTGGGGGACAGATATTGACATTATCGATGGATATCCTAGAGTCTCTGGAGATGTCCTGGTTCCTGAAAAATTTGAAGAAGGCGGCCCATTTGAAGCTTTTAAAAAATGGCTAGATGAAAATGCTAATAAATTTGGTTACCATTTGGTTTACACCGATGATTATTTTAGAAAAGGCTTTAAATACGAACCTTGGCATTATAGTTATGCTCCACTTTCTAAACCAATGCTTGAGCAATTTAGAGGTATCAATATTTTTAGACAACTTATTCATGAGGAATTTGAAGGCAGTGAACATTTTACAACAGGCTTTTTAAAAACATATATCCAGAATAATATTTTGGGGATTAACGAAGAATTGTTGTAATTCTTTTTTTATATCTTTCAGATAACTAGAACACTAACTACAAATGAGAAGTAGAGGAAGTTGGAAAATTCGCATTTTCATTGGATTAGCAATTGTTGCATTTGCTTTTATTAAAAAATGTAATAACACAGAGGAAAATCCGTACACTGGAAGATCGCAACATATTACTATGACTTCTGACCAAGAAATAGCTATTGGTTTGCAAAGCGCGCCAGAAATGGCACAGCAACATGGTGGTTTATATCCAGACGAACGTATGCAATCTTTGGTAGATGCGGTTGGAAAAAAATTGGTAAACAATAGTATAGCTAGGGATACTCCTTATCAATATGATTTTCATTTATTAGCAGATGACAGAACTATAAATGCTTTTGCACTACCCGGTGGTCAGTGCTTTATTACTTATGCGCTTTTCTCTCAACTAAACGAAGCACAGTTAGCTGGAGTACTTGGTCACGAGATAGGCCATGTTATTGGCAGACATTCTGCCGAAAGAATTGCAAATAGTGATTTTTGGAGAACAGCAACTATGGGAGCGACAGTTGGAGCAGGTGACCTTGGAAATGTAGTTGGAGGTATAGGGCAAAATACTTTACTAACTAATGGTCGTGGAGATGAACTAGAAAGCGATGAACTTGGTGTTCTATTTATGATTCAAGCTGGATATGACCCATATGAGATGATTAAGGTTATGAAAATTTTAAAAGCAGCAGCAGGACCAAATAGAGTTCCAGAATTTCAGAGTACCCATCCAGACCCAGAAAATCGTATAGAAAAGATTAAAGAAGCTATAATTAAGTATCAGGGTAGTTAAAAGACTATATTTGACCTTTATCGAATAATAAGTGACTTTGGTTCTATTTTTGTACCTTTATATCTCCAAATCATACACTACTTAAACCTAATTAGCTAAGTCGTTTTACAAACAAAAGACATAACTAATGGGAACACTTACACACTTTAAAAGCCTATATTCTGAGGCGTTTGCTAATTGCAAACCAGAATTTTTGGTTATCATATTAAAAGTATACTCTGCATTTTGTGCAGTTATGATTTCTATGGCACTATATGCATTTTTATATCGTGCATTTACCGGTTTTGAATTTTAAGAATTTATATAAATATATTTACTCTTTTACTTGAACACTATGAGGTAAATAAAAAACCCTTTGCAATGCAAAGGGTTTTTTGATGAATGAATAAACTCCTCTTATCCCTTCATAGCTACTTTAATAACTTCTAGAGCATCCATAGCATTAGACAGTTCTGCATACTTTCTAACGGTATACCCTTTATCACATCTTGCCTTTAAATTGGCTCCATTCTCAATTAATACTTCTAAGATTTCTGCCTTATTGTAGCGTGCGGCAAAATGTGCAGGTGTCATTCCAAGAGATTTCTTATTTACATCTTCTCCTAGATCTATTAGCTTCTGTACTGTTTCAACATCTCCTTTTATAATTGCTTTACAAAATGAGCTTAGCTCAAGACTGATAGATTTTTCAACTTCAAATTTTAGCTCGTTGTTTGTTTCATTGGCATAAATGCCTGTTACCATGCAAGAGATTGCCATGGCAATTGTTAGGATTGTTTTTTTCATGATGAATGAATTTTTGATTAATAAATTGATTATAAATTTAATTGATATAAAAATAGACTCCTCTAATAGCGGATTGTTACGTGATTAACACTTAAATAACTAAATTTTAACAATACTTCGTTTTTTAACATAAATAATTAACAAATTCCCACAGTAAAAAGCTTAGCTCATAAACATATTACAAGCTATTTTTGAAATTCAAAACCACAACATGAATAAGAAAGTTATTTTAATGATTCTAGATGGATGGGGAAAATCACCCAATCCAGAAGTTTCAGCTATAGAAAATGCAAAGACTCCTTTTATTGATTCATTATATAAATCGTTTCCAAATGCCGATTTGTTAACAGATGGCATGAATGTAGGTTTGCCAGATGGACAAATGGGAAATAGCGAAGTTGGTCATATGAATTTAGGTGCAGGTCGCATTGTGTATCAAGATTTAGCAAAAATTAATAAAGCTGTTAAAGAAGATACTTTAAAAGATGAAGCTGTTTTAAAAAATGCATTTGAATATGCTAATAAAAATAATAAATCTGTTCATTTTCTTGGCTTAGTAAGTGATGGCGGTGTACATAGCCATATTTCTCATTTAAAAGCTTTGATAAATGCAGCTGAAAATAACGGAGTAAAAAAAGCTTTTATTCATGCATTTACAGATGGTCGCGATGTTGATCCAAAAAGTGGAAAAGGGTTTTTAGAAGAAATCATATCCTTCTGCGTTCATAAAAACACAAAATTAGCTACGGTTATAGGGCGTTATTTTGCAATGGACAGGGATAAAAGATGGGAGCGTGTAAAGAAAGCTTATGATGTATTAGTAAACAATGTCGGAGAAATTGTTGACGATGTGGCTGTGGCTATGCAAAAAAGTTATGATAATGGCATTACAGATGAATTTATAGAACCAATAATCACCAATAAAAATGGGCAAATAAAAGAAGGTGATGTTATTGTCTTCTTTAATTTTAGAACAGATAGAGGCCGTGAGCTAAGCCAAGCCTTAAACCAAGAGGATTTTCCTGAATATAATATGAAAAAACTAGATTTATATTATGTAACCATGACCAATTACGATGACTCATTTAAAGGTGTTAAAGTCGTTTATGACAAAGACAATATTAAGGACACACTTGGAGAGACACTCGAAAAAGCTGGCAAAAAGCAAATTAGAATTGCCGAAACTGAAAAATACCCTCATGTGACCTTCTTTTTTAATGGAGGTCGCGAAGAACCATTTATTGGGGAAGAAAGAATCTTATGCCCTTCCCCTAAGGTAGCTACTTATGATTTAAAGCCAGAAATGAGTGCCTATGAAATACGTGATGCTATTATTCCTGAATTAAATAAAGGGAAAGTAGATTTTGTTTGCCTCAATTTTGCAAATCCAGATATGGTAGGTCATACAGGAAGTATGGAAGCAGCTATAAAAGCATGCGAAGTTGTAGATGAATGTGCAGCTGCGGTTATTACTGCCGGACTAGAAAATGATTATTCTACGATAGTTATTGCAGATCACGGAAATTGTGATACTATGGTAAATCCTGATGGTAGCCCAAATACCGCACACACCACCAACCCGGTTCCATTAATATTAGTTGACAAGGAAATTAAACAGATTAAAGATGGTGTTTTGGGGGATATTGCACCAACTATTTTAAAGATGATTGGTGTCCCTCAACCAGAATTAATGACCCAAAAATCATTGGTATAAATAAATAGCTGCTATACTATAACAATAGCTCTTTCGTTATTCATATTTAATGATAATAATTTGATTGATATGATTAGGGTAAATTTTCTTCTTTTGGCAGCATTTCTTATAACATTAAGTGGCTGGTCTCAAACTTGTTTGGTACGCGAAATGGTTCAGGAACGTGTTAATGAAAAAGGAGAATCCAAAGAAAAAGCAACTTATGCTTTTTCTTATTATGAAGACAATACTTTAAAAGAGATAAAAATTGAAAATGACTATCCAGAAAATAACATATCTAAGGATAACACCAATACTCTAAAATTCGAAAAAATTCCATTAGGCACAAAAATTACATGGTTTTGGAATGGTGAATATGACACTCATTTTGTACTTACTTCTAATAGTTTTTTAGAATTTGATGGTGATGATGAAAATGACCTTGATACTGAGAATGCCGATGAATACCTCCTCACTTATGAAGAAGGAAAGTTAATTTATGATGAAGACAGCGGTATAACAAATACTTGGGAAGGTGGACTAGTCACAAAATCCAAGAAAGTAGGTAGAAAAACTACTTGGACCACAACTTATGAATATGCTGATATTCCTAACCCATTCTTTAATTTTCATGAATTAGGAATTATTGACATTTCTGTAAGTAATTTTATTCCTTTTTTCTATACTTTATCATCTAAGCTTTGGATTTCGGAAGAAACTACTGCTACTAAAGAAGGTGTTGAAGTGGCATACGATAAGGAGGATAAATATAACCATACAACAAATAAAAATGGATGCGTTGAACAATTTGTTGTACAGGAAAGGATAGATAAAGTCATCTTTACTTTTAAATATTAATGTAATCTTATCAGAAAATTCATAGTAATTCTTTTATACATTTCCGTGTATCTTTGCGGCTATGATTAAAATCAAAACAGCAGAAGAAATAGAACTAATGCGTGAAAGCGCATTAGTAGTATCTAAAACTTTAGGTATGATTGCTTCTGAGATAAAGCCTGGAGCAAACCCTTTAAAACTGGATAAACTTGCTGAAGACTTTATCAGAGAACAAGGAGCCGAACCTGGGTTTTTAGGAATGTACGATTTTCCCAATACGCTAAACTGGAGTCCAAATGCGCAAGTAGTACATGGCATTCCTAACAATGATGAACTTAAGGAGGGTGATGTTATTTCCGTGGATTGTGGCGCATTAAAAAATGGATACTATGGTGATCATGCTTATACCTTTGAGGTTGGTGAAGTTGCCGAGGATACCAAAAAACTATTACGGATTACCAAAGAATCGTTATATATTGGAATTCGAGAGTTTAAATTAGGAAATCGTGTTGGCGATGTAGGTTATGCAATTCAAAAACATTGTGAAAATCATGGCTACGGAATTGTTCGTGAACTTGTAGGTCATGGGCTTGGAAAAGAATTACATGAAGATCCACAAATGCCAAACTATGGCAAGCGCGGGCGTGGCAAGAAGTTTGTTAACGGAATGGTCGTCGCCATAGAACCTATGGTTAATATGGGTACTAAAAGAATTAAACAATTAAAGGATGGTTGGACTATTCTTACAGCCGATGGACAACCCAGCGCCCATTTTGAACATGACGTGGCTTTAATAGATGGTAAACCGGAGTTGCTTTCCACTTTTAAATATATCTATGATGCTTTAGGTATTACCTCTGATGAGGAGAAAGAATTCAGACGTTCATAATGTCTAAAATTTTCAAATCTGTCTTAAATCTAATCCCAAGACCTTGGCTTATCACTTTAAGCTACTGGGTAAGACCCATCTTGGCTTTGTACTATCGTGGTGGCACGTATATTGACCCTATTGATGAAAAAGGATTTCGCAAGTTTTTGCCTTATGGATATGAAAACCCCAGGGAAGGTGTCTTATCACCTTCTACCCTATCTTTAGAACGCCACCGATTGCTTTGGTTATATCTCAAGAACGAAACTAATTTTTTTGATGCTCCATTAAATGTGCTGCATTTTGCACCAGAACAAGCATTTCACAAGCGTTTTAAACAACTAAAAAACATTAACTACACTACCACCGACTTAAACTCTCCTATAGCAGATGTAAAAGCAGATATATGTAACCTTCCTTTTGAAAATGAAGCCTACGATGTCATCTTATGCAATCATGTTTTAGAACATATTCCTAACGATACCAAAGCTATGGAAGAACTGTACCGCGTTTTAAAACCTGGGGGATTCGGTATTTTTCAAATACCCCAAGATTTGAATAGAGAGAAGACTTTTGAAGACAACTCGATTACGGACAAAAAAGAGCGTGCCAAAATATTTGGACAATATGACCACGTACGTATTTATGGTAGAGATTATTTTGATAAGTTAAGAAGTATTGGTTTTAAGGTTGATGAAGTAGATTATACCTGTAATCTAAATGATGAGGAAATAAATCGTTATCGTTTAGCAAAAGGAGAAATTATCCCTGTGGTCAGCAAATAACTACTTTTTTAGCATGGCTTCAAATCCTAGAGTCATGAAATTTTTCATAGCGCCTTTCTCATCCAAGTAAATAATAAAAGCATCTAACTCTTTTTTCTTGAGCTCTAACAAGGTTTTTGAGTCTTTTAAATCCATTGCCATAAAGGCTGTAGCGTAACCATCTGCCTGTATACAACTGTTTGCCACTACGGTTGCGGAAAGTACATTTGAATTTTTAGTATAGCCCGTTTTGGGGTTAATTGTATGTACATATTTTTCACCCGTTTCTGGGTCTATTCTAAACTTTCTATAATTCCCAGAAGAAGCTAGAGCTTTATCTTTTAGTTCAACAACAGCCGCCGAACCTCTTTTCATAAAATTATTAGGTTTATCTATACCAACGGTCCAAGGTTTACCTGAAATAAGATTAGTGCCTTTGGCTAGAACTTCTCCACCCACTTCAATCAAATAGTTTTCAATCTGATGCTTATCCAGCATTCTTGCCAAACGATCTATTGCGTAGCCCTTGGCAATCGCATTGAAATCAAACTGTATTTGTGGCTTACTTTTAGTTATTCTAAAGTCTCTAGTCAATCCCACATGCTTCCAACCCACATATTGCATAAGACTGTCTATTTTAGTACTGTCTAGTTGCATTATACTTTGTTCTGAGCCAAAGCCCCAAACATCTACTAGAACGCCAACGGTTGGGTCAAAATAGCCATCTGTTTCATAATTTATAACCTGACTTTGAAAGTAAACATCCCTGAACATTTGATCCACGACAATGGTCGTATCACCTCTATTGATTTTTGAAATATCAGAATCAAGAATATAGGTCGACATTGATTTATTAAATACAGTAAAAACGGAATCGATTTTACGTTGAAAATCAAGTTCTTTATCGGTTATATATTGTATTGCATAGCTAGTTCCGAAGGTAGAACCTATGTTTTGATTCTTCACTAAACTTGGTTTCTTATCACAACCAATAAAAATCAATGCCAATACATAGAAAAATATGTTTCTCATAACCTTGCAGTTAGATTTCAATTAGACCTTCGTAATCAACAACGTACTCCTCGTTTAAATACACAGGTAAATTGTAATCCGATGCATTAACCAGTCCAACAGCAGCATAAAAAGTTCTTGCTTCGAATTTGAGGGCATGATCTTTCATTTTATTCAAATCGCTCACAAATAAGTCTTTATCACGAGGGTCACCAGGGTATTCAATACTTTTAACTACTATAAAACTTAGTTTCTTGTCTTTTGTGCAAACAAACTGGGGATTCTTTTTTAACTCACTATTTACTGCCAAAAATTCATAACCATTTTCCTCAAGTTGCTTCCCGACAATGTTCATTGCCAAATTGTGTAGTTCTTGCGCTGTAAGTTCTCTTCGTTCCATATGTAAAAAGCCGATACAAATTGTATCGGCTTATATTTAGATTCCTGTTTTTACAGGAGTAAAAATTACTATTTATCCACCGAAATCATCGAATCTGATATGCTCATCTGGAATTCCAAAATCCTCCCCCATTTTCTGAACGGCTTTGTTCATTAATGGTGGTCCACAAAAATACAATTCAATATCTTCTGGCGAATCGTGATGATTTAAATAATTATCTATAACACAATTGTGTATAAATCCAACGAAACCATCACCAGGAGCATCTATATTCTCTTTAACCTTCCAGTTGTCCTCTTCTAAAGGCTCTGAAAGCGCCAAGTAAAATTTAAAGTTCGAGAATTCTTTCTCCAATTTATAAAAATGATCTAAATAGAATAATTCTCGTTTTGAACGACCACCATACCAATACGTAACTTTTCTATTCGTTTTTAAGGTTTTGAATAAATGATAAAGGTGTGAACGCATTGGAGCCATACCTGCTCCACCACCTACATATAACATTTCAGAATCTGACTCGTTGATAAAAAATTCACCGTAAGGTCCTGAAATTATCACATCATCGCCAGGTTTTAATCCAAAAATATATGAAGAAGCAACACCTGGGTTCACATTCATCCATCCATTTTTAGACCTATCCCAAGGTGGAGTAGCAATACGAACATTTAGCATAATTTCTCTTCCTTCTGCAGGGAAAGAAGCCATGGAATAAGCTCTTTCTACTAATTCTGGGTTTTTCATTACCAAAGGCCAAAGATTAAACTTGTCCCATTCTGCTTGAAACTTGTCTGGCGTATCGTGCTCTTCTGGGTGTGCAGTGATATCCATATCTGCAAACTTCACTTCACATTTTGGAACTTCTATCTGTATATAACCACCAGCTTTATACCCCATATCTTCTGGAATCTCAACAACAAATTCCTTAATAAAGGAAGCTACATTATAATTACGAACAACTTTCGCCGGCCACTTTTTAATACCAAAAACTTCTTCTGGAATGGTAATTTCCATATCTTGTTTCACCTTAACTTGGCAGGCTAAACGCACTCCTTGCTGTAATTCTTTTCTTGAAAAATGTGGTGTTTCAGTAGGTAAGGCTTCACCACCTCCAGAAAGCACATGACATTCACATTGAATACAAGTTCCTCCACCCCCACAAGCAGATGGTAAGAATACTTTTTGATTACCCAACGTGGATAATAATGTACCACCCGAGGAAACTTCTATTTTCTTCTCTCCATTAATGGTTAAAGTTACCGGACCTGACGGAGATAGCTTTTCTTTAGTAAACAGTAGCAATGCAACTAACATTAACAGTAATATTAAGAATGCAATAACTGTAATCAATATAGTACCACCAGTACTTGTAGCTAAAATCATTTGTTATTTGTTTTTAACCTCGTTATAAGAGATAGTTTTTTCTTCTTCTAGCTCTTTTTTAATTTCTTTTTCTTCAATTTTTTCTGCAGTAGTTGGTTGTGTCTCTTCTGGTGGCTCATTATCCCCAGTTAGCATTCCACCAAAACTTTGAAAACCTATCCCCATTAAACCAGTAATAATAAAAGTAATTCCCAATCCCCTTAGCGGAGCAGGGACATTTGAATATCTAATTTTCTCTCGAATAGCTGCAATAGCCAGAATAGCCAAAAACCATCCAATACCAGAACTTACACCGTAATTAAAAGCTAATCCAAGAGTAGGAATCTCTCTTGCTTGCATAAATAGCGAACCACCTAAAATAGCACAATTTACTGCAATTAATGGCAAGAAAATACCAAGTGAATTATAAAGTGATGGGGAAAACTTCTCCACCACAATCTCCACTAATTGTACCATAGTAGCTATAGTCGCAATAAATAATATAAATGATAAAAAACTTAAATTATAGTCTGCATATTCTGGACCTAACCATGCTAATGCTCCATCTTGCAATAAATACTGGTCTAACAACCAATTTAATGGCACAGTAACTGCTAGCACAAAGATTACTGCAGCTCCTAAGCCAACAGCAGTACTAACTTTTTTAGAAACCGCTAAATAAGAACACATTCCCAAAAACACGGCAAAGACCATGTTATCTATAAAAATGGATTTAAAAAATAATTCTACATGCTCTAACATAATCTTTTATTTATGCTTCTTCAATTAATGTTCTATTTCTTGAACGCTGTACCCAGATGATGACACCAATAACAATTAAAGCCGCAGGTGGAATAATCATAAAACCGTTATTCTCGTATCCTGTGGCATATAATCCTGTTTTGGCTATTGGATCTCCAAACACAGGATATCCAAGTAAGGTTCCTGTACCAAATAATTCTCTAAAAAAGCCGACTATAATTAATATTACGCCGTATCCTAATGCATTACCTATCCCATCCAAAAAGGATTTCCATGGTCCGTTACCTAAGGCAAAAGCTTCAAAACGTCCCATGATAATGCAATTGGTAATAATAAGACCAACAAAAACTGACAAAGTTTTACTTAATTCATAAGCAAAAGCCTTAAGCACTTGATCAACAATAATTACAAGTGCCGCAACTACTATTAGTTGCACTATTATTCTAATTTTTGAAGGAATGATATTACGCATTAAGGAAATAACAACGTTACCTACACCAAGTACGAAAATTACCGATATCGCCATTACAATGGAAGCCTTAAGCTCCGCAGTAATCGCTAAAGCCGAACAAATACCCAATACCTGAATAGTAATCGGGTTATTATCCGCAAGTGGGTCTAATATAAGATTTGCATCTTTTTTTGAAAGTAGCGCCATATTAATTGGTTCTAATCGTTTCTAAGTAAGGTTTGTAAATTTTTAAGGTTTCTTTAATCATAGCTGCAACTCCGTTTCCAGTAATTGTTGCACCTGCTAGAGCATCAACTTCATTATCTTCTTTATCATTGTTCAATGGGTCATTGTTTCCTTTGGCTACCGAGATACCGGCATACCTATTTCCATCTAAAACAGATTCACCAGTAAAATCATCCATAAAGTAACGCAACTTAATATTTGCGCCTAAACCAGGAGTTTCACCTTTATGGTCAAAATAAGCTCCTTGTACAACCATGTTTTCATCAAGAGACATAAACCCCCAGATGGCATCCCAAAGTCCTTTACCATACATAGGAAGGATATAGAATTTTTGACCGTCTTTCTCACCAACAAACAAAGGAAATTGAGCATCTCCTCCATTTTTTAAGGATGAAATTTGTTTCTTCATGTCTATTAAGTAAGCGTCATCCTGCTCTTGCACCTTTCCGTCTGCATCAACTATCAATTGACTTGTAATGTATTTTGAAAATTCTTCTTCAACCGCCGTGGTAGGAATAAAATTAACTCCACTATCCTCCGTATTTTCATTCACACCCATTGCGTAGAGGATGTTCTGTTGTTTTTCAAAACGCTCATTCTCTCTTATTTTATCTTTTAAGCCAGAAGCTAAAAAGGCAAGAATAGAACCAACCACTACAACCATGATTATTGCAAAAATCACAGTGTACGTATTTTTCTCTGTATTTACTGCCATGTTATACTGTTTCTACTTTTAGTCCTTCCGCTTTACTATCGGACGGTTTAGGAAGGATAGTTGCATTTTTTAATCTTTTTAAACGTCTTTTTACGTTGCCTTGTATCACGTAATGGTCAATAGTCGGTGCAAAAACATTCATTAATAATATTGCCAAGAACACACCTTCTGGATATCCAGGATTAAACACTCGTATCATTACAGATAAAAATCCTATTAAAAATCCATAAATCCATTTTCCCTTATTGGTTTGTGAACCAGTAACAGGATCTGTTGCCATGTAGACGATACCAAAAGCTAATCCACCCACAATCAAGTGTTTCCAAAAATCGAAACTCATAAGACCATAGAACTTACTGTATTCGGGAATCCACTCCCATGCAACAGCTCCATTAAATATTAATCCCATCACTAAAGAACCGATAACTGCACTTAGCATAATCCTCCAACTAGCAATCTTGCTGAAGATTAAAAATAAACCACCCAAAAGGATTAGAAGTGTTGATGTTTCCCCAACGGAGCCAGGAATAAAACCAAAGAACATTTCAGCTAAGTCATATTTTTCATACATACCTTCTGAATTTCCAGCTGCTAGATATCCTAAAATAGTTTCCCCTGAGATAGCATCTGGAGTACCTGCAAGATTAACAGCATCATGTACCCAAACCTTATCACCACTCATCCAAGTTGGGTAGGCAAAGAATAAAAATGCTCTTATTGTGAGTGCAGGGTTTAGGATATTCATTCCAGTACCTCCAAAAACTTCTTTTCCAATAACAACACCAAAGGCAACTGCAACTGCAAGCATCCAAAGAGGCGTATCAACAGGAATAATAAGTGGAACCAACATTCCTGTCACCAAATAACCTTCTTCAACCTCATGACCTTTTATAACTGCGAAAATAAATTCAATTAAAAGTCCAACGCCATAAGAAACGATAACCAATGGCAGGATTGTTATAGCACCTAACCAGAAATTATCCCAAGTAAGGAAATGCTCAAATAGGGAGAATTCTGCTGGGAAACCATTAATTGCCGAGTAATGTTGGTAACCGGCATTGAACATCCCAAACAATAAACATGGCACTAAAGCCATAATTACTGTATTCATTGTTCTTTTTAAATCATCAACCGCTCTAACATGTCCCCCAGAGTGGGTTGTTTCATTAGGCGTATATAGAAACGTATGAAGGGCGTTGAAGGCGGGGGCCATCTTTTTACCCTGATATTTTAATTTAAGCTGATGTAATTTTTCTTTCATGCCCATTGTTATCCAATTTCTTGATACATTAAATCCAGTCCTTCCCTAATTATCTGTTGATGTGGTTGTTTTGAGATACAGACAAACTCTGTAAGTGCAAAGTCTTCAGGAGCTACTTCATACAGTCCCAATTGTTCCATTTCATCCAAATCCTTTACCATACATGCTTTTAAAAGCTGTAATGGATAAATATCCAGTGGAAATACTTCTTCATAACCACCGGTGACCACAAAAGCTCTATGCTCTCCGTTGGTATTGGTATCCAAGTTATATTTCTTGTTCTTGTTCAACCATGAAAAAGTTAATGCCCTTGTAGAGGATATTTTATTGAATACCGGCTTATTCCACCCAAAGAATTCATAATCGTCACCTTCAGGAATAGCAGTAACAGTATTATTGTAGAAACCTAAATGACCATCTGGACTAGTTCTTGAACCAGTTAACACATCTCCATTAATTAATCTAAATTTCTCTTCATTAACGCCACTGGCATATAAAAAAGTAGAAATCTCGGCACCAATTTTAGTGGTATAATATTTTGGTGTTTTAACAGAAGAACCAACTAAAGCAACAGTGCGTTCAGCATTGAATTTGCCTGTTAATAAAAATTCGCCAATTATAACCAAATCTTGTGGAGTTACAGTCCAAATTACTTCTCCCTTGTTGATAGGGTTCAATTTATTAATCTGTGTTCCAACCAATCCTGCAGGGTGAGGACCAGAAACTTTATGTAGTTCAATACCTGAAATATTAGTAAAAGGAGAGACAGCAGAGTTTCCGATAGAAACATGGACATTGCCCGGAGTCATTTTACTTAATGCATTAATGGCAGTTTGTAATTCTTTTTCTTTTCCTTTTAAGACATAATCTATATCCGCTGCTAATGGTGCAGTGGTATATGCAGAAATAAAAATCGCCTTTGGAGTAGCATCAGGATTTGCTACAATATCATAAGGTCTTTGCTTTACAAATGGCCAGCAACCAGATTGTAATAAAGCTGTTTTTATAGATTCTCCATCAACCTTATCCACATCTATTGCAGAAGATTCTTGATATACTTGTTCTTTATCAGCTAGAATTTTCAAAGTTAATATACGTCGTCTAGCACCCCTTACAATTTCAACTAATTCTCCACTTACTGGAGAAACGAAGCGCATGTCTTCAATATTTTTATTGTAAAAAATGGCTTCCCCAGCTTTCACCTCTGCACCTTCTTTAACTAACATTTTTGGGGTAACTCCGTGAAAATCTTCTAGATTCAGGGCATAAACGTTGCTTAAAACAGCTTTAGATGTTGTTTGTTCAGCAGCCCCGGTAAGGTTGATATTCAACCCTTTTTTAATTCGGATGTCTTTAGACATATTAGTGTGGACCTTTTGTTAACAAAATTGCATGCAAATTTACTACTAAAACGATTATTATAATAATTAATTGACCAGAAAATTGGTATTACATCGACCTAAATTTGTCAGGCATGCTTTTTGTTTACCTTTACCATCAAAATATGCTTTGAATGCGCTTTTTAGTTAAACAGCTTTGGCTCCTTTTTTTTACTTGTTCGCTAATAGCACAGGTTCAGGAAGAAGTTAATCCCCCATATAATATAAAAACTATTGTTTTTAAAGGACCAACAGAAGATCAATTTCCTGTAGTAAAGTTAGGAGAGCAAATTATTTTAGAGTTTGATGACATTACGGCAAGTGAACAAGATTACTATTTTAAAATTGTTCATTGTGATTATGATTGGACTCCCTCGCAACTATTAAAATCACAATATATTATAGGCACAGATAATCAACGAATTGTTGATTATGAAAATAGTTTAACTACGCTTCAGCCCTACTCCAA
This sequence comes from uncultured Croceitalea sp., assembly GCA_947495075.1. Lineage (GTDB taxonomy): Bacteria > Bacteroidota > Bacteroidia > Flavobacteriales > Flavobacteriaceae > Croceitalea. Next base: position 38,153 of record CANLXH010000003.1, read on the forward strand.
TTATAGGTTAACACTACCAAACAACCAACTTAAATTTAAAGTAAGTGGCAATTATTTAATTGAGGTATATAACATGAAAGGTGAGATGCAATTTTCACGTAGGTTCATCATATATCAAAATTCTGTAACAGTAGGTGGAGTTGTAAAGCGTTCTCGTGATTTCAATTATTTAAATGAAAAACAAGTAGTACAATTTAGTATTAACACTTCTGATTTTGAAGTAGTAAATCCAAAAAAAGAAGTAAAAGTTGCCATTATTCAAAATTATTATTGGCCAACGGCCATTTACAACATTAAACCTCAATTTACATTAGGTAATGAATTAGTGTATAGGTATGATCAAGAGACAAGTTTTTATGGCGGTAATGAATATTTAAACTTTGACACTAAAGATTTACGAGCTCCCTCATTTGCTATTTCAAGAATTGAATTTAAAGAATTGTACAATCATTATCTTTTTACCAACCAGTATCGTTATGATAAAGAGTATACCTATTTTCCGGATATAAATGGAGACTTTGTAGTTAGAACTTTGCAAGGAGAAGACGTATCGCGTGAAGCAGAATACACCAAAGTACACTTTAGTATTCCGTACAATCTGGAATTAGGTTTGGAAGATATTTATGTATTCGGAAAGTTCAATAACTATGATTTAAGTGAAGAAAACAGAATGGTTTATAATGAGGATACTGGAAATTTAGAACTAATGTATCCATTTAAACAAGGCTTCTACAATTATAAATATGTAACTAAAGACCAAGTGGGTGTTGTAAATTTAAACAGTATCTCTGGCAATTCTCATTTTACGGAAAACAACTATTTAATACTGGTCTATTATAGAAATTTTGGAGATATGTATGATAGTATTATTGGTATTGGCACAGCAAACTCAAGAAATATCAGTAATTAATTTATCTTTAATCCCAGAACCAACCAAATGGCAGAGGGAGAAGAAAAAAGTCTAATAACCAAAGGACGCTATGAGCTTAAGTTTAGAGGTACTAAATGCCTAAACTGCGGGCATCCTTTAGATATGAGCGACAAGTATTGTCCAAATTGTTCGCAAGCAAATAGCACAAAAAAACTGGTCATAAGGGATTTTTTTGATGAGTTTTTCTCTAATCTAATCAATTACGACTCTAAGTTACTAGCCACATTGTACGCCATGCTAGTTAAACCTGGAACTATTACTAAGGACTACATTAACGGAAAAAGAATTTCATATACTAATCCTTTTCGATTTCTTTTAACATTGGCTTTTCTATACTTTTTAATGGTAAGTTATGGTGGGGCTTTTTTAAATTTAGATGATTTAAAACTAGATGAAAAAGTACGCCAAACCGGTCCCTTATCTTTTTCATTTGACGATAACAAAACACCAGAAGAAATAAAAAATGATAGTATTAAGGTCGAAAAAGAGTTAGACAACCTATTCAGTAGTCTAGATTCTATTAAAACAAATAACCCAGAGATTGGTGAGGGTATTAAAGGCTTGGATTCTTTAGGGTATTATATAAGGCAAAAAGAAATAGAAGGAAAAAAAGAAGATTCTTTGATGAATGCTAATCCTAAAGCCTATTACAAAAATTTAAAAGAAAATTCAGATAGTGATTTCTACGATAATATGGAGTTTTTCTTTACAATGCTTAGGAAAGATTCTATAAGCAGTTATGCAGATGCAAAGGCTAAATATAATATTGATGGTTCCTTAAAAACCAAATTGGCCTTTAACGCATCTAGAAGTATGCTACGTGCTTGGAGGCAGCCAGGAAGTTGGTTAAACGATACAATTTCTAAACTCCCTTTCGTCATATTTTTCTTTTTACCCATCTTTACAATTTTCATTTCTGTGGTTTACATCCGTAAAAAACACACCTATACCGATCATTTAATCTTTAGTTTCCACAACCAATCCTTATTATTTATCTTGCTCATCCTTAGCTGGATAATAGACATAATTTTTGATTGGTCAACATCAGGTTTATTCCTATTAATTTTTGGAATTTATCTTTTTCAAGCCATGAGAAAATTTTACGGTCAAGGATTTTTTAAAACGAGTATTAAATACGTATTTCTAAATTCAGTATTTACTTTTTTAGCAATAATTACAGTATTACTCTTAGGAATAGGAAGTGTTTTTACATATTGAATATGATTACACAAGTAACCAAAGGAATCAAAGTATCGGTGCAAACCACTTTTGAAGGAACGTTCTTCAAAAACTATAAAATGCACTATGCATTTGGGTATACTATTACTGTAGAGAATCAGAGTAAAGAGTCAGTACAACTTACAGCACGTCATTGGGATATTTTTGACTCTCTAAAAGAAATGGAAACTGTGGATGGTGAAGGTGTAATTGGAAAAAAACCAGTTATTAAACCTGGAAAAACCCATACGTATAGTTCTGGGTCTCTATTGGCTTCTCCTATTGGAGCAATGAAAGGTTTTTTTCAGATGGTAAACTTAATATCTACTGAAGAATTTTTGGTTGAAGTTCCTACCTTCAAATTCGCAGCACCTTTCGCTCTAAACTAGTCGCTTTTTAGTTTACCGTTTACTACCTTTGCTGGAAATATTTAACACTTAAATTTTCCGAAATGGGTAAAGGTTTTTTTCAAGTTCCAACGGCAATTAATGAACCTATTAAAAGTTACGCTCCAGGGTCTCCAGAGCGTGAATCCGTTCTAAAACAATATAAATCTTATTACAATAGTCAGGTTGAAGTACCCCTCTATATTGGCGCAGAAGAAATTAAGACGGGGAATACAAAACCTATGTCACCTCCACATGACTACAAGCATATAGTTGGTCATTATCATACTGCTGAAAAAGCTCATGTTGAAAAAGCAATCTCGAGTTGTCTTGAATCAAGAGAAGCTTGGGCAAATTTAACGTGGGAACAACGTGCTTCTATATTTTTAAAAGCAGCCGAACTAATCGCTGGACCTTACCGTGCAAAAATAAATGCTGCCACTATGATGGCACAATCAAAAACTATTCATCAAGCTGAAATTGATGCGGCATGTGAATTTATTGATTTTCTACGTTTTAATGTAGAATACATGAGTCAAATTTATGAAGTGCAGCCAGACTCTGCTGAAGGTATTTGGAACAGAGTAGAGTATCGTCCTTTAGAAGGTTTTGTGTATGCTATTACACCGTTCAATTTTACTGCCATCGCAGGAAATTTACCAGCGAGTGCGGCTATGATGGGTAATGTAGTGGTTTGGAAGCCTAGTGACAGCCAAGTTTATTCCGCCAAAGTAATTATGGACGTGTTCAAAGAAGCAGGTTTACCAAATGGCGTAATTAATATGGTAATGGGCGACCCAGTTATGATTACTGATACTGTATTAGCAAGTCCAGATTTTTCAGGACTTCATTTTACGGGCTCTACTCATGTCTTTAAAGAATTATGGAAGCAAATAGGAACAAATATTCACAATTACAAAACCTATCCACGTATAGTTGGTGAAACTGGTGGTAAAGATTTTATTCTAGCTCATCCTACTGCTAAACCTGCTCAAGTAGCTACTGCTATTATAAGAGGGGCTTTTGAATTTCAAGGTCAAAAATGTAGTGCGGCCTCTAGGGTCTATTTACCAAAATCTACTGCCGATGAAATTTTAGGTTTGGTTAAAAAGGACGTAGAAAGTTTTAATAAACCAGGTTCTCCTGAAGATATGAGCAATTTTATTACTGCTGTAATACATGAAGGCTCTTTTGATAAGCTAGCAAAGTTCATTGACCAAGCTAAAGCAGATAAAAATGCTGAGGTCTTTGCAGGTGGTTCTTACGATAAATCTAAAGGATATTTTATTGAGCCAACAGTAATTGTAGCAAATGACCCAAAGTATACAACTATGTGCACAGAACTTTTTGGACCTGTGGTAACGATTTATGTGTATGATGATAAAGATTGGTCTAAAACTTTAGAACTCGTTGATAGCACATCGGAATATGCGCTAACTGGGGCTGTGCTTTCACAAGATAGATATGCTATTGATGAAGCTACCAAAGCTCTGCAAAATTGTGCAGGCAACTTCTATATTAATGACAAACCAACCGGAGCAGTCGTTGGTCAACAACCATTTGGTGGCGCAAGAGCTTCAGGAACCAATGATAAGGCAGGTTCTGCTCAAAATTTATTACGTTGGGTTTCTCCTAGGTTGATTAAAGAAACTTTTGTGACTCCAGAGGATTATCGCTATCCATTTTTAGGATAAAACAAAATAATTAATTTAATTCTTAAAACGCTTCTAACCAGCCTGAAATAGAGCTAATTAGAAGCGTTTTTTCTTTCTATCAATTACATTATTTCTAATAAATAAGATAATTTCAATGTAAATTTAACGTTAATTAATTGTTTGTAAATTATTATTAACTTAAATTTACTTTATTATGACCTCACTAGGAAACATATTTATTGGTTTAGGTAATACAATTGACAAGGTCTGGTATCGTTTAAAAAATTACACATACAAGTGCAGACTAGTATATGCAAATGTGTTTTTTACTTAATACTTTTCTTATTCATTTCTACTAGCATTACAAATCGCTAAAGATTTTCATTACTTTTAAGACATGCTAAGTTTTAATTTCTTGGCATAACCTTAATTTATAAATAATGAAAAAATTAACGACACTATTTGTGTTACTAGTAGCAGTAGTAACATATGCACAAGACAATTTAGCCCAGGCTACCATACAAGGAGTTTTACAGGGCAATCAAGGTCAAGTTATTCAATTAGCTGAGGCCTTTTCTGAAGACCAATACGACTGGAGACCAGCAGAAGGTATAAATTCAGTTGGAGAAGCACTATTACATGTAGCAGGAGGTAATTACTATTTAGCAATGAAAATGGGCTTTGCACCACCAGAAGATGTAGATATGATGAATCTGGGCAAAATTACTGGTAAAGAAAATATTATCGCAGCCTTAAAAAAATCAAATGAGTTTGTATTAGAAAAAATCATGATGGTTAAAAACGATGACTTAAACACAGAAGTTGACTTCGGTTTTGCTAAAATGAACAAATTAGGTGGTCTTTTAGCAATGATGGAGCATAACGGTGAACATAAAGGCCAATTAATTGCTTATGCCCGTTCTAACGGAGTTGTGCCACCATGGAGTAAGTAAAATTTAACCCATATAAAAAAGGCGCCATATGGCGCCTTTTTTATCCCCTAAACTTTAGAGGTAGATATACTACTTTCTTTGTTTGGAAAAAGTCTTCCTCAAAATACTCTGGTAAATCAAAAATCTGAGCATTTCTATATTCTTTTAACTCTTCTGTTAAATCACCTCCTTTTAGATATAGAATTCCATTTTTACGCTCATGAGCGGAATCTTTTTTTATTTTTCCCTTTGTCCAATGCACGAAAGTAGACATTGCGGCCACTGCTCTACTCACAATAAAATCGAACTGCCCAGGTAAATCTTCAACTCTAGAATGATGCGCGGTGACATTAGCTAATCCAAGACCATCTATAACTTCTTGTACAACTTTAATCTTTTTACCAATAGCATCGACAAGTGTGAATTTCGTTTCTGGAAATAGAATTGCCAGCGGTATTCCAGGAAAACCTCCTCCCGTGCCCACATCCAAAATCTGAGCCCCTTCATTAAATTTTTGAATTTTAGCAATCCCTAAAGAATGAAGTACATGTCTTATGTAAAGTTCATCAATATCTTTTCTTGAAACTACGTTAATTTTCTGATTCCAATCTTGGTAAAGCGCATCCAATTGCAAAAACTGTTGTTTTTGAACTTCTGTTAGCTTTGTAAAATATTTAAAAACGATTTCTGAAGTCATCCTATTTGTTAAACTGGCCAAAAATAATACTTTTAGAATCTCAAATAACGTTTTAGTATAACCCTAACTTTTTGGACTACCAATTTAGTTACCTTTGTAACGTAAAATTTTATAAGATGCAGAAGGATACAATTCGATTTTCAAGAAAAGATTCCGCACAGTTTTTTAGAACTCTTAACAAAAGAGTCAATCAATATTTTAACGAAAACAAAATAAAGAAAACAGGCAACTGGAGGCTTCACTTAAAAACTGTTGTAATGTTCTCTTTATTTCTTACACCATATTTTTTAATTCTAACATTGAACTTACCTTTTTGGGGCTATTTACTTTTATCAATAGTAATGGGTGTTGGAATGGCAGGTGTTGGAATGAATGTAATGCATGATGGTAATCATGGTGCGTATTCCAATAAAAAATGGGTGAATAAAATTATGGGTAGCAGCATCTACATTCTTGCTGGTAACGTTTATAATTGGCAGGTACAACATAATGTGCTACACCATACCTACACAAACATACATGAACACGATGAAGATATGGAGGCCGGGAGAATACTGCGTTTTTCTAAACACGCAGAATGGAAAAAGCATCATAAATTCCAACACTTCTATTCTATTTTTCTGTACGGATTATTAACTTTTAACTGGGCGATTACTACAGATTTTCAGCAAATGTACCGCTATATGAAACGTAAGTTATCATACGGTAAATTACCAAGTCCAGTAATTAATTGGAGCACGCTAGTTGTTACTAAAGCACTCTATATTACTATTTGGATAGTACTTCCATTAGTTCTTGTTGATATTCCATGGTGGCAAATACTTTTAGGATTTTTTATTATGCATTATGTCGCTGGTGTAATTTTGAGTGTTGTATTTCAATTAGCACATATAGTCGACGATGCGCAAACCCCATTACCAGATGAAAGTGGCACCATGAAGAATACATGGGCAATACACCAATTGTTTACTACGGTTAATTTTGGAACAAAAAATAGAATTATCAATTGGTTTACTGGTGGTTTAAATCATCAGGTTGAACATCATATTTTTCCTAATATTAGCCATGTTCATTACACAAAAATTTCAAAAATTGTGAAAGAAACAGCTAAGGAATTTAATTTGCCGTATAACGAGTACAAAACTACTCGAAAAGCGATAATTTCGCATTTCAAACATTTAAAGGAACTAGGCAAGCAACCTTCCTTACAGTATTAGAAATTAAAATATACAATGAGCAACCAACTTTCGGATAGGATAAATAGCGTAACTCCTTCTGCAACCCTAGAAATGGCCGCTAAGGCACGTGAATTAAGAGCTTCTGGAAAAGACATAATAGGCTTAAGTTTAGGAGAACCAGATTTTAATACTCCAGATTATATTAAGGAAGCAGCGATACAGGCTGTAAATGATGGTTATAATTCCTATACACCAGTGGATGGTTACGCTGAATTAAAGCAAGCTATTATTACCAAATTCAAACGTGATAATGATCTTGTATATGAGCCATCGCAAATAGTAGTTTCTACAGGTGCAAAACAAGCACTATACAATATTGCGCAAGTTTGTCTGAATAAAGGAGATGAAGTTATTTTACCTTGCCCATACTGGGTTAGTTATAGTGATATTGTAAAACTAGCGGATGGTATTCCTGTTGAAGTTTCATCATCTATAGAAAATGATTTTAAAATGACACCTCAACAATTAGAGGATGCCATTACCCCAAGAACTAAAATGCTTTGGTATAGCTCTCCTTGCAACCCAAGTGGTTCTATTTATAGCAAAGCAGAACTTAGAGCTTTAGCTGATGTATTGCAGAAGCATCCCCAAATAATAGTTGTTAGTGATGAGATTTACGAACATATTAACTATGGGGTTACTGCACATGCATCTATGGCTGAGTTTAATGATATGTACGACCGTACAGTAACCGTTAACGGCGTTGCAAAGGCTTTTGCAATGACTGGTTGGCGTATTGGTTATATTGGAGCTCCTTCATACATTGCTAGAGCCTGTAATAAACTTCAAGGCCAAGTAACTAGCGGTGCCAATTGTATTGCGCAAAGAGCTGTTATAACTGCCTTGATAGAATCTCCAGACCGTGTTCAATACATGGTTGATGAATTTAAAGAAAGAAGAAAACTAATTCTAGAATTGCTTAATAATATTGACGGGTTTAAATGTAATGAGCCAGAAGGTGCTTTTTATGTTTTTCCAGATATATCTGCATTCTTTGGAAAAACTTTAAACGGAACCAAAATTAACAATGCTTCTGACTTTGCCATGTATATATTAGAAAGCGCGAATGTTGCAACCGTAACCGGTGATGCATTTGGCAACGGGAATAGTATCCGTATTTCTTATGCAGCATCGGAAAAAGAAATTAGAGAAGCTGTTTCTAGGATTAAAGCCGTTGTATAGCAATTTCAACTAATAAAATTTATATATCATTCAAAAGTTAAGAATGATATTTTTTGAACAATTTTAAGTTCTTTTCCAGAAGAATGGAGTTAATAAAATTAGAACTGTAAAAAGTTCTAGTCTCCCTAAAAGCATTAGAAATCCACACCACCATTTACCAAAAGCAGGTAGTTCACTAAAATTCACAACTGGATTTAGATCACCTAATGCAGGGCCAACATTACCTAAGGATGACGCTGCGCCTCCAACAGAAGACTCAAAATCCAATCCTAAAAATGCCAATACTAATGCTCCAATAATAAACAAAAGCATATACAAAACAAAAAAAGCTATTATGTTATAAACGATATGTTCCGTGACAGTTTTATTGTTATACCGGACGGGTATAATTGCATTAATATGCAATGTTCGTTTAAATTCTAATATCCCATTTTTAATAATAAGTAAATGGCGCATTACCTTAATTCCACCAGAGGTAGAACCTGCTGACCCTCCCAAAAACATTAAACCAAAGAAGAAAACCGTTAAAAAGGGCGTCCAATTGGTAAAATCTGCAGTAACAAAACCTGTCGTTGTCACTATTGCCAGCACCTGAAATAAGGAATGCCTAAAAGCACTTTCTGTCTTACCCCATACTTGAGGATGATAATCCGAAATTGGCACATCTGCTTGAAATAATACGATTAGAAAGGCTACCAGGGCAAATCCTATAATAAAAATACTATACACTCTAAACTCTTCATCCTTGATTACTCGTTGTATCTTTTTTGTAAAAGCAAAGTAGCTAATTACAAAGTTTGTTCCAGCCAAGAACATGAAGACAATTATAATGTATTGAATAATGGGTTGATTATTCCAATAAGCCACACTTGCATTTTTTGTAGAAAAGCCACCTGTAGACAGCGTAGCCAAAGCATGGTTCATTGCATCAAAAAATGACATTCCTGCTATCTTCAATAAGATAGTTTCTGCAACCGTGTAACCTACATAAATAAGCCATAATCTTTTAGCAGTATCTGTAATTCTAGGGTGTAGCTTATCACCACCAGGACCAGGAGCTTCAGCGGCAAAAAGTTGCATCCCGCCAATACCCAATAATGGAAGTATTGCAATTGCTAGCACAATTATACCCATTCCACCAATCCAATGGGTAAGGCTACGCCAAAACAAAATACCTTTTGGCAAACTTTCAATATCATTTAAAATAGAAGCTCCTGTTGTTGTATATCCAGAAATAGTTTCGAAAAAGGCATCAGTAATCGAAGGGATTACTCCAGAAAAAAGATAAGGTAGTACTCCTGAAAGCGACATCACAATCCATCCAAACGTTACAATAATGTATCCTTCTTTTCGCTTAACTTCTTTCCGGTGTCCACGAGTATAAAACATCGCCATAATACCAACCAACAAAGTAACAATCGAAGCCATCCCTATGTCCAACGTTGCCCCATCTTGATATATTCCACTAACTAAAGCAGCAACAAGCATAAAGCCACCATTGCAAAGCAATAACAAACCCATGATGTGAACAATAATCCTAAGATTAAGTCCCATTATAAAAACAGTTTTTCAATTCTTGAAATTGCTTTTGGAAGACTACAGACAACAACCTTATCTCCTTCTAAAATTTTAAAGTCACCAAGAGCTATAATCCCTTTTCCATCGCGTATTACCCCTCCAATAATCGCATCTCTAGGAAAGTCTAATTCCTTAATAATTTCACCATTTACCAATGATGTCGGTTTAACCTCAAACTCTAATATCTCCGCATTCAAATTATTCAGCCTTGTTAAGGCTAATACTTCTCCTCTTCTTATGTATCTAAAAATATTGTTAGCAGCTAAAAGTTTTTTATTAATCAAAGTATCTATACCTATAGATTGTGAAAGTTGAAAGTAATCCATGTTCTCAACCAAAGCAATAGTCTTCTTCATACCTTTAGATTTAGCAACAAGGCAAGACATAATATTAGTTTCTGAATTTCCTGTAACTGCTATAAAGGCATCCATAGAATCTAAACTTTCTTCATCCAATAATTCTACATTCCTGCCATCACCATTTATTACTAACGCGTTTGGTAATGTATCGGCAACATCAAAGGCTTTTTCTTTATCCTTTTCTATAAGTTTTACATTAAATTTATTACTACAGAGATAATGTGCAGTTTTACAGCCTACTTTACTACCTCCAAGAATCATAACATTCTTTATTTCTTTCTTCTTCATCCCTGTAAGCTTATAAAGCTCATCTACACCTTCTGCTGAAGTAATAAAATATAGCTGATCACCTTCTTTAAAAACAGTATCACCCCTAGGAATCACCGTGTATTGCGTACCCATTCGTTGAAGGGCAATTGGCATAAAATGTACCTCAGGAAATATAGTAGCCGCTTCTTTCACCATTTTACCCACAAATGGTGCCGTTTTTGGCAAAAAGACCCCAACCATAGTCAATAAGCCTTCTTCAAACTCATAAGTATCATTAAATGCAGATTGATTAAGTAATAACTGTATTTCCGTTGCTGCTAACTCCTCAGGCGAGATTAATTCATCTATACCAAGATTATCAAACTTTATAAGTTCCTTATTATCTACAAATTCTGTATTCGAAATTCTGGCAATAGTTTTTTTACAACCCAATTGTTTAGCTAGAAGGCATAGGGTTAAGTTTGTAGTCTCTGAAGCAGTAACACCAATTACCAAATCTGAGTTTTCCACATTTGCATCTTGCAAAACCGAAACTGATGTTGCATCACCTTTTAAAACCCTAATATCCAAATGATTATCTGCATAAGAAAGACTTTCTTTGTCAGTATCAATTAGTGTAATATCCTGAGATTCGTATGATAAAAGCTTGGCCAAATGAAAGCCTACTTCGCCAGCACCTGCTATGATTATTTTCATTAACTATAAAAGTTTTTTTTAACTATAAACAACTTTAGTAAATTAAGCAGTTATGAGGAAAAGGATAGTTTGTTTGATGGTAAAAACTTTCGCTCATAAAGCGAGATAGTTCTTATTTTTATACAAAATTACACATTTTATTTTGTACCATAAGTTTACATAAGACTCTTGGTCCATGTTGTATCTTTGCAGTTCAATTTTTACAATGGCAAAGAAAGTAATTCCATATAAAGATTCAGATTTAGATAAAAAAGCACAGGTTACCAAAATGTTTGATGCTATTTCTAGGAATTATGACGGTTTAAATCGTGTAATTTCTTTAGGGATAGATACTAAATGGCGTAAACGTGTGGTGCGTCTTGTTGGCAACGCCAAACCTAAGACAATCTTGGATATAGCTACAGGAACTGGTGACCTAGCCATAGCAATGGTAAAGACTGGAGCTAGTAGAATTGTTGGTCTAGATATTTCTAAGGGAATGCTAGAAGTTGGTATCGAAAAAATAAATGATAAAAAATTAAGTACAACTATTGAAATGGTAGTTGGAGACAGTGAAAACCTAAATTTTGAAGACAATTCTTTCGAAGCCATTACGGTGGCTTTTGGTGTTAGAAATTTTGAAAATTTAGAAAAAGGACTTCGAGAAATATATAGAGTACTAGCTCCAAAAGGAACTTTAGCAATACTTGAGACCTCTGTTCCAACAAAAACACCTTTTAAACATGGCTATACTATTTATGCTAAATACATCTTACCAGCGATTGGCAAGTTATTTTCCAAAGATAAAGTAGCCTATAATTATCTTTCTGAATCTGCAGCAATCTTTCCTCATGGAGAAGCTTTCAACAATATTTTGGCTAAAATTGGGTTTATAGCTATAGAGAATAAACCTCAAACATTTGGGGTTGCAACTATATATGTAGCGTCAAAATAAATAAATGAAAAACTTACTTGTCCTGGTAGCCGTACTAATGGCTTCAAACAGTCTTCAAGCTCAATTCAAAAAAGACCCTATAATAAATATCCAGAATGAAGATAAAGCACTTCTTAATTGGGGATATTATTTAGGAATTAATCAATATGATTTTCAATTTGAATATGAAAACGATATTGGTCAAGATGTTCTAGTTGATAAAAGTTTTGGTTTTAATGTTGGTCTTATTGGTGAATTAAGACTTAGTGAATTTGCAGATCTTAGATTTGAACCTGGGCTGTTATACAGCCAAAGAATTCTTGGTTTTCCAGGTTTTACTACTGAAAATGATGCGATTAGAGAAGTAAGGTCTACCTACATACGTTTCCCTCTCCTACTTAAGATAAGCACTAAGCGGTTAAATAATTTTAAACCTTTCATAATTGGAGGTGGTTATGCCGCAACAAATTTAGGTGCCAATGAAGATAGCTTAGACGATAACAGCAGTGGTACCTTTAGAATGAAAAAAAACGTGTACGGATACGAACTTGGCTTTGGAGTAGATTTTTATACTGAGTTTTTCAAATTTACACCCTCTATTAGAGGAGTTTTTGCATTAACAGACGAACTGGTACCAGATAACGACCCAAACAGTGCTTGGACTGGAAATATTAATGCAATTAGAACACGAGGAATTTTTATCAACTTTACTTTTGAGTAATTCAAAAAAAAGCTAGCTTTTCCCCCTTATTTCACTTAAAACAATAGCTGTCGCGGTTGCCACATTTAGGCTTTCTGTAGCTCGATTTCCAAATTGGGGTATCGTTATTCTATTTTTTATATTGGTTCCAAGCTTAGGCGATATTCCATTGGCTTCATTACCCATAATTATAATTCCCGCTTTGGGAAAATCCTCTTTATATATAGAACTACCTTTCATAAAGGTTCCATAAACTGGCAAACTAGTGTTTACTAAAAAAGATTCTAAATCTTGATAAACGATATTTACTCTTGAAATTGAACCCATAGTAGCCTGAAGTACTTTTGGATTAAAACAATCTACAGTCTCTTTTGAGCAAACCAAATTTTTAATTCCAAACCAGTCACAAAGTCTAATAATGGTTCCAAGGTTTCCCGGATCTCTAATATTGTCAAGAACAACTATCCAGTCCTCATAGCTAATTGGCATTGGTTTAGGAATTTCGAAAACCGCTATAACGCCACTAGGATTCTGTAATGCACTAATTTTTTTTAAGTCTGTTTCTTCAATCTCCTCAATTTCTGTATTTAGAAATCCTCCAACAAACTGCTTTGTTGCTAATAGTCTAAACAAATTTAAATTTGAGTTCAAAAGCTCATTAACCGCTTTAAAACCTTCTACAAAAAAAAGACCATGCTCATTTCGGTACTTTTTTTGCTGTAAGCTTTTAATCAGTTTTAGTTGGTTTTTGCTAACCATGTTAAATCACGTAATTTTGACCCCAATGAAGATAATAAAGGTTCTTGGCAAATTCAGGGCAAAAATAGGAGTATTATTATTTTTACTCGTATTATCTTCTTGCAATACGATTAAAAAAGTAAGTGATGAAGAGTTTTTACTTACAAAAAATACAATCCATGCAGATAGTGTTAAAGTAACTAAAGATGAAGTAAAAAACTTATTGTCACAAAAACCCAATAGTAATGTTTTAGGCTACCCACTGCGTTTAAATCTTTATAACCTTGCTAAGGACAATCCAGACTCTTTATATCAAAATTGGTTAGAGAAAAAGCCAAAACGAAAAAAACGTTTAAATTCATTTTTATCAAAAAAGCAGGTTAATCGCTTAGGAGAATCCTTTTTTGTTAAGGGGTACAGCAATTTTTTTAAACGAGTTGGCGAACCCCCAGCAGTAATAGACACTTCAAAGACAAGAAAATCTACAGAACGTCTTCAAGCCTACTATGGTAGTAAAGGATATTTTAACAACACCGCATCATATAACATAGTCCCTGTAAAGAGAAAAAAAAGAGCTAAAATTGAATATGCAGTTGATTTGGGAAAACCGTATTTTGTTGATTCTTTAACTACAAATATTCTTTCTTCAGATATAGACTCATTATATCAAAACAATAAAGAAGAATCTTTTGTAAAAGATAAAGAGCAATTTAATTTAAGTAACTTTAATAAGGAGCGTCAACGACTAACCACAATTTTTAGAAATTCTGGAGTTTATAACTTCCAAGAGAGTTCTATTGGTTATGATATTTTAAGAGATACTACGAAATTATCTGATGATCAAAAGATGGATGTTCAAATGAACATTAAAAACTTTATAGCTTCAAACTCAGATTCCAATTCTCAAGAATATAAAGTACATCGTTTTGAAAAGATAAATATTTATGCCGACTATCTGTTTAATCAGAATAAAGATTCTTTAAAAACTATAGAACACGAAGGCTATACCATTTATTACAAGGATAAATTACGTTACAAACCAGATGCATTAACTGATGCTATTTTCTTTGAAAAAGACAGTATTTATAGAGATTTAGACAGAATTCGTACCCAAAGACAGGTTACTAACCTAAATACTTTTAAATACCCTAATATTGATTTTCAACAAGATACTATACAATCTCGTTTAATTTCTAATATCTATCTAGCAGCAAGATCAAAGTATTCTTTAAGCCTTGATTTTGATGTTTCTAGGTCAGATATTCAGGTTGTTGGGACTGCTTTAAGTGCTTCTGTATTTGTCAGAAATGTTTTTGGTGGCGCCGAAACTTTAAGTTTTTCTACTAGAGGTTCTATTGGTATTATAAGTGACCGATCATTATCCGAAGAAACATTTACTTCAGAAATTGGGGGAGACATAAATCTCACCTTTCCAAGAATTTGGTTTCCATTCAATACAGAAAAAGTGATTCCCTACTATATGGTACCACAGACCAGATTATCTATTGGTACAAATTTTCAGCAAAATATTGGATTAGATAGACAAGTTCTAAATACATCTTTAGCTTACAATTGGTCCCCAAATAACTTTGCCAAAAACTCTTTGGAGTTAATAAATATTGAATTTGTTAGAAACACCAACGCAGAAAATTTCTTCAATGTATACAATAACACCTATACAGCTTTAGATGATATTGCTAATAATTATGAGAATATAAATGGTTTTGAAAGTTTTTTCGAAACTGATCCTGATGACGCTAACAATATAACACTTTCAATACCTAATGGCGCAAATGACTTCATAGACGCTATAATTAGAGGTGGTAATGCCCTCACACCAGATGATGAAGATGAAGTAAGAAGTATTGAGGAACGTAGAAATCGTTTAACAGAAAATAACCTTATTTTTTCCTCGAACTTCGCTTTTCAAAAGAATAACCGTACAGATACCAATGATAATAGTTTTTACCAGTATAGAATAAAACTAGAGAGTGCTGGCAATTTTTTGTCTGCCTTCTCTAATTTTATCCAATTTAACACCAATGAAGAAGGACAAAATCTTGTATATAGTATCCCATATTCTCAATATGTAAAAACTGATGTGGAGTATATAAAACATTGGGACTTGGATAAAGAAAGTGTTTTAGCTTTTAGAAGTATTTTTGGTTTGGCCATCCCATATGGGAATTCTAACAGTATTCCATTTGTTCGTAGTTATTTTGGAGGAGGTGCAAACGATAACCGTGCATGGCAGGTTTATTCTTTAGGTCCCGGTAGAACAGAAAACACAAACGACTTTAATGAGGCCAACTTTAAACTAGGGTTTAACTTAGAGTATCGTTTTCCAATTGTTGGTGCTATAAAAGGGGCCCTTTTTGCTGATGCTGGTAATATTTGGAATGTTTTGGATAATGTAGATGATAAAGAAGCAACGTTCAACGGTTTTAGCTCTCTACAAGATATTGCGTTAGGTACTGGTTTTGGACTGCGGTACGATTTAAGCTATTTTGTTTTTCGTTTTGATTTAGGCTTTAAAACCCATAACCCGGCTCGTATTGGTTCTGATAGGTGGTTTACAGATTTCAACCTCAATGATTCCGTACTTAATATCGGTATTAATTATCCTTTTTAAGCCTAAATATTTTAT
Organism: uncultured Croceitalea sp.; assembly: GCA_947495075.1. Classification (GTDB taxonomy): domain Bacteria; phylum Bacteroidota; class Bacteroidia; order Flavobacteriales; family Flavobacteriaceae; genus Croceitalea. Next base: position 54,293 of record CANLXH010000003.1, read on the forward strand.
TACATTTGTTCCTTATTTTAAATCGATAACTAACAAAACATATGGCTCACAATATAAAACCTGGTGTAGCAACAGGAGAAGAGGTACAAGCTATTTTTAATCATGCTAAAGCTAATAACTATGCGTTACCAGCTGTTAATGTAATAGGGTCAGATACTATAAATGGTGTTTTAGAAACTGCTAGAGATTTAAATGCGCCTGTAATTATCCAATTCTCTAATGGGGGTGCACAATTTAATGCAGGCAAAAGTTTAAGTAATGAAAATCAAAAAGCAGCAATTGCTGGTGCTATAGCCGGTGCAAAACATGTTCACACTTTAGCAGAAGCCTATGGTGTTTCCGTAATTTTACATACCGATCACTGTGCTAAAAAGCTTTTACCTTGGATAGACGGTTTACTAGATGCAAGTGAAATACATTTTAAAGAAACTGGAAAATCTTTATTCAGCTCTCATATGATTGATCTTTCTGAAGAACCAATCGAAGAAAATATTGAAATCTGTAAACAATATCTAGAAAGAATGTCCAAAATGGGTATGACTTTAGAAATTGAGCTCGGAATTACTGGTGGTGAAGAAGATGGAGTAGACAATACAGATGTTGATGATTCCAAACTATACACACAACCAGAAGAAGTCGCTTATGCCTATGAAGAATTAAGCAAAGTTAGTCCACAATTTACGATTGCTGCAGCATTTGGAAATGTACACGGTGTCTATAAACCAGGTAATGTTAAACTAACTCCAAAAATCTTAAAAAATTCTCAGGAGTATATCTCTGAGAAATACGGCGTTGAACACAATCATATCGATTTTGTATTTCATGGTGGTTCCGGTTCTACAGTTGAAGAGATTCGCGAAGGTATCAGCTACGGGGTAATAAAAATGAATATTGATACTGATTTACAATACGCTTTTATGAGCGGAATTAGAGATTATATGGGGTCTAAATCTGAGTATTTAAAATCCCAGATTGGAAATCCTGATGGCGACGACTCACCAAATAAAAAACACTATGACCCAAGAGTTTGGCTACGTGAAGGTGAAAAAACATTTGTAGCTCGCTTAAAAAAGGCATTTGAAGATCTAAATAATGTAAATACCCTTTAACTAAAAATTACTTTTATGACAGCTTGGTTTAAAAGAAAAGAAAAGGGAATACAGACCGCAACGGAAGAAAAAAAAGACACTCCCAAGGGACTATGGTATAAATCTCCTACTGGTAAAATTGTTGAATCTGAAGATTTAGCAAAAAACTTTTATGTAAGTCCAGAAGATGACTATCACGTTCGTATTGGCAGTAAAGAATACTTTGAAATTCTCTTTGATGATAATAAATTCCAAGAGTTGGATGAAAAATTAAATTCAAAAGACCCATTAAAATTTGAAGATACTAAAAAGTATTCTGATCGCTTAAAAGCAGCACAAGCAAAAACAGGTCTTAATGATGCTGTTCGTTCAGCTATTGGAAAATCTATGGGCAAAGATATTGTGGTTGCTTGTATGGATTTTAGTTTTATTGGCGGTTCTATGGGTAGTGTTGTAGGTGAAAAAATTGCTCGCGCTATTGACCATGCAAAAAAGAAGAAAGTCCCATTTTTAATGATTTCAAAATCTGGTGGAGCGCGTATGATGGAGGCTGCTTTATCCTTAATGCAACTGGCTAAGACTTCTGCAAAGTTGGCACAATTAGCAGAAGCTAAAATTCCATATATTTCTCTGTGTACAGATCCAACAACTGGTGGTACAACCGCATCTTATGCAATGTTAGGAGATATTAATATTTCTGAGCCTGGAGCATTAATAGGTTTTGCTGGACCAAGAATTGTAAAAGACACTACAGGAAAAGAACTTCCTGAAGGCTTCCAAACTTCTGAGTTTTTAAAAGAACACGGGTTCCTAGATTTTATTTCGCACAGACGTGATTTAAAAAAGAAATTAAATCTATATATAGATTTAATTACCAATCAGCCTGTCCGTAACTAATTCATAAAACCAATTATGAGTAAATGGATGCAAATTTTAATCACAACTTTAGTTTTTGCATTCTTTTGTTGTAGTTCAGAAACCAAAGATATAGCTCAAGAAAAAGAGGAAATTATAGATTCTAATGAATTGGCTTCTGTAATTGAGGTCAATTTTAGTGGAGGTGATAATAATTACACATTTAGCGTCACTATTGCAAGTCCAGATACTGGTTGTGACCAGTATGCGGATTGGTGGGAAGTTACTGACCTACAAGGCAATTTGATTTACCGAAGGATTCTTGCCCATAGCCATGTAAACGAGCAACCTTTTACCCGTTCTGGAGGCCCCGTGGAAATTTTAAAAAACACCGAGGTTTATGTCCGTGTACACATGAACAATACCTCTTATGGTTCCAAAGTCATGAAAGGCTCTGTAAACGAAGATTTTACAGCAACCACTTTAGATTCAGGTTTTGCAAAAAATTTAGAAAATCAAGAGCCGCAGCCTAACGGTTGTGCTTTCTAACAAAGAAAAATAAGTTCACTTATTATTTGACGCTAAATTAATTTACGTCCATTTCTTCTCCCCTAACAATTTCAAAAACACCTACTATATCTTTAGTCTTTGCTCCAACTTCATTGGGGTATTTTTGAATTTTTAAATCCTGATAATTTTTTGTTGCTAAAATCAGCTCATTTTTCGAGAGTCTAAACTCCTGCTTAAAGCCAAATGTATGATTGCTATAATTTCTACTTTTTATAAACTCAAATCCAATAGAGTCTTTAGATATATAATTAACTACATAATCCACTTTAGTTGGAGAAGAAAAATAGGAAGGCTTATACTTTACAAAATGTCCGTTCATATCAGTCACTATGTCTACATCTAAAGTTTTAAAAGTGTAAAGATCATTTATTTCAGGAGCTTTTACCAATTCCTCTTTATTATCTATACGGTTATTTTTTGCAACATTTTTATTTACATTATCAATTGCATTATCTACAACTCCGTAAAGAAAATAACCCATTAAAAGTAATAGTGGAATCGCTATGACAATACTACCAGAATAGCTCCAAATAGGACTCTTTTGTTTTAATACCTTTAAATCAATTGCATTACGCATCTTGGGTGTAGTCTCCAAAACTTCTTCTCCGGTATCACTTCGTTTTACCTTCCAAAATTTGTCCACTGGAAAAAGAGGAATGAACCAGAAATGAAATACTTTTTGACGAATGGTAAAATCCAAATTGGGATGTTCCTTTTCAATTCCGAGTTCGCTACTATTGTAGGTTTTAATTTTAAGGGAATATGTGCCAAATTTAAATCGCATAGCTAGATGAAATGGTCTACTTAATAACGTGGGGGTTATTGGCTTATTATATTTATTTAAACAAAATATAAACTACAAAAAAGGCTGCATATGCAAAATCAGTCTTTTTAATTTTCAGTAGAATTTTTTCTTTAAAAAAAAGAATTATCTTTGCGCACTGATTGAGAAACAGTCAGATACATAAAAATCATTTAAAACAATATTGGAATGTATTTAACAAAAGAAGTAAAAGCCGAAATCTTTAAGAAACACGGCGGTTCTGAAGGAAACACAGGTTCTACAGAAGGACAAATCGCGTTATTTACGCATCGTATCAACCACCTAACAACGCACTTAAAAAGAAATCATAAAGATTACAATACAGAGCGTTCTTTGGTAAAATTGGTAGGTAAAAGACGTAGTCTTTTAGATTATCTTAAAAAGAAAGATGTTGTAAAATATCGTGAGCTTATTAAAGAGCTAGGTATTAGAAAATAACAATTTATGGGGGAAGCTTTTGCTTCCCCTTACTTTTGCAAAGTCCTCTAAAGAGGCAACACAAAAAGCTACATTTAGTTTTTCATTGGTCAACACAACAACACAACCCGACCGTCCGGATGACGGTAGACCAAATGTTTAACAAGTCCTTTGATTTTTAAAGGCAACACAAAATTTATGATTCCAAAAACTTTTAAAGAGGTCATAGACCTTGGTGACGGTAGAGAAATTTCTATCGAAACTGGAAAATTGGCAAAACAGGCACACGGTTCTGTTGTTGTACAATCAGGCAAGTGTATGTTACTATGTACAGTTGTATCTAACTACAAACAAGCAGATGTAGATTTTCTACCGCTTACTGTAGATTACCGTGAAAAATTTGCTGCTGCTGGGCGTTACCCAGGTGGTTTTTTCAAAAGAGAAGCTAGACCAAGTGATGGTGAGGTTTTAACTATGCGTTTAGTAGATCGTGTATTGCGTCCGCTATTTCCAAAAGATTATCATTCTGAAACTCAGGTGATGATTCAATTAATGTCTCATGATGATGATGTTATGCCAGATGCAATGGCAGGTTTAGCCGCTTCAGCCGCTATTCAATTATCAGACTTCCCATTTGAATGTGCCATTTCTGAAGCTAGAGTAGGCCGTGTTAACGGTGAATTCGTTATTAATCCAACTAGGGCACAGTTAGCAGAATCCGATATTGATATGATGATTGGGGCTTCTGCGGACTCTGTGATGATGGTTGAAGGCGAGATGGATGAAATTTCTGAAGAAGAAATGACAGAAGCCATCAAATTCGCTCACGAAGCTATTAAAGTACAATGTGCTGCTCAAATACGACTTGCCGAAGCTTTTGGAAAGAAAGAAGTACGCGAGTACGAGCCAGAAAGAGAAGATGAAGATTTGGCTAAAAAAGTACACGACCTTGCTTATGATAAGGTATATGCCGTAGCTAAAGCTGGCTCTGCAAAACATGAGAGAAGCGCTGCTTTTAGCGAAATAAAAGAAGAAATTATTACATCTTTTTCAGAAGAAGAGCAAGAAGAATTTGGCGGATTAATTTCTAAATATTTTTATAAAGCCGAAAAAGCTGCTGTACGTGACCTTACTTTAAGCGAAGGTTTACGTTTAGATGGGCGTAAGACCGATGAGATTCGCCCAATTTGGTGTGAAGTTGATTATTTACCTTCTACCCATGGGTCTGCAATCTTTACAAGAGGTGAAACTCAAGCTCTTGCAACAGTTACTTTAGGAACTTCTAGAGAAGCTAATCAGATTGATATGCCATCTTTTGAAGGTGAAGAGCGTTTCTATTTACACTATAACTTCCCTCCTTTTTCAACGGGTGAAGCTAGACCTATTCGTGGAACATCCCGTAGAGAAGTTGGTCACGGTAATTTGGCACAACGTGCTTTAAAAGGAATGGTTCCTGAAGATTGTCCTTATACAGTAAGAGTAGTTTCCGAGGTTTTAGAATCCAACGGTTCTTCTTCTATGGCGACAGTATGTTCAGGTACAATGGCATTGATGGATGCCGGTGTACAGTTAAAGAAACCTGTTTCAGGGATAGCAATGGGCTTAATATCTGATGCTGATTCTGGAAAATATGCTGTTCTTTCAGATATTTTAGGTGATGAAGATCACTTGGGAGATATGGATTTTAAAGTAACGGGTACCGCAGATGGTATCACTGCTTGCCAAATGGATATTAAAGTAAAAGGTCTTTCTTATGAAATCTTGGTTAATGCTTTAAAACAAGCGCGTGATGGACGTTTACATATCTTGGAAAAACTTACCGATACTATTTCTGCTCCTAACGCTGATGTTAAAGAGCATGCGCCAACAATGGTTACAAGACGTATTCCAAACGAATTTATTGGTGCTTTGATTGGTCCTGGAGGAAAAGTGATTCAAGAATTACAAAAAGAAACTGAAACTACCATCGTTATTAATGAAGATCCAGTAACTGAGGAAGGTATTGTTGAAGTACTTGGCGTAGGTAGTAAAGGTATCGATGCTGTAATGGCGAAGATTGATTCTTTATTGTTTAAACCTGAAGTTGGTAGTGTTTATGAAGTAAAAGTTATAAAAATGCTAGACTTTGGTGCTGTTGTTGAATATACAGATGCACCAGGGAATGAGGTATTACTTCATGTTTCAGAATTAGCTTGGGAACGCACAGAAAATGTTTCTGATGTTGTAAATATGGGAGATGTGTTTGATGTAAAATACTTCGGCATAGATTCTAGAACTCGTAAAGAGAAAGTTTCAAGAAAGGCTCTTTTACCAAAACCAGAAGGTTATGTAGAGCGTCCGCCAAGAAATGATAAAGGTGGAGACAGAAGAGGTAGCGATCGTCGCGGTGGTAGAGATAATCGCGATAGAAAACCAAGAAGAGACTAATCCTATTTTCTTCTAAAACATAGTAAGCCCTTGCATGAAATTTAATGTGAGGGTTTCTTATTTACAAAAAATAATTGAATTTAATTTTACCAAATTGTAACTTTTTACGTTTTCTTACGTATAACTATATGAGCGTAAGCTTATGAACTTAATTTGAAGGAGAAAATTAGATGAGACAGTTAAAAATTACAAAACAGGTAACCAATAGGGAAACCGCATCGTTAGACAAGTATTTACAAGAAATTGGAAAGGTAGATTTAATTACCGCCGATGAAGAAGTAGAATTGGCACAACGAATTAAAGCAGGTGACCAAATTGCCTTAGAAAAGCTAACAAAGGCTAACTTAAGGTTCGTGGTTTCTGTAGCAAAACAATATCAAAATCAAGGATTAACATTACCAGATTTAATTAATGAAGGTAATCTTGGTCTAATAAAAGCAGCTCAACGTTTTGATGAAACAAGAGGTTTTAAATTTATCTCTTACGCCGTATGGTGGATTCGCCAATCTATTTTACAAGCTTTAGCAGAGCAATCCCGTATTGTGCGTTTACCGCTTAATAAGATTGGTTCTATCAATAAAATTAATAAAACTTTTGCCTTTTTAGAGCAAGCACACGAACGTATGCCTTCTGCAGAAGAAATTGCAAAAGAGTTGGATATGACCGTTGAAGATGTAAAGCAGTCTCTGAAAAACTCTGGTCGTCACGTATCGATGGATGCTCCGCTTATTGATGGAGAAGATTCTAACCTTTATGATGTACTTCGTAGTGGTGAATCTCCAAATCCTGATAAAGAATTATTACACGAGTCATTACGTACTGAAATAGAACGTGCATTAGAAACTTTAACACCTCGTGAGGCAGATGTAATTCGTTTATATTTTGGACTAGCTGGTCAACATTCAATGACTCTTGAAGAAATTGGTGAAACATTCGATTTAACAAGAGAGCGAGTTCGCCAAATCAAAGAAAAAGCAATAAGAAGATTAAAACATACTTCTAGAAGTAAGATTTTGAAGACATATTTGGGTTAAAACCAACTAAATTACAGTTAAATAAAGCTTAAATTTTTTTTTTGGCAAGAATATTGTAATTTAGTATACTACAACAGTTTATCATGACTGTTCGTTTTTTGATTGATGAATAAACTCCGGCTGATTACCGGAGTTTTTCATTTTATATAACTGTATCTAATCTTTTACTAGATTTAAGCATACAATCTATTTTACTTTTTTAAAGCAATGGAGCAACCAAATAACCCCTTACATGGAGTAAAATTAACAGATATCATGGGAGAGCTCACTAAAGAGTATTCTTGGGATTATCTGGCAAATCAAATAAATATTACCTGCTTTAAAAGTAATCCGTCCATAAAATCTAGTTTAAAATTTTTAAGAAAAACTCCATGGGCAAGAGAAAAAGTAGAGCAGTTGTATCTTCACCTAAAATCAAAAGAAAATTAAATGGCTTTTAATATTGTTCTGATAGAGCCTGAAATACCTACCAATACGGGAAACATAGGACGTTTAAGTCTAGCTACTGGTTCCAATCTTCATTTAGTAAAACCCTTCGGTTTCAAAATTGAAGATAAACGCTTAAAAAGAGCCGGATTAGACTACTGGCAGCATCTTTCTGTGCATACTTACGATAGCATTGATGAATTTATGACTAAACATGCTGGGGAAAATCTAGTTTACTTTACCAGCCATGGAACCAAAAGCCATTGGAATATTACATTTAAGGACGATATGTTCCTAGTCTTTGGAAAAGAATCTATTGGCCTATCCCCTACTATAACAGAAAATAATAAAGATAAGCTGTATAAAATACCCATGTATAGTGAACACATCCGCAGTTTAAATCTAGCAAATGCGGTAGGCATTATCGTCTATGAAGGATTAAGGCAGCTAGATAGCATATAGCTTTTAAGGGTTATTTTGTTAAAGTTTTAATCTGCTAAGGCTTAAAATTACTTTTACTCGTAAATAATTAGTAATGTTTATTTGTAAAGTGAACATATCACTTTACAAAATTTAATTTTAAATCGAGTAATTATGAGCTTCACAATTGAAATTCGATTTTTAGGAGGACTAACTCCAAGTCAAGAAACAGTATTTGCAGAGGCCAGTACTAGATGGTCAGAACTAATTGTCGGGGACTTACCTAGGGTTCAATTGGCGAATGGAGAAATCATAGAAAATGTACGCATTGATGCTCAAGCAGTTAACATCGATGGTGTTTTAGGTATTTTAGGTCAAGCCGGGCCAACCCAACTCAGAGCAGAAAGTTTTTTACCCGCTACTGGAATCATGCAATTTGACATTTCAGATTTAGCACGATTAGAAGCAGAAAACAGTTTAAAGGATGTTATTATTCATGAAATGGGGCATGTTTTAGGTTTTGGTACGCTCTGGTCATCTCAATTTTTGAATCTAATTTCAGGTTCGGGTTCCGAAAATCCAATTTTTACCGGAACAAATAGCATACGTGAATATCAATTACTAACCAATGACGAAAGTGTAAAAAGCGTTCCGTTAGCGAATACTGGTGGAGAAGGCACACGTGATGGACATTGGAGAGAATTAACTTTTGCAAATGAATTAATGACCGGTTTTATAGATAACGGTATTAATCCCATAAGTCGCCTTTCAATAGCTGCTTTTGAGGATATGGGTTATATAGTAGATTACACTAAAGCAAACGAATATAGCTTACCAAAACCTTCAACATTAAAAGGAATAAGAGAATTGAATGAAAATAACCAATGTAAAATGTGCAGTAGTAGGATATTGCGATGCGACCCTATCGTTCTTCCTAAATCCGCATTTATAGATTAATAAAATTGGTAAACGAGCCAAAATCCATTTCCTTATTTTTGTAGTATACAAAGCACTAATGAGTAAAAAAATAGCACCTTCCTTACTAGCTGCGGATTTTGGAAATTTGCAGAAAGATGTTGAAATGGTTAATAATAGTGATGCTGACTGGCACCATATTGATGTTATGGATGGCGTTTTTGTACCGAATATATCATACGGTATGCCTGTGGTTAAATCTATCGCTAAACATGCAACAAAACCTTTGGACGTACATTTAATGATTATAGACCCTGATCGCTATATTAAAACTTTTGCTGAATTAGGTGCAAGCGTGCTTTCTGTACATTACGAAGCTTGCACGCATCTACATAGAACTTTACAAGCTATAAAGACAGAGGGTATGAAAGCAGGTGTAGCTTTAAACCCGCATACATCTATTACTTTATTAGAAGATACCATTCAAGATATAGATGTAGTGTGTTTAATGAGTGTTAATCCAGGTTTTGGCGGGCAATCTTTTATTGAAAACACCTATCAGAAAATTACTGACCTAAAACAGCTTATCAAAAAGAAAAATACAAATACTCTTATTGAAATAGATGGTGGTGTAAATTCTAGCAATGCTAAAAAGTTAGTAGATACCGGAGCTGATGTACTAGTTGCTGGAAGTTTTGTTTTTAAAAGTGAAAATCCTACAGCTACAATTAAAGACTTAAAGCAAACTATTAATTAATGCAAAGCTTTGATATAATTATCATTGGTGGCGGACCAATAGGAATTGCTTGTGGACTTGAAGCAAAAAGAGTAGGTCTTTCTTATTTAATTATTGAAAAAGGAACTATTGTAAACTCACTCTTTAACTATCCAATAAACATGCAGTTTTTCTCGTCTTCAGAAAAATTAGAAATAGATGAGATTCCGTTTATCAGTAAAGAGGCAAAACCAAAGCGTAATGAAGCGTTGGAGTACTACCGTAGAATAGTAACATCAAACAAATTAGCAATTCAACTTTTTGAAAAAGTTGAAAAAGTTGAAAAACAAAATGACGTTTTCACTGTAGAAACTTCAAAATCAACTTACAAATCATCAAACATAATCGTTGCCACAGGCTTTTATGACCTGCCCAACAAAATTAAGGTGCCTGGGGAAGACTTGCCAAAGGTTTCTCATTATTACAAAGACCCTCATTTTTATGCTAGTCAAAAACTTGCTATTGTTGGTGCTAGTAATTCAGCTATTGATGCTGCCCTAGAATGCTATAGAAAAGGAGCTGAAGTTACGTTAATAATTCGTGGACCTGAGGTTGGAAAACGTGTAAAATATTGGGTTAGACCAGATATCATTAATCGTATTGAAGAAGGCTCGATTAAAGCCTACTACAATTCATCTATTACAGAAATAAAAGAAAAAGAAATTATAGTTAACACTCCTAAGGGTAAAATTAAATTAGAGAATAATTTTGTTCTTGCACTTACTGGTTATATGCCGAATTTTGAATTTCTTGAAAGATTAGGCATTCAACTTTCTAATGACGAAAAGTTATTACCAATATATAATCCAGATACCATGGAATCTAATATCAAAAATCTTTATTTAGCTGGGGTTATTTGTGGTGGTATGGAAACTCATAAATGGTTTATTGAGAACTCAAGAGTTCATGCTCCTATGATTATTAAAAATATTATTTCACACAGTAACAAGTAGACTCCTGTTTACTACTTATTTTATTACTTAAAGCTAAATTTATTAAACGAGATAAATTCCATAAATTAGTGTATGGATACTGCATCACAAATACATCTGGCTTCTCAATATCTGGCAATGGCTGGCAAAAGTTTTTTAGAACCAAAAAATGATGATAGCCATACCAACGTAGGCTTTTTTATCGAAGACAATACTTTGAGAACATGGGAATTAGATAATTCTGGCACTTATTTAGCTTTTAGATTTAATGATTTTTCTTTGCAATGGGGTATTTCTGATAGTAAAATTGTTTTTGGGTTAGATGGTAAAAACCATAATGAAATTATTAGCTGGATTTCAAAAATGGCAGCAGCATCTAAATTTAAGAATGCTTATAACTACGATTTACATTATAAACTTCCTTATTCACAACTAGGTAATTTTAAATTTGGATTATCTGATACTTCAGAATTAAATCAGTTATTGGAGCTACGTATTTTGGCTCAAAATGTATTAAAAGAGTTTTTAAATAGTAAAAAAATAGAGTCAGATATTCGTATTTGGCCTCACCATTTTGATACGGGTGCTTTTTTTCAATTGAATGACGGTTCCGAAAAATCTATTGGTCTAGGGATGGCGATTCCAGATTCAGTATGTGATAAACACTATTTTTATATAAGTGGTTATACTGGACATGATGCTATCGATACAACGGGCTTTAAAGGACTTACTTATGGTGAGTGGAGAAATAACGGTTTTAATGGTGCTATTTTAAATGCTTCTGCTATAAACAAGGAAGATGCCATCAATTTTTTTACGGAAGCTTTAAAAGTTTATAAAGAATAAACTTAATCTAAGAGAGGTTTATAGATACTCCTTTCTTTTATATATCTAATAATAGTTATAGGATTCATATAACGCTGGTTTACCTGTAGTTCATTACCATTTGCCAAATCTTTTGTCGCGCCTTTCCACTCCAAGATATTAAGGGTATTCCTAACATAAGAACTCCAATCTAGTAATTGGTAGCCCAGACCGTGTTCAATGGCTATTTTATCCGTATTCCATTCAAATTTATCGACAAACTTGGAGTTTAAAATACTAAAAGATAAGCCTAAAATTTGAAATGTGTTTTTTGAATTGTATTCGGTAATATGTCCCAACTCGTGTCCCAAAACCCCTATTTGGGCATTATAAGGTAGCCTATCAAAGAGAATAGGGCTTAATTGTTCTGTTGTTTCTGAACTTATGGTAATCACATAGCATCTATTCTTTTTCCTTCTAAACACACTCAAAATCCTAGGTCTGGAAGTTAAAGGAGTTTTTCTTTTCTTGATTCGAAAAATAATTTTTACATTACTCAACTCGGGATAAAAAGAAAGTGCCGTTAATACCTGTGAAGCTATTTCTTTGGGAAATTTCTTTTTTGGTGCAAATTGCAAATAGAATTCAGAATCATATTGCGAGCTATCAAATTTTCTAACAGGAGATTGACCAAAAATGAAACTAAGTGGAACGGCAAAGAAAACTAAATGAAAAATCCTCTTTGTCACTTATACTATAATTGAAATGTATATTGTAGTAAAATACTCGCAATAAAACCCTGTTCTACTTCATTCCCACTTGTTATTGCATTTATTTCCCGTCCAAAGCCCAGCGTTAGGCCAATTTGTGATTTTGTGTTTTTAATTGGCAAAAAATACCCTCCTTCTAACCATGGCTGTATTACTAAAGTGTATGTACTTCCAGAAATAAGGCCGTCAGCAGGACCAACATCTGTCCAGTCAATAGTTAAACTCCAAACATCCAGATTTAAACCTGCTATAAACTTTCCTTTACCAGACGGAAAGTGCTTTCTGTATCCAATAGAGCCGCCATAACCAGTACCTTCTTCCGTTTCATTAAAATCACTAAAATCTTGCCTGTCTACAATATTTAAACCCGCACGTATCAATAAGGATGATTTTTCATTAAAGTAATGTTCCACATTTACAGTTGGAATAACCCCTGCCGGGTACACTTGTACCGACAAACCTAAATCAGTTCTTTTGTCAGGGTTATCTTGTGCCGTCAACGAAACTAAACTCAATAGTATCACTAGAAACGTTATTCTAATTTTCATTTATACCAATTTTAATTGTTCTTCTAATAAACTGTTTGCCCTTAACATAGCACGGCCATCTTTAAAGCTCAAATACGGATATCCTCTTTTATGGTTTATGGCACTTACCTTATAAAGGTAATTCCAATGCTTGCTAATTTCTCTCCAAGCGTAGAATAAAGAATGACCAGAGTCATAGATATGCGTAGGTTCACCCCCAGCACCATTAATTTCTATAATCTTAAAATGTTCTCCTTTAGAAAGTTCATCAAAACTACTATACAGAACATCCAATCTGCCATAATAGAACTCAGGTATTTGCTGACAAATAGTATCTATTAATTGTTCCAATTCGTCATTAATAGCACTGCTCTTATCTATAAATCTAGCTCCTCTTGTATGGCTACCGTAAGGTACTAAAATAAATTGCTCCCCTTTTTCCAGTACTTCGTTAAGTTTATCTCCAAACTTTTCGGTGAGTGCTTTTAACTGTATATGGCTTCTTGGGTTTGCTTTTATCATTTGCAATATGCTACTTGTACCATCTCCCATGACCGAAAGAAATTCTTTGCCTACAATACCAGTTATTCTTCCTTTTTCTTCACCGGGAATTCGAACATAAAAAATTCCTACTTCATTTGGATAAGGGATAAGCTCTTGAATCAGAAAATCTTCAGGCGTACGACTCACATAAGCCTGTAAATCTTTGTTATTGTATATCTTATCAACTCCAAAAGCCTTCATTCCAATATCTGGTTTTGCTATTAAGGGATATGTGATGGCTTTGTTCATCAACTGCTTCTCAATTCTATTAATATCAGCAGTTTCTTTATTGATTAAGATTGTTTTAGGTATATATTCGTCTGGGATAATATTATAGATATCATTTTTTGATTCCATTGCCATTCCTCCATTTTCCATAGAAGGGTTTGCGGCATTAAAGAAGAAAAAGGAACGCGCTTTAATGGATAAAAAAAACCAAACAGGAAATAACGGGTAATAGATAAGCCAAAATGGCCAATACTCCCAATGGGTAAGCTTATGCCATTTTAATCTAAAACTACTCATTTGAATTAATTAATCAATTGACCAGTACTGGTACAAACTTCAACATCATGGGTCTTTTTCTCGAGTAAATCAATATGTTTTAATGTGATTTTCTCATTTTCCCAAACAGCTTGGGTAACACTAAATGTCTTTAAACCAGTTTCCCTGTCTATTATAAAACCGTTTTCCAAGTCTTGATGATTATTTGAATGAAAATCTATAATCGAAGTTGTAGTTAGTTCTTCTTTGTCTAAAAAATCCAAGAATAATACTTCTCGATTTTTAATTACTTCTTTCTGATAAAGTGTCGCTGAGGACCAAATATGACTTTTTGAGTGGTCCTTTCTTTCAATAAACTTTTTTTCACCATCCCATCTCAATTCCACCAACTTGTGCTCATTAAAAACCAATATGGTAAAAGGTTCAATATTTAAAAGGTTTATCTTATCCAGATAACCATGTGGGTTATCATTACTAACAATATCTAGAACGACCAACCCTCTACTCTTGGCATAGTTTCCCTTAGGGATGTGTTTTTCAAAAGCACCATTCAACAAAACGGCAATTACACCACTTTCGCTAACGGCAAACCAAGTACCTCCAGCTTGTGGATCTTTAGGGAAAACTATTTTTTTATTATTTATAACTTCTTCTTTTGGAACAAAGGCAGATGGTCTAGTACTATGTTCGTCCCTATTGGAAGTAAAAACAAAAGACTTTTCAACTGGTATAAAACTTACTGTACACATACCTTTCTATACTGCATTGTGGACGGGGCAACTCCAAAAGAATCTGGCAACTCCATATTCGTCATTGTCTTAATACCAACTTTTATAAGTGCATGATGATGTATGGCGTGTTCTAAATTATACATTACTTCCCTATAGTAATTGGACTCTAGACAAACTTCTTGCTCACCCAATTCATAACTGACCTTAATGTCTTTGTTAGGTTTTTCAAGTTCTCTTTGTATGGTCTCTAACTGTGCTATAGCATATGTTACTTCCTTTTCAATTTTTGTGTTCCGCTCACGTTTATCATAGCAAACATCAGAAGAACCATACCCAGCTATTAAGCATTGATATAATTCTATAATATGTCTTGTATGTTGCCCTATAGTTGCATTTGAAAGCGGACCACACGGTGTTATGTAAGAATCTTGAGGGAGCTGTGACAATATTTCCTTAAATTGCTCAATTGTCTGGATTGAGGAGTTGAACATAAGCTTATTGAATTTTTAACCGATGGTGTTTTTTGTATAATATAACTATGAGATAAAAAGAAAAACCTAGGTAGAGCAAACCTAATACTAAATTACTAATTTGGGTATACTTAGTGTAATTATCTACAATTAGTTTCCCTGCAAAAATAAATACCAACAACCCCATTAAGGTTCCCATACCGATTCCGAACATATAACTTATTAATGATTGGGTTTTATGTTCAAGTATTTTTTTTGATTCTAAAACCTTATTCCAAGTTAGCCAAAAAGGTACTTGTAATGGATTCAATGCACTTAACAACAACCCTAAAAGTATTGGAGACGTAATCTTCGGCAATACGGATTTAGTTGAATTTAATTCATTGATGTGTATTGCCACAATAAGACTCGAAAATGCTAAATAAAGCAACAGTACAATTGCAAGCGGTAGCGCAATATATATCCATTTACCTTCTAAGGTTACTTTTTTACTTCCCCAAAGGGTAAAACGCACATAGATTAACTCTACAAATATCGCTGCAAATGAAAAAAGGAGTGCATTTTGTGTGCTTTGCGAAGCAGAAATGTCGAATGCAGTAATGTTTAGGCTCCCTAAGGGCAACGCACCTATAAAACTAATTAACAATCCTGCAATACAAACCTTTAAAGTTTTAAACATAAACTATCTAAAATCTGGAGGAAAGTTACTTATTCTTTATTTTTTTCCAATTTTTATCTGCCTTGACTTTTAGTTCTTCCGGAGACTCATTTTTCCAAAGTTCTAAAGTATTTGTTTTCCCAGAGTTATAAAATAAAAGTAATTCTCCATCTCTTATTTCAAAAGTTTCAGGGTTTATAGCTACTTTTTTACTAGAAACGGCCACTGCATATGCACAATACCCACCGTACTTAGGGACATACTTTGATGGATTGTCTATAAATTTTTTTAGATTTTCTTGACTTGAAAACTTAAATTTTACCCCATCATAAGTTGTCTCATATGCTTTATCTCCAGGAATCGCTTTATTATCAAAATAAGCAACCACATCATAACCTTCGGCAACATATCCTTTTTTCGTATTGTAATCTATGGATTGAGCAAAACTATTAAACCCAATTAAAAAAGCTACTATAACAACTATTCTACTCATCTTAATAAATTAAAGATTCTTTATTTAATTTTTCAATTTGGTCAACATTTATTCGCATTACCTTCCAATCGCCAATTTCACTTACTTCACCTAAAACCTTTGATGGCTGTCCTATGTATGGTAATATATCTTTATGCATTGGATTTCCTTCCAAATCAGTCAATAAAAAATAGTCTTCAGTTCCATTCTCATCCCTTGAGACCAATACCGGTGGCACCCCTCCAGAAATACAAAGAGCAGCACAACTTCTATGGATTTTACCAAAACCAGGTTTCATTACCCCAAAATAGCATTTTGGATCTATAATCTCTCCTTCAATTTTTAACTGCCCTAGTGATTTAGGTAAGAGTTTTATGTTACTGTTATTATTTCCTAAACTTACTTTTTGGCTATCATCAATTTCCAATAAGGTTTTACCATTATAGTAAATTAATTGCCCTTCTATATTTAGTCGTTTTCCGTTTAAGTTACTTTCTTTTTCACGAATCTCTTTTAAATAAGCATTGGGTCCAAACTTACCTACACCTAATAATACAAGGTCTTTAAATTCATTATCAGAAAAAGAAACGCGGAGCATTGGATAAGGTGATTCATGATAAATACCTGTGACTTTGGTAGGGTTGCCAAAATCAAAAGAGCTATTGACTGCAGGTTTTTGAAAAAATCCAAACAACAATGCTCCAATCACTAGAATCACCAAGGATGCAATAACAAATCTTTTTAATGATTTTTTGGTTTTAGAACCAACCTCATCTACATATCCTATATAAAATTCATCATTCTTCATAGTTAACAAGAAATTGGGGTTACTTCCGAACCTTCGGCAAATGCTTCTGGATTAATGTAAACCATATCATTCATAACTTTTAGTTCATAGGTTTTCACCTTTTCTGTAAATGGTGGAGGAGATTGCCCATTATGAGCTAAGTATTGGTATCCATGCCATGGGCATGTAATACAACCATCTACAATTTTACCTTCCCCTAACGGTCCTCCTTGATGTTTACAAACATTATGAATTGCTGAAAGTTTTCCTTTATTTTTAAATATAGCAACTCGTTCATTTTCAACAGTAAAAATCTTAGCCCTACTTTCTTCTATCTCATTAGGGTGGCAAACTTCTAACCAACCATCTTCTTGAATAGCAATAAAACTATCTGTTTTTGATTCTTTAAAGGCTGCCATAAGGTGGAGTGTGCAAATCGTAACAAAACCAATCAGTAACATTCCAATAGTAAAAAGTGACATCTCTTGTTGAAAGGTTCCTAAAAACACATGCATGATTACTAATGCATAGGCTAAATAAACCATCATATGCAAACGTTTCCAGATTTTTGTCGATAGATTGTGTAAAAAGAAATCATGGCTTGTAGATGCCATAGCAAATAAAATCAATAGCGCTAAAAAACCTAGTACTTGAAATGGAAAGTTGGTTAACGACCCATAATCCATATTCGAAGTAAAAATGGAATAAATAGGATTTACATTGCCTAGAACATGAAACTGAATTGTCGCAAATACACCGTGTATTAAGGTAGCTAAAAACATGCTAACTCCCAAATGCCTACGATTATAAAGCAATGGCATAAACCTAGAATTAATTCTTGTTAGTGGGCCAATAGCTAAAATAATATGTAACATAACAATTGCTAAAGATCCAAAAGCTCTAATTATAATAGTTTCGGCAATCATCTCGGGGTTCGTCACAAAACTTAATACGAAAAATATTGCCAAATACAAGACCATTGCTATGGCAATCCATTTATCATAAATTCTCTTATGCTTATTCCAAAACACTAATTTATAATCGAGTCCCATTAAAATTCGATTTTAAAAAGTTCTTCTTTTTTGATTGCGTCCATAACTACTATACCATTTACAGCTTTAGAAGCTGAGAATTTATACTTTCCTATTCCTTTTAATTGCCCTAGAATCTTTCCTGAACGTCCTTTATCATCCAATTCATAAACCACAGGTGAAGGACTTTGAAACGGCTGGTTTAGTTCTATTTGAACGATATTACCTTTTAAAGAGACCGTAAGTTTTTCCATCTTAACACTATTAGATTCTGAAGAAAAACTCAAATCATTTAGTGTCATAACTAGAAGTATTGGCATTACAATGGTAATGACCAGCCAAATATATTTATGGGACTTTCTTTGACTTGAAATCATAGCTTTTTTGATTTAAAAAGTTTTCCCACTAAAAAAGGCCACGTCGCTATTATTCCAGGAAATACTAATATCCGAACTCTCCTTTTGCTTTCCTTTAGTAATGGGTCAATTTTAACCGCTCCAACAAAAACAAAATATAGCCCGAAAACCAATCCAATTCCGAAATAAATAGCTAATACAGCTAAAAAAATAGAAATAATTATTTGCATCTTAAATTAAGTTTACGTCGGTCATAATTTCTAATACAGCTGGACCATCTTGTTCAAACATATTCTTCATTTCTTTTTGTAAAGAATTTTGCTCTTCTACTCGTTTACCCCAAGCGCCACATGAATTTGCAAATTCTGCGAAATTTGGATTAGAAAGTGATGTTTTCCAAACATCAAACTCACCTGCACGTTGTTCTTTAGAAATTTTGCCAAGTTCATGATTATTAAGTACAATTAACTTCACAGGCATACCATATTTAACAAGAGTCGTTATTTCTGCAAGATACTGACATAAACCTCCATCACCCGCAACTGCAACAACAGGTCTTTTGTTGCCAACCGCTGTCCAAGCACCAATCGCTGCTGGTAATGCAAAACCTATAGATCCTAGATAACCAGACATTAAAAAATCTTGATTTTTAGATTCAAAATATCGTCCAAATGAATACGCATTATTGCCAACATCTACGCACATAACTGCATCTTCAGGCGTTAATTTATTCATTGTTTCAAAAACAACAATTGAACCAATTCCATTCTCTGAAGTTTCTAAAAGACGCTTGGCTTTTTCTTCTTTCCATATCTTCCACCTTGCCGCAATTTCTTTAGTTTGATTCTGTGTATTTATTTTTCCTTTAAGCTTATTATTAAAAATATCGAGAGTTCTTGAAATTTCACCCCAAACGGCTACCTCAACTTTATGAAATTTACTCAACGCCATCGGGTCAAAATCAATTTGAATTATCGGTTTCTTAGGAGTTATCCCAGTATGATTTGAAAAAGAGGCTCCAAATACCAAGAGTAAATCAGCTTCGTTCATAAACCAAGAAGCAATTGGGGTTCCACTACGTCCTAAAACACCTCCTCCTAAAGGGTGGTTATCTGCAATAAGTCCTTTTCCTTTAAAAGTAGTAACCACGGCTGCGTTTAAACTTTCAGCAAACTTTACAACAGCTTTTTTGTGAGCCCTAGCGCCATGACCCATAATGATAACAGGGCGTTTTGATTTTTTAATTAATTCAATGGCATCATTAACCGCTTCTTTTGGAGGTGCAATCTCCATTTGGGTAATTCTCTTATCTGGTGTTTGTGCAACAGCATTGGGTTTGGCTAATTTCTCCTGTATTTCATCAGGAAAAGTTAAATGCGAAACATCTCGTTTTAAAATAGCACTTTTAACCGCCAAAGACATTAATTCTGCATGCTTACTATCACCTTGCACACGTTGGTTAAATTCAGCCACAGTATTAAAACCTCTAACCAAATCTACTTCTTGAAAATTACCTGTTCCTACTACTTGCGTAGCTACCTGGCCAGTAAGTGCCAAAAGTGGTGCCCTATCAACCTTTGCATCCCACATACCTGTATACATGTTGGTAGCTCCAGGACCAGCAATTGAAAAACAAGCTGCAGGTTTACCAGTTAACTTACCATAAGCAGAAGCTGCAAATGCAGCCGCACCTTCGTGGCGAATGCCATAAAAGTTTAAATTTCCTTTTTGTTCTTGGCGCTTCATAGCATCTGCAAAACCCAAATTAGAATGCCCTACCATCCCAAATACTTTGGTTACTTCCCAATTTATCATAGTTTCAACCATAATATCAGAAATCGTTGTTTTATGGGGTGCTTCCTCTTCTAACCCAACATAAATTGCATTACCTTCTTCTTTTACTTTAAAAGTCGCTATACCATCATCAAAGCCTCCCGGCGAATTACCTGTGCATGGGTGATAATCCCATCCATGCCAAGGACATCGTAGCATTCCATTTTCAATAGAACCTTCTCCTAAAGGACCACCTTGGTGCGGACATTTATTGTCTAAAGCAGAAAATTTACCCTCAAAGTGAGTTAAACAAATACCTTTATGTGCTGCAGTAACCGTTTTAACACGCCCTTCTGGAAGTTCACTCTTATTATTTAATACTTTGTGCCAAATTATTTTTTTATCCTGCATACGATTAATTCTTATTACTATTTATGCTGTTTTGATTCACCTTTTTTTAGAAGGATACCTCACAATCTTTGTTAGGTTTTCTGAAATAAGAAATTTCAGGACCAAAACAATAATTATAATCTAAACCATAATATACTCTAACATTTATTCCTAAAGCTTCTAAATTCCTTGAATAAGTGGCTATAATTCCTGGTAAAAGGAACGGAGGCTCCATTTGCATTCTCAAAGATGTTAACGAAGAACAAATTAGTATAATTCTTATTCTAAAGTTCAACACCTGCATAGTTAATCCCTGTTAAATAGTGTATACCCCTATTAAAAGTTGATAAATCGTTAGGATTAAATTTTGATACATTATCATAACCACAAGAACGTGCTACTACTTTTATTAAATCGTTTGTAGCACTAAAAAAATTATACAGCTGTTTTGCAGAGGAATCAATAATTAGTCTATTACGCAACGATTCTTTTTGGGTAGCAATGCCCACCGGACAATTATTAGAACCGCAAGCCCTCATTCCTAAACATCCTATTGCTTGTATAGCAGAATTGGCAACTGCTATAGCATCGGCACCCATCATCATAGCTTTTGCAAAATCTTCTGCTATTCGTAAACCACCAGTGATGACCAGAGTCACATCTGTTGCACCAACTTTATCTAAATACTTTCTTGCTCTTGCTAATGCAGGAATGGTTGGTACATTTATGTTGTCTCTAAGAATGGTAGGTGCAGAACCTGTACCTCCACCTCTACCGTCTAATATAATATAGTCAACTCCAACATCTAAAGCAAATTGAATATCTTTTTCAATATGACTAGCTGCTATTTTAAAACCTACAGGAATTCCACCAGTACGTTCTCTTACTTTTTTAGCAAAATCCTTAAAGTCTTGCACTCCATGAAAATTTGGAAAAGTCGCAGGACTTATAGCCGTTTCTCCTTCCTTTAATCCACGAACTTTTGCAATCTCTTTACTTACTTTATTCCCAGGCAAATGACCTCCTGTGCCCGTTTTGGCGCCTTGCCCTCCTTTAAAATGAAAGGCTTGAACCTTATCTAATTTATCCCAGCTAAAGCCAAATTGAGCTGATGCTAATTCATAGAAGTATTTAGAATTGTTTTTTTGCTCATCAGGAAGTATACCACCTTCACCAGAGCAAATACCAGTACCTGCCATCTCTGCACCTTTAGACAATGCAATTTTTGCCTCTCTTGAGAGTGCTCCAAAACTCATATCGCTTACAAAAAGTGGAATATCTAAAACCAAAGGTCTTTTAGCTTTAGGACCAATAATTACCTTGGTGATTACTTCTTCATGGTCTATTAACGGACGTGAAGCTAATTGAGCTGGAAGAAATTGAATATCATTCCATTTTGGTAGTGTATTTCTATCAACTCCCATTGAAGCAGAAAAACCATGATGCCCTAAATTCTTTAGACCATTTACAGCTAGTTCTTTTATATATTCTGTATAAGGCTCTGTATCTTCTGGGTGAGTGTCTGCGTAGGCACCTAAATACGATTCTCTATCAAAAGGCTGCGGATGTGCCGTTTCAAAATCAGCTATTTCATTTTCATCGATTTGAAGTGAATCTCCTTCTATGTATTCTTGAAATTTATGAAGTTGCTCATCATTATTATATTCACTTATACCTGTGTCATAACGATAGTCCCATCCATGAACACCACAAATTAAGTTTTGACCATCTATGTGACCATCTGCTAATAAAGCGCCTCTATGATGGCATCTTCCAAACAAAACTGAAATACCAGATTCGTGCTTGATAATAACTAAATCAGTGTTTTTGACTAATGCGTAAGCAGGTTGTTTTTCATGAAGTTCTGAAATCTTAGCAATTTCAATTCGTTTTTGAACCATAGGATGGATTGCGATTTTAATCGTTAGATTTAAAAATTGGTTTAGCTTCTTAAGTTACACTATAATTATAATAAGAGCCCTATTTAACTAAAAAGTGATGTTTTAAAAGGTTAATTTTCTTTCTTGAAGAGTAGCTTAGCAAAATAATTAGCCGCTTGCTCTAAGTTTTTTGAAGTATCCTTATAAGCAATATTGATATCAGTAATACCATCAGATACTCCAACAGCATATAAAATACCAGTGTTCTGAAGTTCTTTCTTTGGAATATCTAAAAGACCACATAAAGCTGCCACAGGAATATCTTTCTTTTTTGCCGATGCAACTATCCCCGCTATAGTTTTTCCTGATAAAGTTTGTAAATCTAGTTTACCTTCTCCTGTAATAATCCAATCGGCATCTTTAATCTTATTATCAAAATCTGCAATTTCTTTAATTAACTCAATACCAGATTTTAATGTCGCATTTAAAAAAACTACAGCTCCACCCCCTAAACCTCCTGCCGCTCCAGAACCTTTAATTTGCTGTAAGTTAATATCAAAATCTTCTAGAATAATCTTGGAAAAATTTTTAAGTCCTTCATCTAAAATTTCAATCTCACTTTTTGAGGCTCCCTTTTGTGGACCATAAATATGTGCCGCTCCATTGGGTCCATAAAAAGGATTGGAAACATCAGAAGCTACTTTTACTTTAACAGCTGCTATTCTTCTATGAATTGAATCTTTTTTAATCTTAGCTACTTTACCAAGGTTTTTACCTACTGGGCTTAAAGTATTTCCATCACTATCTAAAAACTCAAAACCTAAGGCTGATGCCATTCCCATTCCTCCATCATTAGTTGCACTGCCTCCAATACCTAAAATAATTTCTTGTGCTCCTTTATTTAAGGCATCTTCTATTAATTCACCAGTTCCAAATGTTGTAGTCTCAGATGCATTTAGCTCATTTTTTTGAAGCAATTTAAACCCTGAGGCTTCAGACATCTCAATAAAAGCCGTTTTTTTATCACTGGAAAGTAAATAACTAGATACTACTGAGCGAAACAAAGGGTCAGCGACCTTCAATTTAATTAAATCTGCATTCAAATAGTTTTTAACTACCTCAATAGTACCGTCTCCACCATCGGCTAATGGCAACTTAACAATAGCCGCTTTAGGAAAGACCTTTTTTATTCCTTTTTCAACAGCATTACAAAACTCTTGACCAGTTAGAGAACCTTTATATTTATCTGGAGCTAGTACAAACTTCATAAATGTATAAATTAAAAAACTATTATAAGTAAATCAAAAACAATCTTCTAAAAGGAAAATTCAAGTTAATTCCTTTTCACTATGCAGCTTTTCATTTTGATTATGACCTAGTAATAGACTGGGCCCTGGAACTTCTAAAGAACAATATTGAGTCAGAAGATATCTTAAGCCTCATACAGTAAACCTACAAATTTAATACAGCTCTCCCCTTATTTAGACTATGTATTGAAATCAATTAAACTTAACCGTAGAAAATAATGAAGAAGCAACAAAAGGCTATATCAAATACTACATTGATTGCATTATAAACAATGATGATATAGAAGATAGTCTCTACCAATTAAATAAACTACAATTACAACTGAGCGACAAATACCATTATGATGATGAATTTCGAATAAACATTTTCTCTTTAATTTACAACAGTTTAGAAATTAAGATTCAAAGTAGGCACAATAATATAACCGAAACAAAAAGATATAGTAAATTGATTGATAGTGCTATAGAAGCAGCAAAAAAATGGAATGAATGGCATGAAATTGAAAAAATTTGAAATAAAGCAATTAGAAAAAGTACATTCTTATCTGGATAGCATCTCTGAACTTCTTATTACAGAAATTCAGCAAATAACAGCAAAAAACGAATATGGATTGTATGATACATATTCCCTAAGTGATATAGAATACGGTGAATTTAACTTCTTTATACCTACCTATAGAATTGATTTTTATCCTATGAGTGCTAACCATTCTCAACTAGGAGTGAAAAAAATATTAAAAGATGTTCCAAACGGATTTATGGAGGATATGAAATTAGACATAGATATCGATAATTATAATCTTGATAATGGTGATTTAGAATCTCTTAACAATTATCATAGTCAACTTAATAAAAAAATCTTTAATTGGTTTATTCAGTGTTGGTCAAAAGCTAATGAAAGAATAAAAATTATAGGTAATTATCGGGTTTGTGAACAACATTCAAATATCACATTCGATTTAGAAAATCAACGTTGGATATTAAAAAACGAAACATTATAAAACGAAAGCTGATAACATCAGCTAAAATAAATTTCTCTGTGCTTTCTGGTAAGTCCAATGGATAATAAATATTTTGAGATGGTTAAGTAATAGCGTGGTAAACTCACTTTATCTAGTCGATAGCAATATCATGGCTCCTTTTCAGGCATCGCCTCAATCGCCATACACAAAACCCATTATGTACAAGCTAAAAAACGCACTTGTATGAAAAAAAATATTTAAAACTGTAACATTATGCTATACAAGGTATCTTATAATAAATAGAACCTAAAATCATCAATCAAAATGAAAATTAAATCAAAAAATATATTATTTACAATTACAGTATTAAGCTTAGGGTTTCAGAATGGGATGTATGCCCAAAATCAAAAAAACAATACAACTTTTATCGATATAAGGGATGGTAAAGTATACCAAACTGTGGAAATAGGAACGCAAGTATGGTTCGCAGAAAATTTTGCTTATTTACCAGAAGTTGACACTCTTAATATTTCTGTTTATGGTTATAAAGGTAATTCCATTAAAAAAGCAAAAAAAACTAAAGCCTACAAGGAGCACGGGGCACTTTATTCTTGGGAAAAGGCAAATCAGTTGGCGCCAAAAGGATGGAGATTGCCAACCGATGCAGATTGGATACAACTGGAAACTCAAATAGGAATGCAAAAAGAACTTGCTGTAAAGCAAGGATGGAGAGGAGATAATGCACCTTCTCTTAAGGAAAATGGCGATTCTGGGTTTAAGGTAAAATTCTCTGGATGGAGAACGGACTACGGAGACTTTAGATTTCAAGATGAACACGCTAATTTCTGGCTAGCAGATGCGCACGACAAGGAAAGGGCGTACGAAAGGCTCATTGGTATAAACAATAAAAAAATTGGCAGAGAATATGGAAACAAAGGTTGCGGATTTAGTGTAAGATATGTACGAGATATTCCTTCTGAAAAATATATAATATATCCTGAAAATGAATGGGAAATGATGCAAAACATATCAGACTTTGGTTGGAGTCAGGATAAAATAAATAAGTTATATCGTTACGCTATTGATAGTACAAATGCTACAGGGATAATTGTTATTCAAAGTGGTAAAATGATATATGATTATGGAGATACCCACGAAATAAGTTACATAGCATCGGTAAGAAAGAGTTTATTGTCTATGCTTTATGGTAAATACGTGGATAATGGCACCATAAATCTAAACAAAACGCTGCGTGAATTGAAAATCGATGATAATGGTAGACTATTGAACATAGAAAAAGAAGCAACAATTTTGGATATTCTTAAGTCTAAATCTGGAGTATTTCATCCTGCGAGTAATCCAGGTGGTAACGAATGGCTATTTCCTGAGCGTGGAAGTAAAAAGCCAGGAACTTTTTTTATATACAATAATTGGGATTTTAATGTAGCAGGTCACATTTTTGAACAAGAAACAGGCAAAGATATCTACGATGCATTTGAGAACGATATTGCAAATAAAATAGGATTTCAACAATGGAACAGAAGTAAACAAAAGAAATCTGGAGACACTAGAAAATCTAAATTCAAAGCATATCATTTCGAAATATCTACAAGGGATATGGCCAGAGTGGGTTATTTGATGTTACGAAATGGAAAGTGGAATAATGAACAAGTAATTCCAGCATCTTGGATAAAAAGGTCGACATCTATTACAACAAGTTATACAGATATGTATAAAGTTGACCCACGACTTAAAGACTGGCCGTGGTGGAAATGGGGACAAGGACTTATGTGGAGAATATGGGACAGTCCAAACCTTTCACCAGAATTTAAAGGTGCTTACACAGCTACTGGTAACGCAGGTCAATATATTACTATCATTCCATCAATGGATATTGTTATCGCTTTAAAAACAAAAGCCGTTTATGGAAGAAGAACCAACAAGGAAATCTATGAAAACTTTTTAATGAAATTATTTGATACTAAAAAATAATATATTGATTAATAATAGTCTGAAAAAGCCTGCACGTAACAACGTATATAATTCACATCTTATTAGTTACCTAACCTAAATTAAGGCATATTTAAGAGTCCGTCGATGGTAATATTCCTTCGGGTAGGCAAAACCACGCATCCAGTCCGCTCTTCTTTTGCTCATTGCCATCGATGGGCCTTGTAGATATATACTTATTAATATAACAGGTTTTTGCTACCTTAGGTAAGGCTTTGGCACAAAAGTACAGCCATCGACAATGTCTATAACCAATGAGGCAATATCATGGTCCCTTTTCAGGCATCGCCTCAATCGCAATATACAAAACCAATAGATAACATTTTAAAAACCAATAGTTCTGGATTGAAATATGAGAATTTTTGACCTTTTTAAAAGAAAACCAAAATCTGCTAAATTTAAATGCTCGACTTGCGGAGAGATACACGATGAATTACCAGCCCTCGGGTTTATCTCACCATTTTATTACGATATCTTAAATAAAAAAGACAAAAAAGAAATTGCCGAATTATCCAGTGATTTTTGTGTCATAACTCACGAAGACCAAACGGATAGATTTATAAGAACAACTTTAGAGGTAATTTAAAGAATGACGAAGAAGAAGAAAACAAAGTATAATAAGCTCAATATTCTGTTAATATTGGGCGGAATATTTATTGCTGCAATTTTTGGATATATAATCTTTTGTACACACCAAAGCCAGAAAAATCTGCTGTCATTTACGACAATACCATTAATATTGGGGATTATCTTTGAAAATAGAAGATTATCAACAGATTGGAAAACTATATTAATAAAAGTGGTTATTTCGCTTGTATTAAGTTTTTTTGCTTTTTTGCCAGCAAGAGGAGAACGTAATTACAGTCTCGAAATCCACATCGAAATGTGGCCTTATTTTTTCATCGTTTTTTTTGTTATTGCATCTGTAATACATCACGATAAGAAAATAATTCCCCAACTAACAGAAGGAATTACTCTCTTGCAATCAATATCCATTATTTATTGGATTATAGATATTGGCTTTTTAAACTTTAAAAATATTTTTGCGTATACACTAATCGTAGTTGGGCTAATTTTCTGTGTTATATCATTTATACATGCATTTTCCTATATTAAACTAACCCGAAATTCAAGATTATTCTTAAGTGTTTGGAGTTCCATAATAATGATAGTCTTTGCGGTGGATCATATTTATAGAGTTTATAATTTTGATTATTTTGTTGATTATAAAATACTTAATGACGGACTTAATATTTTACAATATTTTCTTCTTGGAGTTTCCCTAATTTATATTTTTCAAAATGCTTTTATGTTGTTTACATATTTACCTGACAGAAGTAGCTTTTATGGAAAATCAAAAATGAACGACATTAGAAAAATGAACGAAACCCATATTAAAAGATACGCTGTGAGTCAAACAAAAATAACTGATTCGTTACTGGCTTTAATATTCACAGCAGGAATTTATTTCTGGAATTATAAATATCAAATAATGCCGAGACACACATTGATTTGGTTAATCTTTTGGTTTTTCCCATTTGTGATTTGGCTAAAAAAAATCATACTCGAAAAAAGAAAAACTACCTCCAGCACCACCTTACCTTAAAATCACCTACTGATGGGTATAGATTCAAAGTTCTCAAGAACAACATTCAAAAGTAATTTATACTCCCAATACAGCAAAACCTAGCAAGGAAACGATTACTACGCGTACTCCCCGACTAACTATTGAGTGAATTAATATGGATGTCTAGCTTCCGTGCAATAGTTAAAAGATTTTGCTATATTTTAGTAGAAATCAGTCGCTAGTGCTGCAGCCCGCACACTACTTTGTAACTATATCGTTTAGCACTGTAGTTATGCCCCATTTAAAATCGAAAAATGAAAAACAAAGTACTAACAATTACCGCAGCATCAATTTATCTACTTATAGTAGGATGTAAAGAAATCGATTCAACTCAAATCGACAAAGAAATAAATCCTGAAATCAGTATTGAACAAGAAGAAAAAGCTATTCTAGAAACACTTAATA
Organism: uncultured Croceitalea sp.; assembly: GCA_947495075.1. Lineage (GTDB taxonomy): Bacteria > Bacteroidota > Bacteroidia > Flavobacteriales > Flavobacteriaceae > Croceitalea. The sequence goes on from CANLXH010000003.1 coordinate 82,982, forward strand.
CTGAAACCGAAGCTGCGTTTCAGAGAGACTATGATAGTTGGAAAGATAAATGGGTACATGATTCGGACATTACGAAGGTCTATATTGACTTTGTGGACAACACTTTTTCTGAATCGATAGGTTGGAATGAAATAAGTCAATTTGTCAAAACATTTATTGAAGAACATCCAGAACCTGAACCCGTACCCAAATTGCTGGAGAAGATTGATGTCCGGTTATATGGTAATGGAGCCTGGGTCACCTACGAACAACAAGATTCACTACGTGGATTAAAACGGGAAACAAGACTTATGGAAAAAGTAAATGGGGAATGGAAAATAGCAGGAATGCAAACGACCATTTACGGGTTTGATGAAAATAAAAACTAACCAAAGAGGGTAGTTTTATATGATATCAAAAGATATTCGTTAAAATGAAAAAGTTAATTGACCACAGAGGATTGACTTCATCTTTCCCTACAAAACTCTGTTTTGAAAATAGAAAAGCCCCACTTACAAATTCAAGCAGAACATTGATTGCACCCTATAAATCACCTTTAGATGGGCATTGAGCCAAAACTCACCAGAATGGCTGTTAAATCTGTTACTTGTTATTTAACGGGTGTTTATCGGTCGCTGTGCTCAGTAGAACTGTAATTTATACTCCCAATACCGCAAAACCCGGCAAGGGAACGTCCGCTACGCGGACTCCTTGGCCAACCATAGTGCGAATCTATACTGATGTCAAATATCCGCACAATAGTTAAAGGATTTTGCTATATTTTCGTAAAATTCACCGAACTTCACATAGTGCGGTGTAGGCAAACATTTAGCAAGACCTCATGAAAAAAAGAAAGACAATTGCATTATTACTTTTGATTATCGGAATTACTCTAAGTATTGCCTTTATAATGAAGATTGAATTTCCCCAAGGTTTCGAGGCATATTTTAAAAGAGAATATTATAACCAATTTGGTCCTTTAGCAATAAGTGTTGAACTATTAATTGCAAGTTATTACTTATTTATTGGACATAAAAAGACAAATTTCACTTTGGCTCTTTTTGGTTTTACTGCTTTGTTAGATCCTTTTTTTAATCAGATAGGACTTTTCAAAAGCATCGTGCCTTTATATGGAACTATAATTTTAGCAATTTGTGCTCTGTTATGTCTATGGTTGGCATTTGCAAACACATATAAATTAAAACGCTTATCTAATTTAGCGGCCTTCTTTAGTGTTGTCCTTGGCGTGATTGTAGAATTATTCTTCAATTACCTATAATAAACGTTAGCCAACACCGTGTATAATTAATTCCTTAACCACGCAACAAACCATACTCGAACTACTGCAACTTTAATTGTAACAAATTTTTTATTCTGTCGTCTTGAAATAAAAAAGTAATGAATAAGGTAGTTCCGATATTTTTTCTTCTAATTAGCACTTTATGTTTTTCACAAAAAATTGATGAAACAAAAACTAATTACATAAATCCAGAATTCGAAACTGAAATTAAAGAAGCTAAAACTTTAATAACAGAATTGATGAATGAAAAATCTATTCCTGGTCTGTCAATTACTGTCGCTAATAAGAATAAAATACTCTGGTCTGAAGGATTTGGATTTGCAGATTTAGAAAATAAAACCTCAGTTAAAATAAATTCAAAATTCCGAATAGGAAGTATATCCAAGTCGCTCACGTCAATAGCATTAGGTAAATTGATAGAAGAAGGAAAGATTAATTTGAGTGATACGGTTGAGGAATTAGTTCCCTATTTCCCGAAGAAAAAATATCCAATTACTATTCAAGAACTTGCATCTCACACTTCCGGAATACGAAACTACAATTACAAAAACGGAGAATATTTTAGTGATACTCATTATAAAACTATAAAAGAAAGCCTCGATATATTCAAAGGGGACTCATTACTGTTCGAACCAAAAACTAAATACGGTTATTCAACATATGGTTATGTTTTGTTGAGTGCCGCGATTGAAGAAGTAACAGGACAGAACTTTCTTGATTATATGCAAAATAACGTTTTTGAACCTATGGAAATGCACAATACAGTTCCAGACCTAAATCATAAAATTATTGACAAAAGAGTGGAATTTTATCAACTTCGAGATAGTACTATTATAAATGCAAGCTATATTGATAATTCTAATAAATGGGCAGGAGGCGGATTTCTTTCATCTTCATTAGATTTAGCAAAAATGTCTCAACACCTAATAAGAAAGGATAAGCTCAAAAAAGAGACTGTTAAACTCATATGGACACCTACAACTTTAGCAAACGGAGAAAAAATTAACTATTGTTTAGGCTGGCACAGAGACACGACTGACTCGGAAAACACTTATATACATCATGGAGGGAGTTCTATTGGAGGACGTTCATTTTTGCTTATTTATCCAGAGGAGGAAATTATTATATCTATTACTTGTAACTTATTTACAAGATTTAATGAATTATTTGTATTAAAAGTGGTTGATAAATTCAAAAAATAACTACCCACAACACGGTATATAAAAAATAGCGATTTAAGAGCTTCACTTAAAGTTGGTTTCGTAAATTTAACTTTACTAATAAACTGAAAAGTTAGTACATTAAAATCCGTTACTTTTCATTTACAAACACGTTCGAATCAATTCACCTACGGTGAACTTTAATCTGCGCAACTACCTTGCAATGCATCTTAAAGTGAATCGACTCAAACTATAGCGCTTTAGTTGTAAAACATTGAAAAATGAGACTTTTAAAATTTATTTTAATATTAATTCCACTAAGCATTTTTGTATGCTCTAATTCTAACACAAAAGATTCCAAGAAGGTCAATAATCATAAGAGCACCGAAGTAAATTCGGAATCTAGTACTCTATCAATAAATCCAACTGTTGATTTATCAAGCATCCGTTTAACAATTGAACGTGGAGCGTTTCATTATGATAAATTTATACTTAAAGACACCATAATTACCTTTTATCCATCTTCAGAAAATTTGAGCGAAGAAAATGACAACTACAACCAAGTTTCTAAACAAGTAATTAGTAAACAAACACGAAATAAATTTATAGAAAAAATCATCGGAGGTGGGTTTTTCAAACTAAAGAATTCATATTCAAGCAATACAAGTTGCAATAGTCATTTAACAGTTACTTTTAAGTTTAACAATCAAACGAAAAAAATAGTTTCCGAAGATTTTGAAAGTGGATGTCCAGAAATTTTGAAATTTATTGAACAAGAAATAATTCGAATGCATAATAAAAATTTAAAACGGATTTTATTGCCTGGATAAAACCGTTTTACAATAATGGCTATAATTAATGCGAGCGCAGGCTCTAGCCTAAATGTTGGCAGATTTGCACTATCGCAAAAGCTTTTACTTATGCTGGCTTAAAATTCACTGAATTTCTGCACCACACTAATCATAGCCGAGACCGTTCGAGTCAATTCACCGTTACTTGTTATTTAATGGGTGTTCATCGGTCGCTGTGCTCGGTGGAACTGTAATTTATACCCCCACACAAAACCCAGCAAGGGAACGTCAGCTACGCAGATTCCTTAGCGAATCATTGTGCGAATCTATACGGAGGTCAAATATCCGCACAATAGTTAGAGGATTTTGCTATATTTCCGTATAAATCACAGCACTACGTTTAGTGCTGTAGTTGTACCACATATAAGAAAATGACAGGTAACTTTATTGACACTTATCGCTATCAATTCAAAAAGGTTAAAAATAACTGGAAGGAGAGTATCTCTCTAATTACAACTGAATTTGGTCAAATTAGAATGTTAGATACTTTGGGTGAAAAGCCTGTTATTCTAAACGTACCTGATGGACCGAATGTTATTGAACATCATCAAGAGTTAATTACAAAATTATCTAAAAGATTCAGAGTTATTTGCTTTGAATTTCCTGGGATTGGATTTTCATACCCAAATTCAAATTATGATTACTCATTTCCTAATGCTTCAAAGTTGATAATTAACTTAATGGATATATTGAAAATTGAAAAAGCAGCACTTGCTTTTTCTTGTTCTAACGGATTTTACGCGATTAAGGCAGCTGAATTATTTCCACTAAGAATTAATAGACTATTTCTTTCTCAAACATCTTCATTAAATTCAATGAGTAAATGGACAGAAAATGCAATTCCTAAAATATTAAAATTTCCTGTTATAGGGCAAATTGCAAATATATTCTCTGAAAAAAAGTTTGCAAAAATTTGGTATAAATATGCCCTTCCCAAACATGCGGACACATCAAAATACCAAAATGAAGCTCTAAATGCTTTGAATAATGGAGGGTGTTTTTGTTTATCTAGTTTGGTACAAGGATTATCAAAAGAAGTAAATTCAACACTTAAAGTTTTAGAAATTCCTGCAACACTTATATGGGGAAGTAAAGACTTTACTCATAAAAACACAGATAAGCAGTCCATAATGCAACATCTTCCAAATTGTGAAATAATTGAATTCGATAATTGTGGACATTTCCCTGAACTAGAAGATACGGATAAATATGTAAGTTTAATAAATGAAAGAATGGAATTATAAATACGTGCTACAACAAAAGCTATAATTCATTGTGGAGGATTTTCCTACGGAAAATCACTACTTTTAAATTATCATTTAGTTCTCTTAGAATAGTCTCCGCGGACAATTCAGTAAGGAAATCATGGTCTTTACCGTTCGAGTCAATTCATCTTCAATAAACTTTAACTACTCCATTTTCAGTTTTCAAAAACACATCGACTTCTTCTATTCATTAAATTTCTATTAAAAGAACTCCTTTCTGATAGTTAAAATCTAGGTACTTGTCACTCTGACTTACAAATTCAAGCAAGCTCGATTTAACGTGAAGCTTTTCTATTTATTCGTGACCACGGAGGGATTCAAACCCCCGACCGTTGGAGCCGAAATCCAATGCTCTATTCAGCTGAGCTACGTGGCCTTATTTCCTACAAAAGTAGGAATCTCTTTCTCTTAAATAAAGAGTTATTAATTACTTAATTTACTTTTTACCATTGTAGAAATCGTTTTTCCATCAGCTTGCCCGGCTAATTCTTTGGATACGATTCCCATTACTTTCCCCATATCTTTCATCCCAGATGCTCCAATATCATCTATGGTTTGTACAACAACCTTTTCAATCTCCTCTTCGGTTAATTGTTCCGGTAGAAATTTCTCTATAATTGCAACTTGAGCCAACTCTGGCTCTGCCAAATCTGCTCGTCCTTGTTCTGCGAAAATTGTTGCACTGTCTTTGCGTTGCTTAACTAATTTTTGAACTAACTTAACTTCATCCTCCTCAGAAAGTGTTCCTCCTGCCCCTTTATCTGTTTGGGCTAATAAAATTGCAGATTTAATTGCCCGCAATGATTCTAAAGCTACAGTATTCTTAGCTTTCATAGCAGCTTTCATCTCTGTCATTACTTTTTCTTGCAAACTCATTATTATCTTATTTAGGGCTGCGAAGATAAAAAATAAACCCGAAAGTATATTTCATCTTTCGGGTTTAAGCATTCCATTTCCATGGAAGTAAACTAAACACTACTAATCAACATTATCATGCAAAAATGAGTTATTAGAACGTAATTGAACTTCATCATTACTATCTTCTCCTAAACTCATTCTTGATATTTTTTGTTCTTTAGGGGCATCATCTAAATCTACACCTTGGCGCTTGTATGCCGGTTGCTTTTCAATTTCATCAATACTATTCCTATTATTCTGAAATTTATAATTAAAATTCTTCAACTTCTTTCTTCTTTCATCAGCTCTATCTTTTAATAAATCATTTATAGAGCTATTAAAAGGATCTACTTGCTTTGATGGGTCACTTTCAGCAGAAGCTTCCGTTTTTATAGTTTTCTTCTCAAAAACAAGCTCATCTTCTACTAATTTAGGCTCATGGGTTTCTGCAACTGACCTTGCTCCGGTAAGCTGCGTTTCTAACTCCATATATTCTTCTAAGTTGTAGCGTGTCTCTCCTTCCTTGTTATAATCGATAACGGGGCTAACCTCAACATACTCATTTACGTCTATATCTTTTACTTCCTCACCTAAATCAAAAGTGATAGTGTTTTCCTTTTCATCATCTTCTACACTATTAATAGGCATATCAAATGTTAAGGCAAATTGATCTTCTTCTTTTGCAGAAACAACTTCTGGATCAACTACATCAATATCATTTAAAACGTTTTTAGCTTCTATTATGATAAAATCTTCATCATGGTTCTCAGCTATAACTTCTTTAACTTCGGATTTAATTACAACCTCTTCATAAAAGACGTTAAAATTTCTAATGTAATTAGTGGTTTCAATTAAATCAGATTCAGGTGTTTTAATTTCCGGTTCTTCAATATCATCATCTTCTAGTTGATGCTTAATAACTGGTTCATCTAAAGGAACATTAATATCAAAACTAGGTACAGGTTTTTCAGCACTTAAATCGTGAACTGCTTTCTGTTCATCTTCTAAGGTATGAATGATTCGTTTAGATTCTGTATTTACAATATCGTCTTGTTGATCGCTGGCAAAACCAGTAGCTATAATTGTAACTGCGATAGCATCACCTAATTCTTCATCTTCACCAATACCCATAATAATGTTTGCTCCATGGCCAGCTTCCAATTGAATAAAATCGTTGATTTCACCAATCTCATCAATGGTAATTTCTTGGCTACCAGAAACGATAAGCAACAATACGTTCTTTGCACCAGTAATCTTATTATCATTTAACAATGGAGAATCTAAAGCTTTTGAGATGGCCTCATTGGCACGAGCAGAACCAGAAGCATTTGCAGAACCCATAATTGCTGTACCACTGTTAGATAAAACAGTTTTAGCATCTCTAAGGTCAATATTTTGAGTGTAATGATGTGTAATTACCTCCGCAATACCTTTTGCAGCAGTAGAAAGTACTTCATCAGCTTTGGAAAAACCTGCTTTGTATCCTAAATTTCCATAAATATCTCTAAGCTTATTATTATTTATGACTATTAAAGAATCAACATTATCTCGCAATCGCTCTATACCTGTTTGTGCTTGTTTGCAACGTGGCATACCTTCAAACTGAAATGGAGTTGTAACAATACCTACAGTAAGAACTCCCATCTCTTTAGCAGCTTTGGCAATTATTGGAGCTGCACCAGTACCAGTACCCCCACCCATACCAGCAGTAATAAAAACCATCTTGGTAGTGTGCTCAAGCATAGTTTTAATCTCTTCCATACTTTCCATAGCGGCTTGTTCGCCAACTTCTGGATTTGCACCTGCACCTAAGCCTTCAGTTAGGGAAACTCCTAATTGAATTTTATTGGGCACTGGACTATTTTCTAAAGCTTGTGCATCTGTATTGCAGATTATAAAATCTACGCCATTGATTCCTGATTGGAACATGTGATTGATAGCGTTGCTACCACCTCCACCAACTCCAATAACTTTAATTACGTTGCTTTTATTTTTAGGTAAATCAAAAGCGATATTATCAAATTCGTTGCTCTTACTCATGGGTGCTCTATTTATTGATGATGTTTTATTCTGCGTTATCTAAAAAATCTTTCAGTTTTTCTGACCATTTGTCAAAGATGGACTTACGTTCTTTTTGAACAGCATTCGCTGTTTTCACGGTAGCTTGGGCATGTTCTTGACCTACTAAAACCTCTTCAAGTTCTTCTCCATGCTGGCTTGCTTCTGCTTCAATCTCTGGTATTGTATTTTTAGCACTAGTCTCTAGTGCGTTCATTAATAGCCCAACTGCAGTTGCATACAATGGACTAGCAATTTCCTCATCAGAATCTCCAGCTAAATGCTCGTTAGGATAACCTATTCTAGTATCCATCCCAGTAATATATTCAACTAATTGCTTTAAATGCTTTAATTGGCTTCCACCTCCTGTAAGGACTATACCAGCTATAAGTTTTTTCTTTTGTTCCTCATGTCCGTAGTTTTTAATTTCTACATACACTTGCTCTACAATCTCTACTACTCTAGCATGAATAATCTTAGAAAGATTCTTAAGAGTAATTTCTTTAGGTTCACGTCCTCTTAATCCAGGAATTGAAACAATCTCATTATCCTTGTTTTCTCCTGGCCATGCAGAACCAAACTTCATTTTTAAAAGCTCTGCTTGCTTTTCTATTATTGAGCAACCTTCTTTTATGTCTTCTGTAATAACATTACCGCCAAAAGGAATAACCGAAGTGTGACGAATAATACCATCTTTAAAAATGGCAAGATCCGTAGTTCCACCACCTATATCTATTAAAGCTACACCTGCTTCTTTTTCTTCTTGACTAAGAACCGCCTCTGCAGATGCCAAGGGCTCAAGAGTAATATTTGCAAGGTCTAATCCGGCGCTCTTGATACATCGTCCTATATTTTTTATGGAAGATACTTGACCAACAACTACATGGAAATTGGCTTCTAAACGACCTCCATACATTCCAATAGGTTGCTTTATTTCGCATTGACCATCAACTTTATATTCTTGTGGTAATACATGGATGATTTCTTCTCCAGGTAGCATTACCAACTTATAAACCTGATTACATAGTTTATCTAAATCTTCGTCATTAATAACATCCTCTGCATTAGGTCTTGTGATATAATCGCTATGTTGCAAACTTCTAATATGTTGTCCAGCGATACCAACAACCACGGAACCGATTTTTAATCCTGAATTAACTTCTGCCTGTTCAACCGCTTGTTGAATAGAAGAAATAGTTTGTGTAATATTATTTACTACACCACGGTGTACACCTAAACTTTTAGATCTACCAGTACCCAAAATTTCGATTTTACCGTACTCGTTTTCTTTTCCTATAATGGCTACAATTTTAGTTGTACCAATATCTAATCCAACTGAATAATTCCCTTGTTCCATAATTTATATTTTGGTGCAAACCACTTGGTTTTTGAATTCTAAACTTACTACTGCGTATTTTTCTAATGTCTTGTCTTTTGCGGCTTTTACATAGAAGGCCATAAATTTTTTAAACTTTTCATCAAGGTTTTCGACGCCACCTAAATTCACCACAAAATCTTCTACCCTTAACTTTAACTGGTATTTTCCTTCATCCTCAATATGAATACCAATCACATTTTTTCTAAGAAAATCATCTTCATTTATAAATTCCAAAATGACATAAGCATCCTCTAGGCTTTTCCCAGTTATTTTACCTGTGATGATAGGCACTCTTGCCGAATGATGCCTTGATAATGGCATGCGGTTTCCTGTATCATCCAAATAGAATTTAGAGATTCCCTCAACCCTTCCAATAGGTTTACGCTGAACAATTTTAGAAATAAGCTCCCCCTCAACCGAGAGATAGACTTGGGCACTTTTCACCATAGGATTAGACTTTATAACAGTCTCTATGGAATTCAAAACTACTTGTTCTTTTGCCCTATTTTTTATGCTTCCATAATTTTGTATTAACAATTTATTAACCGAATCTTCGGTTAGGTATAAATTGTTGTCTCCTAAAAACTTAATAGAGATACCATCTATTCTTTTAGACCTGCTTCTATGGTCTGCAAAACCAAAAAGCCCCCCAATAGCAAGGAGCAAGCATATTATTTTTATGTAATTCCAATTAACTCGCATAAGCCAATTCTTTTTTTAATCTAGAAACCTCAAGTCCAATATCCCCAGCCCCCATTGTTACTAAAACATCTGGGTTAGAACTTTTTATTGTGGTTACTAAATCTGATTTTTCTACTAATTTTTTATTTGAATTTTCAATTTTATCAAGCAGCCAAGATGATGTTACACCAACTATAGGCTCTTCTCTTGCAGGATAAATTTCAAGTAATAGCACACAGTCAAATTTTGCCAAACTCGAAGCGAATCCTTCTACAAAATCTTGTGTTCTTGAATATAGATGTGGTTGAAAAACAACAGTGGTCTTCTTATTAGGATGCATTTCCGAAATAGCCTGATATACAGCTTCTATTTCTGTAGGATGATGAGCATAATCATCAATAAAAACAAAGTCATCTTCTTTAACTTGATATGAAAACCTCCTTTGCACTCCTTTAAAAGTACCTAATGCCTCAGCGAGGCGGCGTGGCTGGGGAACAGCTTGCGCCGCCATTGCAAAAGCTGCTAATCCATTAAGCAAATTGTGTTTACCCGGTTTATTGAAACAAACCTTCTCTAATGTTTCTTCCGGAGTTTTCAAATCAAATATGTAGGTGCCATGTTCAATTACTATATTGGTGATACAATAGTCAGATGCATCATCTATGCCATACGTAATACCATTCATAGGTAATCCATTACGTATCAAAAGCTTTCCACTAGGTTTTAGTTTTTGAGCAAATTCTCTAAAAGATTTTTTTATTTCTTCATCAGACCCATAAATATCTAGGTGGTCTGCATCCATAGAGGTAACACAAGCAACGTTTGGCGAGAGCTGTAAAAAAGAACGATCGTATTCATCTGCTTCCACAACAGAATAGTCATTCCCTTCTAACACAAAATTACTATTAAAGTCTTCTGATATACCTCCTAAAAATGCTACCAGTGGCGTATTGGTTTCCTTTAATAGGTGTGCCAAAATACTTGAGGTTGTAGTTTTACCATGCGTACCAGCCACAGCGAAACAAAATGTATCCTTGGTAATAATTCCTAGAACTTCTGAACGCTTTTTTACCTGAAAACCATTAGCTACAAAAAAGTGTAATTCTTTATGTGCATTAGGTACCGCAGGAGTATATATTACCAGTGTGTTTTCCAAGGATTTATAGTCCTCATGAATCAGATTGATATTGTCTTCAAAATGAATAGCTATTCCTAACGCTACCAACTCATCGGTTAAAGGTGTTTGGGTTTTATCATATCCCGCTACATTCTTATCTATAAATTTGAAATAACGAGCCAAAGCAGACATACCAATCCCACCTATACCAATAAAGTAGACGTTATGTATGTCTTTCAAATCCATTCTTAATCTTCTATACTATTTCAAAAAAGTTCAAAAGTTAGAATCAAAACTTCCATTTAGACTTAGGCAAGTGACTTACTTCTTCTCTTTTTTTATTACTCCTTTCATACATTTTCATAATGCCTTCAATTAAATCTGCTATATCATTCGTAGCTCTTGGCAAAGCCAGTTTACTAATATTAACTGCTAAGTTTTTTTGCTCTTCTTTTGATGTAATTAACCTTTTAAAAACCATTTCAAAATCAGCATCTAAATCTTTCTCCTCTATTAATAATGCTGCATCATCTTTTACTAAGGCTTCTGCATTTTTTGTTTGATGGTCTTCTGCTACATTAGGCGAAGGAATAAATACAGTCGGTTTACCTACTAGGCACAATTCTGATACAGAACCTGCGCCTGCTCTAGAAATTATAGAATCAGCCGCAGTGTACGCAAAATCCATTTTATTTAAAAAGGCTTTCACTTTTACAGTATTGGAATCGTATTTCTTATATTCCTCATAGTAGAGTTTACCGCATTGCCATAATACTTGAATCCCTAGTTCTTTAAAGAAACTGAGCTCTTTTTCTATTAACTGGTTAATGCGTCTTGCGCCTAAACTACCACCTAAAACCAATAAAATTGGTTGGTTGGTGTGAAGCCCAAAAAAAGTAGCTGCTTCTTCTTTACCTACTTTAATGTCTATTAAATCTGAACGTACTGGATTCCCTGTTTTTGCTACTACTGTTCCATTTGAAAAAAAACGTTCCATGTTGTCATAAGCAACACAAATAACTTTAGCGTTTTTAGCCAATAACTTATTTGTAATCCCTGCAAATGAGTTTTGCTCTTGCAGCACATAAGGCACATTTTTACTAGCAGCCATTTTTAATAATGGACCACTAGCAAACCCCCCTGTACCTATGGCAACATGAGGTTTAAACTGTTTTACTATTTTGCGTGCTCTTAACAAACTACTTATCAACTTTATAGGAAACAGTAAATTCTTTACTGTTAATTTCCGTTGTAATCCACTTATCCAAAGTCCTTCTATCTGATACCCAGCCTGAGGAACTTTTTCCATTTCCATTTTATCTTTAGCTCCAACAAATAAGAACTCTGCATCTTTATATCTGCGTTTCAACTCATTTGCTATTGCTATAGCAGGGTATATATGCCCTCCTGTACCACCTCCAGATAGTATGAACCTATAATTGCCCACTTAATACTTCTAAAGGGTTTGTATCATCAATTTCTGAGGAAACTAATTCCTCTTGCTTTTTATCACTTGCGCTTAGCACTATACCAATTGCTAAGCAGGTCATCCAAATAGAGGTACCTCCCATGCTTATTAATGGTAATGGTTGCCCTGTAGTTGGAAACAATTGTACCACTACTGCCATATTTATAAACGCTTGAAATACTATTGGCAATCCCACACCTATGACCAATAACTTTGCAAAAACTGTTTTTGCTGAATTAGCTACCACCACTATTCTAAAAAGTAGCAACAAATAGAAAAATAAAAGTCCCAAGCCACCTATTAAACCATATTCTTCTATTATGATGGCAAATATGAAATCAGATTCACTCTGGGAGAGGCTATTTTTCATAACGCTTTTCCCTGCACCTTTTCCAAAAAGTCCACCTTGAGCTACAGCCATTTTTGCATCATTCGCTTGCCGCATTGCATCTGCGCTTGCATTTTCTGGATGCATAAAAGTTTCTATTCTATTTTTCCATGTGCCTGCTCTATCTGGTAATACCTCTGTCGCGTTAAAAAGCATAAATAAAAATATGCTCACTATCACTATTCCTGTACCTACAATCGCAGAAAGGTATTTTAATGGGTATCCGCCTAAAAAACAAAGAATTAAAACCAATATCCCAACAATTACAGCCGTAGAAAAATTTGCCGGTAGTATTAGGCCTACTACCAGACATGCTGGCAACCATAAAGGAAGAACACTTTCTGTAAAAGTTATTTTAGTATCTCTTATTTTACTTAAGTATCTCGCAATCCATATCATTAATCCAACAGTTGCTAATGTAGATGTCTGAAATTTTACACCAACAAAGGGAATTGGTATCCAACGGTTTGCTTTTACTCCACCAATATTAGTCTCAACAGTTAGTGTATATGCCAACAATACCAGAATAATTGGCATAGCAATTAAAACTAATCCCTTAAAATAATGCGTTGGTATGCGGTGGACCGCATAAATTATCATAAAACCTAAAAACAGTAATACGCCATGTTTAACTAAATGGCTTATGGTAGTTCCCGTATCCTTTACATAAACAAGGTTTGTGCTAGCGCTATAAACTGGCAAGAATGAAAACAAAGCCAAAAGAGCAACAATTGCCCAAATAGCTTTATCTCCCCTTAAGTTCTTTAGTTGTGCTAACATTAGTATTTATAACTTTTTTATTGCTGCTTTAAATTGATTTCCTCTGTCCTCATAATTTTCAAACAAATCGAAGCTTGCGCATGCCGGTGATAACAGTACTGCATCTCCTCTTTCTGCAACTTTATAAGCAACTTTAATAGCTTCTTCCATTGAAAAAGTTTCAACTAAAGGCTCCACTACGTTTCCAAAAGCTTCTATCAGCTTAGAATTGTCTGCTCCTAAGCAAATAATAGCTTTTACTTTTTCCCTGACCAAAGGCATTAGTTCATTGTAATCATTACCCTTATCAACACCACCAACAATCCAAACAATAGGTTTTTTAATCCCTTCTAAAGCAAAATAAGTAGCATTGATATTTGTTGCCTTAGAATCGTTTACATATTCTACATGGTTAATTTTTAAAACCTTCTCCAACCTATGTGGAGCACCCTGAAATGACTGAATACTTTGGGATATTGTCTCTTTGCGAACATTCACCAAAAGTGAAGCAAGACTCGCCGCCATGGCGTTTTTTACGTTATGTTGCCCTTCTAAGGCTAAAAAATCTGTACTCATTTTCAAAGTTTTAGGTTCTATGTTTATTCTAATTATATTTTTATCTAACCAAGCTCCCCATTTCTGTTCTCGTTTAAGTGAAAAGGGTACTAATTTGGATTGGACGGGATGTTCTTTTAACCAGTTAATTATTACTTCATCATCTGCATCATAAATCAAGTAATCATTCTTATCCTGATTCATTACTATTCTGAATTTAGAAGCGATATAATTTTCAAATTGATACTCATATCTATCTAAATGATCAGGAGTAATATTTGTAATAATGGCAATCTTTGGTTTAAAGTCTCGAATTCCATCTAACTGAAAACTACTAATCTCTAATACGTATTCACTAAAATCATTTTCAGCAACCATCTTAGCATAGCTATCTCCAATATTCCCAGCCATGCCAACATGTAAACCATCTTCTTTTAACAAATGATTAGTTAACATTGTCGTAGTAGTCTTCCCATTACTTCCTGTAATTCCAATTAGCGTAGCATCTGTATATTTTGATGCAAATTCAATTTCAGAAATAACAGGAATACCATTCTCTAGTAAATTCTTTACTAAAGGAACACTATCCGGTATTCCAGGGCTTTTCATTACCAAATTGGCGTTTAGGATTTTAGCTTCTGTATGTTGCTTTTCCTCCCATTCAATCTCAAAATGTTCAAGAACTTTTTTGTATTCTTCTTTTATTTCTCCTTTATCAGAAACAAAAACTTCATATCCTTTTTGTTTCCCTAATATTCCCGTTCCTACGCCACTTTCTCCTCCACCTAGAACTACCAACCGTTCCATCTTATCGTATTTTCAATGTGACAATACTTACTATAGCCAGCATGATTCCAATAATCCAGAACCGGGTTACTATCTTACTTTCGTGATAAGATTTCTTTTGATAATGATGATGTAATGGCGCCATTAAGAATATCCGCTTGCCTTCACCATACTTTTTCTTGGTATGTTTAAAATATCCCACTTGCAACATCACTGAAATAGATTCTGCAAAGAAGATTCCGCATAACAGTGGGATTAATAATTCTTTCCGGACTATAATGGCAATTACCGCAATTACCCCACCTATTGTTAAACTTCCTGTATCGCCCATAAAAACTTGAGCTGGATAAGCGTTGTACCATAAGAATCCAACCAAAGCCCCAACAAATGCCGCTATAAAAACCAACAACTCACCAACTCTTGGTATGTAAAAAATATCCAGATAACTTGAGAATTCTATATTACCAGAGACCAAAGCAAAAATCCCTAATGTGAGTACTATAATTGCGGAGGAGCCAGCTGCCAAACCATCTATGCCGTCCGTAAGATTAGCTCCATTAGAAACAGCGGTTACTATTAAAATCACAACAGGAATAAAAATGAGCCATGCATATTTCTCCATTCCTTCTCCTGTCCACGAAATAAAGTCCGCATAATCCAACTCATTACCTTTAAAAAAAGGAACATTAGTTTTAGTAGATTTCTTTTCTTTACCAACGACCTTTTCCACTTTAAAATCTTGGGTAATCATGGTTCCATCTTTCTCTTTCATGGTAACCTGGGGATGAAAATAAAGGGTTGCTCCTACGATTAAGCCAAGAACTACTTGTCCCATAACTTTAAATCTTCCTTTTAAGCCTTTTTTGTCTTTTTTAAAGATTTTAATATAGTCATCTATAAACCCTATAATCCCCATCCAAACTATGGTGGTAATCAAAAGGATAATGTATATGTTCATGATATCGGCAAATAATAGTACAGGAATTAACGTAGCCATAATAATGATTAGCCCTCCCATTGTAGGTGTACCCGCTTTTTCTTTTTGACCTTCCAAACCTAAGTCACGTACACTTTCTCCAATTTGTTTCGCCTGTAAAAAGACAATAATACGTTTACCATAAATCATGGCAATCAATAGCGAAAATAGCACAGCCATACCTGCCCTAAATGTTTGGAACTGGAATAGTGAAGCTCCAGGCAATTGGTATTGTTGTTCTAAAAATTCAAAAAGGTAGTACAGCATTACTACATTATTTATTTAAACTATTTAGCGCTTCTTTGACTTCTTTAAAGTCATCAAAATCAATTCGCTTTCCATTGGTTTCTTGGTAATTTTCATGACCTTTCCCAGCCACGAGTATGATATCGTTAGCCGAAGCCAACATGCAAGCCGTTTTAATTGCCTGTTTCCTATTTTCAATAGCCAAAATCTTTTTTACATTCTGTGGTTCGACCCCAGCTTCCATTTCTTTAATAATCATCTCTGGAGCTTCTGTTCTAGGGTTATCTGACGTAAAAATGGCTTGATTACTCATTTCTGAAGCGATATGACCCATAACCGGACGCTTAGACTTATCACGGTCACCACCACACCCCACTACGGTGATGACGTTTTCATTTCCAGTCCTCAATGAATTGATTGTAATCAAAACATTTTTAAGCGCATCCGGCGTATGGGCATAATCAACTATAGCCGTAATTTTCTCTTTTGATATAAAATATTGGAATCTTCCATCCACATTTTCTAATTCACTAATCAATCGAAGTATTTCTAGTTTTTCTAGGCCTAGGATATCAGCAGTAGCATAAATCGCCAATAGATTATAGGCATTAAAATCACCTATCAATTTTGACCAAAGCTCATTATCGTCAATCTTTAACAACTGACCATTTAATTGATTTTCTAATATTTGACCTCGATAATCAGCAAATGACTTTAAAGCATAAGTATATTTCCTAGCTTTGGTGTTTTGCAACATTACCATACCATTCTTATCATCAAAATTAGTAAGTGCAAAAGCTGTCTTAGGAAGCCCATCGAATAGCTGTTTCTTGGTGTTTCTATATTCAGCAAAAGTTTTATGATAATCTAAATGATCATGGGATAAGTTGGTAAATATTGCACCTTCAAAATGCAAACCCTCTGCTCTTTTCTGATGAATTCCATGAGAACTTACTTCCATAAAGCAAAACTCCACTCCTTCTTCACTCATTAAGTGTAAATGACTATTAATAGTCATCGCATCTGGAGTAGTATGTGAAGTATTATACACTTGCTCATCGACCATTATTTTAATGGTAGAAATTAATCCTACTTTATACCCGGCTTTTTTAAACAAACTATACAGTAAAGAACTTACAGTAGTCTTCCCATTTGTTCCCGTAACACCAACTAGTTTTAGGTTTTTAGAAGGATTGTCATAAAAATTAGAAGCCATAATAGCCAAAGCCTTGTTACCACTATCAACTTCAACATATGTTACCCCATTCACTATTAATTCTGGGAGCTGTTCACATACAATTGCTTTTGCTCCTTGGTTAATTGCTGTTTGGATGTATTTATGACCATCAGTAATCAATCCCTTAATAGCAACAAATACATCATCCATTTCAACTTTTCTAGAGTCAAAATACAAGTGATTTATCATGACATTAGTATCTCCATTTACTGCAGTAAGACCAACCCCATATAATATGTCTTTCAATAACTTCATGATAATTGCAGCACTACTTTTTCGACTTCATTTATGGCTGTTCCTTCAGAAACAGATTGTGCTTTTACTTTTCCATTTCCTGTTACTTCCACTTTTAACCCAAGGTTTTCAAGAATTGCCACAGCATCCATTCCACACATACCTTTTAAGTTGGGTACTTTTTGATACTCTTTTTGTGCATGGGCATAAAACTTATCATATGCTTTGTCCAGTTGTTTATACGCTATATCTACTGGAACTACTTTATCTGCAACTGGAGAAATGGTATGTATTTTTTGCGCCATATCTTTAAAAACTGGGCCCGCTACATCTGCACCATAAATACCAACTTCTCTATCTGGTTCATGGATTATTACAATACAAGAATACTTTGGATTGTCCGCAGGGAAGTATCCTACAAACGATGATATATATTGTAGTTTATCTGGGTCTTTTGTTACATAGTTCTTTTGTGCAGTACCCGTTTTACCTGCCATTGAAAAGTTCTTTGAATACAGACCATTACCAGTTCCGTAGTCTTCCTCAACTACATCCTTTAATAGTTGCCTTACTTTTCTAACAGTTTCTTTTGAACAGATTGAAGGATTAATCACTTCTTTATCAAATTCTTTGAGTACCTTATTACCTACGCGGGCTTCTTTAATAAACCTAGGTCGTACCAATTCTCCATCATTAGCAATGGCATTATAAAACGCTAGTGTTTGCATAGGAGTCATAGCAACTTCGTAACCGTGAGACATCCATGCAAGTGAAATTCCTGACCAACCTTTATCTCCAGGGTATCTAATTACGGGCTGCCCTTCCCCAACTATAGGAAGGTCTAAATCTTTGTGAAGCCCCATATTCATAAGACGATTTACATAATCTTCTGGACGCTCTTTATAATTTTCATGAATCATTTTTGCAAAAGCAGTGTTTGAAGACAATGCAAAAGCTTTTGCCATTGTAATTTTACCGTAGCCACCCCATTTAGAATCACGAACAGTGCGATCATAAATTCTCCATCTTCCTTTTTCAGTATCTACAACAGTATTGGTATCAACTACCTTATCTTCTAAAGCAGCTACCATAGACATTAACTTAAAAGTAGAACCGGGCTCGTGAGATTCTCCTACAGCATAGTTAAGACGTTCATAATATTTACCTTCTTTTGTTCTTCCTAAGTTGGAAATCGCTTTTACTTCACCAGTTTTGGTTTCCATAACAACTACACAACCATGATCCGCTTTATAATGCTCTAACTGTTTAAGCAAAGCGTGATGTGCAATGTCTTGAATATTTGTATTGATAGTTGTAACAATATCACGACCATCTTGCGGTTCTATGATATTATCAAAGCCAACTGGTTTCCACTGGCTACCAGCACTTTTTTGCTTTAATCGTTTTCCTTCATTTCCACGTAAAAAATCCTTGCCAAATGCACCATCTAAACCAACTCTAGTAAAATGTCCCTGATCATCAATACGTTCGTAGCCAATACTACGTGAAGCCATTCCGCCTAAAGGGTATTCTCTAACTACGCGATGCGACTCAATAAAACCTCCTCTATTTGGACCATGCTTAAATAACGGAAACTTTCTCATGCGAGCATAATCTAAATACTCTACATTTCTAGCTATTAGTTTATATCCATTTTTATTTGCTCTAGCTTTTCTTAGCAGTTGGCGGTAGTAAGATGAAGGCTTATCAAACAAAACACCTAGAGAATCACACAATGGACCAATATTTTTTGTCCAATCTTTTTCTTTTACCGTATTAGCATCGAAACGAATTTCATACTTAGCAATTGAAGCGGCTAATAAACTTCCGTCATCAGCATATATATTACCACGGTTTGGTTGAATGGTAAACATCTTTTCAGTTTTAGCCATTGCCATTTCCTTGTAGGTTTGACCTTGGACCATTTGTATATCTACCAGTTTTACCACAACGGCAATTGCAAAGAGAAGTAGACCACCTGCAATTAGGTAGAGTCTATTCATAATATTTTTCTCTTTTATTGCCACTTATTCTTCTGTTTTTACAATTATTTTTTGGGGAGGGTTTGCTGAAGGTTTTAAGCCTTTCGTAACAACTTCATCTTTTAAAGAAGATTCTAATTTTAATTGTTGTAAATCCCTTCTGTTTTTAACAAACTCACTACGAAGTCCTCGAACTTCTTCGTTCAACTGAGATATTTCGTGTACTTTTTTATCAGCTTGATGACTACTTGAAATCATCATGGCTGCTAAAAATGAAGCAAAGAGTAAAAAAAGCCAGTTTTTTGGAGCAGCATCCGCCCCTACCAAAAACTTCCCTTTTAATATGTCTAATAATCCTTTTTTCATTTTAAGCTGAATTTATTTCAGTATATGCTCTCTTATTTTCTTTCAGCAATTCGAAGCTTTGCGCTTCTTGCCCTATTATTTTTTGCTATTTCTATAGCCGATGGAACAATTAAACCTCCTACCTTTTTTAGAGGAACATTGATATTTCCATAAAAATCTTTTTCTGCCTCGCCCTCAAACTTTCCATCCCTAATAAACCGTTTCACTAATCTGTCCTCCAAAGAGTGGTAGCTAATTAAACTTAATCTACCTCTCACCTTGAGTATATCTGGTGTTTGCAACAAAAATTCCTTAAGCACCTCAATCTCTTGATTCACTTCAATCCTAATTGCTTGGTAGATTTGAGCCAAAATCTTATTCTCTTTCATTTTTGGCAAAAACCGTTGCAAAACAAGCTTTAAATCGTCGCTAGTTTTAATTGGTTTCTCAACTCTTGAATCCACAATAGCACTTGCAATAGCTTTAGCATTACGCAACTCGCCATACTCAAACAAAACTTTAGTTAAATTTTCCTGAGAATACTTATTCACTACCTCATAAGCAGAAAGGGTATTGTTTTTATTCATTCGCATATCTAAATCAGCATTAAAACGGATTGAAAATCCGCGTTCAGCTTCATCAAATTGATGCGAAGACACGCCAAAATCTGCTAAGATTCCATCAACTTTTAGAATGCCATAGAACTTTAAAAACTGTTTGAGAAACCTAAAATTCTCATTAATCAAAGTGAAGCGCTCATCTTTTATTGTATTAGCTAATGCATCTTCATCTTGATCAAAAGCGAACAATTTACCTTTATCTCCTAGTCTTTTTAAAATCTCTTTGGAGTGTCCTCCACCTCCAAAAGTGACATCCACATAAACTCCATTTTCTTTAATATTTAGTCCATCTACTGAGTCTATCAGCAGCACTGGATTATGATATTCATCATTCGTCAGCATCAAAAAGATTTTCTGCCATTGCTTCGTAATCCTCATCTGACATAGAGTCAAGAGCAGCTTCATATTTAGCCTTATCCCAAATCTCTATTTTATCATGTGAAGCGTTTAAAACCACTTCTTTTCCTATACCAGCGTATTCAACTAAATTTTTAGGAATTTGCACTCTACCCGTATCTTCATCAACAGGTACTTCTTTTAAGCCAGCAGTAAATCGCATTAAAAACAATTCAAATTGTTTTCCGCGACCACCTTTTTTCATCACTTTCTGCATCACTTCATCAAATTTTATTTTAGGATGAAGCTCTAAACAAGTCTTAAATACAGCGCGCTTTATCACAAACTCATCCTTGATAAAAGGAAAAAGCTTGTTTTTCAACGAAGTAGGTAGGTTTATCCTTCCCTTCGCATCAGCTTTACATTCGTATTGTCCGACGATTGAAGTCAATTAAAAATGTGTTAATTACAATTAATAACTCAAATATATAGATTTTATTTGCAGTTATTTCCACAAAAACCCACTTTGTTAATAAATTTTCCACTTTAAAATATCTTAAATTCCTCTTTTTCCCTAAAAACACCACTCTTAAAAAATTAAGACCTTTACTCCGCTGAGTTCAAAAACCAAAGATTTTGAATGATATGAAATGCCTATATTTGCCGTTCTTGACCAACTAATTTTGATGGAAGACGAAATAATTTCTGAAGGCAAATACAGATATATAGAATTTGGTGAAGGCACTCCTATTATTATTCTACACGGATTAATGGGAGGTTTAAGTAATTTTCAAGGTGTAACTGATTATTTTCCAAAAAAAGGATATAAAGTTTTAGTTCCTGAGCTACCTATCTATGATATGCCAATGCTTAAGACTACCGTCAAGAATTTTGCTAAATTCTTAGAAGGTTTTATTGAATTTAAAGGACTAAAAGATGTTATTCTTTTAGGGAATTCTCTTGGAGGACATATTGGACTGCTCCATACTAAAATGTTTCCAGAAATGGTTAAAGCTTTAGTTATAACAGGAAGTTCTGGCTTGTATGAAAGTGCTATGGGAGATGGCTACCCAAAAAGAGGAGATTACGAATTCATTAAAAAGAAAGCTCAAGATGTTTTCTACGACCCAGAAGTAGCCACCAAAGAAATTGTAGACGAAGTTTTTGCAACGGTTAATAATCGCATAAAACTAGTTAAAACACTAGCAATTGCTAAAAGTGCCATTCGTCATAATATGTCTAAAGACTTACCAAGCATGAAAACCCCAACTTGTATAATTTGGGGAGAAAATGATAATGTTACACCACCAAAGGTAGCGAAGGAATTTCATGAATTACTTCCTGATTCTGACCTTTTTTGGATTAAGAAATGTGGACATGCTCCGATGATGGAACATCCTGAAGAGTTCAACTCTATATTGGATGCTTGGTTGACCAAGCGTAACTTCTAATTTTATGAAAATAACATCGGCTGAATTTGTAATGAGCAATTCAGATGTGGCTAAATGTCCTAAGGAGCCCTTACCAGAGTATGCATTTATTGGGCGCTCTAATGTTGGTAAATCTTCACTTATCAACATGTTAGTAGACAGGAAGAGCCTTGCTAAAACATCAGGTCGACCGGGAAAAACTCAGCTTATAAATCACTTTAAGATTAACCAAAATTGGTTTCTAGTAGATTTACCTGGGTATGGATATGCAAGAGTTTCCAAAAAAGATAAAAAAATATTTCAAAAATATATCACCGACTATTTTGCAAAACGCGAGCAGCTTGTTTGCTCTTTTGTGCTTGTAGACATAAGACATAAACCCCAACCCATAGATTTAGAATTTATGGAATGGTTGGGAATTAATGGTATCCCTTTTGCAATAATCTTTACCAAAGCTGATAAATTAAAACCCGGAGCAATAGAAAAATATGTTACTACTTATTTACAACAGCTTTTAGAGACTGCCTGGGAAGAAGCGCCACCAAATTTTGTAACATCATCTGCTAACCGTACTGGAAAAGACGAGTTACTAGCTTATATTGGTGAAATAAATCAAAACTTTTTTGAAAATAAAAATTAATTAGATTCGCTCCTTTAGCAATCTTATTAATCCATGTGGAGTTTTTAAACTATTCATTTCTTCTTTAGAAATTAAAACCTCTAATCCATTTTTTCCTTCTAAAAGTGCTATCGGAAACTCAAATTTATATCCAAACTTACTAGCATACTGCTTAGTAAATTCATCTTTATGAAGAAATATCATTTGATGCTTGCTATTCTGCCTAAACTTTTTCCAAGTCCAATTTTCAGAAACCACACCAAAAGTAATATCGCATAACTTACAATCATAAGTGCTAGAACTGAACACTTTGTGCATACTATCCATCACAGCATTACGAGTACCAGAATTGGCATTATAAACAAAAACTATTTTTTGAACTTCTTTCTTTTTCATACGATAAAAATACAGCGATTTATACTAAAAATAAGCTTGTAAAATTGTAATTTACATGTACATATAAGTATGGGGCAACTTCAAAAATTTAGCAATGAATAACATGATAAACTTCCAAAAAAGACTTTTGACATTTGGTATACCGCTTGTGTCAATTGCATTAATTATAATGATTTCTAAATCGACCACTTTTGCCTCCTACCCCAGTAAACTATCTATTGGTATAACTTTAGATTTATTATTAACTATTCCTTTATTTTATTTTTTACTGATAAGAAAAACTTCAATTCCAAAAATTACTGTAGTCCCTTGTTTAATTTTAGGACTAGTAATTTGTTCATTAATACTTCCTGCTGAAAATCAATTTTACCTTAATCTCTTTAAAAAATGGGCGTTGCCTTTCGTAGAGTTTTCAGTATTTTCTTATGTCTGCTACAGTGTTTTAAAAGCAATTAAAAGTTACAAAGCAAAAAAGCATTTATCTTTTGATTTTTTCACAACGCTAAAGAAAACCTGCTATGAAATACTTCCAAAAATTGCGGTAATACCAGTTGCAACAGAAATTGCTGTTATTTACTACGGTTTTATCTATTGGAAAAAAATAAAACTAAAAGAGAATGAATTTTCTTATCACAAAAATAGCGGTACCCTATCTTTATTAATTGCAATCATATTTATAATTGGAATTGAAACCGTGGTTCTTCATATCTTAATTGCAAAATGGAGTACTGTAGTTGCTTGGATTTTAAGTTGTTTGAGTATTTACTCCGGAATTCAATTATTTGGATTCTTAAAATCAATGACAAAAAGACCTATTTTACTTGAAAAAAACCAATTATTACTTCGCTACGGTATCATGAATGAGGCTACTATCAATTTAAAAACAATTGAATCTGTAGAGCAATTTACCAAGGATATAGAATTGGATAAGACAACCCGAAAGTTATCATTTTTAGGAAATCTGGAAGGTCATAATATTTTAATTAGACTTAAAGAAGAACAGACCTTAGTTGGATTATATGGAACAAAGAAAAAGTTTAAAGTTTTAGTATTACATGTTGATGATAGGATTAAGTTTATTAATCAAATTGAGAATAAAACAAATTAATGACCGTTGAAGAAAATAAAAAGAACGCAATAGCATTCTATAAAACAGCTTATGAGGGAAATCCAAAATTAGCTATAGAAAAATATGTTGGCAATAAATACATTCAACATAATCCTGATGTAGCTGATGGTTTACAAGGTTTTATAGACTATTTTGAGCGTATGCAAAAAGAGTATCCAAATAAGTCTATTGAATTTGTTCGCTGTATTGCTCAAGACAAATTAGTTGCTTTACACACCCATCAAATTTGGCCAGGCAATGACCAATATGTAACTATGGATTTTTTTAGGTTTGATGAAAAAGGAAAAATCTGTGAACACTGGGATGCTATACAGCAAATTCCTAAGCTATCTGCAAATTCAAATACAATGTATTAATCCTAAAGAACATGACAAGTACTCCAAAAAACTTTTTAAAAATATTAACCATTATTCATTATGCTCTTGTTGCTGGCCCACTGTTAATAGGGGTTATATTTTACTTAAACACAGAGTTAAATACCAATGGCACCGTTGATGATATCTTTATTTATATTTTTCCATTAATTGCTCTTGTGGGGGTATTCTCAGGAAATTTTATTTTTAAAAAGTTACTTTCTAATATTAAGAAAAGTGAAAGTTTACAACATAAATTAACTGGCTACCAAACAGCATCTCTGGTAAAGTTTGCGCTTTTAGAGGGTCCAGCATTTTTAAATATTGTGTGGTTTAGTCTAACTGGAAATCTACTTTATTTAACCATAGGTATGGTACTTGTACTTTTCCTATTTATGCAGCGTCCTACTAAAATTAAAGTTGAAAACGATTTAGAGTTAATAGGAGAGCATAAAAGACAGTTTAATAAGCTTGATGACCCTATACCCTAAAATGCATAGAAACTTAAAACTCGTTTTTGTTTTCTTTCTTCTAAGTAATATTGTTAATGCCCAGGAGAAGTTTTATACAAAATTGGCAGATGCTGCATATACACTTACAAAGGATAACGTAAAGTATGATCCTAGTTATTTTTCAATCTCCTATCCAAACGGAGATGTGCCAAAAGAAAAAGGAGTTTGTACAGATGTAATAATTAGAGCTTATCGCAAACTAAATATAGACCTACAAAAAGAAGTACATGAAGATATGCGCTCTAACTTTAGTAAATATCCTAAAATTTGGGGTTTACAAAGGACAGATAAAAACATTGACCATAGAAGAGTACCTAATCTTATGGTCTTTTTTGAACGGTTTGGAGAAACTAAGCCCATCTCAAATAAATCTGAAGATTACAAACCTGGAGATATTGTTTGCTGGAACTTAGGAGGCGCAATAACTCACATAGGTATTGTAAGCAATAAAAAGTCTAGTGATGGAAAAAGACACTTAATCGTACATAATATAGGTGCAGGACAAGTATTGCAAGACTGTTTGTTTGATTATAAGGTTATTGGACATTATCGCTATACCAAATAAGTTAGCTTTTTAACTCTAATTTCTCAGCAAAATAATCGCAGAAATCTTTCATGGTAGCAGTCATCTTTTCATCTTGAGTTGCTTTCATAAAAGTATCTGCCATGGTAACTAGAGTTTGATGAAAAAAGGTTTTCATCTCATCAACTGGCATATCCTTTGTCCACAAGTCTATTTTTAACGACTCTTGATTTTTACTATCCCAAACAGAAAGCATCATAGCTTTTGCAGCTTCATTATCAATACCTCCATCTTCTGCTGACCAGTTAAGTTCTTCTGGAACTCGGTTTTCATCAAGCCCTACTTTTAATCTTATTTCTGAAGTATGTGCAACTGCCATTATTTTCTTGGTTTGTAATTTGATTCTTTTAAAATATCATCTGCAGGCAAACTAAGTAACTGCTTAGGTGTAATGTTTTGGTTTTTATCCATAAAAGCTCGCACTATTTGCCAACCTATATACCTACCCAATCTTCCTGGTGACTCACTGTCTAACTCTAATCCAAATTTGGAAAATGGAGCTGGGTCCAAAAATCTTTGATTCAATTTTGGATTTGTGCTATATAACAACTCTTGCTCAATAAAATGGCGCCAAATTTGTTCCTCGTTTGTTAAAGCCCAGTTCATCTCTTCTTGGGTATAACTTATTTTTTGGTAGTTTTTATTATTTGGTAAAAATTTATCTATTAGATACAATTCTTTTCCATAATAAACCATCCTAGATAAAAAAGTACGGTTTCTTGGATATCTATTTATTTTCTTAGAAATAGCACTTGCCATATTAGAGGTTAAATAAGACTTATCTAATCCTTTAGCAACATAGTTGGGCAATCCTGCATAAAAGTGATGCTCACTACCAAGGTAATTATCCAGACCTAGTAGTAGTAAAGAATCAGCTAAAATTACTCGGTCGTTATAATTAACCTCAGAAATTAATGTAATGACTTTAGGTGCTGTAAAATTTGGAAAATAATATTTAATATGCCTAAACAAAGATTCTATCTCCTCTGATTCTTTATCAAAACTTTTAAAAACCTTATCCACCTCATCTTCTAATTCTACTTGTAAGGTGTCTGTCAACTTAGCGATCCATGTACTATCAGTATACTGTTCAGGAAATAAATAAGGATAAGCGGTCTTTAATTGAGGAACATCGGCTGCAGAAGCTTCAGCAAAAAGTCTATCAAAACGTACTAAATCAAAATCTATTTCTACTTTATTTATTGCTGCTACGTCCTTATCTTCCTTTTTACAAGAAAAAA
The DNA here is from genome assembly GCA_947495075.1 of uncultured Croceitalea sp. Lineage (GTDB taxonomy): Bacteria > Bacteroidota > Bacteroidia > Flavobacteriales > Flavobacteriaceae > Croceitalea. Next base: position 109,863 of record CANLXH010000003.1, read on the forward strand.
ATAGACCTAAACAGCTAATAATGAGAAAGTATTTCAGTAACAACTTCATTTTTTAAAGTTCAGCGTTTAATTTTACCAGGCACAAAGGTAAATTTTTGACTTTAAAAGAGAACTATGCAAACAGAAAAGGTAATAGAACATATTGTTAACTGGTTAAAAGAATATGCAATAAATGCAAAATGCAAAGGCTTTGTAATAGGAATTTCTGGTGGTATAGACTCTGCTGTAACATCAACCCTCTGTGCCAAAACTGGGCTTGATCTTTTATGCTTAGAAATGCCAATTCATCAAGGTAAAAATCAAGTAACCCGCGCTAATAGGCATATTGAATGGTTAATGAGTAATTTTAATGCTGTTCAGAGGCAAAAGGTTGAACTCACTCCTGTATTTGATAGTTTAGTCGCCGCTTTTCCTAAAGTTGAAAATGAAGAAGATAGATTTTTGTCTCTTGCCAATACAAGAGCAAGATTACGTATGACTTCCTTATATTATTTTGCTGCGCTTAAAGGGTATTTGGTAGCTGGAACTGGTAATAAAGTAGAAGATTTCGGCGTTGGATTTTATACAAAATATGGTGATGGCGGTGTTGATTTAAGCCCTATTGCCGATCTAATGAAGTCCGAAGTTTATGCAATTGCAAATGCCTTAGGAGTAAATCAAGAAATAATAAATGCTGCACCAACTGATGGGCTATGGGGCGATAGTAGAACTGATGAAGATCAAATTGGTGCAAGTTATCCAGAATTAGAGTGGGCAATGCAAATGGATAATGAAGGAAAAACTACAGAAGACTTTTCTGATAGGAAAAAAATAGTCTTTAATATCTATAAAAAATTAAATTCTACCAACCAGCATAAGATGATTCCTATACCTGTCTGCGAGATTCCAAAAGTGTTAAAATAACCACTCAACTATAAATCAACGTAGTAAGACGAATAAAAACCATAAAATTTTATGGTTTTAATAAAAAAAAAGCATATTTGTTCAACTATTTTGGTTATATTGCCTTTCCCTAATTGTAGGGATTTGATTACTAATATTTTATTTCGAAAAATTAAAAACCTATTATAATGATTAAAGTTTTAATTGCAGACAGTCATCCAGTTGTAAGGCTAGGAATAAAGCAAGTTTTAGATACTGCTTCTGGTTTTGAAGTAGTTGCTGACGTGTCTTCAACATCTGAACTTTTTGAAACTTTGGAAAAAGTCTCTCCCGATGTTGTAATGCTAGAAATGGATATACCAGACATAAATGGTATTGCTACATTACGAAAAATGAAACAAGAATTCCCAGAAGCTAAAGTATTAATGTTCAGCGGACAATCCGAAGATGTATATGCTTTAAGCAGTATCAGAGCTGGTGCGTTTGGCTATTTATCCAAAGCAGCAGATTTAGAATATATTCTTTCTGCTATTAAAAAAGTAAGTGAAGGAAATATGTTTATTACTAATGAATTGGCACAACGCTTAGCCTTTGATGAAGGTTCACAAAAGCCTAGAAGATTCTTTAGAAAACTATCTACCAGAGAAATTGAAGTATTAAAACTTCTTGCTAGCGGAAAAAGAAATAAAGAAGTCGCCGAAGGACTAAACCTTAATGAGAAGACGGTTAGTACATATAAAGCAAGGTTAATGCGTAAACTAAATGTTGATAACCTAGTTGATTTATTACAACAAGCCAAGGCATTAGAATTGTACTAAAAAACATCATTTAATAAATATAAAAACCCCAAATTAATGGGGTTTTTCTTTTTTCAGGAAAGTACTCTATTTAGTTTAGCATTCAGTAGTTTATTTAATTGTAGGTAATTCATTATTTCTTCAACTACTTCCTTATGCTCCTCGTTTCTATTTTCTTCCGTATCTTTTTGAAGATGAGCTATTCGATTTTTAATAAGATTACATCTTAAGGTAAGGATAGTTTCACCCACTAATTGAGCTATTCCATTCTTCTTATCCTTAGGATAAATATCTTTTCGATGCCAATCATGCAGAACATAACGTTCTTCTTCCATTAAAATAGAGGAAACTTCACGAACAATATCTTGATTGAGTTCTGCTAAAAATGTATTGATAGAAAAATCTTCGTTCTCATTTAAGCCTTCAATCAATTTGTAATAAACTGTCCTAAAACTATCATTAGTAAGTTCAATTTCGTCTTCTTGAAGATCAAGATATACTTTTTCATACACCTTAGATTCTGTTATTTCTGGAGATAAAATTAAATTTCCTTCTTCATTCTCTTTCAATACTAAATCTTCAAACTCCTGCTTTTGATTACCATAGAGCAATAATAACTCAATAATCTTACGTTCTAACTCATACTGAACATCAACCTTTTCAACTACTTTATCATTCTTTACTATCTGAAAAGCCTTTTGCTCCTGCTTTAATTTTTTGTTAGCATCAGCCGCGTCTTTTTTTCCAATCTGTGCCAAAGTATTGTATAATACTTCTTCTGAAATTTGCATAATCTTTGCACATTCTTGGATATAAATTTCTTTTTGAATTTGATCAGGTATCTTAGAAATACTATTGACGATATCACGAACCGTGTCTGCTCTTTTTATAGGGTCATTAGCAGCTTCCTTTGCCAGCAGCGATGTTTTAAATTGAATAAAATCTTTGGCATTCTCTTCTAAATAGAGCGCCACATCTTCATAGGCATTATTCTTTGCAAAGCTATCTGGGTCTTCACCTTCTGGGAATGAACATACCTTTACGTTCATACCCTGCTCTAAAATTAAATCTATACCACGTAGTGAAGCCCTAAGTCCAGCCGCATCTCCATCAAACAATACAGTGATATTTTTAGTTAACCTATTAATTAGACGAATCTGTTCAGGAGTTAACGCAGTTCCGCTTGAAGAAACTACATTTTCTATTCCTCGCTGATGCATTTGAATAACGTCTGTATATCCTTCAACCAGAAAACAATTATCTTCTTTAGCTATTGCCTGTTTTGCATAATAAATCCCATAAAGCACTTTACTCTTATGGTAGATATCACTTTCAGGGGAATTCAGATATTTAGCAGCCTTTTTATCGTTGGTAAGTATTCTTCCTCCAAAACCAAGAACTCGACCGCTCATTGAGTGAATAGGAAACATTACTCTACCTTTAAAACGATCAAATTTCTTTATCTCTCCTCCTTGTTGTTCTTTTACTATAGTTAGTCCTGTTTTTTGTAAAAATTCTAGTTGATAGCTATTTTCAAGAGCATTCTTTGTAAAAGCCTCCCACTCGTTTGGATTAAATCCTAGACCAAACTTTTTTATAGTCTCATCTGTAAAACCTCTTTCTTTAAAGTAAGTTAGACCAATTGCCTTTCCGGGTTCTGTTTCCCATAAAGTTTTAATAAAGTACTTACTTGCGTATTCAGAAACCAAGAACATACTTTCTCGCTCATTAGCTTGCTCCTTTTGTTCATTAGTTTGTTCCGTTTCTTCTATTTCAATATTGTATTTTTTAGCTAAATATTTAATTGCCTCAGGGTAAGTAAAATGCTCATGTTCCATTAAAAAGGCAACAACATTTCCTCCTTTTCCACTACTAAAATCTTTCCAAATTTGTTTTACGGGCGACACCATAAAACTTGGCGTACGTTCATCGGAAAAAGGGCTTAAACCTTTAAAATTTGAGCCTGATTTTTTAAGCTGTACAAAATCACCAATAACCTCTTCTAAGCGAGCGGTCTCGTATACTTGATCTATGGTGGTCTTTGAAATCATTATACCTTAATCTAGCTATTTCAGAAAATAATTTAGTCTTGCAAAATACAAGCTTAAATCTATTAATAAAAATGAGTATCCTTAAATTAAAGGACACCCATTTTTAGAAAGTTATTTTACTAGAAGTATACTAAAGGTCAAATCTTAGACCTAGAGAAATATTTCTTTGCTCTACAGCAGCATCTTTAAATATTGGATTTAAATCATACTTAACATAAAGCAATGTTCCACCAACTCCAGTATAAGCACTTAAACCGTAAATTAAATCGCTAGTATTATAATCTCTCTTAAATTTATCTTTAACCCGCTCTCCATTGAACACATATTTTAATTTTTGGCGTGTACCAATATTGAATCCACCATATCCTCCAATACCAAATCTAAATTTTCTATGTAAAGAATAACGAATGGTTTTTTCAGTTTCACGATACTTGGACGGGCCAAACTCAAAATGAACAGGAAATACCAAATTATCCATTCTTAGCTTAGATTTATTTAATTCAAATTCAAATTCTTGTAGCTCAGTCTGGTTTCCATTTTCCACAAAAAATTGATTATCATTAGGCTTTAAACCATTAAACTGAAATGAAAAACCATAATTTAAACGCATAAAGTTAGAGTTTCTAAAAACCCGAGTACGCCATTGCACTCCCATCTCAAAGAAACGGCTACCTCCAATTTTGTATGGAGAATCATTTAAAGATTGTCCATCAATCAATGCATTGTTCAATCCAATGGCAATAACTAAATCGGAATATGTCCTTCTATCATATTTTATCACTCTCTTTCTCTCTCCGTTTGCATACCTAACACCAAAAAGTCTGTTCCCTAAATCATCTTCATCTCCCCAACTAACTTCAATAAAGGAAGTCTCATCTTTTAAATCAGCAACCATTACTTCATCCTTATTTCTTTCTAACAACGCTAACTTATTATCTATAATAGCTAATCTATTTTCAATATTCAACGCTCTCTTCTTGGCAGCTTCCGTTTTTAAAGTTTCTGCTTCAGAACTAGAAATTGAACCACGCTCAACACGTTTATTAATCTCCTCTATTTCTATTTTCAATGCATTCTTTTCTTGCTTTGTAATTTTGTCCTTTTGTTCTTTTAAAGCTTCTATTTTCTTTTTATAGTCTTCTTCTTGCGCTGTTATATTTTGAACTAAAAACAATAGAACTAGTCCCACTAAAAACCTTGTAATTTTTGTCATGATAATTTTGATTTTTACAACCTTCACCCAGCCCCTTCCAACAAGAAGGGGTCAAGATCAAGTATGTTGATTGATGAATATTTAGTTATTTCTGTCTGCTACCGCTGTGCGAGCTTTAAACAAACCTTCTTTTAATTTTGTAAATATTTTGTCTCTAAAAGACTGGTCTAGCTCATCTTCAACTTCAGATAGCAATGCCATAGCATCTACTTTGCCATTATCTTGAAACACTTTTTCTCTTAGAATATCAAACTGAGCAACTCTTAGTAAAGAATCTACTTCAGCATCTGAAACTTGTATAGCTTCGCTTTCTAAATTAATTACAGTTGCTAAGATTTCATTTATTTTTTCATCGATTAATAAATCTTGTGTATTCGCATTTACAAAACCATCATTAATAGGATTTTGTTCTTTTTTCACCTCTTCAATAACTGCTATTTCAGAAGGTTTTTGAATGAAACTTTCCTTATCAGAATTAGTATTCCTAGTACTTATCTCTACTTCTTGTTGCAATTGCTCTGCAGTTTCATCATTAGTATTAGCAACTTCAGTTTTATTTAGATTATCAATTTCCATTATAACTGGTTCTTTTTCCACCTCTACAACTTCAATTGATTGCTCATTCGTATTTAGAGAATTAAGATACACTACAGATATAATTAAAAGCCCTATAGCACTAGCAGCTATTGCATACCAATATTTGTTATTAGTACTAGTTTTAACTTCTGAACCTAAAGAAGATGCTATACTCTCCCACGCTTTTGAGCTAGGTGAAAGTTTTCGCCCTTCCAGTTTTTCTTTTATATGTTTTTCTAACTTTTCCATTGCTTTAATCAATTACTTTTAGATTTCAACCATGATGAAATCCCTTTTAGTTTTAAATTCTCTTGTAGCATCTTCCGCGCTTTAAAAAGTTGTGACTTAGAAGTCCCTTCAGAGATTTCTAACATTTTAGCTATCTCATGGTGTTTATATCCTTCTACAGCATAAAGCACAAAAACCATTTTATAGCCTTCAGGCAAAGCATCTATCAATAGTTGTACGTCTTCAACATCTATTAGAGAAGTGGCTTCCTCATTAAATCGTTCTTTCTTTTCAACTATATCGTCATCAAAAACTACAAATTGTTGTTTTCTTAGATATGAAATGCTTTCTCTCACCATTATTTTACGAACCCAACCTTCAAAACTTCCACGGTGTTCAAAAGAGTTCAAACTTTTAAAAACTTTTACAAATCCGTTTACCATTACATCTTCAGCAAAGTGAATGTCTTTGATATACTGGCGACAAACGCTTAACATCTTTGGTGAAAATTTCTCATAGATAGTTCGCTGCGCATCTCTACTACCTGCTATTGCTTTTTTAAGCAATTGTTTTTCATTACTATAAAATGAAATAATTTTCAATGGTTCTCGGTTTGTTATATGAGTTCATTAAAAGAACTCTTCTATAAATATAGACGAGGGTAAAATTAAAAAGGTTGCCTACGGAAATTATTTTTTCCTATCTACTACGTAATTAACCATTAATATAAGTGCAGATTTGTACTCGGAATCTTCATAAGAATCAAGTAAGGACAATGCTTCATCTTTAAATTCGAGCATTTTTGTTACTGCATAGTCTAAGCCTCCTTTTTCTTTGACATAAGCGATAACTTCTTTAACCCTCTTCTTATCTTTATTATGATTTTTGATAGAATTAATAAGCCAGTGTTTTTTATCTTTTGGACTGTTGTTTAAAACATAAATAAGAGGAAGCGTCATTTTTTGCTCTTTAATATCTATCCCTGTAGGCTTGCCAATTTGTTCGCTCCCATAATCGAAGAGGTCATCTTTTATTTGAAAAGCCATCCCGCATAATTGTCCAAATTTTCTAAAAATGGCTACTTCCTCAGATTCCGGTCTCACAGAAGCGGCACCCATACTGCAGCATGCAGCTATGAGCGTGGCAGTTTTTTGACGAATAATATCGTAGTAGACTTCCTCAGTGATATCAAGGCGTCTCGCTTTTTCAATCTGTAGCAGTTCGCCTTCACTCATTTCTTTTACCGAATTAGAAATGATTTGTAGTAAATCGTAATCTCTTTTTTCCAAGGCAACCAACAATCCTTTAGAAAAAAGATAATCTCCAACCAAAACGGCAATCTTATTTTTCCATAAAGCATTTACAGAGAAGAAACCACGACGCTTATTACTATCGTCGACTACATCGTCATGAACTAAACTAGCAGTATGTATTAACTCAATAATCGAAGCACCTGTATACGTTCTTTCTTCAACTTTTCCTTTATTTAAAAGTTTAGCCGTCAAAAAAACAAACATAGGGCGCATTTGCTTGCCCTTCCTATTTACTATGTAATATGTGATTCTATTAAAAAGTGCAACTTTAGAAGACATTGAGCTACGGAACTTCTCTTCAAAAAGCACCATTTCTTCCTCAATAGGCTCACGTATTTGCGCTACAATTTTCAAATAAAGAAATTGATTTTGGACTGGTTTGATTAATATTATAAAAGTAGGAAAAAAGGTAGAGTTGATAGACTTATCCTAGAGTAAGTTTAAAAAGTTTATTCTAAGATTTATTAGCTAATTGTCCGCAGGCAGCATCAATATCCTTTCCACGAGAACGCCTTACAGTAACCGTGATACCATTAGCTTCTAAAGTTTTTTGATACATTTCTATAGCTGTATTTGAAGCTTGTTGAAATTCTCCATCATCTATTGGGTTATATTCAATGATATTGACCTTAGAAGGCGCAAAACCACAAAATTGAACCAAAGCATTCGCATCTTTCTGCGAGTCATTAATACCTTCCCAAACCACATATTCATATGTAATCCTGTTTTTAGTCTTTGCATACCAATACTCTAATGCTTCTCTTAAACCTTTTAAAGGAAAGTTCTTATTAAATGGCATAATAGAGGTCCTCACCTCATCAATTGCAGAATGTAACGAAACTGCTAGATTAAACTTGACACCATCATCCGCCATTTTTTTAATCATTTTTGGCACTCCAGATGTAGAAACCGTAATACGCTTAGGGGACATTCCCAAACCTTCTTTGGAGGTTATCTTATCTATCGATTTTAGAACATTATTATAGTTCATTAAGGGTTCCCCCATGCCCATAAAAACAATATTACTTAAAGGCTTATCAAAATACAACCTACTTTCATTGTCAATTGCAACCACCTGATCATAAATTTCATCAGGATTTAAGTTACGCATGCGTTTTAACCTTGAAGTTGCGCAAAACTTACAATCTAAACTACAACCTACCTGACTCGAAACACAGGCAGTTGTTCTTGTGGGAGTAGGAATTAAAACTGATTCTACAATTAAGTCATCATGAAGGCGTACAGCATTTTTAATTGTACCATCCGAACTTCGCTGCATCTGGTCCACTTGTATATGATTTATAACAAAATTTGCTTCTAGCATATCTCTAGTTTCCTTCGAAATATTTGTCATTATATCAAAAGAATGTGCCGATTTCTGCCACAACCATTCATATACTTGATTACCTCTAAAGGCCTTATCACCATTAGTAACAAAGAAGTCCCTAAGTTGGTCTTTAGTTAATGCACGTATGTCTTTTTTTTCTTGTTTCACCACGACAAAGGTAGGAAATGAAAAATCCCGATAGTATCGGGATTTTCACTTTATATTTATTTCTAAACAGATTAAATAATTAGCATTGCATCTCCGTAAGAGTAGAAACGATAATTCTCTAAAATTGCTTGTTTATATGCTTTTTTCATTAAATCATGCCCCATAAATGCTGAAACCATCATTAACAAAGTAGATTTTGGTAAATGAAAGTTAGTAATCATGCAGTTTGCAATACTAAAGTCATATGGTGGAAAAACAAATTTATTAGTCCATCCCTCAAAAGTATTTAAAGTATGATCAGAAGACACGGCACTTTCCAAACCACGCATCACAGTAGTACCTACAGCGCACACACGCTTTTTTCTTGTTTTAGCATTATTAACTATCTCTGTTGCCTTCTCATCTATCACCAATTCTTCACTATCCATTTTATGCTTGGATAAATCCTCAACTTCAACAGGATTAAAAGTACCAAGACCAACATGCAATGTTACCTCGGCAAAATCTAGACCTTTTATCTCTAATCTCTTTAAAAGATGTTTTGAAAAATGCAAACCTGCTGTTGGCGCAGCAACCGCACCTTCATGCTTTGCATAAATTGTTTGGTAACGTTGCTCATCTTCAGGAGTAACATCTCTTTTAATATATTTAGGCAATGGCGTCTCTCCTAATTGTCTAAGTTTTCTTCTAAAATCCATATAAGAACCATCATATAAAAAACGAAGTGTTCTTCCTCTAGAAGTTGTATTATCTATAACCTCAGCTACTAGACTTTCATCTTCACCAAAGTACAATTTATTACCAATTCTGATTTTACGTGCTGGATCTACTAAAACATCCCAAAGTCTTTGCTCTTCATTAAGCTCACGAAGCAAAAACACCTCAATACGGGCTCCCGTTTTTTCTTTATTACCATACAATCTCGCAGGAAAAACTTTAGTATTATTCAATACCATCACATCACCTTCATCAAAGTAATCAATCATGTCCTTGAACATCTTATGTTCAATTTTTCCAGTTTCGCGATGAATAACCATTAATTTGGATTCATCTCTATTTTCTGCTGGATGTTCAGCTAGTAATTCTTTTGGAAGTTCAAAATTGAAGTTTGATAATTTCATGCAGTATTATTTGATTTTTTCAAAGATGGCAAATATACAATCTGGGGATAGGGGTTGTCAAGCAATTAGGCAATTAATTCTAAATTAGATTTTATTTACTCCAATACCAATAAGTTTAATGTCCTTCCAAAAATCTGGATATGATTTTGAAACTACCTCTGCATCATTAATCATCAAATTGGTCTTAAGAGCAATTGGTGCAAACGCCATTGCCATCCTATGGTCATTATAAGTATCTATAGCAACGCCATTAATTAAATTCTCACAAATATCCAGCGTTAAACTCTCTTCTGAAATATTTACAGCACCTCCTAATTTTTCTAATTCGGTTTTCATTGCTGCTAATCTGTCTGTCTCCTTAATAGGCAATGTATGCAAACCTGTTAAGTGGCAACTTATTCCAAGACCTAAACAAGTTACTGCAATAGTCTGTGCAATATCTGGCGCATTTTCCAATGCGAGGTTTATTGTTTTTTTTGAAATGTTTTTCACTTTATTTAAAACAATGTGATTGTCCAAAAACTTGGTTTCTACACCAAACTCTTTATAAATTTCACTAAGCACACTATCTCCTTGAAGTGAATTCTCTTTGTAAGCCGAAAGTTTAATCTCACTCCCAACATCCGCTAAAGCAATGATACTGTAAAAATAACTAGCCGCACTCCAATCAGACTCCACAACGAAAGTTGTATCCTCAATACTTTTTTTTGATTGAACTATAATCTTGTTACCATTAAAACTTGAAGCAATTCCTGCTTCCTCAAGCAAAGCTAAAGTCATTTTTATATAGGGTACGGAAGTAATTTTGCCTACTAGATTCAATTCAATTCCGTTATCTAAACTTGGTGCGATAAGTAATAAAGATGAAATGTATTGACTACTTATATCTGCAGGAAGACTTACTGTATTTTTTAAAAACTTTTTACCCTTAATCTTCAAAGGTGGATAACCTTCATTTTTTTTGTATTGGATATCTGCACCTAAACTCTTTAATGCATCTACAAGTACTTTAATTGGTCTTTCTTGCATTCTTCCTGAACCCGTTAAAATAACTTCTTTTCCTTCTTGGGATGCAAAATAAGAAGTTAGAAAACGCATTGCAGTTCCCGCATGGTGAATATCAACTTCTCCATTAGAAACTTTTAGACCCTTTGCCATTACTTGGGCATCATCAGAATTAGAAATATTAGCTAATGCTATGTTTGAAAACAAGGCCTGAAGTAATAACAGTCTGTTTGTTTCGCTTTTAGACCCAGTTATTGCAATATCAGATTTTAATAATTTATTTGAAGGTGCGGAAAGCTTAAGTCTCACAATTGCTCGGTTAGATTGGTAAAAATAAAGACTCAAATATAGGTTTATTTAAGCTTTTTATTATTCTGATGGCGGTCGTGATCACGCTTTGTTTTTAAATCTAACTTTTTATCAAAAGCTTGTTGTAAATCTATCCCTGTTTGGTTCGCTAAACACAATACCACAAACAAAACATCTGCTAATTCTTCTCCTAAATCCTTATCCTTATCAGATTCTTTTTCGCTTTGTTCTCCATAGCGGCGGGCAATGATTCTTGCTACTTCTCCAACCTCCTCAGTCAACTGAGCCATATTGGTTAGTTCATTAAAATAACGAACACCATGTTCTTTAATCCAATCATCTACTGCTTTTTGAGCTTTTTGTATTTGCATTACTTAATTTTAGAAAGCACTATTTGTTCTGTTTGTTTTTCCACTATATTTTTATAAAACTCTTTTAGTGCAAAATAATCTGTTGCAGGAAATATGGCTCGATTAATTTTTACATCTGATAACACATGTATTTGATTATTTTTTGCAACCAGTTGGTATGTAAATCTTCCCATTTTATCTGGTAAAGCTATATTCATTGTACCAGGAATATAACTAATTTTATAACCCTCAGGAATTGTAATATTTATAACATATCTATTACTTCGTGGAAAAACAAAATCTACTGGATAATTTCGCTTTTCTAGCTTAAAAGGGTTCTCATCTTCTGCATGGAATAATAAAGGCGACATATAAATTTTGTCACCTATTACATCTGCCTGGCTTTCTAACTCAAAATCAAAACTTTCAACAATTGGCTTACCTAAAACCTTTTTATTTTTTACGTTATAGTTTGAGATTTCTAAACCTCCATTATTATTTTCTTTTTTATCCAGATAGTCATCTTCACTAACACTGTTGTTTTTATTTCTAAAGAGATAAGCATTATAAAACATATACCTTTCTCTCTGTTTACCACTGATATCTCCATTTTCAAGAAGGTTTACATTTAAAAATGTTTCTTTTTTAGATAACTTTTCTGGTACTATAGGAATAGATTCAGAAGAGCCATCTTCTTTTATAATTCTCCCACTCCAATTTAGTGCAGAAGTTGGTAATAAATTAGGCTCTGTATACTTATTACAAGCGTCCATTAAAATATTTTGCCCATTCAATTCTACAGATGCTATCACATAATTATAACCTTCTCTAGTAGGAAATAAAGGAACTCCATTATCTCTTGTACTTACTAACACTGGATTAGCTTTTAAGCCAGCTTCTTTAAGCATTGCAATAAGCATAAGGTTAATATCTGCAACACTACCAGACTGTTTTTTATATGCTTCCTTAACTCCTTCATCTGTATATTTGCCAATGTAGCTATTAAAATTCATTCTATCCTGCACAAAGGAAAATATAGCGGTTATCTTTTCTTCATCTGTATTTTTATCTAACAACAGTTGTTCTAAATCTTTTTTAAAGTATTTACGATATCCTATTTGATTTCCAAAATTGGTGCTTTCATAAATGGTTTTTGCAACACTTTCCCAAGTAGTAGCATAACTTTTAGTTGGGTTGTTTGGAAATTTTACAAACTGTATTTCATAATTAATACTAGCTCTATAATTATCTATATTGTTAGTGTATGGTTCATCTTTTAATGCTGGCATATCCTGCATATCGTATGTATGAATATTTGTAATATAGTCAATTGAACTATTACTAAAAGTCGTTTGACTACCACTTCTTAATCCACTACCAGATGACCTATTTTTAGTGCTGAAATTTATTTTACCACTTTTTGTAGTCTTTTTAGGAATCATACTTAGATATCCTTTCATATTCGTTTTAAAAGAATAATATTCTGGTATTGAAACCTTAACTTTTTGTTTTTTAATGGGAATATCATATTGCATTTCTATTTCATCTATTGAATATGAAAATGGAGAAGTTACCTTATATTGATATTCTATTACTGAACCTTCTTTAAGATTAGGCATAGTAAATTTTTCCTCATCATAGTACTTGGAAAGTTCTTCTTTGAATATATCAGAGTTTTTTAATTTTGTTTTAATTATTTCTCCTTCTTCTAAATTATAAGTATATGCTTTTAACGAAGAAAAGGACTCTGAATCACCATTGCCTTGATATAGTTTTTCGGAAATAGTTGCATAATCAAAACCTTCTTTATTATAAATTTTAACTCTCTCAAAGACTTCTTTAATAACTTCGAAACCACTAGATTGTATATATCTGTATGATACATCAACGTCTCTATATAAAACTGATGCTGATGCTGAAGAATCTTTTGTATATATTTTTTCTTTAAGTTCTTCTTTTGATACTTTCCCGAATTTATAGTCTTGAGCGTTAACGTTATAAATAAATAGTAAAATGAGAACATAACAGCTTTTTTTAATCATTTTTTAGTCATTTTTTAGTCATTTTAATTGGTTATTTACTTTCTTCTATAAGAACAACTTTAGCATTATCATTTTTAGCAATACTTTTTCTAAAACTCCTATAGTTACTATATTTTTCTTTAGAATACCTGCCTGATTTAATAAAAAGTTCTCTGGAATAAAAAATAATATTCGTACTTGCATCATGTTCATAACTGGCAGAATATTGTCCAAATTCATTTTCTATTTTTATAGTTTGGGGTAAAGCTTCCAATTTATAATCTTTAGGTAACTGCACTTTAAATTCATCTTTATCCAAGTAACCTCTTTGAATTTCTAAAGGCATTTTTCTATTACGATATCTATCTGGAACAAATGAATTATTATTAAAAGCATTAATCTCAAACAACATTCTATTTCCACTTTTAGAAGCATAATCCGTTGCTTTAATTGAAATATTCTCTTCAAACATTACCTCTTGAGTATCATTACTAAACTCTATATTTTCTATTTGAAGATTGTTTATATTATCCCAATAGTCTTTATAGTATGTTGTAATATCTTCTTTACTTTTAGTTTCTATTGAGAAACGATTATCATATTGTATTCCCCCTGTTTGCATTTTAACCTCACCATAAATACTACCATTCTCTTCTATTGAATATTTTGCTGATGTTTTTTGATAATTTTCTTCATTTAAATAAGCAACAGTTTTAACTAATTTGCCTCCTTCTGGCGTAACAACAAGGGCTAATCTGTCATCTGTAAAATCACCTAAAAACCCAAAAGGATGTATTTGACTAGTGCAATCTATCCAATAATAATCATCCTTATATGGTATTGCTAAAATTGCATGATTACCCTGTAAGCGAGAAAAGTCTTTATCAAGATCAACTTTTCTCTTCCCAGCAGAAATAATGGTATAATACGATGGAACATCTACAGCTTTTAATAAAGCATAGGTGTAATTAGACAGTCCTTTGCAATCACCATACTTAACTTTATCTACTTCAATGGCACTTATAGGTTTCCAGCCTCCTATTCCTATTTGAACACTAATATATCTGGTATTCTCCTGTACATATTTGTAAACAATTCTTGCTTTTTCCAGATTATCATCAACTCCTACAACCAATTCTTTGACTTGCTTTATAGTTTCTGGTTCTAATATTTCTCTATTCTTAAGAAGCGCTTCATTCATCCAAAAACCCATATCTCTCCAATCTTCCACATGAGCTTCTTCACCTTTAAGATTAAATTTTTTCATTCTAAAAGCTAGCCTAGGAACAATATCTCTAAAAGAAGGTCCCAAGGTTTCAAATCTTATAGGCAATATGTTTTTTGCTTTATAAATAATACTATTTGCATCATCAGATTTTTCTAATAAAAGATTGTCTAGATTAAATTCTTTAACATCCGGTTTTAAATCTAAGTCTTGATATCTTATCTCTAAATAACTTTTCTCAATACTAGTTAAATAATTTGGTATAAAATACCAAGGCGGAAAGAAAGCAGTATCTGTAGTTTCTATAGTATATTTCACGGCAATCGTATAAGGATACGTAATTGGTGTATATTTATGATACAACATCCTATTATCTGTATACAGTGAAAAACCATCTGCCGCACTATAATCTTTAAATTCCTTTTTCTTTATCTTTTCTATTTCACCTCCTTCGGCATTATAAACAAAAACACCTAAATCTCTAATCTTAGTTTCTTTATCATAAGAAACGCTAGTTATACTATTTTCATCTGCTTTTTTATTAAGAACTGTTACAACCTTACAAATTGTATATGCCAGTCTATCACTAGCTAGAATATTAATTTTCATTTCATCTAGTCTAACAACTGCATTAGTATCATTCAATAATTTTTCATCAATTGATTTAATGCTAAAATCTAGGTCTTGTGAAATAGAAAAAAAAGGAATTAGTAAATAGAGTAATCGCATGAAGTTATTTGGTCGGTTTATGAAAACTACGAAAATGATAAAAATCCTACAAATAAAATCTTAAAATCGGCAAAAGGGGTCATTCTTTGTTCTTTGTATCAATTATAATAGTCACTGGGCCATCATTTAATAAATCAACTTTCATATCAGCACCAAAAATACCAGTACTCACTTTCTTTCCCAAGTCTTGCTCTAGTTGATTTACAAATCTTTCATATCTAGGTATTGCAACATCTGGCTTTGAAGCTTTTAAATAGGATGGGCGATTTCCTTTTTTTGTTGAAGCATGTAAGGTAAACTGGCTAACTACTATTGCATCACCATTAGTTTGTAATAACGAATAATTCATTACACCGCTTTCATCATTAAATATTCTAAGGTTCACTATTTTCTTGGAAAGCCAGATAATATCCTCGGTAGTGTCTTGGTCTTCGATACCAATTAATAGTAATAATCCGTTATCGATTTTTGAAATTATGTCGCCATCAACAGTAACACTAGCCTTAGAAACTCTTTGTATAACCGCTCGCATATTATTCCTTGTAAATATCTACTCTATAACTCTCATCATCATCAGAAACCATCTGAACATAGCTTTTATATCTACTCCAAGCAATTTTGTCTCTTTCAAGAGCATCTTTAACTGCACATTTAGGTTCATCTAAATGCATACAGTTGTTAAATTTACATTCAGATTTTAGTTCAAAGAATTCTGGAAAATAATCTCCTATCTCTTCTTTTTCCATGTCAACGATTCCGAAACCTCTAATTCCAGGTGTGTCAATAATCTGTGCTTTAAAAGAGAGGTCATACATTTCTGCAAAGGTAGTGGTATGTTGACCTTGTAGGTGTTGCTCGGATATCTCGGCAGTTTTTAATTTTAGATTAGGCTCTAATACATTTACTAAAGTAGATTTGCCAACACCAGAATGACCAGAAAACATACTAACTTTTCCTTTCATCAATTCTTTTACTAAATCAACATTTTCACCATTTTTAGCCGAAATTTGAAAACACTTATAACCAATATTCTTGTATAGTTGAGTTAAGTAATCAATTTCAATTTTTTCTTCATCATTATACGAATCTATCTTATTAAACAATAGAATCGCAGGTATATCATAAGCTTTCGCGGTAACTAAAAAACGATCAATAAAACTAGTAAATGTAGTAGGGTTATTTAATGTAATCATTAAAAATACTTGGTCCAGATTAACCGCAATAATATGTGTTTGTTTAGAAAGATTTACCGACTTTCTAATGATGTAATTCTTACGGTCTTCGATAGCGTTTATTATCCCGACGGTTTCATCTCCCTTTTTTTCAAGCTCAAAAAAGACAATATCCCCAACTGCTATTGGGTTGGTACTTTTAATACCTTGTATGCGAAACTTTCCTTTAATTCGGCATTCATAGAAATCACCATCAATAGATTTAACAGTATACCAACTTCCGGTAGATTTATACACAGTTCCGCGCATACAACACTTTATTATTAACAATACGTACAATAACAAAGAAACAACTTTCTTTTTATACCTTTTTGTAGTATTATTGAATACTAAACACTCAAAATCAACTTTATAATGAAACTCAGGAATTTATTTTTTACCCTTTTATTTTGTGTATTTTCTAACTTGCTTACCGCACAAGAAGTAATTACCAACAAAAGTATTGTACAAATGATGGAACTTGGTTTTGATGATACCATGATTATAGACAAAATATACACTTCTGATGTAAAATTTGATGCATCTATTGCAGGTCTTGGAGCTCTTAAAAAAGCAGGAGTTTCTTCTGAAGTTATTTCTCTTGTTATGGAAAAATCAAAACAGAATACAAAATCTAAGACAGGTATTTACTTTATAAATGAGGATGATGAAGCTGAACTAATACAACCAGCAGTTTTTTCAGGTAAAAACAGTAACCAAGTAGCACAAAAATTAGTTTCGGGATTTATTAATGCCAAACAAAAAGCAAGATTACCTAGAACAAAGAGCAACAATGTTATCAAAACTAATAGACCTGAATTTACGTTTAAGTTTAATCCAGCAACTACTGAAGTTGACAACCTGCAAAATACCCAAGGCAACCAAGCTGGGCTACTAAATTGGTGGTTTAGAGTAGCTAGCAATCCTAACGAATTTGTTCTAGTAAAACTTAAGGTTAGAGAAAAACAAAACTTGAGAGAGGTTATAACTGGAAAAAGTAACTGGCTTTCTAGTAATGAGGGTGTAGATCCTAAACTAGCAATTGGATTTGATATTGAAGAAATTGAGGGAAATGTCTTTAAAGTGACACCAACATCTCTTGAACCAGGAGAATATGCCTTCCTTTATCAAGGACAAGTACCACAGGGTAGACAGAATCAATCTGTATTTGATTTTTCCATTCAATAAATTAAAAAAATACACAGTTAAAAACCTCAGGAATTCCTGAGGTTTTTTGTTTTGTAATCCCTCGAGATTTTTCTAAAATAATAGGGTTTTGTAGTATTTGGCATCAAATTTGTAAATTCAAGAGAAACAAAAATAAATCACCAATGAAAAAATTTCTATTATTTACAGTATTGGCGGTAATCGCTACTTTTGGTCTACAGGCTCAAGAATATAGGGTAATTACAAGTGTTGAATCCATAGTCTCCAGTGGTCTTGGTAGGTCACGTATCATCAATGCTCTTGAAGACAAGGATTATAAAGAGTACACAAGCGCCCAAACCGAAGAAGACAATACTAGAAACAAATCTAAAAGAAGTGATATTAGAGTCAAAAATTTTGAAGAAACCAAATTATTAAATTTCTTCAATTTAGGCGGTATTAGGTTTCAAAATATTGCAGCAAATGATGCTCTTTTAACTTCAATGATAAATGACATGGTTGCCAATGGTTGGGAATTAGCTTTTGTAACCAGCGCAGTAGAAAGTGATGGAGGAAAATCTGATGGTCAAGGAATTTTTATCACACGCTATATCTTTAAGAAATAAAGTATTAGACTAAAATCTAATAAAAAACCCTCAATCATAAAATTGAGGGTTTTCATTTTTATGCTTTTACAATCTTCTCTTGATGGTTGATTGATTCTTGGTGAATGGCTTTAAACATTCTAAGCACAAACTCTTCACTTAATCCTTTGCTTTCCCCTTCTAAAATCATAGCTCCTAATATCTGGTTCCATCTATTGGACTGTAAAACAGCAACATTTTTCTCTTTTTTTAATTGTCCTATATTATCTGCAATTTTCATTCTTTTACCAAGAGTTTCAATAAGCTGATTATCTACTACATCTATCTGTGCTCTTAGATTACTTAGTTTAGTAGTATATTCTGCTTCTTCGTTAGTCTCTTTTCTGATTCTTAAATCCTGCATAATTTGAACTAATCTTTGTGGTGTTACTTGCTGTGCGGCATCGCTCCAAGCATTATCTGGATCATAATGTGTTTCAATCATTAACCCATCAAAATTTAAATCCAAAGCAGTTTGCGAAACGTCAAAAATCATATCACGCTTTCCTGTAATGTGAGATGGATCATTAATCAGCGGTAAATCTGGAAATCTATTTTGAAATTCAATAGCCAATTGCCACTCAGGAATATTACGATACTTCGTTTTTTCATAGGTAGAAAACCCTCTATGGATGGCCCCTAATTTTTTGATACCAGCTGTATGTAATCTTTCTATACCTCCTAACCATAGTGCTAAATCTGGATTTACAGGGTTTTTAACCAATACAATCTTATCCGTACCTGCCAAAGCATCTGCTAATTCTTGCATAATAAACGGACTCACCGTTGATCGTGCTCCAATCCACAATAAATCTACATCGTGTTCCAAAGCCAGTTCTACATGAGCACGATTAGCCACCTCTGTAGCCGTTTTTAAACCTGTCTCTTCTTTTACTTTCTGCAACCATTTTAAACCTAAAGCACCTACTCCTTCAAAATTTCCTGGACGAGTTCTTGGTTTCCAAATACCAGCTCGGTAATAATTTACATCTGTATCCTTTAGCTCATGAGCAATCTTTAATACTTGTTCTTCTGTCTCTGCGCTACATGGCCCTGCAATTACTAGTGGATGAGGCAATGCCATATCATCTAACCATGTTCTCATTTCTTTTGAATTTTCCATAGGTGTATTCTATTTTGTAAGTGGTATTCCGTTTAGTATTTGTTTTATTTTATTCGTATTGTTCATTTCTGCATACACTCCTTCAAAATCATCATTTTCTATCATTTCTTTAAATGATTCTAAATTCTGAATGTACTCTTGCAGAGTCTCTATAACATTATCTTTATTCTGTTTAAAAATGGGAGTCCACATCGCAGGTGAACTTTTAGCAAGACGCACGGTGCTTTCAAAACCACTGCCCGCCATATCAAAAATATCTCGCTCGTTTTTTTCTTTTTCAATAACCGTTTTCCCTAGCATGAAAGAGCTAATGTGAGAAAGATGAGATACATATGCAATGTGTTTATCGTGAGCTTCAGCATTCATGTATCTAATTCGCATTCCCATCTCTTGAAAAAGCCTCAAAGCACTTTCTTGAAGTTTAAAAGCTGTTTTCTCAACTTCACAAATAATATTAGTTTTGCCTTTGTATAGATTTTCAATAGCTGCTTCCGGTCCGGAAAACTCGGTCCCTGCAATAGGATGACAAGCTAAAAAATTCCTTCTTTTATCGTGGTTTTTAATAGACTTGCATACTAAGGATTTTGTAGAACCAGCATCGAAAACAACAGTTTCTTCTCCAACAGCATCTAGTATCTTAGGCAATTCTTTTACCAAAACATCCACAGGTATCGCCACCAATACCATAGTTGCATCTAATAGGTCCCCCTTATTAGCTTCAGCATCAATAAAACCTAATGACAAAGCTTTTTTTAAATGGTCTTGATTAGAATCCATACCTAAAATTTCAGTATTTGTACGGAGACGTTTTAGGTCTTTTGCAAAAGAACCTCCTATTAACCCTAAACCTATCACTATAACTTTCATAGTTTAAAACCTGTCTATTGCTTCTTTTATCTTATCTTCCTTAACACACAAAGAAAACCTAATGTACCCTTCACCATTATTCCCAAAAATAGTTCCTGGCGCTACAAAAATATTTTTATCATATAATAGATTATCTATATAATCTTCAGATGATTTTGAGCCTACTGGTAGTTTTGCCCAAACAAACATACCAACAGCATTTTTATCGTAAGTTGCTCTTAGTTTATCTGCAAGTTGAAATAGCAGTTTTTGTCTTCTACTATAAACCTCATCCAACCCTGCAAACCATTCTTTACCACTTTTTAAAGCAGCTATCGCGCCTTTTTGAATTCCATAAAACATACCAGAATCCATATTACTTTTTACTTTTAAAATAGCACTAATATTGACAGAATTACCTAAAACCATGCCAACTCTCCAACCTGCCATATTAAAGGTTTTGCTTAGACTATTTAGTTCTAAACAATGCTCTTTTGCATTTTGTATAGATAAAATACTCACTGGATTCTTAGTAAGCACAAAACTGTAAGGATTATCATTTATCAGCAAAATGCTATGAGCTTTTGCAAAAGCAATTAGTTTACCTAGCTGTTCTAAAGAAGCAATAGCGCCCGTTGGCATATGAGGATAACTTATCCACATTAGTTTCACCTTAGACAAGTCCTCTTTAGCTAATAGTTCTAAATTAGGGAACCATCCATTTTCAGCTTTTAAATCATAAGTTCTGGGTACTGCCTCAACCAATTTGGTTACTGCAGCATAGGTTGGATATCCTGGGTCTGGAATCAATACCTCATCTCCTTTATTTAAAAAAGCCATACTAATATGCATAATACCTTCTTTAGAACCCATTAAGGGTAGAACTTCATTTGCAGGATTTACTATAACCTCAAACTTATTTTTATAAAAAGAAGCTATTGCTGATCTAAGCTCTGGCAAACCTTGATAACTTTGATATTGACTTGCCCCTGGATCAATAACAGCATTCTTTAACGCCTCTAAAACTTTATTTGAAGGAGCTAAATCTGGACTACCAATACCCATATTTATAATTGGTTTTCCATCAGCAATTAAACTCCTCACTTCTCTTAACTTTTTAGAGAAATAGTATTCTTGAACCGATTCTAATCTATCTGCAGTTATCATGATTTTAATGCATTTTTATATTCTCCTAACACTCTAAAATCTTCAGACATGATTTCTAATAGTGCTTTTCCTTTTTCAAAATCTGCATATACATCAAAAGTTACATCCACAAAAAATGCATATTTCCAAGGGGTTTCTATAACAGGAAGAGATTGAATCTTAGTTAAATTCATATTACAATCACTCATCACATTTAGCACAGTGGCTAAGCTTCCTCTTTTATGTTCAGTAACAAATCTTAAAGAGGCTTTATTTATCTCTTTTTTTGATAATAGTTTATTTTCCTTTTTTAGAATAATAAAGCGGGTAGCATTATTTTTTATGGTTTGTATAGATCGTGCAATGATTTCTAAACCATATAACTCTGAGGCTACAGCAGGAGCTATGGCACCAATGTTATGCAAATTTTTATTTTGTATTCTTTTTGCGGTTTCCGCAGTATCTACATCTTCCACTAATTTTATTTCTGGGTATTTTTTAAAAAATTCTTTACACTGTAAAAGTGCCATAGGATGAGAATGAACTTCTTTAAGGTTTTGAATTTTAACTCCTTTTTTAACCATTAAATGATGCTGAATATTTAAATAATATTCACCGATAATGTGTAGATTGTTGTGATATATAAGATTATAGTTAGGGATAATACTTCCCGCAATAGAATTCTCAATTGCCATTATAGCTTTATCTGCCTTATCATCAAGAACAGCTTCTATTAGTTTATCAAAAGAAAAACATTCTACTAATTCAATAGTATCTCCATAGAAATCTTTAGCCACCTGGTGGTGATTACTTCCTTTTATTCCTTGTATGGCTACCTTTAAATTCATTCCAAAAAAAAATCCTGATTTATATCAGGACTTTATATCTTTTATATACTATACGTATGCTATAACAGTCCTGTATCTCTTTTAAAAAAGAAATAGAAATAATAACCGTTCCAGAAATACGTCTTTGTCATTCTTACTTTAATTCTTAGCTAAGATTAGGCATTACAGTGAGAAAACAAAGAGCTTTTCTTATTTTTTTATTTTTATTGATTAATCAACCTAATAATTACAAATAGCTAGATTATATGATGTTTTTATTGAGAATATGAAAATTAATTTTCCAAACAAGAATATCTTATTTTTGAACTTTAAAATAAAATCATGTCGATTACCGTAAAAAATATTACCAAAACTTTTGGAAGCCAAAAAGCACTCGACAATATTTCTTTTTCGCTTAAAAAGGGGGAAATAGTTGGTTTTTTAGGTCCTAACGGTGCCGGTAAGTCTACCATGATGCGAGTTTTAACAACTTATTACGTTGCAGATTCTGGAGAAGCAGAAGTCAATGGTTTTAATGTTTTAAAATCGAAGTCAGATGTACAAAAAAGTATAGGTTTTCTTCCAGAACATAATCCGCTTTATTTGGAAATGTATGTAAAGGAGTATCTAAAATTTAATGCTTCAATATATAAAGTTTCGCAAGAGCGTATTAATGAGGTTATTGAGCAAACAGGTTTAACACCAGAGAGTCATAAAAAAATTGGGCAACTTTCTAAAGGATATCGCCAACGTGTTGGTTTAGCGGCGGCACTACTCCATAATCCAGAAGTGTTAATTTTAGATGAACCTACTACGGGACTTGATCCAAATCAACTCATAGAAATTAGGAAACTAATACGAGAAATAGGAAAAGAAAAGACTATTCTATTTTCTACACATATTATGAAAGAGGTAGAGGCAGTTTGTGACCGTGTTATTATAATTAATAAAGGAATTCTCGTAGCTGATAAAAAACTGGAAGACTTACGTGAAGAAAAGGAACAGATTATAGAGGTAGAGTTCGATTATAGAGTTGAGGAAGTATTACTCAACAAACTTCCCAATGTTATCAATGTGAAGAATATTGGTGGATTTGTTTATGAAATAACATTCAAAACCACTAAAGATATGCGCCCAACAGTATTTGATTTTGCTCATGACAATGAGCTTAAAACACTCCAATTAAGTACAAAAAATAAAAATTTAGAAAGTTTATTTACAGAGCTGACTAGCTAATTTAAATACTCCTAGTTCTTTGCTATGTCATTTTCAGGTAGCGAAATTAACTCTTCAGAAGTAGAAGCCTCTAATACTTCATTGGAACTTGAAGCATTCATTTTAAATAAGAGTATGGCGGCTATTAGCAGCAAAAAAAGCAAAGCACATTTTCTCATTAGATAGCTAATTTTGACTGAAATTAATTTTTTTCAATACGTATCTATCTATTTATCTATGTATTGCACAAAAACTTAGTTCAAAGGCTTTTTTTAAGCTTTTGTCGCTGTTCAAAAATCGTTATAAACATTCTAACACTTATATTTCTTGCGCGTTGTTTTGCTTTCAAAGCATTTTCACCAACAAAGTAAGTATCTATTGTTTCTATCCAATGGCGTAGCCAAATTCCAAAATGATAGTTTGTGATAGAATGCTGATAGTTCTTATCCAAATCTGCGTGTACTTGTAACGGATTTGCTTTATACTTTTGAACAAAGAATAAATTGGTTTCCCAGAAATCAGTCAATTTCTCTATATGCTCTGGCCAATCTTGAATTGTTTCATTGAAAAAATGGCCTATCTCATTATCCTGCCAAACTTTTTCATAAAATTTAGTGACAAGTAAATGAACTTCTTTGCGACCAGAAATAGTGATTCTTTTTTTCATTCTATTCAAGATTAATTAGAGCATCAATGGCATTATCCAGACTATCTTGAATTTTAGAATCTGTACAATTGATAAGTATAGAAATTACCAATTCTTCTTTTGGATAAATAAACAAATTAGAATAAGCTCCTACACTACTCCCCACATGACCAATAAAAGATCTATCATGCTTATCCTTACTCACCTGAAATCCAAGACCGTAATAGGTAGACTTTCCATTGATATATTGTGGGCTACATAATTCTTTGAACATTCCTTTATCCAGTATTTTTTGTTCCAGAATTGCTTTACCCAATTTAGCAACATCATCACTAGTAGACAAATAACCGCCACCTGAAAGCTTGTAAAAATTATTAACCTCTATGGCTTTTTCAAATCCTAGCACAGTTTTAGTATAAAACTTAGCTTGATTTGCTAATTCAATAGAACTCACAGATTTAGTTAAAGGTGGTGCAAAAGTATTTGTCATACCTAATGGAATCAAAATTTTCTCTTTTACATAGGTTTCAAAAGGAACTCCATTTGCTTCTTGCATAGCCAAAGAAAGCAATACAAAATCAAAACTATTGTACAGGTAACCTTTACCTGGTTCAAACACTAGCGAATCATTTTTAAAAACTTCAAGACTGTCTGCAATTGAATAAGGTTCATTTAAACCAAATTCTTTTCCGCGGTATGCTCGTATACCGGCTGTATGACTTGCCAGTTGCCGAAGTGTAAAATCGTACGCTTTCTTGGGATAATAAGGTACATGTTTATAAAACGAATCATCAAATTGTAATAGCCCCTCTTCTATCATTTTACCAAAAGCCAACGCAGTAATACATTTAGAAATACTAGCTATTCGGAAAATAGTATTCCTAGGTTCAACGCTTATTTTATTTTCGATATCAGCATAACCAAAACCATTTTGAAAGATAGTTTCTCCATTTTTATTTATCGTTATTGACAAGCCAGGAACTTTTTCTTTAATAATAAGATTATGCAATATGGCTTCACTTTTTTCCAATCCGGATAGTCCTTCTAAAGACTTTAATTTCCCTGAAGTAGTAAAAAGATTTATCAAATATGTAACTAATGAACCCAATGTTGGTTTTAACTCCTCGAACATAGTGAGAAATCTGAAGAATTAGAAAAGAATATTTATTTCATCAGGGAATTAAAGCTAATCCTTAAATATTAATCTCCCATTAAAAAGTTCTTCTACGCTCACTTCTGGAGGGCGATTTGCACTGATTACATCTCCATAACCTCTTATAATACCACTAATTCTTTGCTGTGGATTTATAAAAATATCATTAGAGCCGCGATGATTTAGACTTACATTTTGTGCAACTAAACTTTCTGCCTCTACTCTAGAATCTCCTGCTGCTATCGTTACGTTAAAATTAGTTACAGTTCCTGATAGTTCAAAAAAAGCAATGCCATTTACAACAATTGAAACAGTTTCAGAAGATAGTTCCAAATCAAAAGAACCATCAGTAGTCTCTGTTTCTGGGCTATTAAAACTTTCAGAAATTAAACTAAGATTGGGATAATTTAATACCCCATCACTAGATATTAACAAACCTGTACTACTTCTAATTTCAGAAATATTTGGTGAAGTAATATATATGGTAGTAAGCCCGTAATCACGAACAAAATTACAACTATTTTCATTTCTTACGATAAGTCTATCACCATCAACTTCTGCACTTACATCATTTAATAAAAATTCACCTGTTTCAATTTCCACAAGTTGTTCAGGGCCCTGTTTTAGAACCAGATTTAGATTTTCAAAGGCAGTAATAGTATTAAATAAAGGTACATCTGTAGCAACTCTGATTAAATCTCCAGAGTTTTGGAAACAATCTGGTGTATTCTCTCCATTACAGGAGGAAAGCAAAACCATTAAGATGATATAAAAAAAGTTCTTTTTCATAAGCGTATTCCTATTCCAAATTCAAGGGCTTCGGCTGCTGCTCCATGTGATTTTAAGGTTGCACTTCCAAAAACTTTATCTCCAAAGTATCTCTTTAATCCAATTCTATTATAGACTTTGCCTTCAAAATCAAAAGGATAATAAACATAGTAACCCAATTGAGTAATTACACTCATTTTATTAATGAACAATTCATGTCCTACAAATAACCCTACCCTTTTAAAATCAGTATCTGCAGCTACATTCATTTCTGGAAAAGAAGTTGATTGGAATCTAATTAATTCCTTTAAAAAATTAGAAAAGAAAATATCTGCTCCTAATTGTATGGCACTTTTTCTTCCTAAGCGTTTGTCTGCGTAGCCAGACAAAATAACAAAACCATATTGTCCAGAATTAATTACATCACTTTCATTCACACCTCCTCGCAAGACTAAATTATAATGAATGGGTTCGGTTATTTTTTCTTTTGGTTGTTTTGGAATAAAATCATAAATCAAACCACCATCTAAGTCATAAGTAAATCCAAAATTTAGTGCAGCTGTATTAGTTGAAGTATTGGGAGCTTTAAAATTAGCATTGGAATAATGAATAAGCGAAAGCCCTGCTTTAAAACCTAAACCTGCCACTAAATTCTCTTTATGGTAGTTTAGCATTAGCATAGTAGAACTTAAGAAGCTGGATCCATAGGCGTTATTCCTAAAATTAGTATCTTTATCATATGGGTTGGTATTATAGGAAACACCTTGCGCCAATCTAAATTGAATATTCCGTTTTAAAAAGTAAAAATTATAGTGGGCATATAGTCCAAAATGTTTTCCCAAAACGGGGTTATTCATATCCTGATAAACAAAAGTGAATCCTGTATCTGGATAACCATAATCGCCTTCCCAGGATTCGTCTCCGTATCTTTTCCTATTAAAGCCTAAGATAAATCCACTTGTATGTTCTGTTATTAGGTGTGAAATGTCAGTATTATGTAAAAGGATAGACCCATTGAATTGATTAAGGTCTAACACAAACTTTTTTTTTGGTTTTTCTGGAGGCTCTTGAGAGAATCCCATTAGAAATAGTCCTAAACAAAGGAATAGCAGTAGGTGCTTCATTATTTGTAAAAGTACTATTTAGATTTCAGACTAATTAGTTCCTAGAATACTTCTTTGGCAATGGCCGAAATATTATCCGATTTACCCATAGAATAATAATGAAGTACTGGGACACCAGCCTCTTTAAGTTCTTTAGATTGCTGGATAGCCCACTCTATACCTACTTGTCTTACTTCTTTATTGTTTTTACAGCCATCTGTTGCGTCGATTAAATCTTGAGGTAAATCAATCCTAAAAACCTGTGGTAATAGCTGTAAGTGTTTTTTTATAGCCAAAGGTTTTATACCTGGTATAATTGGAACTGTAATTCCTATTTCTTTAGCTGCTTCAACAAAATTAAAATACTTTTTATTTTCAAAAAACATTTGGGTTACTACATAATCTGCTCCTGCGTCTACCTTTTCTTTTAACCGTTTTAAATCTGTTTTTAAAGATGGGGCTTCTAAATGTTTTTCTGGGTAACCCGCCACGCCAATACAAAAGTCTGCGCAGTCGTCAGATTCTATTACTTCATGCAAATATTTTCCACAATTTAAATCTTGAATTTGGCTTACTAGACTTTTTGCGTAGGGATGTCCTCCTTTAGTAGGTTCAAAATACTTTTCTTCTCGCATAGCGTCACCTCTCAAAGCCATGACATTATCAATTCCTAAATAATGACAATCTACCAATAAATATTCTGTCTCTTCCTTAGTAAATCCTCCGCAGAGCACATGCGGTACTGTATCCACATCATACTTGTGTTTAATAGAGGCACAGATGCCTACTGTACCAGGTCTCATACGGGTAAGTTTTTTATCTAAAAGCCCATCACGATCAATATATACATATTCCTCTCTAGAAGTAGTAACATCTATAAAAGGTGGTTTGAACTCCATTAACGGGTCAATATTATTATAAAGCTCCTGAATACTTTTTCCTTTTATCGGTGGTATAATCTCAAAGCTAAATAGTGTTTTGCCTTCTGCTTCTTTTATATGGTCCGTTACTTTCATATTTACTCATCTACTATATTCGGAGCAAGCCATTTTTTAGCTTCTTCCAGCGCTATTCCTTTTCTGCTTGCGAAGTCTTCAACTTGATCTTCTTTTATTTTTCCTAAGCCAAAATACTTAGCATGTGGATTTCCAAAATAATAACCACTAACCGATGCTGCAGGCCACATGGCTAAACTTTCCGTCAGCTTTACGCCGATATTTTCTTCAACTTTAAGTAATTGCCATATTGTTAACTTCTCTAAATGGTCAGGACTAGCAGGATAACCAGGTGCAGGTCTAATTCCCTTATAAGATTCTTTTATTAAATCTTCATTACTTAACTCTTCATTTGCGGCATAACCCCAGTGTTTTATTCTCACTTCTTTATGCAAATACTCCGCAAAAGCTTCCGCTAGACGATCTGCTAGAGCCTTAATCATAATGGAATTATAATCGTCTAAGTCTTTTTCATATTGCAATGCCAACTCTGCAGTACCAAATCCTGCAGAAACGCAAAAACAGCCTATATAGTCTTGTTTCCCACTTTCTTTTGGAGCTATAAAGTCTGCCAAAGCATAATCTGGGACTCCTGCTCTACGTTGCAATTGTTGACGAAGTGTTCTGAAAACAAATTTTCTGGCACTTTCTGTTTTCTCGACTCCACTCGAACTGACAGAAAGAGAATTCACTTCTATATCATCATGATTGACAGTATTTGCAGGAAACAGTCCAAAAACAGCTTTTGCTTTTAATTTTTTCTTGGATATAATTTCTTTAAGCATTTCTTGTGCGTCTAAAAAAAGTTCCGTTGCCTGTTTGCCAATAACTTCATCTGATAGAATACCAGGATATTTTCCATGTAAGTCCCAGCTTCTGAAAAACGGAGACCAATCGATAAAATCAACTAATTTCTCTAATTCTAAATCCTCAATGATTTGAACACCTAACGCTTTTGGTTCTACTATTTCAGAAACAGGCCAATCAATCTTAAATTTATTGGTCCGAGCCGCTTGGATGGTTTTGTATTCTTTCTTTTTAGTTCTTTTTAAAAATTTATCTCGAAACTCTTCATAATTAAGCTTTAAATTTTCCTTATAACTTTCAGAATTATCTTTTTGTAGTAAATCACCAACAACAGTTACTGCCCTAGAAGCATCATTTACATGCACAACGGCACTTTGATACTGTGGGTCAATTTTTACAGCTGTATGCGCTTTACTGGTAGTTGCCCCACCAATTAATAAAGGCACTTTAAAGTTTTGACGTTGCATTTCTTTTGCTAAAAACACCATTTCGTCAAGAGAGGGAGTTATCAATCCACTTAACCCGATAACATCAACCTTATGTTCGATAGCTGCATTAATTATTTTTTCGGGTGGTACCATTACCCCCAAATCCACAATCTCATAATTATTACAGGCTAATACTACGCTAACTATATTTTTTCCAATATCGTGCACATCTCCCTTAACTGTTGCCATCAGAATTTTACCTGAACCTTTAGAATCGCCTTGTTGGGGATTTTTTAATTTCTCTTCCTCAATAAAAGGTTCTAAATAGGCAACCGCTTTTTTCATAACTCGGGCAGATTTAACCACTTGGGGAAGAAACATTTTCCCACTGCCGAACAAATCACCAACCACGTTCATTCCTGTCATTAGGTTACCCTCTATAACTTCTAAAGGTTTGTTTGCTTTTTGGCGAGCTTCCTCAATATCTTCAACAATGTATTGATCAATTCCCTTGACCAATGCTCTGGTAATTCTATTTTGCAAGGCTTCTTTTCGCCATGAGTCATCTACAGTACGTTCTTTTGATTTACCAACTACCGATTCTGCAAAATCAAGTAATCTTTCTGTAGCATCATCACGCCGATTTAACATTACATCCTCAACATGTTTTAAAAGGTCTTTAGGGATATCATCATACACCTCTAGCATTGTTGGATTAACGATACCCATATTCATTCCCGCTTGAATAGCGTGATATAAAAACACAGAATGCATGGCTTCACGAACGGGGTTATTGCCTCTAAAAGAAAAAGAAACATTACTTACCCCACCACTAACACTGCAATGTGGAAGGTTTTCACGTACCCATTTGGTTGCATTTATAAAATCGAGTGCATTGAGCTTGTGCTCATCCATTCCCGTGGCTACAGGAAAAATATTTAGGTCGAAAATGATATCCTCAGGAGGAAACCCAACAGTATTTACCAAAATATCATAAGACCTTTTAGAAATTTCAATTCGTCTTTCGTAGTTATCAGCTTGCCCTACCTCATCAAATGCCATCACAATAACAGCAGCACCATAACGCTTAATTAATTTGGCATGATGAATGAATTCGGCTTCGCCTTCTTTAAGACTGATGGAATTGACAACACATTTTCCTTGAACTACTTGAAGACCAGCCTCTAAAATCTGCCATTTGGAGCTGTCTATCATAATAGGTACTCGGGCGATATCAGGTTCTGCAATAACAAGATTTAGGAACTTGACCATGGCTTCTTTACCATCAATCAATCCATCATCCATATTAATATCGATGATTTGAGCTCCGCCTTCAACTTGATGACGTGCCACTTCTAATGCTTCATCAAACTTTTCTTCTTTAATAAGCCTTAAAAACTTCTTTGAGCCAGCAACATTGGTACGTTCACCTACATTAATGAAGTTACTATCTGGTGTAACAAGTAAAGGTTCCAAACCAGAAAGTTTAAGATATTTTGGTTTTGTTTCTTTCATCAATTAGATTTCTATAGTCAACTTTCTTGGCTCAAATTGCCTTACTACCTCAGCAATGGCAGTAATATGTTCTGGTGTTGTTCCACAACAACCCCCAACGATATTGACTAATCCTTTTTCTGCATATTCTTTAATTTGAGAAGCCATCTGCTCTGGAGTTTCATCATACTCACCAAAAGCATTTGGCAATCCAGCATTAGGATGAGCAGAGATAGCATAATTGGATTTTGCCGAAATTACTTCTAAATGCGGTACTAATTGTTTTGCCCCCAGTGCACAATTAAAGCCAACAGATAAAATCGGAATATGCGAGATGGATATCAAAAAGGCTTCAGCCGTTTGACCTGACAAAGTTCTTCCTGAAGCGTCCGTTATTGTTCCACTAACCATAATAGGAACATCAACGTTTCGCTCTTCTTTTACTTCTTCAATAGCAAAAAGTGCAGCTTTTGCATTTAAGGTATCAAATATTGTTTCTACCAAAAGAATATCTGCTCCTCCATCCAGTAAGGCTTCTACCTGCTGCTTATAAGCAATGCGTAATTCATCAAAAGAAATCGCTCTATAGCCAGGGTCGTTTACATCTGGAGACATGCTTGCTGTTTTATTGGTTGGACCAATACTCCCAGCCACAAAGCGCGGTTTGTTTGGTTCTTTGGCAGTAAATTCTTTCGCAATTTTTTTCGCTATCCTGGCCGATTCATAATTTAGTTCATAAACCAAATCTTCCATATGGTAATCTGCCATCGCTATAGTCGTACCTGAGAAAGTATTGGTCTCCACAATATCTGCTCCCGCAGCAAAATATTTGCGGTGTACATCAGCAATAGCTTCTGGTTGAGTTAATGATAATAAATCATTATTCCCTTGCAAAGGATATTCCCAATCTTTAAAACGTTTACCGCGAAAATCATTTTCGGTGAATTTATAACGCTGAAGCATGGTACCCATGGCACCATCTAAAATCAATATTCTTTTATGTAGTAAATCCTTAATCATATTACAGTAAAACGCATTTAGCGTAAATCAATAATTGCAAATCAAGGAAGGGAAAAGGAAAGACTGGCTTTCTTTAGGTTATCTATTCCTGAGTATGGTCGATTTTATACGCCAAGAGATACTGGAATAAATCCAGAACAGGGTAGAATGTAGCACCTTCTTTACAGATAAAGGGTTGCTAAGGCTTCATAGGGTCTATTCCCTCCACCTTTCTTGATAACAAATTCAGTTTATTAATGAACTAAGACAAAGTAACATCACAGTTTGTTATTAAACAAATTACAACCTCCTTTTTTTTATTTAAAAAAACAGCCCTTTAATTTAGAACAAACTAAAGGGCCTTAGCTAATAAAAATAAAATAATCTTTTAAACAATACTCTGTACCACTTCTTTTTTGGCTTCTTTTTTAGAACCATCAAACCCCTCTACACCACCAACTGTGGTATACTTCATAACATATCTCTTTCCCGGATTAATAATTTGATAGGCATACTGACACATTACTGCAGCTTCATGAAAGCCTGATAAAATCAGTTTTAATTTACCTTCATAAGTGTTTACATCTCCGATAGCAAATACACCAGAAATATTAGTTTGGTAGTCTTTGGCATTGTTCACCTTAATGGCATTCTTTTCTATCTCCAATCCCCAATTACCAATAGGTCCTAGTTTCGGTGAAAGGCCGAAGAGCGGAATAAAATTATCAACCTCTAAATAGGTTTCTCCCTTATCCGTATCGTTATGTTTGATAACTACTGCTTCTAATTTTTCATCACCATAAAGTTTCTTCACCTGGGCCTCGGTATATAGTTTGATTTTACCAAGCTTAGCCAGTTCGGATGCTTTTTCTACGGAATCCAATGCTCCTCGAAACTCGTTTCTACGGTGCACCAATGAAATTTCTGAAGCAACATCTGCTAAAAATATAGCCCAATCCAAAGCAGAATCTCCACCACCAGCGATGACTATCTTTTTATCACGATATACCTCTGGATCCTTTATTATATAAGCTACACCTTTATCTTCAAAATCAACTATATTATCTATTGGTGGCTTTCTTGGTTCAAAAGAACCTAGTCCTCCTGCAATGACTACAATTGGAGCATTATGCTTTGTACCTTTATTAGTTGTAACAATGTATGACCCATCTTCTTGCTTTTCTAAAGTTTCGGCACGTTCACCAAGGGTAAAACCAGCCTCAAAGGGTTTTATCTGCTCCATGAGATTATCTACCAAATCTCCAGCAAGAATTTCTGGATATGCAGGGATATCATATATCGGTTTTTTCGGATAGATTTCGGAACATTGCCCTCCAGGTTGCGGTAAAGCATCAATCAAGTGACACTTTAATTTCAGTAAACCAGCTTCAAAGACAGTAAATAAACCGGTTGGACCTGCTCCAATTATCAATATATCTGTTTTAATCATTTTTGCTACTTTTTATGCACTTTTTACTAATTCTTTAGTGATTTCATTCATTTTATCTACTTTTTCTTCAAAATCTCCCTTTATCGTCTTTCTATAATCATTCAAATTTTGAACCATTTTATGGATATCTTCAGGAATTACTTCTTCAAAAAATTGACGTAATCTTTTTGCGGTTGTTGGTGATTTACCATTCGTAGAAATCGCTACTTTTACGTTACCTTTGGTCACAATACCGCCCATATAAAAATCACATAACGGAGGATTGTCAGCAACATTCACCAATTTATTTTGTTTTCTACAATCTTTGTAAACTTTTTCATTTATATAAGGGCTGTCTGTAGTAGCTACGACGATGTGTTTTCCTTTTAAATACTTTCTACGGTATTTTTTCAATATTATTTTAGCTCCAAACTTTTTCGCCAAGTCTATTGTATTCTTTCTTATCATTGGTGTAACTATAGTTACTTTGGCATCAGGGCTAGATTTGGTTAAAAAGTGTAATTTTTCTTCAGCTACGTAACCGCCACCAACAATCAAAACTTCTAGTTGAGCGGTCTTTAAAAAAATAGGATATAAATTATTTCTTTCCATTATATTAAAACTTTTTCCTGCTGATATTCTTTTTGAACTTTTCTTAATTGATTTCTATGGCGAACTACCTCACCAATTACAATAATTGCTGGATTTGACAATTGCTTCTGCTCTACAATTGATTCAATAGAATAAACAGTACCAATTCCTATTTTTTCTCTTCTCGTAGTACCCTCTTGAATTACAGCTACTGGAGCTTCTGATTTTCCTTCTGCCTTGAATAAGGCTATAATTTCATGAAGTTTTGACATTCCCATTAGAATAATAACCGTGGCGCTTGACTTTGCGGCTAAAGCAATATCTTTTGACAGTTTATGCTCCTTTGTAGTACCTGTTATAACCCAAAAACTCTCTGAAGAGCCTCTTTTAGTTACCGGTATATGCTGTGCTGCCGGAACCGCTAAGGAAGAAGAAATACCAGAAACCGCAGCTACTTCTACTCCAAATTTAGCAGCATATTCCATTTCTTCTGCACCTCTGCCAAACACAAAAGAATCACCACCTTTTAACCGGACCACGTTTTTGCCTTGCTGGGCTTTAAGCACTATTAATTCGTTTATTTGGTCTTGATGGTAACTATAACAACCTTTCCTTTTTCCAACAAAAATTAATTCTGCTTTTTTAGAGTAAATCAATAATTCTTTATTGACGAGTGCATCGTACAAGATTACATCTGCACTTTCAATAGCACGTACTCCTTTGAGTGTAATTAATTCTGGATCTCCAGGTCCTGCTCCTACCACTGTAAGTTTTCCTACTTTATACATGCTCCAAGTCTAATTGTCTATATGCTTGTAATTGTTCAAGAACCCTTTTCGCATCATTCAAATAATTAAAAGCAAAGTGCTTAGAAGGTTTGTTTTTGTTTAATTGTAATACGATATCTGCGAAAGAACCATCAAAATTTACTTTATCATTTTCAACAAATAACTTGTCAAAATCTTTAATGATACTCGCATGTGTATTAGTTTTTGTTTTTTCTGCAGTAAGCAATGCTTTGGCAGAATTAACCATAGATTGATAGGCATAGTAAATACTAGCAGCCCATTTTTCTTCTTTGAGAGCTTCTTGGGCATTTTCAATCTTTTCTTGACTTTCTAAAAATAGTGTAGCTATTAAATCTACTATGACACCGGCACATTCTCCAATTCCTATCTCCTTTTTATATTTTTCAGAATTTCCCCAGTCTATAAAATCGTCTTGAGTTAAATTATCTGTATTAGTAAGTGGCTTTAGAAAATCATAGAAATAATGCTCACCTTTTGCTTGATAATAATCCTCAAATTTTAAACCCGCTCCATTAGCTTCATAATCGTCAAGGATTAAACGTAAGGCTTGTGGACCGTGTTTACTAGGTATTTTAACCACTTTGTCCGCAAACCGTGCCTTACCATTACCAAAATTACCACCACCTAAAAGCACCTGAAGAGCAGGCGCTACTAATTTATCTTCGGTTCTAATACTCATCCCTTGAAATCCGATGTGTGCCATATTATGTTGACCACAAGCATTCATACAACCACTAATTTTTATTACTACATCGGTATTTTTTATATACTGAGGGTATTCTTCTTTTATAACTTGCTCTAATTCTACCGCAATGCCAGTACTACTCGCAATACCTAAATTACAAGTATCTGTTCCTGGGCATGCTGTAATATCCAATGCTTTGTTATAACCTACCTCTGCAAAACCTAGTTTATGAAGTTCTTGATAGAAAAAAGGTAGCAATTCGATTTTAACATGAGGTATTAGTATATTTTGTCTTAATGAAAGACGAATTTCACCAGCAGCATAATCTTGTACTAGTTTAGCTAGTAGGCGTGCTTTATCTGTGTAAAAATCTCCTAATAAAACCTTAATTCCAATAGCAACAAAGCCTTCTTGTTTTTGTGCAATTACATTAGTTGACTTCCACTGTTCATAAGCTTCTGTATTGTTAGTAGTTACTACAGGTGTAGCGATATCTGCTATAACTGATTTTGGGTATCCTTCATAATCAATAGGATATGATTTATTTGGAATAGCTTCTTGTTCTTCTTCTAACAAGGCTTTAAAGCCATCCAACCCAATATCTTTTAATAAGAATTTCATACGAGCTTTTGCTCGACTTTTACGTTCTCCGTAGCGATCAAATACACGGATTACTCCTTCCATTAAAGGAACTATCTTGTCTGCTGCAAGAAAATCATAGAGTACGTCTGCATGCCTAGGTTGTGAACCTAGTCCACCAGCAAGCATTACTTTAAAACCACGCTCTGCATTTTCGACCTTGGCAATAAAGCCTAAATCATGCATATAGGAAAGTCCAGTATCCTGATTTGTTGCTGAAAACGAAACTTTAAACTTTCTTCCCATTTCTTGACCAATGGGGTTTCTTAAAAAGTATTCAAAAACTGCTTGTGCATAAGGCGAAACATCAAAAGGTTCATCCACATCTATTCCTGCTGTTTCACTTGCAGTAACATTACGTACTGTATTACCGCAAGCCTCTCTTAGTGTAACTTTATCCTTTTCTAATTGTGCCCATAATTCTGGAGTGCGTTCTAAATCCACATAATGAATTTGAATATCTTGCCTCGTAGTAATGTGTAATCTACCTGTTGAGTACTCATCTGACACGTCACATATTCTTAATAATTGATTAGAAGTAACTTTACCGTAAGGAAGTTTAATTCGAATCATTTGAACACCTTGCTGTCTTTGACCGTAAACACCACGAGCTAATCTAAGGCTTCTAAATTTTTCCTCATCAACAGTACCTTCTTTAAAGGCTCGTATTCTTTTTTCCAAATCCAGAATATCCTTTTCAACAACTGGATTTTCAATTTCTGTCCTAAAACTTTGCATGTGATGTAAATATTTATTTTATCCTATTTAACCTATCTTTTTTATAGATTATTAATAAAAAGATTTTCTAATGCGTTTACTGAAAATCTATAATTTTTAACTAATAAATCCTACTCCCGCTGTAGCATTTGTTTGTTCATCTATTAAGATAAAAGAGCCATTTGATCTATTATCAATAAATGAGTCGTAAAAAATTGGTTTACTTAATTTAATTTCAACCTCGCCAATTTCATTTAAACTCAATTTTCCTTCAGAGGCTTTACTACCCGAAAAATCTGTTGAAACAATATTCTTTATAGCAGAAACTTTTGATAATACTGCATTACTGTTGTGTTGAACAATATATTTAGTCCCTGGAAGTAGTTGCTTATTATCCATCCAACACACCGTTGCGTTAAGCAATTTATCCACCTTAGGTTCTTCATCAGTTTTTACTAACATATCTCCCCTAGTAATATTTACCTCATCTTCTAAGGTTATAGTTACGGAACTTCCAGAATCTGCACTATCGAAAGTTTTATTATAAAAATAAATTTCTTTAATTCTAGATTTTGTCAATGACGGAAGTACTGTTACCTTATATCCTACCTGTAAACTACCACCATAAATTTTACCTGCAAATCCTCTAAAGTCATGAAAATCAGTTGTCTTAGGTCTAATTACAGATTGAATAGGGAATCGTACCGACTCTTTATCATTTGTCCTAGAAGCATCTATATTTTCTAAGTATTCAAGGATAGTATTGCCCTCGTACCAAAGCATGTTCTCACTTTTACTGGCAACATTATCGCCATTTAAAGCACTAATAGGCACATAACTAACATTTTGCTCCTTGTACGTACTATTTGTATTAAGTCCTTCAAAATTTGCCTTTATATCGTCAAAAACTTCTTCAGCATAATCCACTAAGTCCATTTTATTAACTACTACAATTACATTTTTAACACGTAGCAAATTGTTAATAAAAAAGTGACGATATGTTTGTTCTATGACTCCTTTTCTGGCATCAATCAGAATTAAAGCTACTTGAGAAGTAGATGCACCTGTAACCATATTACGTGTGTATTCTATATGGCCTGGAGTATCAGCTATAATATAGCTTCTTCTTAATGTTGAAAAATAGATATGAGCAACATCTATTGTAATACCTTGCTCACGTTCCGCAACTAAACCATCTGTTGCTAATGAAAAATCCAGATAATCATAACCTTTTTTTTCACTACTTGTTTTTATAGCTTCTAATTTATCATCCGTTAATGATTTAGTATCATATAACAAACGACCAATTAAAGTACTTTTACCATCATCTACACTACCTGCAGTCGCAATCTTTAAAACCTCCATAAACTAAAAATAACCCTGTTGTTTTCTTTTTTCCATTGCTGCTTCTGAGCGTTTGTCATCAATACGAGCTCCTCGTTCAGAAATTTTTGAATCTCTAATCTCAGACACCACTTTTGTAATTGTATCCGCATAAGATTCTACTGCAGCTGTACACGACATATCTCCAACAGTTCTAAAACGTACTGTACGCTCTTCAACCTGTTCATCTTCTGCTCTAAAAACAACATTATCTTCTGCTGACCATATTAAACCATCACGTACAAAAATGTTTCGCTGATGGGCAAAATAGATTGATGGAATTTCTATCTCTTCTTTTTCTATATAACTCCACACATCTAGCTCCGTCCAATTACTTATTGGAAAGACACGGACATTTTGCCCTAATTCAATTTTCCCATTTAGCAAATCGAACAATTCTGGACGTTGGTTTTTCTCATCCCATTGTCCAAAATCATCACGAACAGAAAAAATGCGTTCTTTAGCTCGCGCTTTTTCTTCATCTCTTCTTGCGCCCCCAATACAAGCATCAAACTTAAACTCTTCAATAGCATCTAACAATGTAGTAGTTTGGAGCATATTCCGGCTTGCATATTTGCCAGTTTCCTCAATTACCTTACCCTGGTCTATGGAATCTTGTACATTACGTATAATAAGTTCTGCACCTAACTCTTGTACTAGTTTATCCCGAAAAGCAATAGTTTCTGGAAAATTATGACCAGTATCTATATGCATTAAAGGAAAGGGTATTTTTGCGGGCCAAAAAGCTTTTTGAGCTAAACGCACTAAGGTTATAGAATCTTTACCTCCTGAAAATAATAGCACTGGTTTTTCAAACTGCGCTGCAACTTCACGAAAAATGTAAATCGCTTCACTTTCTAAAGCATTTACCTCAAGAAAATTTTCTTGCTTTTTTACCTCCGACTTTTCTATTTCTTGTAATAAGTTATCCAAGTTTTTGTTTTTTTAGTAAAGCTTTCTCCTTTATTTTCCGATTTAAATCCTAAAAGGAGAAGGCTTCACTTCCGTTTTCTGATTAGGCTATATATGCAACCCACATTCTCGATTTTCTAAAACCTTAGTTGGGTCAAAATATTTATGCTCATTAGGTAAATTATGCACTGCTAAATACTCGTCTAGTTGTGCATCACTCCAATTATAAAAAGGACTTACTTTTAGAACTCCATTTTTACCTAGGCTTAAAATGTCTAAAGAATCTCTATGTGCAGTCTGTCCTTTTCTCAAATTTGTGAACCAAACATCTGGCTTGTGCTCTTCCATTGCCCTTCTAAATGGCTCCAATTTTACTTGCTCCGTAAATACTTTGTGTAAAGGACTTTCTATATCGGGAATACCCATCACAGCATTTCTATGAGAAGTTGTTTGTTTAGGTACATATAATTTTATGTCCAATTCTAATTCTGAAATTAGTTCCTCAGCATGCTTATAAGTTTGTGGTGTATTGTATCCTGTATCACACCAAATAATAGGAATGTTAACATCCACATCAGTTACTACATGTAAAATAGCCACCTCATAAGGTCTAAAATTAGTAGTAACTACTGGTCTACTCCCATGTTGAATAGCCCAGGCAATTATCTCTTGCGGTGGGATACCTCTTAATTGAGCATTCCAAATTGGTAATTGATCTTCAGACATAGCAAATTTATTTTCCCCAACTTATATTGTTCCAAATTCTTTCATGAAAAAAGTATAACACCATTTTAGTAATCAATTCAATAAATCCTATTGAAAATGCTAAACTGAGCGTTCCAGTAACTATCCAAGATATTATAATAGTGTCCAATGTCCCTATTGCTCGCCAACTAATTGACTTTACTATGCTTCTCTTTGGACTCTCGGAATTCTTATCTTTAGTATAAGTAGTCTTATCCTCTTGTGAACTTAAAATCAATTGTTCTGTAATCATAATTATTACCCTATAGATTTAATAGGAATTACAAACATAAAACAAAATTTCAATTGAAAAAGCTAAAATTTGATTAAATTTATTTTAATCCTATAGTTTTAATAGATTACTAAAATGAAAGATCAAAATTTGAGAATATAAAAGTTATAATCCAAATTAATTAAGCAATAAGGTCCTGTAAAGTAGTATTGCGATATACTTCTAAATTGGCGTCTCGTACTTTAAGCATTAATTTATTTACAGTGCATATGCCCTCATCTGGGCAATCATCACATTTTTCATAAAAATTAAGACTAACGCAGGGTACCATAGCAATTGGTCCTTCCAAAACACGCATTACAGAAGTCATTTGAATAGCTTCTGGCTCTTTAATTAAGTAGTAACCACCACCCTTTCCTTTTTTTGAGCCTAAAAAACCATTTCTACGAAGGGTTAATAAAATGCTTTCTAAAAATTTTTGGGAAATATTTTCCTGTTTAGCGACTTCTGCTATCTGCACTGGCTCTCTATCTGGCTGAGATGCCAAAAAGGTAAGTGCTTTTAAGCCGTATTTTGTTTTTTTGGAGAGCATTAAGCTAATATAGGCAAAATTGACAAAGTGGTTTGCAACCCAGTTTCTAACAAGGCAATACCTACAGCCTATTCAGGTTTTAAAAATTAGTCTAATTTTAGAAAATAAATTCATATTCTAATGCAACCATTAAAGCAACAATTTTTAAAAGGAACATTTCTAGTCTGTATACTAGTATTCTCCATTATTTCATGTACGAGCGAATCACAAGTAGGCGGATTAGCGCTGTATACCGTTAGGGATGCAATGGGAGAAGATACAGAAACTACTTTAAAAACTGTAGCAGCAATTGGCTACCAAAATGTAGAAGCAGCAGGTTATAAAGATGGAAAATATTATAATATGT
This sequence comes from uncultured Croceitalea sp., assembly GCA_947495075.1. GTDB lineage: Bacteria > Bacteroidota > Bacteroidia > Flavobacteriales > Flavobacteriaceae > Croceitalea. The sequence continues at coordinate 150,808 of CANLXH010000003.1, forward strand.
CTCCTGCAGATTTTAAAGCTTACTTGCAAAAACTACAGCTAAACCCAATTAGCACCCATCAAAGTAGCGTTACCCTAGAAAACGCTGCTACAGAAATGGCAGACGCCAAAGCTGCTGGTTTTAAGTATTTTGTTGTTCCTATTCCGCCAATGGGTCTTTTCACCTATGATAGTGAAACCAATACAATGGGCATGACTGGTGGTGCTAAAAATTTAGCCCATATTTTAGATGAATTGGGAGAAAAAGCTAACGAAGCTGGTCTAAAACTACTTTACCATAATCACGATTTTGAATTTAAAAAAGATAGTACAGGGATAGTTCCAATAGATTATTTATTAGAAAATTGCAATCCTAAGTATGTTAACTTTCAGATGGATTTGTTTTGGGTAACCAAAGCGGGTGCGGACCCATTAGCTTATTTTGAAAAATATCCTGGTCGATTTAAAATTTGGCATGTTAAAGATATGGATGAGGAAGGCAAGTTTGCACCTGTAGGAAAGGGCACTATCGACTTTGCCAGAATTCTTGCCGAAAAAGAAAAATCAGGAATGGAATATTACATGGTTGAACAAGACAAGACATTTACCATGGAACCTTTGGAAGCCATAAAAGTTAGTCATAAGAGCATACAAGAGATTGGTTTTCAATAAGATCTTAAACTATCATATTGGCCTTTATGTTTTAGTAAAAAATGAACTTTGACACCCAAGTTTTATTCTTATTTAGTGCGTTAGGTGCCGTTAATGGTTTGTTCCTAAGTATCTATTTCGCTTTTTTTACAAAGCAAAAAGCATACTCAAATTATTTTCTCAGTGCCTTATTGTTTGTTTTAAGCATTCGTATTATCAAATCGGTCTTCTTTCATTTTAATCCAGATCTATCTCAGGCATTCATTCAACTTGGACTTTCAGCTTGTCTTTTAATCGGACCCTGTCTATTTCTTTATACAGTATCTATTACCAGAGGAATTCATATGAATCATAAGATGTGGTACTATCACATAATTCCTTTCATCATAATTATTTCAATAACTTGGTTTCTAATTCCTTATAAAGCATATAAAAGTTTATGGTCTCCATACCTTGTTAGAGTCATTTATCTTCAATGGCTGATATACATTATCATATCTGGGTTTCATTTAAAAGACACTTTTAAAAAACTATTCGCCAAGAACAAAAAACTTAATGATTTTGAAGTGCTTTTAGTTAGTGTATTTATAGGGGTTACTATTATTTGGGTCGCTTATTTCACCAGCAGATATACTTCATATATTGTTGGAGCCTTATCATTCTCGTTTGTTTTCTACCTCCTATTACTCTTAGGTTTTTTTAAAAGAAATAAAAATTCCACTTTTTATGAAAAAGGGGCTAAATACACTAATAAAAAAATTGGAGCTCCCAAAGCGGCATCAATTGCAAATCAATTAGGTATTCTAATGAATGACAAGGAATTGTATAAGAGCCCAGATTTAAAACTTTCTGACGTAGCGCAAGAACTACAAATTTCCCCGCACCTCTTATCGCAATTTTTAAATGATAACATTGGAAAAGGGTTTTCTCTTTTCTTAAATGAATATCGAATAGAAGCTGCAGAAAAAATGATTGGACTAAAGAAACACTTAACCTTAGAAGCGATTGGACAAGAATGTGGTTTTAAATCTAACTCTACTTTTTACAGTGCATTTAAGAAAATAAAAGGCCTTACTCCTGCCAAATTTAAAAGACGATTAGATTAAAATAGTTTTTCCAGATTTATAAATCCGTAGTTCTTCTCCCATGCAATTCAATGTTGTTGATAGCATTCCTATTAAATTGCTTCAAAATCATCATTAAAAAACAAATCATGAAAACTATTACGCTAACACTAATTGCATTCTTAATTTCTTTAAACTGTATTGCGCAGGATAATGGCCGAAAACTTATTGAAAAAACAGTATCCTATTATTTAGATGGAGGAACCAATAATGATTTTGAAACTCTTAAAAAAGCATTTCATAAAGATGCAACAATGAAATTTATTTCTGGTAGCGGTTACAAAGAGGTAAATGCCCTTGAATTTTTTAAGAATGCTATAAAACCTGGATTCAAACAAAACAGAAAAACAAGTATCGAAGCTATTGATGTTGCGGGAAACGCAGCCAATGCAAAATTAAAAATTGAATACGCTAATTTTTACTTTATTGATTATATGAACTTGTTAAAGATTGATGGCGAATGGAAAGTGGTTAGCAAGATATTTCACAGACAGCGTTCTAACTAAAATTTGAAAAAGATGAAATCTATACTAATAACATCTGTACTTCTTTTTTCTTTTCTAAATGGATTCTCTCAAGAATTTATAGGAAGTAAGAAAGATTTGGAACAGATTAAGCAGAATACCAAAGCCTTTTCTCAATATGTAGTTAATGATAATTACAAAATGATTGGTGAATCTTATACCGCAGATGCAAAAATATTCCCTAACCAAACAAAAATTATTGAAGGTACTAACGCAATAGTTTCTTATTGGAAGCACCCGGATGACATTTCAATCACCCATCATAAAATAACTCAAAGTGAAATCAAAATTATGGGAGCAGAAGCCTATGATTATGGTTATTACGAAGGACAAACTAAAAAAGCCAATGGTGATTTAATTGACTGGAAAGGCAAATATGTTATCATCTGGAGAAAGGAAGGTGATGACTGGAAAATGTATCTAGATATTTGGAATGGCGTTCGTTAATTTCTAACCCAATGCCTGTTTTATATCTGCGATAATATCATCTATATGTTCTAAACCTACTGAAATTCGCACCATTCCATCTGTAATTCCAGAAGCCAGGCGCTCTTCTTTTGTTAATTTACTATGTGTAGTTGAAGCAGGGTGCGTAACAATGCTGCGAGAATCACCAAGGTTCGCTGAGAGCGATAGTAGTTCTATAGCATCAAAGAATTTTTGTCCTGCCACTAAGCCTCCTTTAACCTCAAAAGCTACAACACAACCCCCTGCTTTCATTTGCTTTTTAGCAACTTCATGCATTGGGTGCGATTTTAAGAAAGGGTATTTTACCCAATTTACTTTATCATGAACCTCGAGAAACTCTGCTAGTTTTAATGCATTCTCGCAATGCCTATCTACCCTTATTGCTAAAGTTTCCAAGCTTTTAGAAAGCACCCAAGCATTAAAAGGCGACAAAGCAGGACCGGTAATTCGTGAAAAGCGATATATTTTGTCAACCAGCTCAGCATTACCAACAGTAATTCCTGCTAAAACGCGACCTTGACCATCCATTAGTTTTGTGCCTGAATGAATAACCAAATCAGCTCCAAATTTTATGGGTTGCTGTAAATAGGGCGATGCAAAACAATTATCAATCACTAAAATCAAATTGTGTTTTTTGGCAATTTTCCCTAAGGCTTCCAAATCTAAAACATCTACTCCAGGGTTTGTGGGCGATTCTGCATAAATCAATTTTGTTTTGGAGGTGATTAGACTTTCTACGGAGTCAAAATCATCAATCTTAAAATAACTGTGAGATATATTCCATTTTGGAAAAATAGTGGTGAAAAGCGAATGTGTAGAGCCAAAAATATTTCCTGCAGATAGAATGTGGTCTCCGCTATCCAGCAGAGCTGCTAAAGTAGAATACACTGCTGCCATCCCAGAGGCAAAAGCAAAGCCAGCTTCCGCTCCTTCCATCTTGCAAACTTTAGTTACAAATTCAGATGTATTGGGATTAGAATACCGCGAATAGATATTTCGTTCTTTTTCTTCAGCGAATGAAGCACGCATATCCTCTGCGTCTTCAAAAACATAACTAGACGTTAAATACAACGGACTCGAATGCTCCAAGAATTGTGTTCTTTCTATCTGGGTTCTTACGGCCTCCGTTTCAAATTGTTTATTGCTCATTATAATTTTTCTGCTATTCGTAATACATCTCCAAAAACACCTCTAGCGGTTACTGCTGCACCTGCTCCTGCACCTTGGATTACAATTGGGTTCTCCCCATAAGATTCTGTAAAAATTTCAATGATAGAGTCAGCGCCACCTACTTGACCTAGTGCGCTGGATTTAGGTACAGAAATTAATTTCACTTCTAATATACCCTTCTCTTGTTGCAAATCACCATGCAAATCCCCTACGTAGCGCAACACATGATTAACCTTTTGAGCTTGCTTAATGCTATCAAACTTCTTATCCAGAATTTCAGGTTTTGCTAAAAAGTCCTCTAAACTTACTTCTTGCAATTCTGTGGGAATTAAATTGTCTACAGCTACATCAGAAAACTCATTTTCCAGTTCAAGCTCTCTAGCTAAAATCAATAATTTTCTTGCCACATCATTGCCAGATAAATCTTCCCGTGGGTCTGGCTCCGTATAACCTTTATCCATGGCCTCTTTTAAAACAACAGAAAAAGGTTGACTACTCTCCGAGAAAGTATTAAAAATATAACTTAAGGAACCTGAAAAAACTCCTTTAATTTGCGTAATATTTTCTCCTGAAAGATGTAGTAATTTAATTGTGTCTATTAATGGCAAACCAGCTCCTACATTGGTTTCATATAAATACTGTTTTTGGTGCTTAGCTAAATTTTTCCGAACTAATTCGTAATAATCAAAATCTAAGGTATTTGCTATTTTATTAGACGACACCAAGTCAAATCCACCACTAATCAAGTCAAAATAATGATTCACAAAATCTGTGCTAGCCGTATTATCAATAGCAATTAAGTTCTCTAAATGATGGTCTTTAGCAAAACCGATAATATCATTTAACCCATAAGAAATCCCTGATTCCTCAAAACTGTTTCTCCAATCTTCTTGAAGCCCGTTTGAGTTAAGGATTACTTTTTTAGAATTGGCAACAGCAAAAATTCGCAAATCCAATCCTTTACGTTTCTGTATTTTTTTATGGGATTCTAAAATTTGATTTATAAGTGTTCCCCCAACAGTACCATGACCAAAAATAGCTAGGTTAATACGTTTTTTTACCCCAAAAATTTGCCCATGCATTACATTTAAGGCCTTGTGTAAAAAGGTATTTTCAACCACAAGACTTATATTCTTGCCAGAGATTGTATTATTAAATAAAAGCGGAACAATCCCATTCTTTATCAAAGCATTATAGGGATGGTGAAATGTACTTAGGTCTTGCCCAACTATTGAAATTACAGAGATATCTTTTTTAATGGTTATGGTATTTACATCTTGCGAAGAATAATCTGTTGCAAATTCGATATCCAATGCTTTTTTGGCAGCCACAGCTTGTTCCGAGCTTACCACTAAACCAATACCTCTTTCTGACGAACCTTGAGAAATAATGCTCACATTAATATTGTGCCTCCCTAAAGTGGTAAAAATCCTTGCATCTACCCCTACTTTACCTAACAAGCCTCTACCTTCTAGGTTAATTAAGGCCACATTCTCTATTACAGAAAGGGATTTTATCCCTTCTTTCTGCGTTTTTGAACTTATTAAAGTTCCCTTAGAATCTGGGTTAAACGTATTGAGAATACGCAATGGAATATTTTTCTCTATAAGTGGAATTATGGTCTTTGCATGCAACACTTTTGCTCCAAAATTAGCAAGCTCGTTAGCTTCTGCATAAGAAAGGTTTTCAATGATTCTTACTTGTTTTACATAGTCTGGATTAGCAGTAAAAATTCCATCTACATGGGTATAGTTTAATACTTCTTCGGCATCTAAATAATTCGCAAAGAGTGCTGCGGTGTAATTACTACCATTTCTTCCCAGTGTTGTGGTTTCTCCATGCTCATTTGCTGCAATGAACCCCGTGATAATAGGAACACTATCTTTTGGTAATTCTGAAAAGCGCTTCACAACTTTTGCCATGGATGCAGCTTCATTAACTTGAGCATTTCCAAAGTTACTATCCGTTTGCAAAAGCTCTCGCGCATCTAACAATACGGCATTAATACCACGCTCTTTTAAGAGTGAAACTATTAGCTTACAAGAGATTAATTCCCCTACAGCTAATACTTCGTCCTTAGTTTTTAAACTATAATCCCCCAATAAAGAAACGCCTTCCAAACGTTTAGACAGCTGCTCCAATTCTTTAGAATAATTTATGGAGATATTGGTGAATTTTTGGTATTCCACAAAACCTTGAAGTGTCTTTTCATCCACTTTTCCCTGCAAAGCATTATCCAATAGTTCTTCTAAAGTATCTGTAGCTTTTTGCCGAGCAGATAATACTACCCCAATAGGCTCTCCTTTTTTGTGAAAATCCTCAATAGTTTGAAGAACTCTTTCTAAACCTTCACCATTACTCAAAGATTTTCCGCCAAATTTTAGAATCTTTAATCCCTTTCGCTCTTCTTTTTTCTGAAAAACACCCTTTAATAGTTTTTCAAGTTGACGAAACTCCATTAGAAAGGCATCATGACCGTGCACAGATTCTACCTCACCGTAGGTAACATTACTATTAGCTTGCGCTAATTGTTTAAAGGTTTCTTTATTTTCTTCGGCGGTAAAGAACAAATCTGAATTAACGCCAATTATGTGAATGTTTGTGTTACTGTTTTGAAGTGCTTCAAATACCTTAATACCATCTCTTGAAATATCAATTGTCTTTAACAATTGATTCATTAATTTATAGGCTGATAATTGAAAACGTTCTTGTAGCTTTTTCCCATGATGCAACAACCAACTCTCTACATTAAACACTTTTAATTCCTCATTTGTCCCTCTTTGAAAACGTTCCTTAAAAGATTCCGGTGTGCGATAGCAAAGCATAGCATGCATTCTGGCGTCATGCACAGGTTCCCTAGAATTAATAAGGATTTGTTCTTGAATCTGGCAATTGGCAATGAGCCAATCTGTAGACTTCCAATCGGATGCTACGGGAATTAAATGCTCTGTAATAGTTGGGTTTAACGCAGCCATTTCCCAAGCAATTCCTCCTCCCAAAGAGCCTCCAATTATGGCAAATAATCTGGATACTTCCAATTGCTGTAATCCCGTTAAAAATATGCTTGCAATATCACCAGCTACAAAATCCTTATAATTTTCTATTACAAAACCATCATATCCATTACCAGGAATATTAAAGGCTAAAATGGTATAGTTTTGTGTGTCTATGCATTTACCTTCACCTATTAAATCTGACCACCAGCCACTTTCCCCAGCTACATTGGAATTTCCCGTTAAGGCATGGTTTACCAAGACAATTGGTGCCGAATGTAAGGGTTGACCAAATAGCTCGTAAGACAATGTAATATCTAGACTTACACCGCTTATAGTGGGATAATTCTTTATTTCTAACTTATGGAGCATTGCTTATATATCTCTTTATTTTTAATTGCTGTCTGTTCGAGCGCAGTCGAGAACTAATAAGACATCTCGACTGCGCTAGATATGACAGAAAAGTTTTAGACCAAAACCGACTTGTCAATAGTTGAGAAAGCCTGTTCTAAATCGTTTTTTAAATCGTCTATATCTTCAAGTCCAACAGAAAGGCGTATTAAATCTTGAGAGACTCCAGCACTAGCCTGTTGCTCTTCTGTTAGTTGTTGGTGCGTTGTGCTCGCTGGGTGAATAATTAGTGATTTTGTATCACCAATATTCGCTAATAGCGAAAATACCTTGGTAGCATCAGTCAATTTTTTAGCAGTTTCAAAACCACCTTTAACGCCAAAGGTTACTAGACCACTTTGTCCTTTTGGTAAGTATTCTTGGGCTAATTCGTAGTATTTGTTCCCTTTAAGGCCTGGATAATTTACCCATGCTACCTCTTCTCTATCTTGCAGCCATTCAGCTAAAGCCAGCGCATTAGCGCTATGCTGCTTAATACGAACTGGCAAGGTTTCTAGCCCTTGAATTACCTGAAAGGCATTAAATGGACTTAGTGCGCCGCCAAAATCGCGCAAGCCTTCTAAAATTAGTTTAAAGGTAAAAGCAGCTGCTCCTAGGGCTTCGCTATACACCAAACCATGATAACCTGCGGAAGGCTCTGTAAATTCTGGGAATTTTCCATTGGTCCAATCAAAAGTACCGGCATCTATGATAGCGCCACCAAGCGAATTTCCTTGCCCTCCAATGTATTTGGTTAAGGAATGAATCACCAAGTTTGCACCATGTTCAATTGGATTTAACAATCCAGGTGTAGCCACCGTATTATCCACAATAAATGGCACTTTTGCCGCTTTAGCTTCTTTAGAAATCCCTTTTAAATCCAATACATCTAGTTTTGGATTACCCAAAGATTCTACAAAAATTGCTCTAGTATTTTCTTGTACTGCAGCTCCAAAGTTTGAAGGGTCTGACGCATCTACAAAAGTAGTTGTAATACCCAACCTTGGTAAAGTAACATTCAGCAAATTAAATGTACCGCCATACAAACTGCTAGAAGCTACAATATGGTCTCCAGCTTTTAGCAGGGTTAATAATCCTGTTGAAATTGCCGCAGTCCCAGATGCAAAAACAACCGCTCCTACACCACCTTCTACTGCAGCAAGTCTTTCCTGTAGTATTTGATTGGTAGGGTTGTTTAACCGGGTGTAAATAAAACCCAGTTCTGCTAATGAAAACAGGTTTGCTGCATGGTCTGTATCGTTAAAAACGTAAGACGTAGTTTGGTAAATAGGAACAGCTCTTGTTCCTCCTGTTTGCGTAGTGTCATGCCCTGCATGTAACGCATTTGTTGCTAATTTTTGATTACTCATGATTTTGTTTTTTAAAAATTGATAAATAATTAAAAAGCCAAACCCTAGCCTGCCGACATTGCAGTTAGGTAAAATCAAAAAAGTTATAAGAAAGTAATTCGAAAGAAAATTTCGATGACTGTTATCCTTCCTGCCACCGGCAGGTAGAATTTAGCACCTTCTTTGTATGGAACAAAGGGTTGCTAAGGCTTCAATGGGTCTAATCCCTCCACCTTTCTTGATAACTATTCAATACGTGTTTGAACTTTATGAATGCTTTTTAAAACATTCTGCGACAAATATAAGGGCAGAAAAAATTAAAATCCTAACAAAAGTGGAAAATTTAACAAAAGTCTAGAGGTTTGGTGGATTTTATTTAAGATTTCTCATACTCCCAATGTTCGGTTCGAAATAACGGTCTCGTGTATGAGTAGTAGCGGATTTCTACTCACGAACCTTTCGGTTGCGCACTGACCTTTATTTTATGTTTATACTTTCGTTTTATCACTTAAACCTCTATTACTTATAAACCGTTTTGGGCGTAGTTTATTCTTCTATATATTCATTTATTGAGTCAATTTGATTCCATAGGTTAAAATGAAAATCCATTCCATCAGTTATAAATAAATCAATACTTCCAGAATTAGGGATATCCTCTTTTCTTGGTCTATTTATTATTTGATAATTTGTTATTGCATTTTTTGGCAATCTTTGATCTGTTTTTTTACTCTTTTTTAATTCAGGAAACATTTCTTTAGCTTTTTTTGAACACTCCATTATAGGTGGGGGATTAAATAACTCAACTATAGTTGGAACTATTAATCTAGCTAAGTTGTCTAAATCAAGTGCATTTCTAATTGGAGGTGAATAGAATACGGTAATACCAATAGGGTAAACAAGAGGAAATAAAATTTTATGCTTTGATTTAAATTCCTCTAGTTTAAGTAACAAGTTCTCTTTAAATAATTTCTTTTCGCCTGAAGCGATTGGTGCTCCTCCTAGCGGTATTGTATTAAATGATATTATGGTAAAATCTTCCATAGCTTTCCATAACTTTTGAAACATTGGGTCTTCTATATATCCTTTGTTTTTTTGAAAGGATGATTGAAAAATTCTTAATAAATCCTTGTAGTTGATTTCGTTTGATTTCAAGTAAGATTCTTGTAATTGTTGGAGTTGCATTTCTTTTTGTAGAATAAAAGAATCTTCCATTCCATTTTGTATCATCCAATCCCTATCTTCCATTAAGTCTAAATATGAATCGTAATTATAGTTGAAATCTGATAGGTTCCTTGAATTTTCCTCAAACCTTTCGTCTATTTCTCTATCTAACGATAGATGCTGAGCTAGTTCGATATCTTTAAGAAATAAACTATATCTATATGCACGAATTCGGATTTTTGGTTTTGAGTGGCCAAAAAAATCAAAATGATAATTAGATATTAATAACTTTATTTGGTCATCATCATTAAACAAAATTCTGTCTAATGAATCTATTTCAGGCATTGGTTTGTGAAGTAAGTCGAGGTAGTTTTTTGTTAAGGTTTGAATTGCGGGAGGATTATCTTGTGAAGTGAAAAATTGAATTTCTAAAATAATATCACTTCTAAAAGCTCTTCTGTTATTGTCCTTAAGAATTTTTTTGACTTCACTTCTAAAGAATCTTTTCCCTTCGTCCGATAGACTATTTTTTGAACCAGGCTCTTGTTCTAAATCTATCCAAATATTTTTTATAAAACGTTTTATACGTTCTAAATTTCTTCCTTCTCTGGTTTCAATATATTCACTTCGTCTCATTCAAATTACGCCCAACTAATTAATACAAACATAAAATACAGGCTTATACATCCAAACTGGGTAGATATCTCTGTATTTTAAAACCTCCTTTTTATTGCAACACCGTAAACTCTAGGCTAGAATCCGTAAATACGGTATGCGTTTGGGTTTTAAAATCTTCCTCATCTGCTTTAAAGATATTTTCCACATAGGTCTGTGGATTTAAATCTATTAATGGAAACCAGGTACTTTGGACTTGTATTTGTAGTCTATGCCCTTTTTTAAGGGTATGGAACACATCTTGCAGTTTTATGTTTACCGCTGTCTTTTTATTGGGCGTAAAGGGTTCTGGATTGGAGAAACTATTTCTAAATCTACCGCGTAACACCTCACTACGCACCATTAAATGATAATTACTCATTTTTAAATGGTCTTGCATTTCTTCATTGGTTTCTGCATCTGCTGGGTGCACGTCTATCACTTTAACAATCCAATCCGCGGCATCACCTGTAGTAGCCACCTTTAAATTTGCCATAATATCACCTGCTAGGGTAAGGTCTTCTTCCATTATTTCAGTTTCAAACACCAAAACATCGGAACGACGTGCGGCAAAACGCTGGTCATCCGTCATATATTTTCTAGGGGTAAAGACAGATTTTACATCCTCAGAATAGGGAACTGGTTTCTTTACATCACTTACAAATTGTAGTCCAGCAGTACTTTTTTTATCTGTAGTTAGTTCTTGGTTTTCAGAAAGGAACATACGTAGTTTTTCAGCTCCTTTTGGTGGCCAGCTATCATATTCCTTCCATTCTTTCCGCCCCGAGTCAAAAACATAGGCCTCCGGCAGACCAGAATTTTCATCTGCAGCACCTTTTAGAAAGTGGTTAAAGAATTTCGTCTCAATATTATCTTGAAAAAATGTAGAAATAGAATCCCCAAAATAGTAGTTCCCTACTAAATTTCGTTCGCTCCTTCTAGCCCAACGGCCATGGTCCCAAGGTCCAAAAACCATAGTATTGTAACCATCTGTATGCTTTTCTATATTCTTATAAGTTTCTAGTGGGCCGTATAAATCTTCAGCATCAAACCAACCACCAACAATCATGGTAGCTACATGTGATTTGGATTTGTCCAAATGCTGAATTAAGCCTCTACTTTGCCATAGCTCATCATAATTAGGGTGCTCCTTGAGCTCATTCCAGAAATAATCATCCGTCATTTCATCTGGTGCTAAAGAAGCTTGGTCTTTAATATCATATTCAAAGAAAGAATTCAAATTCTTTAAAGGTCCAGCATCTAAGAAAAACTGGTATTGATCTTGTGTCTTTAAATCTGGTAGGGTATACCATGCCGTATCTATTGGTTGGTCTCCATTAGGTCTTGGAGTGCCAAACAATGAGGTAGCTCTAAAATAACTTAACAAATAGGCACCATTGTGATGAAAATCATCAAAAAAGAAATCTCCTATACAGGCTTGCGGTGAAGATGCTTTTAATGCAGGGTGCGCATCAATAGTAGCATATGTAGCATACATCCCTGGATATGAGATACCCCAAACGCCTACATTCCCATTGTTATTTTCTACATTATTCACCAACCAGTCAATCGTATCATAAGTATCTGTACTTTCATCTACCTGGTCATTGGAAGTTTTATTAGGGATATAAGCACGCATATTTTCATAGTGGCCTTCACTTAACCACCTACCACGTACATCTTGGTAGACAATAATATTGCCTTCTTCCATTAAGTTTACGTTTGGTCCAATCTGCTTTCTAAATTCGTTATCTCCATAAGGTCTAGAGCTATATGGCGTGCGTTGCATTAAAATAGGATACTCTTGTGAAGTATCTTTTGGAGAGTAGATGGTAGTATGCAAGGTTGCCCCATCTCGCATTTTAATATCTACTTCTTTTTTGGTGTAATTGTCCTGCACATAGGTATCTAATACCTCTACAGTTTCTGATTTTTTAGTAGTTTTTCCGCAGGAAAAAATTAGTGTTATAAATACAAAAAGAAAAGTGAATTTTGATATGAACTTCATAGTGGTTGAATTGATTGCTTAAAACTACAAAGTAAAATGAGGCAGCCAAAAAAAACACTATTGAAATGTAAATTCGAAAGGAGTTGAGAACTATGAATAATGAATATTCAAGATGGCTTTAGCTCTTTTTGCTTGTCCAAAAAGAGATTAAAAAAGATTGTCAACAAGCAAGTCTTTTTTGCAATCAGTATGTTGTAGATTTCTCACACTCATTACATTCGGTTCGAAATGACGATACTTCATCAAATTGTCATTTCGAAATGAGTTTCAGCAAAATCTAAAACTATTGAGAAATCTAAAGCTCAAAAGCAGTTTTAACTGCACCAATCATATCTAGCTTCTCCCAGGTAAAAAGTTCAACTTCTTTTTCAACTTTTCCATTATAAGGAGATTCAAAAACCTTAGTTACTATAGTAGGAGTTTTACCCATATGACCATAAGCAGCTGTTTCCAAATAAATAGGATTACGGAGTTTTAAGCGTTCTTCTATGGCAAATGGACGCATGTCAAATAAACCAGCCACTTTTTCCGCAATTTCACCATCGGTCATATTGACTTTTGCAGTACCATAAGAGTCTACAAAAATTGAAGTAGGTTCCACTACTCCAATCGCATAACTTACTTGTACTAATAGTTCATCAGCTACTCCAGCAGCAACTAAGTTTTTAGCTGCATGTCTTGCCGCGTAGGCAGCACTACGGTCTACTTTACTTGGGTCTTTACCACTAAAAGCACCACCACCATGGGCTCCTTTGCCTCCGTAGGTGTCTACAATAATCTTTCTACCTGTTAAACCCGTATCGCCATGTGGTCCGCCAATAACAAACTTGCCCGTTGGATTAATATGGTATTGAATTTTATCATTAAAAAGTTCTTGTACATGACTAGGAAACAAAGCCACTACTTTAGGGATTAAAATTGAAATGATGTCCGATTTAATCTTAGCAAGCATCTTTTCATCAGCTTCAAAATCGTCATGTTGTGTAGAAATTACAATAGTATCTATACGCTGCGGCACATTATCATCTGAATATTCTATGGTTACCTGTGCTTTTGCATCTGGTCGCAAATATGGAATTTGATTTCCTTCTCTTCGTAAATCGGCTAAAACTTGAAGAATCTTATGTGAAATATCCAATGCCAAAGGCATATAATTTTCTGTCTCTTTTGTAGCGTAACCAAACATCATTCCTTGATCACCTGCACCTTGTTCTTCTTTGGTTGTTCTATCCACACCTTGATTAATATCTTGTGATTGTTCGTGAATTAAAGAAATTACCCCACAAGAATCTCCACTAAACTGGTATTCACCTTTGGTATACCCAATTTTGTTAATTACATCTCTAGCAATGGTCTGTACATCTAAATAGGTACCGCTTTTCACTTCGCCTGCTAATACTACTTGCCCTGTGGTAACAAGTGTTTCACATGCCACTTTACTATCAGCATCAAAAGCCAAAAAATTATCTAAAAGTGCATCACTAATCTGGTCAGAAACTTTATCTGGGTGTCCTTCACTAACAGATTCCGAGGTAAATAAATAAGCCATTCTCTCTTTTTAACAGTGCAGAAGATTTGACGGAAAGGCTCAAAGAAGTTTACACCACTTTTTAGCATTTTTTATCGAGGTTGCAATCAGTCAAATCCTTCCTCATTATTGAATGGTAAAAATAGGAAAATAGTTTTGTTGTAAAAATGGAATCGAAAAAGATTTATTCTACCTCAAAACTTGAACCCACCTATATATAGATATATATCTAAATAAAGTTCTAGTTCTTTATTTTTTTACTGACTTCGACTACGCTCAGTCTGATAGAAAATGTTGAAATAAGGTCTTTTTGATAATCTAATTATCTTACAGTTATAATTCATATTTAATACTGGCCAAAAAATATCGAGGCTGCACTGCATACTCTAAAGTGCTTATTAAATTATTCGAAAATGAATCTTGTCTAATTGTAGTAGTATTTAATAAATTCATTCCAGAAATTTTAAACTCCCACTTGCTGTCTTCTTTTTGATAATACAATGCAGCATTAAAAAAATCATAGGTACTACTAACTCCACCATCCCTATTCTTATAATCATTGTATTCATAGTCGGCAGTCAACGCAAAACCTTTTAAGAAAAAAGCTTCTATATTAGCGTAAGGACTATTAGTTATAAATGTGTTTTCAATAGCTATGCTGGAATAATCATTCAATTGTTTTTTAAAACCCACTTCAGCATTTGGAGCCTCTTTAAATCGAGTCTCAAAAGCAATCTTATAGGTTTGATTAAAAGATTCATTAAAATCCGTCGACCCATTAATAACCGTGTTAAACTTATTGTAAGACAATCTACTTTCGAATTTTGTTTTCCATAGCGGAAAGCGTTTTTCAAAAGTTCCAAATAGTGAAAAATTTTCATTGGGAGTATCTAAATTTATTGGAGAGGATACTCTGTCCAATCCAATAAAGTTTACCGTATTTCCAATACTCTCATACCGCTTTTGATAGGTAAGCCCACCATAAATAGTGGTGAAATTAAACATACTAAAATTGCTATAATTTAAGCTAGCGTTATGATACCATTCGTTTTTAAGATTTCTATTACCCATAAAAAGACTATTGTAACCTCTTACTTCTCTTGCTGCAACCAAGTTCTGAATATCTGGAAATTGAGCTTCTACAGCGTATCTAAACTGTAAGGATTGCGTGCTATTAAATGCATATCTAGAATTTAAACTAGGAAGCAGTAGTACTTTATCCAGTTCTGTTTTTTCATTTTGTTGAGAATTATCAATTTGATAGTTGTGCAAATTTAAACCAGGACTTATAGTAAGTTTTCCAAACTTTACTCTGTAACCTAAACCAAAATAAATATCTTGAAAGTTAAACTCAGTATCATTTACATATTCACTATTGGAACCTACCGTCTCCCTATTGCTACCAATCAGTTCTGATAATTCTGAAGTTAGGTTTTGATTATTCACACTTATACCAGACTTAAAACTGATATGATTGGTTTCATTTAAAACTCGGTAATAATTAAATTCTATATCAAAAATATTCGTGAATATCTCCTTGTTCTGAAATAAATCAAAAGGACTTTCACCACTTAAAGGAACGCTTCCTGAAAAAGGAATTTGTTCCGTTAGCAATCCATAATTTGGACGTTGCCTTTTATACAAGTGGTTTGATTCTAATGAATAAATATTTTTATCATTATTCGAATAAAATGCATTTAGTACTTGTTGAACAGAAAATGGTTCTCGTGTTCTAACTGAATTAATTGCATTGCTAAAGCTTGAAAAGGTAGAATTTAATTGATTTTCATCATTAATATCAGAATTCTTCACAAAAGCTTCGTAATTCACATGTAGTTTAGCGTTTGGCGCATAGGTAGTTGAAAATTTAAAAAGCCCTGAAGTATTTTTTTGCTCAATATCGGATGTTAAAAGCTCATTATTATCTCCATCTTCTCTTATATAGGTTCGTTGTGAAATTGAGGATAACTTGGTATCTATTCCAGTTACAATTCCAAAACCCGAAAAACTGATTTTCTTATTTGGATTATAATTAAAGTTGAGTGCTGCAAGTTTTGCATCTATATTTCTTGCCCTATTATTCTGTAAAAGAGACAATCCTACCTCATCGTTAGAAAGATTTAGGGAAGAACCGGACCTTTTAGCCAAACTCGAAAGCCCACCACTAAATCTAAAATAATCTTGTAACGTAAATGATTGTTCTCCAATATTATTAAGGTCTCCAATAAAGTTCACGTTAAACTTAGGCGAGTAATAGAAAATATTGGGATGTGCTAAATACCTGTCATCTGGTCCAACCCCGGCAGAAACATCACCAAACCAAAGATTCTTTTTACCATCTTTTAATTTGATGTTTAGTGCCAAAGCATCACTATCATTAACACCACTTAAAGGACCAATTTCATTAAAATCTCTCAGTACTTGTACCTTATCAACAGCATTGGCTGGAATATTTTTGGTGGCCATTTTAGTATCGCCATCGAAAAACTCTTTTCCCTCTACCAAAACCTTACTCACATCCTTTCCCTGAACTTTAATTTGTCCCTCTTCATTAATTTCAAAACCGGGTAATTCTTCTAATACATCTTCTAGTTTCTTTTCTTTTCCGGTGGTAAACGAATCTGTATTATAAGTAATGGTATCTCCAGAAATTGTAACGGGAAAATCTTCCACAACAGTAACGCCATCTAATTGGTTTGGAGAAGCGGAGAGTACGATATCTTTCTTTAAATTACCTGAAGCTTTAAACTGTTCTTCCCAGGTCTCAAAACCCAAGTAACTTGCTCTTAGCAAGTACAAACTGTCTTTATTAAGATTGAGTTTATACCTGCCTTGTTCATCTGTAATACCATAAGAAGCTATGGCACCATTACTTTCTTTAATAGCTATAACATTGGTTAACTCTAAAGGATTATTAATACTATCAGAAACTTTACCTTCTAAAGTTACCTTTTGCGCATTTACATTATAGCATAGGAAACCTAGCCCTATACAAAGAGATATAATGATTCTGTTCATTTTTTGATTGCTTGTTTTTGTAAGAACTAGGTTTACTTTTTGCTTATCCTCCTATTCTAATTTCAAAAGAAGAGTTTTGTCCTTTTTTCTTTCCACCGCCATACATTTTATTCATCTTTTCAGCATGTTCCTTCATAATGGCTTCGTACTCTTCACCTTCTACTTTTTTACCTTTTAAAGGTATTTCTATACTTATGGGTTTCTCAGGATTTAAAACTACTTTGGTACAAATCATGATTCTTCGCCCATCATTTACTTCTAAAATAAGTCCAGGCAATCCCCAATACCCTTCTGGTCCATGGTTAACTGGTATTTCTGGAGTATACCAAACGGTGATAGTCTGCATACGCTTTTCTTCTTTTTCTTCACTTTCTCCATTTACATCAGAAAAAACCATTTCTGTAACTTCTCGTTTTGAAATTGCTTTGTAGCAGGTGTATTTGCCAATCTGCTTGGTTTCAGAAGTCATTTCCCATTCAACTGCTTCAAGCTCGTCAGCAACTAAAAATAGCTTACCAAAGGCATCAGTACTTTCAATAGATTTTTTTGTCTTAGTATTCTTATACAAAAGACCATCATTACCGCCACCCGCTCCTACAATTTGAATTTGTACATTCATACCACTTCCTCCCGAAGGTTTATCTAATTTTTCTAGCTCTCTCCAATTAGATTCCGTTTTATTAAAAGTAAGTTCAAAATCTTTTTGCATGGCAAAACGCAGTTGCTCTTGAATCATATCCATTTGGCTAGTATTTGCCTGGGTACTGTCCAATTTAATTTTCATTTTCATATCGGTCTTGTAGGTTGCAGAACCTGTAAAATCTTGTGCAAATATGGTTGTTGCTATAAGAATTAAAGTAAAAGTCAAAACACAATTATTTTTTTTCATCATTTTTATTTTAGTGATTATCTACCATACAAAATTGAATTTCCGTTTAGAAAAACAAGGTTAACCAGTGTTAACGAGTGTTAACCGATTGCTTATTGACTATGAATTGTACTTACTTTTGAAATGTGAAACATGAACATTACAAGGCATTACTATACTTCATAACCATAACAATCGGTATCACAATTGGCATTCAACTGTATTGGAATATCCAGAACTACAATACCAACAAACAACGTTTAATTAATGAGGTTCAAATAAGTCTTGACAATAGTGTTGAAGCTTATTATGCAGATTTTGTTAAAACTGACATATTCACATATACAGACTCATCATTCACTGATTACGAATCGGTTGGAAAAAAAATGGGAGATTTTATCAATAAACTTGATTTAAAACAAATCTATTCTGAAACTGACACCAGTTATAATAAAGCTAAAGTTAGCACCATTAAATTCATTGAGAATTCAGATTCTTTACATAAACACAATTTTAATATCCTAGATGGTAAGATGAGTGATACAACTATCATATTATCTTCCGTTAATATTAATGAAGTTCGTGGTATTCCTAGCATAAAAGCAAAAGCAATTAGTGATAGTATTAGCAATCTCTTCGGCTTATTTAATAAGCTTACAATCTCTATTAATCAAGATTCTATTAGTTTTAAGAATATGGACTCTCTCTTAAAGAAAGAGCTAGAACGAAAAAAAATAGACGTAGCTTTTGGATTAAATCATTACAAAAGCGATACTATTTATGATAGTTACAAGGTAGAACAACAGAAAGACTTACACCTTTCCACTTTCTCCAAATCTACCTATTTACCCACCAATCAAAAATTACAACTACAATACACTAACCCTACTAAAAGCATTCTCAAAAGAAGTTTTACGGGCATTATACTCTCATTATTGCTCTCAGCCTGTATAATTGCATGCTTGTTTTACTTACTACACATCATAAATAAGCAAAAAGAGTTAGCCGAAATAAAAAATGACCTTATCAGCAATATTACCCATGAATTTAAAACTCCTATAGCAACCGTCTCTACAGCAATAGAAGGAATCAAAAATTTTAATGAAACTAATGATAGCGAGAAAACAAATAAATACTTAGATATCTCTAACCAGCAACTCAAAAAACTACATGCCATGGTGGAAAAATTACTAGAGACCGCCACCTTAGACAGTGATAAACTTATCATTAATACAGAGGAGATAGATTTAGTACTAGTTTTAAAGAATCTAGTAGAAAAATACCAAATGCTTTCTCCCGGAAAAACTATTTCTTTTAAAAGTAATAGCAATACTTTAACTGCAAAAGTTGACCCCTTTCATTTCGAAAATGCGCTTGCCAATCTTATCGATAACGCCATAAAATATGGGGGTGATACTATTGAAGTGAATCTAACCTCACTTTTAAATTCTATTGAGATAACTGTTGCAGATAATGGAGGGAAAATAGATAAAAGTCAGCGTGAAAAGATATTTGATAAATTTTATAGAGTGCCTACTGGAAATAGGCATGATGTAAAAGGCTTTGGAATTGGGTTATTCTACTCCAAAAAGATAGTAGAAAAACACAATGGGCAACTTTCTTTAGTTCCGGATACTGCAAATACCATTTTCAAAATTGTTTTATGAGTCAACCAATTAAAATACTTTTAGCCGAAGATGAACTGGCTCTGGGACAAATTGTAAAAGAAAGCCTAGAGACTCGAAATTTTGAAGTCTTATTTTGCGAAAATGGAGAATCAGCACTAAGGAATTATATAAAAGAAAAACCAGAACTTTTGGTACTTGATGTAATGATGCCTAAAAAAGACGGTTTCACCTTAGCACAAGAAGTAAGGGCACAGGACAAACATATTCCTATTATATTTTTAACAGCTAAATCACAGACCAAAGATGTAGTAGAAGGTTTTGAACATGGCGGTAATGACTATCTTAAAAAGCCTTTTAGCATGGAAGAGCTTATTGTTCGTATCCACGCCCTTTTAGATAGAAATAGTTTAAAAAAAGCTAAAGATGTTATAAACATTGGAGATTACATTTTTGATTACACCAAACAGAAGCTTTTTTTTAACACAGAAGAAACCCAACTCACCCATAGAGAAGCGGAGTTATTGTTTCATTTATCCGAAACCCGTAATGAAATATTAGATCGCTCTTTAATTCTAAAAAAGATATGGGGTGATGATGATTTTTTTAACGCGCGTAGTATGGATGTTTTTATTACTAAACTTCGTAAAAAGATGAAAAAAGATGAAAATATCCAGATTGTCAATGTTAGAGGATACGGGTATAAACTTATTTGTTAACACTACCTGTATTTCAACTTAATTTTTTCCTGTAACTCGATATACTTCGTATATTGCGACCCCTCGTTTTTAAATAAATAGCTAAAACACACCATACCATGCACATTGCGGTTGCCGGAAATATTGGAGCAGGAAAAACAACCTTAACAACTTTATTGTCAAAACATTATAAATGGGAAGCACATTTTGAAGATGTGGTTGACAATCCTTATCTAGATGATTTTTATACGCAGATGGAACGTTGGAGTTTTAACCTTCAAATTTATTTCTTGAACAGTAGATATAGACAAATCCTTAAAATTAGAGAAGCTGGTAAAAAGGTAATTCAAGATCGTACCATTTATGAGGATGCACATATTTTTGCGCCCAATCTCCATGCCATGGGTTTAATGACCAATAGAGACTTTAATAATTATAAAAGTCTCTTTGAGTTGATGGAAAGTTTAGTACAACCACCTGATTTACTTATTTATTTACGTAGTTCAATTCCTAACCTGGTAAATCAGATTCATAAACGTGGGCGTGAATATGAAAATAGTATTTCAATCGATTATTTAAGTCGTTTAAATGAACGCTATGAGGCATGGGCCAACACGTATGAAAAGGGCAATCTTTTAATTATTGATGTTGACGATATTAATTTTGTAGATAATCCTGAGGATTTAGGAGAAGTCATCAATAAAATTGATGCAGAAATTCATGGATTGTTTTAAAGTTCTAGTTTCCCTCACTCAAAATTAGACTTCCCTCATTTTAGATTTTTAATAGCTCAATTCCAAGCTACTTTCATTGTATAACTATAAAAAAGATATGATGGAAGTAAAAAAGAAAGAACACCTTAAACTAGAAAAAAATAGCGGACTCTACTTTGCTATTGGAATGACTTTAATTCTAGCACTTGTATATACTGCGCTTGAATGGAAAACTTTTGATAATTCAGAAAATATTATTTTTTGTGAATTAAACCCGCCAGATTCAATTGATGAAGATGTCCCCGTGACTTTCCATTATATAAAACCACCACCTCCAGTTATTCCAACAGTAATTGAAATAGCTCCTGATGACCCTGAGATTATTGAAACCGTAATTGAAGCTATAGACCCAAATCAGGATACTGAAATCATATCTTGCAGCTTCAATATTGAAGACCCAGACCCTGATATAGATGAAGTACCTTTTATGGTAATTGAAGATGTTCCTGTATTCCCGGGTTGTGAAGGAACAGATGATAAACGTGCTTGCTTTCAGGAAAAGATGCAAAAACATATTCGAAAGAATTTTAGATATCCAGAAGAAGCACAAGAAATGGGGTTACAGGGAAAAGTGTATTTACAGTTTACTGTACAGAAAGATGGTAGTATTGGAGGTTTAAAAATGCGCGGACCTCATCAGATTTTAGAAAGTGAAGCATCAAGAATTATTTCTAAACTTCCAAAAATGGAACCTGGCAAACAGAGAGGACAAGCAGTAAAAGTTCCTTTCAGTATTCCTATTACTTTTAAGTTGCAATAAAAATAACTGTCACATCGAGCGGAGTCGAAATGTAAAAGAATAACAGATTTTAACTTGTTCTCGACTCCGCTCGAACTGACAGACGTAATAACTTCATTATAATAAAAAACCTGCAAACTTTCATTTGCAGGTTTTTGTTGGTTGGTGTTCTTCTGGGTTATTATTCAGAAGGGCTAACCAAATTTTATTCTATAGAAATAGAATTGTTATATTTTTCAACAGCTTCTTTTACTTCTTCCTTTGTAGCTCCGGTAAATTCTTTTATCTCTTCAGTTTTTTCTCCGTTAACTTCAGAAGTTGTAGTTACTATCGCCTTAAACATACCATCAGCCATATTATTCATTTCAACACGCACTTGCTTTTCCACGTTTTTTTGAACTAGCTCAGTTCCCACAGCATTATCTTCATTATATGTCATCATTTTATCAGCACTAATCGCAATACTAGGTGCAATTACTAATGCAACAACGGACATTAACTTTAATAAGATGTTTAATGAAGGTCCTGAAGTATCTTTAAATGGATCACCAACAGTATCCCCTACTACAGCTGCTTTGTGTGCATCACTACCTTTTTTACCATCACTCTCAATAGTTTTCTTAGCGTTATCCCATGCACCACCTGCGTTAGACTGGAAGATTGCCATTAAAACTCCACAGGTAGTTACCCCTGCTAAAAGACCACCTAACATTTCAGCACCACCAATAAAACCTACAGCAACAGGAACAGCAATTGCCAATAATCCTGGCAATACCATTTCTCTAATAGATGCCTGCGTTGAAATTGCAACACATTTATCGTATTCTGCAACGCCATCAGCAGCATCAAAAGTTTCTCTTTGCTCTTTTGTAGCCTTAGACATATCAGAATCAACTGCTCTCATTACTTCAAGTGCAGCTTTTAATTGAGGAATATCTCTAAACTGGCGACGAACTTCTTCAATCATTGCCATTGCAGCTCTACCTACAGCATTCATAGAAAGTGCAGAGAAAACAAAAGGTAACATACCACCAACTAACAGACCAGCCATTACAGTTGGTTTAGAAACATCAATAGCAGTTACATTAGCTGTTTGCATAAAAGCAGCAAATAAAGCTAAAGCAGTTAATGCTGCGGAAGCAATTGCAAAACCTTTACCAATTGCGGCAGTTGTATTACCTACTGCATCTAACTTATCTGTACGCTCTCTAACCTCTGGTTCTAATTCTGCCATTTCAGCAATACCACCAGCATTATCAGAAATTGGTCCATAAGCATCAACAGCTAATTGGATTCCTGTATTTGCCAACATCCCTACAGCAGCAATTGCAATACCATAAAGACCCGCAAAATGATGGGATACTAAAATTGCAGCCGCAATTAAAATAATTGGAAACATTGTAGACATCATACCAACTCCTAAACCAGCAATAATGTTTGTTGCTGCTCCAGTCTCTGACTGACGTACAATTGAGTTAACTGGTTTTGTACCAGTCCCTGTATAATATTCTGTTACCTTACCAACTGCTAGACCTGCAACTAAACCTGCAAGTACTGCCCAGAAAACACCCATTGCTCCGTAAGTTCCACCGCCAAAAGACCAGCTTTCTGGCAACATATTTGTTATAATGAAATAAGAAGCCACTAGCATTAGGCCAGCTGAACCAAATTCACCAATGTTTAAAGCTGTTTGCGGATTACCGCCATCTTTAACTTTTACAAAGAAAGTTCCGATGATAGACATGATAATACCTATTGCTGCTAATACTAAAGGAAGGTAAACAGCACTTAGTCCATCAAATCCATCCGCTTTAAAAACATCCATATCGACAAAAGCAGCTCCCAGAACCATTGTACCAATAATTGAACCTACATAAGATTCAAAAAGGTCGGCTCCCATACCAGCAACATCACCTACATTATCACCTACATTATCTGCGATAGTTGCAGGATTTAACGGGTGATCTTCCGGAATACCAGCTTCTACTTTACCAACAAGGTCAGCACCAACATCAGCAGCCTTAGTATAAATACCACCACCTACACGTGCAAAAAGTGCAATTGAAGAAGCTCCCAAAGAGAAACCTGAAAGTACATTTAACACTTCACTAAGCTCCCAACCTTGACCACTATATATCATAAAAAGACCGCTAAGACCTAAAACACCAAGACCTACAACACCAAGACCCATAACAGCGCCACCAGCAAAAGCAACTTCTAATGCCTTGCCTAAAGAAGTTCTAGCAGCATTTGTTGTACGTACGTTTGCTTTTGTAGCTACTTTCATCCCAATAAAGCCA
Source organism: uncultured Croceitalea sp. (assembly GCA_947495075.1). Lineage (GTDB taxonomy): Bacteria > Bacteroidota > Bacteroidia > Flavobacteriales > Flavobacteriaceae > Croceitalea. The sequence continues at coordinate 174,827 of CANLXH010000003.1, forward strand.
GCTAAAGCAGAACAAATAGCACCAACGATAAATGATACTGCCACCATTCCGTTAGAACCTGTTTCATTACTTCCTTTAAAGAATAAAAGAATAGCAACGGCCACAACAAAAATGCTTAATATTTTATATTCAGCTTTTAAAAAAGACATTGCACCATCTGCAATATTCTTTGCTATTCGAGCCATTTTAGCGTCACCAACTTCTTGTTTAGATACCCATCCGCTTTTGATAAAAACGTATATCAGAGCCAAAACACCAAAGGCTGGCAAAAATTGTACTATTTGTTCCATAGTTATTTAGTTAATTAATAGGTTTTTTAGAATTTTTTAATGCGTGCAAATGTAGTAAAATAGGTATGAATAAAAAAAGCATCCCAAAAATTATGAAATGCTTAGAATCAATTCAGTGGAATTGATTAAATCATAAAAGTACGCTTCAATTTGTGTTCACTTTCATCATAGCGTTTTACACATTGATGGTATATCTTAACTGCTTCATTTGCATCTCCCCATCCACCTACATCAACTTTTTTCTTTTCCAAATCTTTATAGACTTTAAAAAAGTGTTCTATTTCTTTTTTACGATGTGGATTCAAATCAGATAAATCATTTTTCTTACTCCATACAGGATCATTGACTGGGACGCATATAATTTTCTCGTCTGGTCCTTTCTCATCTGTCATATGAAAAACTCCAATTGGTTTTACTTCCATTACCACCATAGGATAAGTTGGTTCCGTAGTCATTACCAAGACATCAAGAGGGTCCTGATCTAAGGCTAAAGTTTCAGGCACAAAACCATAATCTCCAGGATACATCATTGAAGAAAATAATGTTCTATCAAATCTAATCTTGTTTAAAGTAAAATCGTATTCGTATTTGTTTCTGCTTCCTTTAGGAATTTCAATCAAAACATCAAAAGTTACATTCTCTTTAGCTTCTTTACTCATAACCATATTTTGTTTTGCAAAAATACCCTTAAGAACTGGTATCTAAGTTAAGATAGTATGAAAACTGATAGAATTTGGCACTAAAAATTAAATCCAAAAGAACCTGTAACACCAAATGCACGTGCGTTTGGATTATCTAAATAGTTCCCTCTAAAATTGAAATCTATCCTAAAAATTTTAAAGATATTTCCAACGCCTAGAGAATACTCCCAATAGATTTGGTCATCCGGAGCTAATAAAGGGATATTTGTAGGAGCACTTAAAGCTATATTTTCATCTGAAATTTGACCCCAAGCGCCACGCAGACCAACTATCTCTCTTAGGTTTAATTTTCTAAGAAAAGGGATTCGAGAAAATAGCCTTCCATTAAAATTATGCTCTAGGTGCATCGTTGCATAAGTATCTGTTACAAACTCATAAAAATCTAGATTTGGAAAAGTTTTGTATAATGAGAAAACTGTTTGGTTACCAGGTATAACACTTAACAATCCCAAAGGAACTTCTCCAAAAGTTTTACCTAGCTCTACCGTACTTGTTAAACGACCAAAACCACCAATCTGCCATGGTTGGGTATACGAAAATTGCAGTCTTTCATAATCAAAATCACTTTCTAAAAAGTCACTTATACCCTTTGTATAGTTTAATAATAAGGTGCTATGATTGTCATTTATATTTACCCGTTCTACTCCATAGCCAATAGTTCGTTTCCCTGGGGTATATATTAAAGTAGTATTTATATCAAATTGCTTTATTTCTGAAGAGATTCCCGTTGGTGAACTTAAATCAACATAATCTAAGCTAAAATCTTCAGGCAGAGCCGAGCTCAAGGTTCTAAAAGAACTGCCCACTAGCACCCTAAAATTCTTAATAGGTTCTACCTCTGCATTAAACACAGAGAGATTAATATTAGTTAAACGATTATTATTGCCAACAGAAACTAAAGATGATGAGGCAATACTTCTACCTAATACATCATTTGTACTTGTAAGGCTAAGACCTAGTTGCTCTACATCGCGCCGGTGCCCTCCAGAAATAATTAGTCTACTTTTTCTGTCTAATAAAAACTTCCCTGAAGCACCATGTTTAAACTTCTTATCATCAAAACCATATGCGGTATACGCTTCTAAACGCCACGGGTCGTTTTGTCCAAAATAGGTTCGAGCTCCACCTCTAACTCGAATACCTTCGGCATCGTTAATTCCAAACGTGCTGTATATATCTCCAATATCTAGGTTCCATTTATCAATCTCTATGTAACCTGAACCCAAAACACTTACAATATCATAATAGGTATTGAATTTGGGAACTGTTTTTAGGGTATCTAATAACTGAAAAATTCCAGCTTCATCCTCATTTAACTTTTCTAGCCTTGCGTTTTTCCAAAAGGTACTATCTTGTGAAAATACTCTGGGATCATAAGGGTCAGATTTTGATTTATAAAAGGCCTCGCCTTTTTCTTTATCAAAAATATAATTGTCAAAAACCGTTGTCCGTTTTCCATAAACCCCTCTTGATTTCTCTTTTTTAGAAAAAGCAAAATCGCTTAGCATATAATCCCGTTTAAGTAAAAAGATAGAATCATTGACTACATCAAAATCTTGTTCTATATAGATTTCTTTCACCCAATTAATGTTTGCACTCTTTGTTACTTCTAGATTTATTTTCTTGATAGCATAGGTAGTATCGTTCACCCAAAAATCACCTTTAAACGTAAGTTCATTTTTTCTACGTGGGTAGTAAATAATATTATAACACCATTTATTGTCGATAAAAGTACTATCTGAGAGTACATAGTTATAGGTATCTACACCTGTTTTAGAAAGTGGACTGGTAAAACTCTTATCAAAAAACTTAAGGTAGTTTTCATACACATCATAATCTGTGTATAAGTCTTCAACAAAAGCTGTTATTGCCTGATTACCTCCAAAACCGGAATTTTTATTTCCTAGAACATCTTCTTTCTTAATTTTTAAACGATTATCTCCATATACTTTAGAAAAAACTTCATTTAAAAACATGGGTAAATAGGTCTTACCTGTAATTCGTGAGGTATCTAAATCATCAAAAATGAACTCCAATCCTTTAAAAAGTCTACTCTTTATAAGTGAACTATCAATTGTATTTAAATCAAACTCTACCTTCTCGTATTTATCATACTGGTATGTTTTAAACTTATTTACACCATTTTCTCGCTTTTTAGCCCAAATCTTTTTTAAGATATCTATTGCTGGGTTATTTTTTTTAGATTGCTTTCCAGTATAAATAACAACTTCATCTAACTGTTCGGTAGATTCTTTTAAAATAATTTTCAGTTCATAATTTACTTTTGAAGCTAAAGCTATTTCTTTAGCTTCATAGCCAATAAATGAAACTACAATGGTATTGTAATCCTCTTCAGATTCAAAATAAAATCTACCATTATCATTAGTGATAGTACCTTCTGATGACCCTTTAAAAATAATATTAGCAAATGCTACAGGGCTATTAAACTCGTCTAAAACAATGCCACCAACTTTTGTCTGAGCATTTAAAAAAGAAAAGAAAAGGATTAAAAGTAGAAATAGAAGTTTTTTCATGCTTTGATAGGGTGTTACAAGAATAACCAGATACTATTTAGTCTATTATTGTTTTGGTCATTTTAGTTTTAAAGTAACTTTTTATCAAAAACTATTCCTTAAAAAAGCCTCGTCGACTAAAGTCGACGAGGCTAATATATCCTTACAAATATCGTTATTTTTATTTATATAAGACTTTGTTAACAGCTTTTATCACGTCTCCACTATTAGGCAACCATTCTGCTAAGAGTACTGGTGAATATGGAGCTGGCGTATCTGCAGTATTAATTTTTACAACAGGAGCATCTAAATAATCAAAAGCTTTATCTTGAACGTGATAGATAATTTCAGTAGATACATTCCCAAAAGGCCATGCTTCCTCTAAAATTACTAGCCTGTTTGTTTTTTTAACAGACTTTACAATAGTATCGATGTCCATAGGACGCACAGTACGCAAATCTATAATTTCACAACTAACATCATCTTTGGCTAATTCATCTGCAGCCTTATATGCTTCCTTAATAATTTTTCCAAAAGAAACAATTGTCACATCTGTACCTTCTCTCTTTATATCTGCAACACCGATTGGAATAGTATAGTCCCCCTCAGGAACTTCACCTTTATCACCATACATTTGCTCCGACTCCATAAAAATTACAGGGTCATCATCTCTGATTGAAGCCTTTAAAAGTCCTTTTGCGTCTGCAGGATTCGAAGGAACTACTACTTTTAAACCAGGGCAATTGGCATACCAGCTTTCAAAAGCTTGTGAATGCGTAGCTGCCAACTGACCAGCAGAAGCAGTTGGTCCTCTAAAAACGATAGGGCAAGCAAATTGCCCACCAGACATTTGTCTAATTTTTGCAGCGTTATTAATTATTTGGTCTATGCCAACAAGTGCAAAGTTAAAAGTCATAAACTCTATAATAGGTCTATTGCCTAACATTGCGGAACCTACGCCAATACCTGCAAAACCAAGTTCAGAAATTGGAGTGTCGATTACGCGCTCTGCACCAAACTCATCTAACATTCCTTTAGATGCTTTGTAAGCGCCATTGTACTCAGCTACCTCTTCACCCATTAAATAAATACTATCATCACTTCGCATCTCTTCTGACATGGCTTCGCAAATCGCTTCTCTAAATTGTAGTGTCTTCATATATTCGTTAAAGGAGTCTTACTTATTGTAAAAATGCAAGCAAAAATAGCAAATTATATAGGAATAGTTATGCTGTAGTTTTTAAAAAAAACAACATTATTTGTTATGCATGCATAGTAAATTTAAGTTTTAATAGTTATCTTTATACCGTAAAATTTTAGAAAACTTATGAAGATTTTAGTTTGCATCAGCAATGTGCCAGACACCACTTCCAAAATCAATTTTACGGAAGGTGACACTAAATTTGATACCAACGGCGTGCAGTTTGTAATTAACCCAAATGATGAGTTTGGACTTACGCGTGCCATGTGGTTTAAAGAAAAGCAGGGTGCTACTGTACATGTAGCAAATGTTGGAGGAGCACAGACAGAACCTACTATTAGAAAAGCATTAGCTATTGGAGCCGATGAAGCAATACGCATAAATACAGAACCAAAAGATGGCTTTTTTGTTGCAAGGCAACTTGCGGAAGTGGTCAAAAATGGAGGATACGATTTGGTCATCGCAGGAAGAGAATCTATTGATTATAATGGCGGTATGGTTCCAGGTATTTTAGCTACGCTATTAGATATGAACTTTGTAAACACTTGCATAGCGCTAGAAGTTGAAGGAAATGAAGCGACTGCTACTCGCGAAATTGATGGAGGAAAAGAAAAAATTAAAACTTCGCTTCCGTTAGTCATTGGTGGGCAAAAAGGATTAGTAGAAGAAAGTGATTTACGTATTCCAAATATGAGAGGCATTATGATGGCACGTAAAAAAACACTTAATGTTGTTGAGCCAGTTGATGCTCCAAGCCCAACAGAGGACAAGAAATTTGAGAAACCAGCAGCAAAAGGACCTGTAAAATTAGTAGACGCAGGCAATGTAAGTGAATTGGTGAGCCTATTACATAACGAAGCTAAAGTGATTTAAAAGATGTCAGTACTAGTATATACAGAAACAGATAAAGGAAAATTTAAAAAGAACGCATTAGAAGTAGCTTCTTATGCAAGTGAAATAGCGACGCAAATAGGAACAAGCGTTACTGCAATTTCTATAAACGCTACAGATAATGCTTCTTTAGGTGCATACGGCGTTGAAAAAGTATTAAATGTATCTGATAGTAAATTGGATACTTTTAATGCAAAAGCTTATGCCAACTGCATAGCTCAAGCAGCCGAAGCTGAAGGAGCAAAAGTAATTGTAGTAAGTTCAAGTGCAGATAGTAAATTTCTAAGTGGAATATTAGCAGCAAAATTAAATGCCGGTTACGTATCAAATGTAGTAGCTGCACCTGAAAGCACAACTCCTTTTGTCGTAAAAAGAACAGCTTTTAGTAATAAAGGTTTCGCCCATACGGAAGTAAGTTCAGAAATTAAAATTATTGGATTGTCTAACAATGCTTTCGGAATTATCGAAAATAGTAAAACAGCAGCCGTAGAAGACTTTTCAGCTTCAGTAAATGATAGTGATTTTGGAACCAAATCAATTGAAGTAGATAAAGTTATTGGTAAAGCAACTATTGCAGATGCAGACATAGTAGTTTCGGCAGGCCGTGGACTTAAAGGACCTGAAAACTGGGGAATGGTAGAAGAGTTAGCAGATATTTTAGGTGCTGCTACCGCTTGCTCAAAACCAGTATCTGATTTAGGCTGGAGACCTCATGGAGAACATGTTGGCCAAACCGGTAAGCCAGTTGCAAGTAATTTATACATAGCCATAGGAATATCTGGGGCTATACAACATTTAGCAGGAGTAAGCTCTTCTAAAACCAAGGTTGTAATTAATAATGACCCTGAAGCTCCTTTCTTTAAGGCTGCAGATTATGGGATAGTTGGGGATGCTTTTGAAGTAGTGCCGGAACTCATTGAAAAATTAAAAGAATTTAAAGCACAAAACGCTTAATTTTTGTTAATTTGCCCCATTCAAGGGGCTGTTCAAATAGATGGCAGCCCTATTTATTTGAACAGCCTTTTTTGGTTTCTACGAGATATCTATGAGTTTAGTTCGATTAAAAATTAAAGGGATTTCATACAGCCAAACACAAAATGGTGCGTACGCCCTTATTTTAAATGAAGTTGAAGGGGATAGAAAACTTCCCATAGTAATTGGTGCTTTTGAGGCGCAGTCTATAGCAATTGCTTTGGAAAAAGAAATTAAACCACCTCGCCCATTAACACATGACCTTTTTAAAAACTTTTCAGACCGGTTTGATATTGTTGTAAAACAAGTGATTATTCACAAGTTAGTAGACGGTGTATTTTACTCTAGTATTATTTGTGAACGTGAAAAGGTTGAAGAAATTATAGATGCCAGAACTAGTGATGCCATAGCACTTGCACTACGCTTTGATGCTCCTATCTTCACGTATAAGACCATTTTAGATAAAGCAGGTATCTTCTTAAAATTTTCAAATAAAGAAAAAGAAGAAGATAATGACGATAGTATTTTGGTCGATGAAATCCTTCAGGAAGGAGAAACAGTTGAAATTGAGTCTGATGCTGGAGGAGGTTATCGTGAGCTTACGATAGAAGAGTTACACAAAGAATTAGACAAAGCGGTAGCTAATGAGGATTATGAAAAAGCTGCTAAACTTAGGGATGAAATCTCCAAACGCAACTAACCAACTTATAAACTCATATGAAATCATTTGGAATTTGGATACTCATCTTTTGTTGTTTTACCTCATTCCAAATTTCAGCACAAGAACTTACCGTAATAGATAGTCTACAAACTGCTATTGAATCTTCATCAATTGAAACGGTAACACCTAAAGTTATCCCAAATCAAGGGTTTTCCATTACAAGTCTCTGGCGCGGTGTCTTAGGCATGCTCGTTTTAGTTTTAATTGCATTTTTATTTAGTTCAAATAGAAAAGTTATAAATTGGAAAACAGTCGGTATAGGTTTAGGGCTTCAACTAATTATTGCAGTAGGTGTTTTAAAAGTCCGTTTTGTTCAGGTTGTATTCGAATGGATTGGAGAGCGCTTTATAGATATCCTAGAATTCACAAGAGCGGGTAGTAAATTTTTATTTGAAGGATTAGTAGTAGATATGGATACTTTTGGCTACATCTTTGCCTTCCAAGTTTTACCAACAATTATATTCTTTTCCGCACTTACTTCCGTGCTGTTTTATTTAGGAATAATTCAAAAAGTTGTGAAAGCTTTAGCCTGGCTATTGACAAAATCACTTGGAATATCTGGAGCAGAAAGCCTTTCTATCGCTGGAAATATCTTTTTAGGACAAACAGAAGCTCCTCTGCTAATTAAAGAATACCTAGAAAAAATGAACAAGTCAGAAATTCTACTTGTTATGATAGGTGGTATGGCAACAGTTGCAGGAGCAGTTTTAGCAGCTTACATAGGATTTTTAGGGGGTGACGACCCAGAATTACAATTAATTTTTGCAAAACATTTATTAGCAGCATCTGTGATGGCAGCACCCGGAGCCATTGTTATATCCAAAATCTTATACCCACAAACCGAAAAGATTAATTCTAACGTAAAAGTATCTCAAGATAAAATAGGTGCCAACATCTTAGACGCCATTGCTAATGGCACAACTCAAGGTTTAAAATTGGCCGTAAATGTCGGCGCAATGTTATTGGTTTTTGTAGCATTTATTGCTATGATTAATGGAATTTTAGACGGAGTTGGAGAATGGACTTCTTTAAACAACTGGATAGCAGCAAACTCCTCTTATGAAAAATTCTCTTTAGAGGCCATTTTAGGGACTATTTTCGCACCACTTATGTGGTTAATAGGTGTTTCTAATGAAGATACCATGCTTATGGGGCAACTTCTTGGCATTAAACTGGCAGCAAGTGAGTTTATTGGCTACATACAGCTTGCCGAACTTAAAAATATGGCTAATGCGACGCATTTCACCTACAACAAGTCAGTAATTATGGCTACTTATATGCTTTGTGGTTTTGCAAACTTTGCTTCAATAGGCATACAAATTGGTGGAATTGGTTCTTTAGCACCAGGTCAACGAAAAACACTATCTGAGTTTGGTATGAAAGCTGTTCTTGGGGGCTCTTTAGCATCATTACTTTCTGCTACTATTGCTGGAATGATTTTGGGATAGTTAGGGTTTAAAGATAAAGGGTAAAAGGTTTACCATGAGGAATTTTAGAGAGCTTGAAGTTTGGAAAGATGCTAGAATTTTGGTTAAAAAAATCTATACTCTGGCCAATGCATTGCCAGATTCAGAAAAATATGGTTTAACTTCTCAAATCAATAGATGTTCGGTATCAATTCCGGTCAATATTGCTGAGGGTTCTGCAAAATATTCTCAAAAAGATTTTGTTCGCTTTCTTCAAATCAGTTTAGGTTCCAGTTACGAATTAGAAACACATATCATTCTTTGCCAAGATTTAGAATTTGTAAATCTTGAAAGCTCTTCACAAATAATTAAAGACATTCAAAATCTTCAAAAAAAGAATTTCTTCGTTAATAAAATATAATAACTCCAAAGCATAGTATTTTGAGCTTTCACCTTTAACCCTTTACCTTTATCCCATAATGAAACAATACCACGATTTACTAAAATATGTTTTAGAGCACGGAAACCAGAAAGGAGACCGAACAGGTACTGGTACTAAAAGTGTTTTTGGCTATCAAATGCGATTTGACCTTTCTAAAGGTTTCCCAATGGTTACCACCAAAAAATTACACTTAAAGTCTATTGTTCATGAACTACTATGGTTTTTAAAGGGTGACACCAATGTTAACTACCTTCAAGAAAATGGGGTTCGTATTTGGAATGAGTGGGCAGATGAAAATGGAGATTTGGGGCCAGTTTATGGACACCAGTGGCGTAATTGGAATAGTGAAGAAATTGACCAGATAAAAGAGGTTATTCAAACTTTAAAGACCAATCCTAATAGCAGAAGAATGTTAGTCTCTGCCTGGAACCCAAGTGTATTACCAGACACTTCTGTTTCTTTCTCAGAGAATGTAGCGAATGGAAAAGCAGCTTTACCACCATGCCATGCATTTTTTCAGTTTTATGTTGCGGACGGCAAATTAAGTTGCCAACTATACCAACGTAGCGCCGATATCTTTCTAGGCGTACCTTTTAATATTGCTTCTTATGCCTTATTTACCATGATGATGGCGCAAGTATGTGGTTATGAGGCGGGGGATTTTATCCACACTTTTGGTGATGCACATATTTACAACAACCATATGGAGCAGGTAGAATTACAAATATTACGAGATTGTAGACCATTACCTAAAATGGTTTTAAATCCAGAAGTAAAAGACATTCTAAATTTTTCTTTTGATGATTTTACACTCGTAGATTATAACCCGCATCCCCACATAAAAGGAGTTGTAGCAATTTAATATTTCTAAAAAACCCAGGCTTTCACCTGGGTTCGCTAACATAAAAAACAAAACACACTTTAATTCTCTTTTTCAATGAATTAATGTACTTTTCTTCGAACTTTAATAAAGTTTGATAAATCGAAAGCGCCTTCTAAATCAGCTACATTTTTACCTGCTTCCAATCCAGTTAACTCTCCTTCATATGTTAAATGCCAGATATAGCAGATACCTACGCCTGCCGCATCAAAATCTACACCTTCAACAGCTTCTAATGTTGGTGGTAAGCCCAAAATATTCTTAGAATCATCTGTAATTACATAGGTTTGATTGCTACCTGTTAGATTGGTATCATCTAAATAAATTCCACTAACCATATCTGGGTAACCATCAACAATAAATTCAAAAGGACCGCCATTTAAGACACCAGCGTCTAATGCTTTTCTATTTACAACTACAAAGTTAGAAAGGTCAAACTCACCTGTTAAATCAGCCAAATTGTTACCGCCTTCCAGACCTTCTAAATCAGTTGAGTATGTTAAATGAAAGATGTAACAAGAACCAACACCAGCAGCATCAAAATCTACTCCTTTAACCGCTTCAAGTGTTGGAGGAATGCCTAAAATGTTCTTGGAATCATCTGTAATTACATAAGTTTGTTTATCCCCATTTAATTCAGTAGCATCTAAATAAATATTTTGTACCATATCCGGTGTTCCATCAACTACAAAATTATAAGGACCTCCATTTAATTTACCAGCATTTAAAGCATTCCTATTAACTACTATAAAGTTAGAAAGGTCAAACTCACCAGTTAAGCTAGCCAAATTATTTCCAGCTTCTAAACCAGCTAAATCTGTTGAATAGGTTAAGTGATAGATGTAACAAGAACCAACTCCAGCACCATCAAAATTCACTCCTTTAACCGCTTCAAGTGTTGGAGGAATTCCTAAAATATTTTTAGAATCATCCGTAATTACATAAGTCTGCTTATCCCCATTTAACTCAGATGCATCCAATGAAATATTCTGTACCATATCTGGCACACCATCCACAACAAAATTATAAGGTCCTCCAGCTAATTTTCCTGCGTTTAAAGCATTACGATTAACCACTACAAAATTAGAAAGGCCAAAATTACCTGTTAATCCTTCTAGGTTATTACCTGCTGCTAAGCCTTCAAGACCAGTAGAATAGGTCAAGTGATAGATATAGCAAGAACCAACTCCAGCACCATCAAAATCCACTCCTTCAACAGCTTCTAATGTTGGAGGTATCCCTAAAATATTTTTAGAATCATCCGTAATAACATAAGTCTGCTTATCCCCATTTAATTCAGAATCATCCAATGTAATATCACTTACCATATCTGGAATACCATCTACAACAAACTCATAAGGTCCGCCGTTTAATGCACCTGCATTTAAACCACTTCTATTAACAATTAAAAAATTGGAAAGGTTAAAATTACCAGCAAGACTCTCTAAATTTTGTCCTCCTTCTAATCCTGTTAGCTCGCCAGAGTAAGTTAAGTGATAGATATAACAAGAACCAACACCAGCGCCATCAAAATCTACGCCTTCTACAGCCTCTAATGTTGGTGGTAGACCTAAAATATTCTTAGAATCATCTGTAATTACATAAGTTTGAGTTTCACCATTTAGTTCCGTATCATCTAGCGTAATACCACTAACCATATCTGGTAAGCCATCTACAGTAAATTCAAATGGTCCTCCAGCCAACACGCCAGCATTCAATGCATTTCTATTTACTACAAGGAAATTGGAAAGGTCAAATTCACCTGTTAAATTATCTAAATTTTCGCCAGCTGATAATCCAGTTAATCCTTCCTCATAGGTTAAATGATAAATATAACACGACCCAACTCCAGCACCATCAAAATCTACTCCAGCAACTGCATCAAGGGTTGGAGGCAAACCTAAGATATTTTTAGAATCGTCTGTAATCACATAACCTTGAATACTACCTGTCAAATTTGTATCGTCTAAAGTGATACCTGAAACCATATCTGGTTCACCATCAACAGTAAATGAAAAAGGACCACCTGATAATTCTCCTGCATCTAAGGTTACAGGTGCTGTCTCATTATTTTCGTTCTCGCATGCTAGGAGCAAAATACCTAAAGAAAACATGCCTGCTATTCTTTTTAAATTGTTCATTTTTAATAGTGTTTTTAAGTTATTCCAAAGGAAGCATGAACATGTTGCAGAAATATCACATAAAAATCACCTTTTATTAAATATTGATTTTCAACTACTTAAAAATTAATTTAGTGGAAGAGTGCAAGAAAATAAGCTTATTACCGACTTTATAAACTTGAGTTTATGATTTTAAATAGTAAACCGTGAACTTTTCGTGATATTTTACCCTTTATTTCGTTATGCATGAAAAATGTATTAATCATAGAAGACGACCCTGAGATAATTCATTTGTTGGAAATACATTTAAAGGATTTGGGTTGTTCTGTAACTGCGGCTACACAAGGAGATGATGGATTAAGAAAAGCTATTGAGTTAGTTCCAGATTTAATAATCCTAGATGTGATGCTACCAGAAATGGATGGTATTGAAGTATGCCAAAAAATTAGAGCAAACAAAATTGAATCTCCAATTATGATGCTTACCGCTCGCTCTGAAGAAATTGATAAGGTTTTGGGGCTTGAAGTTGGCGCAGATGATTATTTAACAAAACCTTTTAGTGTAAGAGAATTTATTGCCCGCGTAAAAGCAATTTTTAGAAGGCAAAAAATGTCTATTAAAGAAGATAGTAATGAGACTCTACAAAAAATTATTCAATTTGGAAATTTATCGGTAGATGTAGAAATGCGAAAAGTAGTTTTAGATGGTATAAAGGTTGAACTCTCCCCAAAGGAGTTTGAACTATTAGTATTATTATCCTCTAATCCAGGGAAGAGCTACGACCGTACTAAATTGTTGAACCTTATCTGGGGTTATGATTTTAAAGGATACGAACATACTGTAAACTCTCACATAAATCGTTTACGTTCCAAAATAGAACCAGACATGAGCAATCCCACATTTATACTTACTACTTGGGGTGTTGGATACAAATTCAACGAAGAATTATGAGTAAAAATGTCCTTTCTAACAGGTTAGTAAAAAAGCTAACATTATCATTCCTAGCTATTCTATTACTAGCAGGACTGGGTTATACTGCCGCAACAATATATTTTTCCAATGAATATTTTTATGAAACCACGCAGCGTTTGCATGCAAACCTAGCACAAGATTTAATAGATGAAAAGTTTGTTGATACCAGCCCAATAGACAGCACTGGCGCAATAAACAAGGAATTATTCGGAGATATCATGCATGATATGATGGCTGTAAACAGAGCTATTGAAGTCTATTTGTTAGATATGGATGGGCACGTACAATATTCCGTTGTCTTAGACCATGATGCGCCAGAGACTAATCAAAAAAAGATTTCTATAGCTCCTATAAAACAGTTTATTAGCAATAAAGGGCAAGGTTATATTCTTGGTGAAGATCCAAAAAACAGCAATGCTCAACAAGTTTTTTCTGCAGCAAAATTTAACAAAGGAGGAAAAGAAGGATATATCTACATTATATTAGCTGGAGAAGAATACCTTACAACACGTGATAATCTATTTAAAAGCTACGTATTAAAATTAGGTTTAGGTGCTTCAATTTTAACTTTAATTTTTGCAGCAGTATTAGGAATTTTATCTGTTTGGTATCTTACTAAAAACTTAAGAGAATTAGTTTTTGCCGCTAAACGTTTTCAACAAGGAGACCTAGAATATCGTATTAAAGATGCTGATAAAAGCGATTTAGCCGGAGTTACTACTACGTATAACGAAATGGCAGAAACAATTTTAGGAGATATTGAAAAGATTAAATCTGTAGAAAAACTCCGAAAAGAACTTATTGCCAATATTTCCCATGATTTACGAACACCATTGTCAATTATCCAAGGTTATATTGAAACGCTACAGATGAAAGATGAAAGCCTTACCAAGCAACAACGTTTAGATTATTTAAAAACTATAAATAGCAGCGGTGAAAGACTTTCGAAACTAATTTCACAATTATTTGAATATTCAAAATTGGAGGCAAACCAAATAGAACCTCAAAATGAACCCTTTTTAATAAGCGAGTTAGCAAATGATATTCATAGAAACTATATGGTGCTGGCAAAACAGAAAAATATAGAATTAAAGCTAAAGATGGATAAAGGAATTCCACTTGTTTTCGCAGATATTTCACTTGTAGAACGCGCCATTCAAAATTTAATGGACAATGCCTTAAAATTTACACCAGAGAATGGTAAAGTAACTGTACAAATAGCTCACAGTGATAATAATGTAAAAATTACAATTAAAGATTCAGGGCCAGGTATCAAAAAAGAAAATCAAGGATTAATTTTTGAGCGCTACAGGCGGACAAAAACTGGCAAACAAAAAGAAGGTGCTGGCCTTGGTTTAGCTATTGTAAAAAAGATTGTGGAATTGCATAATGCCAGTATTAAAGTTTTAAGCAAACCTAATGAGGGGACATCATTCAGTTTTAGTCTTCCTGTATATCAAATAGCATAAAAAATAAAATAATCTACGCTTGAGCATAGACATTTCTTTATCTTTAAGGTAAAATCACTTGCATGATTGCTATTGATAATCTTCTGGATTTCTTTCTAGAAACCAGAGCACATTCCGAAGCTATTTGTAAACCCCTTGAAACTGAAGATTATGTAGTACAACCTATAGTAGATGTAAGTCCTCCTAAATGGCACTTAGGCCATACAACATGGTTTTTTGAAGAATTTATTCTAAAACAACATTCGGACGAATATCAAGTTTTTGACGAAGACTTTTCCTTTGTTTTTAATAGTTATTATGAAACAATAGGCAAGCGTGTCATCCGCTCTGATAGAGGCAATATGAGTCGTCCATCAGTTAAGAAAGTATATGAGTATAGAAAATATGTAACACGTGCTATCAAGTCTTTGTTTGAATCCGAGCAATCAAAAACATTAAACGATTTACTGGAAATTGGAATACATCACGAAAAACAACACCAAGAACTGTTACTTACGGACATTAAATATATTTTAGGAAACAATCCATTACTTCCAACATATTCAGAATCGTTCTTAGACCACCCCGTAGAAAAACATCAACAAGATTGGATTTCTATAGAAGAAGGTACTTATGAGATAGGGCACAACTCAGAAAACTTTTGTTACGACAATGAACTAGGAAGGCATAAAGTTTACTTAAATACTTATCAAATTTCTAACAAACTGGTTACCAATGATGAGTTCTTAGATTTTATTGAGGCAGGTGGGTATAAAAAGTTTGATTTATGGCATGCCGAAGGATGGGATTGGGTAAATCAAAATAACATTACTTCACCTTTATACTGGCATAATATTGACAGCGAATGGTATCATTATACATACGCAGGACTTCAAAAAATAGCTTTAGAAGCACCTATTACCCATATTTCTTATTTTGAAGCTTTTGCTTATGCCCAATGGAAAGGGTTACGATTACCAACCGAATTTGAGTGGGAAGTAGCTCAAAATTATTTTCCATGGGGGAAAAGATGGGAATGGACTGAAAGTGCTTACCTACCCTATCCAAATTACCAAAAAGCAGATGGAGCCTTAGGAGAATATAATGGTAAATTTATGGTAAGTCAAAAAGTGTTACGAGGTGCATCTGTAGCTACATCAAAAAACCATACTAGACCAACGTACAGAAACTTTTTTCATCCAAATCTAAGATGGCAATTTACCGGTTTAAGGTTAGCCAAATAATCACGACAAAGTAAAAATGCAAGAGAAATCTATAGTGCTGACTTCCACTTTTGAACAAGAAGTACATGAAGGTCTAACTGCACAACCAAAGTATTTATCCTCAAAATATTTCTATGATGAAATTGGTGATAAACTTTTTCAAGATATCATGGCTATGCCAGAATACTATCTCACAGATTGTGAGTTTGATATTTTAGAACATCATAAAGAAAATATTGCTTCTTTTTTTAGTAATATGGATAAGGCATTCAGTCTTTTTGAGTTAGGTGCTGGTGATGGAAAAAAGACAAAAATTCTATTGCGTTATTTATCAGATAAAAAAATTGAGTTTGATTACAGACCTATAGACATTAGTCAAAATGTACTAGATCAGCTAGAAGCTTCGGTAAATAAAGAATTACCAAATGTAACTATAAACACCTTACAGGGAACTTATTTTGAGACTTTGGCTGACATCGCAGAAAGCAATGGAAGAAGAAAAGTGATATTATTTCTAGGCTCAAACATTGGAAATTTACTACATCCACAAGCCATATCTTTTCTAAGAAATATTCAGGAAATACTAAATGATGACGATTTGGTTTTTATGGGTTTTGATCAAAAGAAAAATCCTCAAACCGTTTTAGATGCTTACAATGACAAAACTGGAATAACCGAAGCCTTTAATAAAAACATTTTAACTCGTATTAATAATGAATTAGGAGGGACTTTTGATTTAGATAAGTTTCTACATTGGGAGGTTTATGATCCAGAAAGTGGCACAGCTAAAAGCTATTTGGTTTCAAAAGAAGCACACACAATTACTATTGGAAAATTAGATTTGGAAATCAGTTTTAAAGCTTGGGAAACAATACATACAGAAATCTCACAAAAATATGATGACGATATAGTGTCATGGCTCGCCAACGAAGCTGGCTTAAAAATCGAGAGTCAGTTTAGTGATGAAAACGACTACTATAAAAATTACATCTTTAAAAAGAAATAAAATGAAAGCTATTTGGAATAACACCGTTATCGCAGAAAGTGATGATACTTTAGTAATAGAGAACAATCATTATTTTCCTGCAGAAAGTATTAAAAAGGAATTCTTTAAGTCTAGCAATACACATACAAATTGTCCTTGGAAAGGTATGGCATCTTATTATTCTATAGAAGTAGATGGTAAAACTAATCCTGATGCTGCGTGGTACTATCCAGAAACCAGCGAACTGGCAAAACAGATTAAAGGAAGGGTAGCTTTTTGGAAAGGAGTTAGTGTTGAGAAATAACGCTAATATCTAAAGTAAAAAGCCCGTCACATTTATTGCAACGGGCTTTTGTTTTAATAAATTTCTTTTACTATACTTCTAAAACAGCATTTTCAGTTCCAGCGTAGTCATTCCATTGGTAACGGTCAGCTTCGTTATCATTTATGTAGTTATTATCTACTAAGTAACGGAATTCGTAAGTGTTTTCTTTTGGAAGGTCAAAAGTACCTTTAAAAGTTCCGTTTTTTAATTTTTTAAGTGTACTTCCTTTTGGGTTCCAGTTGTTAAAGTCACCCACAACCGCTACTTTTTTAGCTTCCTCTGCGGGTACAGAAAAAGTAACTTTACAGACTGGCTTACTTTTTAAATATTGTTTTTTTATTGCCATGGTATTCTAATTTTAAACTTGGATTAAAATACAAAACAATACATAAAACATCTAAAAATCAATTGTTTAGAAAAGATTTATCAATTTAATAAAATAAGCTTTACACATTGTTCACTTTCATAAATTTAGTGTATTGATTTATATAAAAAGACAATCTATTCTTACATTTTTAAGATATCTATAATCTTATCTATCTCCTTTAATGTGTTATAAAAATGAAAACTTATTCTAACTCCGTCACCTCGTTGTACACAAACCACTTCGTGCTCTAAAAGCCTGTTAAATACTTTCTCATTTGCTTTAATATTAAAAATAGTACTATGAGAATCCCTGCTAACTACAACTTCATCAAGTAAGTCTAAACTTTCAAAAGATAATTTTGCCTTTTGGCTCAGTTGCTTATTCTGTTTATCAATATTTTCTAAACCAATTTTTTGAAGAAACTCCAGAGAGAATTGTAAACTTCCAAAGCTTAAAGAATCTAAATGGCCCGGTTCTAAATGTTTACAAAATGTTCTTTTATGGTCAAACTCAATAGCATTCCTTCCAGAACCATAACCTTTTGTTGTTAATAAAAAGCGCTCTTTTGCTTGCTCTTTTATTAAGACAAGACCATTACCATAACCAGATAATAACCACTTGTATGCGCTTGCGCCAATAACATCTATTCCAGAACTGGAAAAATCAAAACTTCTAGTACCTAAAAATTGAGTACCATCACTAATAATAAGTAAGTCTTTAAAATCTGCTTTTAATTTTTTTAGAAAAGATAAATCAATCATGATTCCATTTAACCACTGAACTACGCTTAAAGCTAAAACCGTAATGCCTTTTGTTTTTATAGTATCATAAATATGTTCTTCTAGATTTTTAGTGATTGAAAGATGAGTTATATCAAAACCTCTACTTTCAAACGGCCAATTTAACGAAGGGTAATCTCCTTTTAGAAGTAAAACTTTTTCTTTTTTATTAAGACCTTCGAGCAAAAAGTTTAATCCAATTGTAAAATTTGGTACAAGAGCTACATTGTTTGATTCGCAATTAAAAAAATCGCCTACAACCTTTCTAGTTTCACCATGCATCTTATTTGATTGTTGCTTCATATTACTACCCCCAATTAAATAATCTAAATCATGTTCTTGCCTCCACTCTAACAAATCGTCATAAAGTAAACCAGTAGCAGCGGTATTAGCATATATGGAATGATTTAACAAAGGGAATTGTTTTCTGATTTGCTCCATCTTAAAATCTTTAACTAGTAAATCGGTTATCTTTGTCATTAAAGATAGGCAAAGATGTTTTCAAAAAATAAGCCGAAACCAGAAGTAGATATAGAGCAGCATGAATTGCTTGAGAATGCTCAAAAAAGAATAAAACAAAAGAAACGATTATTTTCTCACTTGGTTATTTTCTTAATAGGTAGTGTCTTCATTATTTTAATTAATAAAATATTTAAACAAGGAGAGGCCTACGATTGGTACATTTGGGCAATTACTGCATGGGCTTTTCTATTTATAATTCATGTTTTTAATGTTTTTATAACCCACAAGTTTATGGGTAAAGATTGGGAACGTAAACAACGAGAGAAATTAGTTGCCAAACAAAAAGCTAAGATTTCTGAATTACAGAAAGAAATTGAAACCAATTTCCCTATATCTAATTTCAATAAAAAAAAAGTAGAGTGAGTAAACTCATCATCATAGCTGCTGCCGCCGAAAATAATGCCTTAGGTATTAATAACGATTTGCCATGGCATTTACCTGACGACTTTAAAAGGTTTAAAACTTTAACTACTGGGCATAAAATTATTATGGGTAGAAAAACACTTGAGAGTTTTCCTAAAGCCTTGCCTAACAGAGAGCATATTGTTATTACACGGAATAAAAACTACCGACCAAAGTTCAAATGCACGGTAGTTAGCTCTATAAAAGATGCAATTGCATTAACAAAAAATGATGAGAAAGCATTTATTATTGGAGGTGGTGAAATCTACAAACAGTCACTTGAAATAGCAACTCATATTGAACTAACTAGAGTTCACGCTAAAGTTGACGCAGATACATTTTTTCCTATAATTGAAACTAATCAGTGGGAACTAATCAAAGAAGAATATCATCCAAAAGATGACAGGCATAAATACGATTTCACGTACTTAACCTACAGAAGAAAAGATTAAAAATCCAAATAATAAATCGTTGCGCTATCTAAACTTATAAACTGCCTTAATACTTCAGGGTTAGTATTAGAATAAAAAGTGTGATTGGGATGAAGGTTTAAATCTAAATTTAACAACTTACTTTTCTCTAGAACAGCTTTTGTTTGTTGTGCGACGGCTAATCCCGAATCAATTATTTTAATGTGATTTGGTAATACCTCATTTAAAGCGGGTATTAAATAAGGGTAGTGTGTACATCCTAAAACCAAACAATCTATCCCTTTGTTTAACATAGGGTTTAGGAACTTATGAAGTAAATGTTTTATCTCTTTAGAATTATGCAATCCAGACTCTATAAGTTCAACTAATCCACTTCCTTCTTGCTCATAGACTTCAATCCCAGAAGCATATAATTTAGAGGTATTGTAAAACAAGTCGCTAGATAAAGTTCCTTTGGTTGCCAGAACACCTACTTTCTTGGTTTTAGTCTGCAGAGCTGCTGGTTTTATAGCAGGTTCTATCCCTATAAAAGGGACCTTATAATTAGCTCTTAAGTAATTTATAGCATTGGTTGTCGCAGTATTACATGCCACAATAATAAGCTTACATTCTTTCTCTAATAATAATTCTGTATTCTTGATACTAAGTTGAAGAATTTCCTCCTCAGACTTTTCTCCATACGGAGCATTTTTACTATCTGCAAGGTAAATCGTGCTTTCATTGGGCATAAGAGCATGTAGCTCTTTCCAGATGGAAGTACCGCCTACGCCAGAATCAAAAATACCAATGGGGTTTTGCATCGTGTTCAAAAATAAAAAAACCACCTTGATTCAATCATCAAGATGGTTTTAATTTATGTTGTTCTATAATATTAGAATCCTAATTCTTGCTTTACTTCAGGAAGTAAATCTTTTCCTTTAGAAACGATAAGACTTAATCCTGGGCTAGCATCTATTACATAATCATACCCTAAAGCTGCTGCCACTTTATCGATAGCCGTTTTAGCTTTTTCAGAAATTGGTGCAAACAACTCTTGTTGTTTTTTCTGCATTTCTTGCATAGCTTGCTGCTCTGCTTGCTTTATATTCTTGTCATACCCTTGAAGTTCTACCGCTCTCTTCTCATTCTCTTCAGCTGACTTTGATGATGCTTCGTTTTGGTATTGTGTATATTTATTTTGCATTTCTTTCATTGAGCCTTCTAAATCTGCTCTATACGTTTCTTGCAATTTTTTTAGCTCAGCTTGTGCAGCAATCATTTCGGGCATTTCTGATAATAGCTGTTGCACGTTAATATGTGCAACTTTACTTTGTGCGTTTACAAATCCCGTAGCCGCAACAAATAATACTAGTGCTACAGCAATCTTCTTAACATTTTTCATAATTCTGAGTAACTTTAATTTCGAGTGTTAATTTAATTTTAGTGTTTAACCTTTAGATTCATCCTTTGAATCTTTTTCTTCTTTTTTAGCTCCTTCTTCTTTAGCTTTTCGTTTTGCTTCTCTTTCTTCTAGCAATTTCTTTCTACGCTCTTCGTACGCTTTTTTTCTTTGCTCTCTTTGCTTTAGTTGTTCTGCCTTTTTAGCTTCAAAAGCTTTAGCTCTTGCTTCTTTAGTATTAGCAGATTTCTCTTGTCTTTCTTTTAAAGCATCACTTATTTCTTTATCTGTCTCTGCTTCTTCAGCTTCGAACTCCTTTAATCTATTTTTAAGCTTCTGGTCTTTCTTAGAAGCACTTATTTTTCTGGTTCTTCCTATCTCCCTTAAAACTAAATCACTAACATCATGTCTTTTTTGGGAATACAACATTACAACATCCGCTGATTTATCAAAAATAAAATCATACTTTTTGTTTGCTCCAATTTTTTGTACCTCATTGAATACCTGATCTTGAATTGGCTGAATCAATAATCGTTTCTGCAAAACTAAATCTCCTTGCGGACCAAAACGGTCTTGCTGATAGTCCAACAATTCTGTTTCTAAAATCTGAATCTCTTCTTCTCGCTCGGTGATTAATTCATCGGTTAATAGCACTTTTTCTGCCATTAAATCTTTCTTCATTTGCTCAATTGTACTTTGTTTTAGCTCAATTTCTTGCTTCCACTTTTGAGCTTTAGCATTCAACTGTGCTGTTGCATCACGATACTCTTCAACATTTTCCAAAATGTATTCCATATCCACATAACCAATTCGAACTCCTCTTTGAGAGAATCCATACAAGGAACATAATGTGAGTACTATGGAAAAAAGAACTTTTAACTTCATTTTTACTTCCGTTTATTACATAGAAAATATCGTGCCAAAATTACTAAATAATTTAAAATGAGATAATTAACCCTTTTTAATTTGACAGAATTCCTTTTGATTAAAACTGTTGACCAATGATGAAGTGTGTTTGCCAACCACTTGGACCAACTGACCCAGGTCTAGCATCGGTATCAAACCCGTAGCCAAAGTCAATTCCCAAGAGACCAAATGCCGGCATAAAAATACGCAGCCCCACTCCAGCAGATCTCTTTAACTCAAACGGATTAAATCCATTAAAATTGTCAAAAGAATTACCAGCCTCTAAAAACGAAAGTGCATATATAGATGCAGATGGTTTTAATGTTAATGGATAACGTAATTCTAATGAGAACTTATTGTAAATAGTACCGCCATCTTGTTCTTGTCTACCTGTTATAGGGTTAATAACAAATGATGTAAGTGAGCTATTTTCATAACCCCTTAATTGCACTACATCTCTCCCATCTAAAGTAAAGTTACCTAAACCATCACCCCCAACAAAAAAGCGCTCGAAAGGAACATTTCCAATATTATTATTATAATTACCTAAAAACCCAAATTCTGCATTGGATCGTAACACGAGCTTTCCAGCTAACCGCGTATACCAATCTCCTTTAAATTTTATTTTATAAAATTCAAGCAATTTAAAACGTTCTTCCTCTATCCGTTGCAATTCATTAGTCTCTGCTGTAGTCAATGGAGTTCCATCGCTTGCTGAGTCAATTAGCTCTTCACTCCTTGCTTGTAATCCACTAAAATCTTTACCACTTATTAAAGAATATGGCGGTGTAAATTTAGCTGTTAGTTCAAAATTAGAACCACTTAGAGGAAATATCCTGCTTGGTCCTTGAGAGCTTCTAGAAAGTCCAAACGTATAAGCTAAAGAGTTTGAAGTCCCGTTACCAAAATTAAAAAGCCCTGCATTAAAGTTGTTAAAATCATACAACTGATAGCCTAAGGAATGAGAAATAGTAAAAAAATCATCTGGCCATTGCACTCGTTTAGCCAAACCAGCAGTAATTCCTGTTATAGAAAAACCACTGTCTTTATCCACATCTATCTGACCTTGATTATTAAAATTTGACCTAAACTGTTGTGTTCTAGAAAAAGATAAATTAAAGCGCACAGGCTTTCTGCCGCCTAACCATGGCTCAGCAAAGTTTAAGCTATAAACTCTAAAAGTTCTACTAGCCTGTAAACGAAGTGCGAAAGTTTGTCCATCCCCCATAGGAACTGGTTTATAGGACTCACCTTTAAAGATATTTTGTAAAGAAAAGTTACTAAAAGATAATCCTAAGGTACCTATAAAGCCACCACCGCCATAACCACCTTGTAGTTCTATTTGGCTGGAACCAGATTCTACTAAACTATACTTTATATCTACTGTACCAGCATTAGGATCTGGGTTTTCCACATCTGGCACAATTTGCTCAGCATCAAAAAATCCGAGTTGCCCCAATTCTCTAACACTACGTACAATATTGTCTTTGCTATACTTTTGCCCTGGTCTTGTTCTTAATTCTCTAAAAATTACATGGTCATTGGTCTTATCGTTACCAACAACTGTAACATGGTCTAAAAAGGTCTCTTTACCTTCTATAATCCTGATTTCAAAATCGATAGTATCATTAACCGCAGCAACTTCAACAGGATTTATTTGTGAAAATAAATATCCATTGTTTTGATATTGATTAGTAATATCTATAGCATCTGGTTTAGAGTTATCAGCTATACGCTCTTTAAGTAATACACCATTATATGTATCTCCTTTTTTAATCCCTAAAACTTGACTTAGCTGGCGATCTGTGTAAACAGAATTACCAACAAAATCAATATTACCAAAGTAGTACTTATTTCCTTCTTCAACTTTTATTTTTAGCGCAATGTTATTCTCATCAATTTTAATAAAAGTATCGGACAAAACTCGAGCATCTCTGTATCCCTTTTCCGCATAAGCATCAACCACATTTTTAAGTCCTTCTTTAAACTCCTCATCCATGTATTTTGAACGCTGCCAGAAAGCTCCTAACTTCTTTTTTCTAATTTTAGCCTTCCCTAAAGCTCTTCTTAGTCTCTTGGCTTTTACCTTATCATTACCTTCAAAAGCGATACTCTTAATTTTAACCTTATCCCCTTTTTTAACATTTACCACCATACTCTCAGTATTAGTACCCGTAGTATCTGCAGCGGTTGCGATATTTACCTTGGCATTTAAAAAACCTTGTTTCCTATATTTATTTTCTAAATACCCTTTAGTGTTGGCAATTAAACTTTCAGTGATTTTTTTCCCTTTTTTAAGGTCTGTATCGTCTATGATTTCATCAATCTTACGTTTTTTAACGCCGTATACAGTAACTTTTGATAGTGTAGGTCTTTCTAAGATATTAAGCTCTAAAAAGATTTTATCTCCTTCTACCTTGGTCTGGTACATTGCAACATCGCTGAATAGCTCTAAGCTCCATAGCTTTTTTATTACAGCACTTATTTCTTCTCCTGGTATAGTAATAGGTTGCCCAACTCTAAGTCCAGTATACGTTTTTACTGTTTGTTCATTATAACTCTGCAGACCTGTTACTTCTAAGCCACCCAAAATATACTTTTTGCCATCTTCATAAGATGTTTCTTGCGAAAAAGTTACTGTTGTGGTTAAAAAAAGGAGGAGTAATAATTTGTTATACGAAGTGGTTTTAATTATCCTTTTAATTGAGTTGTTCGCTAGTCTTTCCAAATCTTCTTTCTCTATTTTGGTAGTTCATTATTGCATCTACCAAATGATGTTCACTAAAATCGGGCCAAAATACGTCAATAAAATATAATTCAGCATATGCAATTTGCCAAAGTAAAAAATTACTTATTCTATGCTCCCCACTAGTACGTATTAATAGGTCTACATCTGGCAAATCATGCGTGTAAAGATGAGTATTAATAATCGTTTCATCAATACTTTCAGGAGAAATTATATTATTTTTAACTTTGATACTTATGGCTTTTATAGCGGTTTTCAACTCTTCACGAGATCCATAACTTAAGGCCAAAGTAAGTGTCATTCCTGAATTTTTTTCTGTTTTTGAAATAACCTCTTTTAACTCGTCATGTGCTTTTTTAGGTAAAGAATCAATGCTTCCAATTGCATTTAAACGAATATTATTTTTGTTAAGCGTTTTTAATTCTTTCCTAAGAGAAGACACTAAAAGTTTCATTAAAGTTTGGATCTCAATTTTTGGACGGTTCCAATTTTCTGTAGAAAATGCGTAAAGTGTAAGAAAATCTACGCCAAGCTTGGCGCAATTCTCTACGGTTTGTCGTACGGCTTCTACCCCATTTTGATGCCCAAACACACGCAATTTACCACGCTGTTTAGCCCATCTACCATTGCCATCCATAATAATAGCAATGTGTTTGGGTAATTTATCTTGATTTATATCTCCTAAAGAATTGGTTTTATCACTCAAAACAATCTTGACATGGTTTACGCCCAAAGGTATAAGTAAATGTGATACCAGAAAAGACATACCAGTCATCGCTTAAAATATTTCCGAATCTAAACTGTTCAAAATTTGAACCTTCTGGGTTACTAGCGTCTAAATTATCTGTAAATGTATACCTAGCACCAATCTCTGCTCCAAGTATAAAAAATTGACTTATTCTATATTTTGCTCCTACAGTCATAGGAATAGCAAAAGCACCGTCTTTTTGATTCAAATCCTGAACCTGTAGCGCATCTATATAATTAAAATCATACCTGAAATAAGTAAAACCTGTATACAAATAAGGAGTAAAAGCTGGACCCAATTTATGTAAATTGTATTCTATAAAATTAAATTCTAAACCAGCAGAAAATTCAGTCACAGAATTTTCAACTACGTAAGCTCTTTGATTTCTTGATACAAAACTGGATTTGGTATCATCTGCAGTAAAAGAACCTCGCATTACACTAGCTCTCCATGCATATCTTTTACTTTTATTCCATTTAAAAAGTGCTCCATAAGCAATTCCCGAAGGAAGGATATAGTTTGTTCTCCCAACATCACCAATTACATTTGCACCACCAGCAAAAATACCCACCTCATAGGTTTGTGCGCTCAACGTGCCAAGTGTTAGTAAAAAGACCAAAAAGAATACTCTCATAAAAAACAAAAAGTTATTGTCATAACGAGTATTAACAAGAAGACTTGCTTCACCGTCGTATAATGTTCTCTTTTAAAACTGTTTTTGAGCTTTTTTATTGTCACTGGAAGATCAATTACGTTTGTCTTCACCCCAAAGCATTTTATTACGTAATGTTTTAAGGAAACTTTCAGACTTGTATTCTACCATTTTAATGGTAAAGTCAGATTTTTTAACTACAATCTCTTTCTCATTTGGTATTGTAGCTATTCTAGAATCTAAAGAAACTAAGTGATTTTCTTCTCGTCCGTAAACTTTTAGTCTAATCTCCGTATTATCTGGAATTACAAATGGTCTGGCATTTAAATTATGTGGTGCTATTGGGGTTAAAACTAATGATTTTGTTGTGGGTGCTATTACTGGACCACCACAACTTAAAGAATACCCTGTAGAACCTGTAGGCGTAGAAACTATAAGACCATCCGCCCAATAAGAAGTTAAGTACTCACCATTAAGGTAAGTTTCAACAGTAATCATAGAAGTGGTATCTTTTCTACTAATAGTTATCTCATTTAAAGCAAAATTTAAATCACCAAATTCTGCTACGTCTTGATTTAAACAAATTTCCACTAAGCTACGCTCTTCTATAGAAAAACTACCTGCAACAAATTCTGTTACAACTTTGCGTACATCTTCTTTCTTAAAAGTTGATAGAAAACCCAAACGACCTGTATTTACACCAACTATTGGTATATCAAGATTTCTCACATAAGTCACTGCTCGCAACATAGTCCCATCCCCACCAAAACTAACAAACATGTCAAAAGAACCATCTAATCCCTTGTTAAGGGTAAAGGTCTGATGCCCTTTTAATGTGTATATTTCTGAAATTAGATTAACAAAGTCTGCTTCTATTGAAATTTCAGCATTTACTTTTTCAAGCTCATCTAGCAGCTCAATAACACATGTAATGTCATTTCCAGGAAAAGACTGACCGTAAATAGCAACTTTCATCTAATTAAATTTAACAATGTAAAAACAATTTAATTCTACACATTTAAATATTTATCCAAATATGCCGATCGTTGTTTTAAATCTTCGAGAAATTGGTCATCGCTATTCCCAAAAAGGATATTGTAATTATATCTTCTAAATGTCTGGGAAACTTCATTTAAACTGGTAGAGCTAATTTTAAGTGTCACTTGTACTACATCATTTTGGCTCTCTGTAATAAAAGCTCCTAATACTTTGGCATTATTGCTTTCTACAATTTGGCCAATCTCACTCATAGAATAATCTTTAGCTCCTTTTTCGATAACAAGAATACCACCGGGTTCAGTAAAAAAGGGAGTAGCTATAAAAACCCCAACGATATCTGTTAGGTCATAATATCCTAAAAAACGCTTATCAGCATCGAGTACTGGCATTATATTGGCTTCATTTCTGGCGAAAATTTCTAAAACATCTAACCAAGAGGTTTCGTTAGTCGCAAAGAAATGTTCAAAATTATGCCTAAAATCATTAATGCTTTTATCAGCTTCAAAACATGCCAAGTCATTTTCAGGCAGTACTCCTAAAAAGACATTATTATCTGTTATAGCAACATGAGAACAGGTAGTTTGGTCAAAAAAACCAATTACTTTATCCATTGTTTCAGAAACCTCAAAAACAGGCAAATTATTTAATATCTGACTATGTAACTCCATACTTCTTAATCTTGTGCAAAATACTAATAATTAACCGCAAAAGGCGTGCCCAATTTGTATTTTTGCAACTCTAAATAGAATACACTTTATGACAAAGCTTAGTGTAAACATTAACAAATTAGCTACGCTCAGAAACTCACGTGGCGGGAACATGCCAAACCTTTTAATATCAGCCAAGGATATAGAATCATTTGGCGGACAAGGGATTACAATTCATCCTAGACCAGATGAAAGGCATATTAAATACCAAGACGCCTACGATTTAAAAAATATAGTGACTACCGAATACAATATAGAAGGTAATCCAATTCCAAAATTTGTAGAAATGGTTTTAGCAATTAAACCAACGCAAGTAACTCTTGTACCAGATGCTGAAGATGCCATTACTTCTAATGCTGGTTGGGATACTGTAAAGCACAAAGATTTTCTTATTGATGTTATTAAAGAGTTTAAACAAAACGGAATTAGAACTTCTATTTTCGTAGATCCAAATGAGAAAATGATTGAAGGTGCTGCAGCAACTGGCACTGACCGTATAGAATTATATACTGAAAGTTATGCAAAATCCTTTTCTGAAGGCAATAAAAAAGGAATTATTCCTTTTGTTAACGCGGCAAAAGTAGCAAGCGAATTGGGAATAGGAATTAATGCTGGTCATGATTTAAGTTTGGACAACATTAAATTCTTTAAAGAAAATATTCCTCATTTACTCGAAGTTTCAATTGGTCACGCATTGATTTGCGAATCGCTCTATTTAGGTATAGAAAATGTTATAAATATGTACTTACATCGTTTAAGCTAATGAAAATTCTTCATTCTAAAATTATTGGAGAAGGAAATCCACTATTAATTTTGCATGGCTTCCTTGGCATGTCTGACAATTGGAAAACTCTGGGAAATAAATATGCAGAGAGTGGTTTTAAAGTTCATTTAATAGATCAACGGAATCATGGGAAAAGTTTTCATTCCGAAGATTTTGATTATGAAATATTAGCCAACGATTTAAAAGTATATATGAACTATCATAATATCACCAAAACAGCACTCATAGGACATTCTATGGGTGGAAAAACGGTGATGCAATTTGCATGTTCTAATCCTTTGATGGTTACCAAACTTATCGTTGCAGATATTTCACCTAAATACTACCCTCCTCATCACAATGAAATTATTGATGGTTTAAAATCTTTAGACTTTAATAAAATTTCTAGTCGAGGTGAAGCAGATAAAAAACTTTCAGAACATTTATCAGATTTTGGAATTAGACAATTTCTATTAAAGAATTTGTATTGGGTAGAAAAGGGAAAGCTAGGTTTTAGATTTAATCTAGATGTTCTACAAAATAAAATGGAGGAAATAGGTGAGAATATAAGTTCTACTGCCTCTTTTTCTGGAGAAACACTGTTTTTGAGAGGAGATAGATCCGAATATATTCTTCAAAACGATTTTGACATTATCAAAAGACATTTTCCTTCAGCTGATATAGAAACTATATCTAATGCAGGGCATTGGTTACATGCCGAAAATCCAAATGAGTTCTTTTTTAACACTTTAAAATTCTTAAATCGTTAAAATTTGAACTAATTTATTATGCATGCATAATTTTTTCAGCCATTTAATTGCCTGTATAATAATTTTCACATAGTTTTGGAAACAAGCGTTTAACGCAACATAAAACTTAAACTAACTTAATTTTATTGATATGAAGAAGTTCCTCGCTCTACTTTCTATGTTTGGGGTTGTTTTTATTTCTTGTTCTGATGACGATACAGTACCAGATACTACACCTCCACCAACTGAGCCTATAACTTTTACTAGTGGTTCTGCAGATTTTTCAAAATACGTTTCCATTGGAAACTCACTTACCGCAGGATTCTCCGACGCTGCTTTGTTTCAATCAGGACAAGCAGCATCTTTACCAAATATGCTAGCCTCTAATTTTGCTTTGGCTGGTGGTGGAGAGTTTAATATCCCTTTTATGGCTGATGATTTAGGCGGCTTAACTTTAGGAGGTACTCCAATTGCAGGAAATAGGTTAATACTTTCCTTTACTTCTGGCTCACCAGCTCCAGTAGCTGTTGAAGGGCAAGGTACCACAGAAGTATCTAATGTTTTAACCGGTCCTTTTAACAACATGGGGGTCCCTGGTGCTAAAAGCTATCACTTGTTAGCTCCTGGTTATGGTAATGTAGCAGGAGTTGGAAGTACTGCAAACCCATATTTTGCACGTTTTGCTTCAGAGCCTAATGCTACAATTTTAGGTGATGCAGCGGCACAAAACGCTACATTTTTTAGTTTATGGATAGGTAATAATGATGTTTTAGGATATGTTACAAATGGTGGTGACGGTGTGGACCAAACAGGGAATATAGACCCTAGTACTTATGGTGGTTCAGACATTTCTGATCCTAACGTAGTTGCGGGGTCAATTAATGCAGTTTTGCAAACAATGACCGCAAATAATGCAGAAGGTGTAATAGCTAATATTCCAGATGTTACTACGATTCCATTCTTAACAACTGTACCTCATAACCCTGTGCCATTAGATGCCGCTACTGCGGATTTATTAAATGGAGCTTATGCCGCATACAATCAGGCACTTCTCGCCTTCAGCACAAATCAAAATCCGTTAGGTGCACCACAAATTACACCTGAAGAAGCAGCTAGAAGAACAATTTCTTTTCAAGCTGGTGAAGGAAATGCTGTTGTATTGTTAGACGAAGATTTAACAGACCTTAGCGTATTTAATGCTGCTCTTATTAATATGAGACAAGCAACCGCTGATGACTTATTGATACTTACTGCAAGTTCTTTTATTGGAACTTTGGCAGACCCAAACAATCCCACATCAATTAATGGAGTTGCTATTCCCTTAGCAGACAGATGGGTTTTGACTCCAGAAGAACAAGAGATTGCGAATACTGCAGCTACCGCATATAATCAAGTAATAGCTGGTTTGGCAGCTCAATATGATTTAGCCTTTGTAGATGCTAATGCACTGCTTGTAGAGTTAGGTACAAATGGATTCACATTAGCTGACGGCAGTGTTGTAAATGCTCAATTTGGCACAGGTGGAGGTTTCTCTTTAGATGGTGTACATCCATCACCTAGGGGTTATGCCATTCTTGCTAATGCATTTGCAGAAGCTATTAATACGAAATATGGTTCTAATCTACCTGGAGTAAATCCATTAGATTTTACTGGATTATACATCAATTAAATTAATTGACATTAATATTCTTCCAATAGTTATTGGTCGAATAATAAAAGGCTTAACTTTTTATCTCTAATTTTAGAGTATTAGTTAAGCTTTTTTTATGCTAATACTTCCATTAAATCTAGATGGCAAATTACAGCTTGAATATTTAAAGCAAATATTAATTTTCTTTGTCTTTTTAGTAGTTTTATCTTCATGCCAATAAAAGCCTAATTCATCTAAAAAACTAGTTCCTAAGAATGATTTAGGAGTTATTCCTGAAAAAGCAGATTTTACTTTTGATATAAAACCTATTATTTCTGATTGTTGTTTTAAGTGTCATGGTCCAGATAAAAATGCAATTGAAGGAGATTTATCTTTAAATACTGCAGAAAACGCTTATAAAACATTAGGTAAACTAAAAGATTATCATGCCATTGTACCTAACAAGTCTGAAGAAAGCACTTTGGTAAATCGCATTTATAGTGATGATGCAAATTTAGTAATATCACCTCTCATATCTAATCTAGAACTTTCAGAAACAGAAAAAACTATTTAAAAACCCCATCTTGGCGCCAATCCCTAGGGGGTAAAAGCTGGCTTTTTGTGGATGAAATTCTTATCAACTAGTGCTTAGAAAGTAAAAAACTACTATGTTAGTTTCACAAATTGTATTTTTATAAAAACATTTTATTATGAAAACACTTTATTATGAAACTCATATTAAGAATTTTACTTAGTGCAGTTGCCGTTGTTATTCTCTCTAAAGTTCTTCCTAATGTTAGTGTAGATAGTTATACAACTGCCATAATTGTAGCAATAGTTCTGAGCCTTTTAAATTTTATTGTAAAACCTATATTAGTCATACTTACACTTCCGATAACAATAGTAACCTTGGGGTTATTCTTACTTGTCGTAAATGCTATAATTATCCTATTAGCAAGTAATTTCATTAGTGGTTTTACCGTAAATGGAGTACTTTGGGCAATTATTTTTAGTTTGTTACTTTCATTACTTCAGTCAATTTTATATTCACTTTTAAAAGAAGACAAAAAATAGGAAGTTGTTCTTTGGTTTTCAACATCTTAAAAAGTTGGCAGCCAAAGCAAAATATAGTATTTTTGCCACCCATTTTAGAAAAGCAAAATATTTACTATAGATGAATATTACAAAAGAACAGATAGACGATTTAAATGCAGTAGTAAAGGTAGCTATTACCAAAGACGACTATCAAGAAAAGGTAGATACTATTTTAAAAGACTACAGAAAGCAAGCAAACATTCCTGGTTTTAGAAAAGGACAAGTTCCTATGGGGCTTATCAAAAAGCAATATGGAAAAGCCGTTTTAGTTGATGAAGTAAACAAGTTGTTGCAAGACAATTTGAACAAATACCTTACTGAAGAAAAACTAGATGTTTTAGGAAATCCATTGCCAAAACAACAAGATAGTTTTGATTGGGACAATGAAGAACTTGCATTTGAATTTGAATTAGGTCTTGCGCCTGATTTTAAAGTTAATCTTAAGACAAAGAAAGCTACTACTCAGTATAAAATTGTGGCTGATAAAAAAATGGTAGATGAGCAGATAGAGCGAATTCAAAAACAATATGGAAAACTAATTTCTAAAGCTGAAGTTGGAAAATCTGATGAAGTTTCTGGTGTTTTTAAAAATGAAGCTGAAGAAATAGATAATAAAACCACTATAGAATTAGATAAAATAAAGAGTAAGAAAGCTATTGATGCTCTTATTAGTAAAAAAGTAGGCGATGTCGTCACCTTAAAAACCAAAGGTTTATTTAAAGAAGATTATCTTTTGCCTTCGGCATTAGGTGTTGATAAGGAAAAAGCAGAAAAATTAAATGTTGAAGTTTCATTCACTATTGAAGAAATTAATGAACGTGAGTCTGCTGAACTAAACCAAGAATTGTTTGATAAGCTTTTTGGAGAAGGCAATATCAAATCAGAAAAAGAGCTTAAGGCTCGTATAAAAGAAGATTCGGAAAAGCAATTTGAGCAGCAAGCAGATCAAAAGCTTTTAAATGATATTACGGAGAAATTGATTGATGAAACTAAATTCAACCTTCCTTCTGAGTTTCTTAAAAAGTGGATTCAGGTAAGTGGCGAAAATCCATTATCTGATGATGAAGCGAGTGAAGAATATGAAAAGTCGGAAAAAGGACTACGTTATCAATTGATTGAAGGAAGAATTATTAATGAAAATAACCTCCAAGTACAATTTGACGAATTAAAAGAGTTCGCTAAAGGTTTTATTAAATCTCAAATGGCGCAGTACGGACATTTAAACCCTGCGGAAGAAGAGTTAGAGAATGTAGCTACTCGTGTTATGGGTAACCAAGAAGAAGTTAAAAGAATGTCTGAACAATTGATGAGTCAGAAAATGCTAAACCTTTATAAAGAAAAAGCTAACCTTAAAGTTAAAGAGGTTAGTTATGATAACTTTATAAAAGAGGCTTACAAATAGCATTCTAAATAATATGTATCTTTACGGTTCTGAAAATTCGAATTTTCAGAACCGTTTTTTATTTAAATAAGCTTTAAAAAATTCTATGGATTACGGAAAAGAATTCAAAAAATACGCAACTCAAGACCAAGGAATAAGTAGCATGTACTATGACAAAATAGTCAGTAGTATGTATCCCGTTAACTTGACTCCTAATATTATTGAAGAACGTCAAATGAATATCGCTGTCTTTGATGTTTTCTCTAGATTGATGATGGACCGTATTATTTTTCTAGGTACTGGTATTAATGACCAAGTTGCTAACATTGTGCAAGCACAATTATTATTTTTAGAAAGTACCGATGCTAATAAAGATATTTCCATATACATTAATTCGCCTGGAGGCAGCGTATATGCTGGCTTAGGCATTTATGATACTATGCAGTTTATTAAACCAGATGTAGCTACAATCTGTACAGGTATGGCCGCTTCTATGGGGGCTGTTCTTTTATGTGCAGGTGAAAAGGGCAAACGTAGTGGGCTTACGCACTCTAGAGTAATGATTCACCAACCAATGGGAGGCGCTCAAGGCCAAGCTAGTGATATTGAAATTACTGCAAAGGAAATACTCAAATTAAAGGAAGAGCTGTATACAATTATAGCAAATCACTCTGGTCAAACTTATGATAAAGTATATGAAGATAGTGACCGTGATTACTGGATGAAAGCAGACGATGCTAAGAAATATGGTATGATTGATGAAATCTTAGTAAGAGATAGATCTTAATTTCGACCAACCACTTATCGTGAAACGAACCATTCTTGGTCTTTTTGCGTTAGTGTACTACAAACTTTAATGCAACATATGGCAAAGGAAAATTTAGAATGCTCATTTTGCGGAAGAAAAAAACCAGAAACTAATCTTTTGATTGCTGGTTTAGATGCACATATTTGTGATAGATGTATAGAGCAAGCATATAGTATTGTTGCGGAAGAATCTAAGCAATCTAAAACAAATGACCTTTCTTCCGAGTTGGTTCTTAAAAAACCAGTAGAAATAAAAGAATTTTTAGACACATTTGTAATAGGACAAGAGCGTACCAAAAAGGTAATGTCCGTCGCAGTATATAACCACTATAAAAGACTACTTCAACCTAAGAGTAAAGAAGATGATATTGAAATTCAAAAGAGCAATATTATCATGGTGGGGCAAACCGGTACTGGTAAAACTTTAATTGCCAAGACTATTGCTAGAATGCTTAACGTTCCCTTGGCCATTGTAGATGCAACTGTACTTACTGAGGCTGGTTACGTTGGTGAAGATGTAGAGAGCATACTAACTCGCTTATTACAGGCAGCTGACTATAATTTAGAAAAAGCTGAACGAGGAATTGTTTTTATTGATGAGATTGATAAAATTGCTCGTAAGAGTGATAACCCTTCAATTACACGCGATGTTTCTGGTGAAGGAGTGCAACAAGGACTTTT
This sequence comes from uncultured Croceitalea sp., assembly GCA_947495075.1. Lineage (GTDB taxonomy): Bacteria > Bacteroidota > Bacteroidia > Flavobacteriales > Flavobacteriaceae > Croceitalea. The sequence goes on from CANLXH010000003.1 coordinate 209,660, forward strand.
AAAATTACTTGAAGGTACTGTAGTAAATGTTCCACCAAAAGGAGGTAGAAAACACCCAGACCAAAAATTTATTGAGGTAAATACTGAAAACATCTTATTTGTTGCTGGTGGTGCTTTTGATGGTATCGAAAGAATGATTACCAAGCGTTTAAATATGCAAGCTGTTGGCTATAGTGCCTCTAAAGCGGAAGACAACTTAGATCAAGAGAACATCTTACAGTATATAATTCCAAAAGATTTAAAAGATTTTGGATTAATTCCAGAGATTATTGGTCGCCTTCCTGTACTTACGCATATGAATCCTCTAGATGGGAAGACATTGCGCGCTATTTTAACAGAACCTAAAAATGCGATTATTAAGCAATATGAAAAATTGTTTATGATGGATGGTATCCAGTTTAGCATTACAGAACAAGCTCTAAACTATTTGGTAGAAAAAGCTATAGAATACAAGCTTGGAGCAAGAGGTCTACGTTCTCTCTGTGAAGCTGTATTCACAGACGCTATGTTTAGCTTACCAAGTAGTGAAGAAAAAGAATTTAAAGTAACTAAAGCTTACGCTGAAGAAAAATTGTCCTATGAAACTATTAAAAAGTTAAAGGCCGTTTCATAAATTATCTGAATAAAATAAAAAAGAGCCTAAAAAGGCTCTTTTTTTTATCGCTATTTTTCGCTTACATTAAACCGCTTTACGGGTAACTTTGTGTAAAAGTTCCATGCAAACTTCACTAATTATTTTCTCATCAGAATATAGTTCATGACCAAAATTTGGAATCACATTTAAATTGACCCCAATTTCTTTCGCCCATTTCATATTTGGTTTATAATTATCACACTCTCCAAAAATAAGATTCATATCAACATCCGGACTAACATCTTCATTTCTAATCCTAGTTGCAGATATAGCTGTAAGCGATTTCATAGGAAGTCCTTTTAAAGCAGCTTTCCAAGCAATAGTTCCTCCTGTACTAAAAGCCAAAACATGACTTGCTTCAGACTCTTTCTTTAATAAATGGGTAACAGCAGTATCTATACCACCATTAGTGAAGGCTTTGTGTAAATTTTCTTCTGTATTAATAAGTTCGTCTATGTTTGCCAATTGTTGGCAATCATAAAATGTAATATCATAGTACTGCTGTAAATATCCAAAATAAGAGGTAATCCAGAGCCCTTTTTTGACTCCCCACATATCAGAAATAATAAGTAATTTTTCAGCCATAATTTTATCTATAATTTATAAATAGGTTTTAAGATTGGGGAATTATCTTAAAACAAACTTCAACCAATAACGAACGAAATCCATATTTATTTGTTCAAGCAAGAAATTTGTTCGTTGAATGGTTTAAATCTACGAAAACGTTTTCGTAGATTATCGATAAAATGTGTAAATGGTCTATTTTGAGCTATTTCTTGTTGATATCCAATAACTCTTCTACATACCCTCTATCATTAGATAATCTTGGAATTTTGTGTTGCCCTCCTAATTTATTTTTGGATTTTAACCAATCATAAAATAAATTTTCACGTGCCACATGTACTTCAGGCATCTTTAAAGTGGTGTTGTTATAACGTTTGGCTTCATAATCTGAATTCAAGGATTTTAAAGCGTTATCTAAAAACTCAGTAAAGTAGTTAATATCTTTAGGTTGTTTTCTAAACTCGATTATCCATTCGTGTGAACCTTTTTCATTATCCTTCATGAATATAGGCGCTGCGGTGTAATCTTTTATTTCTGCACCTGTTTTGGTACAAACCTGTTTTAATGCTTCTTCTGCATTCTCAATAATAAGTTCTTCTCCAAAGGCATTTATATGATGTTTTGTTCTGCCTGTAATTCTAATGCGGTAAGGATTAGTAGAAGTAAAGCGCACTGTATCCCCTATTTTGTATCGCCAAAGTCCACCATTTGTAGTAATAATAATGGCATAGTTTACCCCAACCTCAACTTCCCAAATAGGAACTGTTTTCTGGATTGCTGCACCATAGGAGTCCATAGCGATAAACTCATAAAAAATACCGTAGTCTAACATTAGTAATAAATCTTCGGAATTGTTACGGTCTTGTATTCCAAAAAAACCTTCCGAAGCATTGTACGTTTCGTAATAATTGAACTTTTTACGAGGAAGTAGTTTTTTGTATTGTTCACGGTAGGGCGCAAAACTCACCCCCCCATGAAAATAAACTTCTAGATTCTCCCAAATTTCAAAAAGGTGATTCTTTCCAGTTTTTTCTATTACATTATTTAGTAAAACCAGCATCCAGGAAGGCACTCCAGCCAAACTGGTGACATTTTCTTTAATACTTTCTTCAATAATAGCTTCAAGTTTAGTCTCCCATTCGCTCATCAAAGAAACTTTATTACTTGGAGTACTGCTATATTCTGCCCAAAGTGGCATATTATCAATAAGAATAGCAGAGAGATCCCCAAAAAAGCTTCCATTATCTTCATACAACTCTTTACTTCCTCCTAATCGCAGACTTTTTCCAGTAAAGAGTTGAGAATTTTCATTATTATTTAAATACAAACAAAGTAAATCCTTGCCAGATTTGTAATGGCAATCTTCTAAAGCTTCTGAACTCACAGGGATAAACTTACTTTTTGCATTCGTTGTTCCACTACTCTTTGCAAACCATTTAATATGTGTTGGCCAAAATAGGTTTTGCTCTCCTTTTCGGGTACGTTCTATTAGTGTTGCCATTTCTTCATAACTCACAATAGGAACACGAGCAGCAAACTCTTCATAGTTGGTTATAGAATCGTATCCATATTGTTTGCCTAAAACTGTTTCATTAGCATAAGAAAGCAATTGCAACAATACCTCATTTTGTACATCTGCAGGATATTTTAGAAAAAGTTCTATCTGGTGATAGCGTTTTTTCAAGAGCCAAGATGCAATAGAATTAAATAATGGTATTGGCATTTTAGGTATATTTAGTATCTGAAAATTTAGCTTGGTCTTATAGCTAAAATAGCTTTTATTTTCAATATCATTTAATACAATCTTAACCAATGTTATACGAAGGTGTTTTACGAAAAATGCAAACAGAACTGGGAAATCCAATTCAGTATTTTTTAGTTTTTGAAAACGATTTTATCAATTTTAATCAGGCTTTGAATAAAAAATTACAACTTAAATTTATAAAGTTTCAATGTTTAAGTTGTGGTAACGACCGTCCAATTTACCGCCAAGGCTTCTGCAAATCTTGTTTCTTTGAATCCCCCGCTGTAGGAGATTGGATTTTGAAACCGGAGCTAAGCACAGCTCATTTAGGCAAAGAAGACCGTGATTTAGAATATGAAAAGCGTATACAATTGCAACCACATATTGTGTATTTGGCAAACTCCAGCAATGTAAAAGTTGGCGTAACTAGAAAAACTCAGGTTCCAACACGTTGGATAGACCAAGGCGCTCATGAAGCTATCGAAATTGTTGAAGTACCTAACCGTTATTTAGCCGGTATTACCGAAGTTGCCTTAAAAGACCATGTTGCGGACAAAACCAACTGGCGTAAAATGCTTACTAATAGTGTTGAAGATGTGAACTTGATAGAATGGCGTGAAAAACTCAAGAGTTACATTCCGGAAGAAATTCAGGAATATTATATCAATTCTAATACCGAAACTAATTTAGAGTTTCCTGTTTTACAGTATCCAGAGAAAGTACAAAGCCTGAATTTAGATAAGACGCCAAATTTTGAAGGCGTTCTAAAAGGAATAAAAGGACAATACCTCATTTTCGAAGACAATACTGTTTTTAATGTAAGAGGTAGCGAAGGCTATTATGTAGGTATAGACATTAACTAAATACTTTAAATTATAGTGTATTTAGAAATTTATTGGATAAAAACTGTCAGTTCGTGTTCTTTATAAAATATAAAGTATCGAGAACCAGGTTTTTTCTTTGTAAATTCTCATTCTCGATACATTTTTTCTAATTGAAAACTAGAAAAACCACTCGAATTGACAAGTTTTCTTCAAAATTAACTATGAATAACAAACAAGATGCAAACATCAAACACCATTGTAGTTTTATTAGCCACTTTTCTTTTCTTCTCGTGCAAGACGGAGAAAAAAGAAATCGTTGAAGTAGAAAAATTCCAATTTGCTGCACCTGAGGAAGTGGGGATGATTGCAGATAGCCTTGCTAAAATTGATGCTTTGGTTATGGGATATGTAGAAGCTAAAAAATACCCAGGAGCAGTTACGCTAATTGCTAAAGACGGTAAAATTATTTATGAATCCGAAGTGGGCTGGTCAGATTCCACAAGAACAGAACCTTATCGCAAAGACCATTTGTTTCGTATGGCGTCTATGACAAAACCGCTTGTATCAGTTGCTGCTATGCAATTAGTAGAAGCTGGAAAGTTAAAATTAGATGACCCTGTAGGAAAATATATTCCTTCATTTAACGAAACCGAGGTGCTTACGGATTTTAATCCGGTTGATACTACTTGGACTAGCACTACAACAACGAACATTCCAACAGTAAAACAATTGCTGACCCATACCGCTGGGGTTCCCTACGGGTTTATGAACCCTCCTGTAAATGGTGCCATACTAACCAAACACGGTATTCCAGATTTGAGTACGCACTTACCAATAACCATAGAAGAGACAGCTAGTAAATTAGGGGATTTACCGCTGATGCATGAACCCGGAGCAAAATGGATGTATGGCCTTAATACAGATGTTTTGGGGCGCGTGGTAGAAGTAGCCTCTGGGATGAAGTTAGATGCTTATATACGCGAAAATATTACAGAACCTATTGGAGCCGAAATGTTCGATTTTTACTTTAAAGATTCGCTTACTCAAAAATTAACCAAAGTGTTTTTAACTGGGCAAGATGGCACTGTTGTGCAAGCTCCAGACAATATGGGTCCATTTTACATACCCAATTACCCAACTGAAGGGGCAAAAACCTATCTATCTGGTGGCAGTGGGATGACAGGAACAGCTAGGGACTATTTCTTGTTTTGCCAAGCGATGCTAAATGATGGAAAATTAGGTAAAGCCCAGCTACTAAAACCAGAAACTGCCCAAGCCATGCATAAACCTCAGCTAGATACGATTACTTTTCCTTGGGGTACTGGGAGTTTTGGACACGGTTTTCACGTGGCTAAGGGTGAAACTTCAAGGCCAGATGGTACCTATAGTTGGGGTGGTGCTTTTAGTACTACCTTTTGGATAGACCCAACAAATGAGATAGTTTTTATACAGCTAAGACAGGTGTTACAGTCCCCTTATAATCAAGAAATTGATGGGAAACTGGAAGAGCTAGTTTATAGTGCTTTTAGTGAATAAAAAGTAATCACATAAAAGAAATATAGTTACAAGTGACTATATACAATTGTTGTAGCAAATTTCCAATGAGAACTATCCTGAACTTCATTTAATATTTTTTATAGAATAACCTCATGTGATATTCACACGCCCCTTGTGCACTTCGTCATTTACTATTAAATAAATAGACCCTTGGTAATTAATTTTGATTTTAAAATAAATCATAATCATGAAGAAACTATTAATTACAGTAATGACTATTATCATTTTTTCAAAAATTGACTTATATAGTCAAGAATTGTCACCTTCAATCCTTTACTCAACATACTACGGAAACATTGGAACAGATGACGCAGATGTTGTTACTGTCGACCTAGCTGGAAACACATACTTAGGTTGTCACTCAAATTCAGTAAGCTTACCAGGTTATAAAAATCACCCTTACACGCTTAGCGGGGGAATGGACGCTTTTGTTGTAAAGCTAAATAATAAAGGTAAAGAGGTAAACTACTTAACTCATCTTGGTGGATCAAAATGGGATGCAGTTCAAGGTATCGTATCAGATTCCGTCGGAAATATCTACGCAATTGGTACTACATATTCATCTGATTTCCCAATACATTCAAATGGTTTTCAATCCAAATTTGGAGGAAAAAGTGATGCATTTGTGGTTAAACTTAATCCTGAAGGAAAAGTAGTCTGGTCAACTTTTCTTGGTGGAAGTAAAGATGAAGATGGCAGAGGTATCACCATTGGTCAAGATGGTAATATTTATATTGTTGGGCGAACTGCGTCAAATGACTTCCCTACCTCTAGTGGAACTTTACAGTCAAAATTAGCTGGTGGAATTGACGCTTTCATTACAACTCTTGATTCTAATGGAAAAATGGTAACATCAACTTATCTGGGTGGATCTGGCGACGATGTAGGTTTCGCAATAGCGTTAGACAGTAGTAATCAACTCTATATTGCGGGCACCACTAATTCATTAAATTTCCCCATAAAAAATGCTATACAAGAGAAAAACAAAGGAAAAGATGATGCATTTTTAGCAGTAATTGACCCAACTGGATCAGTTATTAAATTTGCTAGTTATTTTGGAGGAGAAAAATCTGAGAGACTCTACAATATTGATCTTAACTCTTCTGGAGATGTATTTATGATAGGATTTACTAACTCATTTGACTACCCAACTACAGCTGGTACGTTCCAATCTGAATTTGGAGGTGTTAGAGATGCTTTTATTACTCGACTAAACCTACAAAAGAGAGAAATTGTATATTCTACTTATTTAGGAGGAGAAAATAATGATGATCCTAGAAATCTTGCAGTTGATGAAAAAGGGAATACAGTTATTGTAGGCTATACAGCTTCCAAAAATTTCCCTACAATTAACAATCAAACGACCAAACTACGTGGTCGAGATGACGCATTTGTTACAATCCTTGACTCGAGTGGATCGTTTCTTCATTATTCCACTTTTTTTGGTGGAGAAGGAAGGGATTTTTTTGAAGGTATCGCTCTTGGAACTGATGGTTTATTAACAGTATCGGGAGGGTCAGGTTCAACTGATTTTCCAACAGTAAACGCAATACAAGATACTTTTGTTCCAGGCGGTCGATTTGATATCGTTGTTGCCTGCTTTATGATTCCAAAATATAAATAGCATCATAGTAGTTCTGGTAAATTACATTGTGTCAATAGCTTAAATATAATTATATTAAGTAAATATAGAGGAAGTACCTTTAACTTAAAAATCGAATCTTAATCTTTATATAAAATTGAAATTACTTCTAATATTAAGTTTTCTTTTAAATGTAACATCTGTCAATGACATTCCTGAATATTCTGGGAGTGTTATTGATTTAAGCACCTATAATATTTCTACTCTATACAAAGGAAGCAAAAAACAATTTGTAGCTAATAAATTAAATGTTATAGGCATTTATGATATTGTGAGTAAAAAGAAAGGATTATGGTATGTGACAATGGATTTCAAAATCACTAAAGAGACTATTAACAATGGTGATATCTGGTTACAATTTCGCACTAATATAAATGCAGCAACGGTATACTTGAATGGGGGTTTTTTTTTTAGAAATGGAATAGTTGAAAATTTATCTCAAGCAAAAACTGGTGGTAAAAATTTAGTAAGAAAAAAAATTCCAAAAGAGTATCTGGTAAATGGAAATAACAAAATTGAAATAGAATTCACGAATTACAAAAATAAAACGGGTGCCATTTTTAGGGATGTATCTATTGGTAGCTTTGAAGCATTTCAAAAACATACAGCTGTAATGACGACGGCACCCATTTTCTTATTTGGTGTCTTTATGTTCTTCTTAATTATAAACTTAGTTCTGTACTTTTCATTAGACCAAAAAGAAGTATTTCTTTTTTTGACAATTTTATTTTTAATCAATAGTTTGTTAGTTGGTTATGAAGTGCTTTATTGGAATGGCTTTGTCTCAGCTTCATCTTTTATTCATAGCTATACACTTCGAAGTGTTTTAGAATATAGCATATATTTTATATTACTTTTTATTTTATATTTTGAATATAAATATGAAAAAAGAATTCTTTTATTTTCAATTCTAGCTTTTATAGCGATTTATATTTGTGCTACTTTACTGAACATAAATATTGTCGTTGCTCTCAGCTTGTTGCCTTTTGGTATAAGTTTACTTGCCTCGTTAAAAAGAGGAAAGTATAGAAACATTATTACACTATCATTATTTATATTATTTCTTCTCAATTACTTGGACGATCGTAATGTTATTGAAGATTACGATTTTGTAAATAGTAATTTTATAATTACATCTATGGCTTATAAGTTAGATAGTCTTGCCGTAGTCATTTTTGCACTTGTTATGATTTTCATTTCAGCAAAAGGAATATTATCTAAGACAAAATCTCTTAATGAAGCAAAACTTAAATTAGAACGTCTTGAATACCAATTTTTGCAAAAGAGAATTTTACCTCATTTTATAATAAACTCTTTAACATCTTTACAACAACTGATATTAAAAGATCCTGAAGTAGCAAATGAAATGATTGAAGCATTATCAGAAGAGTTTCATTTATTATCTATAATGAGTAAGAAGAAACTTGTTCCTATTAAACAAGAAATTGAAATATGTAAAGCGTATCTTAAAATTATGAGCATTCAACAAAAGGCCAATTATAAAATGAGGATACGTGGAATTCTTGGTGATGAAATGATTCCGCCTATAGTTATTCATACTCTTGTCGAAAATGGAATTACTCACGGATATTCTGGTAATCAAAATGCTAACTTTGAATTAAGTAAGCAAGAAACATCAAGCTCAATGCTGTATCGTCTTTTTAATGATAGTAGCACAAAAACTACAAATTTAATGCTTACCTCGGGCACAGGTCTAAAGTACGTAGAAGCTAGGTTAGAAGAATGTTACCCAGGAAAATGGACGTTAAATTCAAATAAAATCGAAAATGGGTGGGAGTCTATTATTGAAATCAAATACAATTTATGAAAGTTTTAATCGTAGAAGACGTCACTCTTGTTGCAGATCGTATTTCTGACTTGGCAAAAAAACACTTAAGTGATTGTAAAGTTAAAATATCACATACTTTAGAAGACGCCCATTATTCTATTTCTGAAGAAGTGTATGACTTATTATTTCTAGACCTTAATTTAAATGGTAAAAATGGATTTAAACTTCTTCAATCTGTTACAGCATCATCTTTTCAAACAATTATAATTACGGCAAACAGAGAAAAAGCATCTATTGCTTTTGATTATGGTGTTTTAGATTTTATAAATAAACCAATTGTAGAAAAACGATTCAAGATTGCTGTTGACAGGTTTCTAAACGGTAATGGCGCCTATCGTGAAAAACTAAAATATCTAACTATTAAATCTAAAGGAGTAATTAGTTTAATTAAAATTGAAGATATTGAGTTTTTGAAAGCTTCCGGAAATTATTCAGAGATACACACTATTCAAAAACGTTGTTTTTTGCATGATAAAAATTTAGAGAAGTTAACAAAAATTCTTCCTGATAATTTTTTAAGAATACATCGTTCTTATATTGTTATCAAAACGAAAATACACAAAGTTATTAAACACGGTGGAGGAAAATATAGTTTAGAGTTAACAAGTGGTGAAACAGTACCTTTAAGTCGTGCTATGTTTAAGGAATTCTTTTTAAATGATTATTGAAATAAAACTTGCTACAACACCGTGTATAATTTATTGCTAGTAAAGACTTACTTACGAAAATCCTCGCGGATTTTCTATTCGGTTTGTATTTGCTAAATTAGTTGCTGAAACACGCAACAAAATCATACACAACACGTTAGAGCACATTCAGCTGAAGCTGACTTTTTTTGCTACGTGCTACGCACTCCCGCCCAAAAAGATATGTGCTCTAACGACCTGCTAAACCAAATTGCTAAGTACATTATTGCTACAAACAGCTCTCAGCTGTCCGCTCAAGCGGCTAACGTGCAATAACATAAGCTAAAACTCAATTTGGCCCGATAATTTATACTCCCAATACCGTAAAATCCAACAAGGGAACATCCGCTATCGCAGACTCCTTGGTGAACAATGACATGTGATAACACCAAAGTCCGATTCACACAGCATTGTTAAAAGGATTTTGCTATATTTCCGTAGAAATCATCGAACTGCATTTAGCAGGTCGTTGGCAAACATCATAAAAATTTAAACAATGACTAAGAATTATACTTTAGAACTGGAATAAACTATATTATAATTTTACTAAAACTTCCATTTTTTTAAAAACAATAACCTTATACATAGCACTGACTGGGACTTTATTATTTTCAATTAACAAATGTGTCTTGGTTGCCTTTGTAACTCTATCCAAATTAACAATATATGATTTATGTGTACGTTGGAAGTTTTCAGATAATAGGGTGGTAATATTAATAAGCGTTTCGGAGATCAGGTACATTCTTGAATCTGTAAATAATTTCAAATAATTTCCAAAACTCTGAATATAGAGAATTGATTTAAATGAAATATTAACAGGTATTCCATCATGTTTTATTTGAAGTTCTTCACTTTCTTTATTTTTTTTAGTTTGTGTTATTTTTGAAGATGAAACTTTGTTTATTGCTTTCAAAAAGCGTTCAATTTTTATTGGTTTCAATAGATAGTCTATAACACCATAATTATAACTTTCTAATGCATATTCGGAGTAAGCCGTAGTCAAAATAATTTTAGGTGGTTTTATCATAGAACGCAAAATTTCCATGCCATTAAGTTCAGGCATTTCTATATCAAGAAAAATGAGATCAAGGTCATTTTGCTGAGTGAAATTGATAAATTCAAGTGGATTTCCTGTACTTAATACTAATTCTAAATTGTCAATTTTAGAGCAATACTCCTCTAACACTTTACGTGCTAGTATTTCGTCATCTATAATACCAACTTTAATCATTAACTGTTTTTTTAAATTTCGAAACTGCTAAATCAATAGATAAATTTATACGATATTTTTCTTCTTTATCATCAATTTCCAATACGTGAGAGTTAGGATATAAAAGATTTAAACGTCTTCTCACATTTTCGAGACCCAGTCCTGTTCTTTTCAATGAAGAAACTTTGTGAGGCTTTGAATTATCAACACAAAAGTGAAGCGTGGAGTTTTTTATAATGGCAGAAATATCAATGGTACTCTGTTTATTCGTACTTTGGGCACCATGTTTAACAGCATTTTCAACAAATGGAATTAGCAACATCGGAGAAATCCTTAAGCCGGACAAATCTCCGTCAATTAAAAATTCAATAGTACAACGATTACTCAATCTTTTTTCTTCAAGAAATAAATAGTTTTCTATAAACTCAAGCTCTTCTTTTAATAAAACGGTCTCTTTTTTAGAACTCTCTAATTGATACCGCATTAATTCTGAAAGCTGCATGACAAGGTCTGGAGTTTCTAATGATTGTTTCCGCGAAAGCGAATAAATACTATTTAAAGAATTGAATAAAAAATGTGGATTTACCTGTGCTTTTAAATAATTAAGCTCCATTTCTTTTTGTAATTTTTCCTTTTCGTCATTTTCTCTTTGGATGATCATATTTCTTCTTAAAAAAAAGGCAGCCATTCCGGCTCCAGTAGTATAAATAAGATAGAAAAAGAATTTAGAAATATCTAACCAGCCATCTTTCTCATTTCCCTTTAAATAAGAAACTAAAAATATGCTCCCAATGAGTAAGATGCCATATAAAAAATAGCGTCTCTTATCTAAAAAAAAAGGAATGAGAACAAAATGATTTATCCAAATGATGGCCATAATGGCTATTGTATAATTAAGATCATGTAAGAAAAAAGAATAATTAGTATCATATCGATCTATGAATAACCATCCACTCATTAGTTCAAGAATAAGCACCAATAAAAAGGCGCCTATGTTTATAAAAATTGTATTCCTTATTGACTTTTTAAGCATAAACTATTTTAATAGCTAATGAAGGTACTATTTACAAAAACAATATTCTTTAATTTCTTACAGAAGCCTTATATCAATGACGAAATGAATTTATCATTTAATTGTTGTGTTTATCCTATTAATGAATTTATACATTGAATATACCATACATTTATTCAAAATTTAAGTAAAAAATAAACATGAAAAACACAACAATTTTATAATAAAGAAAGAAAACATGAAAACAGCGAAATTATTAATATTGACATGTGCTTTATCGCTAAACATTGTCTTTGCTCAAGAAAATAAGGTAAACGATGATACACCAAAGGCATATGAAATGCCCAGAACCCAGGTCATTCAGATCAGTAATTCTGAAACTGATACACTAAATACACTTTACATAAAACTGCCGGAAGGATATGAAGAAAACACAGATTTAAAATACCCTGTAATCTATTTTACTAATCCGTTAGAGAATATCGAAAGATTATCTGCGCTCAGCGAACATCTAATAAAAGACGTTATTATAGTTGGGCTTACCTGGTCAAAAGGAATAAACTATGGGAATTTGGATAGTTATGTGAAGTTTCTTCGTAACGATGTCTTTAAGATGGTAGAAAGCAAGTACCGCGCTAATGCTGAAAGACGTACCTATTTTGGATATTCTGCCGCTGCTTTAGTTGGTACATACATATTATCGAAACACACCAATACCTTTGAAAATTACATTCTTGGTGCTCCGGTTCTTGGAGTTGATCATGAAATCATACAGAAAATTTATGAACTTGAGTCTACTACGGCTGAAAAGCGAAAAAAATTGAAGGCAAATGTTTTTTTTACATATGGCTCATTGGAAAAGGAGAAAGATATCAAGGGTTTCAAAAAATTTATTAATATGCTTAAAAATATAAACGATGGAAATTTAACAGTAGAATATGTTGTAATTAAGGGTCTCGACCATCGAACAGCAGTGCCTATGGCTGCAGTACGGAGTATGTATTGGTTATCAGACTTGATAAAAGAATAACGAATCTAAAACACAATATGTTTTATTTTGGTCATTTTTTATGAGTAGAAATTGACTGAAACTTAAAATCATGAAACAAATAAATCGAATAATATTTATACTCACGTTTGGTAACAATGTATAAAAATAATAGCGGCTTTGGTGCTTAATCAAAGTCGCTTTTTTATATTTATAGGCAGTGTATTTTGGAAAAGATAGCATTTCAAATGCTGCTACTATTCTTATACTAAGCGTTCGAATCAATTTACCGTATCCTTTTTCTTCTTTTTACCTAAAAGTCCTCTTAGGATTGAGCCAGCGGCATCTTTAACAGCATCCTTTTTCTTGGTAGAATCTGCTTGTGTAGAGTCTTTCTTTTTATTCTCCAATAAACCTCCTAAAACATCAGCAGCTGAAGTTTTGGTAGAGTCCGTTGCTGTGGAATCTTTATTCCCTAAAAGTCCGCCTAATAAATCTTTGGCTTTATCCTTTCCTTGATTAAGTAGTTTCTGTTTTTGTATCTCCACCAATTGCTTAGTTAACTTAGAAACTCCAGAAGTTAAATCTGTAGTTACACTAGGGTTGGTATAATTACCCCCAATATTTGCAATAACCGGTATCGTTAAATCTTTAAGACTATCGTCATTAATTCTTGTGATAAGCTTGTTAATATCGTTCCCTAAATATTTAGCAGGAACATCTAGCGTAGCTTTGTACTGTAATTCTCTATCAAACGTATGGCTACCATCCACATTAACGGTTATGTCTTTATATTTTAAAGCAAAAGGCTTTACTTTCACCGTTCCATTATCAAAAGACAAGGCCGTTTTTAAACCTTTTAAGTCAATCGCTTCTAAATCTAAAAAGCCTAATTTACCATCCAAAGCTTTAAGTAAAGGTGTATTTTTAGCATCCAAGTTGGCAGATAATACTTCTGCCAGAATATTACCTGTTAAGGCACCTAAACTGGGGGTCATATCATCTTTTAGATTTCCAGACAGTTTTATAGTAGAATTTAGTTTTCCCTGTAAAGCATTGGCAACCGGAGCTAAAACCTTGAACATATCCAGTGCTTTAAAAGATTCCCCTATTTTAAAGCCGTCCATCCCTAAAGCCATATCAAAGGTGGAGATTTCGCTTTTTGTAGAAACAGAGCCGTTAATGTTTAGCTTACCATCAAACAAATCTGAAGTTAAATTTTGTAATGTCGCAGCTTCATCTTTTATTTTTAATCGTCCTGAAACGTTTTTAAGATTTAGATTATCATAAAGCACATTATTTGCCGTAGCATCAATAGTGCAGTCTAAAAAAGATGGAATCTTTATACGTTCACTGGTACTTGGCTCAGTTTCTGTTTCTTCACTTACAGTATCATCTACCATAAAATCGTTCAAGGCAAAAGTGTCTGATTGTAATTTAAAATTACCTTCCACATTCTCTTCATTAAATAGAAAACCTAATAGATTAGTAATAGTTCCTGTGGCTTTAAAGTCGGTCTGGCCTGTTTTTCCATCAAAAGAATTTAAAGAAACTGTTTCTGGATTAAAAGTTACTGCTGCAGTATTTATCGTAACAGGATTCTTTAATTCCTCAGAATTATACTTAAAGTCTTTTACATCCATTTTACCGCTGGTCTTCGTATTCTCATACTTTTTATTCTCCAACGAAGCCATATCAAAAGCTGTAGTAGCATCTGCAGTTAAACGCCCAGATAAATCTAAATCTATAGGCATAGGATAAGCTTTGGCAATATTTGCTAAATTTAGTTGCCCATCGGCATGCGCATTAACTTTAGTATTTCCCAAGAGTTCACGAATCTTGGCATTAACATTAAAACGGTCTTCATCTATCTGAAAAGATAATTTATTAATGTTTACATACGTGTCTTCCACAATTCCTGTCTCATTATTTATCTCGGTATCTATAAATACATTTTTTACCGTTTTTGGTAAATCTGGATATTTAAAAGATGCGTTATCTGATTTTAGTTTGATGTTGAATGTAGGAATATGTTCATCATCTACGACGCCTTTTAACTCCCCATCAACTTCAAAATTTCCTGTAGTTTTTACACTTTCAATATTTTTAGAATATTCCTCAGGAATCACAGCAAGGAAATTCTTAAAATCTGAAGATGGTGTCTTAAAACTAATATCTACCTCTTGGTTTTCTTCATTCACTTTTACAAACCCATCAAATACCAATGGTAATTGATTTATCAAAGCCTTATTCTCTAAAAAAGAGTATTTGTTTTCCTTTAAATTTATACTCACAAGAGCATCTAAGGATACTTTATTCTTATTTAGGTATTTAGTGCTATCCAGTTTAAATGAAACTAAAGCATCTGTTTTGGTTTGTAATTCTGAGGTTTCCAAGGATAGGTCGCCGGTACCAGAATGATTCATTTCAGAAATTATCAAATGTGTTTTTTTGGAAAAATCATCATAAATAATTTCTGTATTGGTAATCTCATAAGATTCTAAAGCAAGTGTAAAACTATCCGAGGCTTCCTCTGGAGCTGTGGTTACTTTATCTCCTGTCTCTTTAGCAATATCATAATTAGCATTTTCTTCTTCATCAACCTTTATATGAAGCTTTGCATTGTCTAGCGTTAAACTTTTAATGGAAATAGGCTCATCAGCACCTTTAAAAAGTTCTTTTATAGACATGCTTAAAGCCACATTGCTAGCAGCAAAGAGTGTGTCTCCTTTAAAAGGAGCTTTATTCACTAAAGATGTATTTTTTAAATCTACGTAAGCGTTAGGAAAGCTTTTTATCAAACTTAGTTTCGCATCTTCAAAATCTAAGGTCACGTTTACATTCTGATTTACTTTATTTTTAACAATAGTGGCAATTTTACCTTCTAAAAAGAACGGTATTGCAATTAGTAATCCTAATAATAGTAAAAAAGTGATTCCAAAAATCTTTAGAACTTTCTTTTTTTTCTTAGTCATGTTTTATGCTTTGTGATAAAATAAGAAGTAGAATTAATCTAGCTGAATTTCTTCTCCTATTTTTAAGTTAAATCTTTTTCGCAATAGATATACGAATAAATAGAGCAAAGGGGTGTCTAGAAATGCTATAAAAATCTTAAAAATAAAACCACTAATAACAAGGCCATAAAAAAGTTCCCATGGAATTTCACCAAATGCACACAATAGCAGCACTACGGTAAAGGTGTCTATAAACTGGGAGGAAAATGTAGAGAAGTTATTTCGTAACCAAAGATATTTACCTTTGGTTAGTTTTTTCCAAAAGTGATAGATTTGAATATCTACAAACTGTGCTAACAAATATGCCATCATGGAGGCAAAAACCGCGACGATAGTATTTCCAAAAACATCCGAGAACATACTATTACTCACTGGTGACCATTCTGTAGCGGGAACTGCAGAAGCAGTATACACAATTGCTAAAGAGAAAAACGATGCAAAAATACCCGCAATCACTACTTGATTGGCTTTACGCTTTCCAAAAACCTCCGAGATTAAATCTGTGATTAAAAATGTAATTGGATAAGGTAATATCCCTACCGAAATTTCAAATATAGATGCTCCCCACAATTTAATATCACCTAGTGGATTCCAGTAAAAGAACTTTTGAAAAATTAGATTGGACACTACCAAGGAGGTAATGAACAATGCACCTAAATACAAGTATATTTGAAAAGCAACTCTTTTATCTTTTTGGGTCATAGATGAAAATTCATCAATTCAAGTATTCACTATCAGTGAAAGTATCGAGAATAAGATTTTTATTTTAAAAAGCTATTCTCGACTCACTCTGCTTTACAGCAAAAAACTCGAATTGAGGCTTTTGACGAAAAAGATATGAAACTTATTTAATATTTAAATTAAAAGACATTCTTGCTTGGACTCCTTTTTGTTTGGAAAGTTGTTTGAATTCTTTTAAAACTTGAAAAGCTTCATTCCCTAGTTCTTCTTTAATGATATTTTCTCCAATTTTTGTTTTTGCGCCTCCAAAGTCTTCCATTAAACGCTCAAAATCAGATTTATATTTGGGGTATTTTCGAACTCCATAGTTTTCTAATTCTACCATTTTTGCAGCTGCGGCAATGGCATCGTCTAAATTTCCAATTTCATCTACCAAACCTAATTTTTTAGCATCTACCCCACTCCAAACACGTCCTTGAGCAATAGAATCTACGTCTGCTGTCGTCATATTTCTACCATCAGCAACACGTTGTAAAAAAGTGTCATAAGTATATTCTATACCTTCTTGTACTTGATTTCTAAAAGTATCTGTCATAGGCTCAAACAGCGAATAATCAACAGAATTCTTATTAGTTCCTACTTGTTCTGCGTTTATTCCTATATCTGAAGCTAATTCATTAATATTTGGAATAGTACCAAATACTCCTATAGAACCTGTAATTGTGGTTGGTTCTGCAAAAATCTTATCTGCCCCAGCGGCAATGTAATATCCGCCCGAAGCAGCCACATTACCAAAGGAAACCACCACTGGTTTTATTTCTTTTGTTAACTCAATTTCTCTCCAAATAATGTCCGAAACCAAAGCACTACCACCTGGAGAATTTACACGCATTACAATCGCTTTCACATTCTTATTCTCACGTGCCTTTTTTAAAGCTTTATTGATAATACCTTGTCCAATAAATTCCTTACCACCTTCGCCATATAAAATTTCGCCTTGCGCATAAATAACTGCTATTTTATCTACGCCAGTTTTTAAGGTTTTTTTGCTTGCTACTTTTACGTAGTCTTCAAAATCTACGTAGTTTAAATCTTTATTCACAGCAACTCCCAAACTCTCCTTTAATAGCGATTCATATTCATCAAAATAAATAGTTTCATCTATTAGTCCAGAAGTTACAGCCAACTCAGGGGTTCTACCACCTAAAGTATCTGCAATTACATTTAAATTGGCTACATCTATATTTCTGGAAGAAGAAATATCAGATAACATACTACTCCATAAAGAAGTAATCAATTCTTTAATTTGAGAACGATTTGCATCACTCATTTCATTAGAAAGGTACGGTTCTACCGCACTCTTATACTTTCCATGGCGAATTACCTCCATCTTAACACCTGTCTTTTCTTGTAGGTCTTTGTAATACAAAACTTCCGAAGCCAAACCTTTAAAATCCATAGCTCCTTGTGGGTTTAGATACAGTTTATCAGCCACACTTGCTAAATAATAGTTTTTCTGCGTATAGAAATCTGCGTGGGAATAAATAAACTTTCCTTCAGATTTAAAATCGTTTAATGCTTCACGAATCTCTTGTGCTTGAGCCATGCCTGCTTGCAGGAAACCAGTTGTCATACTAATCCCTTTTATCTTATCGTCATTTTTAGCCACTTGGATAGTATGCAAAATTTCATCTAGCCCTTGTCCTTCTTCAAATAATCCAGCAAAAGGGTCTGTTTTATCTTTTCCTTCATAATCTCTAATTGGTTGATTTAAGTTTAATTCTAAAATAGAATTTTCTTTTACTACAACACTATCTTCACCACTACCTATTAGAGCTGCAAAAACAAAAAACATAAAGAATAATACCCCAAAAGCAATCAAGCAGCCAATAATAGCTGCGAGTAAATTTCTCAAAAACTTCATTTATATAAATTTAAATCGGCCATAAAGATAACCATTGCATATATGTCTACTTTATATGCTATACGTTACATCTGTTTTTAGTTATTTTGTCAACATAATATGGATAACTTAAATCACGCATATTTATCTATTGGCAGTAATATGGGTAATCGTTACCTGAACCTGCAAAAGGCGCTATTAGCTTTGGATAAAAATGTTGGACCTATTCTTAAGACTTCTTCCGTTTATGAAAATGCAGCTGTGGGTTTTGATGGAGGTGATTTTTTAAATGCTTGCATTCTATTAGAAACAAAACTTTCTCCTTCTGAGCTGTTGCTCGAGCTTAAAAAAATTGAATTGCAATTTGGAAGGAAAAAAAATACAATTGAAGGCTATACTTCTCGCAATATAGATTTAGATATTCTTTATTTTAATGATTTGGTCATAAATGGTGCTGGTTTGGCAATACCCCACCCAAGAATGAAGAATAGGAATTTTGTTTTAAAACCACTTGCAGATATTGCACCACAATTTTATCATCCCATATTTAAAAAAGATACCAGAAACCTCTTGCAGGAGTGCAAGGATAAAAACAAGTTAATAAAAACTGCATTTTTTCTTTACAAAGATAGGATAGTCTTGTTCTCAAAACTACAGTTCTTAGCTATAGAAGGAAATATTGGTGCTGGGAAAAGTACTTTGGCAAAAAAAATAGCTGAAGATTTTAATGCAAAATTAGTTCTTGAACGTTTTGCTGATAATGCGTTTCTTCCAAAATTTTATAAAGATCAATCTCGTTATGCTTTCCCTTTAGAAATGTCCTTTTTAGCAGATCGTTATCAGCAATTTACAGATGATACCTCCCAATTTGATCTTTTTAAGAAATTCATGGTTAGTGATTATGATATTTTTAAATCCCTCATTTTCGCAAAAATCACATTGCAAAAAGAAGAATTTGACCTATATAGAAAAGTCTTCAACTTTATGTACAGTGAGGTTAAAAAACCAGATATATACGTTTATCTATATCGAAACACAGAGCGCCTTTTAGCAAATATTAAAAAGCGTGGGCGTGATTATGAACAGAATATTAGCCCCGATTATCTAGAAAAAATCAATCGTGGTTATTTAGATTTTATTAAGAGTCACCCCCATCAAAATACTTTACTCATAAACTTGGGAGAGCTTGATTTTGTTAGCAATTCAGAAGATTACGAAACTATCTTAGAACAGTTAGAAACAGGTATAATTGAGCTCTACTCTTAAGATAATTTTTAGAAAATATTTGGATATAACGAATGGTTTTATTTTATTAGCACCCTGTTAATGCAGAAACTAACTAACTCAAACTATATGTTATCCCCTGACCACAAGTCGGGGGTTTTTTGTTTTATGTATTAAGTTTGGTCCAAAAATCCCAAACCACTACTCCAGTACTTACCGAAATATTTAGAGAATGTTTAGTTCCAAATTGAGGTATTTCTATGACCTCATCACTTTTGGAAACTACCTCTTGAGAAACTCCTTTTACTTCGTTCCCAAATACCAATGCATACTTTTGGTTATCCGTTACAGAAAAATTATTTAGCATTTTGGTATGCTCTGCTTGTTCTATGGATATTACTTTTACTCCTTTAGATTGTAGTTCTTCAACTAAATCAATAGTACTTTCCTTATGTTCCCAATCTACACTTTCTGTGGCACCAAGAGCTGTTTTATGTATGTCTTTATGTGGTGGTTTTGCGGTAATCCCACATAAATAAATCTTTTCAACCAAAAAAGCATCAGCAGTTCTAAAAACAGAACCAATATTGTTTAAACTTCTAATATTATCCAGAATTAGCAGAATTGGAGTCTTAGAAGCTTTTTTGTAGCCTTCTATATCTAATCGTTCTAATTCTTCATTGGCAAGCTTACGCATAAATTTATCCACTTTTAGCCCTATACTATCAACAATTGTTTAGAAAATCTAGCTTAGTTCCTATTTTCGGTAAAATTAAACTTTTAGAATTGGCGGCTTCTACAAAAAAGAAAAAGGTTACCCCTTTAATGCAACAATATAACACCATCAAGACCAAACATCCTGATGCGTTGTTGCTCTTTCGCGTTGGTGATTTTTATGAAACCTTTGGTGAAGATGCTATTAAAGCAGCACAAATTTTAGGCATAGTCTTAACCCATCGTAATAATGGGGGTGACAAAACAGAGCTCGCTGGTTTTCCCCATCATTCTTTAAATACCTATTTACCTAAATTGGTAAAAGCGGGGCAACGTGTTGCAATTTGCGACCAACTAGAAGACCCCAAGCAAACCAAAAGCATTGTAAAACGTGGTGTTACAGAATTAGTAACGCCAGGTGTTGCTTTAAATGATGATATTTTAAATGCTAAGACCAACAATTTCTTGGCTGCAGTGCATTTTGGCAGAAATAAGTTAGGGGTTTCGTTTTTAGACATTTCTACGGGAGAGTTTTTAACTTCAGAAGGTTCTGCTGAACAAGTAGATAAACTGCTTCAGAATTTTAGCCCTAATGAAATTTTAGTTTCTAAAACTCATAAAAAAGAGTTCTTAGAACTTTTTGGAAGTCAATTGCATTCATTCTTTATAGAAGATTGGATTTTTCAAGAAGATTATGCTAATGAAAGTCTTACCAATCATTTTAAAACAAAAACACTACAAGGTTTTGGTGTTTCGCATTTGCAACATGGTATAATAGCATCAGGTGCTATTTTACATTACTTATCCGAAACCCAACATAGACAACTACAACATATTAATACTTTACAGCGTATTGCTGAGGAAGAGTATGTATGGATGGACCGTTTTACCATTCGCAATTTAGAATTATACCAGTCTACCAATCTAAATGCCGTTACTTTACTTCAAGTGATTGATAAAACCATTTCTCCAATGGGTGGTCGCCTGTTAAAAAGATGGTTAGCACTTCCTTTAAAAAATGCTGAAAAAATACAACAGCGCCATCAAGTAGTCTCATATTTAAAAACTGAAGAAACTCAGCTACAAAAAATTCAACATTGGATTAAGCAAATGGGTGATTTAGAACGTCTTATTTCTAAGGTTGCTACTGGTAAGATTAATCCACGTGAAGTTGTTCAGCTTAAAAACTCTTTGGAAGCGGTTGTTCCCATAAAGCAGTTAGCATTAGAGAGTTCTAATGCATCTTTAAAGGAACTTGGTGACAAGCTATTCTCTTGTGATACACTTAGGAGCAAAATAAAAGAGATGCTTAATGAAGAAGCTCCAATATATATAGCCAAAGGCAGTACCATAGCCAAAGGATATTCTGAAGAGCTAGATGAACTTAGAAATCTTGCGTTTTCTGGAAAAGATTATTTAAATAAAATGTTGGAACGTGAAACCGAAGCTACTGGAATCACTTCACTAAAAATAGCCTCTAACAATGTTTTTGGATATTATATTGAGGTAAGAAATACTCATAAAGACAAGGTTCCAGAAACTTGGATTCGCAAACAGACTTTAGTAAACGCAGAACGCTACATCACAGAAGAACTTAAAGAATACGAAGCTAAAATCTTAGGAGCAGAAGAACGTATTTTTAGTTTAGAGCAACAACTCTTTGAGCAATTGTTAGTCTGGATGCAGGCACACATTATTGAGGTACAACAAAACGCACAGTTAATCGCCCAATTGGATTGCCTCTGTGGTTTTGCACAATTAGCAAAAGATAATAACTATACCTTACCAGAGATAGATGACTCTACTTATTTAGAAATTAAAGATGGGCGTCATCCAGTAATAGAAAAGCAACTTCCATTAGGCGAAAGTTATATTACCAATGACGTAATACTAAATCGTGAAGACCAACAAATTATCATGATTACGGGTCCTAACATGAGTGGTAAATCTGCTATTCTAAGACAGACTGCATTAATTGTGTTATTGGCACAGATGGGAAGCTTTGTCCCTGCTGCCCAAGCTAAAATTGGTGTTATAGACAAAATCTTTACCCGTGTTGGCGCAAGTGATAATATTTCTATGGGAGAATCTACTTTTATGGTAGAAATGAACGAAACGGCCTCTATTTTGAATAACCTTTCTGAACGCAGTTTAGTTTTATTAGATGAAATTGGTAGAGGCACCAGCACCTACGATGGTATTTCTATTGCTTGGGCGATATCTGAATACCTTCACGAACACCCATCACGAGCAAAAACACTTTTTGCCACACACTATCACGAGCTAAATGAAATGACAAGTACCTTTAGTAGAATTAAAAACTACAACGTATCTGTTAAAGAGTTAAAAGACAATGTTCTTTTTTTAAGAAAGCTTGTCGCTGGTGGAAGTGAACACAGCTTTGGAATTCATGTAGCCAAAATGGCTGGAATGCCACAACAAGTGGTTCAAAAGGCTACTAAAATGCTTAAAAAGCTAGAAAAATCTCATTCTAGTGAAGAATTAGCAACCAATCTAGAGGCAGCACAGAATGAAATGCAACTAAGCTTCTTTAATTTAGACGACCCGCTCTTAGAAGAAATAAAAGAAGAAATTCTTCATTTAGACATTGATACGTTAACACCCGTTGAAGCATTAATGAAACTTAATGAAATTAAGCGCTTATTAAGTAAAAAGAAAAAGGCTAGCTCGTAAAAAAGGAAGCTCCAATAAGTTTTATCTTTTCATTTAAAAATTCTTTTAGATTTCAAGAATTGTATTAAATTTGCATCCGCACTTATAAAAGTGTACGTTCATTAAAATGCGAAAATAGCTCAGCTGGTAGAGCATCACCTTGCCAAGGTGGAGGTCGCGGGTTCAAATCCCGTTTTTCGCTCAAAAAGAACGCTGCTTGTCAGCGTTTTTTTTATTCTGATACCAATATCAGGCTCGAGTGGTGGAATTGGTAGACACGTTGGACTTAAAATCCAATGGACATTAGTCCGTGCGGGTTCAAGTCCCGCCTCGAGTACAAATAAAGAGAAAACCAAAGCTTTTGCTTTGGTTTTTTTGTTTCGAGTATTTGATCAAATTTATTTGAACCAAAATATGAGAAACTAACAAACAACCCCTTAAGGGTTGGGTTTTCTATTCTCATAATGTTTGAACTGGGACTCAACGAAGCTAATTCCCGCCTCGAGTACAACGAGAGAAACTCTTACGAAAGTAAGGGCTTTTTTTATGGAGCTAAGCGAAATAAAAAGGGACTTGTTCCAACTATCGATTCAATAAACCTGTACGGTACATCATAATCTGTTCTTTGATTCTGGTTTCCTGCGCAGTGGTCAATTCATTCATCCATGCGTCATTTACATAATTCATATAGTTATGTATTGGAGCAAACTCTCCGGCAGTGCATGCGTTATGTGGCAAACCAACTTCTGGAGTGCCATAGTTTGGAGCACTATGAGCCGGCGTATCTAATACATGGTCCCCAATACTGTCGCAGCCACCTTGGAAGGTATGGTAAAGACCCAACCAATGTCCCACTTCATGTACACCTGTCATGCCCAAGTTAAATGGGGAAGCACTCCCTTTTGGAAGTGATTCATCTAATACCACTACCCCATCCATGATGGGGTCTCCAGCAAGATCATAGGGAAATGTAGCCCAACCCAAAAGCCCAGACACCAGCCCTCCGGTGTAAAAATTCAAATATTTCTTGGAATCTTGACCCATAAAAGTTTTCGCCTCACGTTCGGCGGCAGAACCGTGCCCCATTAAATACCAACTGTGATTATCAATATATGCAACATGTGATTCGCTATACTTAAAACTAAGGTTAGCCCCTTTGAATGCAGAATTCAATAGTGCTATTTGCGATTCTCGCTGATTTCTTTTAATGAGTCCCCTGCCTCCGTATGTAATATGGTGAAAACGGACTTCTATATTAAGTCTTGAATAGAGTCGTCTCCTAGATTTGTTAAAGGAAATCTCTTCATCAACTCTTAGAATATCAATGGGCGTGGGAATTTTCGTGGCACAGCCGCGGCCGTGTTTGCTAAATTGCTCCTCACTTTCAAATTCTTTGTTATTAATATAAAATGCCATTTCTCTAGATTTTAGCTGTTTTTTTTAAGACTAGTAATAAGCCAATATCATTATACGCTCATCAAAATCGTAGCAGATTTATCCCCATACTTTGAATCTTTGTTTGGATGACAAAATGCATCCTTATTTTCCCTAATGAAAATATGGTAATTGCCGTTTTGGCTACTATTATCAATGGCCTCAATTGCACTTTCATAGGCTAAAATAGCCATATTGGCTGCTTCGGAAGCCGTTGCTCCATTATTCAACTGAATCACCAAAGTTTCATCGGGATTCATAAAATGATCTATAAGATGATAATCCGGATCGTCTTCATGGGGCGCTTTAAAATAATCGTTGTACCCAAAAAAGGCCTTGCATTTTTGACGCACCATTTCAGGTCCCAAAGAATCACCTGCAAAACAGGCATGGAGATGCACAATCTTTTCTTGCAAATAGGTTGCCAAATTATTATCGTTAGCATGAAATATTTCGGTATGCCCATAATCATTTATATAGTCAAAATCACCATGACCACTATACGTAATCAATGCCTCTGGATGATTGGTGCACCCGTTTTTTATGTTACTGGCTTGAGCTCCGCTCGACTCATATACCGCAACAACATCTAACTGAATGTGGCGATACAGGTGTTGTTTTCTATAGTCTCCGATTTGTATGCTATCTTCGTCATTTTTGACGTCTATATAAATAATACTCATTCGGTTGAATTTAGTCTTTGGACCATCAAGTCTATTGTTTTTAGTTCTAACTGGATTAGATACTCTGCGTGCTTAGAATTCTCCTTAATTAATTGAATCGCTTTCTCCCTATCGACTTTGCCAACGCCAGGTAAACGAAAAATACCATAGTTCTTTACATTTTCAAGCCGGTGGAGTGCAATCATTTTTCTATTTGTTTCTCGATTAGAATCTAGCTGGATACGCATTACCCCTTCTTTTTGAATAGAATCGTAATCCTTGAGGGTAATCTCATTACCATTATTATCGAGTCCTACTACCAAATCCCACTGGTCTTTTGGTATTTTGTTTCTTTCAGGGTTTTTTTTCTGTAATGGCATACTATGAAATTGTTAATCTATTTCATCGTTTTTGTAGAAAGGGAATACAAAATGCTCTTTGGATGCACTAACCAAAGTTCCCTCTGCGTTAAACAGCATTCCAGAAATATGAGCACCCCCGCTGAAGCTAATATTATTCACCCACCAACTTTTTTTTGTAAAAGCAGTTCCACTTGCCTCCACTTCCACAATAATGATAAAAGAATTGGGCACATTCAATTTGGTGACAATGGCTTCTATCTGTTTTGAAGATGCCAGTAAACTACTTTTGTCATCCCCAACCTCATATAATCGTTTTGTCAACATCTCATAGGCAGAAATTTGAGCAGAAATCTTTTGCAACCCGCTACTAATCTCATCCAATCGTTCCTTTCTTTTCTTTTTGAGACCCGTATCCATTTCGTCTTTGTGTAACTTCTTTGCTTCTGCTTCAAGTTCTTTTACCGTTTCGGATAGAGTCACAAATTTGGTGTGCGTGGTTGTGATATCCTTCCATGCATTGGAGAGTTCTCCGGAACTGCCGTTAAGGATAACCGGAATATGAACGGGTGAAATAATATTCACCCCACTGAACTTTTTGTTGAGCGCATTGAAAAGGCTAGCCGCAATGGCGACTTCAGAAATCTCAGTCTCGGTAACGGTAAATGAACGTTCTTCATTAAAAGCCGATTTTAGGGCACCGATAGTCTGAATGAGGGAATAGGTACCTACCAAAGCTGCTGTAAAACCTGCCAGATCAACGCTCCTTGCATTGGGGTCAAGTGGTATACTGGCAATGTCATCCAATTTTTTATACTCTCTTTCAAATCTGGTTTTGAAATCTGCCAAATCCAACTTGAGCTCTTGATAAGCTATTATTTGGGATTTGAGCGTTTCATTGTAGATAATTACGTTCTTTAATTTTTTTGAATTAAAGTTCACAACATCGCTGCTAAAAAGGGAGTTGACCAATTTTTCCATGGTTCGATCAACAGCTTTTTGGGCCAATACCTTGTTTTCAATATGCACACCGGTTACCGAAGTACTTGATTTTACAGGGTCCAAGCTTAAACCACCTTTAAGCTTATCCAACTTGGCCGCCCTTTCATCCTTTTCATTTACGGCAATGGATTTCTTCAATTCAGATATGGTTTTTAGTTCTTTTAATGCTTTTATTTCTTCGGAATCAGAGGTTCCTGTATCGGTATTGTCGGTTTGTGCTGTAGTCTTGGCCATAATTAAAAAACTTACTATTAAAAATATTGTTCTCATTATTAACTTTTATTATAATCAGGATGGTTGGTATAATTTTATCTCATTTCAAAATTCGCATTTCACTTATTTTTTCAAATACCCAATTATGGGTATTTTCTGGGGGAGGTAACAAAGGAAGTAAGTCAATGGTTTGGAGTACAACAATATAGAAATTGACCATTAAAATCCATTATAGGAAAACCTTAGAATTTCTATGGTTTTTATTCCATTTTACACGCTTTTTCTTACAAAATAGAGTGTTTTCAGAAAAAAGGTGTTCTATTACATTTTTGGAAGAAGATTTTTAGAAAAAAAAATTAAAGGAGAATAAGAATTTATAGATTAAGTAATATCAAAACCAAGGTTACTACTCCAACACTAGTTGAAAATATCCCTGTTGCTCTTGATTTGTTCCAACCAGAAAGTCCTAATAGCATGCAAAGCGAAACAATCCCTAAAACAAAAGAAGCGAATCCAACAATTTTTGGAAAAGTTAGTTCACTAGTTTCAAAATCAATTGGATATCCTTCTGTTGTCATCATAACAATTTTGGTCATTGCAAAAACTGTTATTAAAAAGAAAGCTGCCGCTAAGATACTTACTTTAAGAAGCCAAGCTCCAATGTTACCTTCACTCTTTGTTATTAATAAATTTGCCATAACAGCAATTGAAAACCCACCTAATAAGGAGTTTATTATAATTAACTGATTGGCTATTTTATTTAAATATTCGGGCTGCAGTTCCAACATAGTAGCAGTATTAATAGGTTGTACATTTTGTAATTATAGGTGCCAAAAGCCGTCAGTTTTCTTCGAGGAAAAAGCTCGACTGCTGCAAGGGAAGGTATCGAGAACAAGGTTTTTAATCTAAAAATTCTTGTTCTCGATACAATTTTTCTGAACCTTGTCCATAAAAATCACTCGAATAGAGAAATTTTCATTAAAATGCCCGACTGATTATAAAGTAGGGTTCATATTAAATGAGTTACCTTAAAGTATAGTAGTTTTCAATTATCGTGTGGGATATTTTACCTGTTTTATCTTTGCTCAATTCAAATGTTCCTCCCCAGAGGCTTTCCGGATAATATAATAATTGTTTTGTCATCTCCCCTATTACTACAGGTGCTTTTGTGTCTGGCAAGGACATCATCTCTGCGGCTTTGCTAATCGTAAACCACCTTGCATCCTCTTTGTTTTCTGGAACCACAAGACTTCCATCCACCTTTTTACATCTGTAATGTTGTCGAAATTGGGAAATGGGCTTATAATTGGGAACAAACATAAAGATGCCAGCAACCATAGGGCTAGATATACTAAGATTATATTCCGAAGCTAGCTGCGCTAAGCCTTGCTTTATGGATGCTTTACTATTATGACGAAGTGCTGGAGTCATCCAGCCAAAATCATTTTTTTCTAGCAATACCTCACCTTTTTCGTTATAAATTAATAAACGCTGAATGGTATAGGTATCTTTCCCGGTTTCTTGAGCCCATACAAACTGACCGACTGCTACGGCCAATATTGCTATTAATATCTTCCTCATCTTGATTTTATTTTAATTAATTCGATACTCTTTTTTTATTTTCTTGGTTAAACTATCCGCACTGAACCATGCATCCTCTAACATTACATTATAATACTCCACATTACTTTGATAGATATAGACCTTGTTTGCAAATTCATTAATCAGTATGGTATCATTGGAAAGCAATTTTTGGGTAATGGCTTTGGTGCTTATCTGCCCGGTCCGTCTTCTATACTGCGCTTTAGCCTTGAAAGGAAATTGGTTAAAAATTCGTAGGCCCAAATTGGAGGTCTGCTTGTAAATAAAATCATAATCCTCTTGTTGCCTTTTTAATTCCTGTTTTCGGTAATCGTATTCCAATATGGCTCGCACCACAGCCTTACTCGACAAAAGACGCAAGCCACTAGAATAATTCAATTGTCTTAAAGTTTGCTCATTGGGAATAAAAAATACAGGGTCCCCACTTAGGCCTTCATAACTCATGTAAAGGGCTTTATCATCTTTGTGTTGATTATAGGTAAAACCTAAATCTGAAAGCGTATCCAATTTTTTAATACGATATTCATTGAAGGACATGGTTTCTCGAATCTTTATTTTATCGATTTCAATGTCCTTTAAGAGGGACCGCACGTAGTCCTTTTCAATGCTCTTTTCAACGAATCCATCCCTAATATTATCAGCTATAAAACCTAGAAAAACTGCCAAAAAAAGCATAAGAAATTCTGGGAACAACATTCTTACTTTTTCTTTGAGAGAATGAAGTCTGCGGCTTTTTAGTATATCGTATAAGTGCATACTATTACTGAATGAAATAGACTTCTTTAATTCTAAAGTCCTTTATTACATAAATGGCGGTGGCCCTGATCGTTTTATCTCCCAATTGAACCTTTTCCTTATCAATGACCACATTTTGTTCTACTATTCTATTCTCTAAAGTGCAGTGCAGGTTTGGTATAGTTTCGAACATACGTTTATAGGTATCCCGCATTTTATCTTTTCCCTGATAAAGCAATCTATCTGGAAAACGGTAGACTTTAACATCCTCTGCATAGGATTTTAGAAACGAATCTATATCCTTGGCATTGTAGGCATCTAGCTGTTCTTGAGCAATACGCTCAAAACGAGTCTCATATTGATGGGAGGCCTCTTTTTCTTGGGCACTCAATGAGACGAATGCACCAAGAAACAATAGTATAAAAAATGTACTCCTTATATTCATTTTGCTCATTTTATTAAAGTTTAATGGTTCCATCTTTTACCAATTCTATAATTCGTCTGTCTGGTCCTGCATGTCCTCCATCCGAAGTGTAAATAGGCACACCCTTAGATTTTAAAAACTTGATTTCGTTTTCGGTAAGTGCTCCAATTTGAGGGTCATTGGTGGCATAAGCGAAAATGACATTTGATAAATCCATGTCTGCCAGTTCCTCTGTAAACTTATGCTTTCCCAATGCCCCTTTCATGAATTGCTTTACCCTAGATATTTTATGGTAGTATTCTCCTCGGTTGGGATTACGTACCCTCGTAGTATCTGGAAATATTAAAGTCTTGCCATCTTCCAAATACTTTGAATTGTAGCCTTTTAAATGATATTTTACTTGTAAAGGCGCTGGATCTAATCTCCCAGCGCTTATTAGATACTTATCCGCTTGATTTCCGCTAGTTGTTAAATGGTAAGGAATCATCATCGCACCCCAAGAAGTACCCGCAACTATTACCTTTTTATTACGATCTTTAAAATACTTTATAGTCCTATTAAGAATTTCAACCTCGTTGTTCACTTCCAGTTCCGCCATTTCTTCCGTGAACTCATTTTTCCAATGGTATATTGTTGGGTTTAGTGTGTTTGCCTGATGAATATGTGCTCGATAGTAACTGAAAAAGTCTGGTAATGCAGACCATACTGTTCTTCCGCTAAAGTCAAAATACAATTGATTGTGGGGACCACCCTCTGCAATAATCAATACGGTATCACTATTAATATCCCCTTCTCCAATAAACAGCTTTGTAGTGTCTTGGGCGAGTACCGTGGGTTCATAATTAAAGTTTGTTTCCTTAACTGCTAAAGGAATAACTTCATTTTTTTCTTGTGAGTTACAAGAGCCTAACAGCGTAATTAGCGCTAAAGTGATTACATAATTTTTCATGTTTTTTTTTGATTTAATGAAATATCTTGATATCAAGATATTTTACAAATATATATAATTTATCTTTATGTAAAGATATATTTCTTATTTTCGTCTATATTCTTTTTAATGGAACCGGATATTATAGACAAATTACTGGCGGAATGGCGTAGCGAAAGATCCGAATTGGATGCTTCCGCTATGGCTGTAGTTGGACGCGTTCTAAAGCTCGGTAAGATTTTGGAGAAAAAAGCGGGTTTGGCTTTACGAGACACGGGTATTTATTATACCGATTTGGATGTTTTGGCAACTTTACGACGCTCTGGGAATCCCTATGCACTTACTCCTACCCAACTAATGCAGTCCGTCTTAATTACCTCAGGGGCTATGACCGCACTGTTGGACAGATTGACAAAACTGGGGCTTATTTATAGAAAACCAGATGAAAAAGATAAGCGTATTAAGCGTGCAATACTCACCGAAAAAGGGCTTGAAACTATAAATAAAGCAATTGAAATTCGCTTTGAGGAAGCTCATGATTCCATCTCTGTCTTGACGAAAGAAGAGCAAAAAGAACTAGCCCATTTACTTAAAAAGTTGTTATTGTCCATCCCTGATTAACTGTTTTCTAGTGTTTTTTCCATTGCCCAAAATTGAAAATGATCCTTACCTATACTGAATTGATGTGTCCCCACCTTTTTAAAATCATTTCTTTCATAAAAGCCAATGGCCCTTTTATTCCCTTCATATACAGATAGCCAAATTTTTTCACTTCCGTTTTCCGCGGCCTTTTGTAGCAAAAGATTTTGCAATTTTTTTCCAATTTTCATAGAAAGAAAGTCATGGAGGACATAGATTTTTTGAAGCTGACTAACGTTTAAGGCATCAACAAATTGAGACGTTGAATTCAATTTTAATTTCGCATAACCTACAGGGAGTTTATTTACAAAAGCAATCCAATACATATTATTCTCTTTCTCCAAGCTTTTTTTAATCTTATCAACGTTGAAAGTGGTATCTAAGTAGTTCTTTAGTCCTATTTTATCTGTGAATAAATGCCCAAACGCCTCCGTAAAGGTTATTCGACCTAGCATTGCTATAAAAATTGCATCTTCTTTTTTAGCCAATTGTATCTGTTCCATATGTTTTAATTTTAAGTTGATACAAACGGTATCCATGTAAAACTACCGCAACGGTGCACCCAATTATGATAGGTTTAGCCTGTATAAGAATACCATAAACTATATAAATACAGTTTGCGATAATGGAAATTACTCGTAAACGCCATTCTCCCTTGGCGGCCATAGAATAAAGATTAAGCAATAATGCAAAATATCCAACGATATTCGAAATAACTCCCATATTTACTATAACTATACTTTTTACAGTATAAAAATATTTTGAATATCTTTACCATGCAATAACTGTCATGGATGACAGGTCAAATACCAGTTATGATTGTTGATGGAAAACAGAAAGCGTATCAAGTAAACGAACACATCTTTCATTGTGGTACAAATGCCACATTACATTTTATTGGGGGTAAATGGAAAAGTGTTATCATCTGGTATTTAAGAAATGGAGAAATGCGATTTTCTCAATTAAAAAAGTTAATGCCAGATATTACTGAAAAAATGTTAAGCCTTCAACTAAAAGCCTTACAAGCAGATGGCATTTTGGAGCGAAAGGTTTTTGGAATAAAGCCTCCAAATAGAGTAGAATACTCATTATCTGATTTTGGGGAAAGTTTTATTCCTGTGATTAAGAGCATTACGGAATGGGGCATAGACTATGCAGAATCAAAGGGGAAACTTATAGAAGTAATTTAATTAAGACATCCTATTTGCAATTCCACATACATTATGTTTCCTTCCTGTAGATTCATGTTTTCCACGCTATTTATCATTAATTCTTTATTCCACTGCTCTTTCTTCAGTATTACCAGCACTTTCTTGCCGTTCCTTAAAATAAAACCCAACCGACATTAGTCCGTGCGGATTAAAGTCCAGCCTCGAGTACCAATAAATGAAAAACCAAGGTTATACCTTGGTTTTTCATTCTCAAAAGGTTTGAGTGGGTTCAGCGAAGCTAATTCCCATTCGAGTACTTGAAAAGCTGAAACATATGTCTCAGCTTTTCTATTCTATTCTCCTACCTCCAATTCAAAAATATCATTCACAGAAATTCCAAAAACTTTAGAAAGTTTTAAGGCTAATACTGTAGATGGTACATATCGGTTTTTCTCAATAGAATTAATAGTCTGCCTAGAAACACCCAATAATTTTGCCAAGTCTTCTTGCGTTAAATCCTTTATAGCACGTTGTACTTTTAAGTTATTCTTCATCTTAAGAACTACGTTTTAAAATATGGAAGAACATAATCTGAATTAATAAGATATATAACAATACCTGAAAATACCCATTATCTATTGCTGCGTTATCTGGATCTATTAAACTTTCTATAGCGTAGGTAACATAAGGCTGCACTAGAGCATACAGAACACCTATAATTAATGCCAACCGATATGAAGTTGCTCTTAAACTACCCATAAGTTCATCCTCTATCTTTTCTTTAGAGATAGAAACCATTAAAAAACCTAAAATCATAACATTACGTAAAACTGGTTTTACCCATGTAGGCTCATCTACAAATTTCTTTGCTATCATAAGCGTAAAGGCACTAACTATAATTGCCCATCCTACATTTTTGTATTTGTTAGGTAATTGAAATCTACCTAAACGGTGTAGCTTACTACGCTCTGTTTCACATATATTTTTCATAATATTAAAAGTAAAGTTTGAAAAGCTAAATGTATATTTTATTTTCCATAATGACAAATATACTTTACATATTAATGTAAAAATAAGCCGAAGAGACTCTTCGGCTTATCTTAATTTTCTAGAATATAAGGTAGGTACTTAATACCAATAGCGAAATAAGTCCACCTACAATCCAAGCATATTTCCATGGCGTCGTATCAATTACATCGGTAACCTTTGGAACGTAAACATCAGTTTTTGGCCTAATCATACCTACTACTAACATAATGATAACATTTACCACAAAGAGAATTCCCATAATGTGTAAAAAGTGTGGGTACGCTTCCGCTTTAACCAACGCCAGTTCAGCAACATCGGTGACGCCCGAAGCTTTAGCCTTTGTAATTGCGTTTTCTACCATACGCGGACTAATAACAAACTGACTTATCAAATACATTAAGACTCCAGCTATTAGCACAATCTTTGCACCAATTGCGGGTACTTTTTTCGTTAGAATACCAATAAGTACAACAGCTAAAATGGGCACACTTAAACTACCGAGCGACTCTTGTATATAAGCAAACAGACCATCGGGAGCATTTCTAATAAAAGGTGCTATAGTCATAGAAATCGCAGCAAGACCTAAACCAAAACGTTTACCTGCTTTTACGGTTTGCAGCTCCGAAGCTGTTTTATTGAAGAGTTTCTTATACAAGTCAAACCCGAACAACGTGGCGCTACTATTCAACAAACTATTGAAAGAACTTAAAATGGCCCCAAACAATACAGCTGCAAAGAAACCTAATAAACTGGCGGGTAAAACCCTTCTTACCAATTCTGGATAAGAAGCATCTGCATCGTTCAACTCTGCACCGAACATGTTATAAGCAATAATACCTGGCAGCACTACAATTACCGGAATCAAAAACTTCACAAAGGCCGCGAGCAAAACTCCTTTTTGACCTTCTTTTAAGCTCTTTGCCCCGAATACACGTTGTAAAATAGATTGGTTGGTACCCCAATAATACATCTGTGCTATCATCATACCTGTAAAGATTGTTCCGACCGGAATGGATGAAGTTGGACCACCGGTGACATCAAATTTATCTTGGTTTTCTGACCAAAGTTTGGCCAGGCCTCCTGTGATGGTTCCATCATCACTAATCATCGTTAGACCAAAGTATGGAATCAATAATCCTCCAACTAACAGACCTATTGCATTCATTAAATCAGATACTGCTACCGCCTTTAATCCTCCATAAATGGCATAAACGATACCTATAAGACCGATACTCCAGACACATATCCAATAACAAGCGGTTTCTGAAATCCCTAACACTTCAGGTAATTGAAACATGGTAATAAAGGCCTTGGAACCAGCATACAATATCGTTGGTAGCAATACAATACCAAAAGCAATAAGAAATAACACTGATAATATCGCTTTTGTATTCTCATCAAAACGGCCTTGAATAAATTCGGGAATGGTCGTAATACCTTTTTTCATGTATTTAGGCAAAAACCAAATGGCAGTAATAACCATGGCAATTGCAGCAAGGGTTTCCCACGCCATTACCAAAATACCTTCAGTAAATGCCTGACCGTTTAATCCCACAATCTGCTCGGCAGAAAGATTGGTTAAAAGCAATGACCCCGCTATGGTAAGCGCACCAAGGCTTCTCCCCCCAAGGTAAAAGCCATCAGCAGATTTTTCATTAGTTTTTCTTGTAGCGTACCAGGCAACCCCAGCGACCAATAATGTAAAGCCTAGGAAAGAAATAATGGATAATGTCCCCATATGTTGGTTTATTTTAGTTAGTTAGTCAGCCGTAACTGAGCCATACCGCAGATAGGAACTTTTAAAGCATTTACTCCTTCCTTTAAATTTAGAGGATCTTCTTTAACCATTGCTCCCTCGCAATCAAAAATTTGGCATTTAAAAGTACCAAAATTATGTTTAGCAACAAGGATTATGGATTGTGAAGGTTTCGCATTTAAAATATCGATTTGATTATGAGTAGATTCCAGGTCTATAAAATTATTTTCAAAAACACCAATTATTGTCTTTTCATCAGAGGAAACTCTTTTTATAGGATAATTTGCCATGGGCGAAGTAGGTGTGAAATTACCAGCTAGTAATAACTCGGTATTCCTGTTCCAAAAATCGGTATAGAAACGAATCATATTTATATGAGCCATAGGTGCCTCGTGAAGCATTACTGAAATCTGTGGCACTCCAAACATGGTATTAAGGTAGTGTAAGGCGGCATTTTCTACAGTTTCATCGAAATGCCAGGTAACCATGTCTGAATGCACGGCTGTATTACCACATAACATTTTAATATCGGCTATCCGAACGCGATTCATGGTATAATCCCCGGGGCAATCAAAAGCTCGTAACATATTACCATACTTGCGCATCGCAGGGCCAGTATATTTTTGCCTGAATTCAATAAAAATATGTGGATTCACTTTTCTCACCTCATCACTAACCTGAGTTAACAAAGCATCAACGGCATCATTAATAGAAGTAAAATCGCGTTCTGCATTTGGTTCAAAACAAGTATCTGGATAAGCTTTAAAATCATCAATAAAGTCTAATTTAAAACCATCTAGTCCCAAGTCTTTAGCAGCTGCAACATAAATGCTCACTAGATAATTTCTGATTTCAGGAAATCTAGGGTCAAAAACGGGTGCCCATCTATGATTCTCGGTTAAAAATTTACCCTTAAATCTTTGGTAAGCTTTGGATTTTTTTCCACAAAAGGGCACGGAATACCAAAGACCTACTTTCATTCCTAAGTCCTGCATACGGTCTACCAATGTGCCAAAATCTTCAAAACGCTCAGATTGCCAGTCACCTGTATAATCGTAGCCACGATTATTATCCTTGGTCTGCCAACCATCATCGATAATTATAGCTTCAAAACCTAGTTCTTTAGCCAGACTACATTCCTTTAATAATAAGTCTTCATCTAAATTTTGATGAAATTGATACCAGGTAGAATACAGCGGTTTTTTTGCAATTTCAGGTACTTTAGAAGGCTTTAAAGCTTCGAAACTTTCCCACCAAAGTCCTGTTTCTTTAAGTGCCTGCGAAAAATGAATATCTCTATAATCTAATCGTATTTCAATACTAAAATCAGTAATGGCATATTTACACTCGGTAAACAAAATTATTTTACAGTAAATAAAATCATCTTCTTCGCGATACTTAGCGCCTAATTCAATCTTATTAATAGCATTGGAGCATGAAAAACAAAGGACATTCTCATCCTTATTCCCAAACAAAGCCAAAACAGGGGAGTCTATAGAAATTCTCGATTCATGATTTTCCAATTCCCAATCCGCTTCAATTCGTTTTGAAAAATCAGAAGTAGGCTTCCACAAACCTTTTATATTTAGAGCAGGTATTTTCCACTCCAAGACAATAGGTTCGGGCACAAATTCTTCTTTGGATTGCAAATCCAAGCTATAAATTGCCAAATCATTACCAGCTGTAATTTTAGTTAAACTACAATCAGCTTTATTTTTATTTTTTATAATCTTGATTTCTTCTCTAACTGCGCTTAGAACACTTCTCATTGTGCTATTTTTTTGTTCCACTCAAACAACTTACTATCCTCATTATTTTGACCAACAAGAAGTAAACTATTATTCTCTATATCCTTAATTTCAATTATCTGACTTGCCTGATTAGGTACATAAAAACCACTTTCTTTAGACGAAATTGATTTAAAATTACCTGTACCATCTCCTTTCATAAAAACTCCCTGCAAACCATCATATCGTCCAAAATGGGTTTCTGCATAAAAATCATTTCCAGCCAATAAAACATCTAAGTTTCCATCAGCATCAAAATCCTTTACAAATAGTGCACTAATAGGTGCAAGCTGACATTCTATCGGTAAAGAGGTAAGTCTAAATTTGCCATCTCCAAGATTTTCAAGATATGAATTTTCAAAAACCGTAGCTTTTAATGATACGTCTGCTAATTGATTAATATTTAAGATGGATTTAAAATCTGCTTTAGCAAACTGCTCATAGGTTTGGTATTTATCTTTAAGTGCCGTTAATTGTTTCATTACATCATCACGAGAATGTAAAGGCATCAACTCCTTACCTTTATCAGTATCATAATAAATGGCTATTAAAGGGTCTATACTACCGTTTCTATCATAGTCCTTATTGTAGATATACATAGGGTGTTCTTGACTAGGGTTACTAAAATTATTTAGTCCTTGATTACCAATTATAAAATCGATATCACCGTCGTTATCAAAATCACCCTGTTTTACCGACCGCCACCATCCATCAGAAGCTATTACCTTATCATTCTTATTTAGAATTTGAATATCCCATTTTTTTAAAACTCCTGAATAATTTTTAAAAACGGTAATTTGCATCCAATCACCAACAAGGATTAAATCATTCCATCCATCATTATCAATATCTGACCATGTTGCATCTTTTACCATACCAATATTGGACAACTCATTAATCTGAGTTTCAACATAGGTTCCATTCTCATTAGTTAAAAAGTAGTTTTTAGGTATTTTGGGATAACTTTTGGGAACAATGTTAGACCCAACAAAAATATCTATATCACCATCTTTATCATAATCATAGGGTCTAACACAGCTGGTTGCTGCAGTATTTTCCGGTAGTTTCTCTTGAGTTAACTTAAATCCACTAGCTCCTAAATTTTCATATAATCTATCTGTATAGCCTGGAGTTCCTTCTTTAAATTCATTTCCTCCACTCGCGACATATAAATCTAAATCACCATCCAAATCATAATCAAAGAAAGAAGCATCTGTATCTTCATAAATGGAATCTAACTTTTGAGTTTTCTCATATTCATTCTGGTCATTAAGAATCCAAATAGTACTAGGAATACCTTTACTTCCTCCTATAAATAATTCATCTCCTACTACTCCATTAATATTAGCGGCAGCAAAGCAGGGTCCGTCTTTAGAGTGCTGTGTGAGCAATAGCTGCTGAGATATATAATCATTAGATAAACTTTCTTGGTGTTTAAATCTTAATAGTTCTGTATTACTAACGAATAAATTCTCCTGCGCAGAGTTTTCTATATTTACTCCCGAGGTATCTGAAATACTTACTGTTAGTGTCTGATTTGAAGCAATATTTTTAAGCTTAGTGCTATGACCATTTGGCCAAGTAATTTCTACAGAGTCGATTTTACTATCCTTTAGTCCAAAAAAAACTGTAGGGTCGACTGAGGAAAGATAACCTCTAATTACAGATTGAAAATGTGATTGTGTAGCACCATTATCCCATAAAGCAACTTTGGCTCCAATAGCATCCTTATTTTTTTCTGAACCTGAAAGTTTTAGTTTTAAGTAGTTGAAATTTTCTTTAGAAGAAGTGTTGTTTTTTAAAACAAATGCCTTTTTATTAATATTATTGACGATTAAGTCTAAATCGCCATCTAAATCTAAATCGGAATAAGCAGCTCCGTTGGACAATGAAATTTTTTCTTTGCTCCACTTTGTTGAAACATCATCAAAACTAAAATCTCCTTTATTTTCGAAAAGAAAATTTTGAAGTTTTACTGAACCTTGTTTAGACACCAACTCTTTAATTTTTTTGTCGCGACTTTCAGGTGTCCCATAAACATTATTCTGTTGCGTATAATTTATAAAATCAAGATTCGTAATATCTAAACCATAACCATTGGTAACAAATATGTCTTTATCTCCATCAGCATCTAAATCCACTAATAATGGAGCCCAGCTCCAATCGGTTTGTGAAAGTTTAGTTAGGAAAGAAACATCGCTAAATTTTAGTTTGTTATTCTCATCTAAACCATTATTTAATTGCAAAGTATTGCGCATGTATTGCGGTGAATATTCATTTTTAAGTGCAAGTTCATACTTATCATAATTCATGGAACCTACCATAGTTTTAAGTCGGTTATAATTGGTTGGTAGCATATCCAAAACCATAATATCTGGATAACTATCGTTATTAACATCAGCGATATCCACACCCATGGCATTGTAAGTTTGATGTGCCAATAAACTTGCAGATGATTCTTTAAAGCTTGATGTACTATTAGCTCCTGAGCCAGAATTTAAATAGAGTAGGTCGTTAGTTATAAAATCATTTGCGATATACACATCTATTAAACCATCATTATTAAAATCATTGATTCCCACTCCAAGTCCAAAACCTTTTTCAGCTCCCTCGAGCTGTTCTGATACATCTACAAAAATGGGGTGTCCATAATTATTTGCTTCATCATTACGCAAAAGGACATCACTTAAATGTTCTGGAAAATAACGTTTAGGTATTGGGGAGTTCTTATCGAATTTTACATTACCATTTCTAACAATATAGGCATCTAAATCACCATCTAAATCATAATCAAAAAAAACAGTTTGTTGTGAGTATTCGGCATCATCCAAAGCATATTCTTTTGCTTTCTCAACAAACTCAGGGATACCATTTTCATTTACTCCTTGATTGATAAATAGTAAGTTATTGCAGTTGTTGTTACAATTTGCTCCTCCTACGTTTAAATAGATATCATCTAGTCCATCTGTATTAATATCTACTATAGAAACACCGGTAATCCATCCTTTAGTTAGAAATTTAGAACCACTAGTAATGTCCAGAAAACTTAACTCTCCTTGATTTAAATAGATTTTTGAAGGCACTTGGTTTCCCGTAAAAACTATATCTGGTAACTGATCATTATTAAAATCACCTATTCCAACACCACCTCCATTATAACAGTATTGAAAATCTATAACATTGATTTTCTCATTAATGGTAATAGTGTTTGAAAAATCTATATTGGTAAGTTCAGCGTCTACATATTCAAAAAGTCTAGTTTCTTGTCTGTTTTCACATGAAAACATGAAAGCAATTGCACTACAAAAAGCTAGTTTTTGGATATTCATCCTCATTATAATATTACGGTTTTTTTAAATTAAAAGCCAAGCAATAATACATCACTTGGCTCTTAATAATTACTGAACTTAAACTAAATCAAACTAAATATTTATAATCAAAGGTCGTGTTTAGTAACCTGGGTTTTGACTAAGATTCGGATTAGCGTTCAATTCTGGTACTGGAATCCAAATTAATTCATCCCGTCCTGGTGTAAAAACCGCACTTTCTCCTGCTAAAGATTTTGGATGCCTTCCACCTGCTATAGTGGAACCTGTTCCCAATACTTCTTCAGCTAGCCCCCAACGAACTAAATCCAAATAACGATGGCCTTCACCTGTTAATTCCATAATACGTTCTTGGACTACAGCATCAAAAATTTGATCCTGTGTTAATCCAGCTGCTAAATCTGCGATACCTGCTCTTTGTCTTACTTGATTTATCAAATTAATTGCTTCAGTACCGTTAGCGTTTTCATTTTCTGCTTCAGCCAACATTAACAAGACATCAGCATATCTGATTATTCTCCAATTTAATCCAATATTTTCTCCAAACGGTGAAATTTGATCACGTGTACCTGCAAATAGCATTGCGTACTTACGAGTAAATAAAGCGTCTACTCCGGCTACTCCGGCAGCTTCAATGTCTCCTGCAAAATCTTCCAAGAATGGTGTTCCGCCGTATCCAGTAGCACCTGGATAATCAAACGCTATTGTTTCATTTCTTCTTACGGTATCTCCATTATCCTCAAACGTTTGTAGTATATGAGGATTAATATAGTGTCCTCTATCTAAGCTGTAAGTTGGAGGTGCATAATCAATAATATAGTTACTTTGTGACCCCGTAAGTGGTATATCTGACCCCCATACAAAATTATCTTGCGCAGCAAACTGTAATTCAAAAACAGATTCTGAATTGTTTTCACCTACTACATTAAAATTATTCCCATAATCTTCGGCAGGAAGTAAACTATATACTCCGCTAGTCACTACAGCTCTTAAATCCGTTGCAGCTTCTGAAAAATTACCCATATACAAATTAGTCTTTCCTCTAAGCGCTAATGCTGCCCCAGATGTTGGTCTTCCTAAATCATTGTCAGACCATGTAGCCGGAAGCATACTTGCAGCCATCGCTAAATCCGACAATACTGAATTAAAAATTTCTGTTTGTGTTGCAGCAGACGGAAAAAATTCTTCTTGATTTTCAGGAGTACTTAAAACTAAAGGAACATTACCCCAAAAAGCAGCCAAATACCAATTTGCAAAAGCACGCATAAAGTAGGCCTGTCCTAGTACTTCATCCCTACCACTACCAGCAGGTAAGTTTTCATCATTTGCTTCCTCTAAAATAGTATTTGCTCTAAATATGGTTTGATACAATTGTGGAAACATATCTGATGACCAACGACTAACGCCTGGAACACCTTGTAATGTAGACATAGTCGTATTATTTGCAAAAGGCACTACGTTAAATGCATCTGATCTTAAAGTTGGACCCGTATGTACAACCCTACCCCAGAAAAATACTGCGGTAATTGGGTGTATCATTCCATTTACAGCAACTCTAAAATCCGCTTCATCATTAAAAAAAGCTAGTTGTGATACTGTATTTGGATTGGATATTTGAAGTTCATCCTCGTTACAACTATTTAGCGGAACCAGAATGGCTGCTAATAGCGTAACAATCATAAATTTACTTGTTTTTAATTTCATTTTGTCAATTTTCTAATTATTCATAAACAATTTAAAACGATACCTGTAATCCTAAGATAAATGTTCTTGGTCTAGGTTGCGCGCCTAAATCAATACCTCTACCAAGAATTGGCGGCGTATTATTTGGGAAACCAAAAAATCCACCTCCAGTACCTACTAGAGTAGATCCAATTTCAGGGTCATAACCATTATATCCCGTAATTGTGAAAACATTTTGCATGTTATAGAAGATACGAGCGCTACTCACCCATGGTACATCAATTACCTGTGTCAAATCATAACCTATCTCAATAGATCTTAATCTTAAATAAGAGCCGTCTTCTACAAAGAAATCTGATGGTAATTGGTTACCAGCTGCGTTTGGCAAAGAAGCTCTAGGAATATTTGTAGTGGCATTATCTGCTCCTGGGGATCCAAAAGCATTTCTTAGGAAACCAAATTTATTTCCATCTAAGAAAAATGTTCCTGTGAATAATTGGGCGTTATAAATCTCGTTTCCTTGAACTCCATTAAAGTTGAGACCAAAATCCCAATTTTTATAAGTTCCATTAAAGTTGATACCATAAGTAAAGTCAGGAATTGGAGACCCTAAATTGGTTCTATCATCGTTGTTAATTTGACCATCTCCATTAATATCCACTCTTCTAAAATCACCTGGCTGTAAAATGGCTCTTCTTTCTGGGTCATTTGCTAAAGCAGGATCATTATCTATATCGCCCTGACTTCTATAGAGTCCGTCGTTTTGGAATCCAAAGAAAAAACCTATAGGTTGACCAACTTCAAATCTATTAGGAGTATTCCCTTCTTCATCTATAGAAGGTCCTACTAAAGGGTTTGGTAAAGCTGTTAACTCATTGCTAAAGGTAGCAAAGGTTAGACCTACGTTAAATTTAAAATCCCCACCTGTATCATAATCGTAATTAGCTTGTAGTTCAAAACCAGAGTTACGTATCGATGCAGCATTCTGAGTTACCGGATCTGCAGATCCCGTTGTAGAAGGAACGGCTACAGCAGCAAGAACATCATTGTTATTTCTTACATAGTAGTCCATTCCTACAGAAAGTGTATTATCTAATAAGACAGCATCTAAACCAAAACTTGTAGATTCTGCAGTTTCAAAAGAAATATTGGGATCTACTAAAGAGGTTATTGCAAAACCACCAGCAGTTGTATTATTAAAACTCACGTTTGATGCTGGGTTAAGCACTGACTGAAATAAAAAATCACCAATATTCTGAGAAGCTAATTCTCCATAACCTGCTCGTAACTTCAATAAATTAAAAACAGAGTTTTCTGGCCAAAAATCTTCATTACTAATTACCCAACCTGCTGAGAACGCAGGTAAGACTATATTGTTAAAATCACCTTCTGATGAAAATCGTGAAGAAGCGTCACGTCTAACAATAGCATTGAAGATATATTTATCGTCATATTTATAATTTACCCTTCCAAACACTGAGAAAATTCTTGATAAAAATCTCCCCCCTCCAGAATTTACAATAGCATCTGTAAAGCCCGCGACATTGGTAATATCATCAGAAGGCAAACCTTCAGCCTGAATTGCAATAGAATTATTATCTATCTGTTGTCTAGCACCACCAAGTAGAACATCTATATCATGCTTTCCAAAGCTATTCTTATAGTTGATAGTTGGTTCGATGTTAGTGGATAAAATTTCACCGCGTACTTCTGTCAAATCATTTAGAGCATTTAAATTAACCTGAGCGTCCGTTGGACTCATATCAAAACGAGGTCGTCTAAAATTCACATATGTATTACGGTAATCTACACCATAGTTTAAACCGAGTGTAAGACCATCAATCACTTCGTACTCTACTTTAAAGTTACCTAGAACATTACGCTGCGTAGTCTGGTCATCTACTAATTGTGCTAACGCATAATTATTGGTACCTCCAGAACCACCAAATAAGTTAGAATCAATAGCCTCAAACCCACCCAATCTTTCTGGTGCAGAAGCTCTAACAACTGGTGCAGTAAACGTACCACTACCAAAAAATGGGTTCTGATTTAAGTCTCTTTGATTGTAGGAAAGAGATTCTTCAATCTTCCATTTCCCAAATTTGAAACGACTATTCAAACGAATATTGATACGCTGAAAATCTGCACTTGTAACGATACCTTCTTCATCATAATAATTAGAAGAAAAATAATAAGATGAACCTTCTCCACCACCTGTTATATTAAAACCAAAATCCTGTATAGTTCCAGAATTTAATGATAAGTCTTGAAAATCTGTATTCACACCATTATCTACAATATTAGCCGGAAGCCCTTCATTAATACTTCTTTGATTTAAAAATTGAACAAATTCTGGACCATCCAAAAAGTCTAATGTTCTAGCAACTGTATTAGCTCCACCACGTATATCTACAGAAACTTTTGGCGCAGAATTAGTAGTACCTCGATTGGTAGAAACAATAATAACACCATTTGCTGCTCTAGTTCCATAAATAGCCGCAGAAGTAGCGTCTTTTAGTACTTGAATATCGATAATATCCTTAGGATTTAAAAAAGTAATATCGTCTACGATAGCACCATCCACTACATATAGCGGAAAGGTGTTTGTTAATGAGCTGATACCCCTTACAATTACATTGGTGGGAGCACCTGGCTGCCCACCTCCACTTTCGACTTGTACACCTGCTAGTCTTCCCTGTAGCGCATTAGTAGGATCTGCACTTACAATCTGTTTAATTTCTTCTTGCTTAATTTGAGAAATTGCTCCCGTTACATCTACTTTTGCTTGCGATCCAAAACCAACGACAACAACTTCATCCAGCAATGCCGAATCTTCTTCTAGCAATACATTTAATGTAGTTTGTCCAGCGACTGCTAATTCTTGTGTTTTAAAACCAATGTAACT
Organism: uncultured Croceitalea sp.; assembly: GCA_947495075.1. Taxonomy (GTDB): domain Bacteria; phylum Bacteroidota; class Bacteroidia; order Flavobacteriales; family Flavobacteriaceae; genus Croceitalea. The sequence goes on from CANLXH010000003.1 coordinate 254,214, forward strand.
AAAAACCAATGTGGCGTCATCACCAACTGTGATGGTAAAATTTCCATCAAAATCAGTAGTTACTCCGTTTGTAGTTCCTTTTTCAATAATGTTTACTCCTGGGAGAGGCCCGTCAAAAGCAGAGACAGTACCTGTAACAGTCTGTTGTGCAAATGCCATATTTGCATAAATAAAGACCAATAAAACCAAAAGTTTTTTAAGATGGCTTTTTTTCATAAAGATTGAGTTTAGATTAGTTATTCTATATGCTATGATAGTCTATGCTATTAAACAAAAATAAAAAAGTTTTGTTAATATCAAAGTTTAAAGGCTTAAAAATATGCTTATCGCAAATTATAAATAAAAAATATGGGAATTTAACTTTTTAAAGAATTCTATAAAGAACCTCTATCAATAAGGTTTGTTGGCACTACCGATTTGGAGTAATTCAAATTTTTAATATTTTTTGCAGTCAAGGAAGCCATTTCATTAAAATTAGCTGAAATTGAAGTAATACCTCCAAATATTATTTCTTTTACCACATGATCGTTAAACGAAAGAACACCGACATCAACACCTACTTTTAAATCTGAATTTTTACAATCTTTGAGTAAGGACCATAAGTCTGCGTCACCGATAAAAAGATATAAATTATTCTTTTTTACCGTATTTGAATCATAACTTTCAAGAACTTTCCCTTTGAACCCATAATCTTTTATAAACTTTAAATATCCCGACAAGATACTTTTGGGATAGTCAAAATCATCTCTGTAAAATAGTATGACTTCTTTATACTTTTTTATTTTAGGAAGAAGACTAATTAAATTACTATAGGTACTTTGCTCAAATTCTTGAGTCACATAAGTAAATTCATTACCAACGTTAAGAAATCTATCAACTATTATCAATTTTTCAGGACTTAAGGTTCTAAGTAAATTCTTTACAGGATCACTTTCGATAGGTGCAACGACATACAAGCCATACTTTGCCCTAATGTTCATAAAAATAGTCTGAAAAACTTCTTCATTATTATGATGAAAAAAAACATCAATTTGTACTTTAGACCCTAATTGCTTTCTTAAAGTATTATAAAATTCTTGCTGAAACTTTTGAAAAGAATACATAAGTAGCGCAATCTTTAGAAAGACTTTAGTTTTATCGCTTACGACAAAATAACCTTTAGTTTTTTTAGATTCTACAAGACCTCTATCTTTTAGTTCTTCATACGCCTTTACAATAGTTTTTCGGGCAAAACCTACTTCTTCTACCATTGTGTTGATAGATGGCATTTGGTCACCCACATTTAGATGACCCGAATCTATTGCCTCAATAACACCCAGAACCAGTTGTTCATGTTTGGATAGCGAATTAATTTCTTCAAGTTTTTTAATGAAGTTGGCTAGTTTCACAAAAATTGGTTGGATTGGTTATTCACAACTGGAATATTACAAAAAAAATTAACCTTTTAGAAATTTTAAAGAAATGATGTAGAAATAAAACGACAAATAGAAGCTTTCAGCATTCAATAATCAACGAATTATACTATAAGTCTACTTGGGGTTAATGTGCAAAATTTTCTCAAAAAAATTATTGGTCTCTCTTTGGACAGATTCTAAATCTTTAGATGTAATATGAGATGTCATTACATGGTCTCCGACATTTTCAAAAGCCACTTTTCTTTTTTTATCTATTGGAGTCCCTAAATTATCGAACATGGTTAACATAGCAGGAACAGATACCACATTATCCTGAATAGAATCATTTTTATAAAAATATCCTAAAAATGTTGGTTGAGTAACTTTCTTAAAAGTTTCGGGAACCATTGTATAATCTACCATGGCTTGCAGGTGCGTTAATGCTTCTAACCGGTATTTAGTAGTCCAATATTTATTCTTCATTTCAATATCAACATCAAACTCATGATAATCTGAGTCTTTCACTATTCTGGCCAGTTCTAAACCCCATGGTTTTGCTAATAACTTAGCATTACCATCAAAAATTTCAATATTAGGAGAATATAATAACAAGGAGGCAATATCTTTATCTCCTCCCGCTAAATGTAATGCCAAGGTACCGCCAGTAGAAGTAGACATTATGATTACTTTATCACCCAGTTGTTTGCCTACCATTATTGCTTCTTTTGCAGAATTTATGACTTGGTCTGCAGTTAAATTTAACATGGATTCATCTTCATAAAGTCCATGTCCTGCAAGTCTAGGTAAATACAGATTGCAACCATATCGTTTTGCGGTTTCTATATGTATGGGGTCTCCTTCTTCTTGACTAGCAGACCAACCATGCAGGTAAACAATACTATACGCTGTCTTTTTAGCTATGCTATCAAACCATATAATTCTTGCTTCATTATCAGGTTTAATTTTCTCGTTTTGAGATTCTTTTAGATTTATTTCTTCCTCAAGTACTGCTAAATCTTTTGTAACATTGGGTAAACTGGTGTCTAATTCCGGTACACTTACTTTGGGACCTAAAAAATAGGTGGCAGCAAGTAGAACTATTAAAACAAAAAGTACTTTAAAAATCTTTGAGATTATTTTCATTAAAAATCTATTTAGAATCTAGACAGGCTAATATACCATTTCTTCAGTTCGAGAAAAAAGCTATTTTAGTTATATCATTGTACCATTAGATTGATGACAAAAACTCAAACTTTACTAAAAAACTTAGGCCCAGGTTTACTTTTCGCCAGCATGGCTATCGGTACTTCTCACCTAGTACTATCAACAAAAGCTGGTGCACAATATGGCTGGATAATGTTAATCCCCATAATACTAGCTAATATTCTAAAGTATCCTTTTTTTGAATTTGGTGTTAGGTATACCAATATCACCAAAAAAAGCTTGATAGAAGGATATCTAAATATGGGTAGAAAATATCTTTGGCTTTACGCACTTATAACCTTGGTTAGTGTTTTTACTATTTTGGCAGCTCTTTATATAGTAACTGCTGGTCTTTTTATAAATCTTTTTAAAATCAATTCTATTGATATTAGTCTTGTTGCCCTTGGGATTTTTGCTTTCATAAGCACTGTTCTAATTATTGGACGTTATCATTTTCTAGAGGTTTCATTAAAGTTAGTAGTCGCCATCCTATTTATTGCTTTGGTTGTAACAACGTTTTTAGTTATCAGTAAAGGCCAAGTTCCACCAATATCAGATTTTAAAGCTCCAAAAATATTTAATGAAGTTGGAATCCTATTTTTAATAGGATTGATAGGTTGGATGCCCACTGCGGTAGAAGCCTCTGGATGGGTAAGTATGTGGAGTATGGAAAAACTTAAATCCATGGAAAACAAGCCTAGCTTAAAAGAGTCTTTGTACGAATTTAACCTTGGTTATTTTCTTACTGCCCTTTTAGCCGTTTTTTTCTTAGTAATTGGTTGTATGACTTTATACGGTACCGGCACTGAACTTAGTGGAAGTGCAGTACTATTTGCAGATCAAATTGTAAATATATTCACTTCACATATAGGAAACTGGGCTTATTTTTTAATAGCTATCGCTGCCTTTGCAACTATGTTTAGCACTTGCATGACAGCTCATGATGCCGTATCCAGGGTAAGTTTAGATGTACTCAGTAAATTATATCCAGCAAATAAAGTCTTCTCTAAAAAAAGCGCTTTTGCTTTTGTTGTTCTTTTCTTAGCTTTAATAAATTGGGTTGTTATTGCTGCATTTGGAGCAAACATGGCAAATTTAGTTGCCCTTGCTACCTTTGTTTCTTTTGTAATGGCACCAATTATCGGTTGGATGAATTTAAAAACGGTTACAGGAAAAGATATAAAAACCGAATATCAACCTAATAAAGGTTTAAAATTACTATCCTATATTGGAATGGTGTTTTTAGCTTTCTTTTCTATATATTATTGTTGGATGGTACTATTTTAATAAACCTTTATTGAAATAATACGTTGTCATTTAAGACTACAATAAGTGAACGTTGATTTTGTTTATGTAGCATTTCTAAACAAAAAACTCCATTACCACAGTTATTGAGAATTTTATCTTCTCCGTATCCAATAGAATATAAAACGTTTGTCCCAGAAACTCCGTTGTCTAGAAGATATTTTTTAATCGCATCAGACCTAGCCTGAGTAAGTCTAAAATTAGTACTACTGCCTCCCCTACTATCTGTGTGGGTTTCTATTCTTAGTTGGATATTGGGAAATGATTTAACAGCAGTGACTACTTTATCTAATTCAATGGCAATCTCTGGTGTTAGCTTACTTTTATTCCTCTCAAAGAAGAATTTCCTTAGCTTAATTACAGTTTGTCCTTCTTTTTCTTCTACCAAATCATCATACAGAGACAACCCAATATCTACATCAAAAGTAGTTTCCTGGTCATCTCCAGTAACTACTACCATTTTTTTAGTATATAATGAATGTCTTTCTTTAGAAGCCTGTAATATTACTTCTTCTCTCCAAGGAATTTCAAAACGATATGTTCCATCTTCATCAGATACCACTTCATTAATAACACTTCCATCATTTTTTAACAATCGGACAGATGCATTAGAGATTGTTTTTTGATTCCCATAAGGCTCTATAACTTTCCCACGTAGCGTTAATGTTTTAAGACCAGGCTTCTGGTCTACTAAAAAACCATAAATATCATCATCTCCTTTACCTCCATCTCTGTTTGAAGACAGGTAACCTAAGAGCCCATCTCCACTATTTTTTATAATAAAACCAAAATCGTCTTTTTCAGAATTAATACCCTTACCTAAATTAACCGGTATACTAAAACTATCTTCAGATTCAAAATTAGATTTATAGACATCCATTCCTCCTAGACCATAAAAAATATCTGAAGAAAAATATATACTATTCTCAAAAATATATGGTGCTATTTCATTTCCTGGAGAATTGATTCTGGGGCCCAAATTAATTGGTGCGGACATAATTTGCCCATTATTCGTGTATACAAAATAGATATCTGTGCCTCCATAACCCTCCTCAAACTTTGCAGAAAAATATAGTTTTCCACTATTAGCATCATAAAATGGGTAGTAAAATGAAGTACTTAAATCTCTTAGTAAAAATCTAAACTCCCCATTTTGTGGTTTCATACCTATAGCTAAAGCGTTTTTACCGTTATCATCAAATAAAAGTTCTCCATCTGAAGTATTTGATAAAACATAAATAAGGCTATTCAATTCTTTAGAAAAATAAGGAGTTGCCTTATGAAAATTTGAATCTTGAATTTCCTTAAATTTTACAACTGAAGCCAATTGTCCCGATGCATCTGGACCACCTTCAAAAATATCTAAATATACTTGACCAGAAGGTGCATAAATTTGCTTTTTAGTTTTGGGTCTACCACTAGTAAACAATAACTTATTTTTATAAAATGCAGGTGAAAAATCCCCCTGTGTACTATTACTCTTCAAGTTAAAAATTTGGTAGTCTAATCCATTATTAACATTTGAGTTAAGTAATTCATTGTTGAATTTTGAATTCTCTAAAAGTTCATTAGAAAAAACATCTTTATTATTTTGCAAGAGACTATCTAACTTACTAACTCTGTTAATCCTTGACAGGCTCTGTAACATCTTATTAAATCGATGTTTATTCATAATAGAATCCAATCTACTATCATTAGATAAAACACTTAGATAAGTTTTAGATGCTTTTTCGTAGTTCCCAACCTGATAGTAGGAGTCTGCTAAATTTAAATATTGTACTACATCTAAATATCCTTTCGCCAAATCAGCCTCATATGCAGTTATAGCCTGTTTATATGCATATTGAAAAAATAACTGATCTCCTTTAGATTGCTTCTTTTGGGAAAAACAAATCGAAAAGGAAATGAAGAATAAAATGAATAGTCGTGCTCTCATCTAAATGGAATTAAAAAAATCTGGGGGAATCCACTTGTTTTGGCTTTCCTTTTAACTTATTATTTTGTTTGTTTTTGTTGCGTTTTCTTCCTTCTCTACCGAGGTAGAACTTTAATATGGCTTCATGCGATCCATTTGTAAACTCACCAAGACCATTTGTATTGTAATCATATGAATACCCTAAAAATAGGGTATTTGATATTTGAAACCCTGCTAAACCGCTTACTGCATTATCAAAACGGTAAGATGCTCCCAAGGTAAATGCATCTAAAAAAAGAAAATTAGCAGATAAGTTTACAGTTAAGGGTCCTTGATCAATATAATTTAATAGAGCCGCTGGTTTAAATTTTGTGTTATCAGAAATATCAAACACATAACCAGCTATAAAATCAACTTGTATGTTGTTATCAATAACAGCTTCTAATTCTTCATTATATATACCAAGTGTAAGGAAATTAGGGGTAGAAACTCCCGTATACCAATTCTCACCATACATAAATAATCCTCCTCCTAAAATTGGGTAAAATTGATTTAAATTGTCCCCGCCTATAATAGGTTCCGAAGGATTTTGAAAATTACCTTGTGAATAGTCTAGATTTAAAAAAGAACCTCCAGCATCTAGGCCAAAAGACAACCAAGAATCTGAGCTCAGATTAACCTGATATGAATATGCAACATCAATATAAGTTTGTGAGGAAGGACCTAATTGATCACTAACAACATTAAAACCCAAACCCATTTTATCATTAGAAAGTGGCATATTAGCACCAAATCTTAGAGTTTTAGGTGCTCCAGGAATATCTATCCATTGCGCTCTGTATAAAGCTGAAAATTCTGTAGACTCTACTGAGCCAACATAAGCAGGATTAAAGCTACCTATATTGTACATGTACTGTGTATACTGAGGCTCTCGCTGGGCAAAAGAAAGTACACACCATAGAAGAGCAATAAATAGGACAATCTTATATTTAAAAAAACTACGTATTAGCATTATAGATTATCTTATTATTTGAATCCAACCTTTAGTAACCTCACTACCATCTCCTAAATCAAGTATATAAAAATAAGTACCCTTAGGCACTTCGCCATTTTTATAAGTACCATCCCATGAACTATCATAAGGTGCAGCTTCAAATATATTGTTCCCATACCTATCAAAAATCTGCAGTGAATTATTTGGGTATGTATTTGAGCAATTAAGTATCAGGAAATCATTTACTCCATCTTGATTAGGAGAAAAGATATTACAAATTGTACCGCAGTCACTACAAGGACTAACAACTGGTTGTACTGTAACCGAAGCCTCATTATTCTCAATTGTTTCATCAACTGGAAAAGAATTAGTAAGTGTAGCTGTATTTTGAAGTGTTCCCGAATCAACGACTGTTACCGTTATTTCCAAATTCACTATTTCTTCAGCAACTAATTCATCAATAGTCCATATTCCGGTTATTTCATCATAAACTCCTTTTGTAGCAGTATCAGAAACATAAATAAATCCAGCATCTAATACATCACTTACGGTAATGTCTATTACACGGTCCATAGTAAGGTTCGTGACAGAAATTGTAAATGTAATGTTGTCGCCTAGCAAAGGGCTATCATTATCTACTATTTTTTCTATTAATAAGTCGATTGGGTCTGGATTACAATCAGGAGTAAAAAATGGGTCGCAAGGGTCTAATGGATCTGTCTCAGTATCTGGTACAGCAGCTGTTGATGAATCATCTATTACTAAGATTTCTTCACCGTCTGTAAGACCATCTCCATCTGTATCTGGATTGTTTGGATTTGTTAATTCAACATTTACTTCATCACCATCTAAAAGTCCATCACCATCCGTGTCAGGATTATTAGGGTCAGTCCCATTAGTAGTTTCTTCATCGGTTGTTAATCCGTCTTCATCACAATCACTAGTCCCGAGGGGAGTTCCACCTATTGAATCACAATCATCCAGTGGATTAGTACTATCTATATTTACTTCTTGACCATCTTGAATACCATCCCCATCTGTATCCGGATTATTAGGATCTGTACCAAGTACTGTTTCTTCATCATTAGTAAGACCGTCATTATCCGCATCAAAATTACAGGTAATAACAGAAATAGTTACATCAACAGATTCATTTGTGCATGGTGAAGCTGCTGTATTGGTAGTGTAAGTAAAAATATAATCCCCAATAGGTAGCCCTGTAAAATCAACAACATTATCTGTCCCAACTACAGGTGTACCTCCTGTGGGTCCTGAGGTGAAATTCCAATTTCCTGTGTCCTGCCCACTCAAAGTTGTATCTAAATCTATAGTAGTAGCTGCTTCATCTCCTGGAGAATTACAGGCAATACTGTTTGTTACAACTCCGGCTGATGGTTGATTATTTACTGTTGCAATAACTTCGGTTCTAACTGAGGTACAATTATTAGAGGTAGCTTCAACATAAAAGGATGTTGTAGTGGTAATATTCGGAGTAATAAAAGAACTTCCCGTACCTAAAATCGCTCCTCCTGTGGGAGTATTGTACCAATTTAGAGAAGCTCCGCTTTGATTACTCGTTGCAGTTAAAGTAACAGTGCCCCGTTCACAACGAACTCCACCAACTGCACTATTAATTGTTGGTGTAATATTAATAGTAAGTGGTATTTCAAGAGTCGGACTCGCACAATTATTTACATCATCATAGAAAAAACCATAGTAGGTACCAGGTGCATTAACAAGACTACTTCTATGAGCGCTTTCTTGGAGCGGGTCGGCATTTGTACTCCATGTTAATGTGCTGCCTGCAGGAGCAGTATTAGTAACATAATTATTCAAATCCACGTTGATAGTATCACAAAAATCTATAGGTTGATTTGTATCTAAAACTGGTGCGGTACTTCCTGCATTACAAGGTAAAATACATTGAGAAACCGTAATCGTTAATTCTTCTATTTGATTTGTACATGGAGCAGCGGCACCAGTAGTTGTATACCTAAATATATAAGTTCCATCTGGTTGACCTGTAAAATCTACTTGATTACCTCCATTAATAGTTGTGGAACTCCCACCTGGTCCACTTACAAAAGACCATCCTCCAGCATCTGCTCCCGTTAATTGATTATTTAAGTTTATTATTGAAACTCCATTTGCTGGAATACTACACGCTGCAGCATTTGTCGCAGTACCAGGGAAAGGTGTGGTATTTGCTGTAATCGTTATTTGTAAGGCAGGACTAGCACAATTATTTACCGTATCGTAAAAGAAACCAAAATAAGTGTTTGCAACATTTATTACACTTGTACTTAAATGAGTAGTCTCATCATCCAATGCTGCATTACTAGTACTCCATCTTAATTCTGAACCAACTGGTGGTGTACTTGTTGTGTAATCATCCAAATCCTTATTAAAAGCATCACAAAAAGCAGTTTCCTCAGTAACATCTATAACTGGCGCTGATGAACCAGCAGCGCAGGAATCATCTTCTAAGATAGTTATTGTAGCTGTGTCTGATATATCGACAGTTAATGTAGTATTCGATAAATTACTCATCGAAATAGTTAAATTCTCATCGCCCTCAATAACCGTATCCGGCTGTGGAGTTAATGTAATATTATTTGTTTCCCCTGCAGTTCCAGAAAAAACTAAAGGTTGATTTGTAATTGCATTATAATCATTATTTGCTGTCGCAGTACCATCTGTTGTGGAGATTTGAACTCTAAAACCACCTACAACAGCATTATCTAATAATGCGACTACAGCTATGGGGCCTCCGTTTTCTGGAGCACTTACATCTGCAATAGTAACGATTGCCGTATCATCATCAACTATGGTATTTGCTGCTGTACGGTTTGCTGGCGTAGGGTCCAAAACCGCATCTCCAGAAGTTATTCCCGTTAATGTTATTATTACAGTTTCATTACCTTCAACAATAGCATCTTCTATAACGGGCACAGTAATTATGGTAGACATTTGACCAGCAATTATCGTTGCCGTATTACCAAAAGCAGTAAAATCTACTCCAGAAGCTGCGGTTCCGGTAACATTATAAGTTATTTCAGTATCAGTGGCTGTTGCAAATGTTTGAGAAATTGTTACAATACCATTTGTTACAGTTCCAACACTATTTTCTAAACCATTAGTAGTATTTCCTACACTAACTCTAACACTATCATCATTAGTTATTGTACCTATGGCAGTTCCTGTACCAATCGTGGAACCTACACTTGGATTACTCAATGTAATTGTAAAAGTTTCCGTTGGTTCAAAATCCGTATCACCATTAACGTTAATCGTGACCGTTGTGCTCACTGCGTTAGTCGCAAAAGGTATTATACCACTTGGAGAAACTCCTCCAATAAAATCAGAATCATCTGTAAGAGAAGTTCCACTTCCAGTCACAACATAATTAACAGTTGATGCATTAGTCAAATTACCTGTACGGTTTACCGTAAAAGTAAAAGCTGTTGGCCCAAAATTTCCTTCATCAAGAGTTACACCAGGACCCATTGAAATAGAAGTATCATCATTGTTTATTGTATACGTTGTCGAGGTCTGCGTGCCCAAGGTAGCATCTCCAGTCGGTGTACCCAAGGTTAGGTCAATCGTCTCATTCCCTTCTACATTCGTATCTCCCGTTATCGACAGGGTAGGTATAGCTATCGCTGTGCCTACAGTACCGTCATAAGTGTTCGCAGGGATGTTGACCACTTGTGGACTCGTAAAAACATAATCCGTACCGTTGGTTGCAACTCCTGTACCTGCATCCGTAACCGTAACAGTCGTCGCATTCGTTACTGTCCCCGTAATAAAAAGTACTGGAAGGTTTCCTCCTACATTCTCCGCATCTGAACCCGTAGCCTGAGAAAACGCAACCACTACATTATCATCATT
>CANLXH010000004.1 GCA_947495075.1 uncultured Croceitalea sp.
TTATCTGGGACCGTATCATTGTCACTGTCCAAATCGATGTAATCTGGAGTCGTATCCTCATCGGTATCTTCTGGGGTGATGCCCTCATCGCCTGAACCTTCATAAGCATCGTCCAGTCCGTCTTTGTCTGCGTCCTCTCCACTCGGTGGAATATAGCCCGCTGTTGGTTGTCCTTCTACATTATCCGGAATACCATCATCATCTGAATCAATGTCTCTAAAATCTGGATAATGGTCGTAATCTGTATCAATAGGAGTTATTCCTCCACAAGCTCCTGGGCTTTCCTCATAATGGTCATCCAAACCATTCCCATCAGAATCTATTCCACAAGGTGCCTGAAAATTGTCTACAGATTGAGCCTCAACATTATCTATAATCCCATCATTATCTGAATCTATATCTCTAAAATCTGGAACATAGTCATTATCTGTATCTAAAACTATTAGACCACCGCAACTACCTGGTGTTTCTTCATAATTATCATCGAGTCCGTTATGGTCTGTATCATTTCCACTTGGAGCTATATACCCCTTACTACTCTGCGCTTCAACATTATCAACAACACCATCATTATCAGAATCTACATCTAAGTAATCAGGAATATAGTCCCCATCTGTATCTATAGGGGTGAGCCCATTACAGCTTCCAGGGGTATCTTCATAGGCATCGTCCAGTCCATTTCCATCTACATCCTTGCCAGAAGGAGCTATATAATTATATGAAGACTGTGCTTCAATATTATCAATGATTCCATCATTATCAGAATCTACATCCAATTTATTAGGAATGTAATCTCCATCAGCGTCACCATTACCTTCAATAATGTTTAAAATACCATCACCATCAATATCCATATCCTTGTAATCAGGAACTCCATCACCATCAGTATCTGTAAAAATATTTGTTGGTGGTATTGGAGAAGTAGAGGCGATTAATTGCGAACTAAAAAGGCAGTAAATAAAAGCTATTAAAACTACCCTCACGGATAAGATAGTATTATCAGTAGAGGTTTGGAGCGTAATTTTTTTCATAAATGATAGTTTTCTCTTTTTAAACTAATCACCATGACATTACACAGGTTACGAAATGTAAGAATTTTGGGATAATAAATAATACCGCAAGATATTCAAAAAAATACTCAAAGGTATGTAGTGCATAAATAGTTTTTATCTACTAAAACACCTATTTTTTTCGATAAAACGCAGCTACTTCTACCTTAGATGCAATTATTACATATACGTTAATATATTATAAGCAGATTTTTCAAAATCAAAGATTATTAACACTATTTATTATTCTTTGGAACCATATTTTAATCTAAAGTCACAAACAACTCAGTCTAAACAGATTCTAAAGGAAATGATTGATACAAGTCATTATAAATTGATAATTTTGCGCAAATTTTTTTAATGAGTTTTGAAAAAGAAATAGCGCGTAGAAGAACTTTTGGGATTATATCTCATCCAGATGCTGGGAAGACCACTTTAACCGAAAAGTTATTACTTTTTGGTGGTGCTATTCAAGAAGCGGGTGCAGTAAAGAATAATAAAATAAAGAAAACTGCTACAAGTGATTTCATGGAAATTGAAAGACAACGTGGAATATCTGTTGCTACTTCTGTACTTGCGTTTATCTATAACGACATAAAAATCAATATCTTAGATACTCCTGGGCATAAAGATTTTGCAGAAGACACTTTTAGAACTTTAACTGCAGTAGATAGCGTTATTGTAGTAATAGATGTTGCTAAAGGAGTCGAGGAACAAACAGAAAAATTAGTAGAAGTATGTAGAATGCGAAACATACCTATGCTAGTTTTTATCAATAAATTAGATAGAGAAGGAAAAGATGCATTTGATTTACTAGATGAAGTTGAACAGAAATTAGGACTAACCGTCACTCCTTTGAGTTTTCCTATTGGAATGGGGTATGATTTTAAAGGAATCTATAACATATTCGAAAAGAATATTAATCTTTTTAGTGGTAACAATAAATCTAATATTGAAGATACAATTGCTTTTGATGATATAAACAGCCCCGAACTTGATAAAATTATTGGAGAAAAAGTCGCAATTGATTTAAGAGATAATTTAGAACTTGTAGATGGCGTATATCCAAAGTTTAGCAAAGAAGCCTATTTAGATGGGAAGCAACAGCCTGTCTTTTTTGGTTCTGCTTTAAATAATTTTGGAGTTCAGGAATTGCTAGATTGTTTTGTACAAATTGCACCCTCGCCAAGACCTAAAAAAGCGGAAGAACGTTTAGTAAATGCTAATGAAAAAGATTTTTCAGGGTTTGTATTTAAAATACATGCCAATATGGACCCCAAGCATAGAGATAGGTTAGCATTTATTAAAATTGTTTCTGGAACTTTTGAAAGAAATAAACCATATTTACATGTCAGACATGGAAAAAACCTCAAGTTTTCAAGTCCAAACGCATTTTTTGCAGAAAAAAAAGAAATTGTAGATATCTCTTATCCTGGTGATATTGTAGGGTTACATGATACAGGGAATTTTAAAATTGGTGATACACTTACTAATGGAGAAAAACTAAATTATAAAGGTGTTCCTAGTTTTTCTCCTGAACATTTCCGCTATATTAATAATGCGGATCCTATGAAATCCAAACAGTTATACAAAGGTATTGACCAACTTATGGATGAAGGCGTGGCACAATTATTCACACTAGAATTAAATGGTCGTAAGATTATTGGAACTGTTGGCGCTCTTCAATACGAAGTAATACAGTATAGATTAGAACATGAATATGGCGCAAAATGCACTTATGAGAATTTTCCAGTTCACAAAGCTTGTTGGGTGCAACCAGAAAGTGAAAATGATGAATTTAAAGAATTTAAGAGAGTAAAATCAAAATTTTTGGCAAAAGATAAGCGTAACCAACTAGTATTTTTGGCTGACTCACAATTCTCTTTACAAATGACACAACAGAAATACCCTACCGTAAAACTTCATTTCACCTCTGAGTTTGACACATAATTTTTTTGTATTTTACTGGTTATTAACCAATAAACAAAAACATTATGACAACAAATGCATTAAACAAACCACCTACTTGGTTTTGGGTTGTAGCAGTAATTGCACTATTATGGAATTTAATGGGTGTCTCTGCTTATTTATTTGAAGCATTTACATCTATTGAACAATTAGAACAAATGACTCAAGAGCAGAGAGCGTTATTTGAAGGAAGACCTGCATGGGTAACGGCTGCATATGCTATCGCTGTTTTTGCTGGAGCAATTGGTAGTATTGCCTTATTAATTCGGAAAAAATGGGCTAAACCACTCCTTGTAGTCTCTTTAATAGCAGCGATTGCTCAATTCATATATAACAGTTTTATGACGAATACTATTGAAGTTATGGGTACCCAAGCTATAATTTTCCCAATTCTTATTTTAGGTTTTGGTCTTTATCTTATCTTTTTTGCAAAAAAAAGTATTACAAAAGGTTGGCTCACATAAAAACCATTCAATAAAAAAAGCCTTGAAAAATCAAGGCTTTTTTTATGTTTTATGCTTCTCCAGTAGGACCAAAATTTAATGGAATTGGAGGCTGTTCATAATCTTTAATGGTACCATTTGCCTTCTCAAAACGTTGAACGTTATCATTTAAAGCCTTTAAAAACTTTTTAGCGTGTTGGGGTGTTAATACTATTCTGCTTTTAACCTTTGCTTTTGGAGCTCCAGGCATAAGACTTATAAAGTCCACAACAAATTCTGATACAGAATGGTTTATGATTGCCAGATTTGAATACGTACCTTCAGCAGTTTTCTCATCCAATTCAATATTAATCTGCTTCTGCTTTTGATTATTATCTGCCATTGCTTTTAAATTAGAAAAATAAAACCCCAACCATTAGGTCAGGGTTTTATTTATTTAGAATTTGAATTCTTCTTTTCGAGCCATTATCTCATCATACTCTTCTTTTGAGCCAACTATAATATTCTCATAATCACGCATACCAGTACCTGCAGGAATCTTATGCCCTACAATTACATTCTCCTTTAAGCCTTCTAAAGAATCAACTTTACCACTTACTGCAGCTTCGTTTAATACTTTAGTTGTCTCTTGGAAAGAAGCGGCAGAAATAAACGATTTAGTCTGCAATGATGCTCTTGTAATACCTTGGAGTATTGGAGTTGCAGTAGCAGCAACGGCATCTCTAGCAGAAACTAATGTTTTATCCGCACGTTTTAACAATGAATTTTCATCTCTTAATTCGCGAGCCGTAATAATTTGACCAGCTTTTAGATTTTCTGACTCACCAGCATCTTCAACTACTTTCTTTCCAAAAATCTCATCATTCTCAAGGATAAAGTCCTTTTTATGAATTAATTGATTTTCCAAGAAAATCGTATCACCTGCATCTTGGATACGTACTTTACGCATCATCTGTCTTACAACAACCTCAAAGTGTTTGTCATTGATTTTCACACCTTGTAGTCGATATACTTCTTGAACTTCGTTCACTAAGTATTGTTGTACAGCTGATGGTCCTTTAATTGCTAAAATATCCTCAGGAGTAATAGAACCATCTGAAAGTGGCATACCTGCACGCACATAATCGTTCTCTTGAACCAAAATTTGATTAGAAAGCTTCACAAGATATTTCTTGATTTCACCAAGTTTAGACTCTATAATAATCTCTCTATTACCTCTTTTAATTTTACCGAAGGAAACTACACCATCAATCTCAGAAACTACGGCAGGATTAGAAGGGTTACGAGCTTCAAACAATTCTGTAACTCTTGGAAGACCACCAGTAATATCCCCTGCCTTAGCAGATTTACGTGGAATCTTAACTAGAGTCTTACCTTCTTGAACTTTTTCTCCATCATCCACCATAATATGTGAACCAACTGGAAG
Organism: uncultured Croceitalea sp.; assembly: GCA_947495075.1. GTDB lineage: Bacteria > Bacteroidota > Bacteroidia > Flavobacteriales > Flavobacteriaceae > Croceitalea. The sequence continues at coordinate 4,887 of CANLXH010000004.1, forward strand.
GTTATAAGAACGTAAAGTCTCTCCTTTAGCATCTTGAATTAATAAAGTAGGAATCAACTTCTTATTTCTAGATTCAGAAATTACTTTTTCTTGGAAACCAGTTTGTTCATCAATCTCAACTTGATAAGTAATCCCTTGCTCAATATTTTCGTAAGCAATTTTACCTGAAAACTCAGAAACAATAACACCATTATAAGGATCCCAAGAACAAATTACGTCACCCTTTTTAATCTTAGCTCCATTATTTATAGAAAGAATAGAACCGTAAGGGATATTATTCGTACTTAGTACAATACCTGTTTTGCTATCAACTATTTTAATCTCAGATGTTCTAGAAATTACAATTGTAGATTTACCACCTTCTCCATTGTCACCTTCTACAGTTCGTAAGTCTTCAATCTCAGCAACACCATCAAACTTAGCTTCTAACTTGTTCTCTTCAGAAATGTTACCTGCAATTCCACCTACGTGGAACGTACGTAATGTTAATTGTGTACCAGGTTCTCCAATAGATTGAGCCGCTACTACACCTACAGCTTCACCTCTTTGCACCATTTTATTAGTGGCTAGGTTTCGACCGTAACATTGTGCACAGATTCCTTTTGGTGCCTCACAGGTTAGTGGCGAACGAACTTCAACTTTTTCAATTGGAGAAGCTTCAATCTTAGCTGCATCAGCTTCATTAATGATTTGACCTGCAGTTAATAGACCTTCTTGAGTAATAGGGTCATATACATCATGTAAAGAAACACGACCAAGAATACGCTCTCCTAAAGTTTCAACAACTTCTTCGTTCTTCTTTAGAGGTTCTACTTCAATACCTCTTAAAGTCTCACAATCTTCAATATTAATGATTACATCTTGAGATACATCAACCAAACGACGTGTTAGGTAACCCGCATCCGCAGTTTTTAATGCCGTATCCGCTAGACCTTTACGAGCACCGTGAGTTGAAATAAAGTACTCAAGAATCGACAAACCTTCTTTAAAGTTCGAAAGAATTGGATTCTCAATAATTTCACCACCACCGGCAGTAGATTTCTTCGGTTTTGCCATTAATCCACGCATACCCGTTAACTGGCGAATTTGCTCTTTAGAACCCCTTGCACCAGAATCAAGCATCATATATACAGAGTTGAAACCTTGATTATCCTCGCGGATACGTTTCATGGCTAATTCTGTTAACATTGCATTGGTAGATGTCCAAACATCAATTACTTGATTGTAACGTTCGTTATTGGTTATAAGACCCATGTTATAATTCGCCATAATACCATCAACTTGGCCATTGGCCTCATCAATCATATCAATCTTTTCTTTAGGAATGATAATATCTCCTAAACTGAATGACAACCCACCTTTAAAGGCAAATTGATATCCCATGGTTTTAATCTTATCTAAGAATTCTGCAGTTCTTGGAACATCTGTAACTGCTAAAATATCGCCGATAATATTTCGTAATGCCTTTTTATTCAATACCTGATTAATAAAACCAGCTTCTACAGGAACGTGCGTATTAAATAATACTCTACCTACTGTAGTTTCAATAATTTGGCTTACTAATTCTCCTTCTTCATTAAAGTCTTTAGCTCTTACTTTAATCCCTGCATTTAGGTCAACTTTCTTCTCGTTAAAAGCGATTTCAACTTCTTCTGCAGAATAGAATGTTAATCCCTCACCTTTTATAGGAAGTTCTTTAGTAGACTTGCGATGTTTGGTCATATAATACAGACCCAATACCATATCTTGTGAAGGTACCGTAATAGGCGAACCGTTAGCAGGATTCAAAATATTTTGAGATGCCAACATTAATAGCTGTGCTTCCAAAATAGCTTCTGGTCCAAGTGGTAAATGCACTGCCATTTGATCACCATCAAAATCCGCATTAAATGCAGTACATGCTAATGGGTGTAAACGAATAGCTTTACCTTCAATAAGTTTAGGTTGGAATGCCTGAATACCTAAACGGTGTAATGTTGGGGCACGGTTCAAAAGAACTGGGTGGCCTTTCAATACATTTTCAAGAATATCCCAAACTACAGGCTCTTTCTTGTCTATAATCTTCTTAGCTGACTTTACTGTCTTAACAATACCTCTTTCAATCAATTTTCTGATTACAAAAGGCTTGTATAGTTCAGCAGCCATATCTTTAGGAAGACCACATTCGTAAAGGTTCATTTCTGGACCTACAACAATTACAGAACGTGCAGAATAATCAACGCGCTTACCTAATAAGTTTTGACGAAAACGACCTTGCTTACCTTTAAGAGAATCTGAAAGGGATTTTAATGGTCTATTAGACTCTGTCTTAACAGCAGAGGCTTTTCTTGTATTATCAAACAATGAATCTACTGATTCTTGAAGCATCCTTTTTTCATTACGAAGGATTACTTCAGGAGCTTTAATCTCCATTAATCGCTTTAAACGATTGTTTCTGATAATTACTCTTCTATATAAATCATTTAAATCTGAAGTCGCAAAACGACCACCATCTAGAGGAACTAATGGACGTAATTCTGGCGGTATAACCGGAACTACTTTCATAATCATCCACTCTGGATTGTTCTCACGGTTTTCTTGAGATTCACGTAAAGCTTCTACAACTTGAAGCCTTTTTAAAGCTTCTGTTTTACGTTGCTTAGAAGTTTCTGTATTTGCTTTATGCCTTAATTCGTAAGACAACTGCTCTAAATCAATTCTACCAAGTAAATCAATAAGACACTCAGCACCCATCTTAGCAATAAACTTATTTGGGTCCGAATCTTCTAAATATTGATTTTCAGCAGGAATAGATTCTAAAATATTTAAATATTCTTCCTCGGTTAAGAAATCCATTTTATTGATTTCTTCTCCTTCTGGACCTTTTGCTATACCTGCTTGAATTACTACGTAACGCTCGTAGTAAATAATCATATCTAATTTCTTAGATGGTAAGCCTAAAAGGTATCCTATTTTATTTGGAAGCGAACGGAAATACCAGATATGCGCAACAGGAACTACTAAATTAATGTGTCCTACTCTATCACGACGTACTTTCTTCTCCGTTACTTCAACACCACAACGGTCACAAACAATACCGCGGTAACGAATACGCTTGTATTTTCCACAGGCACATTCATAATCCTTTACAGGACCAAAAATACGCTCACAGAATAATCCATCACGCTCAGGCTTGTGAGTTCTATAGTTAATGGTTTCTGGCTTTAAAACTTCACCTCTAGATTCACCCAAAATTGATTCTGGGGAAGCTAATCCGATTGAAATTTTATTAAACCTCTTTGGTGCGTTATTATCTTTTATTCTAGCCATAATGCTATAAAGATGAAAATGTTAAAAAATGTTCTCTTTTAAATAGTCTTTCAACTAATTTCTATTCTTCCAATCTAATGTCTAAACCTAAACCTTTAAGTTCATGCATTAATACGTTGAAAGATTCTGGTAATCCAGGTTCTGGCATGGTTTCACCTTTTACGATTGACTCATAAGTTTTAGCTCTACCAATTACATCATCTGATTTAACCGTTAAGATTTCACGTAAGGTAGCCGAAGCTCCATATGCTTCAAGTGCCCAAACTTCCATCTCACCAAAACGCTGACCACCAAACTGTGCTTTACCACCTAATGGTTGCTGTGTAATCAATGAATATGGTCCAATAGAACGTGCATGCATCTTATCATCTACCATGTGACCCAACTTCAACATATAAATAATACCTACTGTTGCTGCCTGATCAAAACGTTCACCTGTTCCACCATCATAAAGATGTGTATGTCCAAATCTTGGCACACCCGCTTCATCAGTCAAAGTATTAATTTGGTCTAATGTAGCACCATCAAAAATTGGTGTTCCATATTTTCTACCTAACTTTTCTCCAGCCCAACCAAGAACTGTCTCATAAATCTGACCGATGTTCATACGAGAAGGTACGCCTAGTGGATTCAATACGATATCTACTGGAGTTCCATCCTCTAAGAATGGCATATCTTCCTGACGAACTATTCTAGCAACAATACCTTTATTACCGTGACGCCCTGCCATTTTATCACCAACTTTAAGCTTACGCTTTTTAGCAATATACACCTTAGCCAGTTTCATAATACCTGCAGGCAACTCATCACCAACAGAAATCGTAAACTTATCTCTTCTAAGATTACCTTGAAGGTCATTCAATTTAATCTTATAGTTATGAAGTAAGTCCGCAACTTGTATGTTAGTCTTATCATCTGTTGTCCAACTTCCACCCACTAAGTGCGCAAAGTCATCAACAGAATTCAACATCTTAATAGTGTACTTCTTACCTTTTGGAAGAACTTCTTCTCCTAAATCGTTCATTACACCTTGTGAAGTCTTACCGCTTATCAAAGCAAATAATTTTTCTACTAGAACGTCTTTCAACTGTTCAAACTTCACTTCATAGTCCAACTCTAATTTAGAAATAGCCTCTTTATCTTCTGAGCGTTTTCTTTTATCCTTAATAGAACGCGAGAAAAGTTTCTTATCGATAACAACCCCTCTTAATGAAGGTGAAGCTTTTAATGAAGCATCTTTCACATCACCAGCTTTGTCACCAAAGATTGCCCGAAGTAGTTTTTCTTCAGGAGTAGGATCAGATTCTCCTTTTGGTGTAATCTTACCTATTAATATGTCTCCAGGCTTAACCTCTGCACCAATGCGAATCATTCCATTTTCGTCCAAGTCACTCGTAGCTTCCTCAGAAACATTAGGAATATCATTTGTTAACTCTTCGGCTCCAAGCTTTGTATCACGAACTTCTAACGCATACTCATCAATATGAATTGAAGTAAAGATATCTTCCCGAACAACTTTTTCAGAAATTACAATCGCATCCTCAAAGTTATACCCTTTCCAAGGCATAAAGGCTACTTTCATATTTCTACCTAAAGCTAATTCACCTTTTTCAGTTGCATAACCTTCACAAAGTACTTGACCTTTTTTAACCTTGTCACCTTTCTTAACGATAGGCTTCAAGTTAATGCTAGTACCTTGATTTGTTTTACGGAACTTAATAAGGTTATAAGATTTATAATCTTCTTCAAAACTTACCAATTTTTCGCTCTCAGTTCTAGTGTACTTAACAGTAATCTTCTGCGCATCAACATAATCTATAACTCCATCTTCTTCTGCATTAATCAATACTCGTGAATCAGTAGCAACTTGTCGCTCTAAACCTGTACCTACAATCGGAGATTGTGGTCTTAATAATGGTACCGCTTGGCGCATCATGTTTGATCCCATCAATGCACGGTTCGCATCATCATGTTCCAAGAAAGGAATTAATGAAGCTGAAATTGATGCAATTTGATTAGGCGCAACATCTGTATAATTTACTTCGGAAGGATCTACGACAGGGAAATCACCCTCTTCACGCGCAATTACCTTTTCTATATTAATAGTACCATCTTCTTTAAGTGGGATATTGGCTTGAGAAATTTTCATTCCCTCTTCTTCTTCCGCACTTAAATATGTAAATTTCTTAGTATCAACTTTTCCATTATCAACCTTACGGTATGGTGTTTCCAAAAAGCCCATAGGGTTTACTTTGGCAAACACAGATAAAGAAGATATTAAACCAATATTTGGACCTTCAGGAGTTTCAATAGGACATAATCTACCGTAATGTGTGTAGTGAACGTCACGAACTTCGAAACCTGCTCTTTCTCTAGAAAGACCCCCTGGTCCAAGAGCTGATAACCTTCTCTTGTGTGTAATCTCTGCTAGTGGATTTGTTTGATCCATAAACTGAGATAATTGGTTAGTACCAAAGAACGAATTAATAACGGAAGACAATGTCTTCGCATTAATCAAATCTATTGGAGTAAACACCTCATTATCACGAACATTCATTCGCTCACGAATTGTCCTAGCCATACGTGCTAGACCAACACCAAACTGAGAAGATAATTGCTCACCTACTGTACGTACACGACGGTTAGATAAGTGATCAATATCATCAATCTCCGCTTTTGAGTTAATTAACTCAATAAGGTATTTTATAATTGTAATGATATCTTCCTTTGTCAAGACTTGCTTGTCCATTCCAATATCAAGACCTAGCTTTTTATTCATTCTATAACGACCAACCTCACCTAAGTTGTAACGTTGATCAGAGAAGAATAATTTATCTATAATTCCTCTTGCAGTTTCCTCATCTGGCGGCTCTGCATTACGTAATTGACGATAAATATGCTCTACAGCTTCTTTTTCAGAGTTTGTAGGGTCTTTTTGCAATGTATTATGAATAATTGCATAATCTGATTGCGTGTTATTTTCTTTGTGTAATAAGATGGTCTTTACATCAGCATCGATAATCTCATCAACATGTTCTTTTTCAAGAATAGTATCACGATCTAAGACAATTTCATTTCTTTCAATAGAAACAACCTCACCTGTATCTTCATCTACAAAATCCTCATGCCAAGTGTTCAGAACTCTTGCTGCCAATTTACGACCAAGCACTTTCTTTAAACCAGCTTTAGAGACTTTAACTTCTTCAGAAAGGTCAAAAATCTCTAAAATATCCTTATCACGTTCAAACCCTATTGCTCGGAATAAAGTAGTAACCGGTAATTTTTTCTTTCTATCAATATAAGCGTACATAACGCTATTGATATCTGTAGCAAATTCTATCCAAGAACCTTTAAAAGGAATAACTCTTGCAGAATATAGTTTGGTTCCATTTGCGTGAAATGATTGTCCAAAGAATACCCCAGGAGATCTATGCAATTGAGAAACAACAACACGTTCTGCTCCATTAATAACAAAAGTACCGCTAGGAGTCATGTAAGGAATGGTTCCTAAATAAACATCTTGAACAATAGTTTCAAAATCTTCATGCTCAGGATCTGTACAGTATAATTTTAAACGCGCCTTTAGAGGAACGCTATAAGTAAGACCACGCTCAATACATTCTTGTATCGAATATCTTGGTGGATCTATAAAATAATCTAAAAACTCAAGTACAAATTGGTTTCTAGTATCTGTTATTGGAAAGTTTTCCATGAAGGTATTGTACAAACCTTCGTTGCCTCTTTCGTCAGATTTCGTTTCAAGTTGAAAAAAGTCTTGAAAAGATTTTATCTGAATGTCCAAGAAATCCGGGTATTCCGGTATGTTCTTAGCGGATGCAAAATTTACTCTTTCAGTCTGATTTGTGAACATCTATGGACAAATTTTGATAGTGAATTCTCTTTTGGGGTGCATGTGCCATCACATGCTGCTATAAAAACAGGCTAAGGTCTAACCGTTTTACGGAAAGACCTTAACCATATTATCCTATTTGGAAGCTATTATTTAAGCTCAACTTCTGCTCCTGCTTCTTCCAAAGATTTTTTGATACCTTCTGCTTCATCTTTAGAAACAGCTTCTTTAACAGCTTTTGGTGCGCTATCAACAATCTCCTTAGCATCTTTTAAGCCAAGACCTGTTAATTCTTTTACCAATTTAACTACTGCTAATTTAGAACCACCAGCCGCTGTTAAAATAACATCGAATTCTGATTTTTCTTCAGCGGCTTCTTCACCGCCAGCAGCTCCACCACCAGCAGCAACTGCAACAGCTGCAGCAGCAGGCTCAATACCGTACTCTTCTTTTAAAATATCAGCCAATTCGTTTACCTCTTTTACGGTAAGGTTGACCAACTGTTCTGCAAAATCTTTTAAATCTGCCATTTTTCTATCGTTTAAATAAAATTTTTAAAATATAATTGTTTTAGTGCGTGCGAATTATCTTTCAGATAAAGTTTTAAGGATACCAGCCAATTTACCACCACCTGATTTAAGCCCAGAAATAACATTCTTAGCTGGTGATTGTAATAATCCGATAATATCTCCGATAACTTCTTCCTTGGATTTTATTGTTACCAAAGAATCTAAGTTTTCATCACCAATATAAACTGCCTCTTCTATAAAGGCACCCTTCAATAAAGGCTTATCTGATTTTTTTCTAAAGTTTTTGATAAGCTTAGCTGGAGCGTTACCTGTCTCAGAAAACATTAAAGAGGTATTACCCTTTAATACTTCTGGAAGTTCTCCAAATTCCTTATCAGATGCTTCCATTGCTTTTGCAAGCAAAGTATTCTTAACAACTGCTAGTTTAACATTAGCCTTGAAACATGCTCTTCTTAAGTTAGAAGTAGTCACTGCATCTAACCCGGAAATATCAGCAAGATATATATTAGAGTTATCGGCTAGCTGTGCAGTCAAATCTTCAATTACGGTTGCTTTTTCTTCTCTTGTCATTGTTCTAAATTTAGACTACCCAGTATTAACCTACTTTAGGATCAAGTTGAACACTTGGACTCATTGTACTAGACATATATACGCTTTTCATATATACACCTTTAGCTGCAGCTGGCTTTAATTTCATCAAAGTATCCAACAACTCTTTTGCATTACCTGCAATTTTATCTGCTGAAAATGATGACTTACCTATAGCGGCATGTACGATTCCTGTTTTATCAACTTTAAAATCAATTTTACCTGCCTTTACATCAGATACTGCTTTTGCAACATCCATTGTAACTGTACCAGTTTTTGGATTTGGCATTAGACCTCTAGGACCTAAAACTCTACCTAATGGACCTAATTTACCCATTACGCTTGGCATGGTGATAATAACATCAACATCTGTCCAACCGCCTTTAATTTTATCCAAATACTCATCTAACCCAATATAATCAGCTCCAGCTTCCTTAGCTTCAGCTTCTTTATCTGGGGTTACCAATGCTAAAACTTTTACATCTTTACCTGTTCCGTGTGGTAATGTTACCACCCCACGAACCATTTGATTAGCTTTTCTTGGGTCAACACCCAAACGAACCGCTAAATCAATTGATGCATCAAATTTTACAGTGGTTATCTCTTTTACTAAAGCAGAAGCCTCATCTACAGAATACAATTTGTTTCTATCAATTTTAGCTTGTGCTTCTTTTTGCTTTTTAGTCAATCTTGCCATTCGAAATTGCTTTTAGATTTTTAAAAAGGTCTTTTTCCAGCAACCTTTAATCCCATTGATCTAGCAGTACCCGCAACCATACTCATTGCTGATTCTACTGTAAAAGCATTCAAATCGACCATTTTGTCTTCTGCGATTTGCTTTACTTGATCCCAAGATACCGATCCTGATTTCACTCTGTTAGGTTCGCCCGATCCTTTTTTAATCTTTGCTGCTTCCAACAATTGAACTGCCGCTGGTGGTGTTTTTACAACAAACTCGAAAGATTTGTCTTTGTATACCGTGATAACAACTGGTAAAACCTTACCTGGTTTATCCTGTGTACGCGCATTGAATTGCTTACAGAACTCCATGATGTTAACGCCGGCAGCACCTAAGGCGGGTCCAACCGGTGGCGACGGATTCGCAGCACCTCCCCTAACTTGTAATTTAACTACCTTATCTACTTCTTTTGCCATTGTTTTTAATTAAGATGAAAATGTGCTATTGGAAGCAACACAATTTCGATATATGTAACAGCTCTCTTACTTAAACTTTTTCTACTTGCATATAACTTAACTCTAATGGTGTCTTTCTACCAAAAATTTTCACCATTACCTCAAGCTTACGCTTTTCTTCATTGATTTTTTCAACAGTTCCATTGAATCCATTGAAAGGTCCATCAATTACCTTAACAGTTTCACCAAGAACAAAAGGTATTGCAATGCTATCTGTATTAACAGCTAATTCATCTACTTTACCTAACATTCTATTTACCTCTGCTTTACGCAATGGCACCGGATCTCCTCCTTTAGTTTCTCCTAAAAACCCAATTACATTAGTTATGGAACGAATAATATGAACCATCTCACCACCTAAATTGGCTTTTATCATTATATAACCTGGGAAATATGTTCTTTCCTTATTTATCTTCTTACCATTTCGAATTTGAACCACTTTTTCTGTTGGAACAAGCACATCCTCTAGATAATCAGCAAACCCGTGTCTTTCTACTTCGCTTTCAATGTACCCTTTAATTTTATTCTCTTGGCCACTTACTGCTCGCACCACATACCATTTCTTCTCTAATACCTCCGACATGAGCTTATCCTATTAATTTTTCAAAATACAACTGAATTAACTCGCTAAAAAGACTGTCAACTCCCCATGTTGCCAACGCAAAAATAATTGAGAAAACAGCAACGACTACCATATAATTAGAAGCTTGTTCTCTGTTTAACCAGGTAACATTGTTTCTTAATTCTTCCCAAGATTCTTTAACGTATGTTAACATAAAACTAATTTTATTCTGCACGGGCGGAGAGGCTCGAACTCCCGACACCTGGTTTTGGAGACCAGTGCTCTACCAACTGAGCTACGCCCGTATTTTGGTATTTACCACTCCAAGAAATCATGAAGCGAACTACACCCGTTTTATTTTACACTGAAAGGTATCCGTCAAATGACGGACACCCTTTTGTGTAAACTATGATTATTATAATATGATTTAATCTAAAATCTCTGTAACCTGACCAGCACCTACAGTTCTACCACCTTCACGGATAGCAAAACGAAGACCTACACTTAATGCTATTGGTTGAATCAAATCAACATTGATAGTTAAGTTGTCACCTGGCATTACCATTTCAACTCCACTAGGCAAGCCGATGTTACCAGTTACATCTGTAGTCCTAACATAGAACTGAGGACGATAGTTGTTATGGAATGGTGTATGGCGACCACCTTCTTCTTTTTTCAAGATATAAACCTCAGCCTTAAATTTAGCATGTGGTTTAACAGAACCTGGCTTACAGATAACCATACCTCTTTTGATATCAGTCTTCTCAATACCTCTTAAAAGGATACCAACATTATCTCCAGCTTCACCTCTATCCAAGATTTTACGGAACATCTCAACACCAGTTACCGTAGAAGCTAATTTCTCAGCACCCATACCGATGATATCAACAGCATCACCAGTATTAGCAACACCAGTTTCTATACGACCAGTTGCAACAGTACCACGACCAGTAATCGTAAATACGTCCTCAACAGGCATTAAGAAATCTTTATCAACATCTCTTTTAGGAAGCTCAATCCATTCGTCAACAGCTGCCATTAATTCCATAACTGTGTCAACCCATTTCTGCTCGCCATTTAAAGCTCCAAGTGCAGAACCAGAAACTACAGGTCCATTATCACCATCGTACTCATAGAAAGAAAGTAATTCTCTTACTTCCATTTCAACAAGTTCTAATAGCTCTTCATCATCAACCATGTCAACTTTATTCAAGAAAACAACGATTCTTGGAATACCAACTTGACGTCCTAAAAGGATGTGCTCTCTTGTCTGTGGCATAGGACCATCAGTAGCAGCAACAACCAATATAGCACCATCCATTTGAGCAGCACCAGTAACCATGTTCTTTACATAATCCGCGTGACCAGGACAATCAACGTGAGCATAGTGACGATTAGCCGTTGCATACTCTACGTGCGATGTATTAATAGTAATACCTCTTTCTTTTTCTTCAGGAGCGTTGTCGATAGAATCGAAACTCCTTTTTTCAGAAAGTCCTGCGTTCGCCAATACTTCGGTGATGGCAGCAGTTAATGTTGTTTTACCGTGATCCACGTGTCCAATGGTACCTATATTTAAGTGCGGTTTGGAACGATCGAAAGTTTCCTTTGCCATTTTAAATGATTTTAATCTTAGTTTATATTAGTGTACAAATCTTTTTTTGAGCCAATGACGAGATTTGAACTCGTGACCTCTTCCTTACCAAGGAAACGCTCTACCCCTGAGCTACACCGGCGTAAAGTGTTGAATCAACTACTTTAAATAGTTCCTAATAAAAGGAAGAAATTCTTGCATACGCAAGAATGACTTTTGAGCGGGAGACCGGGTTCGAACCGGCGACATTCAGCTTGGAAGGCTGACGCTCTACCAACTGAGCTACTCCCGCATTTTTAAATCAATATTTCAACTTTAAAAATCTTAGAACTCTTTCTAAAATTTTTCCCATTATCACTTTTACTGTGTGGGGAGAGCAGGATTCGAACCTGCGAAGACGTAGTCAGCAGATTTACAGTCTGCCCTCGTTGGCCGCTTGAGTATCTCCCCTTCCTTATTTCAGTATTTAAAGAGCCGATGGAGGGACTCGAACCCACGACCTGCTGATTACAAATCAGCTGCTCTAGCCAGCTGAGCTACATCGGCTTTTTAGAGCCTTTTTAACACAAAAAAAGCCCGCTATTTCTAACGGACTGCAAATGTATATATATTTTTATTTAATCAAAACAAATTATGAAAAATTTTAATTAAACATATGATCTCATTTTTTCTTTCTTTTTAACCAGTTTCCTTTCAATAGAATTACAGGCTGAGTCTATAGCCTCTTCAAATGACTTGCATTGTTTTTTAACTACAAACTTATCACGAGGGATATTAACTTTAATTTCAACAATCTTATTTTCTTTTGCGCTAGTATTTTCAACTTTTAAATACACATCCGAACTAATAACTTTATCATAAAATTGTTCTAGCTTATCCATTCTAGTTTGAATAAAGCTAATGAGTTTTGCATCGGCATCAAAATTAACAGACTGGGTGTTTACCTTCATAAAAATAAGTTTTTAGGTCTGTATGGGAACAGACGGGGTTAAACAATAACAAAGAATTAGTCTTTGTTTCTAGGATGGGCCTTAGCATGTACTTTCTTTAATTCAGCAATACTATTGTGCGTATATACTTGAGTAGATGCTAAACTTGAATGCCCCAATAATTCTTTCACAGCGTTTAAATCAGCTCCATTATTTAATAAATGGATAGCAAAAGTATGTCTAAGTATATGAGGACTCTTTTTTACCTTGGGACTTACCATACTAAGATACTTATTAATAACCCTATAAACAAGAGTTTCATAAATTTTATGACCTGATTTAGTTAGAAATAAAATATCCTTATCCACTATAGTTTCTAAGCTAAAACGTTGTTCTATATAAGATGATAAAAAAGGTAATATAGAAGGTACTAATGGAAGTACTCGCTCTTTATTTCTTTTGCCCAATACCTTAATGGTGGTTTTGGCACTATTAAAATCACTTAACTTTAAACTAATAAGTTCTGCTCTACGAATACCAGTAGCGTACAAAAACTCTATCAATAATTTATCACGAGCACCTTCAAAATCATTATCAAAAGGAATTTGTTTTAAAATTTTGTCCATTTCCGACTTTGAAAAAGGAACCTCTAATTTCTTTTTAGTTTTTAATGCTTTGTGTGTTATTAATGGATTTAAATCGACAACTCCTATTTTCTGAATAAACTTATAATATGCTTTTAGAGAGGCTATTTTTCTATTTATTGTTCTATTGGTAACTCCTTTACCTACCAACTTTATAATCCAATTTCTAATAATTGGGTATTCCACCTTATTAATATCTACTATATTATACACTCCAGAAGCGAAAGCAATAAATTCTTGAATATCTTTTTTATATGCTGTAACTGTATGAGGAGAATAATTTTTCTCTAAGGATAAATACGTAAGAAAAGATTCGAAAGACATAACTCAAAGTTACAATTTTACCCTTTTAAGTATACAAACAAAAAAACCCATTCAGTTATGAATGGGTTATATTATGTAGAATCTTTTGGACTTTATATTTCCTCTTGATCTCTTAGGCCTTGAATATATTGTGCCTTTTGAATCTCTGCTCTACGCTTTACTGAAGGTTTTGTGAACTGCTGACGCTTGCGCAACTGACGCATAGTGCCGGTTTTGTCAAACTTTCGCTTAAAACGCTTTAAAGCCCTATCGATATTTTCTCCTTCTTTTACTGGTATAATTAACATTGGCTACAACCTCCTCTCTTTAAAATGATACCCGTTCTTAAACGGGGATGCAAATATACAAATGAAATTTATCTAAAAAAGATTTATTTCATAATTATTTTTAGATAGTTAAACTAACTATTTATTTGGAACGCGATACTCCTTCTTATCGATGATTATTTTTGCGATAATTTCTCTTAAAATTTCAGAGGTACCACCACCTATAGGTCCAAGTCTACTATCTCTTAGCATACGTGCCATTGGGTAATCTTCTATATATCCATATCCTCCTAAAAACTGAAGACAATCATATGCAACTTCATCAGCCATTTTAGTGGATTTCAACTTTGATATGGTTGCTTCTTTCACTGCGTACTGACCTTTGTCCAACATAGCAACTACTCCATAATTGTAATGCTTACATACTTCCATATCCGCGTGCAATTCAACAAAACGGTGACGTAAAGCCTGAAATTTATTTATAGTCTGTCCAAAAGCTTCGCGCTCAGACATATATTGTAATGCATATTCTAAAGTATACTCCGCTCGGGCATGAGCATTCACTCCCATAACCAAACGTTCCAAGGCAAAAGCCTCCATTATAAAAGTAAAACCTCCTCCTTCTTCTCCCATTAAATTAGTAGATGGCACTTCTACATTATCAAATGCCAATTCTGCAGTGTCAGATGCTCTCCAGCCTAACTTATTAAGTTTATTTGCTGAAACTCCAGGACTGTTTCTGTCCACAATGAATATACTTATTCCTTTATTTCCAGCAGAAGGGTCTGTCTTAGCCGCTAGTATAATATAATCTCCGTAAACTCCATTTGTGATAAAAGTTTTTGAACCATTAATGACATAGCTATCTCCTTTTCTTTCAGCGGTGGTTCGCATACCAGCGACATCACTTCCACCAAATGGTTCTGTTACGCCAAGACAACCTATTTTATCTCCATTTACACTTGGCACTAAGTATGCTTTTTTCTGGGCATCATTTGCATTCTTATTTAAATGAGTCATGGCTAAATAAACATGAGCCCACATAGCTGCAGCAAAACCACCAGAATTTATTTTTTGGAGTTCTTCAAGAAATATTACTGTGTAAAATAAATCTAAACCTAAACCTTCTTGACTTTCTGGAGTGGCTAGTCCAAAATAACCCATTTCTCCAAACTTCTTCCAGATAAACCGTTCTATGGTTCCTGTCTCTTCCCACTTATCAATATGGGGCACTACTTCTTTTTGTAAAAAATCTTTTAGGCTTTCCCTAAAAAGTTGATGTTCTTCAGTGAAGTACATACTATTCATGTGCAATCTTTTAGAGTGACAAATATAATGCTATTCTATCGAGTTTTTCTGAAGGGAAATCATCAACTTCCGTTAATTCGTCAAACGATTTAATACTACCGTTAAGTTCCCTATACTCGATAATTTTATTTGCAATACCATATGAAATGTACACCAACTCGGCTATTTCTTGTGCACTAGCTAGGTTGATGTTAATTTTTTCAATTTGTGGTGGTTGAAAAACTTTAAACTTTTCTAAAGTTCTATCTGCTACTTTTACATCTAAACCATATACATCATATAATTGTTCATTTAGCAAGAAACCACCAAGTCTATCTCTAAATTTTATAATTCTTACTGAAAGCTTATCTCCAATTCCATTAATAGTTTTTAACTCTTCAGCGGTAACAACATTTATATCTTTAATTACTGCGAACTTATTTATAGTACTCTTTTTTAGAGGAGATTTGAGTTTATATTGCTTGTTAGATTTTACCCAATCTGGAAACTTAAAATATGGTGATATTATGTATAGTAAAGAATCGCTCACTAAAGTTACTTCTTGAAATTCTTCTTTAGAGTTTACGAACTTTTCTTGTTTCCTAAAAGCGTGTAGTCTATCTATTTCTTTTACAGACATTCCTAGTGTGTATCCTTTGTAATCTGTGATAAAATTTGGATTAAAAGGAAATATTTTAATTGTATCTTTTAGTTGCGAAACTTTCTTTAAACTGTCAATTTTGAGCTGCTCAATCTCATTTACAGTAATTTTTTCATTTTCCAACCCAAAAGGTCTCATCTTTAGATAGAAAAAGATTATTTGTAGCGTAATGATGATGATTAGTAAAAAGAAAATCCCACTCCGTTCTTGTTTATTGAACTTAAAGTGGGATTTAAAATTTTTCAATTTAAATTCTTAAGAATATGCCTTCTTTATTGCATTAACGTACTTGTTAAGCTCTTCTTTGACTTTAGGAAATAATATAAGTAATCCTATCATATTAGGGAATACTAAAGCCAAAATCATAGCATCTGAAAACTTGATTACCGCATCCAGAGTTGCAGCAGCACCTATTACAACAAATAATAGGAATAGTACTTTGTAGACGATATCAGCAGTTTTTCCTCTTCCAAATAGGTATTTCCAAGACTGTAATCCATAATAAGACCAAGAAATCATTGTCGAAAAAGCAAAAAGAACAATTGCAATTGTCAACACGTATCTAAACCCAGGGATTACTGAATCATATGCCATTGAAGTTAAATCAACACCTCCGATATAAGTACCTGAATCATTCAATAATACAGTACTTCCAACTGCATTTCCATAATCAAATGCACCAGCATCCATATTAAAGAAAATAATTACCAAAGCGGTCATCGTACAAATCACAACAGTATCTATAAATGGCTCTAATAGCGCAACGATACCTTCGCTTGCAGGATATTTAGTTTTAACAGCAGAATGTGCTATAGCTGCAGAACCAGCTCCCGCTTCATTTGAAAATGCAGCTCTTTGAAAGCCAACTATAATGACACCCAAAATACCTCCTAAACCTGCTTCAGGGGTAAATGCGCCACTAAAAATCATACCAAATGCATCGCCAATATATTTAATGTTTGCAAAAATTATTATCAGTGAAGCTATAACATAAATAACAGCCATGAAAGGGACTATTTTCTCTGTAACACTTGCAATTTTTTTGATACCGCCAATAATAACAATACCAACTAATACAGCTAATATTATTCCAATTACAACACCTATAGAACCACCTTCTAAATTAAACATGGTCGTTAATTGTACTGCTGCTTGATTTGATTGAAATGCATTTCCTCCACCAAATGATGCACCTACACAAAGGATAGCAAAAATTGCAGCTAAAACTTTACCAAGTACTGTAAAACCTCTAGACTTTAATCCTCTAGAAAGATAATACATTGGTCCGCCGTAAACAGTTCCATCCTCACCAACATCTCTATATTTTACACCAAGTGTACATTCTACAAATTTTGTTGACATTCCTATAAGCCCACAAACAATCATCCAAAAAGTTGCCCCTGGACCTCCAATGGCTATTGCAACTGCCACACCAGCTATATTACCTAAGCCAACTGTACCCGAAACTGCTGTAGCTAGAGCTTGAAAATGACTAACTTCTCCTTCTTCACTTTCATCTCTTATCGTATCTGGAATATCGCCATCTTCGGTCATATGCATCTCTACTTTCTCAAGACCATATTTTTCAACCTCTTCGTATTTACCTCTAACAACATTAATAGCTAAAGGAAATTTTAAGATGTTTGGAAATTTAAAATAAATTGTAAAAAAAGTGGCTCCCAAAACTAGGAGAATTAGAACTATTGGTATATTGTATTCTCCAACTGGTATTGTGGTCAAGACAAACCCTTCCCACCATGAAGCAAAAGGCATAAATTTGTCATTTACTATTTCATCAAGACCTTTCTCTTCGGCTTCTTGTGCAAATGTAAATAGTGGTAATAGAAAAGATAAAATTGAGAGAAGTTTATACTTCATAATATGTATTTGGTTATGTTAATTTGATGTAAGGTCGACAATATCTTAAAAAAAACTAACTGAATCAAATTTATTGCTTGTTAAACTAATCTAATTGAAACATTAAATTAAGCTTATTTATCTGTTCTGGTCTTCCAAGAACTATGACTTTACCCTTTGGTTCTAGCTCTAAATCTGCTTCTGGATTTATAATATAGTTTCCCTTTGGAGTAATATACCCAATAATTGTGCACCCTGTCTTACGTCTAAGGTCTAAATCTCTAATGGAGCTACAATCTAATTGTCCTTGAAAATCCTCAATCTCAACTTCTTCTAAATTTGTGGTGTGTTCTCCTTCTACAGATAATTTATCCATAAAAGTGATTAAATCTGGCATTACAACCAAAGAAGCCATGTGATCTCCTCCAATTTTATCTGGCATTATTACTTTATTGGCTCCTGCAAATTGTAATTTCTTAATTGAAGTAACCTGAGAGGCTCTGCTTATTATAAAAAGATTATCATTCATTTGTCTAGCAGAAAGAACAACAAAGAGGTTTATTGCATCATCAGGCAATGCAGTTACCAAATATTGCGCCCTATCAATACCTGCTTCAAGTAAAACTTCATCTTCATTAACATCTCCCTCCACAAAAAGCACATCATCTTCATTAGCTTCTATAACCTTTTCATCCTTCTCTACAACCACAAAAGGTTTATTGTAAGCTCTGAGTTTTTCTGCAGCTTGTTTTCCATTTCGTCCATATCCACAGACAACAACATGATTGGACAACCGGTTTATTTTATTCTTCACACGCTTTTTCTTTAAAAGTTGTAACGAGTTTCTACTTAAAATATATTCTGTTATCACCGAAATGGCAAAACCAAAAATAAAAACGCTCGATACGATTAAAAATACAGTAAAAATTTTAGCACTATCATCTAGCGGTCTTACTTCTGAAAAACCAACCGTAGTAACAGTAATTACCGTCATATAGAAGGCATTTACCCACGTAAAACCATAGAAAAAATGATAGCCACAAATACCAACCAAAAGTATGATGGTCATTAAAGATAAAGCCCAAACTATTCGTGATTTAAAAAGTTTAATCATAGCTATAAGTCAAAAACTGAAGTACGTTTAGTATAAACCAAATCTTTAATTTTTAACCAAAAAGCGATGAATAGATACAAAGCAAAACCAAAACCTAAAGTTGCAAATGTGAGATATATAAATGTAGTACGTACTACTCTTGCCCTAATACCACAGCGTTCTGCTATTCTACGGCAAACTTCAAAACCTCGTTTTTGAAAATAATATAATATATCATATATCCAACGCATGTTTAAAATTAGCTATTTCTATTTAAAAGTGAATTACCCACAGTACACTTTAAACAATGATTTAATGAACAATACTTATTGTAAAGTTGCAATTTTGCTTGACTTTGAAAAGCATTATTAGATTTCTTACTCAAATCACTGAACTTTTTAATAACACTATTTTTCTCTGCGCCTAGACCGGACATTAATGTTATTAATTCTGAACTAATATCTTTTCCCAGTTTTTTACTATAGGCAAACTTTAACGGTATTAGTGTATTAATTAGAATTAAATCGATAGTATTTCTAGTTAACGATTTCTTGAAAGGTTTAGACTCTTTACCAAAAGTGTAATGGTTATCCCAATAATTACTTGCTTTGGCACTAAATAAACTATAGAAATCTTCCAACTTACTTATCTCCATAACCTTACTGAACAAATTTATGTTTTGGGCATACAAATTTGAAAATTGAGACAATCTTATTGTTGGAAAATTATTTGGTCTTAAGCCAAAAAAATCAGGTTTTTGAACTCCTGATTCATCTAGGTTAAACTTGTTTTTCTGAAAAGTAAATTCTTCTTGTAATTTTCTGTAATAATCACCAAGGTCTTCCTTGCGGTCTAACAACTTGGCCATTCCCAACAAAACGCTCTCTAAAACAGTAGAATTGTTTTGTAACTTTCTTACAATAGAAAAGTTTATAGATTTTGAAATACTCAAAAACGATTCTCCATTTACTTTGGAGCCAAAGTTTTTTAATAGCATAGAAAAAAGAACGTGCTCCCAGTTATTATTAGAAACATTTAATAAATCGAAAATTAGTTTCGATTTTTCTTCTAACCGTTCTATATATAATCTTTCTAAAAAGTTGTCAAATAAGAAATCATCAATAGTATTAATATCGCTTTCACAATTAATAAATTTCTTTTTGGAGTTTTCTAATAAATTCTCATAGCCTGATAAAAATGAATTCGGGACAATATTTTTTAACTCAAGTGTAGGTATTTCTGTATTATCTTTTCTGAATACAGAAATA
Organism: uncultured Croceitalea sp.; assembly: GCA_947495075.1. Lineage (GTDB taxonomy): Bacteria > Bacteroidota > Bacteroidia > Flavobacteriales > Flavobacteriaceae > Croceitalea. The sequence goes on from CANLXH010000004.1 coordinate 24,843, forward strand.
TCATCTTCCCAAACTACATGGAGAATAACATTATCATAGTTTGAATCTGTTTCATGACCATGCGCATACCAATCTGATGCTTTTAAATGCATTTCTACATTACCAGCCCATACTTGCCCATTAATTTCAAATTTGGCATTAAAAAAATCAGGTCCAGAATTAAGGTTGTGTTGACCAAAATTAAGAATTAACAACTCTTCACCCTTGGCTGTTTTAAGTTGTTTTAGTGGCAACTTATTGGTTTTCCATATAAAATGCAGTAAATCTTCTCGCATATGAAGGCTACAAAGCTATTCAGCAACTTCACCTTCCCAGTTCATAAAACCGCCTTCTAGGTTATAAGCATTTTCTATTCCAATGCTATTCATTATTGCACAGGCTTGTCCACTTCTATTGCCAGAGCGGCAGTACACATAAAAGTTTTTTGATTTATCCAATTCTTCAATCTTATCCAAAAATTCCTGCCCTAAATAAATGTCAATATTTGTTGAATTAGGAATAAATCCTTCTGCTACTTCTTCTGGAGTGCGAACATCTAAAATGTAAGCATTGTCATCATTCTTAAGTTGTTCTGACCACTCTTCCTGTGTTAAATCCATCCTGTTAATTAAATTAAGTTTGGTAAAAATAAAAGTCCGAAGCATAACTCCAGACTTAAAACTAGCTATTTTTCTTATTATACTTTTATAGAGCATCCTATTGCTCGAGTTTTTGTTACCTCAATTTCTTCACCTGCCAACATAGCATCAACAGCATTCTCTACATATTTATCCTCAACTTTACTTTCATCCTGATAATTATCGTCTATTGCACCGATATATTTTACAATATTCCCTTTTTTGGTTTTCTCTAAAAGATAAATATGAGGTGTTTTACTTGCTCCATATTGCGGGTAGATTTTTTGACCTTCATCCAATAAATAAGGAAAAGTAAATCTTTTTTCTTTTGCTCTAATCTTCATTTTATCAAAGCTGTCTCCTGGTTTTACATCAGGATTATTTGGGTTTATTGCAATCACAGGAACTCCCATTTCTTTATACTTTTTATCTAATAAAATTATTCTATCTTCATAAGCCACAGCATAAGGACAGGTATTACAGGTGAAAATAATTAAAAAACCTTTTGCGTCTTTATAGTTAGAAAGAGAAACCATTTCTCCATCTACATTTTTCAATGAAAAATCGGTAGCTATATCTCCGATGTCATAACCTGACGCCAGTTCATTATTCTTTATGGATGCCATTGTGATAAAAACTATGGCAAATAATCCAATTGTCTTAATTATTTTCATTTCTATTTATTTAAAAATTTATCTAATTCTGCATTCAACTCCTCATATGTAAAACCATGAGAATAAAAAATTCGTTTCTCCTTATTGTATATTAGAGTAGCTGGAATGCCTCCTTCCCAGTTTGCATCAATCTTTGGTATCCATTCATTCATTTTTGGGTCATCTAAAATAACCACTTCTCCTTTTAAATTCTTTTCTTTTACAAAGGGCACTAATCTTTTCTCCCACATGGATGGCATATCTAAACTCACCAAAAACATCTCAACATTGTTATCCTTTTGCTCTGCATAAGTCTTTTCAAAATCAGGAACTTCTTCAATACAAGGTTTACACCAAGTGGCCCAAAAATTTACGATATAGGTTTTATCATCCTTTTTATTTAAAAGTGGTTCTAATCCAGAGAAATCATAAATTGGAAAATCAACTGAGATATCCTTTGCAACTTTAGTGTTCATAGATTCTCCCAAAGGAACTTCTTTTGTGTTTTTTGAAATACAAGAAGTCAAAAAAAGAGCTACTAAAAAAATCAATACTACTAATTGTCTCATTAGTTGTTATTTACTCGTTAAAATTAACCAAACTCAATATCTGTCTTAAAGGTTTAACATAAAATTAGCTACACGAGGTTTTGAACCAAGAAAGAAATTTAATTACATTTGTATATACAATTATTGTAATGACATGAATGTTGAGAAAATTATAAAGACTAAGAAGGAAATGTCTATTGAAACTAGAACTATAATTCATTTATCCCTGGTGAATTCAAAGTTAAATGAGGCTATGACTAATGCTCTTAAACCTTTTGATGTTTCATTACAACAATTTAATGTCCTACGAATTTTAAGAGGACAAAATGGTTTGCCTGCAAATTTATCTACTTTAAATGAGCGTATGGTTACTAAAATGAGTAACACGACAAGGTTAGTAGATAAGCTTTTACTGAAAGGTTTTGCAAATAGAAAAATATGTCCTACTAATAGAAGAAAAATTGAAATTAGTATTACACAAAAAGGACACGAATCACTCAAAGAAATGGACAAAGCAATGGAGTTAGCAGAAGCTGAGGTTTTAGTGGGCTTTACGCATCAAGATTTAGAGGAATTAAATACTTTATTAGATAAATTTTAAAATGAAAAACATCTTAGAAAATAGAACTTGGCGTTATGCCACAAAAAAATTTGATAGCACTAAAAAAATATCAGATAAAGATTTTGAACTCTTATTGGAGTCTGTTCGCTTAAGTGCTTCATCCTATGGCTTGCAACCGTATAAAATATTCGTGATTTCAAATACTGAAATTAGAGAAAAATTAAAGCCTGTTTCTTGGGGGCAATCTCAAATAACAGATGCTTCACATCTTATTGTTTTTGCAAACCAAACCACATTTGGTGAAGAACTTGTAAACAATTATCTAAACAATGTCTCGGAAACAAGAGATATTCCTGCAGAGGGTCTTAAAGACTATGGTAGTTTTATGAAGTCTAAATTAATGGACTTACCAAATGAAACTAAAAAAGTATGGACAGCGAAACAGGTTTATATTGCCTTAGGAAATTTAATGCAAGCTGCTGCAGAACTCAAAATAGATACTTGCCCTATGGAAGGTTTTGAAGTTGAAAAGTATGATGAGATTCTAGGACTAACAGAAAAAGGTTTAACAACCAGTGTTGTATTACCAATCGGATACCGTTCCAAGGAAGACCAAACTCAACACCTAGCCAAAGTTCGTAAATCAAAAGAAGAATTATTTACCCATATATAAATATTAAAAACAATTATCAACAAAGATTAATTTTTAAAACATGAAAAAGAACATTTTAAGTTTAGCCTTAACACTAGTATTTGGAGCCACAGTTATTGCTGGTCCAATTGATGGAGAAAAGAAAACTGTAAATACAGAAACCAGCAAAGTAGCCTGGAAAGCCTATAAAGTTACCGGTTCACATACAGGAACAATTACACTAAAATCTGGTGCTTTAGAATTTGATGGTGATAAGCTTACCGGAGGGGAATTTGTTGTAGACATGACTACTATAAACACAACAGATTTAGAAGGCGAATACAAAGGAAAATTAGATGGTCACTTACATTCAGATGATTTTTTCTCAACTGCAACAAACCCAACTTCGTCTATCGTATTTACAAGTGTAGAAGCTTCGGGTAAAAATTCTTACAACGTAACTGGTGATTTAACCATTAAAGGAATCACTAAGCCTGTAAGTTTTGACATTTCTGTATATGGAAGCAAAGCAACCGCAACTTTAAAAGTCGACAGAGCAAAGTATAATGTAAAATACGGTTCTGGTAGTTTCTTTGATAACCTAGGCGACAAAACAATCTATGATGAGTTTGATTTAGTGGTTGATTTAGAATTCTAGTTAATACTAATTATTGAAAAAAAAATTAAAATATCCTGTCAAATACGGTGATATATTTATTTATAACACGTGTTTGTTTGATAGTTTAAAATTGATTTCTATATTTGACCTAATGAAAACAATAAACAAAAATTGGTGGTGGATTAATTTACGACGTATTTCGTGAACCAGTCCCTATTAAAAAAAAATAAAGGCTTGTCATCACGACAAGCCTTTTTTAATTTATAGCATATTGAAATGAAATTTAATTTAAAGACCTTCCATAAAAAAATACTTGCAGACACAATTACTCCTGTAAGTATTTATCTAAAAATAAGGGATAAATTTCCAAACAGCATTCTATTGGAAAGTAGCGACTACAGGGCAAACGACAACAACTTTTCTTATATCTGTTGTAACCCTATTGCATCTATTAAAGTTGAAAACGAAGTCATTTCTAAAGAATATCCAGATGGCTCAAAAGAAGATATTAAAGTTACTAGCGATATTGACATCACTCAAGAACTTAATGCTTTTAGCCAGCAATTTTCAACTACAAATCAAGACTTTAAGTTTATTACTAATGGGCTTTTTGGTTTTATGGCCTATGATGCCGTTCGTTATTTTGAAGATGTCAAAATATCAAAAAAGGATAACTCCATAGCTATCCCAGATTTATACTACGCAGTTTATCAAAATGTAATTGCCATAAATCATTTTAAAAACGAAGCATATCTTTTTGCTCACTGTTTTAATTCGGAGAATAATATTCCTCAATTAGAACAAGTATTAAAAGTGAGAAGTTTTGCTTCCTATAATTTCTCTAAAGATGGTGATGTTAAAACCAACCTAGAAGATCAAGCTTTTAAAGAACATGTAGCCCTTGCAAAAAAACATTGTCAACGTGGCGATGTTTTTCAATTAGTACTATCTAGAAGGTTCTCTCAAGGGTTCAAAGGAGATGAGTTTAACGTGTACCGTGCGCTACGCTCTATTAATCCATCACCATATCTTTTCTTTTTTGATTATGGTAATTTTAAAATATTTGGAAGCTCACCAGAGGCTCAGCTTATCGTAAAAGAAGGTAAAGCCGAGATTCATCCTATTGCAGGCACCTATAAACGTACCGGTAATGATGAACAAGACGCAGCGTTAGCAAAACAATTAGCTGAAGATGATAAGGAAAATAGTGAGCATGTCATGTTAGTGGATTTAGCAAGGAACGACTTAAGTAGAAATGGTAATCTTGTAAATGTGGAAACCTACCGTGAGGTTCAGTACTTCTCTCATGTAATTCATTTAGTATCAAAAGTAACTGGGATAAAAAAGCCCAATATTTCTACCTTAAAAATTGTTGCTGATACTTTTCCGGCAGGCACTTTAAGTGGAGCACCTAAACACATGGCTATGCAACTTATCGAAAAATATGAAAAAACCAGTAGAGGGTATTACGGAGGTGCTATAGGCTTTATGGATTTCAATGGTAATTTTAACCATGCTATTATGATTAGAACATTTTTAAGCAAAAACCATGAGTTACATTTTCAAGCTGGAGCAGGTATAGTAGCAGCTTCAGATGCAGAAGACGAATTACAAGAAACATATAACAAATTAGGAGCCCTAAATAAAGCGCTTGAAATTGCTGAAACCATCTAGATGAAAAGAAAGATATTAATGATAGATAATTACGACAGTTTTACCTACAATTTGGTCCACTATCTTGAAGATTTAGATTGCGAGGTTATTGTAAAAAGAAATGACCAATTAACACTTGAAGAAGTGGATGCTTTTAAAGAAATTGTACTCTCTCCTGGACCTGGTATTCCAGATGAAGCTGGACTACTAAAAGAAATCATTTCAACATATTCCGGCAAAAAACGTATTCTAGGTGTTTGTCTAGGGCAACAAGCTATTGGCGAAGTTTTTGGAGGTAGTTTAATAAATCTAGACCAAGTATATCATGGGGTAGCTACAAATATCGAAATTATAAAAGAAGATTATATTTTTAAAGGTCTTCCTAAACAAATAGAAGTTGGTAGGTATCATTCATGGGTAGTAAACTCAGATTTACCAGATAATTTAGAAGCTACTTCTTTTGATGAAAACGGGCAGGTAATGTCTTTAAGGCATAAAGAATTTGATATTAGAGCTGTACAGTTTCATCCAGAATCGGTTCTAACACCACAAGGGAAGCAAATATTGAAAAATTGGATTATGGGCTAAAACCCAGATATCAGTAGCCAGTATTTAGTACTGAGTGTATGCTAAATACTCAATACTAATATCTAAATACAACAAAAAATGAAAGAAACACTAAATAGACTTATTAATCACGAAATTCTTGAAAAAGAAGATGCTAAACAAATTTTGGTAAACATTGCCAAAGGTGATTATAATACAAGCCAGATAGCCGCATTTTTAACGGTTTATATGATGCGTAGCATTACTATTGAAGAATTAGAAGGCTTCCGAGATGCATTGTTAGAATTATGCTTAGCCATAGATTTATCTAAGTATAACCCAATTGATTTATGTGGTACTGGTGGTGATGGTAAAGACACTTTTAATATTTCTACATTATCTTCTTTTGTAACCGCAGGAGCTGGTATAAAAGTTACTAAACATGGAAATTATGGAGTTTCCTCAAAATGTGGTAGTAGTAATGTGATGGAGTTTCTAGGCATCAAATTTAGTAATGAGGCAGGCTTTCTAAAAAAATCTATTGAGGAGGCTGGGATTTGTGTACTACATGCTCCTTTATTTCACCCAGCCATGAAAAACGTTGCGCCTATAAGAAGAGAATTAGCCGTAAAGACTTTCTTTAACATGCTAGGACCAATGGTGAATCCTGCTTTTCCAAAAAACCAAATGGTAGGTGTTTTTAATTTAGAATTGGCTAGAATGTACGGGTATCTGTATCAGAATACGGATAAGAATTTTACCATTCTACATGCACTTGATGGTTACGATGAGATAAGTTTAACAGGAGATACAAAAACAATTTCTAATGGTACAGAGGCAATTATAAAACCTTCGGACTTTAATATTAAACCGGTACGTGCAAATGAAATTACTGGAGGTGATGATGTTGCAGATTCTGCCCAAATTTTTATTGATGTATTAAGCGGTAAAGGCACCGAAGCTCAAAACAATGTAGTTTGTGCAAATGCAGGTATTGCTATTTCTACAGTTGAAGGTATCAGTCCAATACAGGGATTTGAGAAAGCAAAAGAATCGTTATTAAGTGGTAAGGGTTTAAAAGCATTAAAGAAATTACAGGAACTGAGTAAGAAATGATATCATGTCGAACGCATGTGAGACATCTCAATCAAAATTGGATTTCTCAATCGCTTCGCTCATGTCGAAATGACATTTATAACAAATGAATATATTAGATAAAATAATAGCCGATAAGTACAAGGAAGTTAATCTAAAAAAATCACTTATCCCCATTTCACAATTGGAGCAGTCTAAATTGTTCGGTAGAGATGTAAAATCATTAGCTACAGCACTTAGGAGCAGTAGTACCGGAATAATAGCAGAGCATAAAAGACGTTCCCCATCTAAAGGCACTATAAACCAGAATACGAATGTAGGGCAAGTTGCGATTGGATATCAAAATGCTGGTGTTTGTGGCATGAGTGTCTTGACAGATATCAAGTATTTTGGTGGTTCACTAGAAGATTTACAATTGGCACGAGCATCTGCTGAGATGCCATTATTACGCAAAGAATTTATCATAGATGAATACCAAATTTTAGAGGCCAAGTCAAACGGGGCAGATGTAATTTTACTAATAGCCGCAGTTTTATCCAAAGAAGAAATAAAAGTCTTTTCTGAGCTTGCAAAAAGTTTACATTTAGATGTTTTGTTAGAAGTTCATAACGAAGAGGAATTGCAGAAATCCATAATGCCAAGTTTAGATATGCTTGGTGTAAATAATCGAGATTTAAAAACCTTTGAAGTTAGTCTGAATACTAGTAAAGAATTATCAAAACAGATTCCTGATGATTTTGTAAAAGTTTCTGAAAGTGGAATTAGCTCTATTGAAGCCATCCAAGATTTAAAACAGTTTGGGTACCAAGGTTTTCTGATTGGTGAAAACTTTATGAAAACGGAAAATCCTGGAAAAAGTGCACTAGATTTTATTAATGAATTAAAAAAATAACATCATTTCGAGTGATTTGTGATAGTAAATCGTATCGAGAAAAGCGAGCCTCGATACATTCTAAAATAATTTCCAAAACACTCGACCTAACATAATAAAATTAAAATAATTAATGGAGTATTATTATACCAATAAAGACAAAAAATCAATAATAAAGGGAGCTAAATCTCTTAAGTTAAAAGTCTGTGGTATGAATAAAAATATCTCAGCGGTGGCAACATTAAAGCCAGATTACTTAGGTTTTATTTTTTGGAAACCATCAAAACGCTATTTTAATAATGAAATACCAGCTATCCCGCATAGCATTAAAAAAGTAGGTGTTTTTGTCGATGCAAAAATATCAGAAATCAAGCATTTGGCCGAGCAATTTGAGCTGCTCTATGTTCAGCTGCATGGGAAGGAAAGTCCTGCTTTTTGCGATGAACTAAAAAAGCAAGTTCCACAACTAAAAATTATTAAGGTTTTTTCAATCAAAGACGACTTCAACTTTGAACAATTAAGACATTTTGAAGATGTATGTGATTTCTATTTATTTGATACCAAAGGAAAATTACCTGGCGGCAATGGCTATGTTTTTAATTGGTCTGTCTTAAAAAACTATCCATCTACCAAACCCTACTTTTTAAGTGGAGGAATTGGGTTAAACGAATTAGAATCAATACGTGAATTTCTAAAAAGACCAGAATCTCAATACTGTCACGCTATAGATGTAAATAGCAAATTTGAAATAGAGCCTGGATTGAAGGATATTGAAAAACTAAAAGAATTTAAACGAGCATTGTTAAGTACTGATTAATATGAATTATCACGCAGACGAAAAAGGATATTATGGAGAATTTGGGGGAGCATTTATTCCAGAGATGCTTTACCCAAATGTAGAAGAGTTACGCCAAAAATATTTGGACATCATGTATGAAGAATCTTTTCAAGAAGAGTTTCATCAGCTATTAAAAGATTATGTGGGTAGACCTTCTCCTTTATATTTTGCTAACAGGCTTTCGAAAAAACATAATTGCAGAATTTATTTAAAACGAGAAGACTTAAACCATACGGGAGCCCATAAAGTCAACAATACTATTGGCCAGATTTTAATGGCTCAAAAACTAGGTAAAAAACGAATCATAGCAGAAACTGGTGCCGGGCAGCACGGCGTAGCTACAGCCACTGTTTGTGCTTTAATGGGTATGGAATGTATTGTATATATGGGCGAAATCGATATTGCTCGCCAAGCTCCCAACGTTGCTCGTATGAAAATGTTAGGAGCAGAAGTGAGACCAGCGCTATCTGGGAGTAGAACTTTAAAAGATGCCACTAATGAGGCTATTCGCGATTGGATTAATAACCCTGTAGACACCCACTATATTATTGGCTCTGCTATTGGTCCTCACCCTTATCCAGATATGGTAACGCGTTTTCAATCAGTGATTTCAGAAGAGATAAAATGGCAACTAAAAGAAAAAGAAGGACGTGAAAATCCTGATTATGTGGTAGCCTGTATTGGTGGTGGCAGTAATGCTGCTGGCACCTACTATCATTTTCTTGATGAACCGGAAGTAGGCATTATAGCTGTTGAGGCAGCTGGAAAAGGTGTAGAAACAGGCGAAAGTGCTGCTACTTCGGCATTAGGTAAAGTAGGTATTATTCACGGTTGTAAAACTATGCTGATGCAAACAACCGACGGACAAATAACCGAACCGTATTCCATCTCAGCAGGGCTGGATTACCCTGGTGTAGGCCCTATGCATTCGCATTTACATAAATCTGGTCGAGCGGAATTTTACTCTGCAACGGATGATGAAGCCATGACAGCAGGATTAGAACTCTCACAATTGGAAGGTATTATTCCAGCTATAGAAACAGGACATGCCTTTGCGATTTTCGACCATAAAAAATTTCAACCGGAAGATGTAGTTGTTATTAGTTTATCTGGGCGAGGAGATAAAGATTTACAAACCTATATTGATTACTTTAAATTATAGATTTTAGTATTGAGAATTCTAAATACTAATATCTCAAATCTTATTACTTAACAAATGAATAGAATTCATCAAAAATTACAAGAGGATAAAAAACTCCTCTCTATATATTTCACAGCAGGTTATCCAAGTTTAAACGACACCGTCCATATTATCCAGAAATTAGAAAAAAACGGTGTAGACATGATAGAGATTGGATTACCTTTTAGTGATCCTTTAGCAGATGGGCCGACTATCCAAGATAGCTCTACCTCCGCCTTGAAAAATGGGATGACTACTGAAAAACTTTTTGAACAATTAAAAGACATTCGTAAGTCAGTTTCCGTTCCACTTATTGTCATGGGCTATTTTAATCCGATGCTTCAATACGGAGTGGAAGCCTTTTGTAAAAAATGTGCCGAAATTGGTATCGACGGAATTATCATGCCAGATTTACCTTTAGATGTATATCAGTCAGATTATGAAGCAACCTTTAAAAAATACGGTCTCATCAATGTATTCTTGATTACGCCGCAGACCAGTGATGAACGCATTCGTAAAATTGATGAAGCCTCAGATGGTTTTATTTATATGGTAAGTTCCGCAAGTGTTACCGGCTCAAAATCAGGCTTTGGAAATGAGCAAACCGACTACTTTGAGCGTATTGCAAAAATGAACTTAAAAAATCCACAGATTGTAGGTTTTGGTATTAAAGATGCAGAAACCTTTCGGCAGGCGACAAAAACAGCCAAAGGTGCAATTATAGGGTCAGCTTTTATTAAATATCTAACTTCCAAAGGAGTGGAAGCTATAGCTAGTTTTGTTAAGACCATCAGATAAAATTATTTTAAAGAAAATCTAGAAAAAAGGAAGGGCTTTTTCTTTTTCAAATGTTAGTATTGTTAAAATATAAAAAACACTACTATGAGAAAGTACTTCTTTTTAATCTTAATCTGCCTATTTGCTATAAATTCCTATTCACAAGAAAATGCTACCATCAAACCGGAAAAAAATGTGGTACATGGCTCATTTGGCACTTTTATTCTTTTCTTTCAAGGGCAGATTACCTACGATAGGCTTCTTGTATCAAAGCCAGAAGATTTTTTTAAATCGTACTATCTTACTGCGAAAGGTGGTAGACATGCTTATTTAGATTTTAGTGGTAGTAGAAGTGGGTCTGGCTATTTGACCAGCCTTGGACTTACAGCTTTAACAGGGTCTGGGAAAAATCATTTCGAAATTGGATTTGGATTAGGCTATTTTTCAGAAACAAATGATGAGAACCCCGATGAAGATTTCTCAGATGACAGTCGGTTCTTTCCTCAAATTTCTATTGGCTATAGAAAACAAAGCGCTAATGGTTTTATGTTTAGAACTGGAATCGGCGTTGCAGAATGGGCATATGTAGGGTTTGGTTATAGTTTTTAAGTCTTATACCGCACTTTTTTTGATATCTTAGAACAAACTTTTTACATGAAGCAGTATTTATTGATTTTACTGGTATTTTGTTCAATATTCTCGTATTCTCAAAATTCCTTAAAGCTTAAAACACAAGTAGTAAATTCCATAAATGAATTACGCAATTTTGTAGCTATACCAAACGATGCCTTAAATGCAAATGATATTCAGAGGAATATTTTTTGGTTAAAGAAAAAATTCAATCAGCGTGGCTTTAACACCACGGAATTGGAAACCGAAAATCATCCTTTATTTTTTGCAACACTTCCTATGGAAGAAAGTAAACCAACCATACTCATTTATATGCATTTTGATGGGCAATCTGTTGACTCAAATAAATGGAATCAACCAAACCCTTATACTGCTGTTCTAAAAAAACCAAATGAGAATGGTTTTGAGACTGTTCCATTTGATGCTATGGGTGAGGATATCAATTACGATTGGCGCTTGTTCGGTCGTTCTACATCAGATGATAAGGGACCAATTGTGATGTTATTAAATGCTATAGACTTATTAAAAGAAGAAAATAAAGTCTTGCCATTTAACGTAAAGGTAATCTTGGATGGCGAAGAGGAAAAAAGTAGCAAACCTTTACCCAAAGCGGTAAAAGAATATCGTGAACTATTAGAAGCAGATTTTTTACTAATTGCGGATGGTCCTGTACATTCTTCTGGTAAACCAACAGTTGTTTATGGCTGTCGTGGTATAACCACCTTATCATTAACTACTTATGGCCCTGTAAAACCACAACATAGCGGACATTATGGAAACTATGCTCCTAATCCTGGATTTCAACTAGCACAGCTATTAGCAACTATGAAAGATGAGTATGGTCGAGTTACAATTCCTGGATATTATGATGGGATAACTCTTGATGAAACCGCCCAAAATGTTTTAAAAAATGTTCCCGACAGCAAAGAAGCTATAGCAGAAAAGCTACAATTTAAAACAGCAGAAAAAGTAGGTGATTTTTATCAAGAAGCCCTGCAATACCCTAGTTTAAATATTCGCGGTTTAGGTTCTGGATGGATTGGTAAAGAAGCTAGAACTATTGTACCAGCGACTGCAACGGCTGAATTGGATTTACGATTGGTGCCAGAGTCTGATGGTACTAGATTAAAAAAACTAGTAAAAGACCATATAAAAAAACAAGGTTACCAGATTATAGATCATATTCCCAGTAAAGAAGAACGAATGGCTCATGATAAAATAGTAAGCTTTTCAGAAGGTTCGGTAACAGATGCTTTTAGAACAGATTTAGACAATAACTATGGTGACTTTTTAGTAAACACAATGCAACAGGCTTTTAGTGAGGATATTGTCCAAATACGAATTATGGGTGGCACGGTACCTATTGCCCCATTTATAAATGAGTTACAGATACCTGCTTTTATTGTTCCCATGGTAAACCCAGATAACAACCAATATAGCCCCAATGAAAATTTGAAGATTGGTCAGTTAGCGTATGGGATACTGGCATTTTATAGTATATTAAGTACTTCACATAATTAATCAACGTAATCTATTCCAGCATTTTGTCAGGTAGTTTATAGCACATCGTCTTATATAGCAATCAAAAAGAAATTAGTGTATACTTTAGAGCTTATTTAAAATGAGGCATATGGAGACAAATAGGATATTGGGTTATTTAAAAGATGTGTTAAAAAATATGCCAGTAGATTGGTTGAACTTAACAACGCATCGGCTAGATATTTACAATGAAAAGTTGGCAAAAACTCAGTTCCTAGACCAGTTAGAAGTTTTATATAATACCAATAATGCCAAATCATCAGCACTCAGTGAACTACCAACTGCTTTTGACTATATACGATTAGGTCATCCATTGTCCTGCGTGTTGGAATGGGGCATTGCAAAAATCCATGACCTTAAACCAGACAATATTGTTAGTTTTTCGTCAAGAACAACGCCAATATTGGCAATTCTTAGAAAAAATAAATTAGACAAAAAAAATACCCGGATTCTTTACACCCATAGCCTCCCCGATTTTTTTGATGTTGAAATATTAAGGGATATTTATGGATATACGTTTAATGTAAATAAAATTGAAAATACAGCTGCCATTTCTGAGTTTGACGGTACCACCGTTCTATTCTCTGAACAGGTCAATATTCATGAATTTAATCTTTCTGCAGCTATTGATTTCTATATTAACACACATAATGATTATGGAAGTATTTTAGTCGTAAATGGGGAACAAAACGAAAACTATATTTCAGAAATTCAACATGTTCGAAGAAGAGAGACTATTGCCATGACACCTGCAAATTGTCACAAAGTCATAAAAAATATGATAACACCATTCTCGCATAACGTGGATAAAAGTGAGTTTGAGTCAAATAAATCTAAAGTCTTAGGTTCCATTTCAAAAATTACAAGAACATCTACAAAGGCACTAGTTGGTTCTAGTGGTTTATCTATTCAGTATGCGATTATGATGGGGTTTGTCCATGATGCAATAGAAAATCACAAAGGAAAAGCCATCAAGTTCATAGTACCTCCTAATTGTTACGGAGGCACCAACGATCAAGCAAGACGTGTGGCTGCATGTATCGAAAATGTGGAAATCGTGGATTTACCTGTAGATGATGGTAACGATATGGCAATAGGGATTGATACTGTTTTAACTAATATTGCCCTAGAAGATGCTATTCCCTATATCATTGCTGAAATTCCAACCAATCCTAGAGTTGAAGTTCCGGATCTAGAAAAATTAAAAGAAGTATTAAGTAGAAAACGTACAACAGCAAAGGGTAGTGCTGCGGTCGAACCTGTTTTTATTTTAGATCAAACTTTTTGTCCTAATGTTCACTTTCTAGGTGAAGGCGATATACTCGCAACAGCCAATGCTATTTCATATGCTAGTGGGTCCAAATTTCCAAGTGGTGGAAGATGTACGGCGGGTTATTGCGTTAGTAATGAAAAAGCAAAAGATTTAATGAAAAAAGTGGAATTACACCTTAATCTGTGCGATAATGAAGCAACACAACTTCAGTATCAAATTTTAGCGGAGCAATTGCCATCAATGAATCAGAGAATTCACGATGCATATGAGAAAACACATGAATTTGTAAGCTTTATCAATATGTCCTTACCAGAGGCAAAAATCAACTTTGTTTCTAAAGAAATAGCGGAAATGGGATTTACGCCTTCAGTATTTTCATTAGACCTCCCTACTAAAGGAACTACTGCTAAAGAAAAAGAGATATACAAAAGAGAATTAAATCATAAGTTAATTAACTTAATGATTACAAAAATCCCTAATGAAAGTAAATATTGTGTGAGTTATGGGCAGTTAAAAGGCTGTTATTGGACTATCCCGGCTACCTCCACACAAGGAACAACAAAAGAAGGGGATAAAGATTATATTGCCCGGGTAGCTCTTTCTCCTGACATGGATTTAGAACTCCATAAGAAAGTCTTTTTAGATTTTGTTAAAAGCATATAAATAGCTCCATTATATATTTTGAAATACTATAAAAGTTGAATGTTAGTTCGAATGATTCAGAAGTACGAAAAATTACATCGAGAATAGTTTTTTTTAACTCTTATTCTCGATACAAATTTCACTTTCTTTATAAGTAAAATTCACTCAAATTGACAGAATTTCATCAAAATACATAACTGGTTAAAAAAACACAAGTGCACAAAAAAAGCGCTAATACAGCCATAGAAACCCATGTTGTCCCTAAACTATCTGCTCCTATGCGTCTACAAGATTATGGCGTAGGTATTTTTAGTAGAGTTCCAACTAAATCTGCTTTAAAAAAAGCACTTAAAAAACAACAAATTACGGTTAACAATAGTATTGCTAGTACTGCAACTTTTATTTCTGGCGGTGAGACTATCCGCTTAACTATGTTAGATGATAAGGTAATTTCTAAGAAAAAATTAATTTTTAAGCTAAAAGTACTTTTTGAAGATGACTACTTAGCAGTGGTGCGTAAACCTGCAGGTGTATTAGTTAGTGGAAACAAGTTTAAAACAATTGCCAATGCATTATCTCAAAACTTAAAACCAAGTATCCTAACAACTATAACCGCACCTCAACCAGTACATCGATTAGATTATGCTACTACAGGCGTTTTATTAGTTGGAAAAACAAGTAATAGCATTTATGCTCTTAACAAATTATTCGAAAATAAAGAAATAAAAAAAACATACTATGCAGTCACTATTGGCAATATGAAACCTGGTCGAACAATCAGCACTACTATCGATGGTAAAGCATCGCAATCAGATTATCAGATACTAGAATCTGTTCCTTCAAAACGTTTTAACATACTTAATTTGGTGAAATTGGAACCCAAAACTGGCAGAAGGCATCAATTACGGAAACATTTATCGAGTATTGGAAACCCTATACTAGGTGATATGATGTATGGAAAAGAAAACTTAATTTTAAAAGGTAAAGGTTTGTATTTACATGCTTATTCACTAAAATTTATACATCCATTTACAAATGAAAAAATTTATGTAAAAGCCGAACTTCCTAAAAGATTCACTAAAATATTTGTTTCTAATATTATTGAATAATGATATTTCTAGTTTTTATTCTTTTAAGCTGAATTACGACTCGCATTAATATTCCCATAAAGAGACCGCGTTACAATCTTTTCATACAATTCTTTAAACTTAGAGTTTTGAGTAATATGATACAACGCATTCTGTTGTATTACCAATAAAGGCAACACAATCTTTTCTCTAATTTTGACTGACTCCCTAGAAACAGCTTCTTTTTCCATTAAAATTTTCTGTCCCGAAATCTGCAGCAGCATTTTTTCAGAAAGCATGCATTCATCATGAAGAATATTCCAAAACTCTCCAAATTCGGTATCATCCTTCATATAATTGGTTAGTCCAAAATTAGTTTTGGCCAACGACATCATACTATTATACATTAGAGCCCTAAAGAATGGCACTTCTTTAAACAGAGTCTTAATCTCTTTTAACCTTCCTTGATCTGTTAGCGTTTTGATTGCCGTACCTAGACCAAAATAACCGGGAACGTTTTGTTTTAATTGACTCCAAGAACCTACAAAAGAAATAGCCCTTAGATCTGAAAGTTCTAGTTGTTTTTTGTTTCCTCTCTTACCCGGTCTACTTCCTATATTAGCATTAGAGTAATATTTTAGTGTACTGCGGTGTTCCAGATAAGGAATAAATTTATCGTGCTGCTTTAAAGCATCATATTTAGCAAAACTTAATTCCGATAATTCTTCAATGAGCTTTCTTTGTGGAGCAGATATCGTATGTTCTTTCCCAAACAAATTGTTACTTAACCCAGCTGTTAGTAGTTGTTCCGAATTATGAATGAACTGCTCTTTTGTTCCGTAAGTACTGGTAATGGTCTGGCCCTGTATTGTAAGTTGAATCTCATGATTTGCTACATCTTTGGTTTGTGACGCATAAAAACGATGTGTTTTACCACCACCGCGAGCTGGTGGTCCTCCCCTGCCATCAAAAAACATCACCTTTATTCCATTCTTTTTACAAACTCTACTTAAAGTCTCCTTAGTTTTAAGGATAGACCAGTTTGCTTTTAAATACCCCCCATCTTTTGTGCCATCAGAAAAGCCTAACATTATCGTATGTTCTTCGTCCCGGCGTTCTAAATGTTTTCTATAGTTTGGAGTATTAAACAAAGTTTCCATTACCTCTTCAGCAGCGTCCATACCTTTCATGGTTTCAAAAAGTGGGATAATATCAAAAGTAATTTCTTCTTCTGCCCATCCACACCATCTAAATAATCCAAATACAAAAAGTACCGAAAAAATATCTTCAGAATTACTTATAATGTACCTGTTACAGCCTTCCTCACCATTCCTAGATTGAATAACTTTTAATTGTTTTATATTCTTAATGGTGTCTTTTACAATATCTTCCTTAAAATCAGATGCCTTAAGTTTTAAGTCCTTCTTCAATAACCATTTCACTAATTCAGCTTCTTTTAACTCACTTAAGTCTTCTTTAATAGCTCCTTCTTTCTTCAGTACAGATTCTACTACTAAATAATGCTTACTATGATCTTGACGAATATCTAATGTTGCAAAATGCGTTTTAAAAATATGGACCTTATCAAGCAATTCATCTAATTTATCTAGGTATAGACTATGATAATTAGTTATTAGGTTTTCGCGAATTTCACTGAGCGAATCTACCAATTCTTGATATTTTAGGACTATACTAGCATCAAACATAGATTTATACAACTTATCACTAAGCGTATTTAACCCTTCTTGCAATCCTTTAAAGGTTAATTTTTTGCGTAGTGCTTTAAGCTCATTATAATAGCATTTCATTAAAGTCACTCTTAGTTCATTTGCTACCTGTTTGGTCATAGCTGCGGTAACAAATGGATTTCCATCACGATCACCTCCAGGCCAAAAGCCTAATTTCATTATATCATAGTTGTCAAAACCTTGATCTCTAACATTACTTTTTACATATTGGAATAATTCTCCAATAGCATCATAATAGGTATTTCTTAAAATATAGATGATGTTTTTGGCTTCATCTAAAGGCGTAGGCTTCTTAGCATTAACTAATGATGTAAGCCCTAATTGTTGCAAGGTAACATCAATATCATTTATTTGATCACTATCTATAAGTGCCCGTAATTCTGCTATAATATCTAGAACGGCCGGCGTATAAAACTGAGTAGGATGAGCTGTAAGTACTATTCTTGCACTAAACGTAGATAGTTTTTTAGCTACCTTATCCCAATTTTTATTCTGATTTACCAATCCAAAGTAATCCTTTATAGATTGTGAATTGGTATACTCTTGCAATTTTGGAAATGCAGAATCTTCTACACTATCATAAAGTACCACTTGCCGTTCCACATATTGTATAATGCGGAACATAAAATCTAGTTGGTCTCTTTCGTCTTTTATATCAGCAAAATTTGCAAAAAAAGTTTCTAAAATCTCTTGTGGCTTTTTTCCTTTATCTAGTCCCTTTTCACATTGATCAAATAATACTGGAATGAGCATACCTACATTTTCAATATTTCTGTACGGTAAGCTTAGAAAAAGACTATTATAAATATTGAACTTATTTGTAACAGATTTCTTAAATTCTTCTAATCTTTTAGCCTGCTGCATCTGGTTCATCTACTGAAATTTTTAATTAATAGCGTATTACCAAAGGTCGTCATAAAAGGTAAAAATTAGTATAAAATTATGGTCAAATAACAGATTTACAAGTAGTTTAGGCAAATCCTAACAAGCGAAATCGTTATCGTAGAAAATGTTCTTTGTATTGTAGCACTCTAAAATCAAACGTATTAAAATTTGGATTGGCACTTTTCAAGTCCTTATACGTTTGCAAACTACCTATTGCTCTATTTGCAGCTCCAGATGGTGCAGTAAGAGAAACAGTTTTTATCTGTTTTTTAGTTATTGGGTGTATAAACTGGTGTATTCTTGGTACTATATCTGATATTACATCAAGTTTTAGATTATGTTCTTTTAAATACCTTCTAAAATAATATTCGGGACCATTTTTACTATTACCCCCAGTAAATAGTATTGTTTCGATTGTATCATATTCTTTAAGATATACTAGCATATCTCTAAGTTTGGCATTTTGCATACCTAAATCTGATGCATCTATTTTATCACGCTCCGCACTATCCACAATATCGCAAACACCTATCTCATGCGTTCTTAAAAAGCGTTTTCTTTCTTCAATAGCATTTTTAGTGTTTGCATAAGTAAGATTAAGCTTAAATATCTCATTTAAGATTGGCCATAATTGTCCATTTCTACTTCCATAACAAAAGTCTATATCTCCTTTTTTAAATTCTCTTGTTGTAAATCTTGGTGGCGGTAAAGTTCCAACAATTAGTTTTTTAACTCCTGTAAAAAGGAATGGAGGATATGGGTGTTTATGGAAAAACTTAGAAGGCATATTACTTGTAAAAGTCGGTCTTTTTTTCTATTTTATAAAGTAAAGAATTAAGCTTTATGGGAAAAGGAGATATAAAAACTAAAAGAGGAAAAATCGCAAATAAGAGCTATGGTGCTAGGCGTAAAAGAAAAATAAAAAAGAGAACTTCAATCGAGACTAAAATAAATGTTGAAAAAGCAAAATAGTTATTCGTCCTTAAAGTAATTAATATTTATTCTATTATTTGTGTCAACATCAACCGTCAATGTATAAAACCCACTTTCTATTGAAGCACCAGATGCGTAATCATATACAATCGATGTTTTTATATTTTCATCGCTTGTAGAGATTGTAAAATAACTAGGTGGGAAGTTTTTAGGCGGACCAGCATTTGCAAATACCTTGTAAGAGGAGACTGTTTGCGGTGGAACATCAATAAATTCTGTGTTGTCTATTAAGACTTCTTCTAAAAGGTAACTGCTCTTGTTATCTACTCTAAAAAATACTTCTTGTGAAACTAGATTTGCATCATCATCACTATTACATGAAGTTACCGCAAAACAAAGTATGATGAAAATACCTTTTTTAATAAAGTTCATCTTATCTTTTCTATAAGGATTCACATAAACTAAAAAGGTTGCTTTTTTGATTAATCTACTCTAAAATTGAAAATAATTTCACCTTTATCATCAAAACTTAACTCATAAGTATAAAGGCCTATTGGAAGTGGCTCACCAATTATACTATCTGCTGGTACAAATCTAAATTGTATAGAATCTGTTTCTATAGTTATTGTATCTGCAGCGTAGGCAGTTTCAAAAGGCAAATAATTAGAAAAACCAGCAGCAGGAACGTTTTCAAAAAGTAATGTATCTACCCGAACTTGAACAGTGGTAAAATCAATACTACTTTTATTATTAATTCTAATGCTTGCCCCTAATAATTTATCATCTCTATCTGTACAAGCAAATGTGATTAAAGCTATTAATAAGACGGAAAGAAGAATCTTTTTCATTGTATTTGCTCTTTAATTAAAGAACGTTAAGAAAAAGAATTTATTCTATCTAATAAAGACAGGTTGGTTTTCCTTTAGCGTATGAGCCCTGCTAAACTCATAGTCATCATAATTAAAGGACCTAATATCTTCAAGAGTTTTAGCATCTGTATCAAGAATGTAGCGGACCATAGAACCTCTTGCTTTTTTGGCAAAAAAGCTAATCACCTTTAATTTATCGTTCTTCCAATCTTTAAAAATTGGAGTAATAACTGGTACTTTGAGCTTCTTTTCATCTATTGCTCCAAAATATTCATTACTGGCTAAGTTTATAAAAAGTTTGTCGTTCTCCAATTCTAAATTTAAGTGATTAGTCAAACTCTCTTTCCAAAATTCATATAGATTTTTTTTGCGACCAACTTTTAGTTTTGTTCCCATTTCTAAACGGTAAGGTTGTATTAAATCTAAGGGTTTCAATATTCCGTAAAGTCCTGATAAAATTCTTAGCGTATCTTGAAGTTTGTCTAATTTGTCTTCTCCAATTGAAAAAGCATCTAAACCTTGATAAACATCCCCATTAAAAGAAAAGACAGCTGGTCTTGCATTATCGATTGTAAAAGGGGTCGAAAATTGTTGATTACGTTCCCAATTTAATTGTGCTAAATTATCCGAAATTGACATTAATTCTGATAGTGCCTTTGGTTTCTTCTTTACCAGTACTTTATTTAATTGTTCAGATTCCTTAATAAACTGAGGAACACTAAACTTTTTAGAGGGTAATTTAGTTTCAAAATCAAGTGACTTTGCAGGAGAGATAACAATTTTCATTTTCCATTCATTTTACTCAAAAATAAAACCTAATTCTTAAATAACTTAATAGGAACAAAAAGACTTATTTATTTAGGGATTGAAAGAACCTATTCTAATTTGAATGTTTAGAGTAATGTCTCCATTTTTCTATACATTTTTGCATATCCTCAGGAAGCTCAGAATTAAATTGCATTTTCTTTCCTGTTATTGGATGGTTAAAACCTAACGTTTTTGCATGCAAGGCTTGACGAGGTAAAATCTTAAAAGCATTTTCTACAAACTGCTTGTATTTGGTAAATGTAGTTCCTTTAAGAATTTTATCTCCACCATAACGCTCATCGTTGAACAAGGTATGTCCAACATATTTCATATGTACGCGAATTTGATGAGTCCTACCAGTTTCTAATCTACAAGAAACTAAAGTAACATAGCCTAAACGTTCCAAAACCTTATAGTGCGTAACCGCTTCTTTACCTTCATCACCTTCTGGAAAAACTGTCATTTGCAATCTATTCTTAGGATTGCGAGCTAAATTACCTTCAATAGTACCTTCTTCATCATCTACATTACCCCAGACCAATGCTATATATTCACGTTCACTAGTTTTTTGAAAAAATTGTTTTGACAAATAGGTCATTGCAGTTTCTGTCTTTGCTACTACTAGTAAACCTGAAGTATCTTTATCAATACGATGTACTAAACCGGGCCTTTCAGAACTATTATTTGGTAAGTTTTCAAAATGGTATACCAAGGCATTTATTAAAGTACCTGAATAATTACCATGACCAGGATGTACCACCATCCCTGCAGGCTTATTTACTACTAACAACACCTCATCTTCATAAACAATATCTAAAGGAATGTTTTCTGGAGTTAGCAGAAACTCGTATGGCGGATGCTCAAATAAAACTCGGACCTCATCGCCAGCTTTAACTTTGTAATTTTGCTTTACAATAGTATTATTAACCCAAATATTACCGTCCTTTGCTGCTTTCTGAATTTTATTTCGCGTAGCATTCTCAATAAAATTCATGAGAAACTTATCAACTCTAAGTGGTTCTTGCCCTTTTGTAGCTTTAAACCTATGATGCTCAAAAAGTTCTTCCTGTGGTTCTTCTAAATTTTGGTCAGCTGCCATGCTATTGCGAGTCTGCTTGAATTCTGGCCTTGGCTGTTATAGTACCATTACCGCATATTAACTCTACTTTCGAAGTTTTAGGCAACTTATCTCCTGGTTTTACATATTTACCTTTGTACTTCATATTGTAAACCATATCCTTACCTAATTCATCTATATAGGTAACTCTTTGTACCTCTAAACCAACTGCCCTTAATCTAGATGTAGCATTTCTTTTTGTGACTTGTATAATATCTGGAATAGTAACTTTTTTATAACCTGAAGGATTTACGGTAAAATATATTTTTCGATTGTCTTTTACCTTACTTCCTGCCAAAGGACTTTGTTCTAAAATAGAGAAACGAGGATATTCTGGATTATAATTTGTAGAATCCAAAACTTCATATCTTAATCCTGATTCTTCAGCTTTTTTTCGCATTTCTTGGACAGACATTTTAGAAAAGTCTGGCACCTCAACAAACTCCCCATGATTAGTCTCATTCTTAAGCCATTGTAAGGTTAAGAATATCAAAATAATCACTACAAGTAAAGCCAACCCTAATTGAATTAAAAAGGTTCTACTCTTTAAAAATTGAAAAAAGTGTTTCATGAAAAACTGTTATCCAAACAAATATAGAAAAACGACTCATTTTTCTTTACTTTGGACTCAGTATATTTAGACTTATGAAAAATGTAGCCATAATAATGGGCGGCTTCTCCAGTGAGTATGACATTTCTGTAAAAAGTGCGAGTGTTGTTTTTAAATACTTAAATACCAAAAAGTATAAAGCATATCGTATTTATATAACAAAAAACTCTTGGTATTATCTTGATGAAAACAAGATAGAACACCATGTAAATAAAAATGATTTTAGCATTCAGTTAAATGATGAAAAAATTAAATTCGATGTGGTATTTAATGCTGTTCATGGCACACCTGGTGAAGATGGTATTTTACAAGCTTATTTTGAACTTCTGAACATTCCACATACTTCGTGTGACTCCTACCAATCGGCTTTAACCTTCAATAAAAGAGATTTATTGAGCGTCTTAAAGCCTTATGGAATTAAATGTGCTACTTCATATTTTTTAAATCAAGGGGATAAAATAGACACCAATAGTATTGTAAAAAAAGTAGGTCTACCCTGCTTTGTGAAAGCAAATAAGGCAGGGAGTAGTTTTGGTATTTCTAAAGTATATGAAGAGAACAAGCTTAAAACTGCAATAGAAAAGGCTTTTTATGAAGATGATGAAATTATTATTGAATCCTTTCTAGACGGTACCGAAGTATCTGTAGGTGTCATAACCTACAAAGGAGAAATAGTTGTATTACCCATTACAGAAATAGTATCAGAAAATGATTTCTTTGATTATGAAGCTAAATATGAAGGAAAGTCACAGGAAATAACACCTGCAAGAATTTCTGATGTAAAACTCAAGAGAGTAATTGAAGTAGCGAGTAATATATATAGTACTTTAAAGTTGAAAGGTTTTTCTAGAAGTGAATTTATTTTCATTGAGGATGAGCCTTATTTAATAGAAGTGAATACAACACCAGGACTAACAGAAGAGAGTATTCTACCGCAACAGGCAAATGCTTATGGTATTAGTCTGCCAGATCTTTTTGAAAACGCTATTGAAGAAGTCCTGAAAAAATAATATGTAACTTTATTTTAAATACATTTAAATGAGGCGAGCAATTTTTCCTGGTTCTTTTGATCCTCTAACATTAGGACATTACGATATCATCCAAAGAGGCATAACCCTTTTTGATGAGCTTTATATAGCAATAGGAATAAATGCTGATAAAAAATATATGTTTTCTTTAGAGGAACGTAAAAAGTTTATAGAGGAAGCTTTTAAAAATGAACCAAAAATAAAAGTAGTTACATATAAAGGTTTAACGGTAGACTTTTGTAAAGAGATTAATGCTGGTTTTATTTTAAGAGGACTTCGTAATCCAGGAGATTTTGAATTTGAAAAAGCAATTGCCCATACAAACAGGCATCTTTCAGAGATAGAAACTGTTTTCTTATTAACTTCCTCAGGCAAATCATATATAAGTTCTTCCATTGTCCGCGATGTGATAAGAAATGGTGGGAACTATTCAGTGCTTGTACCTGATACAGTAATTGCGAACAACAAGCCATAGCATATTTTTAAAGTATTTTCCTACATTGACAACAAAATGTAGCTTCTTCACAACATAATCTATTGTATTTCTACTTCAGCACATACTTTAGTAAGAAATTACTTATACTATTATCGAAGCCTACGTCCCAAATACAACAAAAAAACAAGTAAGTTCATATTTTAATCTAATAAAGCAATTGCCAAATGCTACCGCTTTAGTAGATAAGAATTTAAATTTAGCGTGTTCATCTAAAGGATGGTATACCGTGTTTTCTTTTCTAGAAAAACCCATAAAAAATCAACTAGAGTATTTTAAGTCCAACAACAATGAGTGGTTTACTATACTTGAAAAAAGCTTAAATAACGGTAAAGAAATACAATTCCGTTGTACCATTGGCAATACGGAAATTACTAAACATATTCTCTGGACATTTAAACCTTTTCTTACTGAAGAGAATTTAATCACTGGCGTCATTGTTACTGCTAAAGATGTAAGTACCGTAGTAGAAAAAGAAATCCAGATAGATAAACTAAATGCATTATTAGAAACAAAATCAGAAATTTCTAAAGTAGGAACATGGGAATATAATTTAGAAAATAACAAACTTTCTTGGTCAAAAATGACAAAGAAAATACATGAAGTCTCCGAAGAATACAATCCAGATGTCGAAACAGCAATTAAATTCTATAAACAAGGGCATAGCCAGAATAGAATATCAATGTTGGTTCATAAGGCTTTAGAAAATGGAGAAACATTTCAAGAAAGACTTCAAATCATTACTGCAAAAGGAAACGAACGTTGGATACTTTCTTCGGGAAAGCCTTTTTTTAAAGATGGGAAGATTACTAAGCTTTTAGGAACTTTCCAAGATGTTGATGAACAGGTAAAAACAGAATTAAAAGTAACAGAGAGTGAACAACTTTTACATACACTGGTAGATAATTTACCCTTGAATATATTCATAAAGGATGAAGGTTCTCGAAAAATTCTGGTCAACAAGGCAGAATGTGAGTATTTAGGGGTTAAAAATCCAAAAGAGCTTATTGGAAAATCAGACTTTGATTTGTATGATGCCGATGTTGCTCAAATCTCTAGGGATGAAGATTTACAGGTTTTAAAAACTTTACAGCCAATTTTAGGGAAAGAAACGGTGAGTACCAGAAAAGATGGCAAAAAGACCACTTTCATGACCTCTAAAATTCCACTTTTAGATGTATACGGAAAAGCTTATGCGTTAATTGGTATTAGTATAGACATCTCTAATCTTAAGCAAAAAGAAGATGAATTAAGAAGACTAATTGGTATTACTTCTATCCAGAATAAAAAGCTGGTAAATTTTGCTCATATCGTCTCGCATAATTTAAGATCACATACGGCAAACTTTTCTATGCTTTTAGAATTTCTAATTAACGAAAAAGAACAAGAGGAAAAAGATAGAATTCTAGGTATGCTCTCAAAGGCATCAGACAATCTTTTGAACACATTAGATAATCTAAACGAAGTAGTAAAAATTAATACTAATACTAATGTAACTAGAGAAAGTATTAATCTTAAAAAAACATTTGAGTCTGTCCATGAGAACCTAATTGCTTTGTTCGAAAGAAACAAAGTGGAATTTAAAAATGTTATTCCTAGTAAGCTAAATATTTACGGAATACCAGCATATTTAGACAGTATTGTACTTAATCTTTTAACTAATGCAGTAAAATATAGACATCCTAAAAGAACTCCTAAGATTACAGTCACAGCAGAAAAAGAAGGAGATAGAGTTGTATTTAGTATTGAAGATAACGGTATAGGGATTGACTTAAATAAAAACGGAGATAAGCTTTTTGGAATGTATAAAACATTTCATTCCAATGATGATGCCAGAGGGATAGGCTTATACATAACTAAAAACCAAATTGAAGCTATGGGAGGAAATATTATTACCTGTAGTGAACTTAATAAAGGAACAACATTTAAAGTATATTTTAATGAGGGATATTAAAAATATTTTCGTGATAGATGATGACTCTATAACATTATTTGGTGTAAGAAAAATGTTATCTAGAATAACTACTACTAGTAATGTTTTTGAGTTTAAAAATGGTCAAATGGCTATTGAAACTATAAAAGAGCGTATTCTAAATAGCAATGCTTTACCAGAAGTGATTTTTCTAGATATAAACATGCCTATTTTAGATGGTTGGGGATTTTTAGAAGAATTTATTCAGTTAAAAATAGAGCAAGGAATTTTAATAAATATCATCACTTCTTCTATTGATCCTAATGATAGAGAGAGATGGCTAAGTTTTAAGGATAAAACACATCATTATATAGATTTCGTGAATAAGCCTATTTATAAAATAGAACTAAAAGATTTACATAAAATGGACTTGGCTTCATAGAAAGAAGTTTTACTTATTTTTGATTTGAAGTTTAGTAGTATTCAAATTAAAAAGCAGTAATGAAAAATTACCTTTTCCTTATCCTATCTTTTATATTTATCGCTTGCGAAACTAAAGAAGAAGAAGAAAATATCTCCTTTAAAACTACATTTGAGCTCTCTAAAGGTAAAGAGACTGCAACGTATCACGAAACAATAGAGTTTTACCGCAGTTTAGCTAAAGAATATCCAGAAATTAATATACAATCTATTGGTGACACAGATAGCGGACTTCCACTCCATATTGTTACTTTTAATAAGGACGGTAATTTTAGTTTTGAAAGATTAAGGAAAGATAAAATATTAGTTCTCGTAAACAATGGTATTCATCCCGGTGAGAGTGATGGGATTGACGCTACAATGCTTCTGTTTCGGGATTTAGCACAAAATAAAATTGAAAACCCAAAAGATGTAATACTACTAACTATTCCAATTTATAATATTGGAGGTGCTTTAAATAGAAATTCTACCACCAGAGCTAACCAGAACGGACCTGTTTCTTATGGCTTTAGAGGAAATGCTCAGAATTATGATTTAAATAGAGACTTTATTAAAGCAGATACTAAAAATGCTAAATCGTTTGCAGAAATTTTTCACCTTATAAAACCAGATATTTTTATCGATAATCATGTAAGTAACGGGGCCGATTATCAATATACGCTAACCCATCTTTTTACCCAACACAATAAATTAGGTGGTAAACTAGGAGATTACCTTAAGCAAGAGTTTCAACCAAAACTAGAGAATGCTTTAAAAAAAGAAAATTGGGATATTACTCCTTATGTAAATGTTTTTAATAGACCGCCAGAAACTGGGTTTTCTCAATTCTTGGACTCCCCAAGGTATTCAACAGGTTATACTACACTATGGAATACAGTTGGTATGATGGTAGAAACGCATATGCTTAAACCCTACAAAAAAAGAGTTGAAGGAACTTATGAATTAATGGTCCAAGCCATTAACCTTGCAAGCCAAGAAAAAGAAAAAATTAAAAAGCTTCGTAGTCAACAGTTTGAAAATATCTCCCAGTCCAAATATTACCATTTAAATTGGCAAATAGACACTACAAAAGCTAGTTCATTAAATTTTAAAGGTTATCAAGCAGATACTTTAACAAGTGAGGTTACCGGTTTATCCAGATTAAAATATAATCGCGATAAGCCTTTTACAAAAGAGGTGATGTATCAGAATTATTTTAAACCAAAGGATACTATAAAAATTCCTGCTGCTTACATTTTTAAGAAAGGATGGCATAAAGTGATAGAAAATCTAAAACATAATAAAATTGAATTTTTTGAATTAGAAAATGACACTACGCTTACTATAGAGACCTATAGAATTAACTCTTATCAGACAAGAAACAATGCTTACGAAGGACATTATTCGCATTACAACACTAAAGTAGATAGCTACAAAAAGAATGTACATTTTTCAAAAGGAGATTTGATGGTACCTACCAATCAGTATGGAATTCGTTATCTCTTAGAGACTTTGGAACCACAGGCACCAGATTCTTTTTTTAATTGGAATTTCTTCGACACTGTATTACAACAAAAAGAAGGTTTTTCGCCCTATGTTTTTGAAGATGAAGTACTTAAAATACTTCAAAAAAATGAAGAATTAAGAACCAGCTTTCTCTTAAAGAAAGAAAAAGACGAACAATTTGCTGTAAATTGGTATGCGCAGTTAGATTGGATCTTTAAACAATCCAAACATTATGAAGACGTACATATGCAGTACCCTATTTATCGAATCTTGAAAGAAAGTGAAGCTGAAAAACTATTATTGGATTAAATCATCTTTAAAAAGAAGTTTGATATTTAAGTAGGAGTTTTTTAGAGCTTTTTCAATCTTTTTAGAACCCTTCCATTTTACTTTAGTGATTCCCTCTTCTTTTTGAGGGATTAATTCACCAGAAAAAGAGGTAGTCATATCAAACCAAACTACTTTTTTAAGACGATATTCTCCATTTCTTTTAAAAATATGATAGGTGGTTTTAAGATAGTTTTTAATGACCAAATCTTGAACTCCAGTCTCTTCTTCAACCTCTCTAATTGCAGCTTTTTCAATAGACTCACCTTTGTCCAATTTACCTTTTGGCAAATCCCATTTATCATTTCTATAAATAAACAGCACTTTTCCTTTTTTATTCCTAACCATCCCTCCTGCTGCCACCACAATAGGGATTTTCATACTAAACTTCTCTAAAATTTCTTCAGAAGAGTCGTATATATAAGCAACTTTCAGTATTTTTTTTGATAAGGCAGTTATTGCATAATTAATGTCATCATCTTCCATAAGGAAAACATTTCCAGTAATATTATCAGGTCTTTTATTTGTTAAAATCAGTGGAGATTCATTAACAAAAACTTTATACATTTGCGCAATGATTTTAGATAAGAACAGTGCTAAAAAGACAGCTGAGCTATTGCTACAAATTAATGCAATTAAGTTGAAACCTGAAAATCCATTTACATGGGCATCTGGTTGGAAGTCTCCAATTTATTGTGATAATAGAATAATATTATCGTATCCCCAAATCAGAAACTTTATTCGTGAGGAAATGGCCAAACAAGTAGAAACTTTGTATGGCAAGCCAGACGTAATAGCTGGTGTAGCTACCGGCGCAATAGGTATAGGGATTCTAGTCGCAGAGGCATTAGGACTTCCGTTTATATATGTGAGACCAGAACCTAAATCTCATGGTAGACAAAATCAAGTGGAAGGTCATTTAGAATCCGGACAAAACATTGTTGTCATAGAGGATTTAATTAGTACGGGAAAAAGTAGTCTTAATGCGGTAAATGCTCTTAGAGATGCTGGTGCAAATGTGAAAGGTATGGTTGCTATTTTCACTTATGGATTTGATATTTCTACAGAAAATTTTAAAAAAGAAAATATAGCATTGCATACTTTAAGCGATTACGATCATTTAATCCACCAAGCTTCTGAGACTAGTTATATTAAAGAAGAAAATTTACAAACCTTATTGCAATGGAAAATAAATCCAGAGCAATGGAAATCCTAATTCAATGCATATAGAAGCAAATAAAAAAGTTGTTAAGAAAAGTGATAAAGAGGTATTTGACTTTTTAATTGATGTTAAAAACTTCAAGGTTTTAATGCCGGAAAACATCGATAAGTTTGAAATCTTAGATGAAAATACTTTTAAATTTGCCCTAAGCGGAATGCCAGAAATAGTATTGCGTTTAAAAGAGCAATACTCAAATAAAAAGGTTGTTTTAGGTGCCGCAAGTGATAAATTACCGTTTACACTTACTGCAGACATCAAATCTTTAGAAGAAAATGAAAGCGAAGTTAGTCTTAGCTTCGAGGGAGAGTTTAATGCGATGATGGCGATGATGATAAAAAGTCCAATAACAAAGTTTATGGAAACTTTGTCTGGCAATATGGATAAGATTTAATTAGTAGAGAAGTTTAATCTCTTTTAAATCATATTTACTTATCATTTTATCTTCAAGTTCAACCAATAATCTTCCAGCAGCATCAACACCGCGTATAATTCCAACAAATTTTTCACGCTTAGTGTCGCTAAAAGTAGACGGCTTATCTATTCTAAATAATATTTTTAAATATTTACTTTTTAAGTCATCAGCTGATAATCTAAAGTAATATTTAAGTTTTTCTAAGATTTTATTGGTGAGGTCGTTTAATTCTAAATTTTGTCCTAATAAAAGCTTTAATGAACTTACTTTTTCCAAAGTACCAAAATTGGTTTGGTTAACATTTAAACCTATTCCTAAAATAGTGGAGCGGATTAAGTTACCTTTTAAAATATTTTCAATAAGAATTCCACATATTTTATGGTTTCCTGACAGAATGTCGTTAGGCCATTTTACACTTAAATTTGGTATTGCCATTTCATACAAAACGTCATATATAGCCAAGGAAACAACACAGTTTAAATTAAACTGGTTTTGAATATGAAAATCAGTTAAGTTTTTTAAAATACTGATGGTTAAGTTTTTACCTTTTTCAGAGTGCCAATTAGAACCCATCTGCCCTCTACCTTTTAACTGCAGTTCTGTAGATACAATAGTAAAGTCTTCTATGCTTTGTGACAATGCCAACTCTTTTAAATAAAGATTGGTAGAATCCGTGGCATTAAGTTTGATTATAGACATATGACAAGAGTAAACTTAATATTCAATGTAATGTTAAATACTCAGGGCGACAAAACAAAAAAACAATAACTTTGTAGAAACCTAAAATTACTGAATGCAGAAAAACAAAGCTAGCGCAGATGAACTAATATCCTTAATTATACATGGTATAGAAGAAGTTAAAGGCGTAGATATAAATCTACTTGACTTAAGGGAAATAGAAAATACAGTTTGCGACTACTTTATTATCTGCAATGGTACATCTAACACTCACGTTAACGCTATTACATCTTCGATACAAAAAACAGTAAGCAAAGCAATAAAAGATAAGCCTTGGCATGTAGAAGGTTCTGAAAATGCGGAATGGGTTTTAATGGATTATGTTAATGTGGTAGTACATGTATTTCAAAAACAAATTAGGGACTTTTACGACATTGAAGGACTCTGGGGAGACGCTAAAGTTACCATAGTAGAGAGTAGTTATAATCAATAAAAAAAATGGCAAAAGACAATAATACAAATAACCCAAAGAAACCTCGTTTTAGTTCATGGTGGATATACGGCGTAGTGCTGGCACTAATCATTGGTTTTCAATTTTTGGGTAGCAGTGCATTTTCAAGTACTGAGAAAACCACGACTTCTGAGCTTCGTGTATTTTTAAGAAATGGTGATATCAAAAAGATAATTGTCATTAAAAATCTTGGACAGGCAAAAGTTTTCTTAACAGAAGCTGCGCTTTCTAAACAAGTACATGCAAAGGTTAATGAAAAACCTTTAATTCCATATACTGGCGTAGTACCTCAATATATTTTGGAGTATGGTGATTTACAAATCTTCCAAAATGAAATTGATGAAATAAAAGCCGAGAATAGTTTAGAAACTATCGTTGAGTTTGATACAGAACAAAACTATTTTGGTGATGTAATATCTTTTGTACTTCCATTTGTGCTAATTATCGGAATATGGATATACTTAATGCGCAGAATGTCTGGCGGCGCTGGAGGCGGTGCCGGAGGGCAGATTTTTAACATTGGAAAATCAAAAGCTAAACTTTTTGATGAAAAAACAGATACAAGAACATCTTTTAAAGATGTAGCTGGCTTGGAAGGTGCTAAAGAAGAAGTACAGGAAATTGTAGAATTCTTAAAAAATCCTGACAAGTACACTTCTTTAGGAGGTAAAATACCCAAAGGAGCCCTTCTAGTAGGTCCTCCAGGAACTGGTAAAACACTTCTAGCTAAGGCGGTAGCAGGTGAAGCTAAAGTACCTTTCTTTTCACTTTCAGGTTCTGACTTTGTAGAGATGTTTGTTGGTGTAGGAGCTTCTAGAGTTCGTGACTTATTCAAACAGGCAAAAGATAAATCTCCTGCAATCATTTTTATAGATGAAATAGATGCTATAGGTCGTGCAAGAGGTAAAAATAATTTTACCGGGTCAAATGATGAACGTGAAAATACATTAAATCAGTTATTAACTGAAATGGATGGTTTTGGTACTAATACAAATGTAATCGTACTAGCTGCAACAAACAGAGCAGACGTTTTAGATAAAGCTTTAATGCGCGCTGGACGTTTTGATAGGCAGATTTATGTTGATTTACCAGACATAAGGGAACGTAAAGAAATTTTCGAAGTACATCTACGTCCAATTAAAACAGCTGAAACTTTAGATTTAGAGTTTTTAGCTAAACAAACTCCAGGGTTCTCTGGTGCAGATATTGCTAATGTTTGTAATGAAGCAGCCTTAATCGCAGCAAGAAAAGAGAAAAAAGCTGTTAATAAACAAGACTTCTTAGATGCTGTAGATAGGATTGTTGGTGGGCTAGAGAAAAAGAATAAAATTATTACTCAAGAAGAGAAGAAAACTATTGCTTTCCATGAAGCTGGCCATGCAACTGTTAGTTGGATGTTAGAACATGCAGCACCACTAGTTAAGGTAACTATTGTGCCTCGAGGTCAATCTCTAGGTGCAGCTTGGTATTTACCTGAAGAACGCTTAATTGTTAGGCCAGACCAGATGTTAGACGAAATGTGTGCCACTATGGGTGGTCGTGCTGCAGAGAAAGTTATGTTTAATAAGATTTCTACTGGAGCATTAAGTGATTTAGAAAAAGTTACCAAGCAGGCTCGTGCTATGGTTACTATTTATGGTCTTAACGAAGAATTAGGTAATATCACTTATTATGATTCTTCTGGTCAAAATGAATATGGTTTCACCAAGCCATATAGTGAAGAGACAGCACAAAAAATCGACGAAGAAATTTCTAAGATTATTGAAGAACAATATAAGCGCGCTATTAATTTGTTAGACAAAAACAAAGACAAGTTAACAGAGCTTGCAGAACGCCTTCTAGAGAAAGAAGTCATTTTTAAAGATGATTTGGAGAAGATATTTGGAAAAAGGCCTTTTGAAAAAGCAGCTTTAGTAGAAGAACCAGTAGTAGAAGCTACTACTGAAGAAGAAAGTAAATAAAAATATATATTTTCTGCTACGATAATGGGAGTTTTTGGTAAGCTTTTTGGAGGAGGAAAAAAGGTTTCTAAAGAAACTACAGAAACCAGAGGAGAGCATATGCCTGATCTTAAAATTCCTGTGGATGAAAAATTTACTATCTATTTTAAAAAGAATGGAGGTAAATTTATTTACTGTGAAAATTTTTCTGAAATACAAGGAGCACTTGCGAACATCATCTCAGAAAATAACTGGAAGAACAAATTCTTTTATTGTATTGACGAAAGACTAGAAAAACGTTTTTCTAAAGAAAAAATGTTATTCACCAACAAAAGAAAAGACAGTGATGTTTTTTTTACTACTTGTGAGCATTTAATAGCACATAATGGCTCTATTCTAGTTTGTTCTAACCAGATTGAAGAAAAAAAGCTAAATGAACTACCCTCTAATCTTATTGTATTTGCTACAACCAGTCAACTTGTAGATTCTATTAGTGAAGCACTAAAAATTATCAAAAAGAAATACGCCAAGAAAATTCCCGATAATATTACAACGCTAAAACACTTTCAATTAACAGCAGAAAACAAAAATGATTTTCTTTCTTACGGAAGTGCCTCAAAAAATGTATATCTTTTGCTTTTAGAAGACTATTAGTAAATGAAAGAAATTTTAAGAAGAGCTCTAACTGGCGTTCTCTATGTTATCTTATTACTTTCTGCAATTTTTTTAAATTCAGACGCCTTTGATTTTTTGTTTATGGTGTTTGGTTTAGCTTGTCTTTATGAATTTAAGAGGCTTACCCATTTAAAAGGATATTATATATTCATTGCTTATTTGGGGTTATGGTGGGCTTATATTTATTTAGTTTCAGATAAAGCACTAATAACCCTATTAATGCTCTTCACAATAACTATAAACCTTGCTTTACTAGCCTTTCTATTTTCAAAAAAAGAAAAGTCTTTTAACACACTGCAAAAGTTTGTTATTGCACTTTTTTATATTGGAGGTGGTTGTATTTTTTTAACGATGATACCCTATAAAAATAATGATTTCGCCCAGTTTTTAATTATGGGAATTTTCATTTTAATCTGGGTAAGTGATACTTTTGCATATCTGGTAGGTAAAAGTATAGGCAGAACAAAGTTATATCCGTCAATATCCCCAAAGAAAACAGTTGAAGGTGCTCTTGGCGGGTTGATTTTTGCATTAGTAGCTGCTTACTTTTTAGCGCAATATGAAACTACTTTAACTCTAAACCAATGGTTTATTTTAGCAACAGTCATTGTTATAACTGGTGGTTTAGGAGATTTATTAGAGTCTAAATTTAAACGTATGGCAGGTGTAAAAGATAGTGGCGCAATTTTACCAGGACATGGCGGTATATTAGATAGATTAGATAGTTTAGTATTTGCAGCACCATTTGCGTATTTGACGTTAAACTTATTTTCTTATGTTTCATAAAGAAGGACAGACAATTATTCTTGTTACATTTTTTATTACTGTTGGCATTATCTTGGCTTCACAATTTTATGTAGGGGTTGAATGGCTAAAAGTCTTATTACAAATAACCGCGCTATTAATTCTTATATTAATTCTACAGTTCTTTAGAAATCCAAAACGTTTAGTTACTCCAGATTTTGATGAGATTCTGGCCCCTGTAGACGGTAAAGTTGTTGTAATTGAAGAAGTTGAAGAAAACGAGTATTTTAGAGAAAAGAGGAAGCAAGTTTCCATTTTTATGTCTCCTTTAAACGTACATGTAACTAGATATGCTTCAAGTGGCACTATTACATATTCTAAATATCATCCTGGTAAATATTTAGTTGCTTGGCATCCAAAATCTAGTACCGAAAATGAACGTACTACCGTAGTTATTCATACTCCTAAATTTGGAGAAATATTATACCGTCAAATTGCTGGAGCTTTAGCTAGGAGAATAGTAAATTATGCCGAAGAAGGTGAGCAGGTTACTCAAGGCGAAGATGCTGGTTTCATAAAGTTTGGGTCTAGAGTTGATTTATTTCTTCCTCTAAATGCTGAAATAACAGTAGATTTAAACCAAAAAGTCATAGGAGCTAAAACTTGTATTGCAACCCTTAAAAACGAAGATGGGTAGCGAAAAAGTAAATAGAAAATTTGAGGAAGCTGTTGAATTCGTGAATAGCTACTCAGAACCTTTGCCTGCGGATTTACTTCTAAAATTATACGCTTACTATAAAATTGCAAAAAAGAATTTTGACAACCCAGGTAGTAAGACACCATTAATTAATGCATTTAAAGCAAACGCACTTATACAAGCTAAAAACATTAGCCGCAAAGAAGCTATGAAAAAGTATATTGAATTGGTAGATAACTCAATAAGGAAAGCCAAATAAGCTTTATGTTCATAAGTCTTCTTTTTCAAAATAGGTAAAGTACACACTAAAAAGAATAGTGATTAAAAAATATAGACCTACAACATAGCTCCCTAAAGCAAAATAATTATTTAACCCAAACCAATCTTCAGTTAAATATAAAACCATAAAACCACATATTCCTCTGGTGATTTCTACCCAAACGGCATATAATTTTCTATCCATTAAACTGGTGTATCCAAAGATTCCAATAAATACAAAAGCGCTATATAGAAGTAAACTATCAAAATTATTTTCTGAATAATTATAAAGCATAAACAATAAGAAAGAAGTATTCGCTAGAAGTTGAAATATGGCATAACCTTTAAGAAAAATTGAACTCTTGGGCTTATATCTATTAAAATTATACACGTCTTTGACAACAGCGATTGGGAATTTTTCTTTAACATCTGCAGGTCGCCAACCGGTGGGCATAAACCAAATACGTAATTTATCCCATAAGCTTTTTGTTCTCCATGCATCCTTAAGTAACCTCCAAAAGTGTTGAAAATTAATAAGGATAGGATTCCATGTAGCTGCAGGTTTTAAAACTCCATATTGTGGGGGCACAGTTTTAAGTTCTTCTTGAAAAGTCCCAAATAGCCTATCCCAAATGCTTAAAATCTGACCAAGATTTTTATCAATATATTCTGGATTAATTGCATGATGTACTCTGTGTTGCGATGGCGTTACAATAATATACTCTAACCATCCCATCTTACCAATATGTTGTGTATGATACCAAAATTGAGCAAATAAGTGAATTGGAGCTAAAATTGCAATAACCTTATTGGGAACTCCCAATATAGCCGCAGGAAGTAATAAAAGTGCAAAATAACCAATCAGATTAGAAATAGATTGTCTTAGTGCACATGCTAGATTAAATTCTTCGCTACTATGATGGATTACATGTTGATTCCAAAAAATATTAACATGATGACTTAAACGATGATTCCAATAACCAGCAAAATCGATTGTTATGAAAGCAACTAACCAAACCAACCAAGTTGTATTAATTTTAAAAAGTGCAAGGTTTTCTACTAAGTAAGGATAACTAATTAATACTAAAACTAGACCTAAGGAATCCTTAATAATATTAGTAAGCCCAGAACTAAGACTACTAACAGTATCCATAACATTATGCTTTTGCTTCTTCACTAAAGCTCCATAGAATACTTCAACAAGAACTAAACCTGTAAAGAAAGGGATTGCATAAAGCAGAGCATTAGTATAAGTTTCCATTTCCTAAAGATAAAAAATCAACTAAAACGGTATTTTAACAAGGACTAATCTTATTCTACAAATTGTTTAATGTCATTAGCATCAGTTAAATCTGGTATATGCTCGGACCTTGGATAACATAACATAGTATTCTCAATTTCACTAACCATTCTTCTAACTGCTTGAGGAAGCTCCTTTTCATTACGAATAGGGTCAAGAAAACAATTCTGTAAGTAAGGATAAACAACCTCTCCTGAAAAATTAAAGATATTCATACTAACGCGTAAAATACCACTGGCATCTCTGTAATCATTAACTTCTTCAAGTTTTGGTTTTTCAATAATACCCTTTAAAAACCCATTAGAATCAATATCCATAAGAGCAAATTTGGATATACGTTCATCAGAAAAGTTTAATCCTTTACTACTATAACTAATTAGTGCGTTAGCAGCGTTTCTATCTTTTTTTAAATCGTTTAGAGCACCAACGGAGTAAAGATTATCCCCATTACATACAGTAAATCTTTCTTTTAATAAATTAGGGTATTGATCAATACATTGTTGCAATGCATCTGCGGTCCCTAAAGGTTTTTTCCTGTCTTTTGGCACATGTTGTACAGCTAAATGAATACTGATACCATTATTTTTCTTTAAAAATTCGGAAGTAAAACCTTTAAAGGCAGCATTTTCAGGTGATGTAATTATATAAACATGTTTAATTTTTGCTGAAATCGCATTTTTAAGTAGATAAAAAAGTAGTGGTTTCTGAGTTTCTCCTAATGGAATTAGTGCTTTATGTAAGTTACTAGCGATTCTTAAAGTCTCGTTGTCCAAGCCTGAAGATGCCAAGCTACGTTTCATCCTAGATGAAGCCCCACCTGCCATAATAACTAAGCTTTCATTTTTCATAATTAGTTTTGTGTTAATTTAACTTCATAAGCAGCAACGGCACCAGAAGCCAAAAATGCATTTATTGTTTTTTCTTTTGAATCATCATTAGTTATGGCAACCATGCAACCTCCACCGCCGGAACCAATTATTTTTGTTCCTAAAGCACCCGCTTTAAGGGCAGCATACATCATTTTAGTCATTTTTTCTGGGGTATTTTTAATTTGGTTTTGTAAAATTTCCTGATGGTCATTCATTAACTTACCTAAAACTGCAGTATCCGGATTTGTTTTTTGCAATTCAACCCTAGCTCTTTTGGTAATATCATAATTATGAATTGTAGCATACCAATGACTTTGAAATTTGCTTGGCACTAATGCTTTGTATTTATCATAATCAGTTTTTATAGAATCTTTTATGTTGTAATTAGGAACGGTTTTTTGGACTGCTTTAATAGCATTTTGGGCATACAATCTTGCATCCTTGAGCACTTGTAAAGTTTGTTTTGTAATTCCAGACTCTGCCACTACTAAAGTTCCCATTTTAGAACTCAAGGAACTACTTTTTTCCGTTTCGGTATCAATAAACAACAAGCCTCCTTGAGCAATCGTGTACTGATCCATTATACCACCAGGTTGGTTAAAATAAGCCGATTCAGCTTGATAAGCTAAAATTCCAATTTCTATATCTGTAACAGGAATAAGTTTTTCTTGTATCTCCACCAAAAAACGAAGCCAACAGACAACCAAAGCTGAAGAACTTGATAATCCTGCATTTACGGGGATATTACCAGATATTTCAATAGTATAACCCTTATCAAAAACAAATCCTTTCTTTTTAAGGATAGCCATAGAAGACCTAAAATAGTCTCCATTTTTAATTTTTATTAAAGAATCGTTTATAGGTAAGGAAACACTATTGTTTAAATCACGAAGCTTTATTTTAAAATTGTTAGAACTGTTAGGAACTGCTTTTAATTCTATGTATCTGTTAATAGTACCGGCAATTACAGGTAGCCCTAAATAATCTTGATGGTCTCCATAAAAACAAATTCTAGCAGGAACTTTTATATGAATCATTAAGTTCTAGTTTATTATGGAAAGAGGTTTAGTGTTCTTCCAATTTTCTCTTGTAAAATCTGGAAATGGTTGTGGTGCTCCATCACTTGCAACGGAACGCTCACTTAAAGGTGCTACAGCACTCCAAAAGCAACCTTCATATACATTTTGGTCTAGAGGTAATCCTTTCTGTAAACATTCAACTATACGATATACCATAATGCCATCCATCCCTCCATGTCCACTACCTTTAGCAGCTTGATTAAGTCTTTTATATAATGGATGATCATATTTCTCATAAAGTGTTTCTAATTGCTCTCCCTGTATCCAAGAATGGTGGTCTTTTGTCACACCTTCAAAGCCTCCTTCAAGAGCAACTCTAGTAGGGAAACCTGCAAGAGTTCCTTTAGTTCCTTGAACAAGGTTTAATCTAGAATATGGCCTTGGACTAGTCTCATCCCATTGTACCATTACAGTTTTACCCATTTTAGTTTTAATGATTGATGTATTTAAATCTCCACCATTATAGTCCAATTGATTCCATTTATGATTTTCATCATAGTTCTTTTTAGCATAAAGCACTCTGCCTCTAGCTGGAGTCGAAAAAGAAACCAAACTCTTAAATGAGTCTTCTCCCCTACCCAAGTTCATATATTGTGCGACTGGTCCTAAACCATGAGTTGGATATAAATTTCCATTCCTTTTTGCATAGTGTTTTGTTCGCCAAGAGCCTGTACCTCGCTCCTCCTCTTGCATTTGCCACCGTAATTCATGAATATAAGCAGCCTCGCCATGTAGAATCTCGCCAATAACACCCTCTCTACACATATTCAAAAACATAAGCTCATCTCTACCATAGTTAACATTTTCCAACATCATACAATGCTTTTGTGTACGTTCGGATGTATCTACGATATCCCACATTTCTTGCAAGGAAACTGCAATAGGAACTTCGACAAATGCATGTGCACCATGCTCCATCGCAGTAATTGCCATCGGTGCATGATTATGCCAATTGGTTGCGATAAAAACAATATCTGGTTTCACGTCTTTAAGCATTACTCTCCACTGGTTTTCATCTCCTGAGTACTCTGCTATATTTTGGTGTCTACTTTCATTTGTTACTTCACGTACCCATTGGATTTTTTGCTTAACCAAATCTTCGTAAACATCACAAATAGCTACCACTTCTGTATTTGGTAAAGCTGCAAAAAATTTTAAATGGTCACCTCCACGAGCACCTACACCTATAAAGGCTGCTCTAATAGTTTCTAGTTTTGGAGCTGAAAAATCTCCCATGTAAATTGATTTAAATGGACGTTCGGATTTTGCTGATAAGTAATTGGGTAATATGGAAATTGCAGCAGCGGATAATGAGGTTTTCTTTAAAAAGTGACGCCTATTTAAATTTTTCATGTTTACAAAATAAGAATTCTCAAAAAAGTAAAATATTCAATTTGAAAGTATTAAAAATAATAGAGAATATCTTATGGTATTTAAAAGAAAAAAGCCGAGAAGATATTATCTCCCCGACTTTTCCAACCAAAAACACTACTTGCAAAATCTATTGAGGCTGTATCTCAACTGTAATAACATTATAACCACCTCTTGGATCTCCAACATAAACAACACCTGCTGGGTTATTATATGCTCCTTTACCAAATTGTACATCGGTAAGGAAAGTTCCATTGCTTGGTCCTACTCTTCTAATAATGTTATTAGGATCGTCAGCACCTGTGTTACGTGCACCTTGTCTTGGAGCTTGATCAGCACCAAATCCAGTAAGTTGATCTATTTCGGTACCTGAATCGAATAAATAAGACTTTTCACTTGCACCAAAACCAGATACAGGAGTACCGTTTTCATCAAATAATGGATAACCTGCATTGTTATAAGATATAAACCAATCGTTTGTATCAACGAACATTGTTGAAAAACCAAATTTAAAGTCTTGGTCTTGTGGTACAGTTAAGGTAAAAGTTAAGCTTTCCCCTGGACCAACATTTGATGTTTGATCACTTGCTGCGACTGGTATACCTAAATTTGTTAAGTACTCTAAAGCAACCGCGTTGTTACCATCTTCTGCTATTTGCTCAAGACCGTTATCAGGATTATTAACTTCTCCTTGCAATACGAAAGGATCTCTTTCTCCATTAAAAGCATATACTACACCTGGAGAGAATACTGTACGAGTAGAAGTTAAACGTAAGAATCCGCTACTACCTTCTTCTCTATAAAAGTTAAACAATTCATCTGGATTACCATCTTCGGCAATACCTTCAAGGCCTTCACCTCTATCAACATCTCCTAAACTAAATAAAGGCGCTACATTAGCATGTAAAGCAACGATACCAGGGGTAACAACAAATCCATTTTGTGAACTTGGTGCTTGTGCTGGGTCCGGAGTTCTAACAGCCGTAATTGTAAATGTAAATGTACCTGCTTCACCAGTACCTTCAGCATAATTCAATACTGCAGTCATATAAAAATCACCTCTTCTACCGCCTCTATCAACTAAGCGAATAGAAGTATCAGGATCAGCTGGACCCACATTGGCTCCTGCTGGAGGGAAAGTAGCTGGATCGTTATCCGCTTCTGTACCTAAGTCATAAAGAACAAGTTCATTTGCAATATCAACACCATTTAAAGGTGCACCACTCTCGTCCCAAAGAGGGATACCAGCTAAATCTTCCGGCGCTAAATACCAGTCATTACTATTACCCATCATTGTAATAGGGGTAAATCTAGTTCCAGGAACAGCTTGAAAACTTATTTGATACTGATCGCCGTTTTGGGTCAAAGGACCACGAGTAGGAGCTTCAGCACCTCTTAAACGATCTGTAAAAGTATGTACGTTAAAAATTCTTGCAGCGTTGGTAATAGTTACATTGAACGTAGTTGTTCTAGCAGTTGCATCATTAGACTCACCTAAAGATGGGATAGCCTCTTCAGTCCAATCAGATGAAGCATCTCCTTCACCATCATATTCTATACTAGCAGATTGGCCAACACCAGGAACAAAATCACCAGCTGCCCAGATACCAGCTTCAGCAGCAACGTTCTCACGTGGACTTCCAGCAGCACCCCATTGTACGAAATCTACAATAGCATCTGCACTAGTGAAAGAGTTATTAGAATATAGACCAAGACCTTCTTCATCACCCATTGCCAAAGCTCCTTCTAATTGCAATACTAAAAACTCACCTGCAGGTAATTCAGCTGTACCACTAACGGCAGTAAGATTACCTATTTGACCATATCTACCTGGGCCAAAGCATATCCAGTAAGAACTTAAATCTACAGTGATATCACCATTATTATAAATTTCAACACGATCAAGGTTCCCATACTGTACTTCATTTAAAACAATAGATCTAAGCTCTACAGGCACTGTTAATACATTTTCAGCACCAATAGTTACGGTAGTAGTTTCTGCCCAATCAGAAGCACTATCACCTTCACCATCATAAACAATACTGTAATTTTCATTGCCCATTACAGGAACAAATTCTCCAGCTGTCCAAATACCCGCATCAACAGCAACGTTCTCACGTACTGCACCAGCAGCTCCCC
This sequence comes from uncultured Croceitalea sp., assembly GCA_947495075.1. GTDB lineage: Bacteria > Bacteroidota > Bacteroidia > Flavobacteriales > Flavobacteriaceae > Croceitalea. The sequence goes on from CANLXH010000004.1 coordinate 67,173, forward strand.
ATTGTACAAAATCTGCAATGTTTGCTGGGTCACCAAATCCATCATTATTAATGTAAAGTCCTAAACCGCCATTAGTATTTGGCATGTCATAAGAAACACTTAAATACTCTCCTGCTCCTAATTGGAGGTTACCTTCTGTTTCTAGTGCGCCTATTTGTCTGTAAGTACCTGGCGCTAGGCATAGAAAATAATTTTCTAGATCAACTACAACATCACCGTTGTTAAAAATTTCAACCCTGTTCCCTAAATATTCTACTTCATTTAGTACTACAGAAGCTACTCCTGTTGGAGGTGTTTGGTCTACTGGACCTTCTTGTTCAGGAATTGTATCGTCTTCTGAACAAGCTACTATCAAAAATGATAGTGCTAATAATTTAAAAAAATTCTTTTTCATAATAATTATATTTTTGATTTATTAATTTTTGATGATGCAAATGAACTATCAAAAAGAGCCTTAAACACTAGTAAATTGGGTAAAACGGAATTTTTGGCTTTAAAACGGAATTTTTGCAATAGTTGTTAACGCTATTGTTTTCAGTTGTTTACGAGGTTTATGTGGAAAATCTCATTACAATTGTATTAAATTGCAGAAAACTATTTATTGGAGGTATAAAATTTTATTCGGCTATCTGTATCTTAGTATTTTGATACTAAAAAATCATGTTCTCCCATCAATATGAGAAAAGACAGACTTTACTTTTATACTTTTTTAGCATTAGCAGGCATATTTATAATAATAGGTTTAATCACCGTGAATTTCTTCATTAAAGAAAGTACACATCAATTATTGACCACGCAATTAGAATCTTCTAGACGTGAGGCAAAAGAAGTTGCCTTTATTTTAGGTCATGAGCTAGCGAATGGAGTTGAAAAGGAAAAAATAATCGAAAACGTACAAACAAGTATAAAAAATTCTAACAGCAACACTTTCTATTTAAGCATTTTTGATTGGTCCAGTACTATTATATCTCATCCGGATATTAAAAGAATTGGACAAAAATCAGTTGATGATCAATCTTTTGTTTCATCCGTTGATGGCGAAGTAACTTCTGATGATTTATATACTTTCTTTATAGAAAAGAAAGAATCAAATGAAATTAACAAGTTTGAAAATGATATAGAAACCTCGGAAATTATATACCAATATCCCATATCCAATTCTGATCTAATTATCGGAGCCCATGCCAATCTCACCAAAATCGAGAAACAGACCGATGATTTACGAAACAGGTTCTATTCTATTTTTAGTATTATGGGGTTTATTATAACACTTTCATCCGTGATTACCGTTCGGTTTCTTGGTAGTAAATATGAAAAAAAGATAGAATCTGAAAAAGGAAAATTAGAAGATGAGGTAATTAATCTAGCAAAGCTCAATACTGCATTAGGTGAATACCAACAAAAAGTAAGTATCGATCTTTCCAAAACCAAGGAAGAAGATAATAATGAGGTGTCCAAAGATGAAAAAGTAGAAGAGAAAACTAAAAAAGAGAGTGGCAAAAAGCGTATACTCACTTATTTAAGAAATGAACTCTTATCTATTGCAACAGAAGATATAGCATACATCTATACAGAGAATACTATTACCTATGTTATAGATGTACAGGGTAAAAGATCTACAACCAACCAAAGTTTGGACGAACTATTTTCCGGATTGGACAATGCTTATTTCTATAGAGCAAATAGACAATTTATTATTGCCATTTCATCTATTGATAAGATTATCAAATATGGAAATAATCAACTTAAAATATTGGTTGCGCCCAAGTCAGAAGTAGATGTGATTATAGGCAAAAACAAAGCTGCAGAATTTAAGCAGTGGCTAAATAGCTAAAAAAATTACTTTGGTAATTGTCTCTTTTTTAGATGTAAAACATAAATAACGTTAACCCCAAGGTGTAATCCTCCATCATTAAAATTGAAATTATTTGGTGTGTAAAGGATTGTAGTAGCTTCATCAAAACTTTTCGCATTAGTTAAGAAAAACTGCATTGTAGTATCCCCTATTTCCCAGTTTAATCCAAAAGAATATGGGTTAAAGCCTTGGACGCCTTCTTCACGACCAGCGACAAAATGGTATTCGGAAACTAACTCGGTATGATTGCCTATTCTATACCTTCCCCCTAAACCAAGAACAAAAAAATCTTTTTCTTCAAAGTTTAGCTGTTGGGAATTGGAGTGAATATACGTTGGTGCTATTTGCAACGATAGATTTCTATTAAACTTACGAGCAAAAATAGCCTGTTGCGTAAACAAAAGTCTTTCTGAAAAAGAACCGGGTAATTGAACTCCGCTAAAATTTCTTGTAAATAATGATGTACTTTGAACAAGCGTAATTCCCAAAGGAACTTTACCATTATCTTGCTGTCTTAACACCCTGTACTTTAAAGAGCTATTAATTACACCATCAAAACTATTTATTCCAAGTTCCCCTGTAAATAAGTCCGTAAAAGCATACTCTGCTCCAAAACGAACAGAGACTCTATCTACAAGGAAACTAGTTCTTCGTCCTTCTAATGGTATATTCCAATATCGAGTCCCCAAATGAAGTTGTAAAATGCCTTTTTTACGTGTTTCTATGGAATGCCCAATAGCTATACGATTAGTTTTAAATGTAGCCATAGTATATAACAAACTCTTAGGTCTTTCATCTTCTAAAAGTTGTAACAAATCATCCTGAGCAACAGCTAATTGCGACAGTCCAAAAATATGGATTGTTAGAATTAAAAATTTAATTTTATTCATATGGAATATATTCGAACCTAAACATTACTTTTATTTCTTTGGCTATATTCGGCGCCAATAATGACGGTATCTTTATATTAAAATCCGAAACACTTACTTCAAAGTCTCCCTCCAATACATAATTGCCATTTAAATTCTCAATTTTTGTTTTGAACTCGATTTCTTTTTTGATACCATGAAAATCCATGATTCCTTTAATTATTTTTGTTTGTGGCCCTTTTGTCTTAGCTTCAAAAGCTATAATTTCTCCCACAAAAGTTAACTTAGGATAAATATCGGACTCTACATAACTCTCGTTAAAGTGTTCTTCCATCAATGCCTTTTTGAATACAAAAGCACGCATTAACATGTCTACAACAATTTTATTGCTAGATGTTTCGATTATACTGGACACCAGATTATTAGTTGCCTCTATATTTTCTACAGAAGTATAAGAAAAAAAGGATACTTGACCTTGTCTAGAAATTACTCTGCTATCACTTTGGGCCGATACCCCAAAATGAAGCAAAAGAAACATAATTATAATAGTATTAACTAGTCTTTTCATTGATTGGCATGCAATTTAACATAATTACGTCTAAAAGATAACCTTTACAAACACCCCTTAGAACAACAGTATCACCTATGGTAAATTTATGAACTTTATCGTTCCCTAATGGAGACATATCACATATTACAAAACTTTGGGTAAAACTTTTACTGTTTAATATAATCGTATGTCTATTATTTAAAAAGGAAATCTCCTTTATAACTCCTTCCACTTCTATAACCTTTTCCACAAAGGTTGCATTTGCTTTTTCTTCATCGTCCTTAAACATCGTTATTACATCATCTATTGGAATCTGATTGATATTCTCTATCTCAGATACATCTATATGCATTGGTCTGTTATAAAAATTATATAGCATCATGCAAGCAAAAATCACTGTCAGCAACAATCCAAATACCCTAATTTTTACTTTCTTATGCATTCCTTAAATCTACTTGATAAAGGTTAATCTTTGTAAAACGGGTAAGGCATTCTTAAGAAGCTTACCCGCTTCTTTCATAGCAACAATGTTCCCATTGATAGTACAAATGAAGCTACTAAAGATTTAACATCTACTATAAATATATTTAAAAAGGAATTTTAAGCTTTAAAGATGAAATAAAAACTAGTATACTATTAATTTAATCCGCAGATTTATAAATAAATTCCATAATACGGTCCGCATTAATGAACCCTTGCCCATGAGTTGCATCCCATTCTTTTGAAAGGCCTAATTTTTGCACTTGCTCTAATGAGTTTCCAGCTGCTCTAGCCTTAACTACACGTTTACGTAATTTTAAAATAACCTCTTTATAATTTTGTAGGTCACTCTTATTGGCAACTCTGCCATGACCAGGAATTATTTTAGTTTCATCATCGATAATACCTAGGGCCATAGTTACATTACTTATTAAACCGTCTATATCACCACCAGAATTTAAATCTATGTATGGATAACGACCAACGAAAAAATTGTCTCCCATATGCAATACATTATCTTCTGGAAAATAGTAGTAAGAATCACCATCTGTATGAGCATCATTTACATGCATAGCATGCATACTATTACCATTACCTAAGAAGAGTGTCATTTTATCATTAAATGTAATAACAGGTAAAGCTATATCTGGCGAAGGTTCTACAATACGACCTCCTCCTCTATCTTGTTTAGTGGACATTCTTTTCCTAACATTCTCATGGGCTATTATTATTGCCCCTTGATTTGCCATATTCTCATTACCTCCCGCATGGTCCCCATGCCAATGGGTATTTAGCACCCATTTTACAGGCTTATCGGTTAAAGTCTTGACATGTGCCAATATTTTACCTGACAATGGGTCAAATTGATCATCAATTAAATATGCATTTTCTTCACCGATTGCTAGTCCAATATTTCCTCCTGAACCAAACAATACATAAATATTATCTGAAAGTTTTTCTGAAGTAATTTTAATACTACTCCAGTCTCTTTGCCCGTAGGACATTAGACCAATAAATGTTAATATTAATAGGGTAGTGTTTTTCATTTTTAAGTTTAAAAGGTTTTACCTTAATAAATCGCAGATTTTACTTAAACCTTACACCCAAAGCAAAATAAATGTTAATATTACACCACCTGCAGCAAAATAAAGCCCTTTTTTAAAAATAGTACTTCCTGGTAAAAACATCCAAAAAGCAGAAACCACAAAGAATAATAAAGCTACCCCAAAAAATATATTTAAGATATACAGAGGATCTGCAGATTTAGCTTTATGCATATGTGTCATTCTGTCTAATACCAATGGTAATTTCTTTGTAACATAAGTTACTTTACCTGTTTTTGTATTGTAAGAGCCCTGTTTAAAACTGGCTACATCTTCATTTACGTTAGTAAATTCTAATCTTTTTATTTTAATCTCCTTGCCTAATTGTTCGGCGCTTAGGTTAGAAGTAAGTTGTTTTTCATGTAGTTTTTCAACTTTTAGGAAATCGGTATCCCTAAAAATTAAGACTATTCCGCTAATTGCATAAACACCCATTATTCCTGCTAAAAAAAAGCCTAGATACCTATGATAAATACGCATTTTATTAGAACGCTCTCGCTGTTTCAACATTATTTAGAATGGTTTTAAACAAAGAAAAGTCTTTTGTAACATATTTACAAGAGAATGGTAAAATACATTTCGTAATTACACTTGATAAAACTGTAGTTTTGTCCACTTATTTCTATCTGTGAAAAAAGCCATTCTTTTTATGCTTATTAGTACTGCATCATTTTCATTAATGAATGCTTTTATAAAATACCTAGAGCATATCCCAGGATTTCAGTTAGTATTCTTTAGGGCGGTCACCTCTTTTATTTTTGCAACTACTTATTTATTAAAAAACAACATATCTATCCTTGGAAACCAAAGAAAGTTACTATCTATAAGGGCAATATTTGGACTTATATCTATGAGTTTGTTCTTTTTTTCGTTTAAATATTTACCTATTGGCACTGCGGTTTCTTTACGATATGTAGCCCCAATCTTTGCTGCAATTTTTGCTGTTTTTCTTCTAAAAGAGAAACTAAAACCAATTCAGTTCTTATTTTTCTTCATAGCATTTGCTGGAGTTATCATATTAAAAGGGTTTAATGGAAATATAAGTAATACAGGTATGCTACTGGTAATTACAGCATCTGTTTTTACTGGTTTGGTTTACGTTTTTATCCGAAAAATTGGAATGAGAGACCACCCAGTAGTCGTAGTAAACTATTTTATGTTTTTATCCACGGTTATAGGCGGCATCATAAGTCTATTTATATGGATCCAGCCTCAAGGATGGGATTGGGTTCTTTTGGGTAGTTTAGGTGTATTCGGATATTTTGGGCAAGTGTATATGACAAAAGCTTTCCAAGCAGCAGCCACTAATAGAGTTGCACCTATAAAATATACCGAAGTTATCTTCACCATTAGTATTGGTGTATTCTGGTTTCAAGATGATTATTCTATTTGGAGTTTTATTGGACTTTTTTTAATCGTTGGAGCTCTAATTGCGAATACTTTGGTTAAAAAGACCTAGTACAATTGATTAACTTAAACTAGCCAAACTCTTCTCTAAAGTCTCAATTTTAGCTTCTGCATCTGCTACTTTTTTACGCTCCATCTCCACTACTTTTTCTGGGGCATTATTCACAAAACGCTCATTAGATAATTTCTTTTGAACGGATAGTAAAAAGCCTTTGGTATATTTTAGCTCTTCATTGAGTTTTTTAATTTCCTCTTCTATATCTATAGCACCAGCAATAGGTATAAAATATTCATTACTGCCAACTCTAAAACTCAATGCACCATCAACTGCTTTATCAACCTCACTAATATCAGAAATATTACTTAACTTGACTATAATAGCATTCATATTAGAAGCTTTTTTCTCAGTAGGAAGTTCTAATAATTCCAATACTTCTTTGTTTGGTATGTTTTTCTCTTTTCTAATATTACGAACTCCAGAAATCACCTCAGCAGCAAAATCAAAATCTGTTATTAAATCGCTGTTTGTCTCGCTAGCTTTTGGCCAATCAGCAATGCACAATGCTTCTTCTGGATTACGTTTAGACATATGCTGCCATACCTCTTCGCTTAAAAAGGGCATAAAAGGATGTAATAGTTTTAGATTTTCTTCAAACAAATGAATTACCTGAGCTAGTGTTTTTTTATCAATTGGCTGCTGATACGCAGGTTTCACTATCTCTAAGAACCAAGAACAGAAATCATCCCAAACTAACTTATAAATAGCCATTAATGCATCTGAAATACGATATTTACTGTAATGGTCTTCTATTTCTGTTAAAGTCTTATTAAACTTAGCCGTATACCACTCAATACCCATTTTCGCAGCTTCGGGTTGCTCTATATCAGCTACTTCCCATCCTTTTACTAATCTAAAGGCATTCCAGATTTTGTTAGCAAAATTCTTTCCTTGTTGGCATAAAGCTTCATCGAACATTAAATCGTTTCCCGCAGCAGAACTTAATAACAATCCAACACGAACACCATCAGCACCGTATTCTTCTATTAATTTTAAAGCATCAGGTGAATTTCCTAAAGATTTAGACATCTTACGACGCTGTTTATCTCTTACCAACCCTGTTAAATACACATTCTCATATGGTCTTTCATCACGGAATTCATACCCAGCCACAATCATACGGGCCACCCAGAAAAACAGAATATCTGGTCCTGTCACCAAATCATTTGTAGGATAATAATAGTTTACTTCTTCATTATCCGGTTCTAAAATTCCTCCAAAAACACTTATTGGCCATAACCATGAAGAAAACCAGGTATCCAGAACATCATTGTCCTGGCGTAAATCATTAGCTGTCAGAGATCTCTCGACTCCGTTTGCAGAGACAGCCTGCTGCGCTAATTTTAAAGCTTCTTCAGGCGATTCTGCAACTACAAAATCTTCTTTTCCATCGCCATAATAGTACGCTGGAATTTGCTGTCCCCACCATAACTGCCGCGAGATATTCCAATCGCGAATATTCTCCATCCAATGACGGTAGGTATTTTCATACTTTTTGGGAAACAACTTTACATCACCATCTTTTAAAACAGCATCTATAGCTGGTTTGGCTAAATCTTCCATTTTAAGAAACCACTGATCAGACAGTCTAGGTTCAATAACAGCTTTTGTACGTTCAGAAGTTCCAACTTTATTGGTGTGCTGCTCCGTTTTTACTAAAAAACCTTTTTCTTCTAGCTCTTGGGCAATTTCTTTACGTACCACAAAACGGTCTCTACCTTCGTAATGAAGACCAAAAGAGTTTAAACTAGCATCTTCATTAAAAATATCTATAACCTCTAGATTGTGTTTTTCTCCAAGGTTTTTATCATTTTCATCATGAGCGGGTGTTACTTTTAAGCATCCTGTTCCAAACTCTACATCTACATATTCATCTTCAATAATAGGAATTACACGTCCACAAATAGGAACAATCGCTTTTTTACCCCTAAGATGTGTATAACGTTCATCATTAGGATTAATACAAATAGCAGTATCACCAAGAATTGTTTCAGGTCTAGTGGTAGCAATTGTTACTTTTTCATCTGAGCCTTCAATTTCATAGGATAAATAGTATAACAATCCTTGTCTTTCCTCGTAATTTACTTCCTCATCCGATAGTGTTGTTTTGGCTTCTGGGTCCCAGTTTACCATTCTAAAACCTCTGTAAATCAACTCTTTGTTATATAAATCGATAAATACTTTTATAACAGAAGCAGACATATCGTCATCCATGGTAAACTTAGTACGGTTCCAATCACAGGAACAACCTAATTTTTTTAATTGCTCTAAGATTACACCTCCGTACTCATCTGTCCAGTCCCAAGCATGCTTCAAAAACTCCTCACGAGTTAAATCTTTTTTATTTATGCCTTCATCTTTTAATTTAGCCACAACTTTGGCCTCAGTCGCTATGGATGCGTGGTCCATACCTGGCACCCAACATGCATTTTTACCCTGTAAACGTGCTTTTCGGATAAGTACATCTTGTATTGTATTATTTAACATATGCCCCATATGCAATACACCTGTTACGTTTGGCGGTGGTATTACTATCGTATAAGGCTCTCTATTATCAGGTTTTGAAGAGAAAAAGTCATGCTTCATCCAGTAGTCATACCAGTGTCCTTCAACCTTTTTTGAGTCATATTTAGAGGGAATCTCCATATTTTCGGTATAGTTTTTGTCTTATCAAGTTTGAATTGAAATTTTATTGAGAATTGTAATGTTAAATTTTACAATTCTTCGACCAAATGCCAATTCTAGAAATACGAAACAAAAGTAAGTAACGTTATTAGATGACAAAAGAATTTTGGATGTAGGTTTTAATCACCTAAATTTGGAGTTCCTCAAAAAAATTAAAAAGATGAAAAAAGTAGTACTTTTATTATTTGTAGGTCTTATGGCCTTAAGCGTAAAAGCACAGGACAAGACTGCTAAAATCGAGTTTAAAACTGAAACCATTGATTATGGTAAAGTACAGCGCGGTGGTGATGGTGTAAGAACTTTTGAATTTACAAACACTGGTGATGCACCACTAGTTATTAGCAATGTTAAATCTAGCTGCGGTTGTACCATTCCTAAGAAACCTGAAGCTCCTATTGCTCCTGGTGAAACAGGGAAAATAGAAGTAAAATATGACACTAAAAGACCTGTTGGTCCTTTTAGAAAAGCAATTACAGTAACTTCTAATGCAGATACACCAACTAAAGTCATCAAAATTAAAGGTGAATTAGTTGAAGGTGCTAAATAGACAGTTGTAAAATTTATACAAAAAAAGCCTTGACAATTGTCAAGGCTTTTTTGATTTAAAAATATCTTCAACTACAAAAGAAAATAATAAATCTTTGTTGTAACGTTCAATTAACAATCGCACCTTTTTTCCTTCCTTCTGATTAATCATCGAAAGTATCTCTTGTAATTTATATTGATGCACTCTTTTACCATTGACTGCCAAAATAACATCTCCTTCTTTAAGACCAGCTTCTTCCGCTGGACTACCAGCTCTTATTCCAGAGACCACAATTTCTGGAACAAGACTTAATCTGGTTGTACCATCAAGTAAAATCTGAACATTACCAAAAGTATCTTTTCCATTTCCTGGTTTTACAATACCTTGAGCATTGGTAATACGTTCAGAAATGTAACGTAAACCGTTGTGTTGAAGTGCTATGCCCGCTAGATTATAATGAAAAGATGTTTTAAAGTTAGTATTCTTTTTGAGGTAAATTAGTTTCTTATTATAGTCAAAAACCATATTAAAGCGCTTTAAAACCTCTCCTCCCAAACTACCATTTCTATCTCCAAAATTTTTAACTGCACCAAAAGATTCTTTGAATGGAAAAGCCGCTTTAGCATCTTTTAAAAAAAAATCTCCTATTCGTACGCCCTTTAGTTTTGTTCGTTTGCCAAAAATATCTCCACTTAATCCCCGACCTAAAAAATCATCATAATTTTTATCTGGAATTCTAACTCCTTTTTCTGGGTCATGAAAAAGCCATAATGCGTCGCTGCTACCTGTATCGATTAACAACTTTACAGGGATATCAGAGTCATCTTCCAAAAGAATAGCACCAGTTAGGTAAGCCTTCTTTTTATAAATAGCCAATGGTAATACTTGATGTTTTTTCAATTTTTTTGTGTTGTACTCTCCTTGTTTATATAACCTTATATATTTTTTTGAGTAATTAACATCAACTATAAAACTTTCAAAAACATCATAACCAATAATACCATGTACAGGCACACCCAAGGAAGTGGAAAAGTTTAAATCTTTATCTAAAACCACATATAAAGACTGATTAAAACTAGCTGCATTTCCTATTTTAAAAATATTATTTGTGGATTTTAGTGCCTCCATAGGTTCCCCTTCACCTAAACCTTGCAATGTTATTTTTGAAACATTATTAATCTGAATTGAATCCTGGTTTGATAAATTGAATAAAATAGGGCTACTTACTCCAGAATCTAATATAAAGGATAGCTTTGCCCCATTAACTTCCACAGGAACAACCATTAAATTATTTATAAGTTGAAAATTTATTTTTTCAAACTTCTTTCCAGGAGGAAGCTGAAATTTCTGAGCATTCGCAGATAAGCAAACACAAAGAACAAAACATACTATGTAGAATATTCTTAGCAAAAAATATGTTGTTTTATTGATTGTTACTTTTAAAGATAGGAAATAATTGAATTGGCTTATATTAATTTAACATTATAGAAGTATAGAAATAAAACCTCCGTTAAATTGTTTACTTAAGGCACATTAGCGATTTTTGTGAAAAATAAAGTTCGTAATGCCAACAATTTCATTGAAAGGAAGTAAAATGCCTTCCTCTCCTATTCGAAAACTAGTTCCTTTTGCTGAAACAGCTAAAAAAAGAGGTATCCATGTAATACATTTAAATATTGGGCAACCAGATATTAAAACTCCCAAAATTGCCTTAGATGCTGTAAGGAATAGTAAAATAGAAGTTTTAGCATATAGCAGAACTGAGGGGTCTGAAGAATACCGAAATAAAATAGCTGGTTATTATGGTAAACATAATCTAAATATAGAATCTAGTGATATTATCGTAACTACAGGTGGGTCAGAAGCACTGTCATTTGCAATGGGCAGTATTTTAGATGAAGGTGACGAAGTTATTATTCCGGAACCTTTCTATGCTAATTACAATGGTTTTGCGACTGCAAATGGCGTTAATGTTGTTCCCATAGTTTCTAAAATAGAAGAAAATTTTGCGCTTCCATCAATAGCTGAATTCGAAAAATTAATTTCGCCAAAGACAAAAGCAGTACTAATCTGTAACCCTGGCAACCCAACAGGTTATCTGTATACAAAAGAAGAAATTAACCAATTAGCTAAATTGGTTAAAAAACATAATCTTTTTCTTATCGCAGACGAGGTTTACCGCGAGTTTGCATATGATGATAAAGAGCATCATTCACTATTAAGTGTTTCTGGCTTAGAAGACAATGCCATAGTAATCGATTCTGTATCCAAAAGATACAGCATGTGCGGGGCTCGAATAGGTTGCTTGGTTTCAAAAAATAAGGAAGTCATACAAACCACATTAAAATTTGCACAGGCAAGGTTATCACCGCCAACTTTAGCTCAAATAGCTAGTGAAGCCGCTTTAGAAACACCACAAAGTTATTTTGATGATGTAATTAAAGAATATGTTTCTAGGCGAAATTTATTGATTGAAGAACTTCAAAAAATTGAAGGTGTAAAAGTCGCTCAACCAAATGGAGCTTTTTATTGTGTGGTAGAGCTTCCTGTTAAAGATTCAGATGATTTTGCCCAGTGGTTGTTAGAATACTTTAATATTGATGGAGAAACCGTGATGGTTGCTCCTGCAGCCGGTTTCTATGCTTCAGAAGGTCTTGGAAACAACCAAATACGTATAGCATATGTACTCAAGAAGGATCAACTAAAAAAAGCAGTGCAAATTCTGTCTGAAGGTTTAAAACAATATCACAATTCGTGAATATTCAAGAAAACATTTCTCTTAAGGCATACAATACTTTTGGTATTGCAGCTAATGCTAAATTCTTTTTAGAAGTTAATAGCCTACTACAATTACAAAAGGCTTTACAATTGTCCGCATATCCAGAAAAGTTTATCATTAGTGGTGGTAGTAATATGCTACTAACAAAAGATATTAATGCGCTGGTACTACACATTAACCTAAAAGGAGTTTCAGTCTTTGAAGAGGAGGAGAATTCTGTTATAATTAAAGTTATGGCTGGTGAAAACTGGCATAAATTGGTATTATGGACTTTATATTATGACTATGGTGGTTTAGAGAACCTCTCTTACATTCCTGGTAATACGGGAACTGCTCCTATACAAAATATTGGGGCTTATGGGGTTGAATTAAAAGATGTGTTTGTTAGTTGCGAGGCCATGGACATACAAACACAGGAGCTCAAAGAATTTACTAAGGAAGATTGCAAATTTGGTTATAGGGATTCAATATTCAAAAACGAAGCAAAAGGAAAATATATTATTACATCAGTCAAACTAAAGTTAACGAAGAACAACCATAAATTACATACTTTTTATGGAGCTATTGAACAAGAATTAGCAAAAAATAGTATTATTCATCCAACAATTAAAGACGTGTCAAACGCAGTAATAGCCATCAGGAAAAGTAAATTACCAAACCCTAAAGAAATTGGGAATAGTGGAAGTTTCTTTAAAAATCCTGTTGTATCTAAAAAAGTCTTTGAAGCTCTTAAGAATAAAAATTCTGATGTGCCTTTCTATGAAATTGAAAATAAAACTTTTAAAATACCTGCTGGTTGGCTTATTGAGCAATGCGGCTTTAAAGGCAAACGCTTTGGGGATGCTGGAGTTCACCAAAAGCAAGCATTAGTTCTAGTAAACTATGATAATGCATCTGGAGAGGAAATTTTAAACTTATCAGAAAAGATTCAGGAAGCTGTGTTTGATAAATTTAAAATTAGAATTATCCCGGAAGTAAATATAATAAAATAACCCCCGATTTCTTGAGAGAAAAACGAGGGTTATACCAAACCAAACTAACCAAAAATTTATATACGTTTTAACTATTATTCTTTTAAAAAACTAAAACACACCGTAATAATCAATTTCTTACTTTAGCGTTTGTATATATACGGTAAGAATCATTTTTTGGATTTTTTTTAAATCATTTTTTACCAACGCCCTATAAATGAGCACACTACTTGAAAAACACATTGTAGAATTATTACAAGATCGTGACGAAAAAGCAATTTCATTACTTTATGACAATTATGGAGACACCTTATATGGGGTAGCATATAAAGTTGTAAAAGACGAGAATTTAGCTCAAGATGTTGTACAAGAAAGTTTTATTAAAATTTGGAAGAAATCTGATTCTTATGATGCAACCAAAGCAAAATTATTTACATGGTTATTTAGAATAACTAGAAATACAGCAATAGACAAATTAAGAAGTGTAAACACAAAAGCGGATAAGGAAATCCAAATAGACGTTTCAGACGTATATAATTTAGGTGAGCGAGGCATTATGCCAGAATTAATGGATGTTAAGGAAAACCTTGATAAAATTGAATCTAAATACAAAATTGTCCTCGAAGCCTTGTTTTTTGAAGGAATGACCCAGCAAGAAGCCAGCGATGAGCTAGATATTCCTCTGGGTACCATCAAGTCACGATTAAAAATTGGACTTCGTGAATTACGTAAAATATATGGCACCTCTATGGTGTTAGCAATAGCAATAAGTGTTTTGTAATGAAAGAAAAGATTAAAATATTTTTAGACTCGGACCTACTAGAAAAATATCTTTTAGGGTCAACTTCTACTGAAGAATCACTCCAAGTAGAGCGCTATATCGCTATGCATCCAGAAGTAAGAGAAGCTTATAATGAGCTACAGGAAAACTTGGAAACTTTTGCCAAAATGCATGCTTTAAAAACCCCCGAAGGTTTAAAAGAGCAAATTCTATTCAGAATAAAGCAAGAAAAACGTAGTAGAAGTAAATTCTACAAATTTGCTGTAGCTGCAAGTATCGCTGCTTTAATTTTTGCAGGTGCAAGTTATTTCTTCTATAATCAAAACCAGAGTTTACAACAAGAAAACTCAATAGTTACTAACAAAATAAAAGATCTTGAGATGGATATGAAAATTCAACTCGAAGATATTAGAAACCAATATATAGTCCTTAATAACCCAAATACAAGAAAATATAATGTAAATGGTAATAAAAAAGCAGAGGACTTAAAAGCAGTAGCTTACATAAATCCAGTAAAAAAATTGTCTTACATAAATGTAAGCAATCTTCCTCAACTTCCTGAGGATAAGTGTTTCCAAATGTGGTCAGAGGTAAATGGCAAAATGGTAAACCTTGGTGTTATCAAACAATTCGATAATAAAGAACAGTTATTAGCTTTACCATATGCTGATAATGCCGTTGGTTACATTACCATAGAACCTCAAGGTGGTAATGAAACCCCCACAGTTAAGAACATAGTCGCCAACATCAATTATTAAACTTAACATAAAGTGGTATAGACTAACTAGTTCGTCCAAGTCATATTTTGTATTTTTACACAAAATATGATTTATGAAATTGATTCTTCTAACAATAGGCCTACTTGGATTAGCTTTTGCTGGAATCGCGATTAAGATTTGGTCGAAAAAAGATGGTAAGTTTGCTGGCACTTGTGCAAGTCAAAATCCTTTTTTAAATAAAGATGGAGAAGCTTGTGGGTTTTGCGGTAAATTACCAGACGAGCAAGACTGTAAAAAAGATGCAATTGTATAATTGTTCTTATATTCCTAGTTAAATATTAAATTACTTTTTTGAATAAACTCAAAGAGGACTTACAAGAAAATATTGGTAAAGCAAAAGCAGGCAGCCAAATTGCTTTTAGCTTGTTACTAAATACTTTTTGGAATGAAGTCTATCACTTTCAATTGGCGAGAACCAAAAATGAAAATGATGCTGAGGATATTACAATACAAACTTTTTCAAAAGCATTTGACAAAATAAAAACCTATGATGATTCTTATGAGTTTAAAACATGGCTAATCACCATCTCAAAGAACTTACATGTTGATCTTATTAGAAAAAGAAAACGAAATATTTTAGATGGTTTTGAAAATAGTTCATCAGAAGCGGTTAAAAAAGTTGTAGACGAATCTCCCACTGTTGAAGATCAGCTAATTATAGAACAAAACTTAGCCTCTTTACTATCGCATATAAAAAAGCTGAAACCGCATTATCAAAAAGTTATAAACCTGCGTTATTTTAATGAGTTAACTTATGCTGCCATAGCAAAAGAGTTAGATGAGCCTGTAAATAATGTAAAAGTTAAATTACTAAGGGCAAAAAAACTTCTCGCCGAAATCATTAAGGGTAAGTAAATCTTCTAAAATAGTTGACCCCTACAATTCGTATATTTGCAATAAAGAATTTTTGTTATGAGTGTTGAAGTAGCTGAACATGTTATTCCACCCAAAGGAAAACCAAAATGGTTGAGGGTAAAATTACCAACGGGTAAAAAATACACTCAGCTTAGAGGATTAGTAGAAAAGTATGATTTGCATACTATTTGTACCTCCGGAAGCTGCCCAAATATGGGAGAATGCTGGGGGGAAGGTACTGCTACTTTTATGATTTTAGGTAATGTTTGTACACGTTCATGCGGATTTTGCGGAGTAAAAACTGGCAGACCAGAAAGTGTAGATTGGGCCGAACCTGAAAAAGTTGCACGCTCTATCAAAATTATGGGTATTAAACATGCCGTAATTACTTCTGTAGACAGGGACGATTTAAAAGATATGGGTTCTATAATTTGGGCAGAGACCGTAAAGTCCATTAGAAGAATGAATCCCAAAACTACTTTAGAAACCTTAATTCCAGACTTTCAAGGTTTAGAAAATCACTTAGATAGAATTCTAAAAGTAGCTCCAGAAGTTATTTCTCATAATATGGAAACGGTGAGGCGACTTACAAGAGAAGTTAGGATTCAAGCTAAATATGATAGAAGTCTAGAAGTTCTAAATTATCTAAAAAAGAATGGCGCTAATAGAACCAAATCTGGTATAATGCTAGGCTTAGGGGAATTAGAGGAAGAAGTTATACAGACAATGAGAGATCTTAGAGATGCAGATGTTGATGTTGTCACCATAGGCCAATATCTTCAACCTTCAAAAAAGCACTTACCTGTAAAGCAATTTATTCTCCCAGAGCAATTTAAAAAATATGAAGAAATTGGTTTAGAAATGGGCTTTAGACATGTGGAAAGTGGCGCTTTAGTTCGCTCTTCGTATAAAGCTCACAAACACATTCACTAAAATTTCTTAAAACTTATTTTCAAAATCTTGTAATATCAAATGAAAAAAATTACCGTTGGTATTAATGGTTTTGGTCGAATAGGAAGAACGCTATTTAGACTTCTAGCTAATCATAGCAACTTTTCCGTGGTTGTCATAAATGATTTAGCAAACGCCGAAACACTATCACATTTGGTGAAATACGATAGTATTCATGGTAGATTTCAAGAAGACATTGAATATGAGGATAATTACTTACTTTTTAGAGGTAGTAAAATACCTGTTATAAATTATGAACTTCCAGAGCAAATTAAATGGCGTAACTATGATGTTGATATTGTTATTGAAGCTACTGGAAAATTCAAAACTAAGGAAGATTTAAGTTATCATATAAAGAATGGAGCTAAAAAAGTTATTCTGTCTGTTCCTCCGGTAGATGATGATATAAAAATGATTGTTTTTGGAGTTAACGAGGGTATTTTAAAAGCTTCTGACAATATCATTTCCAATGCCTCGTGCACCACAAATAATGCTGCTCCTATGATAAAAGTCATACAAGAGCTTTGTGGTATAGAGCAGGCATATATAACCACAATACATTCTTTTACATCTGATCAAAGCTTGCATGATAGAGCACATCGAGATTTAAGAAGAGCTAGAGCGGCGTCACAATCCATAATTCCTACCACAACAGGGGCAGCCAAGGCTTTGACCAAAATTTTTCCAGATTTGGCTAATGCAATTGGAGGTTGTGGTATTCGTGTACCAGTACCTAATGGGTCTTTAACAGACATTACTTTTAATGTAAAAAAAGAGACTTCGATTAATGAAATTAATAGTACTTTTAAAAGGAGGGCTAAAAAAGACTTAAAAAATGTACTTTTTTATACGAAAGACCCTATAGTTTCTATAGATATAAACAATAGTTATTATTCTTGTACGTTTGATTCTCAGATGACATCGGTTATTGGAAAAATGGTAAAAATCATTGGATGGTACGATAATGAAACTGGTTATTGTTCCAGATTGATTGATTTAATGAACTTACTTGTAAATAAAAACTACGTTTGACGCATAAAGGCTCATATAAATTACTGTTACTAGCGATAGTAACTTTTGCTTTTATACTACAGTCTTTTGATGTAAAAGCTCAAGATTTCACATCTACTAAACAAAACTTGGAATCCTATTATCAAGAAGCATTAACATTAAAACATCAAAATAAAATTTCAACTGCAATAGAAGTCTTAAATAAGGCTACAGTTCTAGCTGAACAAAATGAAAGTCCTAGAGCACTGGTAGATATCTACCAAAAAATTGCACTACTCCATATTGAATTGGATGACCACGATACTGCCTCTTTTTATAGAGAAAGAGCCGGAGCATTTCTTAAAAGTAGTGAGTATCGCTTAGGAGATGCAATTCAAAAATTTATTGATGCAACTATTTTATATCGAGAAAAAAATAATTTTCAAGCTATAAAATTACTTGATGAAGCAAAACTCTTAAGTAATGATAAAAACCTTATAAACAACATTGAGCTAACAGAAGCCTACATATATATCAACTTAGAGAAATTTGAGGATGCTGAAACTAAATTAAATGCACTGCTCGTAAATTCTGATGTAAGTGAGCGTGTATATCTAGCTACCAAAGCAAATCTTGGATTAGCCGAACTTAATCTTAAGCAAGAAAATTTAGAAAAAAGCACTAAACATGGAGAGGCTGCTCTTGAACTTGCAACTAAAAATAACTTTTTTAAAGAAATATTAATTGCAAACCAATTTCTAGCTAAGCTTTATGAGGATTTAAAAATTTATGATAAATCTTTAATTTTCAATAAAAATCTATTAAAAATACAGGATTCCCTCTTTAATTTCGAAAGGCTTAAACTCGAAACAAAAACTGCAGACAAGCTTACCGATAAATTTAAAAGTGATGAGATTAAGCGTCTAAGTGAAGAAAATGAAACTCTTAGCGAGTCCAAAAACAGGTCAGAGATAACTGCCATATTAGCTTCTGCTTTTTTAGTTATAATATCTTTATTAGCAGTTTCTTTATTCAGAAACAATCAGATTAAGTTAAAAACAAATGATTTACTGCAAACCAAAAATAGTGAGTTAGAAACAGCTAGAGATTCTGCCGTATTAGCGATGAAAGCTAAAACTAATTTCCTATCTACGGTAACACACGAGCTTAGAACCCCATTATATGCAGTTACAGGACTAACACACCTTTTGTTGGATGAAAACCCTGCAGAACACCAAAAAGAACATTTAAAATCTTTAAAATTTTCTGGAGAGTATTTGTTAAATTTTATTAATGATATACTTCAAATTAACAAAATTGATGCAGACAAACTTGAAGCCTTAAATGTTGAATTTAAATTAAAGAATGTTCTAACGGATGTGATAGACTCACTGCAACAAAAAGCTAACGAGAATAAGACTAAAATTGTACTTGATTACGATAATCAAATACCTATGCATTTGATGGGCGACCCAGTTAAACTGTCACAAATCATCATGAATTTAGTGGGGAATGCTCTAAAATTTACTGAAAATGGACAGGTTGATGTTATCACAAAACTTCAAGATAAAAGTGAAAATCAGGCAAAAATCTACTTTGAAATACGCGATACAGGTATTGGAATTTCTGAGGAACAGCAGAAGAATATATTTGACAGTTTTGAGCAAGGATCTGTTCAAATAAACCGAGAATATGGTGGTACAGGCCTTGGTTTAACTATTGTAAAAAGTTTACTGGGCTTATTCAACAGCAAAATAAACTTAAAAAGTGAAATTGATGTTGGTAGTTCTTTTTACTTTGATTTAGAATTGGAATATCAAGAAAGCATTGTTGCTGATATTCCTTTTGAAATGAGTCAAGAAGATTTTGACTTCAAAGGATTACACGTTCTAGTTGTTGAAGACAACAAAATAAATCAGGTAATCACTAAAAAAATGCTCAGTAAAAAAGAAATTACCTGTGATATTGCAAATAATGGTAACGAAGCAATAGACGCTGCAAAAAGCAAACGATATGATGCTATATTAATGGATATTCATATGCCAGGAATTAGCGGAGAGGAAGCTACTATTCAAATAAGAATGTTTAATAAAGAAATTCCCATTATTGCACTTACTGCAATTTCTATGGATGATAGTCTAGATAGTTTTTACGCTGCAGGCTGCAATGATGTTGTTACTAAACCTTTTAAACCTGAAGTTTTCTATCAAAAAATTGGGGAAAACATATTTAGGAATAAGGTTGAGAATCAATCATAATAGTCTTTATCATTTTTTTAAGTTCGTCTTCACCTTCATCAAAGAAATCGTGTTTTACTTCTAAATAATAAAGATTATCACATCTTCCTTTAAGCTTTGTAAAATCTTTCTCTGTGGTTATAACTAACTCGTTCTTAGAAAAAGTTGAAATATCTTCTTGGTTAAAAAAGTGATGGTCTGCGTATTCAAAATGTTCAAAAGAATTACCATTAACTTTCAAATAGTTCACTAAAGGTTTTGGATTCGCTATTCCAGTGACAAGTGAAAAGTATTTCCCTTTTAAGTCTTTAAATTCTATTTTTTTATCGACTCCTACTAAATAATTACCATAGGTTAGTTTACTAAATAAAACTTTTTGATGTTCCTGTGGCCTAATTGACATTATAATTTTTTCCTTTTCCAAAGGAGTGATTTCTGAGGGACATTTTGTAACAATAATAAATTTTGCTCTTCCTGCTTCTTTTTTGCTATCTCTTAAATCTCCAGTTGGTAAATACCAGTCTTTAAAATAAGGATTAGAATATGTTGTTAAAAGTATAGAAACACTAGGTTTAACTTTCCGATGTTGAAAAGCGTCATCCAACAAAATTAATTCAGGTTTTACACTATTTTCTAGATTTCTAATTCCGCTACACCTGTCAGCATCTACTGCTACTGTAATGTTTTTGAATTTAGAATATAGTTGAAAAGGCTCATCCCCTAATTCCTCGACAGTAGAGGTTTTACTTGCTAATAAAAATTCTTTTGTTTTTCTACGGTACCCTCGACTAAGCACTGCCAACTTATAACCATTTGATAGATGCAAAAAGTATTCTATCATTGGAGTTTTACCGGTACCGCCAACACTTAAGTTACCTATGCAGATAGTAGGGGTTTTAAATGAACTAGATTTAAATACGCCCATATCGTAAAATGAATTACGTAGGTAAACTACTAAAGCATAAATCAATGAAAAAGGAAAAGCTATTTTACGTAGAAGCTGCATTTAAGCGAATTTATAATATTTTATCTTTAACAACCTAAAATAAGTACAATGACGGTTAATGATATTACTAAAATACTTGAAGAGCTTTCCCCACTTAGTTATGCAGAAGATTTTGATAATGTTGGTCTCTTAGTAGGAGATAGCAATCAACAGGTTAACGGTATATTAGTAACATTAGATACTTTAGAAAATGTAGTAGATGAAGCTATATCTAAAGGTTGCAACCTCATAGTTAGCTTCCATCCTATACTATTTAAGGGGTTAAAGAAAATTACTGGTAAAAATTATGTAGAACGAGTTATCGTAAAAGCAATAACAAATAATATTGCCATTTACAGTATGCATACTGCTTTAGACAATAGCAATCTTGGCGTTAATGCAAAAATTTGTTCTGTATTAGGAATTACAAATACCAAAGTATTAATCCCCAAAAAAGGATTGATAAAAAAACTCGTTACATACGTACCAAAGCCAAGTATTAATAGTTTAAAAGATGCTCTTTTTGAAGCTGGCGCTGGCACTATTGGCAACTATAGCAATTGTAGTTTTAGTACGGAAGGGACTGGGACTTTTAAGGCTGGTGAAAATGCAAATCCAGTAATAGGGAAAATTGGGGAAACTCATTCTGAAGATGAAATTCAATTGAATCTAACTTTTCATTCACAAGATGAATCTAAGATTTTAGGTGCTTTATTTAAAAATCACCCCTATGAAGAAGTTGCTTATGAAATTATAGCTCTAGAAAATAGCAATCAAAATATAGGTATGGGAATGATTGGCGAATTGGAACATTCTATAGATGAAAAAGAATTTTTGACTCATATAAAAACTAAAATGTATGCCAAAGGAATACGTCACTCATCTTTCCTTGAAAAAAAAATAACGAAAGTCGCCGTTTTAGGAGGTAGTGGAGCATTTGCCATTGGGGCTGCCAAAGCCGCTGGTGCAGATATTTTTATAACTGCAGATGTAAAATATCATCAATTTTACGAGGCTGAAAACGAGCTCATTATAGCAGATATTGGACACTTTGAAACGGAGCAGTTTACAAAAAACCTATTGGTTGACTTTCTTACAAAAAAAATTCCTAATTTTGCGGTCACTTTATCGGAAAGTATAACTAATCCCATCAAGTATTTTTAAAATATGGCGAAAAAAAAAGAAACAACTGTAGAAGATAAGTTACGTGCATTATACGATTTGCAATTAATTGACTCTAGAGTTGATGAAATAAGGAGTGTTCGTGGTGAATTACCCTTAGAGGTTGAAGATTTGGAAGATGATGTTCTTGGTCTTAAAACAAGAATGGATAAGCTAAAAACCGATGTTGAAACAGTAAACTTTGAAATAACAGCAAAAAAGAATCTTATTGAAGAATCTAAAACGTTGATAAAAAAGTATGCTGAACAACAAAAGAACGTACGTAATAGTAGAGAATTTAATTCTTTAAGTAAAGAGGTTGAATTCCAAGAATTGGAAATTCAATTAGCTGAAAAAAATATAAAAGAATTTAAGGTTCAGATAGAGCAGAAGAAAGAGATTATCTCTCAAACTAAAGAAAAGCTTAGTGAAAGAGAAGCGCACCTTAAGCACAAAAAGAGTGAGTTAGATGCTATTTTATCAGAGACCGAGAAGGAAGAAAAAGCACTTCTAAAAAAGTCGGAGGAATTTGAAGATAAAATTGAAGAGCGCCTAATAAAAGCTTATAAGCGTATTCGCCACAACGTAAAAAACGGTCTAGCAGTTGTACCAATTGAGCGTGGAGCCTCAGGTGGTTCTTTTTTCACAATTCCACCTCAAGTACAAGTGGAAATTGCTTCAAGAAAGAAGATTATTACAGATGAACATAGTGGTCGTATTCTTGTAGACCCTACTCTAGCTGATGAAGAGCAAGAAAAAATGCAAAAGCTTTTCAAAAAAATCTAGTTACATTCAAACATATATTTTAAAACCATCCTTCTTAGGATGGTTTTTTGTTTTAGAAGTAATCGATACTGTTCTTGAATATTACTATAACAATTCTCGAAATATTAATATTTCATAGGTAGAGGGTTTTGTTCGTCAAATCTTAGGTTGGCACGAATATATGCGTGGGATTTATTGGAAGGAAATGCCTGGATACCAAAAATTAAACAAACTTGATAACCATAATTCCCTACCTGATTTTCTCTGGACTGGAAAAACAAAGATGAACTGTTTAAGCCATGCTATGGGTCAAAGTTTAGAAGATGCATATGCACACCATATACAACGATTAGTGATAGTAGGTAATTATGTCATTTTAACTCTATATACTGGGATTTTTTAGATGAGAAAAAAGACTATTTAAAAATAATCAACGTATGGCAATGATACTAAATTTTTTAAATAAAAAAATACTGAAGAATTACAGCAACTTAAGGATAGAGCTTTTGAAGTAATATCTAATCCTGATAAATTTTAACTTTTATTAACGTATGGATTAAATCTGTATAGGGATTATATAACGCCTCGTGTATGAGTAGTAGTGTGTTTATTGCAACTACTTTGCAGTTAACAATATACCTAAATTAAACGAAAAAACGGTTTGAGTTAGCACCCAAACCGTTATTGCTTATACACCTTGTTAGTCACTGGTATTATTTTAGGTTTAAGACCAAATATTTATCAGGCAAAAAACATTTGCTAACCCTAGTACAAGTTCAAATACAATTCCTTGAGTAATTTGTTTACTCGGTTTCCCATCAGATTTTAAACTGATTAACCTGCCAATCACAAAGCCTATAAAAATGAGTATTGCAACAATATGTGAAGTAAGGGAAAGTTTTGTGATGAATGTTCCAAGTACAATTATGATTCCTGCAAAAAGCATTACAGAACTAACAGCTCTCATTTCATTCAACAAGCTAGCATCATTCTCTAATTGAATTCCTGAATTTTTTGAATAGGTCTTAATAGGATTACTTAACCTGCTTATACCCACAAAGATTAATAATAGAGCTGATAATGATAAAACTATAATTCCGACAATTTCCATTTTTTTAATTTTTTAATTAATATTTCAGCAAATGTAAATGGGGGTTGTGACAAAGTTATGTCAAGGGTGTTATTGATTTCTCACATATTTTTCAAAATACTCTTTTATAGTCATATTATAAGGTTTAAAAATCTGTTTTTCAATTGTAATACTTTCAATAAAATCTATTCTGAAGTGCCTAAAATCATTTCTCAATTGACAAAAAGCTACTAATAAAAAGTCTCCATGAATGCTGTAAATTGCAAAAGGTTCAATACTTCGGGTAGTTTGTTTTTTTTCGGAAGAAAGGTAATTTATTGTTAATACTTTATAGCTGGTTATTGCTGATTGTATTTGCATCAGATTATCACTTGTTTTTTCTTCATTATTGTTACCACTAAAGTAAATTCTCTCTGCTAATAAATCTGCATTTCCTTTTTGAGAGTAACGCAATATCGCTTTGACTTTTTCTAATGCA
Organism: uncultured Croceitalea sp.; assembly: GCA_947495075.1. Lineage (GTDB taxonomy): Bacteria > Bacteroidota > Bacteroidia > Flavobacteriales > Flavobacteriaceae > Croceitalea. Next base: position 91,528 of record CANLXH010000004.1, read on the forward strand.
CTAGTAATGTTATCGACTAATGATTGGTCTTTGTTTTTTATTGCTAATTGCTCTATTGTAATTAAAGCATTAGCTTCATCCTCTGAGAAAATAACCGGTGGAAGGTGATACCCTTCCATAATGGAATACCCTTTACCTTCTTCGGTCACAATAGGGATTCCTGATTTTTCAAGAGTTCGAATATCTCTATAGATTGTTCTTAAACTTACATTATGTTTCTCAGCAAGTAGTCTAGCCGTAATAATTCTTTTGGATTGTAGTTGAGTGAGGATAGCAGTCAATCTCGAAAGTCTTGGTTTTTCTTTTCCTTCCATTTTCGTGTTTTCCGCTTGTGGCTAACGTATATATATATAAAACTATTCCGCGAGAGCGTCTATATATAAAAAGTCCTTCACAGCAAATTGTGAAGGACTTTTCATTTAAGCTTATAGCTATTTCTATTTCAATATTTTATCTACTATTCCATACTTCAAGGATTCCTCTGCTCCCATCCAGTAATCTCTATCAAAATCTTTCATAACCTTATCAAAATCTTGTCCGCAATTATCCGCTAATATTTTAGCTCCTAATTCTTTGGTTTTGATAATTTCTTTAGCCTGAATTTCAATATTAGAAGCTTGCCCTTGAGCTCCACCACTAGGTTGGTGAATCATTACTCTCGCATGAGGCTGGATAAACCTACGCCCTTTCTCACCCACAGATAGCAAAATAGAACCCATAGATGCCGCCAAACCGGAACATACGGTAGAAACTGGGCTTTTTATTTGCTTTATTGTATCGTAAATAGCAAAACCAGAAGTAACATAACCTCCTGGACTATTGATGATTAACTGTATTTCTTTAGTATTAATTAAATCAAGATACATTAACCTATCAATAACATGTTTTGCAGAGTTATCATCTACCATACCCCATAAAAAGACTTTACGTTCTTCTAATAATCTTTCTTGTATAGCTTCTTGTACTTTTCCCTTTTTAGAACTCATTATTCTTTTTTAAGATAGATTACAAAATTAACTAATATTTTATGAAAAATAGATTCATCAAAAATGTACTAAAATCATATTCTATATACTATGTAATCCCTTTCTTATATTCTAAAAATCTTTGTCTTTTAACACACAAAACTGCTTGTTTCACAACAATTTACCAATATCGATACTATAAGACCGTTTATCTAGCTAATTGTTATTAATCGATTTATTAACCACCAACAACGTGAAATTTATATAGGATTCGTATTTGGGATTACTTTTACCGCGTAATTGAACCCAAATCGATTCAAACTAAAAATTTATACTTAACCTATACACAGTCTTTTACATGCTAACATTGCAAATAGATTGTTTTTAGGTTTTAGAAATTTTAGGATGAATTTCATAAACTAAGACCTATGACCACAATAAAACACCGTGGCAGCTATTTTGCTAAAGTTTTAATCTTTTCATTAGCATTTGTATTCTTTACTATTACCAATACTTATGCTCAAGCTAATTCGGTCCGGACCGATGTCACCTTCAATTGGGCAGATACTCAAACCAATTTAAATAATCCTGCAACATTAGAATCAATTAGTGTAGGAGGGTCTGTATATACTACATTTGTGGTGCCATCCAATTATGAACTTACAAGATTAGGTCCCGGAGGGCATAACGGAAACCACATACAATTAAATGGTTCACAAATTGTAGGTGCCAGTAATGCAACTAACTGGAATGTTGAAGCACTTAATGCATATCAATCCCTGAACTTAAATCATTACTTTGAATCTAATAGTAATGGTGATAATTTTTGTGAAGATTATACTGCTGTAGCAACAACAGATACACAAATTCAGACTATTACCTATAATCCTGGAATCCCATCTAACCCAGAAGGTATACTTGCAGTTACAGAACGTGGAGGCAATAACTGTATGTACATAGAACTTATAGGAACTCCTGTAGGCGGAGGTCCTGAACAACTTTTAGGAAGAACATTTGTAAGGAATCAAGGAAATTTAACAGGGGTAAAAGCACAATCACCGCCATTACCAAATAGTGATTATTGGAGTAGTGGTCGAAATCATGAAAACAATCAAATAATTGGAGTTGCACTTTACAAGTTATCTGAACTGGCTCCTGTTGGTTCAACAATTACTTCGATAAAATATTATGCCGCATCAAATGATAATGGTGACGGTAAATTCTTTTTAATGCAGACATATGCTCAGGATGACTATTTTGATCCTGAATTTGAAGAAGTATTTAATGGAGACGTTGGTGTTAATGATAATGTACCTAATGGTTCATCATATACCTATTTTGCCAATGCACAACCTTTAAACGGTGCCGTGGTAGTAAATACTGATGGAACGTTTACATATACTCCAAACCCTGGTTTTACAGGTACAGATGTTTTTGAAGTACAGGTATGTTTACCTGCTCCAAATCAAAGTGTTTGTGATACTTCTGTGGTAACTTTAAATGTTAAGTCTGGTGTAAGTATAGATAATGCCTCTGCGAATGAAGGGGATAACTTAACTTTTACCATTACCACTAATGACCCATCAAGTGACCCTATTGATTTTGATATTAACTATACAAATAATTCAACTATAAATGCCGATTATTCTGGTCCTTCAACCGTTACTTTACCAGCAAATGCTTCTTCAGTAACATTTAATGTTGCAGCTATAGATGATGATTGGTTGGAAGAAACGCAAACTTTCAATGTACTAATATCAGATGCTTCAAATACTGTTACAATAACAGATGGAAGCGGTTTAGGAACAATCATAGATACCGATGAAGCAACTGTAACTACAGCTAACTATGATGTTGATGAAGACGCTGGTATTATTCAATTAAGTGTTTCATTAACTTCATCTTCTGGTAGAGTCGGTGTAGAACAGGCTTTTACGGTTGATGTTACTGTAAACAGTTCTGGTATTTCATTTCCTGCTACTGATGGTTCAGATTACAGTGCAACCACAGTTACGGTTTCTTTCCCTACTAATTCACCTGCAGGTACAGAATTTTTTATTCCACTAACTATTTTAGATGATACTATTGTAGAAGCTTCAGAACAAGTTATACAAAGGCTTTCCAACATATCATTTAACGAAATTGGACTTGCAGGTCCTGGTGGTATGGTTCGTATTCATGACAATGATACTGCAACTATAACTTTAGAGGATAAAACAGTAAATGAAAATGTTGGAACCGCTTCTTATCAATTTACATTAAATGGTGATGTCCAAGATGCTTTTGATATTTCGTTCAGTACTACTGATGGAAGTGCAAATAGTCCAGCAGATTTTACTTCAAACTCTGGGAACTTAACATTCTCTGGCACTAATGCTGAGATAGAAACAGCTTCTTTAGCAATTATAAATGACAACTTAATAGAACCTTCAGAAGATTTTACAGTAAGCGGTTCTTATTCAGGAACAGCCCCTACTATAACTAATGGGCGAGCACCAAATATTGTATTTGCCAATAATCCTGGTAGAGTAACTATCACTGATAATGATGCGGTACCTGGTACGGGTATTGCTTTTGATAACGATAACATTACCGTGGATGAAGCGGCAGGTACTGCTACGGTAAATGTAGTGCTTACCGGGAATGTTCCTGGTGGGTT
>CANLXH010000005.1 GCA_947495075.1 uncultured Croceitalea sp.
CTTTGTTAGGTGATGTTACCTTAGAGATTGCCGCAGGAGCAGTAGGAACAACAGAACTAGCAGACGATGCAGTAACCCCATTAAAGATAGACGCCGCTATAGCCGGAACGGGACTAGCACGTTCAGCAGCAGGTGTACTATCGGTAGATGGTAGTGCAATCACAGGCGATGGTGACATCACTTCAAGTGACTTAACAGTAGGAGGTGATGCAGATGCTTTGTTAGGCGATGTTACCTTAGAGATAGCCGCAGGAGCAGTAGGAACAACAGAACTAGCTGATGATGCCGTAACAAGCGCAAAAATAGCTGATGGAACGATAGCTTCGGGAGATATAGCAGATGATGCAGTAACCCCATTAAAGATAAATGCAGCTATAGCCGGAACGGGACTAGCTCGTTCAGCAGCAGGTGTCTTATCAGTAGATGGTAGTGCAATCACAGGTGATGGTGACATCACTTCAAGTGATTTAACAGTAGGAGGAGATGCAGATGCTTTGTTAGGCGATATTACCTTAGAGATAGCAGCAGGAGCAGTAGGAACAATAGAACTAGCAGACGATGCAGTAACCAGTGCAAAAATAGCAGATGATGCTGTAACAGCTGCTAAGATAAATATAGATGTTGCTGGTACAGGATTATCGCAGAATGTTACGACTGGTGCTTTAGAAGTAGATGCAACAGGTTCAGAAATTGAATTAGATACACCTATTGACGTTGATGGCGATGGTACAGATGAAACTAATGTACAAGATGCTATAGCTGATTTAGCAGCTTTACCTAGGACCTATTCTATGGGGAAGGTAAATGGTGATGCTACAGCAGCCAGTATTTATAATGCTACGGTTGCAAGAGTAACTGCAGATACAGAAGGAGATTATCAAATTACATTCACTAATGCACTTGCAAATACTAATTACATTATACAACTAACAATATTGGATTGTGGTGGAAACTGCCCACCGTCAGGAGGTAGTAATTATGATGACCCTGGAATATCATATTATGATCAGCAAACAACAGGATTTAAAGTAAATATTGGTGATAGTGATAATGGTACTACAGCAAAAGATGATATAGACTTAGAGTTTATGTTCACAGTTACTGTTTTACCTAACTAAAAAAATCAACATAAAGAGATGAAACAAATAACAATAACCATATTGTTTTTAAGTGGCGTGCTAACTGCTTCAGCACAAATTGATGCAGGAGGTCTTATGGGTATACCTACAGCAACCACTACAGAAATGAATAATATTACAGGTGCAAACATAGGCCAGAGCTTATACAATACAACTGTGGACGCTATTTACTACTTTACTAGTACTGGCTGGCAGCGTGCAACAGATGATCAATTGGCGACAGAAGTTAATTTAGATTCTGGCGTTGATGCCGATGGTGATACTACTAATGAAACAACTGTAGAGGATGTTATCCAAGCAATAACTCCAATAACTTCTGCATCTGGGAGAATTTTTTACCCTCCTTCAATTGAAATTGATGCTTCAACAAATGGAGTTGGTAGAACTGTAAATCTATACCAAGAATATGTAGATCAATTTGGTTCGGGGAATTCTGATTTAGTAAAAAGCGTTGACGGAAGTACTACAGCACCTGATATTCCTATATATGCTGCGAATGAATTGTATTATTACGTTACTTATTTTGATCCTTTAGTATTTTCCAATATTAGTATTGATGGAGCAACTGGGATAATGACTTATTCTGTTATTGGTCCACCTGCAGATTATAACTCATTAATCAACGTGGTATTCGTTGTAAAATAATTAACTAATCCGACCCCAAATCGATTTGAAACTCTCAAATACATATAAGTTTCTATTTCTAAGTCTTGTTTTTACATTGCTTGGAACTACGGTAGCTAATGCACAGTTTTTATTACGGGCACCAACTAGTGGTGATGAAACTAATTATCGTTGGTTTGAGGCTTCGGATACCGGAACAGTTTTAGGTACGGATTCCTTTTATGAGGCTACACAACCTGGAGTATATTTTGCAACCTATGATGGTACTGTATGTGGCTCTAACGCAACGGGTTACTTTATATTAACAAATTGTAACGCTCCGGATAATCAAGTTACTTTAAATATTACGGCAAATGTACAAGGGAGTGCAACTGTTAGTTGGAATAACGCAGCATTAAGTGGTACACAACCAACAGTAACAGCGACAGAAACAATTGAGCGCTATGTTGCTACCATAGTAAAAGCTGAAAACTCTATTGAATTGCCTAGGTTTACGGTAGTTTGTTTAAGCCAAGCAGCAACTTTAGTAGACGATGCGATTACAGTTAATGAAGATAGTTCAGTAAATATACCAGTTTTTGATAATGATTCAGACGTACCAACAACAGGAACAATAACTACTACGACACCAACCAATGGTACAGTTTCTATAAATGATAATGGTACGCCTAATGACCCATCAGATGATATAGTTACTTATACACCAAATGCAGATTATAACGGTCCTGATTCATTTGATTATACAGTATGTGACACCTCTGGAGCATGTAGCACGGCTACTGTTACAGTTGATGTTTTACCAATTGTAGATACTTTTGATGATTCTGTATCTACAACTACTGATACCCCTGTAGATATAGATATTTTAATAAATGATAACGATTTACCTACCATTGGTACACTTACTACGACTAATCCATTTAATGGTACGGTTACAATAGATGATAATAGTACACCAAATGATCCTTCAGATGATTTTGTAGTATATACTCCAGATGCCGGATTTGAAGGAACAGATAGTTTTAATTATACAGTTTGTGATAATTTGGGTAATTGTGATACCGCTACAGTAACTGTTATTGTTATGCCTATGGCAGTAACAGATTTAGACAGTGATAATGATGGTATTGCAGATAGTTTTGAAGATTTAAATTTAGATGGTGACAATGACCCTTCTACAAATGCTACTGATACAGACGGAGACGGAATACCAGATTATTTAGATATAGATAGTGATGATGATGGTATACCTGATAATGTAGAAGCTCAAACAACTACTGGTTATATTCCTCCAAGTGGTGTTGATACCAATGATAATGGTATTGATGATGCTTATGAGAATAACGGAAACCTAGGATTAATTCCTGTAGATACAGATGGAGACGGGATACCAGATTATGTGGATGATGATAGTGATAATGATGGTGTTCCAGATAGTATAGAGGCTCACGATTTTAATCAAGATGGTATTCCAGATGTTGTTTGGTTAGGTTCAGATAAAGATAATGATGGTTTAGATGACGGATATGAAGGTGATACACAAATTGATATTGATGTAAATGACGAAACCGACGACCCAACCAACGATTTACCAGATACAGACCAAGATGGTATTCCAGATTATAGAGATACCGATGATGACGATGATGGTATTGAAACTATTAATGAGGATGAAAATTTAGATGGTGATTATTCTAATGATGATGCGGATGCGGATGGTATACCTAACTATCTAGATTCTGATTTAGGTGAGGAAGAAGAAGATGAAGTTGAAGTTTTCAACGTAATTACACCTAATGGCGATGGTATACATGATGTATTAAGAATTAGAAATCTTGATAATTTTCCAAACAACACGGTTAAAATTTATAACAGATGGGGAGTTTTGGTTTTTGTAACTAAAGCTTACAATTCTAATGGCAATGTTTTTGATGGTACTTCTCAAGGAAGGGCTACTGTAAATCAAGATAATAAATTACCGGTAGGAACATATTTCTATGTTATAGATTATGAAAATGATGCTGGTATAACTAAACAACTCTCAGGTTACATATATATAAATAGATAAAAGTTAATCTAGTGATGTTGAAGACTAATAATAAGGTGATTAAAAAAATAGTATTAGGATTAATTCTGTTTTTCTCATTGGGTTGTTTTGCACAACAAGATGCTCAATACACCCAATATATGTATAATACTGTTAGTATTAACCCTGCTTATGCTGGGTCCAGAGGACACATGAGTTTAGCTGGCTTATACAGAGCACAGTGGGTAGGCCTTGAAGGAGCGCCAGAGACACAAACCTTTAATATTCATACACCAATTGGTTATAAAGGACTTGGTTTAGGATTATCTTTTGTAAATGATGTAATAGGTCCAACATCTGAAACTTATTTAGATTTAGATATTTCATATACCATTGACATAGACTTTGATAAGAAGTTAAGTTTTGGAATTAAACCAAGTGTTAATTTATTGGATATACAATTTTCTGAGTTAAATCAAGATACGGGGCAAGGTACAGACCCAACTTTACAGCAAAATATTGATAATCGTTTTACGCCAAATGTTGGAGCAGGTGTTTATTACCATACAGATAAATTCTACGCAGGATTGTCAGTTCCGAGAATTTTAGAAACAACTCATTTTGAGGAATCGTCGCTTTCTACAGCAAAAGAACAACTGAATTTTTATTTTATTTCTGGGTACGTTTTTGAACTCAATCCATTTTTAAAATTTAAACCAGCGATACTAACAAAATTAGTACAAGGAGCCCCGTTACAGTTAGATGTTTCTGGCAATTTCATGCTAGATGAAAAATTTATTGGTGGTGTTGCATATCGTTGGGATGCCGCTTTTAGTGCAATGTTTGGTTTCAAAATTTCTGAAGAATTTTTAATAGGAATGGCCTATGATCGTGAGATTACTGATTTGGGGGCAACATCATTTAACGATGGATCTTTTGAAATTATTCTTCGTTATGATTTTATACGAGCCATAGGTAACTTAAAGTCCCCGAGATTCTTCTAATTGAGCTAGTACTTCACAAAATTTTATATTTATCGTTACATCCAGAACCATGTAAAGGCATTATTTTTACCTAATGGTAGAAGAAAAAGTGATTTTGGTAAATCAGAATGATGAACCAATTGGTTTAATGCCTAAAATGGAAGCCCACGAGAAAGCAGTTCTTCATAGAGCCTTTTCTGTTTTTATAATGAATAGTAAAGGAGAAACTATGCTACAACAAAGAGCAAAAGATAAATATCATTCTCCACTTTTATGGACAAATACCTGTTGCAGCCACCAGAGAGACGGGGAAACAAACATTCAGGCAGGGAAAAGAAGGTTAATGGAGGAGATGGGCTTTGAAGTTGAATTAGAAGAGTTATTTTCATTCATTTATAAAGCGCCATTCGATAATGGACTAACAGAGCACGAATTAGATCATGTGATGATGGGTTATTATGATAAAGAACCTCTAATAAACCTCGAAGAAGTTCAAGATTGGAAATGGATGACTCCTAAAGCTATAAAGGACGATATAAATAAAGTGCCAGATAATTACACTGAGTGGTTTAAGATTATTTTTGATAAGTTTTATAACTATATCTCTAAAGACGATGAAAAATGAAGGTAAAGGTTAGTAGAAAAGCGCACTTTAATGCTGCGCACCGTTTGTTTAGAGCGGATTGGAGCTTTGAGAAAAACCAAGAAGTATTTGGTAAATGCAACAATCCAAGATTTCATGGTCACAATTATGATTTAATTGTTAGTGTCACAGGAGAAATAAACCAAAAGACCGGTTATGTTATGGATATGAAGGTTTTAAAAGACCTTATTAAAGAAAATATAGAAGAAACCTTTGATCATAAGAACTTGAATTTGGATGTTCCGGATTTTAAAAATTTGAACCCAACTGCAGAGAACATCGCAGTTGTTATATGGAATAAACTTAGACCTCATATTGATGATAATAAAGAGATAGAAGTAGTTCTCTATGAAACTCCACGAAATTTTGTTACCTATTCTGGTTAAAAAATATTATGCAACTATACCCTCTCAAATTTAATCCGATAATGAAAGACCGCCTATGGGGAGGTAAAAAGCTCAAGGAGCTATTTAATAAACCTAGTAAAACTGAAACTACTGGCGAAAGCTGGGAGTTATCTGCTGTTAATGGAGATGTTTCTATTGTTTCTAATGGAGAGTTAAAAGGAATATCTTTAAAGCAACTGATACAGGATTGTTCTGACGATTTACTAGGGAGTAGTGTGATAAAACGTTTTGGTAGTAATTTCCCTATTCTTATAAAGTTTATAGATGCTAAACAAGATTTATCTATTCAATTACATCCTAATGATAAATTAGCAAAAGAGAGGCATAATTCTTTTGGAAAAACAGAAATGTGGTACGTAATGGATGCTAATCCAGGTTCAAAATTAATCGTAGGATTTAATAGAGATGTTGACAAAAAAGAATATAAGACTAGCCTAGAAGAAGATACTTTGCTGGATTTATTAAATTATGAAGAAGTTAAAGAAGGGGATACTTTTTTTATAAACACAGGCAAAATACATGCTATAGGTGCTGGTGTATTGTTGGCCGAAATTCAGCAAACATCAGATATTACTTATCGTGTTTTTGATTTTAACAGAAAGGATAGAAATGGAAACCTAAGAGAGCTCCATACAGAATTGGCGCTTGATGCAATAGACTATTCTAAAAAGAATGATTTTAAAGTTACTTACAGCAGAGAAAAGAATACAACCAATACTATGGTTGATTGTTCCTATTTTAAAACCAATAGTCTAAACTTAGATGAAGATTTTAACCAAGATATCAGCACTCGTGACTCCTTTACAATTTATATGTGTGTTTCGGGAAAAGCTATTATTGAAAACGATTTTGGAAAAGCTTCAATACAAAAGGGAGAAACTATTCTAGTTTCGGCCTCTAGTTCTTATCTAAAAATTAAGACGCGAGGGACTAAACTTCTAGAAGTAACAATTTAGTACTATTTTTGATTAAAATTATTATATGGCTAGCGTTAGAGATTTAAAGAAAGATATAAACTTTGTTTTAGGAGATATTATAGAAGCAGTTTATCAATGGGAAGCTTCTACCGGAAACAAAGATTCCAAAAAAGGATCAGAATTAATAGATGGTGCAATAAATGCATTTGATGAGTTAATGGATAAAGTTCACTCCAAAGACGTGGATAATGTTAAAGAACATTATAAATCTGTACGTGTAGATTTGGAGAAAAAGGCTACAGATTTAATAGAAAAACTTAATAAGTTAAACGCTTAGACTAGTTTAAATTTTCTAAGTACACTTTAAGTTTTTTGCCGTATTTAGAGTTCGCAACTTCTTTATTCAGAGAATTAAATATTGAATCCAAATATTTTGGATTTGCATCAGATGCCTCCACCAAAGTCACATAAGGTGTCACATATGATTCTGGATTGGTTAAACCAAAATTAAGTACGTATTGATATCTTCTAAGTAAGTTTTTATCTCTTAAGTTTACAATAGAGTCTATTTCGGTTTCAGTAATCACATCTTCTACAGGAAGTAGTGCTCTGGCTAACTCAAATTCTCTAGTGTTAAATTTAGAAAGCATTTCTTGAAATTCTACATACTTTTGATTGCTCTTTGAGCCCGTAATTTTTAAATTACTATCAAAAGTATTCCATGCAGTATTTATTATTATTTCTCCGGGTTCTCCAAAAAAAGTAATCCTGTCGTTAATGTCGTTATTATCAGCTTTATCAAGATATAAGTAAAATAATTCAGGAGTTTCAATTTCATAAGAAAAAGAAAATGCTCCATTTCCCTTAATCGTAATTGAATCGATATTTACTAATGTAGAATCTTGTGCTTTTTGTAGATATAGTGTTCCTTTTTTCAGACCGGCGATAGTGCCAGAAACAGTCATTGTATTTTCTGTTTTACTATCACATGAAAACAAGATTATTGTTATTAAAAATACTAGTATGGAATTTTTCATCTTCAAAATTTAGAGGGGCAAATATCGATAAAGCTTTTGTCTTTTTAAAAGTTTGAAGCAACTTCCATTAATAGAGCACAAAAATAAGCGCCACCTGTACCTACTACATACCCAAATACGGCCAAAAGAATACCTACAGAGGTTAACGAAGGGTGAAACTCCGCAGCGACTACTGGAGCAGATGCAGCACCACCAACATTAGCTTGACTCCCCACTGCCAAAAAGAAGAAAGGAGCTTTTATGATTTTGGCTACTAATATTAACAATACTGCATGTATGGTTATCCAAATTAAACCGATAGCTATTAATCCAGGATTTTCAAAAACAGCACTTAAATCCATCTTCATGCCTATAGTTGCTACCAATATGTAAATAAAAACGCTGCCAATTTTACTTGCGCCCGCACCTTCATAATTTTTGGCTTTAGTGAAGGAAAGTCCAATACCAATAGTGGTTGCAAAAACAACCATCCAAAGAAACTTAGAACCTAGCGATGATAAGACTTTCTCTTTATTTCTAACAACTTCAAAAGTGTTTTCTAAAAACTCAGCAAAATGATGTCCTAGAAGATGTGCTAGGCCAACACCAGCAAATGCATAAAAAAGAAGCATCATAAAATCATGTAAAGAAGTAACCCTTGCAATTTTAGCAGTATGTTCCGAGACCTTTTTTTTGAGTGCTTCTATTGAGGAGGTGTCTGCCTTTAACCAAGCATCTATTTTTTTTGTTTTTCCAACGCCAAGAAGGATAATTGCCATCCAAAGATTAGCCACTACAATATCAACTAGGACCATACCGCCGTACTTTTCTTGGTTGAATTCGAATACTTCTAACATAGCTGCTTGATTAGCACCACCTCCAATCCAACTGCCAGCAATGGTAGCCAAGCCTCTCCAAACAGCATCGAAACCAGCTCCACCAACTGTTTCAGGTGAAAAAATGGAAACAATTAAAATAGCTATTGGTCCACCAATAATAATACCTACTGTGCCAGTTAAAAACATGATTAATGCTTTTGATCCCAGATTTAAAATTGCTTTTAAATCTATACTTAAAGTCATTAAAATTAATGCGGCGGGTAATAAGTAACGACTTGCAATATAATATGTCTGCGAGCTTTTTTCATCAATTAACCCCGTGCTAGCAAGTATTGATGGTAATAGATAACACATTAAAACTGTGGGTACTATTTTATAAAACTTCTTCCAAAATCTAGTTTTTATAGATGAGGTATAAAAAACAAAACCTAGGCAAAGGGCTAGGAGGCCAAAAATTATGGTGTCTTCAGTAAAAGGTAGTTGATTCATTTTGGTATCATGGTATGTTACCAAATATAACAAAATCCAACAGCTAAATGTTAAGCCAGTATGTTAGCTTTAAATTTATAGATCTACTTCTGGGAGTAAAAGAATTAACAAAATAGTTGTCATTATAAACCAAGAATAAATCTGATAATGGAGCAAAGCGCCATTGTAATCTTGAATTTATTCCCAAGTTGTCACGTTGGTTACTGTATTGAACTAGTGTTGACCAAAACAAAGATTTATTAAAGGTAACATTAACTCTAGGGCTTATTAGCCAGATATCTGCTTGCGAAAAGGGTTGAGGCAATTCTATATGATCATATTGTGCATTAAAACCAATATTAACTTTTGGAACAAATCTAAAAGTAAATCTTGTTTCTAAAGAGTATCTATTGCCATTAAAGAAGCCACCATAACTAGGTTCAATAGCATAGGAAAAGTTTTTTCGTCTGTCCGATTGATACTCTAATCCAATGTTTGCAAAATGATAGCCGGTTTCTGCAGGTAAAGGAATAGCGTTTTCTTTTCCAGTAGGTTCAAACTCGTTCGCGAGATACACAAAGCGTTTAGATACTTGAGCTCTTAACCTTTCTTGTGTTCTAAATTCTGCAGATGTTTCTAAAGAAACATTATAATCTGTATTTCTAAAGTCTAATCCTGGACGCCATGTTAATGTATTGAATAACTGTGCTTGGTATCTATTAACACTACCTTTCTCTGGCCAAATCCTACCTTCTAAGCTGTTAGTAAGCTTAAAAATATCTTTTCTTCTGATAAAGCCTAAATCGGAATTGAATTCTTCATCGATAGATACTGCATCAATAAAGGCTGAAAAATACCTTGTATTCTTACCAAGATTAGCACCAAAGGAGTAATTACCTTCACTATCGTTGGGTTGAAAAGATTTATGGGCATATACTTTTCCAATCCAACTATTATCTTTGGAAGCTAGGTTATAATCTATCCCAACCACTCTGTTATATTCTTCATCTTCAGGTAAAAAAGATGCAGCATTAATCGCTTGCCTATTTATGAAAAAGATACCTAGATTGGATCTGGAAAATACTTTTTGCTGCAAAGCAAACATCATATTATTGTTAGAAGCAATTTCATTTCCCTCATCTTTTTCGGTTTGAATATTAAGAAAACCTAAACGAAGATTATTATTGACCTTGCCACTTAATCTTAAACCGCCGATAATTCTATTTTCTATGGTATTTCCGGATGTATCTCTTGCTATTCCTATTCTTCTTGAGAAAAATGGATTGGCATCTCTACCACCACCAAAGCTTCCGAACAAATCATTATTATCTACAAAAAATTGCCTTCTTTCAGGTAAAGCAACTTCAAATCGGGTGAGGTTAGTAATGAAATTATCTACCTCTACAGTGGAAAAATCGGGATTTAATGTTAAGTCTAAGTTTAAACTATTACCAATAGAGATTTTAGCATCTCCACCAACTTTAAAATTGTTTAAACTTTCATTATTCTCAAAATCTTTGGAACTTATTCCATTTATATAGGGGATAAGGGCGAGTGGCGTTCTGGATTTTCCAAGAGGTTTTTCAAAAACCATATCACCCATAAAAGCCAAGGTAAATATGCTCTGGTTTTGAGGTATATGCATCCAAGTACTTGTCTCGTTGGATTGGGTGTCAAAACGATAACTATTAAAACGCCATTTTGTTTCTCCTTCATTAAACTTAAAAGAAGTGAGTGGTATAGCCCATTCGGTAGTGTAATATCCATCATACATTTTGGATTCTCCTCTCCATTTTACATCCCAACTTGTGGTGAAATTTCCATTATCACCTCCTCCGTTAGATATTAAAGCTTCTCTTCTTACCCCGTATGGATTAGAGCCAAATAAAAATGCATTTGTGCCGTCATTAAAAGTATCGAATAATAAACTTATGTTATCATTGCCTCCTGCCCTAAAGTCGCGTCTTAAAGATGGAATAACGTAATTATTTCCTTCGGTTTTAACTTTTATACCCACATAGAGTGTAGCATTGTTATACAGCATTTTTATATCTGTCTGTTGCTCTGCTAGTACAGAGTCTGTAGGGAAGTATTGGTGAAAATCGTTTGCACTTTCAGCACTGTTCCAGATATCTTCATCTAAAATACCATCTATTTTGAGCTCTTGCGAGATTAGTTTAACAGTAAAAGTTTTCTGCTGATTTTGCGCACTTAAAGAAAAAAATAAAAGTGATAGTAGTAGCGAAGTGTAATACTTTGCCATAGGCGTATGCTGAATTAGTCGCACAAATTTAACTTAATGTCACGTTAAAAAAATGCCAAAAGATTTAGGGTTAATCTTCACTCTTCTTTTTAGGTTCTCGCTTAGCTTCTTTAAGGCTTTTCATTAGCATCCATTCTATTTGACCATTAGTACTGCGAAATTCATCTGAAGCCCATTTTTCAATTGCCTTTAACATTTCCTCATTTAATCGCAAAGCGAAAGCTTTTTTCTTACTCATGTGTTAGGATGAAATTTCTAATAGTTTCCACTAATTCCTTAGAAAGTGGATAGTCTGGAGTGGTATAGGATTTAAGGTTTTCCTCTTGGCTTTGGACCGTTTTTAAAACATGGTTCATATTTTTAATTAATACCATTTGAGCAGGACTACTAAAATCAGTTTCAGTGGCAGCGCAAGCATTAATTAAAATGGAAGCATCATTTTTGGATACTTGTGAATCTTTTTCCCCTTGTACGATTAATATAGGTTTTTTTACCTTTTTAATCTCTTCTGCTGGGTTTAATAACATCCAACTTTTTAAGAATTTTTGATTTTGTGGTGCAAAAAGCTGAACTAGAAATGGATTTAAGGATAAAATTGTGTCGGTTTCCTTTAGTTCTATAATATGCTTTTTTGCAACTTCACCTATTTCAATATTCTGTTTAGAGATTTGTGCTATTAATGTTTTGTCTATGGATTCTCCTGGACCTGCTAGAGAAATATATGATTTTATATTCTTATCGCTAGCTAACATGCCTATTAATGAACCTTGACTATGGCCAACAAGATGAATGGATTTAAAACGTTTGTCATCTTTAAAGTTTTCAATAGTAATGGAAACATCACTAACGAAATCATGTATTGAAATGTTTTTAAAATATGGACTATTCTTTAGATTGGAAGTCCGCTTATCGTAACGATAAAATGCAATGTTTTTTTTGTTTAAACTGTCGGCTAATTGGGCGATATAGTTAGCTTTTACCATGGGCTCTTGATTTCCATTTCTGTCTACATTTCCAGAGCCATGTATAAAAATTACAAGAGGTAGTTTTTTACCTATGTCAGGGTAAGTTAACGTACCGGGTAGTGAAATCTCCCCATTTTTTAGATTATTTTCTTCGGTAATAATTTCTTGACCAAAGCCTAAAAATGGAAGTAATACAAAAATTAAAAATAGCTTTTTCATCTGTTTTTATCCCTTTCAAATACTATTCTTGCCGAATTTTCAGCAATATGCTTTACTAGCCAACCTTGTTTTACAAATTCATTTAAAGTATCTTCTAGGTGTTTATTATTATTGGTTAACCCATTTATAATTAACTGCTTTATATTCTTTAGCCTTTAAAATATCTTTTAATAACTAATTGCGCATCTTCTGGTTTTTGAGTGCCAAGCAATATTTTTTTACCTGATTTTAGTTTTAATTGTATACCCATATTTCCTCTTACATTTAAAGCTCCTTCTCCGCCAAAATGTAATTTATATCCCCAGCCACCATATTCAGATAACGGATTGTATTTGCGAACTTCACAGATTTCTAGGTCTTCCCAGATAATAGTTTTTATTTTTTTATGAAATGGGATAAACTTATAGTGAATACCTCTCTCATCTATAATCGTTTTTAATCTAAATAAGTATATGAGACCAATGCTTAATAGTAATAAAACAATTACTAATGCTTGTCCAGAATAATCGTTAGCACTCACTTTGTCTACATTTTTCCCCACTACATACCATTGATATAAAAAATAGAATAATAGCCCCAGCAGACTTAAATTTATAGCTTGCATCCACCATTGGTTAAACCACTGTTTTTCTTCAAAAACTCGCATAATTTAATGATTTAAAGTGCCTGTATTTACAATAGGTGAAGCATCTTTATCTGAGCATAGCACTACCATAAGATTGCTAACCATAGCAGCTTTGCGTTCTTCATCTAAATCTACAATGTTTTTCTCGTTTAGTTCTTCTAAAGCCATTTCTACCATGCTAACTGCTCCTTCAACAATTTTGTGTCTAGCGGCTACTATTGCAGTAGCTTGCTGCCTTTTTAGCATTGCATTAGCAATTTCTTGTGCATAGGCGAGATAACCTATACGGGCTTCAAGAACTTCAATGCCAGCCATGGATAATCTTTCTTGAACTTCTTTTTCTAAGGCTTCACTAACTTCATTTACGCTGGAACGCAATGTAATGTCTTCTTCAATACCTTCATCTGCAAAATTATCGTAAGGATACATACTTGCTAGTTTACGAACAGCCGCGTCTGTTTGTACGCGAACAAAATTTTTATAATCGTCTACTTCAAAAGCAGCCTTATAAGTATTTGTTACACGCCATACAAGAATAGTACTAATCATTACTGGATTACCAAGTTTATCATTCACTTTTAACCGTTCACTGTCAAAGTTGCTAGCTCTAAGAGAAATTTTCTTTTTAGAGAATAATGGATTTACCCAATAAAGGCCGTTCTTTTTTATAGTACCTACATATTTTCCAAAAAGTAATAAAACTCTGGAACTATTAGGATTTACTAAAACCAATCCAAAAGCAAGAATAAATCCTACAAAAGCCATAATGCCAAACCAAGCTGACCCAGTAGAAATAATAGCAGCTATTCCTCCAAAGAATAGTAAAATAAAAATAAACAACATGAAGTAACCATTTAATGGGGCTACAATTTTTTCGTTCGTCATAATTGAAAAGTTTAATATGATATTAAAATGATATCGTAAATATATAATATTAAATTATAATATGCAAATTCAAGGCTATTAGAAATAATACAAAGTAATTTTTAGTTAACATTCACTTCGTTTATTAGCATTATTTTTGGCGAAAATCTATTTTATGCGCAGTTTATTGGTCCTTTTGTTTTTGATTCCAACGTTATCTTTTGCTAACATATGGGGAAGAACAGGGCACCGTGTAACAGGCCATATCGCAGAGAAGCACCTTTCAAAAAAAGCGAAGAAAGCTATTTATGAATTGTTAGACGGTAATAGTCTAGCATTTGCGTCTACCTATGCAGATGAGATAAAGTCTGATCGAAGC
This sequence comes from uncultured Croceitalea sp., assembly GCA_947495075.1. Classification (GTDB taxonomy): domain Bacteria; phylum Bacteroidota; class Bacteroidia; order Flavobacteriales; family Flavobacteriaceae; genus Croceitalea. Next base: position 14,378 of record CANLXH010000005.1, read on the forward strand.
TTCTCTAATTATACACCTTGGCATTATGTGAATTATCCATTAACCAAAAAATACCACGAATCTAAAAAAAGCGAGTATGGAAACCTTGTAACTGCTATAGATGATTGCATTAGTATTTTAAAAGATAAAAATAGTAGTAAAGAGGATAAAGTATTCTATCTAAAACTATTAATACATTTTGTAGGAGATTTGCATCAACCTATGCATGCTGGTAGAGCAGCTGATAGGGGAGGAAATGATATACAAGTGCAATGGTTTGGACAAGGTTCTAACCTACATGCCGTATGGGACACTAAGATGTTAGAATCTTATGGGATGAGTTACTATGAGTTGGGTGATGAGTTAGATAGATCTACAACAAAAAAAGAACGTAAAACTATTGTAAAAGGAACTGTAGTCGATTGGTTAGAAGAATCTCATGATTATGCAAATGAGCTGTATAGCTCGGTAGGTGTTGGTGAGAAATTGGGCTATTCCTACTCTTACAAGTATAACCCTATACTGTTTGAAAGGCTAAAGAAAGGTGGATTTCGTTTGGCAAAAATTTTGAACGAAGTTTTTATCTAGAACAGGTTAACGTTTAGAGACCTTATTTCCTGAGATATTCCTTTGACGCGAACATTTAAAACGATTTACATCATCTGTCCGCAATTTGGCATGTTTAGTGCTTCTACCCTGAACACGTTTACGCCACATTCTAAATCTACTAGGTTTCATTTCGGACCGCATGATTTCAATAGTTTCTTGCTCAGAGATTCCAAATTGATAGGTAATAGCATCAAATGGAGTGCGATCTTCCCAGGCCATCTCTATAATGCGGTCTAGTTCTCTCTCTGTAAATTCTTTTTTCATAGCATTACAAAGCTACAAATTAATAGACCACTCTAAAAGTTAGGTTTATACGTTCTTTAATTTGCTTGCTTGTTTTAGCGATTTGGTGTTGCCAAAAATGTTGAGTTTCGCCTTTCATGAGTAAAAGACTTCCGTTTTCTAATAAAATCTTTTGTTTTAAACTCTTATCATTTTTATGTCTTAAATGAAAAATACGTGCTTGTCCTAAACTTAATGAAGCTATTACTGGATTACGCCCAAGCTCGGCTTCATCATCTGCATGCCAACCGTTGCTGTCTTTCCCATCTCTATACAGGTTAAGGAGACAGGTAGTAAACTTCACTTTGGCTACTGCTTCTATCGCTTTTTTCAATTCTTGTAGCTCTGTAGTAAAGGGCTTAGGATTCATGGTAATATTGGAGTAGGAGTAAGATTTGCCATTATTGCCAAATAATGCAGTTAGCCTTGGTTGCGGGTAGGTTTTTCCAAAAACCTTAATATTATCTTGTTGCCAGGGAATTTTTTTCTTTAAATTATCGTAATAGTCATTTGCTTGGGTGCTTTCAATAAAGTTTGGATAGTAACGTATATCCGAATCAGGTAAGTCAAATTTAATTTCTTCATTAAATAGTTGTTCCATTATTGCAGAACGGTTTTTAGTTGATTTCGATATTCAGAAGGGTTTTGACCAGTAAATGCTTTAAAGGATTTATTGAAATGTGAAAAATTATTGAACCCGCTTTCAAAACAAACCTCGGTAATACTAATGGGTTGCTCGGCTAATAATTTTGATGCATGTACTAAACGATATTCGTTTACAAATTGTACGAATGTTTTATTTGTTATTTTTTTAAAGTATCTACAAAAAGAAGGTATAGTCATACTTACTAAATTAGAAATCTCTTTTAAAGAGATATCTTCCTTAAAATTGATTTTAACATAGTTGAATACCACATTAATCCGGTCATTATCCTTAACCTCAGTTTCCATAGAAAAGCCTTCGGCATTTAAAACTTGAAATTCATCTGATGAGCCGAGCTCGTTCAATATATTTAATATGGATAATAATCGCTGAAAATCTGGTTGGTATTCTAAAATTTCCATTTTCTCACCTATCCTTCTTTTTGTCTTTCCATAAAAAGCGATTCCACTTTTGGAAATATTTAAAAGTGCCTGAATTTTTTTCATTTCAGGAATATCAAAAAAATTATTTCCTAAAAAATCAACTTTCATTTGAACTACGGTTTCACTTTTATTACCCGTGAGCTTATCAGTAAAACCGCAATGTGGGAGGTTAGACCCTACTAGAATTAAATCTCCATCCCTAAAATATGAAATATGGCTGCCTATTTGCCTTTTACCTGAGCCCCCATTGATATATACTAATTCTAATTCTGGGTGAAAATGCCATCCGGCATTGGCATTCATTTTATTCTCATCAAATCTTTGGTAAGTAAAGGACTTACCAAAATCTGGCGCAATAGCTTCAAAAGTAGGTTTATGATTCATTAGGTTCATTTTTCAATCTTACAGTAAAATTAGTATTGTCATAAGAATTGAATCTATACAAAATTAACCATAATATGTGTAAAATTACCCTTATTGGATAAAAATGGGACTATGTATGTTAAAATTAAACATAAACTGGAAAATTCTGTGGTAGTATGGCGACTCCAAGTGGCCTTAAATTTGCCATGTAAATTAATTACAAATCTTAAAAAACACATGTTATGAAGAAAATCTTAAAAAATTCGGTAGCAGCAGCCATATTATTAAGTTCAACTATAAGTATGGCTAACGGACCAGCAAAAGTGATTAGTAAGAAAGGAATTGCAAAGAACGAAGTTGAAAAAAATATCATCTCTTTGGACTCTGACCCAACTTTTAAAAGAAAAGGAGACAGGGTACTTGTGAATTTTTTAAACTTGACTGAAGGAAAAGTGGTTCTTAAAGTGATAGATAGCGAGGGAAGAATAATCTTTAAAGAGAATATTGAAGGAGCTCTTATTGTTGAAAAAGCTTTTGATTTCAGCAAGGCTTATAGTAATGAGTATACTGTTATCGTTGTTGATAAATTAGGGACCTACAAAGAAAGAATTCAAATAAGGTAAAGTTTAGTTTTTAGTTAATTTAAAAAGCCTCAAATTACAGTTGAGGCTTTTTTTATAAGAATTTTTCTAAATACTCTCGTTTATAGAGTGGTAAGGCTTTGTTAGATATTGCTAATTTTACTAAGTCACTGTCTTTTTTTCGCATATACAACAATTGGTAAAACTGTTTTACCGTCAATGTATTAGTAGATTGTTCTTTAAGCTCAAGAAAATCTCCACAACTTACAGAACCTTCCTTTAAGACCTTTACATAAACACCAGGTTTTTCATGTTCAATAAATTGTTTTAAAACTTCCTGATTTTTAAAGCGGATGCCAAGTTTAAAGCATGGTTCACGAGGTTGTGTAACTTGAACTAGTGCACTACCTAACTTGTAAATATCACCTATTCTAATTTGCGATTCATCTAAGCTGTTTATGCTTAGGTTTTCTCCAAACATTCCCCAATCCCAATCTAAATTTGGATACTTGTCTTTCCAAAAATCATAATTATCAGTTGAAAATAAATAACAGGCTTTGTAAATACCTCCATGATTTTTCCTATCGATAATTGTATCATTTTCAACTTCTTCTTTTTGTAATACAATGGAACCTTCAATAGGATATTTGTAAATCCCTGTTTTAATGGTTCTACCATTCCATTTAATGGCTGTAGGATTCCCAATGTTAGTTGAAATTACTTTCATAATATGAAAATAAAAAAACCATCACATATGTGATGGTTTTTAATGTTAATGTTTGGCTTTTTACTCTTCTTTTTCTAAACGCTTGGTCATTGTAAATCCAGTTAATAAACCAACGCCTGCCATAAAGAATATTGTTGCTGGGTAAGCTACATCATCATCAAAACCAATAGTCTCTAAAAGAGAACCAATAAATATCCCTAAGCCTATGCCTATTAATAACAAAGCAAGATTTAATAATAATACTTTCCAGATAGGAGCTGTTTTACTGCTCCTGCCTTTAACAAAAATGCTTGCTTCTGCTCCTTTTTCGATTAATGCTAAGCGTTCTTTATTTCTTGTTGAAAAATAGAGGTAAGCAATTCCAAATATTGCTCCAAAGATAATTGGTATAATAATTAATTCTGATCCCATAATTGTTCGTTTTTAATTGATTAATAAACTCATTTGTCCTTAGGACGATACTTTCTTAAAAAAGGTTACACTTATTTAAGTTTTTTTAATTTTATGTAACCTAAATCATTCTTTTATCGTCTTATGAATAAATGGAACAAAACCATAACCAACCTAATGTTCAGTTAATACTAAATGGTGACTCGCAAGAGTTTTCAAAACTTGTGGATGATTACAAAAATTTAGTATTTACTGTTGCGTTAAGAATGCTAAAGAATTCTGAAGAAGCAGAAGAAGTTTCTCAAGACACTTTTATTAAAGTTTTTAAGTCTATTAAAAATTTTAAAGGCGATTCTAAATTTTCAACATGGATTTATAGAATAGCCTATAACTCATGTCTTGATAGATTAAAAAAGATGAAAAGGTCACAGAATACAAATTCTTTTGAAGAGGTGCCTGCAATGGAAGTAGCAGATTTGAATACTGTTTTAGATGATATAGATAGGAAAGAAAGGTCAAGACTACTCAAAAAATGTATGGAATTATTAGCTCCAAAAGATTGTGCTTTAATAACGTTATTTTATTTTGAAGAGAAAAACTTGAATGAACTTTCTAAGATTCTTAATTTGTCTGAAAATACGGTAAAAGTAAGATTGTTTAGAGCGCGTGCTAGATTAGCCAATATTGTAAAAGACAGATTAAACCCAGAGATAATAAGGAATTATGGATAATCAGAAAGAATTAGAAAAGCTAATTGATAAGTTAATGGCTTCCGATGTGCTAGAAACTCCATCAAAGGACTTTACAGCACAAGTTTTAGAAAAAACAGTTAGAACTAAAAGTCAACAGCTAGAATATAAACCGCTGTTGCCAAAATGGATTTTGTCTTTGGCAGCTGTCTTAGTTGTAGGTTTTCTTATATATGGAGTTAATTTATATGTTACTTCTGGAAATTCAGTTTCCTATTTTAAAGATTTAAACAAAATAGGCATATGGTCTTCTGATTTTTTCTCAAGATTTAATTTTTCTAAGACGCTAACCTATAGTATTATTATTTCTGGGGTATTAATTTGCTTCCATTCTTTAATTTTAAAAAAATATTTTGAAGACAGATTAGCTTAAAATTGTAAATACCAATACGCCCAGTACATTAATCCAAATTGTAATGGGATTCTTAGAATTAGAGCCCATTTTGGGAATCCTGCTGAAGCTTTTTCTCCAGATAACATATAAAAATGTACTAATAAGAATACTATTAGCATAGCTATAATTCCCCAAATTGCTATGTTCTTAGTGTTAGGAACGCAAAGTGTAATACCTAAAATAACTTCTGCCAAACCACTCCAAAATACTAGGGCTTTATGATTGGGTATGTAACGTGGCATAATGCGTAAATAAGCTTTAGGCTTAATAAAATGCATTAGTCCAGCAAAAATATACATCAATGCCATTACATAAAGATGCCAAGGGTACACCATAAGTTATTCTTTATAGTACCAAAATGGTACTTGAGCTTCTAATAATGTTTGAGTAGTGTCTTTTCTCTTCCTTAACCTGATGAGTTTTAAAATGTGTTTTCCCTCAGAAATACCTCGGATATTTAAGTTGGTCTCAAATCCTAGTTGGTCTTTACCGCTAATTGTGACGATAAAATCTTCATCTAACTTTAAAGTATCTATTTTAAAGGAATGTGTTTCATTAAAAATCTCTAAATACCTATTTCTAATACTATCACGTTGTTTTCTACTATCAAATTGATCTTCCCAACTTGTACTAAAATTAACTCCAGAAGTTAAACCTCTTAAATCTTTTTTAGGTTTTATAGTAGAATCATATGCAAAAATTCTGTCTTCTATATTTTCTTTATATGGAATAAAAATAGGTAAATATGGGGTTCTAATAATTTTTGAAGGAATTACGACTTCACCCGGAAAATTACCATCTTCAGTGAGTAAATCCAGATAATTTTCTTTGTTTGCGAATTGAAGCGAAGAATCCCTATCTTTATCCAGATAATTCGAGGTTTTATATTCTAAAGAAGCTACTATTAGAATAAGTAAATAGATAGGGGTTAATAAAAGAATAAGTCTTTTGCCAAATTTATTGTCCAAAAAATTATATACTAATGGTCTGTACAAAAACGACAAGGTAAGGAAGCTAAAAACCCAATAAACTGGAAAATATATTCTTGCTACCCATTTGTTTCTTTTCAATAACCCTTGAGTTACAAAGTCAAAGAAGGTTAACAACATACCTATGCCTAAAAATATCATTAGGGGAATGCCTACTCCGTTTGAAACCCAATTTGGTAGGCTTTCATTATCAATTATAAAATTTGCAATTAGTACTAAAACAATTATTACTACCGTAAGTGCTAAAACATAAAAAATTAATAAGAAAGAAACTGCAAATAGAATACTACAATAGTTTTCCAAACTTCCAATGTAGCGATCAAAGGAAACTATTCTCTTACTTAAATATTTTTTAAAGCGATCAGCATATTTAAGTTTGTCAAATTCAATATCGCCTGAAACATACCTAAGACCTAATGCGCCAATCCAAAGCCCTCTTAAGATTACATGCAATAACAAATTAAAAAGGAGAATGGAGCAAGCAGTAAGTGCTAAAAAATATATAACAAAACTGTAGATTTGTTGTTCATTACTGGCTTGAACCATCTCAATTTTCACAGGCTCATAAGCAGTGAAAAGTCCAAAAATGGCAAAACCAGATATTAGCAGTTCTAATTCCCAACTTTGTTGTTGTAGAGAGTCCAACAGTTTTCTAAATGCAGGACTTTTATAATCGTTATTCATTGGTATGGTTGACTTTAATAAACAAGATACTAAAGTTTAGTCTTTAAAATGCCAAAAGGGTATGGTTACCAAAGTATCAATTTTAATTTTTTTCTTAAAGAGTTCATTGTCTCCTTGAGGACCAATAATATGTAATAGATGTTTTCCCTTGTTAATTCTAGAAATATCTAGAAAGGTTTCAAATTGAAGCCGGCCACTGGAATTGGTGGTATAAATAAACTCCTTTTCTATTGCCGTCGAATCAATAATTATATCGTACATGGCATTTACAACATTCAAATATTTTTTTTGTTCATCTAAATTTTTGTTGTTGCTTAGTGAAAATGTTAATCCGGGAATCGACATGCTTTTTCCATTAAAACCATAACCTCTTTCATCTTTTGTTGGTTTTAAGGTGCTATCTTGATTAAAAACAGCATTTTCTTTAAACGTAGTAAACGGTATTTTAAGAGGTAAATAGGATGTAGTAATGACTTTTGAAGGTATAGTAGCAAAATCGATTAAATCTTCGCTTTTATTTATAACATCTTCATAGTTACTTGTGTTAGCATAAATAGAACTAGAATCTGTATTAGGAGTCAGGTAATTAGAATGCTGTTTTGAGAAAGAACTTAGCAAGAAGCTAATTAATAAATAAGTGGGCAAAATAAAAGTAGCTAACCATTTAGTCCTTTTTTGGTCTAAAAAATTATAGACCAAAGGGCGGTACAAAAAAGAAAGAGTTACAATACTAAAGAAACGATATACAGGGTAATAAATTTTGGGCCGTAAACTGCCTTTTTTTAATATGCCCATGCCTATAAAATCTATAAAGATGAGTAAGGCGAACGAGAAGTAAAAAAGTGCCCAATATACATTAAACATTACTTGTTGTTCTCTGCTTAAAAGGCCAGTTATTTCCATTAAATTAATTATCAATGTGTAAAAGCCTATTACTAACATATATGCCATAAAATAAAACACCATTAGAAAAGCGATGGCAAAAAGTGTACTGCAAATGTTTTCTAATCGAGAAATATATCTATCAAAAGAGCCTACTTTTTTGGTAAGGTGCTCCGTAAATTTTTTGGAGTATTGTAATTCGTCATAATCAATTTCATTAGAAACATACCTAAGTCCAAGAGCCCCAATCCATACTCCTCTTAAAATCACATGAATTAAAAGAACTACAAGTAGAATGCTAAGTGCAGGATAAATAGTTTGTATAAAAAATCCATAAATAAAGTCATCGTTACCAATAGCTTTTGTAAGCTCTTCTTTGAGCGGATTCATTACCTGAAAGAGCCCAAAAATGGCAAAACCTGATATTAGTAATTCTAACTGCCAACTTTCTTGTTGTAGTTTGTCCAGTAATTTTTTAAACGAAGAACTATTATAATCGTTACTCATGGTTGGTTTATTGGTGTTGTAATATAAAGCTTTTACATAAAAAAACGCTCATAGTATATCTATGAGCGTTTTTTATTATGGAATTCTAAATTAATTCGAAATAACTACTTTATCATATCGTAACTACGATTAATAAAATTAGTGAGCTCTTCTCCTTTTAAAAGCCCTTTTGATAATCTGGCTAAATCTAAGGATTGATTAATAAGGCGCTCTCTCTTCTTTGCTGTTTTGGTATTTAAAATTTCGTTTACCAATTCATTATTGGTATTAACGATTAAATTGAACATATCTGGCATATTACCCATACCAAACATTCCACCACCACCACCACCGGTTTGTTGCATATCCTTCATTCTTCTCATGAATTCTGGTTCTGTAATTATGAATGGTTGTGCAGAACTATCCATTGCTTCCAATTGAACGGTAAAACCTTTAGAAGGATCAATTACTTTTTCTATTTCCCCTTTTAGCTTTTCCTTTTCTTCATCGGAAAGTTTAGAAATAGCAGTATCTTCTTTTTTTATTAAATTATCTAAATGGTCGGCATCTACACGTGCAAAAGAAATCTTCTCTTTAGAAGTTTCTAATTTTTGTATTAGATGCGGAACAATAGGAGAATCCAATAGCAGTACTTCATAACCTTTTGCTTTTGCAGCTTCAATATAACTGTGTTGGGATTCTTTATCGGATGCATAAAGAATTACTAGCTTATCATCTTTATCTGTTTGAGCATCTTTAATTTTAGCTTGCAGCTCTTCAAAAGTAAAATAGTTACCATCAATCGTAGGGTATAGTGCGAACTTGTCTGCTTTTTCGAAGAATTTATCTTCAGAGAGCATTCCATACTCAATAACTACTTTAATATCGTTCCATTTTTGTTCAAAGTCTTCTCTATTATTCTTGAAAAGAGAACTTAGCTTATCGGCAACCTTTTTAGTGATGTAAGATGAAATTTTCTTGACAGCACCATCTGCCTGTAAATAGGAACGTGAAACATTCAATGGAATGTCTGGAGAATCTATTACACCACGGAGCATAGTCAAAAATTCAGGTACGATACCTTCTACATTATCTGTAACAAAAACTTGATTCTGATAAAGTTGTATTTTATCTTTTTGAATGTTGAGGTCATTTGTCAACTTAGGGAAATACAATATTCCTGTTAAGTTGAAAGGATAATCTACATTTAAGTGAATATTGAATAAAGGCTCTTCAAACTGCATTGGATACAATTCTCTATAAAAACCTTTGTAATCTTCTTCTTTTAAATCTGCTGGTTTTTTGGTCCAAGCAGGATTTGGATTGTTGATAATGTCATCAACAGTAATCTGTCTATGAGGTTCAGTAGTTTCTTTACCGTCCTTGTCTTTTGTGGTTTTCGGCTTATGCTCGGGATCATTAATTTCTTTAGTTCCGAATTTAATCGGAATAGGCATAAACTTATTGTACTTAGTAAGCAATTCACGTATTCTGGAATCTTCCAAAAATTCGGTTGAATCTTCTGCTACATGAAGTATAATTTCTGTACCTCTATCCTCTTTTTTAGCTTTCTTAAGTTCAAATTCTGGTGAACCATCACACATCCAATGTACACCTGGCTCATCTTTAAAGCTTTTTGTAATTATTTCTACTTTCTCTGCAACCATAAAAGCAGAGTAGAACCCAAGGCCAAAATGTCCTATGATGCCGGCATCTTTACCAGCATCCTTATATTTGTCTAAAAATTCTTCTGCACCTGAGAAAGCAACTTCATTAATGTACTTTTTTACTTCATCCTCTGTCATACCAATACCTTGGTCAAGGATATGTATCTTTTTGTTGTCTTTGTCAACTTTAATTTCAATCTGCGGATTTCCATAGTCAACTTTAGCTTCTCCAATAGATGTTAGGTGCCTTAATTTTAGAGTAGCATCTGTCGCGTTAGAAATTAACTCACGTAAAAATATTTCGTGATCACTATAAAGAAATTTTTTGATTAAAGGGAAAATGTTTTCTACCGAAACATTTATTTTACCTGTTGCCATAATTACCTATTTATTTTTTGTTATTCCCATTTAGGAAAAATTTATTTCTCTTAACACAAAATCACTGTTCAAGAAAAGTACCAGAGGGAAAAAAAGTGACAAAGTGACACCAGAATTAAATTTAGAGTATCCATGGATGAAACTTTAACAAAAGTTTTGTTCAATATTTTAAACATATAATTAAACATTAATTATCTTTGTCTTGTTGTGATTAGAAATTTTGCTATGAAAGAGTAGAATTACAATAAGTTTGTTTATTTATTGGTTAGGTTGTTGAAAACGTATTCTTGCTAAGAGGATACGTTTTCTCTTTTTCACACCTTTTTTGTTAGATTATTAACAAAAATTATGTTTATAAAATTGTAAATTTGTTTTAACAAAATAAATCATATGGCTACTAAGAGTTCCGCTGCAAAAATTACAGAGGAGAAAATAATTGGATTTTACATGGATTATGTTTTGGAACACGAAGCTTACCCAAAATCCATCTACAAATTTTGTAAAGAATGTAAGATAAAAGAGGAAGAGTTCTATGCTTTCTTTGGTTCTTTTGATGGTTTGCAGAAAACCATTTGGAATACATTTCATGTTAATACTTTACAGCTTTTAAATAAGAATAAGGAATATGGTAGCTTTAGTAATAAGGATAAAATGCTGACTTATTTCTACACCATGTTTGAATTGTTAACCTTAAACAGAAGTTATGTTTTATTTACTCTGGATGGTAACAGGAAAACGTTGGAAAAAATGAGTGATTTAAAAGAATTAAGAACTCACGTAAAAGAATTTGCTAACGAACTTGTTGAAGAAGCTAATGCAGATAAGACTTTAAAAATAACAAAACAGAGTCCAAAAATTTTCTCAGAAGGAGCTTGGGTGCAATTTTTATTCTTGCTCAAATTTTGGATTAATGACTCTTCTGCAGGATTTGAGAAGACAGATTTAGCTATTGAAAAATCTGTAACTACAATTTTTGATGTGTTTGATAATACGCCGCTTGATAGCATAATTGATTTTGGTAAGTTCCTTTACAAAGAAAACTTCGCATAAACATATGAAAACACTAGATAGAATACCTACGGGAAAGATAGAGCGTGCTGGTAAATTGGTTAAGACTGGTGTTAAAATAGGCGGTAATTATGCAAAATACTACAGTAAAAAACTAGTTAATCCAGATTTGAATAAGGATGAACTTAACGAAGATAATGCAAGTGATATCTATGATGGATTAAAGAGTTTAAAAGGAAGTGCTCTTAAGGTGGCACAAATGCTAAGTATGGAGAAAAACCTCCTGCCAAGTGCTTATGTGGAGAAATTTTCTTTATCACAATTTTCAGTTCCCCCACTTTCTGCGCCTTTAGTTAGAAAGACTTTTAAGAAATATCTTGGTAAATACCCAGAGGATATATTTGACTCTTTCGAGAGAGATTCTGTTAATGCAGCGAGCATTGGCCAAGTGCATAAAGCTACAAAGGATGGTAAAAAACTAGCAGTTAAGATTCAATATCCAGGAGTTGCACAAAGTATAAGTAGCGATTTAGCTTTAGTAAAGCCAATTGCTATCAGGATGTTTAATTTGCAGGGGAAAGATTCTGATAAGTACTTTAAAGAAGTTGAAAGTAAGTTAGTAGAAGAGACAAACTATATTTTAGAACTAAAGCAGAGTAAAGAAATAACTCAAGCTTGTACAGTAATTCCAAATATGGAGTTTCCAAAGTATTACCAAGATTTATCTAGTGAGCGAATTATAACGATGGATTGGATGAAAGGTCAACACCTTAGTGAATTTGCTAAAGCTGGTTTTAAGCAAGAGATAGGTAATAAATTAGGGCAGGCACTTTGGGATTTTTATATGTACCAAATCCATGGATTAAGAAAGGTCCATGCAGACCCTCATCCAGGGAATTTTTTAGTGAGTCAAGAGAATACTTTAATTGCAATAGATTTTGGCTGTATTAAAGAAATCCCAGATGAATTTTATATCCCATATTTTGAGTTGGCCCAAAAAGAAAACATCAATAATGATGAGGTCTTTATGGAAAAGCTATACGAACTTGAAATATTAACACCAACAGATTCACAAAAGGAATTAGACTTTTTTACAGCTCTTTTTAAAGAGATGCTTAGTTTATTTACTTCTCCTTTTCATGAAGAAGAGTTCGATTTTGGTTCTGATATCTTTTGGGCAAAAATTGCCGATTTAAGTGAACGTTACTCAAAAAACGAACAAATTCGAAAAATGAATGGTAACCGTGGTTCTAAACATTTTCTATATATGAACAGAACTTTCTTTGGTCTTTACAATCTTTTACATGATTTAAAAGCTAAGGTTTCTGTAAATAATTTTAGACAATATTTGAATTAATTATTTCCTCCATTGTTTAAAATAAATCTGAATGTTTTAGTAGCATAAATTTATTTTTTACTTTACCGATTCAAATACTCAATTTTAATGGGTCTCAAATACATTTCTTATGTACAATTCTAAAATTATTGGCCTTGGTCATTATGTTCCAGAAAATGTTGTCACCAATGACGACTTATCGAAATTAATGGATACAAACGACGAATGGATTCAGGAGCGCACAGGTATCAAAGAAAGAAGGCATGTTATAAAGGGGGAAGATACCACCACAACCATGGGGGTTAAAGCAGCTAAAATAGCAATAGAACGGGCCGGAATAGATAAAGATGAGATAGATTTTATAGTTTTTGCAACTTTAAGTCCAGATTATTACTTTCCAGGACCAGGAGTTTTAGTACAGCGTGATTTGGGTATTAAAACCGTTGGTGCCTTAGATGTTAGAAATCAATGTTCAGGATTCGTATATGGTATTTCCGTTGCTGACCAATACATAAAGAGTGGAATGTATAAGAATGTTCTGGTAATTGGCTCAGAGGTGCATTCTACTGGTTTAGATATGACAACTCGAGGGAGAGGAGTTTCCGTAATTTTTGGAGATGGTGCTGGTGCTGCAGTAGTTAGCAGGGAGGAGGACACTGCAAAAGGAATTTTATCTACGCATTTACATTCAGAAGGTCAGCATGCAGAAGAATTGTCTTTAATCGCTCCTGGAATGGGCAAGCGTTGGGTTACAGATATTATTGAAGAAAATGACCCTAATGATGAGTCTTATTTTCCATATATGAATGGACAGTTTGTATTTAAAAATGCAGTAGTTCGTTTTAGTGAGGTAATTATGGAAGGTTTACAAACAAATGGACTAACCCCTGCTGACATTAATATGTTGGTTCCACATCAAGCAAATCTTAGAATTTCGCAGTTTGTCCAAAAGAAATTTGGACTATCTAATGATCAGGTTTATAATAATATTATGAATTATGGGAATACAACTGCCGCCTCTATCCCAATTGCGTTAACTGAAGCTTGGGAAAAAGGAAAAGTTAAAGATGGAGATTTAGTTATTCTTGCTGCTTTTGGTAGTGGTTTTACTTGGGGAAGTGTAATTATAAGATGGTAAAAAATAAACCCTAGCTATATAGCTAGGGTTTTATTGATTTCTTTGATTAAGAACTAACCAACCAATTTCTAACTCAAGAGAAATCAATTACTAAAAAGACGATTTTTAACCTGTCATGTTACACCAAAAGGTTCCTTTAACAGTTTTTAACTATAATAAAGTTGTGAAAAAGAGAACCCTGACTTCTAAAAAGATGCCAGGGTTTTTCATTGATAAGCTATACTAAACACTAACCATTAACTATAAAAAATACAGTCTTACCAATGATTTAATTTTTATCCTATTACCAATAGACGATATTTTTTCTAAATCGTTACGACTTTTACCCTAGTTTAACAGATAAATAACAAATGAAAACAACTTTAGTTTTTGGAGCTTCCTTGAAAACAAATCGCTACAGCAATATTGCTATTCATCGGTTACTACAAAATGACATTAAAACAGAAGCATTTGGTTTAAGAACTGGTACTGTGAGTACGGTGCAAATTAAAACCAATTTAGAAGATTTTAAAAATATACATACCATTACATTATACATGAACCCTACTCGACAAAGCGAGTATTACTATCGTATTATAAAACTAAAACCCGCACGCGTTATTTTTAATCCGGGAACAGAGAATCCTGAATTTTATAAATTATTAAAAGAAAAAAATATTCAAGTTGAGGTTGCTTGTACTTTAGTATTGCTAGCTACAAATCAATATTAAAAATATAAATCTATTACTTGCTAGCAATAAAAGAAGGTAACTCTCTCATCATATAATCCCAAGCATCCTTAAAAGGTATATTCAGTAAGTTTTTTTCTTTTTTTTCTTTCCCTTCAATTATTTTCACAAACCAGGCCCGTTGTTTTGGAGATAAATATTTATCTCCTGTTTTGCCACTCCCAATTGCACTATTTATTTTAGTTTGCTGTAGTTCTGTTAAGGGTACATATCTGTAATCTGTATGCCTTAAATAGTAATGTATATCGTTAGAGGCAGGTCTATAAGCTTCATTATTATCTACAGGTTTAAAACTATGGAGTTTTGCATAGGAATCCAAAGTTGCCTCGTCTACAACAGAAGAATCATAGGTTACTTTAACTACTTCACCGTTCATAAAACCAGATTGTGTACTCAGTACACCATCTACTTTTGCAAGTTGCTTTTCTCCAGTCCAAAAACAATACATTTTAAAAAACTTGTCCTTTGATTTTCCCGATGCGGATAATTCTTGCCCTAGCAATTCTAAATAGTCCGGGATTGTCTTACCATAAGATTGCAATGCTTCTACCATACTTTTTTGTAATGTTTTTGCTGAATAATCACCACTTATTCTGCTCACTACGTTTCTTCCTTTGGTATTTATGATACGAACTACTGGATTGTTCCAACTAGGCTCATTAAACTTGTCAAGAATAATCTTGTCCTTTCCACCTTTATTATTGTAAATAGCCAATGGAATAAACAAATTTTCAATAGCTTCTACCATTAATGGATTGCTTAGAACATTATGCCCATAATTACGACAAGTACTACATCCAGGTACTTCTTGAAAAAGAATTAAGATGTCTTTCTGTTCTTTTTTGGCTAAAGTAATGGCTTTATCATAATCTCTATGCCATTTTACATTTCCTAATTCTTTAGGCTGATTATAGTTAAATTGCGCATAACTTTGAAACGTAATTACTACATTTAAAAGTACTAAAGCTACGGCTGTTAATTGCTTCATTTGATATAATTTTAAAACAAACATAACGGTGAAAGTTCACAAAAAAATAACAGGAAGCATATTCACAGAAGTTTAACTTTGATTAGCCTGTAGGAAGTGAATCAAATTCGTTTCTCTTATTTTTAAACCAAAGCTGCATTGCTTCAGGAGATTCCATAAGAGTTTTCATTTCATTCATGGCTTCAAGGTGGGTTGCATCATTTTTTTGAAACATTTCCATACCGTGTGCTTTACTTAATTCAGCAATTTCTTCGAAGGTATTCGCACTAAATTCCATGTCACATGCTCCACCTAATTGCTTGCAAGTCATCTTTTTTATGATTTTATTTTTTAATCGGTTCTAGAATTTTCTTTTATCTCTTATTAGCCACAGCCCGATAAATGTTAGTAAACCATTTAAAGGTAATAGCTCGTAACCTACTACATAACCGCCAAGATAATTAGCGTCGATATTACCTATAATGGTTATTACAACTACTGATAATACTGCTACAAGCCAAACATAATTATCTTTAATTTTATGCTTTGTAAAGATACCAAAAGCAAAAAGCCCTAAAAGAGGACCATATGTATAGCCCGCTACAATCAAAAGACTATCAATTACATTGCGACTTAAGATATACTTGAATGAAATGATGACAAGAACGAGTGCTATACTCATGATAATATGCGTCTTTTTTCGTGTACTTTTTTGCTCAGCTTCAGATTTTTTATCTAGGCTTAAAAAATCTACACAAAAAGATGTTGTTAAAGATGTTAAAGCACTATCTGCACTGCTGTAAGCTGCGGCAATTAAGCCTAACATAAAGGTGATGGAAAGGGTTAATCCTAGTCCACTATTTAATGCTACTTCCGGGAAAAGTAAATCGGTCTTTGGAGCGCCATCCATTAAGGGAATAGCAATTCCATTTTGTTTGCTATAAATAAATAGTAAGGCCCCTAAAAGCATAAAAAGAAATGTAACCCCTACCAAAACAAAACTGAAAGAAATCATGTTCTTTTGGGCATCCTTTAAGTTTTTACAGGTTAAATTTTTCTGCATCATATCTTGGTCCAGCCCAGTCATACAGATGGTGATAAACATTCCACCAAGAAAAGACTTTATAAAATGATTTTTAGCTAAAAGACTGTCTGTGAATAGAAACTTGTTATAATTCTTTAATTCATCAGATGCTAAAAACTCCCCAAAAGTCCAATCTAACTCTCTATTAATTAAAATAATTGATAAAATAACTGCGACAATCATGAATGTAGTTTGCAAGGTGTCTGTCCAAACAATCGTTTTTATGCCTCCTCTATTTGTATAAATCCATATTAACGCAATAGAAATTACCACGGTAATCTCAAAAGGAATTCCAAGATCATCGAAAACAAATTGTTGTAAAACAATTGCAACTAAATAAAGTCTAAAAGCAGCTCCTAAAACACGAGAAACAAAAAAGAAAAATGCACCAGTTTTATGGCTAACATGACCAAATCTTTCTAAAAGATACTCATAGATTGAAGTTAAATTTAATCTGTAATATACAGGGAGCAAAATAAATGCTACCACAAAGTAACCAACTAGATAGCCTAGTACTACCTGCATATAGCTAAACTCTGAAGCCTCTACCCAACCTGGGACCGAAATAAAAGTTACTCCAGAAAGCGATGCACCTACCATACCAAAAGCAACTAAATACCAGGGAGATTTTTTACCAGCCTTAAAAAAATCTGAATTTGAGTCGTTTCTCCCAGTAAAATATGAGATTAGCATTAGCACTAAAAAATAGCCCGCAATAAGCAATAATATCTGAATGGCTGACATAAAATCAATTTGCTAGCAAAATACAAAAAGCTATTTTGATAGATGTAAAATCGTAATTTTGTAAATAATGGAATATTCATCTAAACTTCTTGAAAATGCAGTATATGAAATGTCACAATTACCTGGTATTGGTAAGCGAACTGCACTTAGATTAGTTTTACATTTATTAAAGCAACCAGAAGAAAGAACAGCATTTTTAGCTGGGGCATTAATGAAACTTAGAGAAGAGATAAATTTTTGTAGTTCTTGTCATAATATTTCTGACACTGCTTTATGCGAAATATGTGCCAATCCAAAACGAGACAACAGTTTAGTATGTGTAGTTGAAGATATTAGAGATGTAATGGCAATAGAAAACACTTCTCAATACCAAGGCTTATATCATGTTTTGGGAGGTAAAATTTCTCCTATGGAAGGTATAGGGCCGCAAGATTTAAATATTAATTCATTGATAAATAAGGTGAAATCTGGAGAGGTAAAAGAACTAATTTTCGCATTAAGTTCTACGATGGAAGGGGATACCACCAATTTTTACATGTATAAGCAATTAGAAGGTATAGATGTTACTACTTCTACAATCGCAAGAGGAATATCGGTAGGGGATGAATTAGAATATGCGGATGAGGTTACTCTAGGAAGAAGTATTCTAAACCGTGTTCCTTTTGAAAGTTCTATAAAGGCAAATTAATTTATTATAAAATTTGAGGATTAAAAGAACGTTATTTAATACATAAAAATTAATGATAGGGCTATTATTTTGTTATTTTTGCAAAATATAAGCGACAATCGATACGTTAATTAGGAATATGTCAAAATTTGAATTGAAATTACCGCAGATGGGAGAGAGTGTTGCAGAAGCAACACTAACTACTTGGCTTAAAGAAATTGGTGATACTATTGAAATGGATGAAGCCATTTTTGAGATAGCTACAGATAAAGTAGATTCTGAAGTTCCTAGTGAAGTAGAAGGAACTTTAATTGAAAGACGATTTGAAGTAGATGACGTAATAAAAGTTGGCGACGTGGTTGCTGTTATAGAGGTAGAAGGTGAAGGCAATGAAGTTCCAATGGATAGTAACGCAGCTCCAGTTGTAGAAGAAGCAGTGGAAGAACCTATTGCTCAAATACAACAACAAGTATTTACAGCAAAAGAGACAGCTTTAACACCAGTACAGGATTTCTCTAGTTCGGAGCGTTTTTATTCTCCTTTGGTAAAAAATATTGCTAAAGAAGAAGGGATATCTATTGCCCAGTTAGATACCATTCCGGGAACTGGAAAAGAAGGCAGAGTTACTAAACATGATATTTTATCCTTTATTGAAAATAGAGGAACAAATGAAAATGCTCCAAAAGAAGAAGTCATAAAAGAACAAGAGGCACCAACTCTAGAAATAAAACAAACTGCAAAACCAACCCATGCAACTTCAACTAAAACAAGTACTGTTCAAGTTTCGGGTGGTGATGAAATAATTCCTCTATCGCGGATGGGTAAATTAATAGCCCATCATATGGTAGAAAGTGTTACTACTTCTGCACATGTACAGAGCTTTATAGAGGTAGATGTTACTAATGTGGTTAATTGGAGAAATAAGGTTAAAAAATCTTTTGAAGAAAGAGAAGGTGAGAAACTAACCTTTACACCAATTTTTATGGAGGCAGTGGCAATTGCTATTAAAAAGTTTCCTCTTATTAATGTTTCTTTAGATGGTGATAATATCATCAAGAAAAAAAATATAAATCTTGGTATGGCTGCGGCATTGCCAGACGGTAATTTAATTGTTCCTGTTATTAAGAATGCAGATCAATTAAATCTAGTAGGTATGGCTAAAACAATCAATGATTTGGCTAATCGTGCAAGAAATAACGCATTAAAACCAGACGAAATTAGAGAAGGAACTTACACAGTGACTAATGTTGGTACTTTTGGTAGTGTTTTTGGTACTCCAATAATTAATCAGCCTCAAGTAGGTATCCTAGCTTTAGGAGCAATTCGTAAAATGCCATCTGTAATAGAAACTCCCGAAGGAGATTTTATAGGTGTACGTAGTAAAATGTTCTTATCGCACAGTTATGACCATAGGGTTGTAAATGGGGCGCTTGGCGGAATGTTTATAAAAACAGTGGCTGATTACCTTGAAGCTTGGGATGTTAACCGTGAAATTTAGTTATTAAAGAATAATCAATTTTACCTGTCATCTAATTTTTGTTACTACTGCTAGGCAGCTGTAACCTAAAAACTATCTTTGTGGAAATAAAACTTCACAATGCAATTAAAACTGACTAAGCCAATTTGCTTTTTCGACTTAGAAACTACAGGTATCAATGTTGCTAAAGATAGAATTGTAGAAATTTCTATTCTAAAGGTTTTTCCAAATGGTAATAAAGAAAGTAAAACGTGGTTGGTGAATCCAGAAATGGAAATACCAGCAGAAGTAATTGCTGTGCATGGAATTTCTAATGAAAAAGTAGCAAACGAGCCAACTTTTAAAGAACTGTCTAAAGAAATTTATCAAATGATAAAAGACAGTGATTTAGGAGGCTTTAATTCTGATCGTTTTGATATTCCCTTGTTAGCTGAAGAAATGTTACGTGCTGAAGTGGATTTTGATATGAAAC
The DNA here is from genome assembly GCA_947495075.1 of uncultured Croceitalea sp. Classification (GTDB taxonomy): domain Bacteria; phylum Bacteroidota; class Bacteroidia; order Flavobacteriales; family Flavobacteriaceae; genus Croceitalea. The sequence continues at coordinate 34,245 of CANLXH010000005.1, forward strand.
ATACGGTTTCTGTAGATGTACAGACTATTTTTCATAAAATGGAAAAACGTACGCTTGGGGCTGCATACAAGTTTTATTGTGATAAAGATTTGGAAGGAGCACACAGTGCAGAAGCAGATACTATGGCCACATATGAAGTATTGCTCTCACAATTAGACCGTTATCCAGAATTAGAAAATAATATAAAGAAGCTTTCAGAATTTACTACTAGAAAGCAATCACTAGATTTTGCAGGCTTCATTGGAGTGGATAAGAATGACAATCCCACATTTGCATTTGGTAAGCACAAGGGCAAAACTGTAGATGAAGTTTTGGAAAAAGAGCCAGGTTATTTTGGTTGGATTTTAAATGCAGACTTTCCCCTGTATACTAAAAAGGTCTTAACACAATTAAAGTTGAGCAAGCTAAACAATAAGCTTTCATAATGCGAATACTTTCATTTTTCTTATGTATTTGTTCTATCTCTTTTGGGCAAAACATAGATTTTGACGGAGTAGTTATAGATACAAAGACTAAACAACCTATTCCATACGTCAATTTAAGTTTTTTAAATACACTTGTTGGTACGTCTACTAATGAAGAAGGAAAATTTTCTTTGGAAATACCAAAAACGTATTTAACCAAAGAAATTCATGTTTCATCTTTAGGGTATAAAGACACTGTTTTATTGGCTAGTAGTTTATTTAAGACAAAAAGGCTAAAAATGCAGGAGGCTACTTTTGAGCTCAAAGAAGTAGTTGTAGCTAAGAATTTAGGGAAATCTCAAGTACTAAATCCAATTTCTAGCTATAGTATCACTAGCGGCTTTGATTCTTCTTCAACACCTTGGGTATTAGCGTTGTATTTTCCAAACATTGGAGCTGGTAAGAAATTTCTAGAAAAGGTTACTATCTTTTTTAGACAAAAAAATGAGTTTTCAAGAGATAGAGCAAAGTTTAGACTTCGGCTGTATGGTGTTAATCCAGATACCAAGAAGCCAGCACATGATTTAGTTAAAAAAAGTATCATTTTGGAAGCTGTAGAGTCATTTGACTATACTTCTATAGATTTATCTTCATTAAAACTAAAAATCCCTGAAGAAGGGATTTATATTGGTTTGGAGTGGCTGTTTATACCTTACAATTGGTATAAAAAAGATGAAAAAGACCAATTAACAAATAAACAAAGAATTGAAGATCGCTTTGCACCAACTTTCGGAGGCTTATATACCAAAAATCAGAATTTTAAAGTAATGATTTACGGTATGGGGGAATGGAGAGAGTTTATGGTTAAGTCAAAAGGCAATAATCAAAATTTTATACCTGCTATTAGTGCAAAGGTGGTCAAAGGTTAGTATTTAAATTAAAAGCAATGAAACTAATTTGTATTGGTAGAAACTATGCTGCACATATAGATGAATTAAATAATGAAAGACCTTTAGAACCTGTAGTTTTTATAAAACCAGATTCTGCCATTTTACCTAAAGAACAAGATTTTTATATTCCAGAATTTTCTAACGAAATACATTATGAAGTTGAAGTTCTTGTAAAGATTAAGAAGGTAGGTAAACACATTGATAAAAAGTTTGCTCACAAGTATTATGATGAGATTAGCTTAGGAATAGATTTTACTGCTAGAGATTTACAATCTCAATTAAAAGAGAAGGGTTTACCTTGGGAAAAAGCAAAAGGATTTGATGGTGCCGCCGTAGTAGGTAAGTGGATTAATAAAAAAAAGTACGAAAATTTAGACAAATTAGGGTTTTCCTTGTTAAAAAATAAGGAAATTGTACAAAAAGGTGATACTGCTCTGATGTTGTGGAAGATAGACGAACTTATAGCCTACGTTTCTACCTATTTTATGCTTAAAAAGGGCGATATTATCTATACTGGTACTCCTGCAGGTGTTGGTAAAGTTGCAACAAATGATTACCTTGAGGGGAGAATTGAAGGTGAGGAATTTTTTGCAATAAATGTAAGGTAATGATTTATAGCTTAGATAAAATAAATGAAATGGCTGAAGGAGATCAAGATTTTGTGGTTTCTGTAATCTCTGTGTTTTTAGAAGAAGTACCAGAAGACCTTCAAAACTTAGAAACAGCAATCTCCGAAAGAAATTTTGAGCAGGTATATAAAATGGCTCATAAAATAAAACCTAATGTTGATCTCTTAGGTATGGAACAAACTCGAGCTACTGCTTTAGAAATTGAAACTCTAGGCAAAAGCGAGGATAACCTAGTTGAGATTGAGAAAAGATTTCCTTTATTAAAAAAAGATGTAGAACAGGTAGTTGCAGAGCTTCACAAAGATTTCGAAGTTTAATTTGTTTACATCATAGTACTTTCCTTTTAATTAGCTTTGTATTTAATCCCTAACGACTTTAGGAATATAAGTGTTTATGCAGGCAGAAATAATCACCATTGGTGATGAAATTTTAATTGGGCAAATAGTTGATTCTAATTCAGCTTTTATTGCAAAGGAGCTTAACAAAGTAGGAGTGTCGGTTTATCAAATCACCTCTATACAAGATGATAAAGTGCATATTTTAGATTCGCTTAGACAAGCTAATCAAAGATCTCAAGTTGTTATTATTACTGGGGGACTAGGTCCAACAAAAGACGATATTACCAAACATACCTTGTGTGAGTATTTCACGGACACTTTAATAGAGAACAGCGAGGTCTTAGCTCACATAGAAATGCTTTTTGCAAAATATATTTCTACACCAATTTCAGATTTAAATAGGCAACAAGCAATGGTGCCGACTAAAGCTACTGTTTTAAAAAATGAGTTTGGTACTGCACCTGGACTTTGGATGCAGAAAGATGGTACTTCTTTTATTTCTATGCCCGGTGTGCCTTTTGAGATGAAAAACCTTATGAAATCTGCAGTGCTACCAAGAATTATTTCTCAATATGAGCGTCCATATATTTTACACAAAACAATAATGACTTATGGATTAGGAGAAAGTGCAATTGCAGAGAAAATTGAAGATTGGGAAAATAATCTACCCTCATCTATCAAACTGGCATACCTACCAAGTCTAGGAAGAGTAAGATTAAGACTTTCATCCAAAGGGCGAGACAAAGAAAAGCTTCAGGCTATAGTAAATGAAGAAGCAAAGAAGCTGTATCCACTTATTGGAGATATTATTTATGGAGAAGAAGATGAAAGTATAGAAGTATCAATTGGTAATTTGCTTACAGATAAAAAATTAACACTAGCTACCGCGGAGAGCTTTACAGGAGGTAAAATTGCAGAACAATTAACAGCGATACCGGGCACATCTAAATATTTTAAGGGTAGTATTGTAAGTTATGCAACAGAAGCTAAAGTAAATTTGTTAAGGGTTGATGCAGACCTAATTAAAAAGCATTCTGTGGTTAGTGAAGAAGTTGCGGTAGCTATGGCTCGCAACGCAAAAGAAATTTTAAATACAGATTTTGCTATTGCTACTACAGGTAATGCAGGTCCAACAAAAGGAGATTCGGATGAACCAGTAGGAACAGTCTATATTGCAATAAGTACACCAAAACATACTTTTGCTCAAAAATTTACCATGGGTAACCATCGGGAACGTATTGTTCAAAAGTCTGTAAATAAAGCTTTTGAACTACTACAAAAAGAAATTCTAAATTTCTGAATTTTAATTTTGTGTGTCTAAGAGAAATACCTAAATTTGCAGCCTCAATAAAATCACTCAAAAGTTAGGCAGATGTCCAAAATTTGTGAAGTTACAGGTAAAAAGGTGATGTTTGGTAACAACGTCTCTTTCTCTATCAATAAAACGAAGAGAAGATTCGATGCCAATATTTCTAAAAAGAAATTCTACATTGCCGAAGAAGATAAGTGGGTAACGCTTAATGTTTCTGCGAAGGGACTTAAAATAATTAACAAGAAAGGTATCTCTGCTGCATTGAAAGACGCAAGAGCTAAAGGTTTTGTTAAGTAAAAGTATTAGAAAATGGCAAAGAAAGGCAACAGAGTACAAGTTATCTTAGAATGTACAGAGCACAAAGAGTCAGGTATGGCTGGTACGTCTAGATATATTACCACTAAGAACAAAAAGAACACGCCAGACAGATTAGAGATTAAAAAATTTAATCCTATCCTAAAGCGTATGACCCTTCATAAAGAAATTAAGTAAGGATTCTTTACAGAAACCATAAAGTACAATACACATGGCAAAGAAAACGGTAGCAACACTTCAAGGAAGTTCAAAAAGATTAACAAAAGCCATTAAAATGGTAAAGTCTCCAAAAACTGGAGCTTATACTTTTGTTGAGTCTGTAATGTCACCAGAATTGGTAAACGATTGGTTATCTAAACAATAAGCAACGTTCAATAAAATATATTGATAGCCACTCCTTAGAGTGGCTTTTTTAGTTTATAAAACTCCCCTTACTTTCCTATCTTTGATTTTCAACCAATTATAAAATGAGTCTGTTTAAAAATATATTCTCTAAAGACAAAAAAGAAACCTTAGATAAAGGCCTAGAGAAGTCTAAAACTAGTTTTTTTGGGAAACTAAGTAAAGCTGTTGCTGGGAAATCTAAAGTTGATGATGAGGTACTAGACAATCTAGAAGAAGTTTTGGTAACATCAGACGTTGGAGTAAATACAACGTTGAAAATTATTGAGCGTATCGAGGAGCGCGTCTTACGAGATAAATACATGGGAACAGAAGAATTAAATAAGATTCTTAGAGAAGAAATAGCAGGTCTACTTTCAGAAACTCATGTTGGCAAGGATACAGAATTTTCTTTACCAAGTACACATAAACCACATGTAATAATGGTTGTTGGTGTAAATGGAGTCGGTAAGACTACTACTATTGGGAAATTAGCAAAACAATTTAAAGATAAAGGTTTAAAAGTTGTTTTAGGTGCTGGTGATACCTTTAGAGCCGCTGCTATTGACCAATTAGAAGTTTGGGCAAATCGAGTAGATGTACCCATTGTAAAACAGAAAATGGGTAGTGACCCAGCTTCTGTAGCTTTTGATACGTTAAATTCTGCAGTTGCCGATGATGCAGATGTAGTTTTAATTGATACTGCTGGTCGCCTTCATAATAAGGTAAATTTAATGAACGAACTGTCTAAGGTAAAACGTGTAATGCAAAAAGTAGTACCAGACGCTCCTCACGAGGTGTTATTGGTTTTAGATGGTTCTACGGGGCAAAATGCTTTTGAGCAAGCAAAAGAATTTACCAAAGCTACTGAGGTAACTTCTCTCGCTGTTACAAAATTAGATGGTACTGCTAAAGGCGGTGTTGTAATTGGTATCTCGGACCAATTTCAAATACCTGTAAAATATATTGGAGTAGGTGAAGGTATTGAAGACTTACAAGTTTTTAATAAATATGAGTTTGTAGATTCTTTTTTTAATATTTAAAATGAGATTTTTAAGTGTACTTGTTTTATTGTGCTCGTCGAATATAATAGTTTCCCAAATCACACACCCCAAGGCAAGTCCGTTTGCACAAGTAACCCAAGAGGTAGGTTTATCCAAAATTTTGATAAAATACTCTAGACCTGCTGCTAAAGCAAGAAAAGTCTTTGGAGGTTTGGTTCCTTATGGCCGAATTTGGCGAGTTGGAGCAAACAAAAGCACTAAAATTACTTTAGATACAGAGATGAAGGTTTTAGGTAATGTTTTGCCCAAAGGAATATATGCATTATACGCTTTTCCAGAAGAAGAAATGTGGGAAATAGCTTTTCATACAAATACAGAACATTGGGGTGATGGTCGCCAAAATTATAATCCAGAAGAGGATTTATTTAGAGTTAAAGTAAAACCCCTAAAAATACCCTATCATCAAGAGAATTTTTTAATGACTTTTGATTCTATTTCTCATAACTCTGCCAATTTAAATCTAATCTGGGCAGATACAAAAGTTGTACTTCCTTTTAAAGTGGATACAGAAGCTCAAATGGAAAAGGAGATTGCAAGCCAACTAAAAGAAAATCCAACTCCGCAAACGTATTATGAGGCAGCACGTTATTTACAAGAACAGGGAAAAGATTATAAACGAGCATTAAACTATGTAAATAAAGCTTTGGAACTTGGCGGAGATACCTATTATTTTCATAGAGTTAAATCTATAGTAGAAGCCCAACTTGAAGATTATAGTGCTGCAATAGCTTCGGCTAAAAAATCACTAAAAATTGCTTCGGATTTGGAAAAGGATGAGTTTGTGAGAATGAATAATGAGAATATTAAAAAGTGGAAAACACTTTTAGAAAATAACTAATACTTCATTTTAAAGCGAGGAAGAGAAATCTTATATTTAAGTTTTTCAAAACACCTCTTTAAAATGACTATTTCTACCTTCCTTAAAAAAACCATTTTTATACTTTTTTTATTAGTATTTACTATTGCTTGTAAAACAGACAAAAAAAATCAAGAAACAGCTGAAGATGTTGTTCTTTGGACTCCCTACAACGACTCTACCGAAGTTGCCGCCAATGCAGAACATGAGAATGGTAGAATGCGTTATAAGCTTATTCAATCTAAGGTATTAAATAAAAACGATGTTTTTAGACCGTTATATAACGAGGTGACTAAATTTTCTGAGGAACGCTATGAGCAATTAAAACCACTAGTTTTAGAGCAGGATATTACTACTATTCAAGGTCATATTTCGGAAGGTAAGTTCTTCTATGAAGAACTTGTTTTGTTTTACCTAAAACGAATCTATAAATACGAGTTAGACAATAATACTACATTAAATACAGTAATAGCTTTAAATCCTAAGGTGTTAGAAGAAGCTAGAAGTTTAGCGAAAAGCAATAAAGGATTGCATCCTATCTATGGTATGCCAATTCTTTTAAAAGATAACATTGGCACCCAAGAAATGAAGACTACTGCCGGAGCTATTGCTTTACAAAATAATACCACTAATGATGCTTTTATAGTAAATCGATTAAAAGAGAACGGAGCTTTAATTTTAGGAAAAGTTAATTTGAGCGAATGGGCTTATTTTTTATGTAGTGGTTGTCCTGTAGGTTATAGCGCTGTAGGTGGACAAACGTTAAACCCTTATGGTAGAAGAGTTTTTGAGACTGGTGGTTCTAGCTCGGGAAGCGGAACTTCTGTAGCGGCCAATTATGCTGTAGCCGCAGTAGGAACAGAAACTTCTGGTTCTATTTTATCACCTTCTAGCCAAAATTCTGTGGTAGGTTTAAAGCCAACTATAGGGGTTTTAAGTAGAACGGGTATTGTGCCAATCTCGAGTACCTTGGACACACCTGGACCTATGACTAAAAATGTTGTAGACAATGCAATTCTATTATCAGCAATGATGGGATATGATTTTGCAGATAAAGCTTCCATAAAAGAAAATAGATCAGGCATTTACAATTCCGGGGAACGGCCAATTCCTTTAAACGAATTAAAATTGGGAGTCTTTAAGGGGCTTCTAGAGAACGATTCTATCTATAATGCTAATGTCACAAAGCTTAAAGAATCTGGTGCAGAAATTGTAGAATTTACACCACCCGAAGTTGCCATGAATGGATTCTTGTCTATTCTTAATATTGATATGAAAACCGATTTGCCAGATTATTTAGATAGCCAAGTTCAAGATAAAGATGCAGTTAAGATTACTTCTATCGCAGATGCAGTGGAATTTAATAAACAGGATTCTTTGGTTCGGATACCCTACGGGCAAGCATTGTTCGAAGGAATACTGACAGATTCAACTACTGCTGAAGGATTATTGGAGATAAAAGGCACCCTAGAAAATAACGGACGTCTTTATTTTAATGAGGTCATGAAAAAGTATGATTTGGATGCTATTTTATCTATTAACAACTACCACGCTGGTTATGCAGCTGTGGCAAAATACCCCGCGTTGACAATACCTATGGGATATAAAGATTCTGGAGAACCTATTAGCTTAACTTTTATTGGAGAGCAATTTTCAGAAGGTACCCTATTACGAATTGGTAAGTCTTTTGAGGATTTAACTAAAGTGCGTAAGATGCCTTTAGAGTATAAAGAGTAGTTGACATAAAAAGGAAATAAACAAACTATTATGTTTATCCGTCCGTTGTATGGCATTTGAAAAAACGAGAATAGATTATGATTAAAGGACTTTATGAAACTCATCTTTATGTTGAAAATCTAGAAAAATCAATTGAATTTTACTCTAAAGTTCTTGGGTTAAAACAATGTCGTTTTGGAGCAGAAAGGAGAACTGCCTTTTTTTGGATTGGAAAAGACAAACAAGCGATGCTCGGATTATGGGAAAAACCTAAAGAAGAAATTGATTTACGACATTTTGCTTTTGAATGTGAACCTGAATGGGTAATAAATGAATCAATTGATTTTTTAAAATCTCACAACTTAAATTTCTGGAATTTTTTACAAGATGATAAAGAAGAACCAATGGTTTTTTGTTGGATGCCAGCAGTATCAATATATTTTAATGACCCAGACGGACATTATCTCGAATTCATCGGAATTTTATCTGGAAAGACTAAATCTAACGAAGAAAAACGAGTTGTAACTTATGAACAATGGCTCGAAATTAAAAATGAATAAAAAACGCCATACAACAATGGCTATAAGTAATTGCTGGTTTTCGTCTACTTCTGAAAATCCGCGAGGATTTTCAGCTTGGCGTGTACTTGCAAAGTTAAGTACTAACCAACGCAACTACTCATAGCCGAAGCCGTTAGATCATATTTTGAAGAACCTTTGAGAAAATTTAGAGACTTACTATTAGAGCTATTAGTTGGAATTCCGTTATTTATTTTAATTGTACCTATTATTATAATTTTTTTACTATTTGCATATTTCCAGCGAAAAAAATTCAAAAAAAGATATGCTGGATTTTTAAAAGCAAATAATGGAAAAAACTTCTTCTGTTACAATAACAGAAGGAACTCGAAAAAATATATTGAAGAAAATATTTTACCGAGTCTAGACAATAGAATAGAAATCATTTATCTGAATGGACGAATAATTAAATCAGAATATGAAGCTGAATTTGTTTCTGCTGCACTATATGGACTAAATCATTACAATAAATTTCCTCACTTAATGAAAATTAGGGATGGAGAATTAATTGATAAATCAGTAAATAACCCATTTTACGGAGTTTTGAATATGAATAAATCGAAAAAAGAATTACTCAATAAAATAAACATGTTCTTTGAGCTAGACGTGATAAAAGTATTACCTAGCAAAACCTAGACCTAGGAGGATTTTTAGCCCAATTTAAAGGTCTGCCTATATTTATAAAATTGCAAATTCTTATTGATTTAACTTCCAATAAATAATGTAAATAAAAAACTTAACTCAACGGTCAATCCATCAAATCATTTAATAACCCCCAAAGCTCATTATCAAAACTTGAAGGTCCTAGCCTCCAATTACCAACAGTCTCGCCTAACCTAATTATGACTAAACCTTTACTGGGAATAATGTATATCTTTTGATTATTTTTACCTAAACCCTTATACATATCGCTGGGTGCATTAAGTACAAGTTCTCCCTCAAATTCTGTCTGTGAAGCAGGAACTCGATAACTGCTTTTATCGTTCTTAGTGATTAAAAAAGCTTTGGTCCCTTTTCTTCAAAAAAATCATATAAAGGCTCTTTGCATTGGTATTCCAACTCAAATCTTCGATGGTTATAGTTTCCCATTCATTAGAATTTATTGAAGGAAAATATAGCTCAAGATGGGTAGGATTTATTGTAATTACTTGATCTTCATTATCAGTCGAATCACAGGAACAAGCACTTAAAAGACATAGTGCTACAAGAGACTTTTACTATATTTTTCATAGCTATGTTTTTTAATTAGATACCATTAGTGCCCAAAGGTTTAACGTAATCGATAAAGAAATATGCGTTAAAATCTACCAATTGCAGGGGCTTGTTGTATTTTTGCCGTCCATTTAAAGAAGTATGCGCACAAAATCACTTAAAAAGAACAAAATCAATGTAGTAACCTTAGGTTGCAGCAAAAATGTTTACGATTCTGAGGTACTTATGGGGCAGCTTAAAGCCAATAATAAAGAAGTTGCACACGAGGAAGAAGGCAATATAGTGGTTATTAATACCTGCGGGTTTATTGCCAATGCAAAAGAGGAAAGTGTAAATACTATTCTAGAGTATGTACAAAAGAAAGAAGTTGGTGAAGTAGATAAGGTTTTTGTTACAGGTTGTTTAAGTGAGCGTTACAAACCAGATTTACAAAAAGAGATTCCTAATGTAGATGAATATTTTGGCACCAGTGACTTGCCAAACCTATTAAAAGCACTAGGAGCAGACTATAAGCATGAACTTATTGGTGAGCGTTTAACAACAACTCCAAAAAATTATGCCTATTTAAAAATAGCTGAGGGTTGTGATAGACCATGTTCTTTTTGTGCCATACCATTAATGCGTGGTAAGCATAAAAGTAAACCTATTGAAGAGTTGGTTGCAGAATCTGAAAAATTGGCTGCTAAAGGTGTTAAAGAACTCATTCTTATAGCGCAAGATTTAACATACTATGGATTAGACCTTTACAAAAAAAGAAATCTTGGAGAGTTGTTACAGAAACTAGTAAAAGTTGAAGGAATCGAGTGGATTCGTTTGCACTATGCTTTTCCTACTGGTTTTCCAATGGATGTATTGGAAATAATGAAGAAAGAACCTAAGGTATGTAACTATATAGATATTCCATTACAACATATTTCCGATGCTATATTAAAAAGTATGCGTCGTGGAACTACCTATGCAAAGACCACAAAACTACTTCATGATTTTAGGGCCGCTGTGCCAGACATGACCATTAGAACTACATTAATTGTAGGTTATCCCGGGGAAACAGAAGAGGATTTTGGTATTTTAAGAGATTGGGTAAAAGAAATGCGTTTTGAACGTTTAGGCTGTTTTACCTATAGTCATGAAGAAAATACCCATGCTTATAACTTAGTTGATGATGTCCCAGAAGATGTAAAGCAACAGCGAGCCAATGAAATTATGGAAATTCAGTCTCAAATCTCTTGGGAGCTGAATCAAGAGAAAATAGGGAAAACTTTTAGGTGTATCATTGATAGAAAAGAGGGTAACCATTTTGTTGGTCGTACAGAATTTGATTCCCCTGATGTTGATAATGAAGTTTTAATCGATGCTACGAAGTATTATGTAAAAATTGGAGATTTTACAAATATCAAAATCACAGAAGCATCAGATTTTGATTTGTATGGAGAACCCTCTAAAGTATAACGTAAGAAATTAAGTTTTCTACCGTGGGGTGGTCATTTCCACCCGTGGGTTCAATAGTAATATTTAGTGATTCTGCCTTGTCGATATACTTTAGCGTAATTAATTCTTCACTTGATTTTAATACCCCCATATCTATCATCTCACCATCAACATCACTCCACATCTGATAAGTTTTATCCTTGGGTAATTTAGGAAGCCCTTCCGAATTCACCACTACCATTTTCTTTTTATGGTTTACATAGGCTATGGCCCTAGAATTTGGGGAAAGTTCATTCCCTTTTAGCAAAAGCGGTACTGTGTTTTTTCCATCTATAGTTTTTAATCTTGTATTGGTTAAAACGTAGTTTTCTTCTAGAATATTCAAACGCTCTTTTAAATCTGTGGTTTGGCTTTGCAATGACTCAAACTCATTTTTGGTATTCTGCCATTGTGTGTACATCCAAATAGATGAGAAGAAGAATAAAGCACCAATACTTGCTGCTACTAATAAAGGTGTATTTGATAATCTCTTAACTATTGCAGGTTCTAACTGTTCTTTAATACTATTCTTAACGTGTGTTGGAGGTACTATTGCATTCTCTAAGGCCATTTTTTCAAAATCTGCCTCTAGTTCACTAAATTGTTTTTTTAATACCTCATCAGAAATTATTGCGCGCTCAACTATAGTTCTATCAGAATCATTTAGTTCATCTAATAGATATTTTTCCAAAAGTCCTTCGTCTAATATTTTCTTCCTTTCCATCATATCAAAATTTCTATGCAAAGCCAAAATATGACCAACTCCTTATTATAGTTCTCACGGAGCAGATTTAAAGCCTGTCTAACATAAGATTTAAAAGTACCTAAGGGCACTCCCATTTCTAAATAGGCTTCTCTGTGCGTATACCCTCTAAAATATACTAACGAAATTGCTTCTTGATGATGAGGCTCCAATTTTTTAATTGCCCCATTAAGCCCAATGTAATCAAGAGCTGTTTCATCCTGGGTTTTATTATTATATACACTTAAATCTTCCGATTGGATGAGCAATTCCTGTTTTCTTAGCGCATTAAGGGTAGTATTTTTTGCAATTCGGTATGCCCAGGTATAGAATTTACCCTTTGTAGCATCGTAGCTGTCAATCTTTTGCCAAATCTTGATAAATGTTTCTTGCAGTAGGTCTTGAGCAGTAGCTTCATTTCTGCACATGCGTAGAATTACCCCATACAAAGCGCCCGAATATTTATCGTAAATGCCGTAGAGTGCGTTTTTATCCTTTTTGGATATTAACCTTATTAGCTCATCATCATTTAGGAGTTGTGCCATATACTTTGTTAAAGATATGATAAAATCAGGATGAGTTCATCCAAAAGCTAAAACGCTGTGTAAATAGAAATAGAAGCACTCAAAAATTTTAAATCAATTAATAGTTAAATCTTAAAAACAAAAACATGAAAAAATTAGTATGTATTTTATCAATGGTAAGCTTTGTGTTTTTTACACAAACAGCTGCGGCTCAAAAATCAAAAGATATAGTGGACATCGCTGCATCTATGGATGACTTTTCAACTTTAGTGGCTGCGGTGAAAGCAGCTGATTTAGTAGACGCACTTAAAGGGGAAGGACCACTTACCGTTTTTGCTCCTAACAATGCTGCTTTTAATAAGCTACCAAAAGGAACAGTCGCCACTTTATTAAAGCCAGAAAATAAAGGAGCACTAACATCTATTCTAACTTACCATGTATTGGCAGGCAAATACACTGCTTCGGATATTGTAAAGTCTATTAAAGCAAACGGTGGCGGATTTATGGCTAAAACATTACAAGGTGAAGAGATTTATGCTGAATTATCTGGTTCTAATGTAATCTTGACCGACTCTAAAGGAAATAAGTCTAAGGTTATTATCGCTGACGTAATGGCTTCTAATGGGGTAATACACGCTATTGAGAATGTGGTTATGCCTAAAAAATAGAGGATGATTCTAAATTTAGAAATAGAGCCATCTATTTTAGGTGGCTTTATTTTTTTCGCTTTAATTCTATAGCGTATAATTCTCGACCTAATTGTGCTAAAAATGGTATTCCAACTTCATCATATTCATAATTGTCATCATTAAAAACCCCATCTTTATTTACCAAGATAGTAGCGGTTACCATAAAATCTATATTATTTTTTTCGTCTTTTATGTAAGCACAATCTGTAAGCGTGCCATATGCGTAGCCAACTTTATTATAGATTTTCATGTATTCAGGAATAGGTTTTTTGGAATCACCATACATAAAAAATTTCCCATAACTATCATAGTATTCATTACTATCATACCCAACTTCTTTTGGTAAGGTACTCATAGCATCTAGTAAAAATTTATGTTGACTATTAGATAGATTATAGCGTTCTTCTTTTGAAAAGTTAGCTGGAAAAATTATTCTTTTTAATAAATTTTGTTGAGAACGTATTGGGAAATAGTTTTTTAAACTAAAATCAAAAGGTTCTTGATATAAAGAGTCATCTGCGTAAAAACCTACTCCTTTTTCAATCATATTCAATTCTAAATGCTCTGGAATTTTATTAATAATTGGTTTTGAAGTTCCTGTAGTACTGTCATTTATGTAAATAACTAGCGGCTTCGTAGTAACATCATCCGCATTATTAGTGGAAAGTCTATGTGAGATTCTAATAGGCTTCACGTTTCTTTTTTCTATTCTTTCATTTAAATCATCAAAACCTAGAAATTCTATTAATCTATTGTTTGCGCTATTATCGCTAACGGCAAAAATTTCTTGTATTGCTGTTGCAAAAGTTGTTTCAATAGAATCACCTTCAATATAAAATTTTGTTTTTCTGTGAATTGAATCTAATTCATTCAGTTTTTCTAAAGCGGCCACGGCTGCAGGAAACTTTACCGTGCTAGCTGGGTAGAAATAATTATTTTCCTCTACTTGAAAAGTATAACCTGTAAATAGAATACTATCATTTCTTCTATCAATTTGAGTATAAGTTATTTGAACTTCATGCTTAGTAATACTGTCCATAACCCTCGTTATACGGATGTCATCTGATGCTAAAGCCTTCTCAAGAGGATTTTCCAAGGTTTCTTGCGAACATGAAAAAACCAGAAAAGTCACAATTAGGGAAACGAGAAGATAAGAGTAGGAGTGTTTTACTTTAATCATTGTAAATTTCGCCTCTATGTGGTTTAAGCATATCTCTAACGGCAATCATCTCAAATTCTGCAACAACTAAATAGGCAATGCTATGCATCTCATTAATATGTGAAAAGCCGGTAATATCAAACTTTAATTCTTCAACAACAATAAATTCTTTTAGATGCTTTTCATGATGTATAGCAGTATTTGCGGCTGTGGGACCTCTAAAATCCCAAATTAATTTTATCTTTTTATCGAGTACTGATTGCATATTTTTAGTTGATTACAGATATCCCTTTTTCGGCAAAGTTCTTAAAATCTTGAGCGTATTTCATAGATTGTTTCTTAAAAGCTCCTGGCATTAATAAGCCTATTAGTTTCATTCCAAAACCAGCAAATTGAAATTCACTTTCTGATATCCATTTGGTCTTACCGTCTTCTTCTTTAAAGAAGTTTCTTTGTATGTTATGCACACCTTTAGTATCATAGGTGGCATGAAACTCTTCTGGAAAATTTCTTTTGATTATAGTTTCAACCATAGTCATTTCTCCTTTTCCTCTTTTAAAGGTCATGTTCATTGTAGCTCCTTCCTGTCCCGGTTTTCCAGAAAGCATTTCGTGATTTAATAATCCTCGCATCCAATGTTTCATATTATCTGGATTATCTAATTTTTTAATGAATTCTTCTCGAGGTAAGTCAATTATAATTTCTGTAGTGTATCTCATAAGGTCTGGTTTTATAGACTAATGTACTAAAATATTGATTTTCAACAGCTACTAAAAATCTGTTAATGCTTGTAGCAATGATTTGCACGACTTTAAGTTATTGTTATTTTTGCGGAATGTATTTTTTAGACAAAAAAATCATTAAGCTTTTTTGCTTTGGATTAGTTTTATCCATGACTTCTTGTAATTCTCTCTTTAAAGAGGAAACCAAAAAAGAAGCACTAGCTAGAGTAGGAGATTCTTATTTATACAGGGAAGATATAGCCACTTTAATTCCTACAGGCATGTCCAAACAGGACAGTACTGCATTTGTGGTGAATTATATTAATAACTGGGCATCTAAAGAACTTTTGTTAGAGAAATCTAAAATTAATCTACCTGAAGAAAAATTGGCTGAGTACAATAGACTTGTAAATAATTACAGAACAGATTTGTATACTAGAGCTTATTTAGAAGCATTGGTACAGCAAGCATCAGATACCTTAATTACCAATTCAGAATTACAAGGTTTTTATAGTTTAGAGAAAGAAAATTTTAAGCTTACAGAAAAACTAGTGCAACTAAGGTTTGTAGCCTTACCATCTCAATTTTTAGATCAAGATGTCGTAGAATCTAAATTAAAAGAGTTTAAACCAGAAGATAAAGCTTATCTAGACTCTATTGCCGTTCAATTTAAGAAACTACATTTTAATGATTCTATTTGGGTAAGTGCCTCTAGATTAATTGAGGAGATACCACCTTTAACATCTTTAAATGAAGAGAAGTACTTAAAAAATTCACAATTTTTTGAATTGCGGGATTCTATCGGGGTATATTTGGGAAAGGTAAATAAAGTACTTGAAATTAATGACATTGCGCCAATTTCTTACATTACTCCAGATATAAAGCAGATTATTATTAATCGTAGAAGACTTTCACAACTAGAAAAAATAGAGACTGAAATTATTGATGAAGCAATCAAGAAAAATGAGTTTGAGATTTATGGAAAAGATTAGAAAAAATATAGGATTACTACTATTATTAACATTTGCAGTCACTTTTGCCCAAGAAGAGCAGAATGTTGATGCTGAAGAGATGATCGACAACGATGTTAGTGAAGTGAAAAAGGATACTACTACTGTTACCAAAAGAATGAAATTGGATGGTATTGCAGCAGTAATAGGAGATTATGTAATTCTAGATTCTGATATTGAAAAGACTCTGGTAGATTTAAGAAACCAAGGAGCTTCTACAGAAGACGTCACACATTGTCAATTGTTAGGAAAACTAATGGAAGATCGTTTATATGCACACCAGGCAGTACAGGATAGTTTGTTAGTGTCTGATGATCAAGTTAATGCAACTAGCGACAGGCAAATTCAACAATTGGTGCAGCAGGTTGGTTCTATGGAAAAAGTATTAAAATTCTATAAGAAGCCAGATATCGAAAGTTTTAGAGCTGAACTTTTTGAAATAAATAAGTTGCGCATTCTTTCTGAAAAAATGCAAACGGAGATTACAAAAGAGATAGAAGTTACTCCGGAAGAAGTGAGACAGTTTTTTTATAAAATTCCAGAAGAAGAACGTCCAATATTTGGAGCAGAGTTAGAGATAGCACAAATTGTAAAACAACCAAAAGCACCGGAAGAAGAAGTACAAAAAATAATTGATAGACTTGAACGTATTAAACAGGATGTAGAAGAGAATGGTTCAAGTTTTAGAATAAAAGCCGTTTTAAATACTAGAGATGAGCCTTCTAGAGCTAATGGTGGTTTTTATACAGTTACGCGTTCTACACCATTTGTAAAAGAATTTAAAGATGTAGCCTTTAGTTTAAGGGAGGGTGAAATTTCAGATCCTTTTGAAACGCAATATGGATATCATATTATTTTAGTAGAGAAAATTCGTGGTAGAGAAGTAGACTTAAGGCATATCTTAATGATTCCTGAAATTCCAGATAGTGCCATGAAAGAAGCTGCAAAAGAATTGGATGAGATTAGAGATCAATTATTAGAAGGAAAATACACTTTCGCAGAGGCAGCTCAGAATTTTTCTGATGAGAAAGAAACTAGAAATGATGGTGGAGTTCTAAGAAACCCAATAGACTTTGGTTCACGGTTTGAGCTAACAAAAATGGATCCTGCACTTTACAACCAGATTAGAGATTTAAAGGATAACGAAATTTCTAAACCCCTTAGAGAAGATGACCCAAGAGGTGGAGCACCAAAATTTAAAATCATGAAAATTACGAATAGGTATGATGAGCATAAAGCAGATTTTGCTAAAGATTACCTTAAGATTCAAGAATTGGCACTACGCGAAAAACAATATAAAGCAATTAAAGAGTGGATGGATGAACATATAGAAGATACGTATATTCATGTAGATGTAGACAATAGAGGTTGTGATTTTACCAATAACTGGGTAAAACAATAAAATACATGTCAGACGTTACTGCGATTAAAAATTTGGTTGAAAAACACCATGCTTTAAAAAAAGAAATTTCCAAAGTAATAGTAGGTCAAGACGAGGTAGTTGACCAAATATTATTATCCATTTACACAGGAGGGCATTCTTTATTGATTGGAGTTCCTGGCTTAGCCAAGACTTTAATGGTAAATACAATTGCTCAAACTTTGGGATTAAACTTTAAACGTATTCAGTTCACACCTGATTTAATGCCTAGCGACATATTAGGAAGCGAGGTTTTAGACCAAGACCGAAATTTTAAATTTATAAAAGGTCCTGTATTTGCTAATATAATATTAGCAGATGAGATTAATAGAACACCTCCTAAAACGCAAGCAGCACTTTTAGAAGCAATGCAAGAAAGAGCTGTAACCATAGCAGGTCAACAGCATAAATTAGATTTGCCTTACTTTGTATTAGCTACTCAGAATCCTATAGAACAAGAAGGTACTTATCCACTGCCAGAAGCTCAGTTAGATCGTTTTATGTTCGCAATTAAGCTTACTTACCCATCTATTGAAGAGGAAATTAACATTGTAAAATCTACTACTACAGATAATTCTGTAATATTGAATACCCTTTTTAGTGCAGATGCCATTAATGAAGTTCAGCGTTTAGTAAGACGTATTCCTGTCCCAGATAATGTCGTTGAATACACAGTACGTTTAGTTAATAAAACTAGGCCTAATGTTGAAGGAGCTACTGAATATGTAAAAAATTATATCGATTGGGGTGCTGGACCAAGAGCATCACAAAATTTAGTCTTGGCAGCAAAAGCAAATGCAGCTATAAATGGTAAGTTTTCACCAGATATAGAAGACGTTAAAGCAGTAGCAATAGGCATCTTAAGACATCGTATTCTTAAAAACTATAAGGCCGAGGCCGAGGGAATATCAGAAGAAACTATTATTGAAAGCCTCCTGTAATTATTAGAAAAATAAAAGTATACATTACTTTTTTTCTATTTCCTAAATTTTGTTGAATACAGATTCAAAAGTTTTATACCCCACTTCTATTTCGTAATTTTAACAACTATAATATTCAAAACTACATAGCAGAATGGCGTTTGACATTGATATGATTAAAAAAGTCTATGCTACCATGGGAGAAAGGGTAGACATAGCAAGAAAATTGGTTGGAAAACCTTTGACTTTAGCAGAAAAAATATTGTATTCACATCTCTGGGATGGAAACCCTAATAAGGTTTTTACAAGAGGAAAAGATTATGTTGATTTTGCTCCCGATCGTATTGCTTGCCAAGATGCAACTGCACAGATGGCTTTATTGCAATTTATGCAAGCGGGAAAACCAAAAGTAGCTGTTCCAACAACGGTACATTGTGATCACTTAATACAAGCTAAAAACGGTGCCGCTGCTGATTTAAAATCGGCTAATACCACCAGTGCTGAGGTTTTTGATTTTTTAGAATCCGTATCAAATAAGTATGGTATAGGCTTTTGGAAGCCTGGAGCAGGAATAATTCATCAGGTGGTACTTGAAAATTATGCTTTTCCAGGTGGAATGATGATAGGAACAGATTCACATACAGTAAATGCTGGTGGTCTTGGAATGGTTGCTATTGGAGTAGGGGGTGCAGATGCTGTGGATGTAATGGCAGGAATGGCTTGGGAACTTAAATTCCCCAAATTAATAGGAGTAAAGTTAACTGGAACTATCTCTGGTTGGACCGCACCTAAAGATGTTATCTTAAAAGTTGCGGAAATTCTTACCGTTAAAGGAGGGACAGGAGCAATTGTAGAATATTTTGGACCTGGTGCAAAAGCATTGTCATGTACAGGAAAAGGAACTATTTGTAATATGGGTGCAGAAATAGGGGCTACAACTTCTACTTTTGGATATGACGAATCTATGGAGCGCTATCTACGTGCTACAGATAGAGCAGATGTTGCAGATGCCGCTAATACTGTAAAAGAACATCTTACAGCAGATGATGAAGTATATGCTAATCCAGAACAATATTTTGATCAGGTAATAGAGATTAACCTTTCTGAACTTGGACCATTGTTGAATGGCCCCTTTACGCCGGACCTTTCCACAGAAGTAGGTACGTCAATGACAGAAAAAGCCACAGAGAATGACTGGCCCATTCAAGTAGAATGGGGGCTTATAGGTTCGTGTACTAACTCATCTTATGAGGATTTGTCGCGAGCCTCGTCTATTGCACAACAAGCAATAAATAAAGGATTAAAAATGAAAGCTGAGCTTGGTATTAACCCTGGTTCAGAACAGGTAAGATTCACAGCCGACCGTGATGGAATTTTAGGAATTTTTGAAGAGCTAGACGCAAAAATATTTACTAATGCTTGTGGACCTTGTATAGGGCAATGGGCAAGATATAGCGACCCAAAAAATGCTCCTAAGAATAGTATTGTTCACTCTTTTAATAGAAACTTTGCTAAGAGAGCGGATGGTAACCCCAATACGCATGCTTTTGTTGCCTCACCAGAGCTTACAGCTGCAATTGCGGTAGCAGGAAGATTAGATTTTAACCCGATAACAGATACACTTGTTAATGAAAATGGAGAAGAGGTAAAATTTGATGAGCCAACAGGTTGGGAATTGCCACCAAAAGGTTTTGAAGTTGAAGATGCGGGATTTATACCACCGATGGCAGATGGTAGTGGGGTACAAGTTGTTGTTTCACCAAGCTCTGAAAGATTACAATTACTAGAACCATTTACCCCAATACAGTCCAATAGTTTACAAGGCGTTAAACTATTGATTAAGGCGTTCGGTAAGTGTACTACGGATCATATTTCTATGGCTGGTCCATGGTTACGTTTTAGAGGACATCTAGATAATATTGCAAATAATACACTCATTGGAGCAGTAAATGCTTACAATAAGAAAACCAATTTTGTAAAAAACCAATTAACAGGTGAGTATGGTTCTGTTCCAGATACGCAGAGAGCATATAAAGCTAAAGGTATCAAATCTATAGTTGTAGGTGATCACAATTACGGTGAAGGTTCTTCAAGGGAGCATGCAGCCATGCAGCCAAGACATCTTGGAGTTGCTGCAGTTTTAGTAAAGTCTTTTGCTCGTATTCACGAAACAAACCTTAAAAAGCAAGGAATGTTAGGATTAACATTCGCAAATGAAAATGATTATGATTTAATTCAAGAAGATGATACTTTTAATTTTGTCGATATTTCTGAATTTGCAGCAGATAAACCTTTAACTATAGAAGTTGTTCATAGTGATGGTAGTACAGATTCTATTATCACCAATCATACGTACAATGATGCTCAAATTAATTGGTTTAAAGAAGGTTCTGCCTTAAATGTAATTAAGAAAGAGAACGTTTAGTTAAAATGACTTTAAAAACTCCTGAATTTTTTTCAGGAGTTTTTCTTTTTTAAAAAAATACCCTCCTAATTAATGAAAAATAGAAAAAAGACGATTCTAAATGTTATTGTTATTCTTTTTATACTTTCTTTCTTTGTTACACCATTAGGTCACTATGGGAAGATTTTTTTGAATCAGATTTTTTCGTTTTCACCATCAATAGTTCCAGAAGCAGATAGGAAAAAAATTACTGACTACTCATGGCGATTAAAGGATGCGGAATGGAATTTTTTCAACTTTGAAAAATCAAAAGGGAAAGTAGTTTTTATTAATTTTTGGGCTTCATGGAGATTGCCATCTGAAGCGGAGTTGAAAGGTATTCAGAAATTGTATGATGATTATAAAGGTCAGGTAGATTTCTATATTATTACCAATGAGAATAGGCCTCCAGTTGAAGAGTTTATGGAAAAGAACAGTTTTCATTTTCCTGTTACTTATTTAATAATTGGTGATAAATCATCAGTTAAACCACCAGGAAAACCACCTTATTCGTATTTAATTGATAAAGAAGGTAACATTGTTATTGATAAAGAAGGTATCGCAGATTGGAATACTAGTAAGGTTCGTAATATCCTAGACGACTTATTGTCAAAATAACTTGAATGAACTTTAAAAAAGGACAAGTTTCAGATATTATCTGGATAGTATTAATTCTATTGTTCTTATTTACTCCTATTGGTTTTCATGCTAGAGTTCAATTAATGCGACTTTTTTCTTTCGCACCAAATATTGAAAATCAAGAATCTTACGAGAAGCTATCGAATCTTAATTGGGAACTTACCAGTCTCGATGGAGAAGAGTATAATTTAATTACATCAGAAAATAATGTAATAGTAATTAATTATTGGGCTACTTGGTGCCCGCCATGCGTTGCAGAAATGCCAAGCCTAATGGCCTTACATGATGATTATGGAAGTAAAGTGAAATTTATTTTCCTTGCTAAGGACGATAAGGAGAAAGTAAAATCTTATTTAGCGAAGAATAATTACGAAATACCTGTTTTGTTTGAAAAAACAAAATCTCCAAAAGGGCTTGAATCTTCTAGCTTACCTACCACATACATTTTAGATAAGAGAGGAAATATAATTTTAAAAGAAATTGGTGCAGCCGATTGGAATTCTAAAAAGGTCAGAGAATTATTAGATAATTTACTTTTAGAATCTTAACTACTTTTTAAAGTATTTAAAGGGTACTACTAACATTCCAAAACATTCGCCATCTTTTTTCCCCAAATGTTTATGATGGATTTTATGAGCTCTCCTAACGCCTTTTGCATACCAATTATTAGCATTTCTAAATATTTTAAATCTCTGATGAATAAAAATATCATGTACCATAAAGTAGGCAATACCGTAAGCAAGGATCCCCAAACCTAATGGCCAACCATACCAAAACGTGGTTTCTGCACCTAGGTAAAAACAAACCATGCTTACAATAGCATAGAAAATAAAAAAAGCATCATTTCTTTCAAACCAGGAATCATGGTCTTTTTTATGATGGTCTTGGTGAAGGCTCCATAAAAAACCATGCATGACATACTTATGAGTAAACCATGCCATAAATTCCATTATCGAAAAGGTACCTATGAATATAACGATTCCAATAAATATTTTCATTTTAAACTAATTGTAATTTATAGTTAACGTAAGATTTTGCTAAGAGTCCAAATTTCTGATAATTTGGCACTCTAATTCTAGTATTTTTAATTTCAAGTGGTGGTGTTTTCTGTAATTTTTGCAATAGCTTATTGTAATATTTATATGCAGTGTATACACCAAATTTAGCTTCAGCAGGTAATTTTATAATACCAGAATAGGCTAATTGAAAGTCGGCCTTAATTTCATCAACTATCCGTTTTTTAGAAGTTTCATCAAGTTCTAATAAGTTCGTATTTGGAAAATAAGAACGTTCTAGTAGCTCATAATCTGCTTTTAAATCACGAAGGAAGTTTACTTTTTGGAACGCAGAACCAAGTGCCATTGCCGATTCTTTAAGGTTTTCATATTCTTTTTCATCTCCATCAACAAAAACACAAAGGCACATTAATCCAACAACATCAGCAGAACCATAAATATATTCTTTGTACTCTGTGGTAGTCTTGTATTCCTTCTTTTTAAGGTCCATGCGCATACTTTTCATAAAAGATGCTACTAGGTGATAAGGAATACTATATTTATGATAAGTATGTTGAAATGAGTTGAGAATGGGGTTTAAACTTATTTTATTCTTTAATGCTTTTTCTAACTCTTGTTCAAAATCATTAAAAAGAACCTCTTTATTATATTCATGGAAGGTGTCTACTATTTCATCTGCAAACCGTACAAAACCATAAATATTATATATGTCACCTCTTATAGAAGTAGCCAACATTTTTGTTGCTAATGCAAAAGATGTACTGTAAGATTCTGTCACTAGCTTACTACAATCATAAGATACCTTGTCAAAAATACTTTTCATTTTATCTAGTGTTTGTTGATAATTAAATCTGCAACTAACTTTCCAGATATAAGTGCGGGAGGTACGCCTGGACCTGGTACAGTAAGTTGACCCGTAAAGAATAAATTCTTTACTTTTTTACTCTTTAGATTTGGTCTTAAAAAAGCTGTTTGCGTTAACGTATTTGCCATTCCATATGCGTTACCTTTATATGAGTTGTATTCTTCTATAAAGTCCTTTACACAAAAGCTTTCCTTAAATATAATGTTATTTTTTACGTCTTGCTGCGTGCGTTTTTCAAATCTATTAATGATAATATTGAAATATTGCATTCTTAAAACAGGTGTGTCTTCTAAGTCTGGGGCTATTGGAATAAGGAAAAACCCTGTTTCACAACCATTTGGAGCCATGCTATTATCTGATACAGACGGAAAGTTTGCGTAAAATAATGGACTAGTAGGCCATTGTGGATTGTCATAAATTTCTTGTGCGTGTTTTTCAAAATTGGTATCAAAAAACAAATTATGGTGATTTATATTCTTTAATTTTTTATCAAAACCAACATAGAATAACAATGAAGAAGGTGCGTAAGTCTTATTATTCCAATATTTCTCAGAATATTGTCTAAATTCTTTATCTAATAAAGTCTCTGAATGATGATAATCTGCACCACTAATTACTTTGTCTACTCTAAAGGTTTTTCCATTCGATATAACACCCGAAGCTTTACCATTAGTAACTAAAATCTTTTCAATAGGGCTGTCTGTATTTATTTTAACCCCCAGTTCCTCTGCTAAGCTCCCCATAGCTTTTATTACTTGGTACATACCACCTCTAGGATGCCAGGTACCTAGACCAAAGTCTGCAAAATTCATAAAACTGTAAAAGGAAGGTGTTTTATTTGGTTTCGCTCCTAAAAAGAGAACTGGAAATTCTAAGGTCGAAATTAGTTTTGGATTCTTAAATCGTTTTCTAACTTCTTGACTAATTGATTTAAAGAATTGGTCTACGCGTAAAATGGTTTCCTTAGTTACGAGCTCTAAAGGTGATAATCCCGGTTTAAGAACAATTTTATTAATGGCAATGTCATAATTGGTTTGTGCCTTTTTAATAAAATTTTTTAAGTGGCTGGCACTTCCGGGCTCAATTCGCTCAAATTCTAGACAAATTTTTTCCATACAGTCTCCAATTGTGATAGTATCATCTGCAAAGAAAATTTTGTAAGCTGGGTCTAACTTTTCTAGTTTGTAATAATCAGATGGCTTTTTTCCAAAAGCACTAAAAAAATTTTCAAAAATATCTGGCATCCAATACCAGCTAGGCCCCATATCAAATGTAAAGCCATCTTTTATTAGTTGTCTAGCTCTACCACCAATAGTATGGTTTTTTTCAAAAATTGAAACATCATATCCTTCTTTTGCTAAATGGCAAGCAGCTGAAAGTGAAGAAAAACCAGAACCGATTATTGCTATTTCTTTCATTTATTTATAAGAACAGGACTTAGATAGAACTTATTAAACGTTCAATAGAACTAAAAGTTTTAATATATCCAGGGAGTGTTTTCTGTGATAAATGTTGAATTTGGTGTCCAAGTATCCACAATTTAGAGTTGCTCGTATTTCTTAAATTACCCGAAAACTCTGCAATATATTTTTCAATACCTTCCTTACTTGGGGAAACAGTAAAATAGGATATAAAATGTAAATTTTCATAGTATTTTAATAAATCCACAAGACTATCAATAGGCATACTTTGACCTAGATATATAGATTTATACCCTCTCAGAACTATTTCATAATTTAAGTAAAGTAGTCCTAATTCATGAATTTCATTTTCAGGTAAAAATAAAGCAAAGACTTTATCTTTTTTAGTAGGTTCGATAATCTGAATCTTTTCTGTATGAATAAAGATTTTTTGTTTAATCAAATGGGTTATAAAATGTTCATGAGAAGGACTAATCGTATCTGTTTGCCATAATAAACCAAGTTCATTCAATAGTGGTATAAATACCTCATTAAATATTTCTCTGAAAGAACGTTCGCTTAAAAGGCTATTATACGTATTAAAAAATAAATTTTGATCAAAATTTATCATTGCCAACTTAAAAGCATTTATTGCATGACTTTTCTCACTATTTTTTGCAACTATTTCTCTAACGATTACCGGTATTTCACTTTCTGGAATTCTAGAGATTTTTGATATTTTGTAACCGTTATTGTACAATAGCGTTATGTTTAGAAGCTTTTGTAGACTTTTTAAACTATATGTTCTAATATTGGTCGATGTACGTTCGGGATTTAATAAATTATAACGCTTTTCCCAAATACGTATGGTATGTGCTTTTATACCAGAAAGATTTTCTAAATTTCGAATACTAAAATGCTTTTTAACGTTGTTCATTATTTCTGCGTAATCGTTAAACAAATTTACGATTTATACAATGCGAACTTCAAAAAGTGTAGTTAAATTTTATGAATCAGTATAATATCTAAAGTTTAGTAGTAATTATTACTTCTAGAAACCTTTAAAAGTAAAAACCCTATGGAGATACATAGGGTTTTTGAGTGCCCACGACTGGAGTCGAACCAGCACGTCCTTGCGAACACTACCCCCTCAAGGTAGCGTGTCTACCAATTCCACCACGTGGGCTATTGTAAATGGGGAGCAAAAATAGTTAAAATACATTAATATCAATCTTGATAAGTTTTGTAAGTTTTTTAATTTTTAGGTAAAAGAATATTTACACGATAAACTGGAAGCTTTCAGTATTACTAACCTTCTTATTTAAGAGTTATATATTTTTAAAAGCCCCTACTTTTATTTTATGGAAAAGATAGTATGATGGAAAGTTGAGAGTTTTAAGATAACTATAAAACTCATCGATACTAATGGCTTCAAAGATTTACTTATTGGTCGCAAATTGTTTTTATTTCTCACTTTATTCAACGTGTAAAGTGTTTCTTATAAAATTAAGGGAACATAAGAATTAAGACTAAAAAAACCGGTCTAAAGCTAATACAGCTTGTAGACCGGTTACCAACCAACTAACCAATTTATATTTATTCCATTGCGTAAGTCACATAAATTGTTGTGTATTCTTCATAACCATTATGGTAACTATTCCATGTTGAGTATTGTATAGAGCTATCTGAGATAGAAATTACTTCACCTAATTTCTTACCAGTTACTTTACATACACGTTCTGCATTTTCTCTAGCATTAGCCAGAGAATTTTTAAGCAATACAGTGCGTTGCTCTGGTTTTATCTCAGACTTTACTTGATACTGAATTGTTATTCCAGTCATTTTTACTTTTGCTAACTTTTCTATCTTATCCTTAGAAGAAGTTTCTAAGACTAATACAGTACCTTCCCTTTGATATCCATAGGTTAAAAATTCCATTTTCTTTTCGACAAATTCAGAAGGGTCTATACCATTTGTTTTTAGGTCTTTAAAATATTTTTCCTTTAAATCATCTAATGATTTACAAGTTGGGTCTGAATAATATAACTGCTCCATATTTAATGAAACTTTAGCTCTGTATAACGTTATTGTTCTCTCAACTAATGCTCTACCAGATACAGATATAGTATTATTTTTTACATCTCTTTGCTGTGCGGTACTCCAAAAAGAGCATAAAAGCACAAGGACTATTACTAATTTTTTCATCATTTTTGTTTTATTAAGCAATTGTAAATAAGAATGAAGCAACTATCATCCAGATACCTACTATAATACCTAAGATACCAAGCTTACCTTGTTTTGGAGCAATCTTACTTCTTATCTCGGCTGCTTTTTCTTTTGCCTTTTCATTCTTTCCAAGAAATAATTTGTTTATTAAGCCAAAGCCCAACATAAAGCCTAGTGTAGCTTCTACTACACTACCAGCTAATAAAGTAATCCACCAGATAGGAGCGGTAGTTAGCCAACCTATATTTAAAATACTAGTTATAATTCCCCAAACACCCCAGAAACAGAAGACCAATCCAATCCAACCTTGATAAGGCTCAATTTTTTCTAAAAGTTCTTTTGCGTTAGGTTTTTTTGATAATACTAATGATGGCACTGCAATAATGCTCAACAATACTAGGGTAATTCCATAAATCATAATACGAAAGGTTTAATTGTTTATAAGACAAAATTGCGTAGATATATGTCTTAAAACAGCCCTAATTATAGTAGAAATAACATCCCTGTTTTCAGGGATATCTTTATGTATTGAAGTGTTTTATTTGGTTATGAATAATGTAATTATTGCTAATTGCTTAGATGATTAGTCATCTACTAAACCTAGTTTAATAGCATATTTTGTTAGCCCAGCCAGATTACGTACCTCTAGTTTAGAAATAAGGTTTTTACGGTAGCTCTCTATAGTGTGCTTGCTCAGGAAAAGTTTATCTGCAATTTCCTGGGTAGTATGCTCTTGAGCAATTAACTTTAATACTTCTTTTTCTCTTTTAGATAGCGATTCTATTAGCGTTTGTTCATTAGAGAACATTCCCTTAAGATAAACGTCTTTAATGCTTTGAGAGAAATATTTCTCTCCCTTTAAAATACTTTCAATAGCTTCAAGTAGTTCCTCTTTTTCTGCATTTTTTGGAACGTAACCATCTACATTATCCTTAGTAAGTGTTTGCACTGTCATAGAATCATGGAGCATACTTACTACCAACGTTTTTGTTTTTGAGTGGTTACTTTTAATATGTTTATTTAACTCAATTCCATTTAAGTCAGGCATATTTACATCTGTAATCACAAGGTCTATTGGTTCTTTACTATTATTGATATCTAGATATTTGGCTACATTCTTACCATTATTTGCCGTAAGTACAATTTCATATTCTTTTTTTGATTCTAGAATACTTAAAAGTCCATCTAGAAACATTTTGTGATCATCCGCAATTATTAATCTGTAATTCTTCACTCTTAATCTTTTAATGGAATTTCTATAGTTATAACTGTTCCTCTGGTTGGCGCACTATCTAACATTAAAGTAGCTTCTAATTGCTGCAATCTACTTTCAATATTTTGTAAGCCAATACCTTTTCTAAATTTTTCTGAATCAAAACCGTTACCATCGTCTTCAAAAATTAATTGAAACATCTCGTCATGAATGTTAAGATGAATCTCTACAGCACTTGCATTAGCATGTTTAAGCGTATTTGTAAAAAGCTCTTGGGTTATTTGGTAAAGCTCCACTTTTAACCTTTCTGGTAATCTATTTATTTTTTCTTTTGGATGAGCAGAAAAAGTAATTTCAATAGTTGAATTTTTTTGGAGTTGACCAATATATTTCTCTAATAAGAAAGTAAATGTATTTTGATTGAACTTTTTTGGCACCAAATCATGTGAAATATCTCTAACCAATTCATAAGTTTCATTTACTTGGTTCATTACTTCTTTTTGAAAATTAGAGCTGCTTTTTAAGTTTGCCAATTGCAATTTTATTCCAGCAAGATTACTACCAATACTATCGTGTAATTGTTTTGCTATTCTATGCCTTTCTTCTTGTTGAGCGTCTAGAGAAGTTCGTGCGAGTTCTAATTCTTGTGAATTTAAAAGAGCTGCAATTTTTTGAGAGTTTAACTCTTCTTGTTGCTTATTTAATTGGCTTTGGGTTTGTAGTTTTTGGTAGTAAACGTATAGTAAAGCTATAATTGGAATTAAAAGTACTAAGAAGCCATATAAGAAAGCTTTTTTAATAGTCTTTTGTTGCTCTAACTCACTTTGTTTTGTGCGTTGAACTTCTTTTAACTCATAAATTTCATTTTCTTTTTGGAGTGTTTGGTACTTTATTTCAATCTCCTTTATGGCTTTGCTATTTTGCTGCTCAATAATTTGATTAGATATAGCTTGGTGTTGAGTCATTAGGTTATAAGCATTTTCAAAATCTCCTTTGGCTTGATACGTTAGCCTTAAACTATTAATTATTTTTTTTTGCAGTTCAAGACGATTCCACTGTATTGCATTAGTATAAGCCATAGAAAGAGCCATTTCTGCTATTTGGTATTGCTTTAATTTTGTACATATATTGCCATATTCTAAAACTGCTTCTGTATAAATGTCAAAATAATTACTATTCAAAGAAGTGGTCATTATTTTCTCATAAATATCAAAAGCTATATCATTTTTGTTAAGTTCTGCAGACAACCTACCTTGATATAGTTGTATCCATAATTGAAATTTAGGCTCGTTTTGGTTTACACTTTCAGACGCAGCTTTATTAAAGTATTCTTTAGCTAGTGCGAGATTATTTTTCTCAAAAGCAATTGTTCCTAAGTAGAAATTTGACTTAGCCGAAACGTTATTTTCATTTTTAAAAAGAGTAAGTTCCATAAATATGGGATTCGCTTTTTCATACTCTTGCTTTCTTAAGTAGACTTGACCAAGACCTAGTTTAATTCTATTTAGTTCTGATGGATTGTCTAACAATTTTGCTTTGTCTATACCTTGTATATAGGTTTTTAGAGCTTCATCAAATAACCCATTTAAGAATTTGCCCTGCCCTAAGATTCTATGAGCTTTAGTTTCATAGAGCACTACATTATTAATTTCCCCTCTTTTTGAATTACAGAGAGTTTTAATTAGCTGAGCGTAGTGAACTATAGAATCTGCATTTCCATATTTTAAGTATTCATTTGCTATTAAGTGTAGTGTATTAAGTTTTTCGTTAACATCAGACGAGTTATTTAGAAGTGCGTAAAGAGAATCGCTTACTGTATTTGGGGTGTATCCATAAGCTTGAAAGCGAACACTTTCTTGGCTATATAATTTTGGTTGAAGAAATACTAGTAGTAAAAAAGTGCTAAAAAGTACTTTAGTCTTTCTTGTGTAAATCATAAGAGGAGCTTTCCAAAATCAAAAATAATATATTTTGAGATGGAAAAAACCCCTGTTTACAGTGAGCTTTACTAGAAGATTGAATCGAGTTTTAGCCTAAAACGTACTATCAATTACTATTCAAACTCATTTTCAAAAATAGAATAGAGACTATCTTCATTTTTAATATAGAATCCTTTATTAGAGAGAAGCTGTTTTACATTATATCAAAACACTTTTGTGGTAAATACTTTTTGTGTTTTTTTTTATTAAAGTTTCTAACTCTTTTTTCGAAATAATATCAAATGCTTTGTTAGCGTTTATATCTGCAAAACTCATATTCTTTTTGTGAAGATTCTTTCATTAGAACTACCTTCATGTAAAATTTCAACACCATGATGTCTATTTTCGTCTTCAATAGTGCGATAGCGTTCGTGTACAAATTCTTTTTCCCCTTCTATAATTTAAATAAAGTAACCAGCATAGTAAATCAAACAACCAGTGATGTTTTGGGTACTATTATTTCTATAATATCTTCTTGGGATAAACCTACTGCTGATTCTGACCGATAGGTTGGTTGGTAGCACATGAACTTATAATTTTATATCTAAATGTAAGAAAAGTAGTATAAAAAATAGAATTTTGAGGTTACTTAAGTACGTTTTATTTTGGCAAATAAAAAACCCATTAGAGTAACTAATGGGTTTTTATGCTTAATTAAGTGACCTGACTGGGGCTCGAACCCAGGACCCTCTCCTTAAAAGGGAGATGCTCTACCAACTGAGCTATCAGGTCAAGATTTCACTTTTACAATTTTAACTATTGCCTTAAGCGGCTGCAAATATAATATCAATAATTTCATTTTTCAACCTGATTTAATAATAAATTTGTCTTTTTTCTTATTTAGACCATAAATAATATAAATGAAACTAGTTTTAGTAGGTTATATGGCCAGTGGTAAGTCTACAATTGGTCAGATTTTAGCGGATGATTTAAAGATAGATTTTATCGATTTAGATACTGCTATTGCAGATTCTGTTGGATTATCTGTTCCAGAATTATTTAAAACCAAAGGAGAAGTTTTTTTTAGAAAAAAGGAAACACTCTTTCTCGAAGAACTTTTAGATACTGATAAAGATTTAATACTAGCAACAGGAGGCGGAACACCATGTTATGGAAATAATATGGATATTATTTTAGAAAAGGCAACACATTCGTTGTATCTAAAACTTTCAATACCATCTTTAGTTGGAAGAATTATCATGCAAAAAGAAAATCGTCCGTTAGTATCTAATATAACCAATGAGGATTTGCCAGAATTTATTGGAAAGCACTTGTTTGAAAGGAGTTCGCAATATGAGCGTGCATCTAATATTATCAATTGTGATTCTAAAACAATAGACGAATTAAAAGAGGAAATTAAAGATTTACTACTCTAAATAAACCAAATCATTCTTAGATTCAAACGTCACTTTTATATGCTCATTCAAGGAAGTAGATAACGAAATTCCTTTATAATCTGCTTTCACGGGATATTTTTTATGATTCCGATTTACTAAAACAGCAGTTTTTAATTGCTTCAGAGGAGTTTTTAAGAAATGATGCACTCCATAAATTAATGTTGTCCCAGAATTTAAAACATCATCAACAAGCACTACTGATTTGTTTTTGTATAAATCTTCATCAAGAGAAGTGGTTACACCACTTTTTAATGGATTTGTTTTATCCATCATTACTTTACAAAGAACAATCTTAGCCTTGGTTATCTTTTCTAGGACGGTACTTATTTTTTTTGCAAAATTCAACCCTCCACCGTCTATACCTGCAATTATTAACTCAGTTTCTTCAACATTTGCCTCATAAATTTGATAAGCAATACGCTTTACTTTATGTTGAATTTGCTCATGGGTAAGTATTTTATTTACCATAAAACTAAGTTTTAACTTCAAAGATAAAGAATACCATTATTCCGATTCATCTAAATAGTCATCTATGTTCCGTCTATCTTTTTTTGTTGGGCGACCAGTTCCTTTTTTTCTGTAATGGTCTTTTGCGAATTTCAATAAATCATCATGTTTAAAAGCTTCTTTAGGAGTTGTATCTTTGCGGTATATGTCCACGAGTTTAGCGCCAACCCTACTTTCAGGAAGGTCTAAAACCAATAGTTGGTAATTAATTTGATTTTTTCTTACAATTAACTTATCCATTGGATATACCTCCCTTGATGGTTTTACTACTTGATCATTAACCCTTACATGGCCTTTTTTACATGCAGTAGTAGCTATGTTTCGTGTTTTAAAATAACGAACACTCCATAAAAATTTATCAATGCGCATAGATAATGATAATCTTTGTTAAGGTACTGAGCAAAAATAACTGAAAATTGTATCTTGCGCCTTCAATAAAAAATTGAAAATGAAAAGGATTTTAAGTCTATTAAGTATTACTTTTTTGCTTGTTGCATGTGGAAACGATGATGATGATAATATAGCTCAAGTACCTCCAAGGTTATTGAGTGAGGTAGAACCAGAAGATAGAGCTGAGATAATAGCTTTTCTTAAAACACATTTCTATAACTACGAGGAATTTCAGACTCCTCCAGCAGATTTTGATTTTAAAATTAGAGTGGACACTATAGCCGGTGACAATTTAGATAAAATACCGCTAATTCAACAGGTAGATTCTGCTATTATTAGTGTTTCTGCAAATGAGTTTGCATTGAGTGATGGTGAAGAAAACATTCCTCATCAATACTATTATTTAAACGCAAGATCTGGTGTTGAAGAAAAAGCTAATCCAACAATTGCAGATTCTGTTTTTGTGCGATACGAAGGAAAACTGTTGAATGGAAATTCTTTTGATGGTTCTACCACTAATCCAATTTGGTTTGACTTGGCAAGAATTCAAGCTCCATTGCAAGGATTTAGAGGTTTTTCAGAAGTAATGGTAAATTTTAAGCCTGGTGGTGATGCAATTATTAACCCTGATGGAACTTTTGCAGTTGAAGATTATGGAGTGGGAATGATGATTTTCCCATCTGGTTTAGGTGGATTTAATAATGCTACAGGTGGTGTTCCACAGTATAGTCCACTTATTTTTGAAATTGATCTTTTTACAATCAACACCGCAGATCATGATGGTGATGGGATACCTTCTATTCAAGAAGATTTAAATGGGAATGGTTTCTTATACGATGATAATACGGATGCAGATTCCGAACGTAGTGCAGGAAATGGGCAGCTTTTTGTCGACTTTTTAGATTTGGATGACGATGATGATGGTATTTCTACTCGAGAAGAAATATCAGATGCTGATGGAAATATTATTTTTCCTTATCCAAGTACTGGAGGAGTACCGGATTACTTAAATCCTAATGTACAGCGAACATCAGATAACAATTAAAAAAAGCCTCAACATTAATTAATGTTGAGGCTTTTTTTAGTTCGTTAAACATCACTTATATTTTCAAAGAAAAACTCAAGATAAGTTGATCTGGTCGTGTATCCACTCTATCACCATTTAAATTAGTAATATTAGCGTTGATAAAATTAACTTCATTCTCGCTAAATCCACGTTCATAGCGTAAATCCACACCAAACTTGCCTAGATTTACCCCAGCACCAATATTAAGACCTACTGAAAAGTCGTTCTCAATATCATCAAAAGTAATTCCATCAAATTTTGTGTCAAGAATATACTGGAAAGATGGCCCTGCAAACACATGCAGTGGTCCAATTACTTTTGCACCTAATAATACTGGTACGTCAAGTTTTTTAATTTTTAAATCACCTTCATCATAGCCAGATTTGGTACTTGTATACACCAACTCTGGTCGTAAGTAGATACGGTTTCCAAGTTTGCCATAAAAACCAACGTGATATCCAGCATTTCTATTAGGATTTTCAAATGCACTTTCGGCGGAGTTAAAGTAATCCCCGTTACCATTGTAATTTAGTCCAGCTTTGATTCCAAATCCTGAACCGCTCTGAGCGAAAGCTGTTGCACTAAAAAGAGCAACAACCATAATCATAATTCTTTTTTTCATTTTGTGTTCCGTTTTTTAATTATGCGAAAAGAAGTATCAAAGACAATACCAAAAATTATTTTCTTTTCATCACTTTTAAAACGGCTGCTTCAATAGCTTTATTGTTTAAACCATATTTCTCCATTAATTGCTCAGGGGTTCCACTTTCACCAAACGTATCTTGAGTCGCTATAAATTCTTGTGGAGTAGGGTGGTGCATCGCAAGAGTTCTGGAAACACTTTCACCTAAACCTCCTAGAAAATTATGTTCTTCAGCAGAAACTACACAACCAGTCTTTTTTGCCGACTTTATAATAGCTTCTTCATCTAATGGCTTAATAGTATGGATATCTATAACCTCTACAGAAATGCCCTGATTCTCTAAAGCTTCTGCAGCCAGCAAAGATTCCCATACTAAATGACCGGTAGCTACAATAGTTACATCTGTTCCTTCGCTTAATACTAATGCTTTTCCTATCTCAAATTTTTGATCTACCGGAGTAAAATTTGCTACCTTAGGTCTTCCAAAACGTAGGTAAACAGGACCATGGTGCTCAGCAATAGCTAAAGTTGCAGCCTTAGTTTGGTTAAAATCGCATGGATTTATAACCGTCATGCCTGGTAACATTTTCATTAAACCAATGTCTTCTAGAATTTGGTGCGTTGCACCATCCTCTCCTAAAGTAACACCAGCATGTGATGCACATATTTTGACGTTTTTATCTGAGTATGCTATAGATTGGCGAATCTGATCATAAACTCGACCAGTTGAAAAGTTAGCAAAAGTTCCAGTAAACGGTATTTTACCACCGATAGTTAGGCCAGCTGCTATCCCCATCATATTCGCTTCTGCGATTCCAATCTGGAAAAAGCGCTCTGGGTTTTCATCTATAAATGTTTGAATTTTTAAAGATCCTACCAAGTCTGCACATAAAGCAACAACGTTTGGATTGGTTCTCCCCAACTCTGTCATCCCAGCGCCATAACCACTTCTAGTATCTTGTTTTCCTTGATCTGTATATTTTGTCATTTTGTTGCCTTAATAAATTAATAGTCTCCTAAAGTTTCAGGGTTTTGTGCTAATGCAGTTGCTAACTGTTCATCATTAGGAGCTTTTCCATGCCAAGCATGCGTATGCATCATAAAATCTACGCCATTGCCCATCATCGTTGTCATAATTATACAAACAGGTTTTCCTTTTCCAGTTCTACTTTTGGCTTCATTTAAACCAGCTAAAACCTGCTTTAAATCATTTCCATTTTCGATTTCTAAGACATCCCATCCAAAAACTCTAAACTTTTCAGCTACATTGCCTAAGGGAAGTACATCATCAGTTGAGCCATCTATCTGTTGTCCGTTTAAATCAATAGTAGCGATATAATTATCAACTTTATTTCCTGCAGCATACATTATAGCTTCCCAATTCTGTCCTTCTTGTAATTCACCATCTCCATGTAAACTATATACAAGTTTGTTATCTCCATTTAGTTTTTTGGCTAAAGCTGCGCCAATCGCAACAGACATGCCCTGTCCTAATGAACCTGAAGCAATGCGTACACCAGGTAAACCTTCATGGGTTGTTGGGTGCCCTTGCAAACGAGAATTAACCAATCTAAACGTGTTTAATTCTTCAATATCAAAATATCCTCTTCTAGCTAATACACTATAAAAGACAGGTGAAATGTGCCCGTTAGAAAGAAAAAAGAGATCTTCATTTTTCCCGTCCATATCAAATCCATCTTTGAGCTCCATTATTTCGTTGTACAGCGTCACAAAAAATTCAGTACAGCCTAATGAGCCTCCAGGGTGACCCGAATTTACCTTGTGTACCATTCGTAAAATATCTCTTCTTACTTGAACTACAAGGTTTTGTAATTCTTCCAAATTTGCCATTGACCAGTTGTTTAATTATCCTTTCAAAAGTAAGTGCATCCATCTTGTAATACAAGAGTGAAGTTAGATTATTTTAAGAAAGGTTTTAACAAGTAGCTAACTTTATTTTTTTGTTAAGTATTTACTGTAAGCTAGATGCCTATATTTGCCAATTAAAATGCGTCTTTGAAGTTTAATTTATTACAAAAAGATACTGATAGTAAAGCTAGAGCAGGAGAATTAATTACCGACAGAAGTAAGATTAAAACTCCAATCTTTATGCCTGTAGGAACAGTGGCCTCTGTTAAAGGTGTGCATCAAAGAGAACTACGAGAAGAAATTAATCCAGATATTATTCTAGGGAACACATATCACCTGTATTTAAGACCTGGAATGGAAATTCTAGAACAAGCGGGAGGTTTGCATAAGTTTATGGGTTGGGATAGAAATATTTTAACTGATAGTGGTGGTTATCAAGTATATTCCTTATCCGGAAATAGAAAAATTAAGGAAGAAGGGGTTAATTTTAAATCCCATATAGATGGTTCCAATCATTTTTTTTCTCCAGAAAGTGTAATGGAAGTTCAGCGTACGATAGGTGCTGATATTATCATGGCTTTTGATGAATGCACGCCTTATCCATGCGAATACAATTATGCCAAACGTTCTATGCATATGACTCATCGTTGGCTGGATAGGTGCATAAACCATTTAGAAAAACTTCCTTTTAAATATGGACATTCACAATCTTTTTTTCCCATCGTACAGGGATCTACATATAAAGACCTACGTAAACAATCTGCAGAATATATAGCATCTGTAGGAGCTGAAGGGAACGCTATAGGAGGTTTGTCAGTTGGTGAGCCAGCAGAAGAAATGTACGAGATGAGTGAGATAGTTTGTGACATCCTTCCAGAAGATAAACCACGTTATCTTATGGGTGTTGGGACACCTTTAAATATTTTAGAAAATATTGCGCTAGGTGTGGATATGTTTGACTGTGTAATGCCAACTAGAAATGCTAGAAATGGTATGCTTTTCACAGCCCATGGTACCATTAATATTAAAAATAAGAAGTGGGAAAATGATTTTTCTGCCATCGATGATATGGGGATTACTTTTGTTGATACGGAGTATTCAAAAGCGTATTTAAGACATTTATTTGCTGCAAATGAATATTTAGGAAAACAAATTGCAACAATTCATAATTTAGGATTTTACCTTTGGCTAGTGCGAACCGCAAGAGAGAAAATCTTTGAAGGAACTTTTTATGAATGGAAAACAATGATGGTTAAACAAATGGATAAAAGACTGTAATGCTTACCATTCTTGATAAGTACATACTAAAACGTTATATCGTTACCTTTTTGGGAATGTTATTATTGTTTGTTCCAATTGGTATTATGGCTAACCTTGCTGAAAAGGTTGGTAAAATTATCGATAACGAAGCTCCAATAGCTGAAGTAATCGCTTTTTATGGCAATTTTACTTTAGTTATAGGTAATTTACTTTTACCCATATTTCTTTTTCTTTCTATAATCTTTTTTACTTCTAAATTGGCAAGTAATACAGAGATAGTAGCAATTTTAAGTTCAGGAGTTTCTTATTGGCGCTTTCTAAGACCTTACATGATAGGAGCAAGCCTAGTGGCAATTTTAATCTTTTTTATGGGAATGTTTATTGTACCTAATGCAAGTATTGGTTACAATGAGTTTGAATATAAGTACTTTAAGAAAGGAAGACAGGTTCAACAAACAACTAATATTTTTAATCAATTAAACGATCAAGATTATATCTATGTGAGTAGTTTTGATCCGGATAGACAAATTGGTTATAATTTTACCTATGAACATTTTAATGAAGAAGAAATTCTAGATTATAAAATTTCTGCGGCAAATATCAGATGGATAGAAACAGATAGCACCTACAGACTTACCAACTACAGAAAACGAAAAATAAAAGAAGGTCACGAATTGGTGGAAACAAAGCGAAGATTAGACACAGTTTTTAGTTTTCAGATTGAAGATTTAACCCCTGTTTCTTATGTTGCGGATACTAAGAATCTCTTTGAGTTAAATAAGTTCATTGATGAACAACGCAAAAAAGGTGCTTCTAACATAAATGCATATGTACTTGTTAAATATAAAAGGTGGGGATTACCAGTAGCAGCATTTGTATTAACGATTATTGCTGTAGCTGTCTCTTCGGTCAAACGTAGAGGAGGCATGGGTGTGAACTTAGCTTTTGGAATTGGTGTAGCCTTTATTTACATATTTTTTGATAAAGTGTTTGGAACAATGGCAGAACAGTCTGGTTTTTCACCACTTTTAGCAGTAGTATTGCCAAATTTAATTTTTGGTATTGTAGGCTTTTATCTTTTACAAAAAGCAAAACGTTAATGCTTAACATTACTATTTGTTACAAATTTTATTGAAAGCTTTATATTTGCCACTGTACCAACAACAACTAATTTTCTATGGAATATTTGGAATTTGAACTTCCCATTAAAGAACTTGAAGAGCAGCTTCAAAAATGTATGATTATAGGTGAAGAAAGTGATGTAGATGTTACCGAAACCTGCCAACAAATTGAAAAGAAATTAGCAGAGACTAAAAAGGATATTTATAAAAACTTAACTGCATGGCAAAGAGTGCAGCTATCAAGACATCCAAATCGTCCTTACACTTTAGATTATATTAATGCAATTTGTGGGGATACATTTTTAGAACTTCATGGAGATAGAAATGTTAAGGATGATAAAGCTATGATAGGTGGTCTCGGAAAAATCGGTGACCAGAGTTATATGTTCATTGGTCAACAAAAAGGATTTAACACTAAAACGCGCCAATACAGAAACTTTGGTATGGCTAACCCTGAAGGTTATCGTAAAGCCCTCCGTTTAATGAAGTCTGCCGAAAAATTTAATATTCCTGTAGTATGTTTTATAGATACACCTGGAGCGTACCCTGGTATTGAAGCTGAAGAAAGAGGACAAGGAGAAGCAATAGCCAGAAATATTTTAGAAATGACAAGGCTAAAAGTTCCAATTATAGTTGTGATAATTGGAGAAGGGGCCTCTGGTGGAGCATTAGGAATAGGCGTTGGTGATAAAGTGTTAATGCTAGAAAATACTTGGTATTCTGTAATTTCTCCAGAGTCGTGTTCCTCTATCTTATGGCGCAGTTGGGAGTATAAGGAACAAGCCGCTGAAGCTTTAAAACTTACTGCTACCGATATGAAGAAATTAAAGCTGATTGACGAGATAGTTCGCGAGCCAGTTGGTGGCGCTCATAGCAATAGGGAAAAGACTTTTACTACGGTAAAAAATAAAATTTCTACTCATTTTGAGGAGTTAAAAAAGTTATCACCAAAAGAATTAGTGAATTCTAGAATGGATAAATACGCAAATATGGGCGTATTTAACGGCTAAGCCTGATGTTTTCGTTTTTACAAAAATCATAACTGTATTACTTTTCTTATTTCCTTAGGTTATTAACAGTTTATTTTAGTTATCAACACTACTTTTGTTGAATACCTGTGAACATCAGAAACTAAAAATTCAAAGTTAACTTAAGGTTAATTCCATACTTTCGCACTCATGGACAAACCAAACCCAATAGTAGGTCGAAAAATCGACAAATCCACAATCATTAGTTTAGAACGGGGTAAGATACCTCCTCAAGCGGTTGATTTAGAGGAAGTTGTATTGGGTGCGATGATGATTGATAAAAAAGGTGTTGATGAGGTTATTGATATTCTTCACCCAGATGCTTTCTACAAAGATGCACACCGATTTATCTATGAATCCATTTTTAAATTATTTGAATCCTCCGAACCAGTGGATTTATTAACCGTTTCATCGCAATTAAAGAAAGACGGTCATTTAGAAGCTGTTGGAGGTGATTTTTACTTAATTAAACTTACTCAAAAAGTTGCTTCGTCTGCTCATATTGAGTTCCATGCTCGTATTATTCTTCAAAAATATATTCAACGAAGTCTAATCAAAATATCTAACGAAGTTATCGAGGATGCATATAGTGAATCTACAGATGTTTTTGATTTATTAGATAATGCTGAGGCGAAATTATATGAAGTTACTCAGGGGAATTTAAAGCGTTCTGCAGAAACTGCCCAGAATCTAGTAATTCAGGCTAAAAAGAAGATTGAAGAGATTGCTAACAAAGAGGGGATGAGTGGCATTGCCACTGGTTTTGATAAACTAGATAAGCTTACCTCGGGTTGGCAACCAAGTGATTTAATTATTGTTGCTGCGAGACCTGGTATGGGTAAAACAGCTTTAACCTTATCTATGGCAAGAAATATAGCTGTAGATTTTAATCAAGGTGTTGCTTTTTTCTCTTGTGAGATGTCTTCGGTTCAATTAATTACTAGGCTTATTTCTTCGGAGACTGGATTATCATCAGAAAAACTAAGAACCGGTAAGTTGGAAAAACACGAATGGGAGCAATTAAATGTAAAAGTAAAGGCACTAGAAAAAGCACCTTTGTTTATAGATGACACACCATCTTTATCCATTTTTGAT
Source organism: uncultured Croceitalea sp. (assembly GCA_947495075.1). Classification (GTDB taxonomy): domain Bacteria; phylum Bacteroidota; class Bacteroidia; order Flavobacteriales; family Flavobacteriaceae; genus Croceitalea. Next base: position 74,810 of record CANLXH010000005.1, read on the forward strand.
CTTAGAGCGAAAGCCAGACGTTTAAAATCTCAGCATGATATTCAAATAATCATTATTGATTATTTACAGTTAATGACTGCTGGTGGGAGTCAAAAGGGAGGTAATAGGGAGCAAGAGATTTCTACAATTTCTCGTAACCTAAAAGCTTTGGCAAAAGAACTAAATGTTCCAGTAATCGCATTATCGCAATTGTCTCGTGCGGTTGAAACGCGTGGCGGTAGCAAGAGACCTTTATTATCTGATTTAAGGGAATCTGGCGCAATTGAGCAAGATGCGGATATTGTATCCTTCATTTACAGGCCTGAATATTATAAAATAGATGAGTGGGATGATGAAGAACGTACTCCAACTCAAGGACAAGGTGAATTAATTGTGGCTAAACACCGTAATGGTGGATTAGAGAATATTAGGTTAAAGTTTATCGGTAATCTAGGTAAGTTTGATAACTTAGATGACTTTGATTCTCCATTTGAGTTTCAATCTAAGATGAATGAAAATGATGAAAACCCGTTTGCTACACCTAATCTGCCAAGCACAGACCAAGCTTTCGGAAGTTCCTTTAATAATGATGAGGCTAATCCAGATGATGGCGTTCCTTTTTAAAAGGAAGTTTTTTAGAGCTTACAAGGCCAATTTAACACTCGCGATACTCTTTTTTTCAATATCTACATCTGCGTCAGTTATATTGATTCCGATGGATTTTGAAAGTCAAAAAAACCACCTTAAAGCATACGGAATTACATATTGGGTATTAAGTAAGCAACAAAAAGTCCAGTGGTTATTAAATTATCGTGGTGGTTCCTTTCTATTACCAGATGGAGATGCTATACGCAAGGAATGTCAAATTCGAGGAGTCTCTTTTGAAATTTTGGCTGATAGTGAAGCACAAGGCATACTCGAAAGTATAAGTAGTCCATCTCAAAACCAAGATGCCGTGATCTTAGAGAAGGCCCCAAAAATAGCAGTTTATTCTCCAAAAGACAATCAACCTTGGGATGATGCAGTTACCATGGTTTTAACTTACGCAGAGATACCTTATGTTACTATTTATGATGAAGAAGTGTTAGATGATAAATTGGCACTTTACGATTGGTTGCACTTGCATCATGAAGATTTTACTGGGCAATATGGAAAATTTTATGGAGCCTACAGAGCCGCACCTTGGTATATAGAAGGAAAGCGATTATCAGAAGAAAGAGCTTCCAAGCTAGGATATTCCAAGGTTTCGGAAGAAAAAGGTGCGGTAGCGGAAAAAATAAGAAGGTATGTTATTGGGGGTGGCTTTATGTTTGCCATGTGTTCAGCTACAGATAGTTTTGACATTGCTTTAGCAGCAGATGGAGTAGATATTTGTGAGCCTATGTTTGATGGCGACCCATCGGATGCTAATTATCAATCACAATTGAATTTTGATAGAACTTTTGCTTTTCAAAACTTTGTTTTGGAACGTAACCCCTTACGATATGAATTTTCTTCCATTGATATGACAGCCAAGCGGCAAATACCTAAAGAATCTGATTATTTTTCTTTGATGGAATTTTCTGCAAAATGGGACCCCGTACCAACGATGTTGACACAGAATCATACTACTTTGGTAAAAGGTTTTATGGGACAAACTACATCATTTAAAAGAGATGAGGTGAAGCCTACCGTTATGGTACTTGGAGAGTCTAAAATAAATAATGAAGCACGTTATATCCATGGAATAAAAGGCAAAGGTTTTTTTACTTTTTATGGTGGGCATGATCCAGAAGATTATCAACACAGAGTAGGTGATCCAAAGACAGAATTGGAGTTACATCCAACTTCTCCTGGATATAGACTTATTTTAAATAATGTGTTGTTTCCTGCTGCACGGAAAAAGAAACAAAAAACTTAGACTATAATAATTCTAATATCTTTTCTACTCCAAACGCATTATTACTTGCAGTTTCATATTTAGCAACTTTTTTCACGTTAGGGTGTGCATTTGCCATAGCAAAACTGTAATCTGAAAGCGAAAGCATCTCAATATCATTATTGTAATCGCCAAATACGAGTAGTTCATTGGATGAAATATTATATTCTTTCATCACTTTTTTAAGTGCATAACCTTTATGCGCATTTAGATGAGAGATATCTACCCAGTTAGACCCAGATACTTTTACTTTTAAAATACCTTCTAAATCTTTAACACTAGGATAAATAAATTCTTCAGAATTTTCAAAATGATAAATAGCCACTTTTAAAACTTCATCTGCCACTAATGACAGATTTTCAACTATTTCAAATTGGGTATAATATTCTTTTAATAGTTGTATAAACTTTTTTGAAGACCCATTTACGTATGCCTTATTTGATGCGCAAAGTACAGGATGAACATCTTGTAGTTTAGAAACGGTATTTAAAATTCTATTTAAATGTTCTTTATTTAAGGGAGTAGATAATAAATTATCTCCTTTATTTTTTATAATAGCACCATTTTCAGCAATAAATAGTACATCATTTTTTATAGAATTGAGTTTGTCAACCATACTGTGGTATTGTCTACCACTGGCGGCAACAAAATGAATCTTTCTTTTTCTCAATTCCTCGAAAAGTTTAAAAAAACGGTCGCTAACCTCATGATTAGAATTCAGAAGTGTACCATCCATATCAGTCACTACCATTTTAATATTTGACAAATCCATCTTTAAGAAAATTAGAATATAAAGGTAACTGTTGTAATAAGGAATGTGGTAAAGTTTATATTATTTTAGTTTTATGAAGTTTTATCAATCAGAAATATCATTAAAACCTTACATCAGAGGTTTTCATTTAATTACAGAAGAGATTTTAAACTCAATTTCTGAAATTAACACCATTAAAATAGGTGTTCTTCAAGTTTTTATACAGCATACATCTGCAAGCTTAACTATAAATGAAAATGCAGATCCAACCGTACGGTTAGATTTTGAAAGCCATATTAATAAAATGGTTCCAGAAAATATGCCTTACTATATTCATAATTATGAAGGTCCAGATGATATGCCAGCGCATATAAAAGCTTCTCTTATGGGTGCTTCTTTGCAAATACCTATTACCAATGGTAAATTGAATTTAGGAATGTGGCAGGGGATTTACCTTTGCGAACATCGTAATAATGCTTCAGCTAGAAAGCTGATAATAACCGCTTTTGGTAATTAGTCCAGTTCTTTAAATATTTTTTTGCTTACCTTTTTAACTCAATTTTTTTTTGATGGATGTAGACTATCCGAAGCTAGTAGTAAAGGGTTTATTTCATCATTACGCGACTGTTTTGTAATTTCAATGTAAAGCATATTCTGCTTTTCGGTTTCTTCTTTTATATAAGCATTGTAAGTTAGCATTGTAAGTTTTTAATTCGTTTCTAATTTTATCTTTAAATTTTGTAGATGGAGTAACATTCCAATCTGGTATGGAAAGAACTATTACTTTTTTATTGTCTTGTTTTACAAGTTCCAAACATTTATCTAAGAGGTTGATAAAATCTTTTTTGAATATCTCAAAATTCATACCTCTGTATTGATTATTGACGCCTATAAGTAAAGAGACCAGATTGTAATTTGGTTGTAGCTTCTCTTTTTCAATTTTCTTTAAAAGTTTTTTAGCAGTCCAGTCTGCATCAGCAAGTATTTTTGATTCAGTTTTGTATCCTTTTTTGATAAGGATATCAGTTAATTGATTAGGCTAGCTATTTTTAGGAAGTTCACCAGTACTTATTAGTATAACTATCACCCAATGCTAAAAAAGAAATTGTCTCTTTTTGGGCATAAATAACAAATGAATTTATTACAAGAAGAAGATTTTTTGCTTTGTTTTTCATGAAAATGAATTACAAAAAAATCCCGCTCTTTATAAGAACGGGATTTTTTAAGCGGGGTAAGTTTATATAAATTATTTTACTTTCTCAACAATTGCTTTAAAAGCATCTGGGTGATTCATTGCTAAATCTGCTAAAACTTTTCGGTTTAATTCTATACCGTTAGATTTAACTTTACCCATAAACTGTGAGTAGGACATTCCATGTATTCTTGCACCTGCGTTTATACGCGTAATCCAAAGTGCGCGGAAAGTTCTTTTTTTGTTTTTTCTATCGCGGTAAGCATATAACATTGCTTTTTCTACCGCATTTTTTGCTACTGTCCAAACGTTTTTACGTCTTCCAAAGTAACCTTTTGCTTGCTTCATTACCTTTTTTCTTCTGGCTCTTGAAGCAACTGAATTTACTGATCTTGGCATTTGTTTTTAATTTTTTTGTAGTAGGCGGTCATAAATAACACTTTTTTAAGCCTAACTCCAGGGTTAATAATTTTACCGAAAGAACAATTATTTTAAACGTAATTGTTCTTTAATACTGTTAACATCAGACTCATGTACTAAAGTAGAGTGAGTTAACTTAAGCTTACGCTTTTTAGATTTCTTAGTCAAAATATGACTCTTAAAAGCGTGCTTCCTTTTAATTTTACCAGAACCTGTAAGCTTAAATCGCTTTTTGGCACTGGATTTAGTTTTCATTTTAGGCATTTTTCCTTTTTAAATATATTTATACTGAAATAGTTCAGCATCCCACTTACTTTTTACTAGCTTTAGGTGCTAAGAACATTGTCATTCTCTTTCCTTCAAGCTTTGGCATTTGTTCAACCTTTCCAAAATCTTCTAGTTCTTGGGCTAGTCTCAATAAAAGTATTTCTCCTTGGTCTTTATATACTATAGAACGACCTTTAAAAAATACATACGCTTTTAATTTGGCACCTTCTTTCAAGAATTTTTCAGCATGTCGCTTCTTAAATTCATAATCATGATCATCCGTCTGTGGACCAAATCGTATTTCTTTTACGATAACTTTCGTCGCTTTAGCCTTCATGACTTTTTCACGCTTCTTCTGCTCGTAAAGGAATTTTTTATAATCAATTATTTTACAAACAGGAGGAACTGCTTTTGGCGATATCTCGACCAAATCCAATTCTAACTCTTCGGCTTTATCCAAAGCCTTTCTTATAGGATATACTCCTACTTCTACATTATCTCCCACTAATCTTACTTCTGGAGCAAGAATCTTTTCATTGATATTGTGAGGGTTTTTGTTTTCCCTTCTTGGTTGGGGCTTAAATCTTCTTCTTATTGCTATGACTTATATTTTTTAATTAAACATACATTTTACAAGACGCTATTTCAACTAAACCTCTCTTTTGGAGAGGTCAAATTTGCTTTGTAGCAAATTTGGGTGAGGTCTTTAGAACGACTTTAAGGTACTATTTATTTCTTTTGAAACCAAGTCTGAAAATTTACTGATAGATATACTACCAAAATCCTCACCACCGTGCCTCCTTACTGATATAGTTTCTGCTTTCTCCTCATTCTCTCCAACAATCAGCATGAAAGGTATTTTCTTTAACTCAGCTTCCCGAATTTTCTTTCCTACAGTCTCGTTCCTATTATCAATGAGCGCGCGAATTTCGTGATTTTCCAGCGAATTCAAAACTTTTTCAGCATATTTTTCATGTTTCTCGCTGACAGGCAATAGGATAGCCTGTTTAGGGATTAACCATAAAGGGAAATTTCCTCCAGTATGTTCCAATAATAGCGCTACAAAACGCTCCATGCTTCCAAAAGGGGCACGGTGAATCATTACTGGTCTATGTAATTCATTATCACTGCCTTTATAGGTAAGGTCAAACCGTTCAGGTAAATTATAATCAACTTGTATTGTTCCAAGTTGCCAATTTCTACCCAAAGCATCTTTTACCATAAAATCTAATTTTGGACCATAAAATGCTGCCTCACCACTTTCTACCACAAAGTTAAGTCCCTTCTCTTCTGCGGCATCAATTATTGCTTGTTCTGCTTTTTCCCAGTTAGCTGCATCACCTATATATTTTTCTGGCTTATCTAAATCACGAACCGACACCTGAGCAGTAAAGTTTTCAAACCCTAAAGAACCTAGAACATACAAGGTAAGGTCAATAACATTTTTAAACTCATCATTTAATTGATCTGGAGTACAAAAAATATGCGCATCATCCTGTGTAAATCCACGAACTCGGGTCAAACCGTGTAGTTCGCCACTTTGTTCATATCTATATACGGTGCCAAATTCCGCGTATCTTTTTGGTAAGTCTTTATAACTAAAAGGACTGGTGTTGTATATCTCACAATGATGCGGACAGTTCATAGGCTTTAAAAGAAATTCCTCATCATCTTTGGGAGTGTGTATAGGTTGAAAACTATCTTCTCCATATTTCGCATAATGACCAGAAGTAACATAAAGTTCTTTTTGTCCAATATGAGGAGTTACAACCATTTCATATCCAGCTTTTTTCTGTGCTTTCTTTAAAAAGTCTTCTAAACGCTCTCTAAGAGCAGCACCTTTAGGTAGCCAAAGCGGTAACCCTTGACCAACTTTTTGGGAAAAAGTAAATAATTCTAACTCCTTACCAAGTTTTCTATGATCTCTTTTCTTTGCCTCTTCTAGTAATTCTAAATAAGCTGTAAGCTCTTTTTGTTTTGGGAATGAGATTCCATAAACTCTAGTTAGTTGTTTATTTTTTTCGTCTCCTCTCCAATAGGCCCCTGCAACACTTAATATTTTTATGGCTTTAATGATTCCTGTATTAGGGATGTGTCCGCCACGACACAAATCGGTAAAAGAACTATGGTCGCAGAATGTAATATCTCCATCTTCAAGATTTTCTATAAGTTCTACTTTATAGCTGTTGTTTTGTTTTTTGTAGTACTCTAAAGCATCACTTTTAGATACTTCTCGCATCTTAAATTCATGTTTTTCACGAGCTATTTCCAAAGCTCTTTTTTCTATTTGAGGAAAGTCCTTTTCAGAAATAGTTTCATTTTCTAAATCAACGTCGTAATAAAAACCATTGTCAATAGCAGGACCAATAGTAAGCTTTATACCAGGATATAATTCCTCTAAAGCTTGAGCTACGACATGAGATGTGGAATGCCAAAAAGCTTTTTTGCCTTCATCATTGTTCCAAGTATATAAGGTTAGACTACCATCCTTCGTTAGTGGGGTTGTTGCTTCAACTGTTGTGTCATTAAATTTTGCTGAAATAACATTGCGAGCCAAGCCTTCACTAATACTTTTGGCAATATTTAAAGGAGAGCTTTCATTCGCTACTTCCTTTATTGCCCCGTCTGGTAATGTAATCTTAATCATCTGTCTCCTTAAAATTAGAATAGCAGCAAAGATAATACCTTGTACGGACGCCACAATATTATGAGTGACTTCATTTTCTATTTATTCCGATAAAAATCATGCTTTTTGGGTCATTTGGAAGATTGAAAAAAAGATATTATATTAAAAGTTCTTATTTCTAAAATTATTTACAATCTAAATAGCTGATTTTTAGGTAGATGAAACTTTTTTTAATTTTTATTGAAAAACGTTTTGCTGAGTTAAAAAAAGGGTTTTATATTTGCACCCGCTTTGCAGGATAAGTGAGGCGATAATTGCGGGAATTG
>CANLXH010000006.1 GCA_947495075.1 uncultured Croceitalea sp.
TAAGGTAACATCTCCTAACAAAGCATCTGCATCACCACCTACTGTTAAGTCACTTGAAGTGATGTCACCATCGCCTGCTCCTGCTATTTGATTGTCTACATAATCTTTAGTAGCTGCATCTGTACCTACAATCGGAGTTCCTAAATTCGTAATAACCGTTCCACCTGCATCTGCTCCTTCTGCAAGTACCTCGGATAAGGTCTGGTCGTCAGTATCAACAATAGCAGCTATCGTGGTTAAAGAAACTGAGAATGTATTCGAATCACTATCCGTAATTACTAAACTATTTGTTGCTGTATCAATAGTATAAGATGTTATAACAGTATTAGTATCTGAAAGCGTGTCACTAAGACTACTTAAATCTACACTTACCGTACCTCCATTTTCTAAATCGAGTGTTAATTGGTTTGTAGTATCGTTAAAAGTAAAACCTGTTAACTGTTGATTATCATCCGATGTAAGTTCCCATGAATCGCCATCCCAATAAAAGATATCACCAGTATTAGTATTTACATATAAATCTCCTAAATCGGCACCGCTTGGCGTTGTGGCTCCTGAAGCAGATACATCTGTTCCACTGAGAACCTCACAATTACATTGGTCTTGTAATGTAACTGTTGTCTGAGATAAGGCAACTCCTGAGACGAAAAGAAAAAATATAAAGAATAAATTCTTTTTCTTGGATATCGCTCTTTTTGAAATTGTATTCATTATACTAAATACTAGGTTAAAATCATCTTTTTGGGGTATTACCATAATATAAATCAAATATCGATTGACACAAAATTAGGCATACGATACAAAATTAACTTTAACATACCCTCTAGAAAATAAATGTTGTGTAAGTAGTGAATAGTAAAGTCTATGCCTTAAAACATGAGGTTTCGTTTTAAAAAGCCTAAAGAACAGTTTATCGATTACAGTTAATAAATATGGGCTTTTTCAAATAACTTAAATCTATTTTTTTTGATTTTAGATAAAGAAAAAAAGATGCTAATTTCTCTTAACTCTATAAGTAATTCTTCTATTTGTTATCACTCTACCTACACTTACTGTAAGAATTATCGTATTTGATATTTCTGAAGTACATAAGAAAGATGAGTTAGATACCACTACCCTATATTGGTCCCCATTATTGGCTGTTGAAGGAGAAGTAATCGTCAATGCTGCTGTTGTAGTATTACTATAAATGCCAGCATCAGTTAGGTCTAACCATATAGATCCATTAAAATACTGCCATTGATAAGTATCAGTATTGCTAGCAGCTACCGTAAAAGTGGCGCTGCAACCTGGACAGGTCTGTGCATTCACTGGTTGTGTGGAAATGGAAGGGGCTGTTCCTGCCTCGCGGTAATCGTATTGTAAGCTTACATCGCCATCCAATGGTATTGTGTAACCATTTGTATTACCAGTAACGACACCGGTAGTAGTATCATATCCCGTTCCTGCTAATTCATTGGATACCGTTCCACTCTCAGTATAACCTGCCTCACGTACATCATTACAGCCATCTCCATCACTATCCAAAGTGATGTAATCACTTTCCCCACTCCCATCTGAGTTCTGTATGGTATAATTTACCGTGCCACTGTCCTCTTGTCCAGAAGCCTGAGTACTATCTGGAACACCGTCCAATCCCACGCTGCCAGTCAAACGACCTGAAACTTGGGTTTGTTCATGACCTGCCTCAATAGCATCGTAAATACCATCATTGTCAGAATCCAGGTCCAAATTATCAGTAACCCCATCCCCATCACTATCAAAGCCTGCTGCCCATACAATAGTGTTAACCAACAAATCCTCTCCAGCTGTGTTGAAACCGTTGGTGTGAGGAACTAATACTCTTTTTCCTGGCGCGGTGCCAACTTCCATTGCATCTCCTTGGTTCCAGATAACTATCGATGCTTCACTATTGCCCGGGTCCCTACCTAAAACCGTACCTGTTGTTAAACCATTTCCATGATACAGAGCGTTCCCAATATTTAGAGTTCCTAATGATAACCCACTAGTTATTGGGTGTGTATTATCAATAATATCAATAGATGTAAGACCACTGTTACCTCCTACAGCCGCTCCCAGTAAATCATCATGTAAAGCTGGCTCACTTGTTATAACACCATTCGTGGTTGTCTCTAGATTACTTACACTTCCTGATGCTAAAACGTTTCCACTGATTGCTTCTTCGTGAATAAAAGTTACACCATAATTATTCGCATCCTGACCGCTTCCGGAATCGTCAACAACAGTTACAGAATAACCAATTGCAATTAATTTATTAATTGTATTTTGTTCTTCGGAATCTGGTCCCGAACCTGTATCTGTAACCCATAATACAGTTTTTGGTGATTCTATGGAATCAAGAATACCATCATTGTCATCGTCCAAATCTGATACATCATCAATCCCATCGCCATCAGAATCTTGGACCACAGTTAAAGTAACTTCAGAAGAAATTACCGTAGCACATGAACCAGAAGAATTTGAGACTAATATTCTATATACATATCCATTTTTGCTTAAATCTGCTGATAAAATAGTTAGGTTTTCTGTAGTTGTTCCTGAATATTCTGCGCCGTTTGAAATATTAGAAAAACTAGCTCCTGAATTTATACTCACCTGCCACTGAAAAGTATCAGCATTGCTCGTACTAGATGAAAGAGTTCCATTATTACCTATCCCCACAACCTGGTTAGTTGGTTGAGAATCTATTAAAATTTGATTCACTGTTATTGTTTGGGCAACATCTATGAAATTACCTACTTCATCAGTAACTCTATAAGTACGGGTAATTATTTCTGGATTACTACCTCCATCGCTTGAATCACTAACAAATGTAACTATTGGATTAGTAGTACAATTATCTGCCTCATCGGTTACAACAGTAATATCAGAAGATGGCACATCACTTGAGCAATATACAGTTACTGCTATTGGATTGTTTGCAGTAGGGTCAACATTATCAATTGTAAGCATAGTTACTCCTGTAATACTTAACACTGGGTCTCCAGCAGTACCCCCATATTCTACTACATATCCTTGAGGAGCGTATGCACCGCCACCTCCAGCATTTGGCAAATCATTCCATGATCCTGGGCCTCCCGTACCTCTAATTACTGATGGATCGGCTATGTGCGCATAGTCCTCATTACCTGAGTTATTTGGCTCACTTCCATTCCAATAAGCAAAATTATAAGGAGCTACGGTTGTTCCACCTGCGCCTCCACTCCAAAAAGAAGTTCCTGCTTCTGGTCCAGTAACCCATCGCCAATCTCCTTCCGTTGCGGCATCAGAAGCTCCAATCCACCCTACTCCTACAGCTTGAGCTCCTGAAAAATCTGCTTCAGCTTGTGTAGTTAAGGTAGCTAAATATCCTTGTAATCCATAATAGGTTCGTAAAGCTGCTGCATCTCTTGCAGCTGTCCATGTAATTCCTACATCAGATACAAACTCATAATAATGGTCTGTAGGCGGCAAGTAATTTGCACTTCCTGGGGTAATTGAAAATTGCCTTGCTCCAGAAGGTGATGCAGCAGAACTTGAAAACTCCACATCTAGGATAGCAGCCTCAAACTCAGCAAATGTCGCTGGACCTACTAAAGACAGTTCTCCTTCGGTTGTATCCCAAGTAGCTGTTATACTAGGATGTGTACCTGTAAGGTTTAAAATATCTTCTCCATTTATGTACCCAGAAGATATTTGAATATATATAGCATCCGTTGTTGTATCATCTGGGTCTGTTATGCTAATAGTTTCTACAATAGGTTGAGAAGTTCCTGGACAATATTCTTGATCTCCTGTGACAGTTAATATTGGTGGATTATTAACTATTGCTGCAGTAATTGTGATATTATCTAAATAAGCAAAATCATCTGATGACCAGTTGTTATCTATGCTAGCAAAACGAATTGTAGTGTTATTTGAAATATATGTCGATATATCTTGACTAAAGTTTCCTGTTGTTGTTCCAGTTAAATAACCAATAGTAGTATAGCTACTGCCCCCATTAGAGGAAACCTGTATTGCTAACCGCGTTGTTGATGTTAAACTATTAGTCTGCCAATCAAAAGATAAAGTAGCAGTATCTGCAGTTGATAAATCAACGCTTCTTCTTATGTTTTCTCCCCAAATCCAATACATTTCTAATCTATTATTAGCAACTGAAATATAATCTGTAGCAGGGGTTAGATCAGAATCCCCTACTTCTATCCAATCTGTAGACCAATTCTGGCTTCCGTTACTATTAGAATATGTGTATGTACCAGCATTAAAATTATCTATGTATGTCTGCGTTGTTGTTTGACTAGATAAAAATGAGCATAAGAAAAAACTTATAAAGATGCATAATGCCTTTAACTCTAAATAGGATGGTTTCTTTTTGTTGACTAACAACATGTGATTTTTGATTAAGACAAAAGTATTTTTAGCCTGTTAGCACTAGAAAAAATGGTGTTTAGATCGAGTTTAACAATGCTAAGAGTGGGGAACACGAGATAAAACATTTTAACAATCTTGTAATTAGTTAGTTAAAGAATTAAACAATCAACACCTAGAATAATTAATTATTACCTCGTCCAGACAAAATTATATAAGAGGTATGTCTAAGTAAAAAAGATGTTGTGTAATTAAATATTGTAAGTGTGTAGATTAATAATATTGAAGTTAAGCTTCTAACTATTTGATATTTAATTAGTAAAATATCAGTTTTTGAAATATTTATCTGTATAATTTTATAAGAAAAAGATTAATTTTTTCTTACCTGATACGTTATTTTACGATTTGTAATAACGGTATTAGTTTGTACAGATAAAACGGTTTTATCTGAGGTTAAAGAATCACATGTATAATTTAAGTTAGTGGTAATTATCTTATTCTTGTTTTCTGATGCACTTGCATTTATAATTGTAAGTACATTGGTAGCAGAATTATCATTATTTTGTTAAATCCAATTTGAGCTGAAAATTCTGAGAGCCATTATTATTTGAATAAGAAACAGAATTAAAATTGTCTAAATATGTATCTTAATCAATAGCAGTAAATAAAAAGAATATATATACTATGTGAAAATTAAAAATTTTCATGATGCTTTACTAAAAGCATAAATGACCTTTTAAATTTAATTAGCCAAGTATTATAGTAAAACTACCGTAGGTACTTGTTAGACACTAATATTTCTGATGTTATCGATAAAAGCAATACAAAATACCTTAAAAAGATTGTAAAGAATCTTCTTATATCGTTTGAAAAATGAAATATTATGATATAAGAAGAATAATTGATATTAGATTATCACATACTAATCGAATATAATAAATTCTGACCTACGATTTAATTGATGTTTTTCGTTAGAACAACGAACGCCATTCTCACACTCGTTCATTAATCGTTCTTCTCCATAACCTTCACCCTTAAGCCTATCAGCAGGAATACCTTTAGTTATCATATATGCAACTGTTGATTGAGCTCTTTTTTGAGAAAGCCATAAATTGTATGCATCATTACCCCGGCTATCTGTATGCGCATTTACCTTTATTTTTAGACTTGGATATTTCTCCATCGCAGCAATAACTTTTTGAATCTCAATCTCAGCGTCTGGTCTAATTTCAAATTTATTTAAGTCAAAATAAATTGTGCTTAACTGTAATAACTTAGCCAAATCGTCACCAAAACCTCCTGTAACCAAATCTCTTTCTAAATAGAAATCCACTATTCTAGGTTTACCATAAGATTTTACTAAATATTCTTCAGATGGGACATAGCCTTCCATTAATGCTCTTACAAAATTACCTTGATTACAATCTAAATCTAAGTAATACTGACCTTTAGAGTTTGTTATTGTCGAAGAAACTTCTTTATTTTCTTCATCTATTATTTTTACTGTAGCCCCTGCTAAAATTTCATTTGAAATTCTATCCCTGACAGTACCAGTGACTTCCTGTAGACAATCTAAAGAAATAGGTTCTGTTTCAGAAAAACTATAAATGTCATCGTAACCCATCCCTTCTTCACGATTTGAAGCGAAATAACCATCTGATGTTTCTTCATTGATAATAAAGGAAAAATCATCAAACTTTCCATTTATTGGTTTTCCAACGTTTACTATTGTCTGGTCGTACTCATCAAAAGCAATTTTAGTAGCAAAAACATCTAATCCCCCTAGACCTGGATGCCCATCTGAGGAAAAATAAAGTACATTAGACTTAGTTATAAATGGGAATGTTTCTCTAGCCCCAGTATTTATAGTCTTACCAAGATTTATTGGAGGACCAAAAGTACCATCACCTATTATTTGTACTTTAAAAATATCTGATTCTCCCAATGTACCAGGCATATCTGAAACAAAATAAAGAACCTTCTCATCAGGACTCAATACTGGATGTGCAACAGAATAACTATCACTATTAAAAGGTAATTCTATAATAGCTGTCCATTCTCCATCAACTAAGGTTGCTTGATATATTTTTAATCTAATAGTCCCATTTTCATCCTTGTATTTTTTACCGTCCAGAAAATTATTACGGGTAAAATACATAGTAGTTCCATCTTTTGTAACTACCGAAGTAGATTCATGAAGGCGAGTATTTACATCACCAGATACTTTCTTTACAACTTCTCCCTCTTCATTAGCTTTGTTTACCTCATAAATATCTAGAAAGTCTCTTGCGTTCCAAGTATGGCGATATCTTGCCAAATTTCCTGTATCCCTATCTGAAGAGAAAATTAGTCCTTGTTTGTAAAAAGATGGTGCAAAGTCAGAATATTTAGAGTTGTATTTAAATGGTTTAATATTGTAACGCCCAGAGTTTTTCTCAATTTTACTCAAATAATCTTCATCAAAATTTGAATCATTACCACTCTCTTTAGCCATTTGAGAAAACTTTGCCATCATCTCATTTGCTTTCTCATATTCACCCAAAGTTTTTAATGATTGCGCATATCTAAAAGCATAATCTGGTGTAACAACAGAATCATATTTTTCAATTAATTCTTGATAAATTTTAGAAGCTTCCGAATAATTTGCATTAAAATAATAGGAGTTACCAAGTCTCTTTAGCAATTCAGGAGAAGAAAAGCCTTTTTCTCTTACCTTCTTATAAATATCGATTGCAGGCCTAAAAGAATACTCGTCATACTTTTCATTTGCTTTTTCCAAGAGTTTTTCTTGACCTTGAACCGAATTTAATATTCCAATAATTGTTACTAATAAAAGAAGTACTTTTTTGTACATAACCTAAGTAGTTTTAAAAGAAGCGTGGGGACACTGTTTTTTGGAATTTTTTCAATAGTTCTAGTCTTAGAAAAATTTCAAAAGAACCATCATTAAATCTTCTTGTTCCTAATTCTGTAGTCTCTTTATCATAAGCTAACCCTAGCATTATTTGGTCGGTTATTTGAAAACCTGCCAATGCACTTACGGCAGCATCCCATCGATACGCCGCTCCAAAACTAAAACGATCATTAAATAAAAAGTTGGCCGAAATATCAACTTGCAAAGGTGCACCACCAACAGCTTTGGTCAATAATGCAGGTTTAAATTTCAAGTTTCCATTTAAATCAAAAACATAACCTGTTATAAAATAAAAATTGATGCGTTCTGCAGCTAAGAAATTTACATCGTTAGCATCAGTCGAATCATTATCAAAAAATTCAGTTTCTAATACATTCGGAGCTGAAAAACCTGCATAAAACTTATCGGTATGATAATAAATTCCTAAACCAAAATTTGGTGAAAATCGATTATCAATATTATCCTGTTGTACCACTTCTTCATCAAAATTTCTCAATCTAGAAAAATCTAGGTTCAAAAAATTTCCTCCTCCTTTTAATCCAAATGATAGCTTTGCTGTTTGGGAAACATCTAAAGTGTAAGACAAAACTGCATCTATGTATGTTTCCTGCACTACTCCATCTCCAATATTATCATTTACGACAGAAAGACCATATCCTAACCTACTGTTTCTAATTGGTGAATGTAAGTTTATCGTAAACGTTTCTGGAGCTCCATCTAGGCCTACCCATTGGGAACGATAAAGGCCCGCAAAAGTCAACTGTCCTCTTGAACCTGCATATGCCGGATTAACACTAATAGTATTGAACATATACTGTGTGTACTGGGCATCTTGCTGAGCAATTAAACCTTGTATTGTAATTCCTATAAAAAGTATTGGCAATAAAATGCGCTTCTTAATCATATTGATATTTAAATATTACTTACTGATATAGAAATAATCGTTATCTGTAACTTTTCCTTGATTTGATTCATACTCAAATATATAAAAATATATACCTGAAGGAAGGAAATCATTTACACTTAAAGTAGACCTTCCTTTAGACCTTCCATCAAATACATTATTAATATTATTGTACCCTTTACCTTCATATACAGCGATTCCCCATCTATTGAAAATTCTTAGAGAATTATTGCGTGCATTTTCAACGCCTCTAATAAATAAGAAATCATTCTTACCGTCGCCATTTGGAGTTACCATTTGATTAACTACAACAGCTTCTTCTTCAGGAGTGTCATCAATAGGGTCTAAGTAATCTGGGGTGCCGTCTCCATCGGTATCATCATTGGTTGGGTCACCATCACCGTCTGCATCTTCATC
>CANLXH010000007.1:0-2500 GCA_947495075.1 uncultured Croceitalea sp.
GTTTTGCTGAGTTAAAAAAAGGGTTTTATATTTGCACCCGCTTTGCAGGATAAGTGAGGCGATAATTGCGGGAATTGGGATTTGAATTTGGGATTTTTTATTTTCGGAATTAGTTTAAGAAGAAGTTCATATACATATTGAAATAGACAGCGTAAAAGAGAATTATTAAAGAACCATTTTGACGTCAAAAGGACTTTGAAAGGGTTGATTGGGATATCAAGAATATTTAACGATCAACAATGAAGAGTTTGATCCTGGCTCAGGATGAACGCTAGCGGCAGGCCTAACACATGCAAGTCGAGGGGTAACGAGAGGTGCTTGCACTTTGTCGACGACCGGCGCACGGGTGCGGAACGCGTATGGAACCTACCTTTGTCAGGGGAATAGCCCAGAGAAATTTGGATTAATGCCCCATGGTATTAGTAATACACATGTATTATTAATTAAAGATTTATCGGACAGAGATGGCCATGCGTACCATTAGTTAGTTGGTAAGGTAACGGCTTACCAAGACTGCGATGGTTAGGGGCCCTGAGAGGGGGATCCCCCACACTGGTACTGAGACACGGACCAGACTCCTACGGGAGGCAGCAGTGAGGAATATTGGACAATGGAGGAGACTCTGATCCAGCCATGCCGCGTGCAGGATGACGGCCCTATGGGTTGTAAACTGCTTTTATACAGGAAGAAACCTATCTACGTGTAGATAGCTGACGGTACTGTAAGAATAAGGACCGGCTAACTCCGTGCCAGCAGCCGCGGTAATACGGAGGGTCCGAGCGTTATCCGGAATCATTGGGTTTAAAGGGTCCGTAGGCGGGCATATAAGTCAGGGGTGAAAGTTTGCAGCTCAACTGTAAAATTGCCTTTGATACTGTATGTCTTGAGTTATAGTGAAGTTGCCGGAACATGTGGTGTAGCGGTGAAATGCATAGATATCACATAGAACACCAATTGCGAAGGCAGGTGACTAACTATATACTGACGCTGATGGACGAAAGCGTGGGGAGCGAACGGGATTAGATACCCCGGTAGTCCACGCCGTAAACGATGGATACTAGCTGTCAGGACTTCGGTCTTGGCGGCCAAGCGAAAGTGATAAGTATCCCACCTGGGGAGTACGTTCGCAAGAATGAAACTCAAAGGAATTGACGGGGGCCCGCACAAGCGGTGGAGCATGTGGTTTAATTCGATGATACGCGAGGAACCTTACCAGGGCTTAAATGTAGATTGCATTAGGCAGAGATGCTTATTTCTTCGGACTATCTACAAGGTGCTGCATGGTTGTCGTCAGCTCGTGCCGTGAGGTGTCAGGTTAAGTCCTATAACGAGCGCAACCCCTACCGTTAGTTGCTAGCAGGTCATGCTGAGGACTCTAACGGGACTGCCGGTGCAAACCGTGAGGAAGGTGGGGACGACGTCAAATCATCACGGCCCTTACGTCCTGGGCCACACACGTGCTACAATGGCCGGTACAGAGGGAAGCCACCACGTAAGTGGGCGCGGATCTATAAAACCGGTCACAGTTCGGATCGGGGTCTGCAACTCGACCCCGTGAAGCTGGAATCGCTAGTAATCGGATATCAGCCATGATCCGGTGAATACGTTCCCGGGCCTTGTACACACCGCCCGTCAAGCCATGGAAGCTGGGAGTGCCTGAAGTCCGTCACCGTAAGGAGCGGCCTAGGGCAAAATCGGTAACTAGGGCTAAGTCGTAACAAGGTAGCCGTACCGGAAGGTGCGGCTGGAACACCTCCTTTCTAGAGAAGATGTTTCCAACAATCCTTGTTCTTTTAAATCAGGGTGGTTCGTACTCTTTTATGTTGTCTATCGATATGTTATTAAAATAATGTTTGTACTGTTAGTAACAGGCCAAGACAGTCTCATAGCTCAGCTGGTTAGAGCGCTACACTGATAATGTAGAGGTCGGCAGTTCGAGTCTGCCTGAGACTACAACGTTCATAAGTTAAAATACTGAAGGAAATTTTAGAAGTTGGGTATCCCAAGTTGACGTATAAGTCATCAATTAACTGATAACTGTTAACTGATAACTGACTGCTGAGAAAATGGGGGATTAGCTCAGCTGGCTAGAGCGCCTGCCTTGCACGCAGGAGGTCATCGGTTCGACTCCGATATTCTCCACGATGAATGCTTTAAAAAGTAGAATCGAAATTAAAGAAACAAGAAGAGCTTGCTTTTTGTTGTTTCTGAGATAAGATTCTTTTAATGCATTCTCAAGATTGAAGTTTGAGGAGCAACGTAAGTTACTCCGATAACTGATAATTTTGAACAACGTTCATTGACATATTGGGACTGAGCACAAGACGAGTTAGTTTATGTGTGAAGTCAAAAGAAGAAACTTAAGTAGTAGAATAGAATACAATAAGTTATAATATATTAAGGATTACGAGAGGCATAGTTATCAAGCGATAACATGCGACAAGCAAAAAAAGGGCGTATGGGGAATGCCTAGGCTCTCAGAGACGAAGAAGGACGTGAT
>CANLXH010000008.1 GCA_947495075.1 uncultured Croceitalea sp.
GCTATAGCCGGAACGGGACTAGCTCGTTCAGCAGCAGGTGTACTATCAGTAGATGGTAGTGCAATCACAGGTGATGGTGACATTACATCAAGTGATTTAACAGTAGGAGGAGACGCAGATGCTTTGTTAGGAGATGTTACACTAGAGATAGCCGCAGGAGCAGTAGGCAATACAGAGTTAGCCGCTAATGCAGTTACTTCAGATAAGATTACAGATGGAACGATAGCTTCGGGAGATATAGCAGATGACGCTGTAACCCCATTAAAGATAGACGCCGCTATAGCCGGAACGGGACTAGCACGTTCAGCAGCAGGTGTACTATCAGTAGATGGTAGTGCAATCACAGGCGATGGCGACATCACATCAAGTGACTTAACAGTAGGAGGAGACGCAGATGCTTTGTTAGGAGATGTTACACTAGAGATAGCCGCAGGAGCAGTAGGCAATACAGAGTTAGCGGCTAATGCAGTTACTTCAGATAAGATTACAGATGGCACGATAGCTTCGGGAGATATAGCAGATGACGCTGTAACCCCATTAAAGATAGATGCAGCTATAGCCGGAACGGGACTAGCTCGTTCAGCAGCAGGTGTATTATCGGTAGATGGCAGTGCAATCACCGGTGATGGCGACATTACATCAAGTGATTTAACAGTAGGAGGAGACGCAGATGCTTTATTAGGTGATGTTACCTTAGAGATAGCCGCAGGAGCAGTAGGAACAACAGAACTAGCCGACGATGCAGTAACCAGTGCAAAAATAGCCGACGACGCTGTAACCCCATTAAAGATAGACGCCGCTATAGCCGGAACGGGACTAGCACGTTCAGCAGCAGGTGTCTTATCAGTAGATGGTAGTGCAATCACAGGCGATGGCGACATCACATCAAGTGACTTAACAGTAGGAGGAGACGCAGATGCTTTGTTAGGCGATGTTACACTAGAGATAGCCGCAGGAGCAGTAGGCAATACAGAGTTAGCGGCTAATGCAGTTACTTCAGATAAGATTACAGATGGCACGATAGCTTCGGGAGATATAGCAGATGACGCTGTAACCCCATTAAAGATAGATGCTTCTATAGCCGGAACGGGACTAGCTCGTTCAGCAGCAGGTGTACTATCAGTAGATGGTAGTGCAATCACCGGTGATGGTGACATTACATCAAGTGACTTAACAGTAGGAGGAGACGCAGATGCTTTGTTAGGCGATGTTACCTTAGAGATAGCAGCAGGAGCAGTAGGAACAATAGAACTAGCAGACGATGC
>CANLXH010000009.1 GCA_947495075.1 uncultured Croceitalea sp.
CCCGCTGTTGGTTGTCCTTCTACATTGTCCGGAATACCATCATCATCTGAATCGATGTCCAAGTGGTTTGGTATACCGTCTTCATCGGTATCTAATGGGTCTGTTAATGGATCGTCGTCTCCATCTAGGTTAGGGTCTTCCTCGGTATCTAAGATACCATCGTTGTCATCGTCTATATCTACTACATCTGGTACACCATCACCGTCTGTATCTGGACCGTTGTCTGGGTCTAAGTAATCTGGGGTGCCGTCTCCATCGGTATCATCATTGGTTGGGTCACCATCACCGTCTGCATCTTCATCTGGAGTGTCGATACCATCACCGTCGTCATCCAAGTCTCTGTAGTTTACATCTTCTGTACCATCGGTATCTGGTAAATCGTTCGCTGGGTCGTCGATCTCATCGTTGACATCAAAACCATCGTCTACATCTGAACCTTCATAACCATCATCCAGTCCATCACCATCGGTATCTTCACCTGTAAAGGTCTGGTCTGGGACGCCATCTTCGTTAAAGTCATTCCCCTCATTGTTATCTGGGACCGTATCATTGTCACTGTCCAAATCGATGTAATCTGGAGTCGTATCCTCATCGGTATCTTCTGGGGT
>CANLXH010000010.1 GCA_947495075.1 uncultured Croceitalea sp.
GGTACACTTACCTTTAACGGTACGGATGGGGAGACTGTCCCTGTGACCTTTACCATCAATGATGATAGCCTTATCGAGCCTACGGAAAGCTTCTTTGTGAACCTTTCTAATCTCTCAACTACGCTTATAGCAATCAACGATAACCAAGCAACTATCAATATCACTGATAATGATGCGGTACCTGGTACGGGTATTGCTTTTGATAATGATAACATTACCGTGGATGAAGCGGCAGGTACTGCTACGGTAAATGTAGTGCTTACCGGGAATGTTCCTGGTGGGTTTACGCTAGACTTCGCTTCTGCTGATGACTCAGCCGTAGCGCCTGGGGATTATGTGGCTAATTCTGGTACACTTACCTTTAACGGTACGGATGGGGAGACTGTCCCTGTGACCTTTACCATCAATGATGATAGCCTTATCGAGCCTACGGAAAGCTTCTTTGTGAACCTTTCTAATCTCTCAACTACGCTTATAGCAATCAACGATAACCAAGCAACTATCAATATCACTGATAATGATGCGGTACCTGGTACGGGTATTGCTTTTGATAAT
>CANLXH010000011.1 GCA_947495075.1 uncultured Croceitalea sp.
AAGACACCTGCTGCTGAACGAGCTATGCCTGTTCCTGCTATAGAAGCATCTATCTTTAATGGGGTTACAGCGTCATCGGCAAGTTCATTAGATGTAATTCCGTTATCTGAAACACGTAAGGTTAATGGGTCTACTGTTGTAGCTCCTCCTGAAAGGGTTAATGTACCATTTGTTGCTCCTGTAACTTCATTTCCTATAACACCATCATTTTCTGTAACAGTAACAGATCCTAAATCAACTAAAGTCCAAGATGATGTAACTCCATCCCATTGTATAACTTGTCCGTCTGATGTGCCATCTGAAAGTTTTGATAAAGTCACTGCATCATCTGCTATTTTTGCACTGGTTACTGCATCGTCTGCTAGTTCTGTTGTTCCTACTGCTCCTGCAGCTATCTCTAA
>CANLXH010000012.1 GCA_947495075.1 uncultured Croceitalea sp.
CTGACGACGCTGTAACCCCATTAAAGATAGATGCTTCTATAGCAGGAACAGGCATAGCTCGTTCAGCAGCAGGTGTATTATCGGTAGATGGTAGTGCAATCACAGGTGATGGTGACATTACATCAAGTGACTTAACAGTAGGAGGAGATGCAGATGCTTTGTTAGGCGATGTTACCTTAGAGATAGCCGCAGGAGCAGTAGGAACAACAGAACTAGCTGATGATGCAGTAACAAGCGCAAAAATAGCGGATGGCACGATAGCTTCGGGAGATATAGCAGATGACGCTGTAACCCCATTAAAGATAGATGCAGCTATAGCCGGAACGGGACTAGCTCGTTCAGCAGCAGGTGTACTATCAGTAGATGGTAGTGCAATCACAGGTGATGG
>CANLXH010000013.1 GCA_947495075.1 uncultured Croceitalea sp.
TACAAAACATATTTTCTCTGTTAAATTACGGTATAAAAAAACCCCTTTCTGATATAGAAAGGGGTTTCAAAGAAGGCGGCGACCTACTCTCCCACTTGGTGTAGCAGTACCATCGGCGCAAACGGGCTTAACTTCCCTGTTCGGGATGGGAAGGGGTGAACCCCGTCGCCATGGCCACCTAAAATTTGCCCTGAACTTGTTTCAGGGTCTCTTAATTTGTGTAAGTTGAACAGCGTCGATTACAACCTAAGAGCAGTTTCTTAATAAAAAAATGACATAATAAAGGGACTAAACTCACGATGGG
>CANLXH010000014.1 GCA_947495075.1 uncultured Croceitalea sp.
GCATCATCAGCTAGTTCTGTTGTTCCTACTGCTCCTGCGGCTATCTCTAAGGTAACATCGCCTAACAAAGCATCTGCGTCTCCTCCTACTGTTAAATCACTTGATGTAATGTCACCATCACCAGTGATTGCACTACCATCTACTGATAGTACACCTGCTGCTGAACGAGCTAGTCCTGTTCCTGCTATAGAAGCATCTATCTTTAATGGGGTTACAGCGTCATCTGCTATATCTCCCGAAGCTATCGTTCCATCAGCTATTTTTGCGCTTGTTACGGCATCATCAGCTAGTTCTGT
>CANLXH010000015.1 GCA_947495075.1 uncultured Croceitalea sp.
GCTCCTGCGGCTATCTCTAGTGTAACATCTCCTAACAAAGCATCTGCGTCTCCTCCTACTGTTAAATCACTTGATGTGATGTCGCCATCACCTGTGATTGCACTACCATCTACTGATAGTACGCCTGCTGCTGAACGTGCTAGTCCCGTTCCGGCTATAGCTGCGTCTATCTTTAATGGGGTTACTGCATCGTCTGCTATTTTTGCACTGGTTACTGCATCGTCTGCTAGTTCTGTTGT